>NZ_JBHLTQ010000001.1:0-1196190 GCF_042434315.1 Winogradskyella pulchriflava | reverse complement strand
GCTGTTAGAAGCAACTGTTGTTGGCACTGTAAATAGTGGTGCTTCAGAAACCATTACAGTCAATGATGGAAGCTCTGTTAGCTTTGACGGTAATTTTATAAAAGAAGATGGTTCTTCATACTCTGGTGCTGTTGATGTTATTATGCATCACTTAGACCCAGCAGATGAAGATATGCCAATGCAAATGCCAGGTATGTTGTATGCCGAAAATGAAGATGGTGCTGAGCGTATGCTGCAAACATTAGGAATGCTTGCCGTAGAGCTTAGAGGCTCTGGAGGTGAAGAATTAAACTTAGCTGTAGGTTCTACTTCCGAAATTAAAATGCCTGTAGATCCTAGCCTAATGAGTATTGCACCTGCCACTATTCCACTTTGGCATTTCGATGAAGCTAGAGGTTATTGGAAAGAAGAAGGCTTCGCTACTTTACAAGGTAATATGTATGTTGGTACGGTTTCGCATTTTAGCTTTTGGAACTGTGATATACCAGCAGAAGCTATTACGCTTTGTGTTACTGCAACAGATGAAGAAGGAAATGAACTTAATAATTTATTAGTAACAATTACAAGTTCAACTTATGGAACAAGTGAAGGTCAGACCAATGAAAAAGGTGAAGTATGTGGATTAGTTCCAAGTAATGAAGCACTAAGTCTTAATATATACCTTCATAATAATTGCAACAATTCACCTATATATACTAGCACTATAGGATCATTTTCTTCAGACTCAAATATTACAATCATTATACCTGATATCCCAAGTTTCATTGGAGAAACTGTAATTGGCACATTTAACACTTGTGATGGTGATGCCGTTACAAATGGTTATGTTAAACTAGTTTATGGTGACTTATCATATATAGATAGTGTAATTAATGGTGAATTTGAAATTAGTTTACTTCGATGCCCTGAAAATAATACGTTCAGCATCAAAGGAGTTGATTTCAATAACCTTCAACTTACCACTGAAATAAATTACACCTTTACATCTCCAACTACTAATATTGGTGTAATTAATGCTTGTAATTCATCAGTTGAATTTATTCAATATTCAATTAATGGGGTTGATAGCTACTTGGCAATAGATGATATCTCTTGTATCTTTTATGTTAATTGGGATGGGAGCCATACATTATCCATTAATGATAGTACTAATGGAAATTCATGCTTAAATATACTTGGAACCTTGAATCAAGAATCTTACATAGGATCTTACAGCTTAAATTTGCCAGTATCAGATATTTCTGAACCACATTTTTCAATGTGGGGAGAATGTATAGGTCTTTATTGGACATCTACTCCCAACAACGAATCAACCCTCACATTTAATCTAACTTCATTTGGTGAGATTGGTGAATATGTTGACATTAACTTTTCTGGAACTATAATAAGAGATGGAGATAACATTGATACAATTTCAGGTATAGTTCATGTGTTAAGGGATTATTAGATTTTGAATATTTAGTATAAAAAAGCCTTCTCAATTGAGAAGGCTTTTTTATTACAATGTATATGTCAACCTAAAGGTGACAAATCGTGGTTGTATAAATGTTTCTGAGCTAAATACAGAAATATTTCCTGCACCATTACTAACATTAGAATCTATATTTAATAAGTTGGAAGCTCTTAGAGAATACTCCCATTTAGCATCACTATTTTTTCTGTAGCTTAAAGAAGCATTCCATGTTTTAAAAATATCTTTTTGCCCTTCACCATTATCTTGTTCATTATAAGTAAAGTCTGTTAAGAATGTTACAGAATCCCAGATGTATGCATCAAACTCAATAGAAGGTGCATTAGTTGTAAACTTTGTAGTATTTGTACCTTGATCGTTTTGAGAAATACTATATCTATAGCTAAAACTTACGTTTGGTGCTTCTCTAAAGTTTGTTCTAATCGATGGTGTATAGGTTTGCGAAAAGCTTTCATTAACAGATTGTGTGCCTTGAACAAACTGATTAATCTTACTGTAATTAAAGTTTGCTCTTAAACTCGCTCTTACTTTACCAAATGTACGTTGCACTCTACCAAATAATGATGCACTCTCATCTGCAAAACCTGAGTTAAAATAACTGCTTGTTCTAATAACGTTTTCAAAATTAGTAAGGGAACGGATTTGGTCTATATTTTTACTATAATTTGCTCCTGCAAATACATTAGTATAATTAAACAGGTTGAAACTAGAATAAAATAAACTCAAATTATGTGATAGCGAATTCTGCAATTCTGGGTTACCATAGTTAAAACTATTGTAGTTATTCATCACTAGGCCTTCAGCAATATTTGTAACATCTGTGAAAGATGTGTTCATTCTATAGTTAAATGTTAAACTCTCACTCTTTTTAAACTGAATTCTTGTTTCAAAATCTGGTAATACCATAAAGAAATTATCATCAAACAAGGTTTCACCATATTGTGTGTTTTTGTTGCTATAGGCATGTAAAGATAAACCTGGTGTAATAGTAAATTTACCTGTTTTAAACCTATAATGAACACCAAGATAGATGTCACTAAAATTATACTCCACATCATTTTCTGTAGTCAACAAATTACCATCAGCATCCATTATACTTGGTGTTGGCTCTATTGTTGTACCATCATCTAAAAACTGAAAAATACTAGAATTAAAGGATTGACGACTTAAAATCGTACCAAGAGTGAAGTTAATATTACTCTTTGCGTTTAAAATATTATAGTAATCTAATTTTGCATCTAATTGATTAGACTTTACACGACGATCTTGATTTAAATCATAAGAAAATTGATCTCTATCTAGCCCTAATCCTTCAGCTGTATTATCAAAAGCATCATTGTCTGGATCATCGTTATTTGTTGGATCGTTTACCAATAACGCATTATAAAATGGGTCTTCATCTTTTATTAAATGTTGTGCTTCAAAAGCAAAGATGTTGTTTTCATTTAATGTGTAGTAATAATTCAAATTCTGATTAATACTAAACGGAGATGCTGTATCTACTTGATTGGTATTACCTACAATAGTAGAAAATAAATTTTGCTTCTCTTCGTCCTTTGAAAAACGACCAAGTAAATCATAATTTAATTGATTATTTACATTGGGTTTGTAAGATGCACTTAGCTTTGCTAAAAACTGATTTGTAGCTTCTCTACCTGTCTGTTCTGTTTTTTCGTCTGGTGGAATATTTGCAGACTCATCTATTGGTGTGTTTGGGTCGTCCTCAAATTCAATATAATCTATATAGCTATCTTCTCTAGTACGCATTCTAGAACTATTGTAAATCAAAAATCCACTTAAGTCTAAAGCTTCGTTAGGTGAATAGCTAAAGTTTGTTGCAGCCAACTTGGTAATTACCTCTTGCGAATTAGCAATGTTTGTTAATCCACCAAGACCATTATCACCTAAGTTAATACTAGTACCACTTGTTCTACTTGGCATTCTAAAGCCACCACCAAAGTTTCTTAGGTCTCTATTGGTTAATGCCACTTCACCAATGTTATTCATATCTCCAATAAGGTTAATGCTATATTTTGGGCTATAATAAAATAGTTTTGGTTGTACTAAATAGAGTTCATCGTTTGGTGAAGGTGCCGTTCCACCACCAGCAGTGATATCACCAAACCAAAAGTTTTCTTTTCCTTCTTTTAGCTTAATGTTTATAGCAACATTATCTTGATTGTTTTGCACACCACTTAACTGACCTACCTCAGCATAATTACGTAAGACCTGTACCTTATCTACAGCATTAGAAGGAATATTTTTAGTAGCTAATTTGGTATCTCCATCAAAGAAATCTTTTCCGTTAACCATTAACTTAGAGACTTCTTTTCCTTCAACTTCTATTTTACCTTCTGCTGTAATTTCAACACCAGGTAATTTTTTTAGGACATCTTCTAATTTTCTTTCAGAACCGTTTTTAAAAGAATCTGCATTGTAGATTAAAGTATCTCCCTTAACCGTTACAGGCATTTCATAGGTAAGTTCAACCGCATCTAATGAGTTATCTGGAGACATAATAAAATCTCTATTGATATCTGCTTCTTGAGTAGTTAAAGCTTCATCAATTGTTTTAAAACCAATATAACTTACTTGTATTTTGTATTTACCATTTTTTCCTAAAGAAAGAACGTATTTACCTTGATCATTAGTAATGGCATAAGATTCTAATGTGTTAGTTTCTTGGTTAATAGCAATAATATTGGCAAGTTCCAAAGTTTCGCCTATACTATCTTTTACAACACCTTGCATTTTAACTTGAGCAAAGGAACTTCCTGCTACTATTAAGCATAGTAGTGCTAATAATTTTTTCATTCGTTAAAGTTTGTTTGATTGGCAAATGAAATGACTTTATTTATGTAATAGCCATTTTAGTTATTTAGTTTTTTTATGTGAATTAGTTTCTACGACCTCCGCCTCGGCCACCACGACCTCCGCGACCACCATACATTTCTCGCATTTCTTCCATCTTCTTAGTGATGATTTCATTGTACTCGGCTTGAGTAACTTCGTCCCCTTTTGTTGGCTTATCGATATCTTCTTTTTCTTCAGGATTCAAAACAATTTTAGTACATAAAATTGTAGTTCTGTCCGCATTAATTTCTAATATTAATCCTGGTAAACCCCAATAATCACCTGGACCTTGGTTAATTGGTATTTGTGGAGTGTACCATGCTACAACTTCAATGGTTTTAGGCACTTCAATTTCGTCCATAGGATTGTCACTCTTGCTTGTTTCATCACCAGACTTTGTAGAATCTTTAGCTTTTTCTTCATCTTTCTTTTCATCATTACCTCTACCTCTTGGTCTAAAACTTCTAAAATCGAATTCATCTACGGTTTTTGTAGCAGTGGCTTTAAAGCACGTATAATTACCAATCTGCTTGGTTTCTGTACCCATTTTCCATTCAAGATTTTTTAATTCATCTTTAATTAAAAACTGCTTCCCAAAAAACTCTTGGTCTTGTATTAGTTCTTTTGTTTTTACGTTCTTGTATTTTGGACCTCCCGTTAAGCTAGAACCAAATCCACCAAAACCTCTACCACCTCCACCTGGAGCTTCAAGCTTTTCATCTTCTTTGTATATTGACTCTTCTTTGTTAAACGTAAGTATGTAAACTTTTTCCAAAAAGCTTTTCATTCGCTCTTGAATTTGTTTCTTACGCTCAGGACTCATATCTCTACCTCCAAATTCATCTAAATCCATTGTAGTTTTAGACATGTAATAGGCTTTGCCCTGAAAATCTTGCGCAAAAGCGTTAGAGCCAACTAGCAATACTGTAAATACTAAAGCAATTTTTAATAATGATTTCTTCATCTTTAATGGTTATTGTTGGATAACAAATGTAAAGCATTACAGCCAATGTTTTAATATTAAAAAACTTACAAATGTTAAAACGCAACATGTGTTAATATTCCATTAGACTCTATAGGATGAAGAAAGTAAAACCCGTATAAGTTAAACTTATGTTAAGAATTTAGCCACCAATTGTAATTGAGATGCTCTCACCATCTTTTCGTCCTCTTTTGGGACTAAAACGTTCCTGCATTTCTTTGGCTTTTTTCTCCATTATTTTTTCATACTCGGCTTGAGTTACCTCTTTCCCTTTTTCTGGCTCACTTATTTCCACTTTATCCTCAGGATTTAGTACTATTCTACTACAAATAATGGTTAATTTACCGTCGTGCACTTCTAATATTAAGCCTGGTAAACCTTGATAATCATCAGGTCCATTACTTATAGGAATCTGTGGTGTATACCATGCCGTTACTATACGTTCTTCCATTTCTGGTTCTTTGTCTAAATCCTCTTCCGTTTCTTCATCATCTGTATTAATAACAATTCTAGGTTTTTCTACCATTTTAGTATAGGTAGCCTTAAAACATTGATACTCTCCTATATACTTGGTTTCGGACTCTAGTTTCCACTCTATATCTTCAATATTATCTTTTACTAAAAATAATTTCCCAAAAGTATCCATCTGATTGGTATAACGCTTATCCTTAGTGTTTTTATAGTACACATCAGATCCTCCGCCACCTACCATAACAAAATCCATGTTTCCTCCCATGGCTACTTGTGGCTTATCTAAACTTTCGTCTTCCTTGTATAAAGATTCTTCCTTATTAAAGGTGAGTATAAATGTCTTCTGAAATTGCTTTTTCATCATCTCCATCATACGCTTGTGCATATCAGAGTTCATTTGTGTGCTATCCATTTTAATGTCAAAAGCACGATGCGTCTTATAGGTTGCTACACCTTGAAAATCTTGGGCTTGTAAACCTGTTACAGTTAGCACTAATGCCACGACTGCTATTTTAATTACTGTTGTCATTTGATTGTGTTTTTAATTTATTTGATTTCTTATTATGTTAGTACCCATATTTTTCTTTGATTAAATTATCTCTTTTTTCTTGTAACCACAAAGGTGGTAAACCTATAGATATTCTATTTTCATCTACTTTATCCAAATCATCAATCATATTAGAATAACTGCCATCTGGTTTGGTATATGTTCCATTAATTTGTGGCTGATTATTGTACAGATAGTATTGATCAATTATAGGTCCTAAAACACTTGGTGAACATTCACCATTTTCAATATACTCCTTTAATTTAGGTATAAAATAGTTGATTCTTATAGAGTCTGATGTATGTAATAAAATACCATTTATAGACACTGGTGTTTTATCAATATTAAAACCACCAATAACATTTTCGTTAGGATACCCATACTCATCAAATATTTCAATGAGTCGTTTAGTATTATAGTTATCAATTTCTTCTTGTTTTTGTTTCATTTCAGTACTTTCCATAAAGCCTGGTTGTGCTCTATATTTTTGATCGTTCCGTTGCATTTCTGCAATTTCTTGTCTTAAATCTTGATTAATGCTGGATAAATATTGCTGCCTTAAGCTATCATAATTCTTTATTAACTCTTTGCCTATGCTAGATGCAAAAAGATTATCAAAATTGCTGTTTTTTAATTTATGTTCTAATTGGGATCCTGTTGTAAAATCCTTTTTTAGAAAATCAACAGCCAATTCCGTTTTACCCAAAATGGCACAAGTTTCGGCAAATTTTGAAATCTCATAATATATAGGTGTATTTACAGGTTCGCAAGACTCAAAGGCAGCTTGGTATAACTCAAAGGCTTTTTGATAATCCTCCGTACTATAAGCCATATCTGCTTGGTAAATTGTTTGATAATAATCTTCAATATAATTTTGTCCAGTTACTTTATCATTATTTAAACATGATATTAAAAGCGCTACAATGGTAATGGTAATGTGTTTCATGATTTCTTATTTAACTGATTAGTTTCACAAATATCAAACATCATTTTCATTTCTAAAGTTAACTAACGTTAACGTGTGTTAACCGATTAGTTTTACTAAATATTTACTTCTACTTTTGAGGTATGAACGATAGGCTATATAAGTATATATTATACATTATTATTTCAGTTATTCTAATTACCATTGGGATTCAAGTGTATTGGAATTACAAAAACTATACTTCTAATAAACAGCAATTAATCAGAGATGTACAAATTAGTCTAGATAAAGCAGTAGATGATTATTATGCAAGTTTAGCCAAAGAAACATCCTATGCTTTTTCTTCAAAAAACTCATTAACACACCGTTTCTATGAGAATGATTCTACTATTAAGTCTTATCTTACAGCGTTTGACTTTAGATATGACTCTTTAAATCTTATAAAACCAGAGGATATTAAAGAAATCCAAGTGATTAAGAGCTTAGAATCAGATTCCTTAAACCTACAGAATATCGAATTTTTGACGACAAAGGTTTATTTATCTATGAGAAACGATTCTCTAGATGTTAGAGAAGTAAACAAACTACTCTATGAGGATTTAAAGAGAAAAAAACTTGATTTAGACCACCAGTTGTCCTATTATCATAATGTACCTGACAAATCAATCATAGAGAAAAATAAGAAACGTAAAGTCAAAATATTGGGTGTTGATTCCCACGAGCATAATATTTATGTTGAATCAAAATCGACTTTTCTGCCAGAGCATAGTGTTTTAAAATTAGGGTTTTCTAATGAAACAAGGTCGATTTTAAAACGTAGTCTTGGTGGTATTTTAATATCATTATTATTAGTACTTGCCATAATAAGTTCCCTATTCTATTTATTGAAAATTATAAAACACCAAAAGCAATTGGCTGAAGTAAAAAACGACCTCATAAGCAACATTACCCACGAATTTAAAACACCTATTGCAACTATTGGAGTAGCCTTAGAAAGCATCAGTAATTTTAATGCTATTGAAGACAAGGAGAAGACAAAAAAATATATCAATATGTCTTCCGAACAATTAGGAAAACTAAACTTAATGGTAGAAAAACTACTTGAAACTGCTACTTTAGACAGTGATAATCTTGAGTTAAATAAAGAGCCTGTAGATTGTGTCACGCTACTTAATTCGCTAGTGAATCGTTACAAAATTCAATATCCAGAAAAAACGTTTCATTCAAATTTCAATGCAGAAAGCTTATTAGCTGAAGTGGATGCTTTTCATTTTGAAAATGCTTTAAATAATATTTTAGATAATGCTGTAAAGTACGGAGGAGATACTATTTCAATAGATTTAATTCCTAAAGGTAATATGTTTGATATCTTAATTTCCGATAATGGCACTTCTCTAATTAAGGCAAATAAAGAGCGCATATTTGAAAAGTTTTACCGCGTTCCTAAAGGTAACACGCACGATGTAAAAGGTTTTGGAATTGGCTTGTACTACACCAAAACAATAATAGACAAGCATAATGGATCCATTTCTTTAGATTTAAATAATAAAACAACATTTAAAATAACGCTTCCAAATGGTTAGTAACATAAAATTATTATTAGCCGAAGATGAATCTGCGTTAGGCCAGATTATCAAAGAGAGTTTAGAGACAAGAGACTTTGAAGTCATCTTATGTGATAATGGCGAAAAAGCTTTTGAAAAATACAAATCTGAAACTCCTGAAATTTTAGTATTAGATGTTATGATGCCAAAAAAAGATGGCTTTACTCTAGCAAAAGAAATAAGGGCAATAGATGATACAATTCCTATCATTTTTTTAACTGCAAAATCGCAAACTGCAGATGTGGTAGAAGGTTTTTCTATTGGCGGCAATGACTACTTGAAGAAACCATTTAGTATGGAAGAGTTAATTGTTAGAATTCATAATTTGGTTAACCGCACCAAAGTTCAGAAAACATCAAAAATTTTAGAAATTGGTGATTATATGTTCGATTTTCCCAAACAACAGCTTCAGTATAAATCAGAAGATTCTATGCAATTAACACACAGAGAAGCACATCTTTTATTTCATCTTGTTAAAAACAAAAACCAGGTTTTGGATCGGTCTCTCATTCTTAACAAACTTTGGGGAACAGATGATTTTTTCTCTGCCAGAAGCATGGACGTTTTTATTACCAAATTGCGTAAAAAACTAAATAAGGACGAAAATATTCAGATCATAAACGTTCGTGGATTTGGGTATAAATTAACTGTATAATCTTTTAATACTAAATACTAGTTTTATAAAGTTATAGATATGGTTCAATTTTTGTACTTTTCTAAACCTTATGCAAAAGCTGTTTATTTTTATTTTTATGTTTAGTTTTTCTCTTGCTGCTCAGGAGCAAATAAAGACTAGCATTATAGATTCGTCCAAGATTAAAGCCAAAAACATATTTGGTGCAGATAATTTTGGCACGCTATATTATGCTGCTGAAGACAATAGTTTTCGCAAAAAATCTAACGACACAACGATTGTTTATAGCAACTTTCAATTAGGTGAAATTTCTTCTGCCAATACTTTTAATCCTTTAAAAATCAATTTATTTTATCGCGATTTTAATACCGTAGTTATTCTTGACAATCGATTAGCCGAGATTTATAAAATCGATTTTAACACCTTACCAATCTACAAAAATGTAAGTTTTGTTTCTACAGGTTACGACAGTACGCTCTGGTTGTTTAATCAAGATTTGCAACAACTAGAATTGTACGATTACAAAACAAAAAAGGTGAAGCAAAAAACAGTACCTATTCAATCAGAAATATTAGATTTAAAAAGTGACTATAATCAATGCTATATGCTTACCGAAAACTATTTATATATCTATAATTATTTCGGTAGCCTAATAGCCAAATATAAGAATGAAGGTTACGACAGCTTGGCTTTTAGTGAAGCCCAACTAATCTTAAAAAGGGAAAACAGTCTTTATATTTTAAGAAAAAACAGTACTGAAATAAAACCAATTAAGCTTCCAAATTTGTTAATAAATCAGTTTTTGGTAACCAATGAAACCTTGTATATTTACGACAGCAAAATTCTCAGGGAATACCAATTAAAAAAAGAATAAACTATGCACATTGCTGTTGCAGGAAATATAGGAGCTGGAAAAACTACGCTCACAAAATTACTAGCCAAACATTATAAGTGGGAAGCACAATTAGAAGACGTGGTTGACAATCCGTATTTAGATGATTTTTACAATCAGATGGAACGTTGGAGCTTTAACTTACAAGTGTATTTCTTAAACAGTAGATTTCGTCAAGTAAATCAAATTCACAATAGCGGAAAAGATATTATACAAGACAGAACCATATATGAAGATGCTCATATTTTTGCTCCAAACTTACACGCTATGGGCTTAATGACCAATCGCGATTTTGAGAATTATTCGTCTTTGTTTGAGCTTATGGAATCTTTTGTAAAAGGTCCTGATTTATTAATTTATCTGCGTAGTTCTATTCCAAATCTCGTAGCGCAAATCCATAAGCGTGGTCGTGATTATGAAAACACTATCAGTATCGATTATTTAAGCCGATTGAATGAGCGTTACGAAGCTTGGATTACGAAATACGATAAAGGTAACTTACTAATAATTGATGTAGACAACTTAGATTTTGTTGCTAATCCTGAAGATTTAGGAGGTATCATTAATAAAATTGATGCACAGATTAATGGTTTATTTTAGGCAATAAACCCACATCTTTTGGCGTGTTCAATAGCCTGTTCGCTACTTTCTACCAACAACACCTCAGTGGTTTTATAATTATCTACAAGGCCTCTTACACGAAGCATACGCTTTTTGTGCTTGACGCTACGTAGATATATCGCCAAAATTCTATCAGGAAACTCTTCGGCTATTTCCATATAAATATCAGGATCGTGCTCGCCACTATCACCAATTAATATAAAAGGTAAATTAGGATAGGTTTTTAGAAGGTTTAGAATTTCTTTTTGTTTTTGAGGTTTTTCATCTTGCTTTTTTCGTTTAAGCAAATTACTCATAGAACGCAATAAAATTGGACCTTTAGGAAAGTTATTTTGTTTTAAAAACAACTCGAGATAACGATAGAGATTCCAAGGACTATGGCTTACATAAAATATTGGATTTGCATTTTTGTTAGATACACCTCTGTGTAATTTATGATAAAAATCAGCAGCACCTTCAAGTGGAATTCTATTTTTAGCGTGTTTAAATACCGAATTATAAATCACTTTCCATTTTAAAGTACTTACTACACCTGTATGTAAAATAGTGTCGTCTATATCACTAGCAACACCAAATTGAGCTTTGGTTGAGGGTATTAATATTTCACCAGGAAATCTATTTTCATTCTGAATAGTTCTTTTGATATTTACATCGTTGTAAGATAATTCAAAAGGCAACCAACCTTCATCATTAGCAAGCTTAGATAACTCAGATAAATTAGCTTCCACCTTATAATAACCATCTTTATCTGTTTTTCCTTTTAAAATTTTACCGTTTGGCAGTTTAATGTTAATACCAACATTTTTTATTTCATCTGTTTCAAAACGTTTCCAAGTATTGATGATAAGATGCCAAATATTCTGATTTTCAAGCTCAATAGACTCGTCTTCTAATGCTCTACCACGAGCATAGAAATGGGTATTTGTGCCATAACCCTGAAATGCAATGATTTGAAGTGGATCTTTTTTAAACATCTATATTCTTGTTATGTAAAAATAAAAAAGCCTCATCAATTGATGAGGCTTATGGTTATAAATTTCTAGATTTATTTTACCATTAACTTTTTAGATAATCCTTTTGAGTTATTAATCATATACATTCCTGGCGCTAAACCTTCAACATTTATAGATGAAGAATTTTTGACCTGCTTAACCAAACGACCAGAAAAGTCGTAAAGTTTATAATCATCTGCTTTACTAAAATTCACTATTGTATTAGCAGGATTAGGGAACATACTAAAGTTATTATTATAGTTATATTCTTCTAAACCTAAGGTTACATTATCCAAAGAATAGATAGACAAAGTAGCGCTTACTTCATTAGACACTATAATTAGCGCAGTACCTGTTGGACTATCGTTTTCATCAACAAATACTATACCTTCAGGTCCCAAATCTCCACCTTCTGAACCACCAGCAATAGCGTCTCTATTGTTAAGATACTGAAGAAAAACTGGTGCAGATGGCACACTAACATCGTAAATCATAACACCACCTACACGCTCCAATAACACAAAAGCAAAATAAGAACCATCTATTTCTTTTACCAAAACACCTTCTGGCTCTGGACCTTTGTTATCACTTCTATTTTTAAAACTATTATTCTCGTTACTAGCATTGAAAATTGCACCATAAGTAGGATGTGCTGCTGTAATAACTTCGAAATCATTACCACTATCAAAAACTATATCTCCTGTGCTCGCATTAAAAATACTGAAAGAACGACCACCAAATACATGGATTTCTTCATAATAAGAATCGCCATCCGTATTACCAGATGCATTTGTAATTCCTATATCTCCAAGATTGGTATCAATGGCAAGTAAATCTGCATTGCTAAAAATTGTTGGGTCTAAAACATAATCGCTATCACCTAATTTTCGTTCTTCTTCAAATCCGTTGTACTCTCTTGCATCACCTTCGTTTGCCGTGATGATATAACCTGTTCCCTCTACATTAAAATAATCTATTGCATCTGGCATATACACACCATAAATTGGCCAAGAAGCATTGAATACAAAATCAGTCTCATCACTTGTATCTAGAGAATTGTTTACCAAACTATGATCTTTTACTCCAAATGAAGACACACTTACAATTGTATTTGTAGTTAAATCTACAGTAGCTAATGCATTATTTTCTTGAAGCGCAACATAAGCCATTAAATTATCATCTGAAACAGCTATATATTCTGGCTCTAAATCCTGTGAAACTGTTGCGCCAGGCCCAAAAATTCTAACTCCATCTGCCAATAATGATGCCAATTGAGCATCAAATGCATTAAAGTTTAAAGTTGTTACGTCGCTTTGGTCTATACCTGCTAAACCACCTGTAACATCAATAATTGATATACTTCCTTCTGGGTCGATAGAATAATCTCCATTTGGTTCACCTTCGTTAGCGGATAATAATTTTGTTCCATCTGGTGTAAATGTTATCATATCTGGCAAAGCACCAACTGTAACAACAACTTGATTATTACCGTCAGTGTCAGCAAACAATATAAAACCAGAATCTGTTGTAGGATTTGCTGAAATCGCTGCAGCTAACATATCATTGCTAACTGCAACACTTTGTACACCACTTGTATTTGGTGGCAAGCTAATTGAGGAAATTGAAGAAATACTACTTGGATCTGAAAAATCCAAAATTTCTATACTAGAGCTATTGGTTACAAATAAACGTTGAGATGTTGGATCGTAAGCTGTAATTTCTGCTGTACCATTTGCATCAATTGTATAACTAGTTAAATAATTAGCATCTAAGACTGAAGTATTTTCTGTTGGCACAATAGTATCATCATCTAGAATATAAACTGAAAATTTTGATTCACTTCCTATTAAAGCACCTACAGCATTTTGAAGATTTACCATAAAGTATAAATCGCTTCCATCTTCAGTATTATCTAAAATAGGAATTGTTATGGTTTGACTATCTGTGCTTCCTGAAAGGAATGTAAGTGTTTGAGCAAAGGGTAAAGTAAAGTCGCTTCCCTCGACTGCAGTACCTCCATCCAATACATCTACATCTACAGTAACATCAGTTGTTGGTGCTTCTGAAATTGAAACTGCAAAAGTAATACTACCTTCATTCTCCATAACAGAATCGTAAACCTCTGTAAATTCAACCTCAACTATAGTTCCTATTGCTGTTGCATTTCCTGGCGAACCAATGTTAGGAACATCCATTAAATCTCCACCTAGAGCGTTGGTTGCTACAGCATTGTTTATGTTACCAATTGTACTGAATTCACCTAGTTCTATATCATAAGATTGTCCGTCGTTTAAAACTGTGTCTGGATAAGAATCTGAAGCTATTGGCGAAGTAGTCAAAGGATCTCCTAGCCATAAAGTTACAGCATCTCCACCACCACCTAGACCAGAACCATCAGTGTAGCCAATTTCAATATCAGATAAATCTACAACTTCACCCCAAACAGTTATAAAGTTAGCAACTTCACCTGCTAAATTATCCGTTATTAAAACAATAACACGTTCTCCTGATTGAATATCTGTAAGACCTTGAATAAGATCTGCTGCAGTTCCATCTGCTGAATCATCATCATAGTATAAATCATCATTAACCCCAGAAATCCAAGGAATAGTACCTGTGTTATGAATCTCGAACCAATCTTCGGTTAAGTCATCACCTTCTTGACCCGAAAATATTTCAGTAATTATCAAAGTTGGTGGTATTGGCTGTGCATTGGCTGGCGAAGCAACATTCGGTACATCATTAGCACTTCCTCCAAGCGCGAGCGTAGTAGTAGCATTATTAATATTACCAGGAATACTGAAAGCTGCTAATTCTACATCATAAGAAAGTCCATCATCTGAAGCCGTATCAGGATAAGATTCGGTATCAATTATAGTTCCTGTAGTTAGAGGATCTCCTAGCCATACCACTACAGTATCACCTCCACCACCTAAACCAGCACCATCTGTATAACCTACTTCAACATTTGTAAGATCAACAACTTCACTCCAAACAGATATAAAAGTATTAACCTCACCTGCTGTATTATCAGTAACTAAAACAATAGCACGTTCACCGGATTGTAAATCTGTTATACCTTGAATAAGATCTGCTGTTGTTGCATCTGCAGATTCATCATCATAATACAAATCTGCATCTACACCAGATACCCAAGCTGTATTACCTGTGTTATGAATTTCGAACCAATCTGCAGTTAAATCTGTTCCTGATTGTCCAGAAAATATTTCTGTAATTTGAATGTTAGCTTGCGAAAAAGCTGAGACCGAAATTAAAACGGCCATAAGAATAGTAATTTTTTTCATTTGATTGGATTAATTTAATTTCCATAAAACTACTATTCAAAACACCTAAACTTGTTAGTTATAAGTTATCATATTGTAAAACAAAAAGCACCTCTAGAGGTGCTTTTATTATTGAATTTTAACTAAAGTTTATTCTTTAGTTATATCTACGTTTTTAATTACTTTTTCAATATCACCAGTCTCATTTTTTACAGTTGATTCAAAAGCTTCCAATTCTTCTTTTACTTCTGTTTCTGTACCTTCAAAAACGACAACTTCAGAAACCTTTTTTCCATCCTTAATAGATGTATAGTTTACCGTAGCTTTTGCCATATCTTTAGACTTTACAGTCATTTCAATAGAAACTTCGTCATCTATATTTGCTAAACCTTCATCTGAAGTATGACCACCTAAAATTGGCGCAATTACTAAACCAATTAAACAGGTTAATTTAATTAATATGTTCATTGAAGGACCAGATGTATCTTTAAATGGATCACCAACAGTATCTCCGGTTACGGCAGCTTTGTGTGCATCAGAACCTTTATAAGTCATTTCGCCATTAATCTCAACACCAGCTTCAAAAGACTTCTTAGCGTTATCCCAAGCTCCACCAGCATTGTTTTGGAAGATTGCCCATAATACACCAGAAACTGTAACACCAGCCATATAACCACCTAACATTTCGGCAATAGCAACATGACTCATTCCAAATAACATAGGTACAAATGCAATTACTAATGGGAAACCAATAGTTAATAGACCTGGTAACATCATCTCTTTTAAAGAAGCTTGTGTAGAAATCGCCACACATTTATCATATTCTGGCTTACCAGTACCTTCCATAATTCCTGGAATATCTCTAAACTGACGACGTACTTCTTCCACCATTTCCATAGCTGCTTTACCTACAGCATTCATTGCTAAAGCAGAAAACACTACAGGTACCATACCACCAACAAATAACATTGCTAATACTGGCGCTTTAAAGATGTTAATTCCGTCAATACCTGTAAACGTTACATACGCAGCAAATAATGCTAATGACGTTAATGCTGCAGAAGCAATAGCAAATCCTTTACCAGTTGCAGCAGTTGTGTTACCAACCGAATCTAAAATATCTGTACGTTCTCTTACGATTGGCTCTTGTTCACTCATTTCAGCAATACCACCTGCATTATCAGAAATCGGTCCGAAAGCATCAATAGCTAATTGCATAGCTGTAGTTGCCATCATTGCAGAAGCTGCTAAGGCAACACCATAGAATCCTGCAAATGCATACGAAGCCCAGATTGCTCCAGCAAATAATAATACTGAAGGGAATGTAGAAATCATACCTGTTGCTAAACCAGCAATAATGTTTGTACCTGCTCCTGTAGATGATTGTTGTACAATATTTAAAATTGGCTTTTTACCTAATCCTGTGTAGTATTCAGTAACTGAAGAAATCACAGCTCCTACGAATAAACCTACTAGAGTTGCATAAAATACTCGCATTGATGAAATCTCTTGTAAACCTTCTCCGAAGAAATTCATTTGCATTGTTTCAGGAAGCATATATATACATAATCCGAAACAAGACAATGCAACTAATGCAATTGACGTCCAGTTTCCAACATTTAAAGCTCCCATAACTTGAGCTTCTTTAGCATCATTGTTTTTAATTTTCACCAACATGGTTCCGATTACAGAAATGATAATTCCTGCACCAGCAATAGCCATTGGCAATAAGATAGGACCAATACCCCCAAAACCATCAGAGATTGCACCTCCCATATCTTTAATCACATAGTTACCTAAAACCATCGCAGCCAATACAGTTGCAACATAAGACCCAAATAAATCGGCACCCATACCAGCAACATCACCTACATTATCACCTACGTTATCTGCAATTGTAGCAGGATTACGAGGATCATCTTCAGGAATTCCAGCTTCAACCTTACCTACTAAATCAGCTCCAACATCGGCAGCTTTGGTGTAAATTCCACCACCTACACGTGCAAACAATGCAATAGATTCAGCTCCTAATGAAAAACCTGCTAGCGTTTCTAACACGATAGTCATGTCCATTGTAGTCGTCCAAACACCATCCATAAATACATGGAAGAAAATGATAAAAAATACCGTTAAACCTAACACAGCTAAACCAGCTACACCAAGTCCCATTACTGTACCACCTCCAAAAGAGATTTTAAGTGCATTTGGTAAACTTGTACGTGCCGCTTGCGTTGTTCTAACGTTTGTTTTGGTTGCGATTTTCATTCCGATGTTTCCTGCAAATGCAGAGAACACTGCTCCAAAAACAAAAGCAATCACAATCAGCCAGTGTGTTGTTGGTACTATAAAAGATACTGCTGTTAAAGCTACTGCTACAATAACTACAAATATTGCGAGCAATCTATATTCTGCATTTAAGAACGCCAATGCGCCTTCATATATGTGGTCTGAAATTTCTTTCATTTTACCATCTCCAGCATCTTGTTTCATAACCCAAGATTTCTTTACTAGCATGTAAATTAATCCTAAAGCCGCCAAAGCTATTGGCATGTAAATCATCATTGATTCCATATTATATAATTTAAGTTTGGTTTATTATTTAGCTGGGCAAAAGTAGTAAAATGAATGTTAATAGAAAAACCCTTTTACAAGCAATGCAAAAGGGTTGATTTATCGTTGGTTTTTTAATTACCTATTATATAGTAAAATCTCCATTGGCTTTATGTTCACTTGTTTCATAACGCTCAATGCATTTGTTAAGAATATCGTAAGCCTCTTTTGCATTTCCCCAACCACCTACATCAACTTTCTTTTTTTCTAAATCTTTATAGACCTGGAAGAAGTGTGTAATCTCTTTTATTCTATGCTGATTTAACTCATTTATATCTTCATAAGTATTCCAAATAGGGTCACTAACAGGCACACATACTAACTTTTCATCTGGTCCCTTTTCATCAGCCATATGGAATACTCCAATAGGTTTAACTTCCATAACACACATTGGAAATGTAGGCTCGGTACCCATTACTAAAACATCTAAAGGATCACCATCTAAAGCTAAAGTTTCTGGAATAAAACCATAATCACCAGGATACATCATTGAAGAAAATAACATACGATCGAAACGGATTTTCTTTAACTCAAAATCGTATTCATATTTATTACGGCTTCCTTTTGGAATTTCTATTAACACATCGAAGGTTAATTTGTTAGGCTTTGTCATATCATCATTTTTAAGGGCTGCAAAGATATTCTAATACTTTTGTTTAGCAAAACATAAGCATCCTTAAAAATAAAACCCAAAACTACCTGTTACACCAAATCGTCTAGCATCTGGATTGTCAAGGTAATTTCCTCTAAAATTAAAATCTATGCGCAGTACTTTAAAAATATTGGCAACTCCAACACTGTACTCGTAATAAATCCTAGAGTCTGGTGCAACGAGTGGAAATTCAACAGGATTACCTGTAGTGCTCAATGCAATATTATCGTTTGACAATTCTCCCCAAACACCTCTAAGACTTGCAATAGCTCTTAAATTATATTTCTTTAAAAAAGGAATTCTCGAAAATAAGCGTCCATTAAAATTATGCTCAATATGCATTGAGGTGTAAGTATCTGTTACGAACTCATAAAAGTCGAGCTGCGAAAATGTATTATATATTGAAAAATATGTTTGATTACCAGGAACAATACTTAATAAAGACAATGGCACATCACCAAAGGTTTTACCAGCCTCAATCGACGTGGTTAAGCGGCCAAAACCACCAACTTGCCAAGGTTGTATGTACGAGAATTGAAGTTTTGTATAATTAAAATCGCTATTGAACCAATCTTTGTCTCCACGACTAATTTGCGCAAATAATCTTGCAAAATCATCATTTTTGTTTTTGCGTTCTACTCCAAAACCTGTCATTTGTCGTTTTGGGTAGAAGGCTAGTGACAATCGACTTTCAAATTGTTTAACTTCTGATGAAATTCCAGTTGGAGAGTCTGGATCATTATAATCTAAACTAAATGTTGGTGAAGCCGAACTTATAGTTCTAAAGCTACCATCTAAGCGTATTTCAAAATTACGTGATGGCTCTATGGACATACCAAGGTTAGTCAGTTTAATGTTACTCAATTTATCATTGGAACCTGTTCCAATAACCGATGATGAAGCCAAACTTCTCCCTAAAACATCAGTAGAACTGGTAAGACTTGCACCAATTTGTTCCACATCTCGCCTTGAACCGCCAAAAATGGTAAGCCTACTTTTTTTGTCTAATAGCCATTTTCCAGAAATGCCATATTTAAATTTATCGTCTCTAAATCCGTAGGCTAAAAACCCTTCCAATCTCCAAAGGTCATTTGGTCCAAAATAAGTTCGTCCACCTGTTCGGATACGCACACCTTCAACTTCATTATAACCGAATGTTGAAAATATAGGACCGTAATCAAAATTTATACTAGGAAACTCAATATATCCTGAAGCGAGTATGCTCCCTAAATTATATAACCTTTTGAATTTTTTTACCGTTCTAAGCGTGTCCAACATTTTATAAACACCCTTTTCGTCTTTATTTAAGGCTTCTAACCTATTATTTTCCCAAAATTCATCCTCTCTGTTGTAAACATCGGCATCATAATTATAAACTTCCTTTTCATAGAATTTTTCTTCTTTTGGCTGGTTGAATTTATAATTATCATACAGCGTTGTACGTTTTCCATAGATTCCTCTGGATTTCTCCTTTTTATTGAATGCAAAATCAGACAGAAAATAATCACGCTTTATCAAAAAAACGGAATCATTCAACACTTCAAACTCTTGCTCTATATATATCTCTTTTACCCAGTTGATATTTGCACTTTTTGAGGCTTGAAGGTTAATTTCCTTTATAGCATAAGTAGAATCGTTTACCCAAAAATCACCTTTAAAAGTGAGTTCATTTTTTCGTCTTGGATAGTAAATAATATTGTAGCACCATTTATTATCTATAAACGCACTATCAGATAAAACATAATTATAGGTTTGTATACCTGTTCTGCTCAAAGGACTTACAAAGCTTTTGTCAAAAAACTTGAGATAATTATCATAGACATTATAGTCTGAATACAAATCGTCAACAAAGTCAATTATAACCTGATTGTTACTAAATCCTGAGTTTTTGTTTCCTATTAAATCCTCGCGCTTCTTATTAATAACATTGTCTCCATAAACCTTTTTTACGGATTCATTTAAAAAAATAGGTAGGTACGTTTTACCAGTTACATTAGAAGTATCAACCTCTTCGAAGACAAACTCCATACCTTTAAAAAGCTTACTTTTAATAAGTGCACTATCTATGGTATTTAAGTCAAATTCTACTTTTTCGTATTGGTCGTATTCGTATTGCTTAAACTGGTTTAAACCATTGAGGCGTTTACGTTCCCATATTTTCTTTAGAATTCTAATCGCTGGGTTTTCAGAAGCTTTTTTAGATTGTTTTCCTGTAACAATCAATACTTCCCCTAGTGTTGAAGCCTCTTCTTTTAATATAAATTTTAGATCGTAGTTTACCTTTTGAGTTAATGGTACTTCTAAAACCTCGAAGCCTAAAAAAGAAACTATGAGTGCATCCCAAGTTTCGTCAGATTCTAGATAAAACCTACCATCTTCATTTGTTATAGTACCTTCTGTAGAACCTTTAAAAAGCACATTGGCGAAGGCTATTGGCTCGTTGGTTTCATCAAAGACATAACCACTTACTTTCGTTTGGGCTATAACAGAGACACATCCTAAAACCAAAAATGCTATTAATAATTTTATCTTCATATTTAAAAAACAAACTTCATCAATAACCATGCTAAACTTAAGTTTTTAGGCTACTAATGAAGTTTACCAAACGCAGAAAACTGCGATTTATTTATTTGTACATTACTTTTTTTACTGCTTTTACTACATCTTCACTGTTTGGCAACCATTCTTCCAATAAAACTGGAGAATATGGCGCAGGTGTATCTGCAGTATTAATTTTTACAACTGGTGCATCCAAATAATCAAATGCTTCAGATTGAACTAAATAAGTGATTTCTGTAGCTACATTTCCAAATGGCCATGCTTCTTCTAAAACAACTAACCTATTGGTTTTCTTTACAGATTCTATAATAGCGTTTCTATCCATAGGACGAACGGTTCTTAAGTCTATAATCTCGCAAGAAATGCCTTCTTTTTCTAATTCATCAGCTGCTTTATAAGCTTCTTTTATAATCTTACCAAAAGATACAATAGTGACGTCGGTTCCTTCGCGCTTAATTTCTGCTACACCTATAGGCAAAACATATTCTCCTTCTGGCACTTCACCTTTATCTCCATACATTTGCTCACTTTCCATAAAGATAACCGGATCATCATCTCTAATTGCAGCTTTTAATAATCCTTTTGCATCATAAGGGTTAGAAGGTACAATAACTTTTAGACCTGGTGTGTTAGCAAACCAACTTTCAAAAGCCTGAGAGTGTGTTGCTGCTAACTGACCTGCTGAAGCCGTTGGCCCACGAAATACAATTGGGCACTTAAACTGTCCACCAGACATTTGTCTAATCTTAGCCGCGTTGTTTATAATTTGGTCAATTCCAACTAAAGAGAAATTAAAAGTCATATACTCTACAATAGGACGATTACCTGTCATTGTAGAACCTATAGCAATACCAGCAAAACCAAGTTCGGCAATTGGAGTATCAATAACTCGCTTAGGACCAAACTCATCTAACATACCTTTTGAAGCTTTATAAGCACCATTATATTCTGCTACTTCTTCACCCATTAAATAAATGCTCTCATCTCTGCGCATTTCTTCGCTCATGGCTTCGCAAATAGCTTCTCTAAATTGAATTGTCTTCATTATCTTGTTTTTAATCGAATAGCAAAAATAATAATTATAGATTATAAAATCATATTAAATCTAAAGCTAAAAAAAGAAAAAAATTGTAACTTGAAGTTCTCACTAATCATTAGTATGAATACGAAAGTAAAAAGCTACCTTATATTTTGCTTAATAATCATAATTTCAGGTGTAGTTGAAGCTCAAGAAGCTGTACTTTGTCCTTTACAAAAAGACAACATAAAAATTGAAACTACAGTAGATATCCCAACCGTAACAAACAATCCTGATGGTACAGTTACATTAACACATTCAGACCAAAATATTACTGATATTTTTGCTCAATATACCATTCATGATTTTTACCAATCCTTTCCCAGTTCAAATCCTGATGGTGAATTATTTAAGTATTACACTTTAGTGCATGAAAACAGAACACTTATTAATGAGTTATATAATTATGTATATCCTAGCATTTACTTGTTAGATCCCTATCCTAATACCACTATTAGTTCTGCATTGATTAATTTGTTAGACAACAAAACTTACAAGCTAATAAAGTATTGTACTGAATCTTCCGAACTAGGTTGGACTTGTCCAGAAAGTGACCAACAAGTACCAGACGGTTTTGAATTAAAAATAGCCTTTGAATATGATGCCGTGAACGATTTAATACATGCAGAAACTGTGGGTGTTTCTAGTTGTGGAAATTCTTTTTCGATAAACATGAAAGGTGGATTTGACGATGGATTTGGAACTACCAATAATACACTTCAGTTATGGGAATCGGAAACAGGAACCTCTGCATTATTAGATTATAATCAGCCATGTCATAATATTGAAAGTATGCTTTACTCAGTTTTGGATATTGGATGTTATGAAAATCATAATTATGGAAATATTAGGGTGTATGCAAATAGTGGTGAGACAGGACAAATAGTTATAGAGAGGGCAAATGTGATATTTGCAACTGATTTTTTAACATTTCAAGACAATGCATTATCAGTTAATGACGAAAGCTTTCAAAACATAAAACTTTTTGAAATTGTAGGAAATCCCTATTTACAAATAGCCAACCTAAATAATCAATCGGTTAGTGTAGAAATTTACAATACCTCTGTACAGCTAATAGAACGAACAAAAAGGTTTAAAGAAAACACTTTAAATATCTCAAATTTATCAAGTGGCCTTTATTTTGTAAAGCTGTCAAACTTAAACAATCAGCAAAAAGTCTTTAAATTTCTGAAAAATTAATAGTTAAATCTAAAATTATTGAATTTTTACAAATTTTACTATGCATGCATAGTAAAATTTCAATTATTATATTTATCTTCGTGCTCAATAAAAAAGACGTTTAAAAATAAATCATTTTTATATGAAAATATTAGTATGTATTAGTCATGTTCCTGATACAACATCAAAAATCAACTTTACAGATGGCGACACTAAATTTGACACTAATGGCGTGCAGTTTGTAATTAATCCTAATGACGAATTTGGTCTTACGCGTGCCATGTGGTTTAAGGAAAAACAAGGCGCTAGTGTAGATGTTATTAATGTTGGTGGTGCTGAGACTGAGCCAACTTTAAGAAAAGCTTTAGCTATTGGTGCAGACACTGCAATTAGAGTTAACACAGAAGCAACAGATAGCTTTGCTGTAGCAAAACAACTAGCCAATGTTGTAAAAGATGGTGGCTACGATTTGGTTATTGCTGGTAGGGAATCTATAGACTATAATGGTGGAATGGTACCAGGTATGTTAGCCGCTATGGTTGACGCTAATTTCGTTGCCAATTGTATTGGTCTTGAAGTTGATGGTACAAATGCTAAAGCCGTAAGAGAAATTGATGGCGGAAAAGAAACCGTAAATACATCACTACCTCTAGTAATTGGTGGACAAAAAGGATTGGTTGAAGAAAGTGATTTGCGTATTCCTAACATGAGAGGTATTATGATGGCGCGAAAAAAACCTCTAAATGTTGTAGAGCCAACTGATGCAACTGCAGAAACAAAAGCTGTTAGTTTTGAAAAACCAGCTCCAAAAGGTGCGGTAAAATTAGTTGATGCTGATAATATCGATGAATTAGTAAACTTA
Organism: Winogradskyella pulchriflava; assembly: GCF_042434315.1. Taxonomy (NCBI): domain Bacteria; kingdom Pseudomonadati; phylum Bacteroidota; class Flavobacteriia; order Flavobacteriales; family Flavobacteriaceae; genus Winogradskyella; species Winogradskyella pulchriflava. Next base: position 1,171,974 of record NZ_JBHLTQ010000001.1, on the reverse strand, counting down.
CTTCATAATGAAGCTAAAGTAATTTAATCTGTTAGTCCTGCTTCGGCAGAAATTCGCAATAAATTATAACAAAATAGATTCCTGCCTTCGCAGGAATGACAAAAAAAAGAAATTATGTCCATTTTAGTATATACAGAATCAGAAAAAGGAAAATTTAAGAAAGCTGCTTTAGAAGTGGTTTCTTATGCAAAAGCAGTTGCTGACCAAATGGGAACTTCGGTTACTGCTGTAGCTGTTAATGCAGAAAATGCTGAGAGCTTAGGAAATTATGGTGCTTCAAAAGTACTTTCTATAAAAAATGATGCATTAAATACGTTTAATGCCAAAACCTATGCTGCAGCAATAGAACAAGCAGCAAAACAAGAAGACGCAAAAGTTGTTATAGTAAGCTCTAGCGCTAACAGTAAGTATTTAGCACCTTTATTAGCAGTAGGCTTAGACGCTGGTTATGCTTCAAATGTTATGGAAGCACCATCTAGTGTGTCTCCATTCACTGTAAAACGTACAGTTTTCACAAATAAAGCATTTGCCAATACGCAAATTACAACAGATGTAAAAATTGTTGGCCTATCTAACAATTCCTTTGGTGTTGTTGAGTCAGGCGGAAGTGCTAGTGTAGAAGATTTTTCACCTTCATTACCAGACTCTGGTGTTAGTGTAGAATCTGTTGACAAGGCTACCGATAAAGTAAGTATTGCCGATGCAGAGATTGTAGTATCTGGTGGAAGAGGTTTAAAAGGTCCTGAGAATTGGGGAATGATAGAAGAACTTGCTGAAGTTTTAGGTGCTGCAACTGCATGCTCTAAACCAGTGTCTGATTTAGGATGGAGACCTCATAGCGAGCACGTAGGACAAACAGGAAAACCTGTTGCTTCTAATTTATATATCGCTATTGGTATATCTGGAGCTATTCAGCATTTAGCAGGAATCAACGCTTCTAAAGTAAAAGTCGTTATCAATACAGATCCTGAAGCACCTTTCTTTAAGGCTGCAGACTATGGAGTTGTAGGTGATGCTTTTGAAGTTGTGCCAAAGTTAATAGAAAAATTAAAAGCTTTTAAAGCTCAAAACGCATAATTTTATTACCTTGTATTTTTAAAAGGGCTGTTTAAATTAGCACCAAATCGAAATCTTAGGATGCAGTTTGGTAAAGTCCTAATTTAAACAGTTCTTTGTGTTTTATAATTTATGAGTTTAGTTCGTTTAAATATCAAAGGCATTTCATACAGCCAAACCCAAAATGGTGCCTATGCCTTAATTCTTAATGAAGTTGATGGTGACAGAAAACTGCCTATTGTTATAGGAGCTTTTGAAGCACAATCTATAGCTATTGCGTTAGAAAAAGAAATTCGTCCTCCGCGTCCATTAACCCACGACTTATTCAAAAACTTTGCAGATAGATTTGATATCGTTGTAAAGCAAGTGATTATTCATAAGTTGGTTGATGGTGTTTTTTATTCGAGTTTAATTTGCGAGCGCGATAAAATTGAAGAAATCATCGATGCCAGAACTAGTGATGCTATTGCTTTAGCACTACGTTTTCAAGCACCGATTTTTACATATAAAAACATTTTAGATAAAGCCGGAATCTATCTTAAAGTCAATCCTAAAAAGGAAGACGAAGAGCAAGATAGCATACTGGTTGATGACCTTATTGCTGAAGAAATTGAAGCTACAGCACTAGAACAAGAAGGTTATAAAGACAAAACCTTAGAAGAACTACACAGTCTCCTAGATGAAGCCGTAAATAATGAAGATTATGAAAAAGCCGCTAAAATAAGAGACGAAATTTCTAAACGCTAACTCATTCTCAGATGAAACATTTTTTCTTAGCTATACTAGCTATTTTTTTTGGACTTAATTCCTTAACTGCCCAAGAGGTTGAAATTACGAAAACTCAAGATAGCTTAGATATTAATATAGTAGAAGAAAGTAATGTTGACACAAAAGACGAAAAACTAAATTTTTGGCAATTATCAGAACATAAAGTTTATGAAACCTATCCTGACAGTTTAAAAAATGAAGTTGATTTTATTAAAGGAAAAGAATTTTTAGAGCTAAAAGAAAATGGTGAGTATTTTTCAATACTAAACAACCAATTTAATAAAGGGCTTTGGTTACAGAATAACAACCTGATTGTTTTTAAACAAAAAGTTCCCTCAACAGTTGATATTTATTATGAAGTTATAAAGCATGAGGATAATGTCTTAATATAGAAGAATGGCTCTGATACTTTCAAGTACATCAACAGTTCTCACCCAGATTTTTTACCTCAAAAAGAAATAACTGAAACAATAGTCCCTAGTAAAGGTATCTCATTTACCAGTATTTGGAGAGGTGCCTTAGGTATGATTTCCCTAATATTTATTGCATTTTTATTTAGCAGTAATCGTAAAGCCATCAACTGGAAAACCGTTGGAATTGGGTTAGCCTTTCAACTTTTAATAGCTATTGGTGTACTCAAAGTAGGATTTATTAAGACTGTATTTGAAAGTGTAGGTCAAATATTCATTAATATTCTAGATTTTACAAGAGCAGGTAGCGAGTTTTTATTTAGCGGAGTAATGGATGTAAATTCCTATGGTTTTATATTTGCATTTCAAGTATTGCCAACTATATTATTCTTTTCGGCTTTAACATCAGTTTTATTTTATTTAGGAATCATTCAAAAAGTAGTCAAAGCGTTTGGATGGCTATTGACGAAGCTTTTAAAAATATCAGGTGCTGAAAGTTTAAGTGTAGCAGGAAACATATTTTTAGGTCAAACAGAAGCTCCTTTATTGATTAAGGCTTATCTAGAAAAAATGAATAAGTCTGAAATTCTGCTCGTTATGATTGGCGGAATGGCAACAGTTGCTGGTGCAGTACTTGCAGCTTATATCGGCTTTTTGGGCGGTGATGATCCAGCATTACGCTTAGTTTATGCTAAGCATTTGTTAGCTGCTTCCGTTATGGCTGCACCTGGAGCTATTGTAATTTCAAAAATACTTTTTCCTCAAACCGAAAAAATTAATACTGATGTAACCGTTTCTCAAGAAAAAATAGGAGCAAACCTATTAGATGCTATTGCTAACGGCACAACCGAAGGCTTAAAATTAGCTGTAAATGTAGGCGCAATGCTATTAGTTTTTGTGGCTTTTATTGCCATGATTAATGGTATTCTCGGTTGGGTTGGAGATGTAACATCTCTTAATAATTGGATGGCAGCTAATACACCATATCCATCATTTTCACTTGAAGCTCTATTGGGCACTGTATTTGCACCATTGATGTGGCTTATTGGTGTTGCCAAAGAGGATATGATGTTGATGGGACAGCTGTTAGGAATAAAATTAGCAGCAAGTGAATTTGTGGGCTATATTCAATTGGCAGATTTAAAAAATGTTGCTAATGCTACACATCTTACTTACGAAAAATCAATTATAATGGCAACATATATGCTATGTGGTTTTGCTAACTTTGCTTCTATTGGTATTCAAATAGGTGGTATAGGTTCTTTAGCACCAGGACAACGTAAGCAATTATCAAAGTTTGGCATGAAAGCCTTAATTGGCGGAACAATAGCATCGTTGATTTCTGCAACTATTGCAGGAATGATAATTGGGTAAATCCCCTTTGTCTTGCAGACATTTCCCCAAAGGGGAAAACTCATAATGTGTAGTTAATAACTTTTCATATTTAGGACTTCAATATTTAAGTTTCGAACTTACATTTTAATTAAATTCGTTTATTCAATTTATTTTAATTAAAAGAAAATTTCTTCCCTCTGGGAAGACGGAAGATGGGAATGAAACAATATCACGACTTAGTAAAACACGTTTTAGCAGAAGGCAACGAAAAAGGCGATAGAACAGGTACAGGAACAAAAAGTGTTTTTGGTTACCAAATGCGTTTCGATTTAAGTGAAGGTTTCCCAATGGTGACCACTAAAAAATTACACCTTAAATCTATTATATACGAACTGCTTTGGTTCTTAAAAGGCGATACCAACACCAAATATTTAACTGAAAACGGAGTTAGAATCTGGAACGAATGGGCAGATGAAAACGGAGACCTTGGTCCTGTTTATGGTCATCAATGGCGTAATTGGGCAAGTGAAGAGATTGACCAAATAAAAGAGGTAAGTTCTACTCTAAAAAACAATCCTAATAGTCGTAGAATGTTAGTTTCTGCATGGAATCCTTCGGTTTTACCTGACACATCTAAATCATTTTCTGAAAATGTGGCTAATGGAAAAGCTGCTTTGCCTCCATGCCATGCCTTTTTTCAATTTTATGTAGCCGATGGTAAACTATCGTGCCAACTCTACCAACGTAGTGCAGATATATTTTTAGGAGTCCCTTTTAATATTGCGTCTTATGCTTTGTTTACTATGATGATGGCTCAAGTATGTGGTTATCAACCTGGAGATTTTATACACACCTTCGGTGATGCACATATCTACAACAACCATATGGAGCAATTAGAATTACAACTCTCTAGAGAACCTAGACCATTACCAAAAATGATTTTAAATCCTGAAATCAAGGATATTTTTGATTTTGATTTTGAAGATTTTACTTTAGTGGATTATAATCCGCATCCTCATATTAAAGGTACTGTAGCGGTATAATTATCTTCAATTAATAAAATCATTTTATGAAATTTCTGTTTGCTGGTATTTTATTTTTAAGTTTTCTTAATTCAAGTTGGTCACAAGAAAGTGGTTTAAAATATAACAGACCGTTTGTGATTTTTGAAGGTTGTGATGATAATGACGACAAAGTTAAATGTTACGACATTAAGCTTCATGAGTTAATCGGAAAAAACCTCAACAACAAAGTATTTAAAGACTCTTTATTCTTGCTAGCAAAGAAAGATTCTATAACAGTTCCTACAAGCATTTTGTATGATGAAAACGGAGTTATTGTAAAATCATTTTCCTCCATAACAAATCCTGTTAAAGGCCCTAGCGATAAATTAAAAGGGTTATTAGATAGTATCCCTCAAGTAAAACCTGTTTTGGACGAATATAACAATGGAGTTGCATATACTACAACTAACCTATTTGCATACTTTTTAGATAGAACTAAGGATTCTATAATCCCTATTCTTGGGTTCAAACCTACTGAGGTACCGTTTTCTATAATTGAAAAAGTTCCTGTATATAAAGGTTGTAATGAAGATTTAAGTAATAAGGAATTGGTAAAATGTATGAACGGTAAGGTTGCAGAATTAATATCTAAACACTTCAGTACTAAATTAGCAAAAAAATTAGGCCTTCCTCCCGGTATTAAAAGAATATATGTAGAATTTAAAATAGACAAAAAAGGTAAAGTAACAGATATTAGAGCTAGAGGACCACATCCTGATCTAGAGGAAGAAGCTATTCGAGTGATTGAAAAGATGCCAAAGCTAAAAAGCCCTGGTTATTTTAGAAATAAAAAAGTAATAGTCCCTTATGCTATACCTATAGTATTTAGAGTAACTGATTAAACAAAAAAAGCGTCTCAATTTCTCGAGACGCTTTTTTTTTAAGTCTTTTTTATAAGAAATTCTTATAAATTGATTACACCGTTCTCTGCTGCTGCAAAGTCATTCCAAGCGTAAGCATCTGCTTGGTCATCGTTGATGTAAGATACACCATCAACTAAGTATCTAAATTCATAAGAATTATCACTTGCTAAATCAACAGTACCTTTAAAGGTTCCGTTTTTTAATTTTTTCAATTTTGTAGCTTTCTTAGTATTCCACTCATTAAAGCTTCCAACAACCGCTACACTTTTTGCCTCCTCTGCAGGAACAGAAAATGTTACCTTACAAACAGGCTTACTTTTTAAATACTGCTTTTTAATTGCCATAATAATAAATTTAATTACGACACAAAAGTATAAAAGTTAAATGCATAAAATATCGATTAAATACCTAAAAATTAAAGAATTATCAATTTCATAAAATTGTGATTACTTTTTGTTTAAGAATGTAATATTTAAACCATAATTTTAAAGGATTAACAACACAATCTAACAAACGTTAACCGCTGATATTCAGCTATATCGTTTTCGATTTTAAAAAAAATATAAACTACAGTATTCACTCAAACGATTTAGTGAAAAAAAAGTATCTTTATCTTATTAAATAGCAATCATGTTCGGTAAAAAAAAACAAACTTCAACTATAGATAAAGACCAGTTAGAGCTCATTGAAAATGCTCAAAAACGCATTAGACAAAAAAAGCGTTTATACATTCATTTTGTCATTTTTTTAATTGGTGCAGTATTTTTAATTCTTGCTAATACGGTTTTAGGTATTGGTGAAAATTTTAAAATTGCTGGTATAAATTGGTTTGTATATGCCATTTTAGCTTGGTTGTTTCTTTTTGCATACCATTTTTTCAATGTGTTTATCACAAACAAGTTTATGGGTAAAGATTGGGAGAAACAACAATTGGAGAAATTAGTTAATCAACAACAAGCTAGAATTGAAAAATTAAAACAAAACTTTTTAAAAGAAGAAACTAAAATAGCGCAAACACAAGCTTATAACGAAGCTAAAGATTTGCCTAACACTTCAGAAAAAAAAAACTTCAATGAATTAACCATCATAGTAGCCGCTGGTGAAGATAATGCCATTGGCAAGGATAATGACCTCATTTGGCACTTAAGTGACGACCTCAAACGATTTAAGAACTTAACCTCTGGCCATCATATAATTATGGGTAGAAAAACTTTTGAGAGTTTTCCAAAACCACTTCCCAACAGAACACATATCGTCATTACCAGACAAAGTGATTACAATGCGCCAAGTGGTGTAATTGTAGTCAACAACCTTGAAGATGCTCTCGACGCAGCACGTACTGACAATCAACCTTTTATTATTGGCGGAGGCGAAATCTATAAACAATCATTAGCATTAGCTAATAAATTAGAAATTACAAGAGTCCATGCTACTTTTAAAAATGCTGACACCTTCTTCCCTGAAATAGATGAAAGTAAATGGCAGGAAGTTAGTAGAACAGCTCATGAAGCGGATGAAAAACATGCTTATGCTTTTTCTTTTATTACTTATAGAAGAAAGTAATTTTTATAAACCTTTGTTATTTCTTTAACTAGCTTTGTTGCATGATAAAAGCCTTACAACTACGTATTAATTTACATCAAGAAAGACAACCAGACGGTTTGCTTATTAAAGCGGCTTATGATTTGGGTGTAGAACCTTCTGAAATTTCTGGAATTAAAATTCTAAGAAAATCAATAGATGCTCGTAAGCGCAACATTATGTTTAATTATAAAGTTGAAGTTTACATCAACGAACCCGTTCCTGAAACTTCAGACTATCATTTTGATTATAAAGATGTATCAAATGCAAAACCCATTCATATCATAGGTTTTGGACCTGCAGGTATGTATGCTGCTTTACGTTGTATTGAGCTTGGTTTTAAACCAATTGTTCTAGAACGTGGCAAAAATGTACAATATCGTCGTCGCGATTTAAAAGCCATCAATCAAGATCATTTTGTAAATGAAGATTCTAACTATTGTTTTGGTGAAGGAGGCGCTGGAACCTACAGTGATGGTAAACTCTATACTAGAAGTTTAAAACGTGGTGATGTTCGCCGCATTTTCGAAAACTTAGTTTTTCATGGAGCTACAGACCAAATTTTAGTAGATGCACATCCACACATTGGCACTAATAAATTGCCGAAAGTGGTACAGAATATTAGAGAAACCATTCTAAAATATGGTGGCGAAGTGCATTTTGAAACGAGAGTCACAGACTTTACTATCAAGAACAATAAAATAGTCGCTATTCAACTTCAAAATGGTAAAGAACTCGACGTTGAAAAAGTAATTTTAGCAACAGGTCATTCCGCTAGAGATATTTTCTATTTATTGAATGACAAAGACATTGCTCTAAAAGCAAAATCATTTGCAATGGGTGTTCGTGTAGAGCATCCTCAAGAAATTATTGATGGTATTCAATATCATTGTTTTGGTGAGCCACGAGATGAGTTATTGCCACCTGCCGCTTATAGTTTGGTAGAGCAAGTTAATAACAGAGGAGTTTATTCGTTTTGTATGTGTCCAGGTGGATTTATTGTGCCTGCTGCCACAGCAAATGGTGAAGTAGTTGTCAATGGTATGTCACCTTCAAAACGGAACAATAAATTCGCTAATTCTGGTATTGTCACCGAAATTAATGCCGATAAGGATTTATATAAATACGAGCAATTTGGAGCCTTAAAGGCTTTAGAATATCAGAAAGATCTAGAACGCTTAGCATTCACAGCTGGAGGACGCACACAATCTGCTCCTGCGCAGCGACTGACGGATTTTGTGGAGGGGAAATTATCACAAAATTTAAATGAAACCTCATACCAACCAGGACTTAAATCTTCGCCATTACACTCATTACTACCAAAAATAATTGGTGGTTCATTACGAAAAGGATTTAAAGCCTTTGGCGAAAAAATGAAAGGTTATTACACAGAGGAAGCCAATATTATTGGTGTTGAATCTCGCACCTCATCACCTGTAAATATTCCACGAACTGATACTTTAGAACATCCTGAAATCACCAACTTATATCCTTGTGGTGAAGGTGGTGGTTATGCTGGTGGTATTGTTTCTGCGGCTATGGATGGCGAACGATGTGCTGAGGCTGCAACTTCATCTATATAAGTTTAATATTATTCCTATTTTTGCAACTTAAATTGAAACACAAATGAACGCATATATATTTCCAGGTCAAGGAGCACAATTCTCAGGTATGGGATTAGACCTTTACGAAAACTCAGCTTTAGCACAAGAACTATTTGAAAAAGCCAATGACATTTTGGGCTTTCCTATTACAGATATTATGTTTGAAGGTTCTGCTGAAGATCTAAAAGAAACTAAAGTTACACAACCAGCTATTTTTTTACATTCTGTAATATTAGCTAAAACTTTAGGAGATAGCTTTAAACCAGATATGGTTGCAGGTCATTCACTTGGCGAATTTTCTGCTTTAGTAGCTGCTGGTGCTTTAACGTTTGAAGATGGTCTAAAATTAGTTTCGCAACGTGCTCAAGCTATGCAAAAAGCATGCGAATTGCAACCGAGTACTATGGCTGCAGTTTTGGGATTAGATGATGAAATTGTAGAAAAAGTATGTGCCTCAACCGAAGGTGTGGTTGTTGCTGCAAATTATAATTGCCCAGGACAACTTGTAATTTCTGGAGAAGTTGAAGCTATAAATAAAGCATGTGAAGCATTGAAAGATGCAGGAGCAAGACGTGCATTAGTTTTACCTGTTGGTGGTGCATTCCACTCACCATTAATGGAGCCAGCTCGTGAAGAACTAGCTGCTGCTATTGAAAATACAACATTTAGCAAACCAAATTGCCCAATATATCAAAATGTAACGGCATCTGCCATTACTGATGAAAACGAAATAAAAGCCAATTTAATTTCGCAATTAACAGCTCCTGTGCGTTGGACACAATCTGTACAACAAATGGTTGCCGATGGAGCATCTCATTTTACAGAAGTTGGCCCTGGAAAAGTATTACAAGGCTTAGTAAAGAAAATACATAGAGAAGCGGAAACGGCTTCAGCAACTTTTGAAACTAACGCCTAAATAATTCTGCTTTGAATAGAAATCTTTTTATTATACTTCTTATAGTTTTTAATATTGCTATTGATCAAATTTCTAAGGTTTGGGTGCGTGCCAATTTTGAATATGGCGAAACCAAAAGCCTTATTGGTGAAAAATTCATCATGCAATATGTAGAAAATAAAGGAGCTTTTTTAGGCATGGGAAGCGATATGAATGATACCTTAAAACTCATTCTTTTGTTGATTCTTCCAACATTAGTGCTTGGTTATGTTATTTATTATATCATCAAAAACAAACAATTAGACAGAATGAGCCTTATTGCATTTTGTTGTATTGTTGGTGGAGGAATAGCTAATGTTTTTGACCGTATTGTTTTTGGACAAGTCACCGATTTTTTCTTTATTAACTTAGGTGGTGTTTTTAAAACCGGAATTTTTAACGTAGCGGATCTATCCGTAACTACAGGAATGATAATGTTATTAATCAGTGGTTTTGTTCATAGAAATAAGGGTAAAGTTTTACACGAAACCGAATAATAGCTTTTAAAGATGATCTGTTTATAGAAATAAAAAGACCCTTTTTTTATAAGGGTCTTTTTTAGTTAATAGCTAACATATAAAATCAATGTTTGCACATTAATTTAAGGTAATGTAAACGTTGTAACATCATTGGCTCCAAATGATCCGCCTTCTTTAATAACTTCTCCATTTACAGTTAATGTATAACTTCCCTGACCAAAACTACAGCATATACCATCCGCATAAGCATCATAAATAACAAAACCAAAATCACCATCCTCTATACAGATACGTTCTTGTATGGATTGATCATCTAAATCGCCATAACCAGAACCAGAAGCAATTAGGACTTGTCCACTAGTTAAATCGTAAAGTTCCCAACTTGTTTCTTCCGCGTAATTATCGAATGTGATATCTAAGATAAATTCATTTACTGGGCATACTACAACTATATCCAAACTTAAAGGATGCGGATTCAATGCGGCAGTATTGTCAGCAAAACCAAGGACTAATCTTTCGCCACCTCCATAGTTATTGTCCGTAATTGTAACATCAAACTCAGCAGAAGAAGCGTTTGCAGGAATGGTAACAGAACTCGGAACATTATAAAAATCCGAGCTTATAGTTGTTCCTGCTCCTCCATTAAACTCTAAAGGCAGAACTTCTAGATTATAAATTACATCGCTTGATGATGTTTTAGAATTATAGACTGTAATAGTTTGTGTCGAAGCACTGTTTTGATTTAATTCAAATTCCACATTGTCATCTTGAAAACTTACAAAATCATAATCGGAAACACTGGGAGCATCTGACTCAATGTCATTGTCACAAGCAATAAATACTACAGAGAATAGTGTTAAGGCTCCAAATAAAAATTTTTTCATATTATTTTTTATTAAATATTATTAAATCCTGAATAATTACTATTTAAATCAATCTCATCTTCCGGTATTTTTAGGAAAAATAGATTGCTATCAGCAGGTACATCTATAGATATTCTATGAATGTCATTTCTCAATATTGGAAGATTGTAGCGTTTTGCATCAAACCATTGCGGACCAAACTCACCATAAAATTCTTTTTTTCTTTCTAGCAAAATTTCATTTAATAATGCTTGCCCTGAGTTTGTAGTAATTGTAGCATTAGGGTCTCTAGCCGATTGTAGTGCAAACAAAAGGTTTCTTGCTTCTTGCACATTTCCAAGATGGTATTGTGCTTCTGCGTCAAATAAAACCATTTCAGACTTTCTAATAAGAGGTATATCTGAGCTAAAAGTAAACGCATACTTTGTTGAAACAAATTCTCTCCAAGGTGTTGTAGCCGATACACCATATATATCTATAAAAGTATTTCTAACATCTGTCGATGAAAATTGTGCTGCAAATTCTGGGTCTATATAAGACGCATTATAACTTAAAGTTAAATGATCCATCATAGGAGCAGCATGTCCCCAATAAAAGTTGGTTTCATCAGATCCATTTTGAAATAAAGCCCATAACCATTCCTGGTCTTGCATATTATTAAAACCTGCTCCCCAATTAGATGATTGTACTGCTTGTGTAGCATTGCCACCATAAGCACTTCTTGCCAAATCAGAAACTCTTTGCCAATTATCTTGTGTAACAGAATACACTCGAGCTAACACTGCTTGAGCTACTGCCTTGTTAATAAAGCTCTTTCCTATCCTAGCATCTGGCAAATCTTCAACTGCATCTTCCAAATCATCAATAATTTGCCCATAAACCTCACTCATAGGTGCAGGTGGATTACCTCCCACAGTTTCTAAAGATGTTGGAGTGGTATAAATGGGGATTCTCTCTATATTTCTATCATTATTATAATTTGGCGCAAACTCTAAAGCGAGCTCAAACAAATGAAAACCTCTAAAGAATTTACCCTTAGCAACAAACTCCCTTTTCTCATTACTACTTAAACTACTGCTATTATTAACTCCAAATATTAAAGTATTAGCAAAATTGATATTCTCGTAGTTAAAGTCCCAAGTAAAATTAGTTCTCCTAAAGTTGGGCTCACGGTTTTCATGTCCATAATCAAATCTATACCAATTGACATCTTGTATGATGTCATTTCCTTTTACTGCTCTAGCAAAATACATAGCATACAAACCACCAGCATCTACTGTTCCGTATTGACCTTTATAATTTGACAATATTCCATTGACGAATGTTTGTGCGTTTTCGCTTGAAGAGAAAATTAATTCGTCTGTTACACCTGTAGTATCTATTGGTTCTTCAATAAAATCTTTTTCACAAGACAAACATACGCTCATTAGGACCATAACAACCAAAGGCGTTATAAATCTGAGTCTGTTATTTTTATTTTTCATCGTTATTATTTTTTTTAAAATTCTATTAATGTTCCAAATGTGAATGTTCTTTGTAAAGGAGACCTGTTTGCTGTAAGCCCATTAAAAGCTTGCTCTGGGTCAATACCTCCATGGCTTTGCCAAGTCAGTAAATTATCTCCTTGGAAATAAATTCTGGCCGAAGCTAGACCAATGTCCTCTAAAACATCTTTAGGCAAATTATAGCCAACGGTAATGCTCTTAAGACGTAAATAGTCATTTTTAAACAACCATCTTGTTGACTGAGAATTAAAATTATTATTAGAAGTGGTTAACCTTGGGAAATCAGTAATATCACCTGGCTGTGACCAAGCATTGAAATTATCTGGATGAGCAGATGCGCCTATGGCATCAAAATTATTAACTAATCCTGAATAATCGGTATCTAACAAATATGCGCCAAGACTGAAATTAAACAAAGCACTTAAATCAAATTGCTTGTATCTTAAATTTGTATTGAAACCACCTTGTATATCTGGCAAGGACTCTTTACCTGTTTCATAGCGTGTAGCTTGGTCGTAATCGTTTGTAACGGTTCTTCCTGTTACGTTTCCATTAGTATCTAATACATCCTGATACCAAAGCGCATCACCATTAGCAGGGTTAACACCAGCCCATTCTCTAATATAGAATTCAAAAAGTGAATTTCCTGGTGCCCACAACTTTGTACCTTGCACTTGTCTATCAGTAAATGGAGAAATTTGAATAATTTCATTCTTTAATACTGAGAAATTACCACCTACACTCCAACTAAAATCATTCTTATTAAAAATATCGCTGTTTAGAGTTACTTCCCAACCTGAATTTTCAATAATACCTGCATTAGCTCTCACTGTAGGAACACCAGGCGATGGTGTAGCTGTAATATCCTGAATTAAATCTTCACTGCGTCTTTTAAAGTATTCTACCGTACCTGTAAGTGCACCATTGAATATTGTAAAATCCATACCAATATTCAAATTTGTAGATGTTTCCCATTGTAAACCTGGATCTGGTAAGGTACCTGCTGGTAAATTAGCAGGTTGACCTTCAACTGGTGATATAACTACACCACCAAAATTAGCTCCTCCAAACAAAAAGCTTGTTGGAAAAAAGCCACCTGGAATACTAATATTCCCTAATTCACCGTATGAAGCTCTAAGCTTAAGGCTGTTTAACCAGCTAATGTCTTCCATAAAGCTCTCATTTGTAACACTCCAAGAAGCACCAATAGAGAAAAATTCGCCAGTATTAAACTCTTCATTAAATTGAGAAGATTTATCCTGTCTAAAAGATCCTTCAATAAAATATTTGCTGTCGTAATTATAGGCCAATCTACCTAACCAGCTTACAATTCTTCGCTCAGTTCTAAAACCTCCAAAACTTTCTGCTACAGTTCCATTACCCAATTCCTCTTGACCTGGTAAAAATCCTGTTGCAGATGCGCTAAATGTGTCTGCAGTAGTCGTATTAGCTTCAAAAATTCCATCAATTGAAACTGAGTGAATATCTGCAATAGTGGTTTTATAATTAAGCGCTTGAACGGCATTTAGTCCTGTTGTTATACTTCTAGCTTTACTAACCCTACCTCCAACGCTTGAAGCTGCACCAATCTCATCATCATCAAAACTATGGCTATCAAAAACAAAGTTCTCGTAATTTAATGTTGATCTGAATGTAAAATCTTTAAGGAATTTTACTTCGGCATAAGCTGAACCTAAAAAGTTGGTTCTTATTCGTTGTTCAGATCCTAATTTAATAGAAGCTAAAATATTCTCACCTTGGTTAGTTGGTCTATTAAAGTTTACAGGTTGACCAATTGGTCTTCCATTACCGTTACCAAGGTCATAGATAGTATTACCACTATCATCTAAAATTAATCCACCATTAGCATCTCTTACAAATACTGGATAAATACCATTAACATTATATATCCATGATATAGCTTGTGTAGTACTTCCTGAAGTTTGATCTGGATTATTAGAGTAAGATCTAGAATAACCACTTGTGATACCTAATTTAAGCCAATCATTAACTTGGCTATCCAATCCAACCCTTGATGCTATCCTTTCAAAATCTGATTTAATAACAGGTCCATCTTCACTCAAATAATCTACAGAGAAAAAATAGTTAGTATTACTTGTTCCTCCAGAAATATTAATGTTATGATTAACTCTTGGAACATTTTCTCTCAATACAACATCTTCCCAATCTGTTGTCCATAATAAATCTGCACCTTGAACCAAATTACCATCTGCACCAATTGGATTATTAACACTATAAGGATTATAACCTAATGTTGGAATTAAATTATTTGTAGCATTGGTTGATGCTTCGCCAGATGTTTGCCCAGAGTTATATAAATTGTCGTTTCTCAATGCTGTCCACATTAGTTTTAAGTAGTCCTCAGAACCAACGATATCGTGAATACCAACAGCAGGATTAGAGACACCATACTGTGTTCTAAGCTTCACGCTTGTTTTAGTGTTCTTTTTTCCTCTTTTAGTGGTAATTAAAACCACACCATTTGATGCCCTTGAACCATAAAGCGAAGCAGATGAAGCATCTTTTAAAACAGAGATAGATTCAATCTGATCTTGGCTAATGGTATTCAAATTACCCGTAAAAGGTGCGCCATCGATTACAATTAGGGGACTGTTAGCTCCATTAAAACTACCAAATCCTCTAATTACAAAACTTGGGTTACTACCAGGTTGACCGCCAGGTGTAATTAAGTTTATTCCGGCAACAGTACCCTGTAAAGCACGTAAAGGAGAAGTAACTTGTTGATTTTCGATAACTTCAGAACTCACCACGGCTACAGAACCTACAATAGCCTCCTTTTTCTGAGTACCATAAGCCACAATTATAACCTCATCTAAAGCATTGTCCTCCTCTAATGTAATGTCATATACATTAGCAGATCCAATTTGAACTTCGACAGCTTGCATCCCTACATAAGAAATTACTATAACTTCACCAGAAGTGACACTTATAGAAAACTTACCGTCAAAATCTGTTTGAACACCTCTTGAAGTGTTTTTAACAATTACATTAGCGCCTGGTAGAGGCATACCATCTGACATGGTGGTGACAGTTCCTGTTACTGTTTTTTCTTGGGCTTGGGCTATTTGCAACCCAAAAACTAAATACACCAGAACCAAAACATAGTTTTTTACTTTCATAAAATTTTAGATTTACTTGTTAGTTTGATGCAAAAAGAAAGGTCGGCAGTGAAGTATATTCTAAAGACTAACTTAAAATAATTACTTCGATGAAATTAAAGTTAACATGGTTATTTCATACAGTTAAGTAAGGCTTACACTGCCTTCCTTTGCAATTGCTGTATAAAGAAAGTAAGACAGCTGTATATACAGGGTAATGACTATAAGAGTTTACTTATGCCGATAAGTATTTCCTTATCATTTACCCTTTTAACAAATAGTAATTAAATCCTAAGAGATTGGTGTAAATAATTTTCTTCTATTAAAGCTTAGTTGCTACTAAGTAGTATTGGAAATCAAGAAATGGTTACTTACTTTTAAGAGACGTAAATAATAAAAGTTAGTTCTGTATAACAAAACAAAGCATAATAATGAAAAAGTTAGCTTAGAGCTGTAATTTTGGAAAGAAAAGAATGAATAAAATTTAGTTAGTTATTGAAAATTCCTTCTAACTCTACTACACTAAATAAAGTGATCTAATATAGGTACTTGGTGTTTGATTCATATATTTTTTGAAAGCCTTGTTGAACGTGACCTTATTGTTATAACCAACTTCGTAGGCGACTTCAATAATATTAAGATTACGCTTTTGGTCACTATCAAAAATATCCACAGCTTCCATAATTCTGTAGTAATTTATTAAATCATAAAAGCTCATATCAAAGTGCTCGTTAATGACTTGTGAGGTATTGTGCCTGGTAGTTCCCAACATTTCAGCAAGCATTTCTAAACTTAAGCTATTATTTTTATAGACTTTATCTTCTAATAACAATTCAAAAAGTTGCTCCTTAAGTTCACTTGAAAAACTTAAGGTAAGGTTAGATTTTTCATACTTAATAGGTAATTTATTATTGCTGTTATTATTACCATTGGCATTCATAATGATTTCAGGTCTTAAACCAGACATTAACGCTATGTAAAAAATCATTCCTATCATTAAAATAGCTTTTAAATACTCAAATGGTTCATACTCTATTACTCTCATAACAACAAATCCATGTAGAATATACGCAAATGTGTAGCACACAAAAATGATCATAATATTTCGTTCCCAAATAGCTCTACTTTTTATTTCGATATTCTCTTTATTATTTTGTTTTTTGTTTTTATATACATTATAAATAGCTACAGCGTATAAACTCAAAGACAAAGCCTTTAGCAACACCAGTCTTTTGGTACTTAAAAGAACATCTTGCGTATCATCCAGAAGTAAATAAAACTTCTCAGTACTATCTAGCATATAATAAGGAGTAAGCCATAATATGAGTAGTACTGTTGGAGCTAAGTGTAGTAAGTCCTTAACCGCTAAATTATAATTCTGTACAACTCTTTTAAAATAAAAATAAAGTAGCGGTCCATATAGAAATGAAAAAGGTGTAGAAACATAAAAGGTATGAGGAATTTTTAAATGGTAATTAGACACATACAAACTTATATGTATCATAAACAATGAATGAAATAGTACAAATGCTCCTATTAATAGGACTGATGTTCTATCTAAATTTTTCTTAGCAACAAGAACTAGTACTATAAAAATGCCTATAATACCTGTTAACGCGTGTATTAGAGCGAGAAAATTAAAATGCGGTTTATACTTTTTAACTAAATCATTATAAGGTTTTTGGTCCTTTATATCTGAAAATACATGGTCGCTTAAAATGGATAAATCCTTGGTAGATCTAATGTATTTTTTTATATGTTTTGCTGCTTTTGAGGCGTTGTTATCTTCTGAGTACAAAATCGCCAAAGTCTTATTAACAAAGGCTGAATCATTAGTTCCATTAGACAACAATGACTCATTAACCTTTATTAAATCCTTTCGTGTAAGAGAGTCATGTACTTTTTGAATTTGTAAAATACTATCTAGCCCAGCATTTGATAATACCTCAAAATTAATTTTAGGGTCGGTTTTTTCATTTACTGTTGCGTTGCTCTTGTAGAAAAAAAAGAGCAAAATAAAAAACATTGAAACGTGCTTAGAAGAAGCCATTTTGGATGAGTTGGATTTAAATTTTGATTGATGATTCTCTAAGTTAAATCCATTAACTCAATAAAATTCTTAAAGACTTCTTAAAAAAAAGGTAAAAATGTAAAATCCGATAAAAGTTTACCTTTTTAACACCATTTTAAGAGGAAAAAGAAAGTGTATATAGTGGCGCTTATCTAGCCAATTGGCAATCCTTGCAGTCCTTTACTTCTCCATAATATGTCTCGCGATATTTATGAAGTGTCTTAAAAGGGATACTTAAAAATTGTTTCTTAATGTAAGTAACTTTGGTGTGGAGTTTACCCATCTTAGGAGAGAAGCGTTTTTCAGTTCTCGTGTGTCTTTTAATGCTTATCAATTTCATGTTATTCAATTATCATTCAACACAAAACAACAAAGACTAAAAGGGAATCCCAAGAAATAAATGTTAAATCCTAGTTAAGCCTTTTTTATATTATCACATTGAAAATCAGACTGTAAAATAATTATCATATCCTTAGCTAATGGTACTTATCATTAATAGACTGATAATAGTAAAATAAAGAGAATCCTATTATTTTTTATAAATAATACCGTTTTTCATAACGAAAGTGACATTTTCCATTGTAGAAATGTCTTGTGTTGGGTCTGCATCTACAGCAACAATATCTGCTAAAAAACCTGTTTTAATTTGACCAAGCTGGTCTTCCATTTTTAAGATCATAGCGTTGGTTATTGTAGCACTTTGTATGGTTTCCATTGCTGGCATACCAGCTTCTACCATATAACCAAATTCCTTACCATTATCTCCGTGATAAAACACAGCTGCATCTGTACCAAAAGCAATACCTACACCTGCTTTATAGGCTCTACCAAACATATCCTGAATTTTAGGCCCAATATCCAAAGCCTTAGGTACAATAACATCAGGATAGTAATTTGGAATTTTGGCTTTTTCGGAAACAAACTTACCTGCACTAATAGTTGGTACTAAATACACATCGTGCTTTTTCATAAGCTCCATAGTTTCTGCGCTCATTAGTGTACCATGTTCAATAGTTTTCACACCACCTAATATGGCGCGTTGCATACCTTCATCACCATGAGCATGTGCCGCAACATGAAATCCATAGTCTTTTGCTGTTTCACAAATAGCTTTTATTTCCTCTACCGTAAATTGTGGGTTTTGCCCGCTTTTTGCAACACTCAACACACCACCTGTTGCAGTAATCTTAATTAAGTCAGCACCATTTTTATAACGTTGTCTTACAGCTTTTTTGGCATCAACTACTCCATTAACAACTCCTTCTTTAGGACCAGGATCTCCTATTAAAGCTTTGCTAGACCCATTAGTAGGATCTGCATGCCCACCAGTTGTAGCTAGTGCTTTCTCAGCTGTAAAAATTCTAGGGCCTTTTACTTTATCTGCATTTATTGCATTTCTTAAAGATACATTTACACCAGAACCACCTAAATCTCTAACTGTTGTAAAACCACTCATCAAAGTAATTTCGGCATACTTTACCGAATTAAAGGCAACATCTGCATCATTTAGCGTATATTCTTCTAGGTAAGATTTTGGATTGGTTTCGCCTTCTATATGCACATGAAGGTCTATTAAACCTGGCATTACAGTTTTTGATTTTAAATCAATTACTATATCTTCTGAATTTTCAGGTTCAGCATATCCACTATTTACAGCGATGATTTTGTTACCCGAAACAACAATTGTTTTTTCGGTAAGTACTTTACCAGATTTTGTATCTATAAGTTTTCCACAGTGTAAATATGTTGTTTGAGCTGTTATAGATACTGTAAATAGTAATACTAAAATCCTGAGTAAAGTCTTCATATTAAATATTTATTTATTTCTTATTTTTTGTTCCCATTTCCAAGCTGAAGCCATAGCATCGTCTAGAGTTAGTTCAGTTTTCCAACCTAAAACTTCATTTGCCTTAGAGGTTTCAGCATAGGCTGCTATAACATCACCTTCTCTCCTGTCCACTATTTGATATTTTAATTTTTTACCTGATACACGATCGAAAGATTGTATAGCTTCTAGTACTGAGCTCCCAGTTCCGGTTCCAAGGTTAAATACTTCAAAGTTTGAAATATTTTTACTTTCAATTAAACGCTGTAAAGCTACTACATGGGCCTTAGCTAAATCAACTACGTGAATATAATCTCTTATACATGTACCATCTGGCGTGGGGTAATCACCTCCAAAAACTGAAAGTTGCTCGCGCATACCAATAGCTGTTTGCGTGATAAATGGCACCAAATTTTGCGGAACACCAATTGGTAATTCACCTATTTCTGTAGAAGGATGCGCACCAATTGGATTAAAGTATCGCAAAGCAATAGCATTTAATTTTTCGTTAACCTTACATGCATCAATTATAATTTCCTCACCAATCTGTTTGGTATTACCATAAGGCGATTCGGCAGGTTTAACAGGAGCATTTTCGGTTATTGGCAACTCATCTGCTTGTCCATAAACTGTACATGACGAACTAAAAATAAAATTCTGTTTTTCTAGTTTTATCATTTCCTGAAGTACGTAAACCAATGTATTAATATTATTCTCATAATACATTAATGGTTTGTTTACGCTTTCACCCACAGCTTTGTTAGCCGCAAAATGAATTACTCCAGCTATATCATTATGCTTCTTAAAAAAGCTTGTAACATCGTCTTTAATTTTTAAATCAAGCTTTTCAAAATGCGGTTTTTTATTAGTTATTGCAGTAATTCCATCTAAAACTTCAATTGAAGAATTACTTAAATTATCAATTATTACAACTTCAAAACCTTCGTTTTGTAACTCTACAACTGTATGCGATCCTATAAAACCTAAACCTCCAGTAACTAAAATTTTCATGGAATTAATTTGCGTTAATAAAGCTTAATACTGTTGATGTAATAAATTCAATTTGTTCATCATCTAACTCTGTATGCATTGGTAAAGAAATCACTGAAGATACTAATTGGTTTGTTACCTTAAAATCATCTTCGTTATAACGTTCATCTTTATAAGCTTTTTGTTTGTGCAATGGAATTGGATAATACACTCCACATGGAATGTTATTTTCTTGTAAATGTACCACTAAAGCATCTCTATCTACATTTTTTAAGTTCAATGTATATTGATGAAACACATGGCAATCTTCACCATCATTAGTCTCTAAACCTGTTGGTGTTGTAATATTAGGATGGTTTTTAAAAGCCTCATTATATTTTTTTGCAGCATTACGTCTTGCTGTATTGTACGCATCCAGATGTGGTAACTTTGCATCTAAAACAGCTGCTTGTATTGAGTCTAAACGCGAATTTACACCTACTACATCATGATGGTAACGTTTGTACATACCATGATTTACAATACCTCTTATGGTATGTGCTAAATCGTCATTATTAGTAAATATAGCTCCACCATCTCCATAGCAACCTAAATTTTTTGATGGAAAAAATGATGTTGAAGCCACATCTCCCAATGCACCAGCTTTTGTTTTACTTCCATTTTTGTGTGTATAACTTGCTCCAATTGCCTGAGCATTGTCTTCAATAACATATAGATTATGCTCTTTGGCAATTTCCAAAATCGCATCCATATCCGCAGGCAAACCAAATAAATGCACTGGTACAATAGCCTTAGTTTTTGGTGTAATTGCTTTTCTTATAGCATCAACATCAATATTAAAAGTTATAGGATCTACGTCTACCAAAACTGGTGTAAGTTGTAAAAGGGCAATAACCTCAACTGTTGCCGCAAATGTAAAATCTGCCGTAATCACCTCATCTCCTGGCTTAAGTCCTAATCCCATCATGGCTATTTGCAAGGCATCCGTTCCGTTAGCACAAGGAATTACATGCTTTACACCTAGATAATTTTCTAAGTTTTTTTGAAATTGATGCACTTTTGGACCGTTGATAAAAGCTGCACTATTCATTACTTCTTCAATTGAAGGATCTACAACATCTTTTATTTTTGCATATTGACCTTGGAGGTCTACCATTTGGATTTTTTTCATTCTGAAGGCTATATTTAGAAAATAGTATAGAGCAAGATGCTCCAAGCGAAAATACAAAATTGTAATTGCTATGACAATGCATTTTATTGAAAGAAATGTATTTTAGCACAAATCTTTGTCTTTGAGAATAATTTATTCCATAGGAATTTACATTGCGAGTTTTTTTATTAAACTCATAGCACTTTTTGACACCAAATTAAAGCAAGGTGTTGTTGGAAGAAAAAACACCTTTAAGAAACTCCAAAATGCGATACAGCCAAACGACAAAACTTTTTGGTTTCATTGCGCATCATTAGGTGAATACGAACAAGGCCTACCTGTTTTTAAAGCCTTAAAGGCTAAGTATCCTAATTATAAAGTTGTTCTATCCTTTTTTTCCCCTTCTGGTTATGAGGTTAGGAAGAATACCAAAATTGCAGATATTGTTGTGTATCTTCCACTAGATACTAAAACAAATGCTAAACGTTTTTTAAATATTGTAAACCCAGACTACACCATATTTGTTAAATATGAAATTTGGCCAAACTTTTTGCTCGAAATCAAAAAAAGAAATCTTAACGCCATCCTTATATCTGCTGTATTTAGAAATAACCAAAGTTTTTTTAAGTGGTATGGTGGCTTTATGAAATCTGCTTTATCAGGGTTTAAACATATATTCACTCAGGATGAAAACTCTAAAACTTTATTAGAAAGTATAGATTATAATAATGTTTCAGTTTCTGGTGATACACGATTTGACAGGGTTTTAAATCAATTAAAAACAGATAATTCAATCAATTTTATAGAGGAATTTAAAAATGATAAATTATGTATTGTCTTTGGAAGTACTTGGCCTGAAGACGACAAACTTTTTATAGATTATATAAACAACAATAGTAACACTAATCTAAAATTTATTATTGCTCCTCACAATATAAAACCAAGCTATACGGCTTCTATAAAATCACAATTAAAAGTAAATGCTATAAGTTTTTCTGAAAAGACCAATCAAAATTTAACCAATTACAATGTATTTATCTTAGATATCATTGGATATTTAAGCAAAGTTTATAGCTATGCAGATATTGCTTATGTTGGAGGAGCTGCAGGCACAACGGGTTTACACAATATATTAGAACCTTCTGTATTTGGAATACCTATCCTAATTGGCAAAAACTACGACAAATTCCCAGAAGCCAAAGCACTTATCAATGCCAATGGAGTTATTTCGGTTTCCAGTGCTCAAGAGTTTAATTCTGCCATTACAGATTTAGTTGAGAACAAGGAAACGAGAGTTACTCAAGGATTTATAAATATTGACTTTATTAACAAAAACAAAGGAGCTGTCATCCAAATTGTAGATTATATCCGTATATAGACAAATTGAGAACACTAATAAACCATGCAAATTTGTTAAAATTTCATTAAAATTAGTATATTCGAATATTAACTACTATTAACACTAAAACTATTAAAATGAAAAAACTTGTATTAAGTTTAGCACTAGTTGCTTTTTTAGGATTATCAATCACTTCTTGCAGAGAAACTGCAGATAAAGCAGAAGAAACAGTAGAAAGTGCTGCTAAAGAAACCGAAGGTGCTATGGAAAAAGCAGGAAAAGCGGTTGACAATGCAGTTGAAGAAACTAAAGAAGCGGGAGAAGCCGTTGAAGATGTTGTTGACGAAATAGATAATGATGATAATTAATTATTGTTATTGTAAAAATTAAAAACTAAAAACTATTAAAATGAAAAAAGTTGTATTAAGCTTAGCACTTGTTGCTGTATTAGGATTATCATTCACCTCTTGTAGAGATACAAAGGAAAAGACTGAAGACAAAATTGAAGAGGCAATAGACGATGCAGGTGATGCTATGGATGACGCAGGTGATGCCATAGAAGATGCAGTAGATGATGTTGAAGATGCTGTTGACGATACTGTTGATGAAGCAGGTGATGCTATGGACAGTGCAGAGAAAGCTGCTGGTGACGCTGTAGACAGCGCTAAAGAAGGGGCAGAAGCATTAGCTGATGACGCTAAAAATGCTGCTAATGAGGCAGTAGATAAGGCTAAAGAAGCAGGAAAAGATGCTGTAGATAAAGCTGCTAACAAAATGAAAAGTTAATTAATAACTTTTTGTTATAAAAATTTAAAAAGCCTGATTTTCATCAGGCTTTTTTATATCTATTTTGAGGATTCGCTTAGTTTTAATTCACTTGGCACAATAATAGTTTTTAATTCATGATCTTCCTCTTTTATACTATCCACTAACAATTTCATAGACATTTCACCTATTTTATGAGCTTTTTGATGAATAATTGAGATTTTAGGACTTGACAACAATTGTGTATGCTCATATCCAAAACCTACAACGGACAAATCTTTCGGAATGTCTTTTCCTAGTTTTTTTGCCATATTTATAGCAACAATTCCTGTGATATGATCAATTGAAAGTATGGCATCAATCTTATTATTCTTTAAATAATTATATATTCTTTTTTCAATATCAACATCGATAGCATTATCTAATTTTAAGATTTCAGGTTTTAAATCATGAGCTTGCACAGCTTTTGAGTAGCCTTTAATTCTAAGCTTACCAACACTTAACTCTTCTATGTTACTTACAAGAAGGATATTTTTTCTGTTTTCTTTTTTAATTAAATATTCGGTAGCTTCATATACAGATTGAAAATCATCAACCACAACTTTATCGCAGTTAATTTCATTCACAACTCTATCAAACATTAAAACTGGAATTTTACTTTTGAGAATTGCATCAATATGTTCCGTTTGTTTCTTAACCTGACTTTCTCTAGCAACAGCTATGATAAAACCATCAACACTACCATTAGATAGTAACTCTAAACTCTTTTTTTCTTTAGTATAGTTTTCGTTAGATAAACAAACAATAATATCATAGTCGTTATCCGTTGCTGTTCTTTCAATACCGTGAAGTACTTCCGCAAAAAAAGGATTGGTAACTGTTGGTAAAATTACACCAATAGTTTTGCTCTTGTTAGTTTTTAGCTGTTGTGCTATTCTATTTGGTTTGTAATTTAGCTTAGTTGCTAACTCCTTAACACGTATTCTTGTTTTTTCACTTATTTCATGGCTATCATTTAACGCCTTTGAAACCGTAGAGACAGAAATATTTAATAGTGCAGCTAACTCTTTTAGTGTTGTCATACCCAAATTTAGTTAAATAAATAATACACAAATAAGTTCTTTACTCTATTGTACAAAAAATATTTGACAATTTTTTTTCAACTTGACAGTTTTACAATCCAATAAAATGAGATTTATAACTATAGACACTACTTTTATGTGAGATTTAGAAATAGTACTTATATCTTGAAGAAAAACACAAAATATTCCAATGGATAAGTGATTTTGATACAAGTTTCTCTATTAGTATCCAGTTACTTTAATATAATCTAAAATAAATTCTTTAGGAAAAATCGTATCATCTACATCTGGTCCACCAAAATCACCACCAATAGCTAAATTTAAAATGAGATAAAACGGTTTATTAAATGGCCATGTTTTATTGTTTTTTACTTCTGGAGAAAAGACATAGACTTCTTTATCATCTATATAGAAGGCAATTTCATTTTCTGTCCATTTTGCTTTGTATATATGAAACCCTTCTTCAATAGTTTCTATGGTTGTTATTTTAGTATTTATTGATTTACCAAAACTATCAGAAGTATGCAGGGTTGTATGTATTTCGTGTGGATTTTTGCCCACATATTCCATTATATCAATTTCACCACAAGCTGGCCAACCAATCTCCTTAATATCATTTCCTAACATCCAAATTGCAGGCCAGAGCCCTGCTCCTTTTGGCAGTTTAGCTCTAGCCTCAATTTCTCCATACTTAAACTCAAATTTATTTTGTGTTGTTATTCTTCCAGATTGGTATAAGGTAGAATCTTTGGTTGCGGTTATAATTAAATTTCCATCCTTTAATGCAACATTATCTTTAGTATAAACTTGTCTTTCATTATTTCCCCATCCACAAAGGTTTGGACAACCATCACCAAGCTCATAATTCCAAAGAGAAGTATTTAATGCTTCATCCATAAAATCTTCAAACAGTAGCACTTTATTTTCTTCATGATTACATGAAAAAAAACAGATTATGAAAAGACTATAAATTATTGATTTATATCCCACTGTAAATCAAATTTTTCCTTTAAAACTGTATTAGAACTTCCTCCTACAAAAACCTCAAATTCACCAGGTTCTAATACATATTTACCTTCATTATTATAGAAACCTAATTCTGCTTTTGTAAGGGTTAGGGTTATAGATTTTTCTTCAAAAGCATTTAATTCTACAAGCTCAAAGCCTTTTAACTCTCTCACAGGTCTGGTGACACTTGCGTACAAGTCTTTAATATAGAGTTGTGCCACTTCTTTTCCTTTAATCTTGCTATTGTTTTTTAAAGTGAAAGAAACGCTTACTTCTTCAGCAGAATTATTAACTACTACCTCCATATTTGAATATTCAAATTTTGAATAGCTTAAACCATGCCCAAACGGATATAATGGTGTATTGCTTTGATCTATATAATGTGACCAAAATACAACACCTGGTTCTGGATTGCTCGGCCTTCCTGTATTCTTGTAGTTATAATAAATAGGTACTTGCCCAACATTTCTTGGAAAACTCATAGGTAATTTACCACTTGGATTGTAATCCCCATAGAGTATTTTAGCAATAGCGTTACCACTTTGGGTTCCGAGTTGCCACGCTTCAACTATTGCAGGAATATGCTCCGCAGCCCAAGGAATTGCTAATGGTCTTCCGTTATTAAGTACTAAAACTATGTTTTTATTTACAGCATATATTTCTTCCAATAATTCTTGCTGTACTCCAGGTAAACCTATTTCAGTTCTACTTCTTGCTTCACCACTTTGAAAACCGTGTTCACCCAGCACCATAATAACAACATCAGCATTTTTTGCAATTGCTTTTGCTTCAGAAAAACCTGATTTATCTGTATTATTTATCTTTAGGTTTTTAACAAAATTAGTTTCGCCGATTGATACATCTGCCCCTTTAGCATAGACGATTTCATTACCATTATATTGCTTTAACCCTTCTAAAACAGATACTGCTGTTTCATCTTTAGCAGCAATTCTCCAACTCCCTAATGGACTGGTTTTATCATTTGCTAAAGCACCTATAACTGCTATTTTTTGATTACCCTTTTTTAATGGCAAAAGATCATTTTCATTTTTGAGCAATACCACAGATTTTACTGCCATATCTAAAACAGCATCATGAAATTCTTGTTTTCCTAATGTTGCTTTTTCACGTTCTTCGTTACAATACTTATACGGATCATCAAATAAACCTAATTCAAATTTTACTTTTAAAATTCTTCTTGCTGCATCATCAATTAAAACTTCATCTACTTTACCTTCTTTTACTAAACCTGCTAATTCTTCAACATACAAATATGATTCCATATCCATGTCAGAGCCAGCTTTTACAGCCATTTCAGCAGCTTGCTTACCATCTTTAGCGTGTCCATGAGCAATCATTTCAGTAATTGAACCCCAATCTGAAACCATAAAGCCATCAAAATTCCACTTGCCTTTTAATATGTCTCTTTGCAAATACTTATTTCCTGTTGCAGGTACACCGTTTAATTCATTGAATGAATTCATAAATGTTTTTACATCTGCTTCTATAGCTGCTTGAAAAGGCGGAAAAATAATATTATTTAATGTTGAAGTTCCAACATCTACCGTATTGTAATCTCTACCTGCTTCAGCAAATCCATAACCTGCAAAATGCTTTGCGCATGCTGCAATTGTTTTGTAATCCGATAAATCATTACCCTGAAATCCTTCTACTCTAGCTTTGGCTATTTTAGACCCTAAAAATGGATCTTCTCCAGCACCTTCCATGACTCTTCCCCATCGTGCATCTCTTGAAATATCTACCATTGGTGCAAATGTCCAATTAATACCTGCAGCCGCAGCTTCTTCTGCCGCTACTTCTGCTGATTTTTTTATAGCTTCTAAATCCCAACTTGCAGATTCTGCCAATGGAATAGGACTCAAAGTTTCATACCCATGAATAACATCAAATCCAATAATTAAAGGAATACCTAATCTCGTCTCTTCTACAGCTACCTTCTGAACTTTTCTGACATCTTCAACTCCTCTAACATTGAGCATTGAACCAACATAACCTTTTCTGAGATGTTCATATTTTTTAGCTGCAGCACCTTCAGCAGGTGCTGGACCTGTTAAATCCCAAAACCCATTATACTGATTCATTTGACCTATTTTTTCCTCTAAGGTCATTTTGCTTAATAATTCTTCTACTTTATTATCTATAGTTGTAGAAGTATCATTTTCAACTTCTGATAAAACTGCTAATTTATCATTGCTTCTATTACACGATATAAAGCATATTGCAATAACCAGAAGCGTTATTATATTTTTTGAAATCTTCATCTTATTCATAAACTCTTACATAATCTATTTCCATACTATCTTGGGTGAAATTGTCCGGAATATCACCTCCTAAAGATCCTCCCATTGCAACATTTAGAATAATGAAAAAGTCGCTTTCAAAAGGGGAACTTGGTATTGATGCACTATTGCTGTTCATAACAAAAAACTGTACATCATCTACTAAAATTTTGATGCTGTTAGCATCCCATACTAATGAGTACACATGAAACTCTGATGTTGATGTCAAAACTGAGGTCTCTAGTCCATAACTGGCCGTACTAGAATTGGCTGTATTAAACCAATGACAAGTACCAAGTGTTTTATTTTTGTCCCATCCGGTTTGTTCCATAATGTCTATCTCACCACATCTTGGCCAACCTTCAGACGGAAAGTTTGAGCCCAACATCCAAATTGCTGGCCATGTACCAGCAGAAGCAGGAAGTTTTGCCCTTACATCAACTCTACCATAAGTAAATTGGAATAGACCTTGAGATTTTAGTCTTGAAGATGTATATCCTGCACCTTCAGATTTAGCGGTTATTTTTAATAAACCATCTTCAACAATAACATTAGATGCATTACTTGTATAGGTTTGAGCTTCATTATTTCCCCAACCACCTGCACCTAAATCATAGGTCCAATTGTTACTATTTGGTGATCCGTCTTGAAAAAATTCATCAGCCCAAACAGGCGGACTCCCTACATAATAAGAAACTGCAATAGTTTCAGACGTGTCAATTGAATCATTTGTACTAGAATAAGCTACAACTGTTATAGTGTGATTTTCAACACCCTCAACACTATTAAAAGTAAATTGGTATGTACCATTAGTACTTTGTACTTCACTAGAGCCATCAATACTATAGCCATACGATACCGCATCGTCTGCTTGAGCCGTAAAGTTAACTACGCCAGAACCATCTCCGTAAGGGTTATCATTATCAAAGCCTTGCACCGAAGCTGTTAGTGTTAAGTTTGAAGGAACGACTATAGTTTCATCTACATACACGGTAACTGTTTCTACAGAGCTTATAGATTCTCCAGCACTAGAATAAGCTTTTACAGTTATATTATAAGTATTAGTACCTCCCTCGGTAAAGGTATGCTGAATGATACCATTAGAACTCGCCTGCTCTAATCCGTTACCAAACTTAAATCCATAATTAATTGCATTATTTGCTGTCGCAGTAACGTTAACCACACCAGAACCATCACCATTAGGGTTAGATGCATCAGAGCCAACAACCTCTACTGTAACTACTAAATTTGAAACTGTATTACCACCAGAGTCATCATCTGAGCTATCACTAGAGCAACTCCAAATAACTAATAGAAGTAATGAAATTGGTAAGGTTATGTATGTCCTTAATTTATATAATTTCATTTTAGATTATTCAGCGATTAATATAAATCCCCAATCAAATTCACCATTTCCGTCAGTAGTTCTAACAGCCATTTCATTTGCAGAACGGCTTTCAATGATATAACTATGACTTCCTCCTACATAGTAACCTAAAAACCCTATTCCTGTTAAGCTTAAGGTCTCTACATCACCTGGGGCAGTCAGTGTCCATTGGGCTGAGTAATCTGAATACGGATAATTTTCTATATCAGCACCATTAACTGAACCCTCACCAGGTCCGTTTAACTCATTAATTAAGACCTCGCGTCCAAATACAGTTCCTGAATCATCGTTTGTTGGGTCATCATTAGTACCATCAGTAATGTGTGTAAATGTTCCATCAACATTAAAAATGTAACGGTCATCATACATACCTACACCTGCTTTATCATTTGGAGCAGCACCATAATACTCATTAAAAATTCCTCCTATAGGTCCTAATCCAAAATGTCCCGTTCCTTCGTTTTTAATTCTCCAAGTTCTTGAACTATCTGCCGTAAGCATTGTAATTAAGTCTGCAGGTGGCTCATATAATGATAGTACATCGACATCTATAGTTGTCGTTGAAGACGCTCCACCTGTACCATAGGCAACAACAGTGATTGAATATGTGTTTAAGCCTAATGTTGCAAAAGTGTATGTTGCCATACCATTTGGTGCTGTTGTACTAGAGCCATTGTAGACATATTGATATGAAATTGCATTATCTGCGGTTGCAGTAAAATTAACAACACCACTGCCATCACCATTTGGGTTAGCAGCATCTGCCCCAACTATATCTACGTCTATTTGTATATTGGAAGGTGCTGTAATATCACCAAATTCCTGATCTTCTTTCTGGCAGCTCGTAACCAACATTACTAAGGCTACCATACTATATATTATATATTTAAAATTTTTCATAATTAGATATTTAATTATTATAGACTATAGGTTAATTGGTTAAAGTATATTCATCAAAATAGTATACGGAATCATCACCAGCATTCCCGAAATCAAAAAATATTACTACTCTAACATAATCTGCTGCAAGTGCTGCAGAAAAATCATAAACCAATTCTTCCCACGCATTAGAAACAGAAGTGTTTAAATCTACTTCGTGTGTAGTACTTGCATCAGCGTTTTCTAATTTTAGTTTTACAACAGCACCAGCAATTGGCGACCATGTTTTAACGCTAATTTTAGAATAGGTATTAAAATCTAGAGCTGTTTCTGTTTCAAAAAATGCTCCTGCCCATGTTTGCGCACCTGAAACTTTAGTTAATTTTGCAACTGTACTCGTTGTATTAACACCTGATTGGTCTGGGTTTGCCACTACTTCTATCCCAGGAATATCACCAAAAACAGTAAACACTGGTGCTACACCTTCAAAATCTTGAAAGCTTAGAGATGCACTGCCTGAATCGTTTACAAGTTCTATTTCGTCATAATAGTATTCTGAACCATCACCAGCATTTCCAAAATCAAAGAAAATTACTATTCTAGAATAATCTGCTATTGGTGCTGCGCTAAAATCGTATAATAAGTTTTCCCATTGGTTTGTTACCGTAGTATTTAAATCAACTTCGTGGGTAATACTAGCATCAGCATTTTCTAATTTTAGTTTTACGACCGCACCAGCATTAGGCGACCATGTTTTTACATTAATTTTTCCGTAGCTCGCTAAATCTATTGGTGAAACTGTTTCAAAAAACGCACCAGCCCAAAATTCTGCACCAGAAGACTTTGTCATTTTCGCAACAGTATTCGTTGTATTAGCACCAGATTGATCTGGATTTGCTACAACTTCAATATCAGCAATATTTCCGAATGTGGTAAATGTAGGTTCTGCACCTTCAAAATCTTCTATCATAGAAGTTACTACACCTGTTGCTTCTCTATAAAAATAAATGTTATCAATAAAGACTGTGCCAGCTGCCCAAGGAGTTCCAACAAATTTTAATTGAAAAATCTCACTTACAGTTAAGCCTTGGTCTGTATAGTCTGAAATAGGTATTTCTATGCTTGTCCAGCTATTTGGCGTTAAAGACGTCGTAACTGGTGCTTCTGTAACTGTACCCGAAGCATTATTAATAAGTGAAGTTTCTATGTCTGTAACAGCTTCAGCCGTCCATACATCTAAATGAAGAAATTCCATTTGAGATACATCTACACTAGTTCCGTCTGCTAAAGCTATACCTTGGTAACTTAAATTAATGTACTGAAGCATCTCATCACCATCCAAGCTAAACAAAGCCCAACCACTTCCTTGACCACCTTGTCCCCAATCAGGAAAATAATTTGTACCAGGAACATCTGTGTATGCACTACTAAAAATAGATATCACATCACCTTCAGCTCTTGACGGAGGCGTTGGTGCAGATGCTATTGGTTGTTCAATTGCTGTTACTTCAAAATCTTCGGTGTAAGTGGTAGTTTCTATTGCACTACCCATTGCTACAACTGTTATTGTATATGTTCCAGCTTCTTGGTAAATATATGAAACTGTCTCTCCTATGTTTGCACTAAGAGGTGTATCATTACCAGCCTCACCAAAATAAACATCAAAGCTCATTGCAAAATCTGCATTTGCTGTAACATTAACTTGTTTAGAAATTGCTACATCATTTTCAATTGTTACTTCTAAATTTTGAGGTGCTTGAAACGATACAACCAGTTGTTGTTCTACTTGTGTTATTAAGCCATTAATAGCTGTTGCAGTAACCGCAACAGTATATGTTCCTTCTGCATAAACATTATCAACGCTTTGTCCTGGATCTAATTCTACAGACTGCCCAGTACCATCACCAAAATTAATATCAAATTTTGATGCACCCACTGCTGTAGGTGTAATAGTAACCAAACCAGAATTATCTTGTGTTGCTCTAAATTGCAGAGACACTTCGCTAGGAGCTTCGGCATTATCTACAAATTTTGTATCTCTATCATCATCTTCACAGCCAATAAAAGCTATAAGAAGAAAGCTTACTAAAATTAATTTTAAATTTTTCATTTCTCTTTTTTTTTAATATCCTGGATTTTGTTCCCACTGATTGCCTGCTAATTGAATTTCTATTAATGGAATAGGGAATAGCTCATGTTTTCCTGCTTGAAAACCTTCAATTTCTGTTGCTGCTCTTCCAGTTCTAACCAAATCAAAGAAATGATGACCTTCACCAACTAGCTCTACTCTTCTTTCGTGGTAAATAGCAGTTGTTAAAGCTGCACCTGAAGCCGATACATTATGATTTGAATCGCCAAATGCTCGAGCTCTAACTCTATTTAAATACATCTGTGCTCTATCGTCACTGATACCTCCTCTGTTTAATGCTTCAGCTGCCATAAGCAAAACATCTGCAAACCTTATAGCTCTATAATTATTTGGATTAGTTAAATTGGCATCGCCTGTATTTGCATCACCCTGTCTAGAAATGTATTTTCTATTAAAATATCCTGTATGTTCATTTCCTGTTCCGTAAGTCGCTCCTGTTTGGGCAGCCCAAGCCTCTATATCTAAAATAGCGGTCTCTAATCTCATATCATCATCTTCAAACTCATCTACAACTTCTTGAGTTGGTACATTAAAGCTAAAACCAGATTCAAACAAAGGTCCACTGTAATTTCTTATACCGTTAAAACCAACTGCTACATTTCCTTCACTACATTGAAGACATTCAAAACCAGCTCCTTCTTCATCTGTATATTGTACTTCGAAAACTGATTCGATATTATTTTCATTATCATTCTCGAACATAGTGCTATAATCTAAAAGCAAATCATAAGGACCATTATCAATAAGATCTTCTAAAACATTTGCTGAAAGACTAAACTTGTCTTGATATAAATACACTTTACCCAACAAAGCTTGAGCAGCTCCTTTTGTTACTCGCCCTGTTTGAGATTGCACATACGGTAAATTATCTGCTGCATAGATAAGGTCTTCTTCCATCTGTGCATAAATTTCTGCCTTTGGTGTTCTACCAATTGAAAACTGATCACCAAACTGAATACGTTGATCTACTGCAAAAGGCACATCGCCAAACCACTTTACGAGTTCGAAATAATAATACGCTCTTAGAAATCTTGTTTGAGCCAATACATTTTCTTTACCAACAAAATCAGTTTTATTCTGAAATTCCATGATGTAGTTAGCTCTATTTATACCTGCATACATCCATTGCCAGATATTTTGTAACTGTGCATTGGTTTCTGTATGCGTCATATCATCTATTTGCTGTATACCAGGAACATCATTTGCATTTTCACCTCCTGCTAATGTATTGTCTGATGCTATTTCACCTAGCATTACATTTAGGTATGTTGACTGCAATAAGTCATAAGCGGCTATTAGTGCTTGTTGGTAATCTTCTTCTGAGTTAAAATAATCCTCAGAGTTTTCGTTGTTAGATTCTACATCTACGAAATCATCACTGCATGAAGCCATGACAACTAACGTTATAAAAACTAATATGATTTTTAATTTTTTCATGCTTCTTTTTATTAAAAGTTTAAGTTCATTCCTACTAAATATGTTCTCGGATTAGGATAAAATCCATAATCAATACCACCACCAATAGGCTCACCTGTTGATGCCGTTGGGTCATAACCACTATATTCTGTTAGTGTAAATAAATTACTAGCTGAGACATAAAAACGAAGTTTATTAATTCCCCATTTTTCTGCCGTATCCGAAGAGATTGAATATCCTAGTTGTACATTCTGTAATCTTATAAAAGAACCATCTTCTACATAAAAATCGGAAAACAGTGTGTTATTAGTTGCTCCTGTTGTTACTCTTGGGAAACTATTAGTTGAACCTTCTCCAGTCCATCTATCTAAGTAATATACAGAACGATTGGTGTTAGGTAGGTTTCTTTCATAATTTCTCACAATATCATTTCCAACTGATGCAAAGGCATAAGCTCCAAAATCAAAGTTTTTGTAATCAAAAGAAATATTTAATCCCATTGTAGCATCTGGTAGTGGATCTCCGATATTTGTTTTATCATCTTCATCTATTACTCCATCGTCATTAATATCTACAAAAATTAAATCACCAGGACGTGTATTGTTGTTTAAGATTGGTGAATTATCAATTTGCGCTTGGTTTTGGAAAATACCGTTGGTTTTATATCCTCTAAAGTAACCGATTGGATGACCAGCCTCCATTCTTGATGGCGCATCTTGTCCAATTCCGAAATTTCCACCTGGAACAAAACCGCCAGATTGGCTTACTGAAACTACATTATTATCTAAGGTAGTAATGTTGTATTTAATGCTCATTTTAAAGTTCTCGCTTAACTCTTCGGAATAACCAATAGCAAACTCAAAACCTTTGTTTTCAACAATACCAGCATTAATAACAGGTGTTGACGATCCTGGAGCGCCTACACCAATAATTCCGGAAGCTGGTGGTGACACCAATAAATCTTCTGTACGCTTTTTAAAATAATCTAGAGTTACATCTATTTTGTTATCCCAAAAACGCATATCCAAACCAAAATCCAATGTTTTTTGTTTTTCCCATTTAATTTCAGGATTAGACACTGCACCAGCAGCAGTACCATAATACAATGTATTATCAAATACATAAGTACCTTCTCCATCTAAAACGGAAACGAACCTAAATGCACCTATTCTATCATTACCTAAAATACCATAAGAGGCTCTTAGTTTTAGGAAGTCTATGAAATTGTTATCTTCTAAAAATGCCTCGTCTGAAGCAATCCAACCTATAGATCCTGAAGGAAAATATCCAAACTTGTTTTCTGGTCCAAAGTTTGACGAACCATCACGTCTTACTACTGCAGACAATAAGTATTTTCCCTTATAATCGTATTGCACTCTTGCAAAATATGACAGTAACCTTGAATCAAAACTTAAGTCTGCACCAGTAGTATTTAAATTTTCTACTCGGAGTGCATCTTCTAAATTAGCATTACCAATATAATTATCTCTAATACCATAACCTCTGTACGCATTAGAATCTCCTGTGGTTTTAAAAACTGAAGTACCTAATAATACATTAACGTTATGAGTGTCATTAAAACTGTTTTGATACTTAACGAAAGCATCAAATGTGTAATCTCTGTAATATGCATTTGATTCTACAACACTATTGTTATCTGCATCATCGTTTGCTATTAAATCAAACACTTTATCAACTGTTCCTTGTTGACCATAGTCTACAAAAGGTGAAAAAGTCTTCCCTCTTACTTTAGCATAGTTAAATTGGTAACTTGCTTGTGCAGTGAAATGCTCTAGGAAGTCATAAGATAAATTAATGTTTCCATTTATTTTATCTACCAATCCTCTGTTATAGGTATTATCTATTTGTTTTAGTGGATTTACCACTTCAAAACCTAAACCAATTGCAGCACCATTTTCTTCTATAGTTGGCGCCATATTTACGGCATTAAACAATACGGATCCAATACCTGTTTCTGGTAAAGTTCTTCTAAAGGTATGTGTCCATGTTACACCTGTGTTTAACTTAAAGTTTTTAAGAAAGTCTAAACTATAACTTAACCTTTTGGTTAATCTCGTAAAGTTTGATTTATCACCTCCAACAATACCATCTTGCGTTAGAAAAGAACTGCCAAAAGCATATGTCGATTTTTCTCCACCTCCCTTTAAGGTTAGTGCAGTACTAAATATTGGTGCTGATTGAAAAACTTCATCTTGCCAGTCAGTTCCTTTACCTAGTCCAGAAACATTAGGATAAGGTAAACTCTCACCATTAGCAGCATAAGCTTCATTTAACAATAAAGCGTATTCAGTAGCATTTAGCATTGGTAGTTGTCTTGTGGTTTCTTGCACACCTCCATAAGTATTGAGGTCTATAGTTAATGGCATGCTTTTTCTTCCTGACTTGGTGGTAATTAATATAACACCATTTGCTGCTCTAACACCATAAATACCTGCTGTTGCATCTTTTAACACATTAATAGTTTCAATATCATTTGGGTTAATAACACTTAAATCCTCAACGACAGTACCATCAACTAAAATTAGAGGTCTAGCATCACCATTAGTAGAGATACCTCTAATGCTTATGGTTGAAGATGCTCCAGGAGAACCAGAGTTTGATACGATATTTACACCTGCTACTTGACCTTGCAGTGCTTGCTCAATCCTTGTAGGCTTGAGCTCCTCAATAGTTTCGCTAGAAACTACAGATACCGCACCTGTAATTTCCTTTTTCTTTTGAGTGCCATACCCAATAACTACAACTTCATTTAACGATTCGGCATCTTCTTGTAATGCGATGCTCAGTGGTTGGTTATTGGTAATAGTGATTTCTTGGGTTACAAATCCAATATAGGATATAACCAATACAGAATTTAATGGTACATCATTTAAACTGAAGTTACCATTAAAATCTGTGGATGTGCCTGTTGCTGTGCTTTTGATAATAATATTAACACCAGGTAAAGGCTGACCTGAAGACGCTTCTGTAACAGTACCTTGTACATTTACATTCTGTGCAGTCAATGTCACAGAAAAAGCGCATACAATAAGGATTAAAAAAAATTTATACATAGTTTGTTGCTTAGATAGCTGCAACTTATAAATAGATATTGACAATTCCTCAAAATACGGCTATACAAAAAACATACATCGCAAAAAATCAGCTAAAATCTTAATAAAATCGCAACGACATGTTAAAGAACTCTTAAATAACAAGGTTTAATAAAGATTTAACAAATCTGCTGTAAATAAGCTTAAATCAATAAATGTTGTGGTGATGTATAGGTGTTTTTGTTTTTTGTATAGGACTTAAAGCTCCAAGATGTAGTTGGTTAAGTTAATATCGTGGTCTAAATTCATCTTTTTTCTTAATCTATAGCGTTTTACTTCTACACTTCTATGCGATATATTCAATAATGGTGCTATCTCTTTTGATGATAAATTAAGCCTTAGATAAGCACAAAGACGTAAATCGTTTGATGTTAAATCTGAATGTTTCTTTTTTACTTTTTTAAGGAAGTCTTTATCTGCATTATTAAATGCTTCTTCAAACAATTTCCAATCACTTGTAGTATTAAGGTTGTTATTAATAAGTTTTATAACAGATTTTAAATCTTCTACTTTTTTTGCTTTTGTCAGCTCCTTTTTTATTTCATTTAAAAGTTCATTCTTATTAATTAAGTTCATTGTAGACATACCCAATTCCCTATTTTTATTTTCGATGTCTTGTTGGAGATTTTTATTATTAAACTGCATTAATTGTTTTTGATTTTCTAATTCTTTAATTTCTAACTCTCTTTCTTTTTTCCGTAGTAACTTAATACGCTGTTTCTTATAATACCTTTGATTTAACCAATGTATTAAAGCTAGCAGGAACACAAAAAACAGTACATAAAAAGCAATAGAAAGTGGCTTTAGAAACCATGGTTTACTTATAACAAATGTATAATTAAGCGTATTGCTTGACACACTGTCTCCCACCTTAGCCCTAGCCTCAAAGGTATAGCTTCCATGTGGCAAATTCTCAAACAATATGGAAGACTCATCAGACCAAGCACTCCAATTATCATTAAAACCAATTAATCTGTATTGATACTTTGATTTTGAATATTTATTGAAGTCTGTTACACTAAAATTAAATACTATGTTATTACTTTTATTTGGAAGTGTATTATTAGCTTTTATATTTAATGGCGTAGGAGTTTTATTAAGAGCATAATTTTCTACACTATTTAATGTTATGGTATAATCACTAACTTCTACTTTATCTAAATCTATAATAATATACCCATTTGTCGCGCCTACTAAATATTTATTCTCATTAAGAAACAGTAAATTTTCATAACCAACCTTTGTTTTCCTTAACTCACTTGGTAATGAAAAAGAGGACATCTTATAATTAGAAGATAATTTACCAGGCTCTGCATAATTGAGGTTATTTTGAGAAAAAACCCATAATTTGTTAGAGTTTTCATTACATATTAACTTTCCTGAATTGTATTCATCATTACTTATAAGCTTACTCAGTGTGCTGTCTTTCAAAAATCCTTGTTTTTCTTTATCGTAATAATATATGCCCTCTTCAAAACAGTAAAGTACTCTATTATTATAACTCATAAGGCTTGATTTCTTGCCTTTAGCAATAGGTTCTTTTTCAAAAGAAAGCACTTTGGTAAAACCTTCATTAAGTTTAAGTTTATAAACCCCCTTATATTCATGACTTACAAGCACTTCCTTGGTGTTTATAAATTCAAAATATCTTGATGATATATCAAATCCTTCTAATTTATTTCTAAGTCTCCATTGGCGATTAGAGTTTTCTAACACATACAACCCACTATAGTTTCCTTGTAACAATAAATTAGGATTACCCTCAATTTCTTTTAGTTGCCAAGTACCTTGTATTTCATTTATTAGTTCAACCCTATTACCTTTAACTATGTACGTTCCTTTATCATGCCCGCAAAATATGGTGTTATTTATCTTTTGTAAATTCCAAACTTGACCTTCTGTACCTTCAATGAATTCAAAACGTTTATCAGAATATAACTCCCTGTAAAACAGACCTTGATTAGTACCTAGATATAAGTTGTTATCAGATTTTAAAGAGGTATATACGGTTCCTAAAATTCCTAAATCATCATTAAAGACTTTAATTGCGGAGTTTATATTTAGAATATTAATTCCATTATCTAAACCCAGCCATATGTTACCTCTATTATCTTCAAGCAATGATAAAACCGTGTTATTACTTAATCCGTTTTTTTGATCTATTCTTAATTTAATATCACCATCTGAGCTAAGATGCACTATGCCGTTAGATACTGTTCCCAATAAATAATCCCCATTCTTCAACTGAACACTGCTATAAATGCTATTATGAAAGAGCAGATCATTTAACTTTTCATTCCATACTACAACACTCTCATTTTTAAATACATAAAATCCCTTTTCCTTGGTCTGAAGCAACAGATCTCCATTGTGATTGAAAATGTTAGTTATAATATCATCTTTAATAATAGCAGAATTGGTGACTAATTTTTCTTTCCCATTCTCAATAACATATAACCCATCATTTAACTTCTGAAAATAAATCAGATCATCTACTTTATACATCTTAATGAGTGTCGTTTTTGACTCTATGGTTTTTAAAGACTCATCTGAAGTATTATAAATGTATATGCGATTTAAGGATTGAAAAAGCACCCAGTTGTCTAATGAAATAATATTCCAAAATTGCTCGTCCTCAACTAAATCAATGTTCAATTTAGCAACTAAAGATGTGTAGTTTAATTTTCCGAAATCATCCTTTACCCAAAAACCAAAATCCATATAACAGCCTGTATAGATTTTATCTTCTACAGCCTTAACGGATCTTAAAATAGATTCATTTGGTGTTGCATACAATTCCCAACGTTCACCATTATACTCTAAAAGCCCTTTATTATTCGCAAAGTAGAGTTCATTAGAAACACCTTGGGATATTGACCAATTCTGATCCTCCGCTCCATAATCTTGAGGTGTATAAACAACTATAGGAGGTAACTCCTGCGGAAACATTTGCGCACAAAATAGCAGTATAACTAACTTAACACAAAAAACAACTTTAAGTTTATATGGAATATTCATAACATTAGTTTGTAACACGTTGTTAAGGTACTAAAATTAAAAACAAACGAATTTTACTAGGTTAATAATTCTCAACCATATAAATTGTATAGGTGATTTCTGTCCTTAAAAAACA
The DNA here is from genome assembly GCF_042434315.1 of Winogradskyella pulchriflava. Lineage (NCBI taxonomy): Bacteria > Pseudomonadati > Bacteroidota > Flavobacteriia > Flavobacteriales > Flavobacteriaceae > Winogradskyella > Winogradskyella pulchriflava. Next base: position 1,131,765 of record NZ_JBHLTQ010000001.1, on the reverse strand, counting down.
ATTTAACAGCTTAGTTTCATTAAATAAACTATCAAACTCTAACCCTTCATTATTTTAAATTCAAGAAATAATATGACAACCAATAATAGCAGTCTTTTTGATATCAAATATTTTCGAGAGCGTAATAATTGAACCAAGGGATAATTTAATAGTGGATTGGACTAATACTCACATAGACCCAAAATTTAATACCATGAGTGACATGTCAGTCCTATGAATAATAGACATAAACAGCTACCACTATAATTGTTATTAGTATACCTGAAATTTTAGCGTGCTTCCATGGAGTAATATCCACTTCTTGTGTAAATTTTTGCACATATGCTTCTTCTCTAGGCTTAAAATAGCCAATAATGAGCATTATAATAACATTTAGCAAGAATAATATTGCCATAACATGTAAGAAATGGGGATAAGCACCTACTTCAATTTCATACAGCCGTTCCGTTGACGTTATACCATTTGCAGCGGCTTCCTCCAAGGCGTTTGATACTCTATTAGGACGAATGACAAACTCACTAATTATATACAAGATTGAACCTGACAAAAGCCCTATTTTGGCAGCAATAGCTGGTACTTTTTTAGTTACAAACCCTACAAAAATTATCGTTAATATAGGAATACTATAAATACCATTAACACGCTGTAAATATGAAAAAATACTATCTAAGTCTGACAAGAAAGGAGCTATAATCATCGCACCTATAGCCAATACAATACCAAATAATTTACCGTACTTAACAGTTGTTTTCTCATCAGCATCCTTATTAATATGTTCTTTATAAATATCAATCCCAAACAAAGTTACAGAACTATTTAAAACACTATTGAACGAACTTAAAATTGCACCAAAAAGTACAGCCGCAAAGAAACCTATTAGTCCTGTTGGTAATACTTTTTTTACAAGTTCGCCATAAGCTTGATCTGGAGCAGAAACGTCTAGCATTCCATTTTTATGCATATAAAATGCAATAATACCAGGCAATACAACAATTAAAGGCCCAAGTATTTTAATAAAAGACCCTAACAAAAGTCCTTTTTGACCCTCTTTTAGATTTTTAGCGCCCAATGCCCTTTGGATAATCTGCTGGTTGGTTCCCCAATAAAATAACTGAACCAACATCATGCCAGTAAAAATAGTTGCAAAAGGTACCGAAGCTGTTTTACCTCCGATAGAATTGAACTTTTCTGGTATATTAGTCTGTAGTGTGGTAATTCCTTCTGATATACTACCATCTCCAACAATCAATAATCCAAATACAGGAATTAAAAGCCCACCTATCAACAATCCAATAGCATTAATTGTATCAGATACTGCAACTGCTTTTAAACCTCCAAAAACAGCATATATAGAACCAATAATACCTATTCCCCAAACACATATCCATAAGGCAGTTTGGTCCGACACTCCTAAAAGCTCTGGCACATTAAACATCCCACTTATTGCAAGCGACCCTGAATAGAGTATGGTTGGTAATAACACTACTACATAACCTGTTAAAAACAAAGCTGAAGTTAGTGTTTTTGTGGTGGTATCAAATCGTCTTGATAAGAATTGAGGTATGGTAATTAAACCACTCTTTAGATATCTTGGTAAAAGGTATAATGCCGTTACCACCATAGCAATTGCAGCTAAAGTTTCCCAGGCCATTACCAATATTCCCTCACTGTAAGCTGAACCGTTAAGACCTACAATCTGTTCTGTAGACAAATTGGTTAACAATAAAGATCCAGCAATGACTCCTGCTGTTAAACTTCTACCGCCTAAAAAATAACCGTCTGAAGAAGTTTCATCAGTACTTCGCGTAGCCAAGTAAGATATTATTGCAACGAGAGCTGTAAAGCCCACAAAAGAGATAATTCCTATCATAAAAAATAATTTAGATTGATTGCATTTAGTTAGTATGAGCAATATAAAACTAAAAACTGAGATTTCTAAATTGAGTTTGAAATCTCAGTTTTTAAACAAACATATCCAAGTATAAGACAATAAATTAAAATTTAACTTCAATGTCTATATTTGTTGCGTTCAGTTCCTAAATGTAATTATTTTTTAATTAGTATTTTCTGTATTATGAAAACCAAGACTATATTATCAGGTTTATTTTTAATTTCACTATTTTTTTTCCAAAGTTGTAATGACGCTACAATCAAAAAAAATACAGAACAAAATAAAAATAATACTAATTCAAAAAAATATAAACCAATCACTCAAAAACCTTCAGATATCACAACACCTGAAGGAATGGTTTGGGTAGCAGGAAAAACGTTTTTACAAGGTGCAAAAGAAGGTGACAAATTTGCCATGATGCGCGAAAAACCAGCACATCTAGTTACTGTTGATGGATTCTTTATTGATATTACAGAAGTGACAAATAAACAATTTAAAGCATTTGTTGCCGCAACTGATTATGTCACTGTAGCTGAGCGTGAAATAGACTGGGAAGTAATGAAAAAAGAACTTCCTGAAGGAACGGCCAAACCACACGATTCTATCTTACAACCTGGCAGTCTTATTTTTAATAAAAACGTAAATGCTGTTGTTAGCATGCAAAATTACAGTCAGTGGTGGACGTGGAAAATTGGAGCAAATTGGAAACAACCTGAAGGGCCAAATAGTTCAATTGAAGGAAAAGATAATTACCCAGTTGTTCATATTGCTTATGAAGATGCCATTGCCTATTGCAAATGGGCTAATAGACGTTTGCCTACAGAAGCAGAATGGGAGGCCGCAGCCCAAGGCAATCAAACCGATAATATTTATACTTGGGGAAATAGCGCTAATGGCCTAGATGAAAGAGCCAACACTTGGCAAGGAGTTTTTCCTGTTAAAAACGAAAGTAGAGATGGTTTTGAATTTTTAGCACCAACGAAATCTTACGAAGCCAACGACATAGGTATTTACGATATGTTGGGTAATGTATGGGAAATTACTTCGGATTTATTTAACATCAATTACTACAAACAAATTGATAGCAAAAAAATATTAGTTAACCCAAAAGGTGCAGAAACATCTTATAGTCCAGACAATCCTTACCAAAAAGAAGTTGTAATGAAGGGCGGTTCCTTTTTGTGTCATGAATCCTATTGTGCTAGTTTTAGGATTTCTGCTCGAATGGGAATGAGTTTAGATTCAAGCTCTGACCATATAGGCTTCAGAACCGTTGCAACTGTAGATATGCTTAAATAAAAAAGGGACAAATCAAATAATTCTGATTTGTCCCTTAAAGTACTGAAGGCGGGACTTGAACCCGCACGGCCATAATGGCCATTGGATTTTAAGTCCAACGTGTCTACCAATTCCACCACTTCAGCATCAAGATTACGTCTTTGTAATCTAATTGGTATATTATAATAGAGCGAAAGATGGGATTTGAACCCACGACCTCCACCTTGGCAAGGTGATGCTCTACCCCTGAGCTACTTTCGCAGTTTTTAAAGAACTATTTCGCTGTAAAAGCGGATGCAAATTTAAAATAAATCTCATAAAAGCAAAGCCTTTTTTCAAAATAAATGGAATTTATTTTAAGCTTGTTTTTTCTTTACCAACATTCGCTTAATTTCATTAAGCTTCATCAAGGCTTCCACTGGTGTTAAAGTATCTATATCTGTATGCAATATTTCGTCCTTAATCTCTTCTAACAACGGATCGTCTAAATTAAAAAAGCTTAATTGCAAATCGTCCTTCAAGGTTTTTACCTTATCTGTTAACTCTTCACTAGAGTGTGATTTCTCAAGTTTTGATAAAATTTTATTTGCACGTCTTATTACTTGCTGAGGCATTCCTGCCATTTTCGCGACATGAATACCAAAACTATGTTCACTTCCTCCTTCGACTAATTTTCTAACAAAAAGCACATTATCCTTTAATTCTTTAACAGATACATTAAAATTCTTAATTCTACTGAAGGTTTCCGTCATTTCATTAAGCTCGTGATAATGCGTTGCAAAAAGCGTTTTAGGCTTTGCAGGATGCTCGTGTAAATATTCGCTAATGGCCCACGCAATAGAAATACCATCATAAGTACTGGTTCCTCTTCCTATTTCATCTAACAGCACCAAACTTCTCTCTGAGATATTATTAAGAATAGATGCTGTTTCGTTCATTTCTACCATAAAAGTAGATTCTCCCATAGAAATATTATCGCTGGCGCCAACACGCGTAAAAATCTTATCTACCAATCCTATTCTAGCTTCTTGCGCTGGCACAAAACTTCCTATTTGCGCTAAGAGCACAATTAAAGCCGTTTGTCTTAGAATAGCTGATTTACCAGACATATTAGGACCAGTAATCATTATAATTTGTTGCGAATCTCTATCTAAAAAAACATCATTTGCGATGTATGGTTCACCTATTGGCAATTGTTTTTCGATAACAGGATGACGACCATCTTTAATCTCTAAATCGAAGCTTTCATCCATCAGCGGATACGTATATTTATTTGCTTTTGCTAAACTTGCAAAACCACATAAACAATCTAACTGCCCTATAAGCTGCGCATTTTGCTGAACGGATTTTATAAACTGATGCATCCATGTCACTAATTCGGCAAACAGTTGCTGCTCTATTGCCAAAATACGTTCTTCAGCACCTAATATCTTTGCCTCATATTCTTTTAGCTCTTCGGTAATATAGCGCTCTGCATTGACAAGTGTTTGCTTACGAATCCATTCTTGCGGTACTTTATCTTTATGAGAATTTCTTACTTCAATATAATATCCAAACACATTGTTTGATGCAATTTTTAAAGATGTAATTCCTGTGCGTTCACTTTCGCGTTGCAACATATTGTCCAAGTAGGTTTTCCCAGATTGAGACAACCCTCTTAACTCATCTAATTCTGAAGAAAAACCTTCAGCTATAGTGTTTCCTTTTAACACATTAACCGGAGCTTCTTCATTTAGCGTTTGCTTTATTTTTTCACGAAGTAAATCACAACGGTGTAAATTATCTCCAAGAATTTTTAAGGCTTCATTTTCACAATTTTCGGCAACAGATTTTATTGGCACGATGGCTTCAAGTGAATTTTTAAGCTGAATTACCTCACGCGGACTTACTTTGGTCGTTGCAATTTTAGAGATTAAGCGCTCTATATCACCTATGTGTTTTATCTGACCTTGAATTTTTTGAAGTACCGTTTCATTATCCAGCAAATACTTCACTACCTCGTGACGCTGTTTTATTTTATCGGCATGTTTTAGCGGCAAGGCCAACCAACGCTTTAACGTCCTGCCTCCCATTGCTGAAATGGTCTTATCTATAACACTAATTAAAGTTACCGCATTAGCGTTTGTAGAATGGTAAAGCTCTAAATTCCGGATAGTGAACTTATCCATCCACACATAATCATCTGTAGCAATTCTAGAAATTGTTGTAATATGCTCTAACTTATTATGACGCGTTTCGCTTAAATAATGAAGCACAACACCTGAAGCAATAATTCCTTCGTACAAATCATCAATTCCGTAACCTTTTAATGTTTTTGTATTGAAATGTTTCGTCAAGGTTTCATTGGCATAATCGGCTTGAAACACCCAATCTTCCAAATAGAAAGTGTGAAAATCATTTCCGAAGGTTTCGGTGAAAGCTTTACGGCTTTGCTTGGATATTAAAACCTCACTTGGGTTAAAGTTTTGAAGCAATTTATCTATATACTCAGCATTACCTTGAGAAGTTAAAAACTCGCCTGTTGAAATATCTAAAAATGAAATTCCTATATATTTTTTATCAAAGTAAACGGCTGCTAAAAAGTTATTAGATTTAGAGTGTAATATATCATCATTTAATGCCACTCCAGGTGTTACCAATTCTGTTACACCTCTTTTAACAATGGTTTTTGTTTGTTTTGGATCTTCTAACTGATCGCAAATAGCAACACGCTCACCAGCTCTTACTAATTTTGGCAAATAGGTGTTTAATGAGTGATGTGGAAAACCAGCCAACTCAGTTTCGCTGTCACTTCCAGCACCTCTTTTGGTCAGAATTATATCTAAAATTTTCGAGGCCTTAACAGCATCGCTACCAAAGGTTTCGTAAAAATCACCTACTCTAAACAATAATAATGCATCAGGATACTTTGCCTTTATGGCATTGTACTGCTTCATTAATGGTGTTTCTTTTTTTGCCTTTTTAGCCAAGAGATTTATGTATTTTTGTTGAAATTGTAAGAGTGCTAATTTACTTATAATTTGAGGTTTTTTGAAGCCCAAAAGGTATAAGTTATTTACAAGTGTTGATAATTTTTAAAATTTGAATCGTCATTACGAGCGAAATAAAATGAAGCGCGGTAATCTTTTCAATTGAATGAGAGATTGCCACGTCCTACGTCCTCGCAATGACAATCATTATAATATGACAAGAAAACTAAAAAACGAAGAATTAGACCGACTAGAAATTTCAGAGTTTAAAGCAGCTGAGAAGTCACCAATTATCATTGTTTTAGACAATATTAGAAGTCTAAATAATATTGGCTCAGTTTTTAGAACGAGTGATGCCTTTTTAATAGAAAAAATTTACCTCTGTGGAATTACGGCTCAACCTCCACACAATGATATTCGTAAAACAGCTTTAGGAAGTACAGAAACTGTAGAGTGGGAATATACCGAAAACACGCTTGATGCTATTGAAAAACTAAAAGCTGAAGGCGTACAGATTTGCGCAATAGAACAAGCTGAAAACGCAACTATGCTGAATGACTTTACACCTCAACCAAACACAAAATACGCATTTGTTTTTGGCAACGAAGTAAAAGGTGTAGCTCAAAATGTGGTTAATGTGAGTGATGTAGTCATTGAGATTCCGCAATTTGGCACCAAACACTCTTTGAATATTTCTGTGAGTTGTGGTGTTGTGGTTTGGGATGTGTATAGCAAGATGAAAAAGCCCATCTAAATCTTCCCAGAGGGAAGACTTTTTAATAACGCTGTCATTCCTGCGTAGGCAGGAATCTACATAGTTTAATTAAGTGCAAATTCTAATGGATTCCTGCCTACGCAGGAATGACAAAAGAAATGAAAAAGAAATCAAAAAAAACACCTTGGCCAACAAAAGACGTTATGCGTCAGATTTACGAAAAGCATTTTTGGGGCGGAAAGGCATTTGATTTTTATTCTGGTGAAGGTTCTCACACCCCAGAAATCATTCAACCTTACATTGCATCTGTTTCAGATTTTCTAAGCGCTCACAATAAAGCATTAACAGTTTGCGATTTGGGTTGTGGTGATTTTAACGTTGGAAAACACCTTACCAAACACACCAAAACATATATTGCTATAGATATTGTTGAATCTCTTATTGAACGAAATAAAACGCTTTTTAAAGAAGACAACCTAGAGTTTCGATGCTTAGACATTGTTGAGGATGAACTTCCTCAAGCAGATTGTATTATTTTAAGACAAGTGCTTCAACACATATCAAATTCTGAAATTCTACAACTAATTCAAAAGCTTATAAATTATAAATACATCATTCTCACTGAGCATTTACCAGTTGGAAACTTTGAGCCCAATAAAGATAAAATTACGAGTCAAGGTATTCGACTAAAACAACAAAGTGGTGTTGATATTTTGGCTGAGCCTTTCAACCTAAAAGTAAAGTCGGCTAAAGTTTTACATGAAATTATTCTTAACGAGAAAAAGGGGCGAATTGTAACGATGCTTTACAGATTGTAAATGCTAAAGATGAGATTCTGAAACAAGTTCAGAATGACAAAAACTAAGCACTAATCTCATTCAACAACCACAAATAATCTTCACGATTTTTTACAAAATCACGCTCGGAAATATCAATGATTTTCACGTTTAATTCTGTTTGCGATTTTAAAAATTCAAGATATCCTGAATTGATTTTTTCTAAGTAATCGTCTTTAATATCCTTTTCATATTTACGCCCACGTTTTTTAATATTGGCTTGCAATCGCTCAGTATTTTGATAGAGATAAACGTACAAATCTGGTCTGGCAATATCCTTGTATACTTGGTAGAATAATTTTCGGTATAATCTAAACTCATCTTCAGGCAAAGTAACCTTAGAAAACACTAACGATTTGTGTACATCATAATCGCTCACCATAAAATCTTTAAACAGATCTAACTGCGATAAATCATCTGAAATTTGCTGGTAACGATCAGCCAAAAACGACATTTCTAAAGTAAAAGCATAACGTTCTGGCTCCTTATAAAACTTTGGTAAAAAGGGATTATCAGCAAAACGTTCTAAAATTAACTTCGCATTAAAATCATGAGCAATTTTATTGGCTAAACTCGTTTTTCCGGCACCAATATTTCCTTCAATTGCTATGAAATTATAATTGCTAAAATTGAAACTCTTCTTAGGGTTTTTCAACCAAATTTTAATGGGTTCTATTGCAGATTTATCTTTGCATTCGGCAAGTAAAATCTCAACAGTTTTCTTAAAAACAGGATGTTCTGCATCTTTTGCAACATCCAATAATGGTTGTAAGACAAACTTACGCAGATGTAATCCAGGATGTGGAATTATCAACGATTTTTCATTAACAATTTCACTGTCATAAAACAGAATATCTAAATCTATTTCACGCGACTCATAACCTTTACCTGTTTTTTCAGCTCTTCCTAATTGTAGTTCTATAGATTGTAATTGCTTTAAAAGGTTTTTGGGCTTTAATTCAGTTTCAACCTTAATACAAGCGTTATAAAAATCATCACCTTCAAAACCAAAAGCTGGTGTTTCATAGACTTTAGAAATCTTATTTACAGCACCAATTTTTTCAAAAATAGCATCAATTGCCAATTGCAAATACTGCAATTTATTGCCTTTGTTACTACCTAATGCTATATAAACTGTTTTGGCTAATTTCATCGAAGCAACAAAATAACTAAAACAAATTTTATTACTTTATCTTTACTCAAACTATTTATTAACCATTTTTAATGCCATTAAAAGACAAGCTTTTAGCACAACGTATCTATCTCTTATTAGGAGCCCTTTTTATTACATCGTTAGTAGTTTCTAATCTTATATTTCAAAAGTTCTTTTATTGGTATCCCTTAGATTTAGAAATATTTGGCTCTAAACTATTTGAGATTTCGGTTGGTATTTTACCTTATCCTATAACTTTCTTAATTACAGATTTAATTAGTGAAATTTATGGCAAAAAACGTGCAAATGATGTTGTCGTTGTTGGTATTTTTGCTTCACTTTTTTCTTTACTCATCATATACACAGGCTCACAAGTTCCTGCTACATCATGGTCCTACGTGGATGATAAAATGTTTAATACCGTTTTTGGCAATTCAGCCATTGCGGTATTTGCAAGTATGCTCACTTATTTGTTTGCACAGTTTGTAGATATTCAAATATACCATTTCTGGAAACGCTTAACCAAAGGCAAGCATTTATGGCTACGTAATAATTTTTCCACTTGGTTTTCTCAATTTGTTGACACCTTTACTATTGTCTTTTTGCTCTGTTCTTTTGGCATTATAGATTGGGCAAACTTTAAAGGTTTATTAATTAGTGGGTTTCTTTTTAAAGTCATCGTAGCAGCATTAGACACTCCTTTTCTTTACTTAGGAGTTTATCTTTTTAGAAGACGGTTTAAGTTAAAAATTAATGAAGAAATTGATTTACTCTAACGGTTACTAAATCATTAAAGTCTTCTTAAAGTTTAGTAAAATAACAACTATTCTGCTGACTTTTGCGTATAATATATAGAAGCTATTTTAAAACCATACAACCATAATTATGAAGAAGATTTTCAAAATCATTGGAATTATATTACTTATTTTCATTGCTGTTCTTATTGCTATTCCGTTTGTTCTAGAGTCTAAAATAGATGCTATAGTTCAGAACTACGCAGATGAAAATCTAAATGCCGATTTGAGTTTTGATGATATAAGCCTAAGTTTAATTAGCAGCTTTCCAAAAGCCGAAGTCAATGTTGATAATTTAAAAATAACCAACAGATTACCATTTGAAGGCGAAACACTAGCCACAGCAAAATCAATAGCTTTTGAAATGCCTCTTAGCGAACTGTTTAAAGGCACCGAAGAACCTCTAATTATCAATGAAATTATAGCAGACGAGTTGCTATTAACCATAAAAACCAATAAGAACGGTACAGCCAACTATGACATAGTTAAAGAAAAAGAAAGTAATAACAAAGTTGCGGATACGGCATCTAGCGGTTTTAGCTTTGATTTAAAAAATTACGAATTAAACAATAGCGCTTTTACGTACATCGACGAAAAGGCAAACACTAAAATTTATGCTACAGAAATCAACCATAAAGGAAAAGGTATTTTCTCTGGTGAACTTTCTGAACTCGACACCAATACCGAAGCAAAAATTAGCATGTCTATTGACAGCACCGAGTACTTAACTAATAATATTATAAAACTAGATGCATTAATAGACCTTGATCTTGAAAACCAAAAATACACGTTCAAGGACAACAAAGGCTACATTAACGCACTTCCTTTAGAGTTTCAAGGTTTTGTACAAATGGTTGAAGAAGGACAGCAGGTAGATATTAGTTTTAAAAACCCAGAATCGTCCTTTAAAGATTTTCTTGCTGTTATCCCAAAAGCCTATGCTAAAAATATAGAAAACGTAACTACCACAGGAAACTTTACAGTAAACGGTATTATAAAAGGGTTGGTTTCTGAAGAGACAATTCCGACCTTAGATATCAATATGCAATCTAACAACGCTTCATTTAAATATCCTGATTTACCAAAAAGCGTCACCAATATTATGATTGATGCTTCTGTAAAGAACACAACAGGTAATGCTGATGATACATTTTTAGACATTAATAAATTAGATTTTAAAATAGATGAAGACGTCTTTAAATCTGAAGCACATATTAAAAACCTAACTGGGAATATGTTAGTAAATGCCAACTTAGATGGTGTTTTAAACTTAGCTAACATCACCAAAGCCTATCCTATTGAATTAGAAAATGAATTGAGTGGTATTTTGAAAGGAAAACTAAATACTGCTTTTGATATGGATGCTATTGAAACCAATGCTTACCAACGTATTAAGAACAATGGTAGTGTATCTATAACCAATTTTATTTTTTCATCTGAAGATATTGTAAATCCAATTCAAATAAATAAAGCCGATTTAACCTTTAAACCAGGAACGGTAAGCCTAAATAGCTTTGATGCTTTAACAGGGAAAAGTGATTTTTCTGCTACAGGAACTATTAATAACTTGCTAGGGTTTTTATTGAGTGATAAAAAATTACAAGGTAATTTTAATGTTAGTTCTAATACGTTTGCCATTGCAGACTTTATGGTTGAGAACGAAACGGCTACAGACTCATCTAATAAAACAACATCTGCGGAAGAATCGTTAAAAATTCCGGATTTCTTAGATTGTACGATTACAGCCAATGCAAAAACTGTTATTTACGATAATTTAAATCTAAAAAACGTAAAAGGCGAGTTGCTAATAAAAGATCAAAACGCCAACCTAAAAAACATGACCACAGATTTGTTTAACGGGCAACTTGGTATTTCTGGTAACGTTTCTACAAAAGAAGCCAAACCAAAATTTGATATGAAGTTGGCGATGCAACAATTTGACATTTCGCAATCATTCAAAGATTTAGAAATGCTAAAAGTTTTAGCTCCAATTGCCAAAGTGGTTCAAGGAAAATTAAACTCTACAATTGATGTTAGTGGATTGTTGGATGAAAATTTCTCTCCAGATTTGGCAACAATTACTGGTAGTGCTCTTGCAGAAATATTAACTTCTAATATCGATGTTAGTAAAAGTCCATTACTTTCTGGCTTAGACAGCAAATTGAATTTTATAAATTTTAAAGACCTACAAAAAGACATTACAACCAAATTGAGTTTTGAAAACGGACAAGTTTCAGTAAAACCATTTACTATAAAATATAAAGATATTCCTATTGAAGTCTCGGGTACACATAGTTTTTCTAATAAGATGCAGTATAGTGCAACGCTTCAAGTTCCAGCAAAATATTTAGGATCTGACGTTAACCGTTTAATAGGAAAAATAAACGATCCTGAGGTTGAAAAAATCACGATTCCAGTTACGGCAAATATTGGCGGTACTTTTTCTAGCCCACAAATAACGACAGATTTAACAAGTGGTGTTTCTAACCTTACCAAACAATTAGTAGAAATTGAAAAACAAAAATTAATTGGTAAAGGAAAAGACAAAATCAAGGATTTATTAGGTGGTATTGTTGGTGGCAATTCTAATACTACAAAAACAGATTCTACCACAACTAAAACAGATAGCACCAAAACAAATGCTAATGATAAAATCAAAGAAGGAGTAAAAGATGTTTTAGGTGATTTGTTTGGCGGAAAGAAAAATAGCAAAGACAAAAAAGCTCAGGATTCGACCAAAATTTGATAAATTTTGAGCAAAAACCGCATATTTTTGCCAATTTCTGTTAATTATTTCCTATTTCCTTGCTTTTCTAAATAATTCCGTTATAATGTAGGTTCACTAAATTTAAAAAGGATACATGAGGCAATTAAAAATCACCAAGCAAGTTACCAATAGAGAAGATAAGTCTTTAGACAAATATCTTCAAGATATCAGTAAAATTCCGTTAATAACAGCAGAAGAAGAGGTAGAATTGGCTCAACTTATAAAAAAAGGTGATCAAGCTGCATTAGATAAATTAACTACAGCAAATTTAAGATTTGTTGTTTCAGTTGCTAAGCAATATCAAAATCAAGGTTTAAAATTACCAGATTTAATTAATGAAGGTAATGCTGGTTTAGTTAAAGCCGCCAAGCGTTTTGATGAAACTAGAGGTTTCAAATTTATTTCTTATGCTGTTTGGTGGATTAGACAAGCCATACTTCAAGCTTTAGCAGAACAATCTCGTATAGTGCGTTTACCATTAAATAAAATTGGCACTATAAATAAGATTAATAAAGCTTTTTCGCATTTAGAGCAACTACATCAAAGACCACCAAATGCAGAAGAGGTGGCACGAGAATTGGATATAAGTGTTCGTGAAGTAAAGCAATCGATGAAAAATTCTGGACGTCATTTATCGATGGATGCACCATTAAAAGATGGGGAAACCTTTAGTCTTTATGATGTTGTAAGTTCTGGCGAATCACCTAGACCTGATAAAAACTTAATGAAAGAGTCCTTAAATTTAGAGGTTGAGCGTGCATTAGAAACGCTTACGCAAAAGGAAAGTGATGTTATTCGTTTAAATTTTGGTATTGGAGATCAACCACCTATGACATTAGAAGAAATAGGAAGTATTTACGACCTTACAAGAGAGCGTGTTAGACAAATTAGAGAGAAAGGTATTAGAAGATTAAGACACGCAAGTAAGAGCAAAATTTTAAAAACCTATTTAGGATAAAAAAATAATCTCTAAAACGAACATTTAATTTTTTATTTTCAAATAGTTGCCATATATTTGCCGACCATTTGCAAGAATTAGATAACAAAAATATATCGATATAATGATTAAAATCGAAATCAAAGAAGGAGAAAATATAGAACGTGCTCTAAAACGTTACAAGCGTAAACACAGAAATGTGCAAATTATGCAAAACCTTAGAGAATCTCGTTATTTCACTAAGCCTTCAGTAAAAAGAAGAAGAGAAATTCAAAAAGCTGAATACATTCAAAGTTTAAGAGACGCTGAAAACGTATAGACTTTTTATATAAAGTATATAAAGAGCAACAGAGATGTTGCTCTTTTTTTATTGCTATACATTTAGCTCTATCACCAAGCCTTCATTTGCTCTGACATTGAAAACCGTCTGGTCTTCAAAAATAAGGTACTGCCCTTTTATACCTACCAAATTACCAGCATAACTAATCTGCTTTTCCAAATTCAAACTTTTTGGCTTTAAAGGATATTGTACTACAGGGAAATGCAAATGGGTTTCAGAGTTATTTTCAATAAAATAGTCTTTAGCCTCTTCTGGTATATGCTGTTTTAAATTCTGTCGCCACTCTAATAAATTCTCGTCTGTAACATCATTTTTCAGCATATTGCGCCAATTGGTTTTGTCTGCTACGTAATCCTTTAAAGCGACTTCAGTAATACCAGCCAAATAGCGATTAGGCACTTCAACAATCTCTATGGCTTCGTGCGCACCTTGGTCTATCCAACGTGTTGGTACTTGACTTTTTCGTGTAACACCAACTTTTACGTTACTAGAATTAGCCAAATACACAATATGAGGTTGTAATTGCACTTTCTTTTCGTATTCCAAATCGCGATCTTCCTTGCCCAAATGTGCAGTACTCAACTCTGGACGCATAATCCAATCACCAGCTACTGGCTTATCAAAAAAACAGGTTTTACAAAATCCTTGTCTATAAATTGGCCTATCTAACCCACAGCTTAAGCATTGGTGTCCAACGAGTTTCATTTCAATTGGTTTATTCAACAATTGGTTCATGTGAATAAAATCATTTTCAAAAACCAGATAGTATTGAATTGGCTCTAAAAACTCTGTTTGCATTTTAGTGAGGACACCTTGATAAATCATAGAAGAAATTTAGTAAATTTAACTTTTCAAATTTAGAAAAACTAAACCTAAAAATAAGTAAAACGAATAATTGCCTAATGCCGTTTATCGGTTAAAGATAGCTAATCCATGCCAATTCCTATAGTAAATTCCATTGCTTCCTGGTTTTTAAAAAAACGATTCCATCAGATTGAATTGTTTTTAAAATACCCAAACGAAGTACAGAACGAATTACTTTTCAGCCTCTTAAAAATTGCAAAAGACACAGAAATTGGCAAACAATACGATTTTGCTTCTATAAAATCCTACGAAGATTTTAACGAACGTCTTCCTGTCGTTAACTATGAAGCTATTCAACCAATAATTGAGCGCTCAAGAAATGGCGAACAGAATATCTATTGGCCTAGACCTATTAAATGGTTTGCAAAATCTAGTGGTACTACCAATGCAAAAAGTAAATTTATACCTGTAAGCACAGAGTCGTTAGAAGATTGCCATTATGCAGCAAGTAAAGATTTACTCTGCATGTACCTTAATAATAATGAAGATTCGCAACTATTTACAGGCAAGAGTTTAAGACTTGGTGGCAGCAAAGAGCTTTACAGGGAAAACGGAACTGTATTTGGAGACCTAAGCGCCATATTAATTGACAATATGCCATTTTGGGCTGAGTTTAGCAGTACTCCGAGCAGTAAAGTATCTTTAATGAGCGAATGGGAAACTAAAATGCAAGCCATAGTTGAAGAAACCATTAACGAAAATGTAACGAGCTTGGCTGGTGTGCCTTCATGGATGTTAGTATTACTAAATAATGTTATAGAAAAAACAGGAAAAGATAACCTCTTTGATATCTGGCCTAATCTCGAAGTGTATTTTCATGGTGGAGTAAGTTTCAATCCCTACATAGAACAATACCGAGCAATTCTGCCTAGAAAAAGTTTCAAATACTATGAAATTTACAATGCTTCTGAAGGCTTTTTTGCCATACAAGATCAAAATCATTCTAGCGAATTGTTATTAATGCTAGACTATGGTATTTTCTATGAATTTATCCCAATGGATACTTACGGCACTGAAAACCAGAAAGTCATTCCATTAAGTGAGGTGCAACTCAACACCAATTATGCCGTTATAATTACCACAAATGCTGGACTTTGGCGTTATAAAATTGGAGATACCATTAGGTTTACAAGTTTAAACCCTCACAGAATTAAAGTATCTGGAAGAACCAAACACCACATCAATGCGTTTGGTGAAGAACTCATTATTGAGAATGCTGAGGATGCACTTAAAAAAGTCTGCAAACGAACCTCAGCAGAAATTGTGGACTACACAGCTGCACCTATTTTTATGGAAGGAAAAGAAAAAGGTGCTCACGAATGGATTATTGAGTTTAAGACACCTCCTGAAAACATGTCTTATTTTGAAGAATTATTTGACAACGCGCTCAAAGCTTTAAATTCTGATTACGAAGCCAAGCGTTATAATAATATGACCCTAAACAAACCTAAAATTCATTGTGCTAGAACCAACTTATTCTACGATTGGTTGAGAGACAATAATAAACTTGGTGGACAACATAAAGTACCTCGATTATCTAACTCAAGAGACTATGTTGAAGAACTTTTACGCTTAAATAACGTATAAAAAGCCTTTCCTTCATCGATAAAATTGGTATTCACCTATTGAATTGTCGGAAAAAAGCGTGTCTTATCTAAAAAACACAACAAAAACGTTCGGCTAATGATAGTGGTAGTAATTTGCTATTGCTATTAATCCATTATCCCTACGTTATGAAATCTACGATTCACTTGCTGTTTACAGCATTTATGTTTTGTGCTTATACTTCTTTAAACACAACAGATCCAGTAAAAAAGACCAAACGCGATGACCTCAATAAAAGTGGTTATACTTACGCTGTTAATGTCTCTAAAATCAATTCAAAATATTCTGAAATTGCCAGTGGTACATTTAGGAATAGATTGGTAATTGTTTCTTCAAAAAAAATAGGTGCTTTAGGCAATGGTGTAGATCCTATTACCAATGAACCTTTTACAGATTTATTTTGTACAAGTATCAATAGTTATGGAGAGCTTTCGCAACCTCTATTATTTAGTAGAATAATAAATACTAAAGACAATGAAGGACAAGTCGCTTTTTCGCCAAATGAATACACGATGTATTATACACGTAGTCAGCGCACCAATTCATCAAACTATAAATTATTTAAAGCTGAACTGGAAAAAGACTCCTATGGTAATTGGATAAATGAGTTAGAATTAGCCATTAGCAGTGATGATTACTCTATAGAGAATCCTCATGTTTCCAATGATGGTGCATATTTATACTTTTCTTCAAATATGAAAGGGGGTTTTGGTGGTTTTGATATTTATAAAGCTCCAATCAATGACGATGGAAGTTTGGGTACACCTGAAAATTTAGGCAATACCATTAACACCTCTAGTGATGAGAAATATCCTCATACAACAAAAGATGGCAAAGAACTCTTTTTCTCATCTAAAGGGCATAATAGTATTGGTGGCTTTGATATATTTATTTCAAACATTATCAATAACGATTACAAAAGCCCAAGAAACTTAGGTCATAATATAAACTCTGACAAAGATGAAATTGCTTTTATATTCTTAGACAATGAAAAAGGGGTTTTCTCTTCTAATAAGAACAACGAACACAATGCTTTTAATTTATATAGGTTTAAGTCTAGAGCTATCTATCAAGAACTTAAAGGCATCGTAATAACTGAAGAAGATAAAATATTGCCAAATGCTACAGTTGTACTATTAAATAGTGAAGGGCAAGAACTAGAGCGACAAATTACGAGTAAAGATGCTTCTTACAGTTTTAAGATAAAGGCTTATGAGGATTATCAACTTGTAGTAATTAAAGAAGGTTTTAAAGACTATACGTTAAAATTTCAATCTGAAGAAACGCAACTAAAAGCCATTTTAAAGTTGTCTTCAAAAGTAAGTTATAATCAAAAACATTAACGATTACCATTTACCGTTAAAAATGGCATTGTGTTTTCATATATCGAGATTTCAAATGCCTTTAGCCAATAAATAATTAAAATGTGACTTACATTAAATCTTGACTCTATATTAGCAGTAAATAAATGTGCTATTAATTTTATTTAACCCTTAATTAAATAACTCTAAATATATTGCATGCAATATTAAGTTAATCAATCCTAACACAAAAAACCACAATTTCACTATTAGAAATTGTGGTTTTTTTTATTCTATTAAGGTTAAAGTTTTAAGACACAGCCTTCAACTTCTTCAAGGTAGATTTAGACAACCTATCTTCTGCATAGGCTTTGGTGACGTTAAGCTTTGTTTCACCAGAGCCAGGTAAATCAAACATGGCTTCAGTTAATATCTCTTCGCAAAGCGAGCGCAAACCACGAGCACCTAACTTATATTCTACGGCTTTTTCTACAATGTAGTTTAATGCACCTTCAGTTATTGTAAACTCAACCTCATCCATGGCAAACAACTTTTTGTATTGTTTTATGATGGCATTTTTTGGTTCGGTTAAAATAGCTCTTAAGGTATCCGCATCTAATGGATCCATGTGAGTTAGCACTGGCAAACGACCAATAATTTCTGGTATTAATCCAAAGTCTTTTAAGTCTTTTGGTATAATGTACTGCAGAATATTATCGCTATCTATATTATCATCAGAATTGATGGAACTGTATCCAATGGCTTGCATGTTTAAGCGTTTTGTAATAACACGCTCTATACCATCAAAAGCTCCACCTGCAATAAATAAGATATGTTCTGTATTTACTTCTATGAATTTTTGGTCTGGATGCTTACGTCCTCCTTTTGGCGGCACATTAACAACAGTCCCTTCCAAAAGTTTTAACAATGCTTGCTGAACTCCTTCACCAGAGACATCTCTGGTAATTGATGGATTATCACTTTTGCGCGCAATCTTATCAATCTCGTCTATAAAGACAATACCTCTTTGTGCTTTCTCTAAGTTATAATCAGCAGCCTGTAATAAGCGTGTTAAAATACTTTCAACATCTTCGCCAACATAACCTGCTTCTGTTAATACAGTGGCATCAACAATTGCCAATGGTACATTCAACATTCTGGCAACAGTTTTTGCCATTAATGTTTTACCAGTACCTGTTTGCCCAACCATAATGATATTACTTTTTTGTATTTCAATATCATCATCAGATGGTGGTTGCAATAATCGTTTGTAGTGATTATATACCGCAACAGACATTACACGCTTTGTGTATTCCTGCCCAATAATATATTCGTCCAAAAACGTCTTAATTTCTTTTGGCTTTCTTAGCATTAATTCAGCACTTAACTCTGAATTACCTGTTTGCTTAGATTCTTCAATAACAATACCATGAGCCTGCTCTATACAACGATCGCATATATGCGCATCTAAACCTGCTATAAGTAAATTTGTTTCTGGCTTTTTCCTACCACAAAATGAACATTCTAATTCTTCTTTTGCCATAATCTTAGTTCTAAATTTAGGGTTTTAGTCGTTAGTGAGAATAATTACTTGCGTTCTAAAACCTCATCAATCATTCCGTATTCTAAAGCTTCTTGAGAACGCATCCAATAATCTCTGTCAGAATCTTTCTCTACTTGCTCTATTGTTTGACCAGAATGCTTGGCAATAACTGCGTATAATTCTTCTTTAACTCTTATCGTTTCTTTTAATGCAATTTGCATATCGCTTAACTGCCCTTGCGTACCACTACTTACTTGGTGAATCATTACACGAGAGTGTTTTAATGCAGAACGTTTTCCTTTTTCGCCAGCACATAATAATACGGCTGCCATTGACGCAGCAATACCTGTACAAATTGTAGCTACATCTGGCTTTACAAATTGCATAGTATCATAAATACCCAAACCAGCATAAACACTTCCGCCTGGAGAATTTATATATATCTGAATATCCTTAGAAGCATCTGTACTCTGTAAGAATAACAATTGTGCTTGGATAATATTAGCAACATGATCGTTTACTCCTGTACCTAAGAAAATAATACGATCCATCATTAAACGTGAAAATACATCAAATACAGCGATGTTCATTTGACGCTCTTCAATAATGTTTGGAGTCATGTTTGATGGGTACATGCTCTCTATAATCTTACTGTAATAGTTGCTGTTAATGCCTTGATCTTTTATGGCGAACTTTTCAAATTCTTTTCCGTAATCCATTTAGTTTTTAATCCTTTTTAATTAATGAAATTGTTAGTGCTTTTTCTAATGAGATCCTGAAATACTGAAACAAGTTCAGCACAAGCAAACTCAGGATAACACTTAATTTTCCATTGAAAATTAATGACAAAAAAAGCGTAAAACTCATCAGTTCTACGCTCTAAAGATACTAATATTTTTATTTACTAATTAACTGTAAAATTCTTTAACAAAATCATCATAAGTGATTTCTTTTGTCTTAAGATTTGCTTCAGCTTTATATAGGTTTAATAATTTCTGACTCATTAATTGTTCAGATAATCGCTTTACTTCCTCTTGATTAGAAAGAATACGCGCTGCAATATCCTCTAATTCCTTTTCTGAAGGATTCATTTGACCAAACTGAGCCATTTGTCCTTTTATCATTTCCATAGCGTAAGCTTTTAACTCTTCAAACTGAACTTGAAGGTTATGCTCGGTAATTAATTTACCTTCTATTAACTGGTAACGCATGCTTTTTTCAGACTTTTCATACTCTTCTTTAGCTTGGTCTTCAGTCATAACTTCTTCACCAGCAGTTTGCATCCACTTTTGGAGGAATTCAGCAGGTAAATCAAACTTTGTACTTTCTACTAAATATTCAGTAACATCATTTAATAATTTTTGATCTCCTTGTTGTGCAAATTGCTTTTCAGAATCTTGCTTTATTTTCTCTTTCAGTTCTGTTACAGACGTTACAGCCTTAGGTCCAAAAAGCTTATCAAATAACTCTTGGTCTAAATCTGCAAGTTCTCTTTCGTTGATTTCAGAAACCTCAAAATTAACGTTAACATCTAGTCCGTGAGCATCTTCATGAGATACTTTTAAAAACGTCATTAAATCGTGGTCGTCGTTAAACAAACCTTTTGTTTTTAATTCAATAACATCACCCACTTTAGCTCCGATAAATTTCTTAGCATTGGCTTTTCCTTTTAACTTATCTAAAGTTATGGTTGCAACATTTTCTATTTCTTTTTCTTCGTTTGTAAACTTTCCTGTAATTTCAGAAGTTTCTGTGACTTCGTTTTGAGAAATAAGTTTACCGTATTGCTTTTGAATGTGCTCGATTTGATTATCGATCATTTTGTCATCAGCAACAATATTATAATGAGTTATCGCTTTTTTGCCTTTAAGGTTCACTTCGAATTCTGGCGCTAAACCTAACTCAAACTCAAAAGAAAATGCATCTGCATCCCAATCTAAATCATCTTGTGGTTTTGGTAATGGGTTACCTAAAACGTCTAACTTTTCTTCTACTAAATATTTTCCTAAAGCATCTTGAAGTAATTTGTTTACCTCATCAACCAACACAGCTTTACCGTATTGTTTTTTCACCATTCCCATTGGCACATGCCCTTTTCTAAAACCAGGAATGTTAGCAGACTTACGATAATCCGTTAAGATTTTCTCTACTTTATCGCTATAATCTTCCTTAGCGATATCCACTTTTACAACTGCATTTAATGCATCAATGTTTTCTCTTGTAATGTTCATTATTATTGAAACTAAAATTGGGCTGCAAAAATACAATATTTTTTGCAACCCAACAACAGTTTTAATTGATTGAATTTAAGTTACTTTTTGTCGTCTTTTAAGAAGGATTGCAGCAACGATTGTAGTATGGATAAAAGAATACTAAAAAGAAGTGCTGTCCAGAAACTACTGACTCCAAATCCGTCTATAAGTTTATCTGCCAAAAGTATTATTAACGCATTAATAACCAGCAGAAAAAGACCTAAGGTTATAATTGTTATCGGTAAGGTTAATATAACCAAAACCGGTTTTACCAATAAATTAAGTATTGATAGTACTACCGCGACAATGATAGCACCAACATAGCCATCTACAGTTACTCCGTTTAAGATATGTGCTAAAACAAAAACTGCGATAGCATTAAGCAAAAGTCTAATAATTAAGTTCATAATTTTTTAGTTTTTATTTAAGATACGAAATTAAAAACAGCTTCATAAAAATCTTTTGGATTTTCTGCATGTAACCAATGACCTGCATTTGCTATAGTAACAATTTCCGAATTTGGAAAATGACGATGTATTATAGTTTCATCAGCTTCTCCAATATATTCCGATTTATCACCTCTTAAAAATAAGGTATCTTTTTCAAAAGTAGCATGTATTGGTAAAGCTTCACCCACTTCTGACACGTTTTCTTTTAAAACTGGCAAATTAATTCGCAATCCTAATTGCCCTTTTTCTACCCAATATAGATTTTTTAATAAAAACATACGTGTTCCTACATCACCCACATAATTACTTAGTTCTTTATCTGCTTGTCCTCTACTTTTAATTTCAGAAAAATTCAGACTGCTTAAGCCTTCTAAAATAGCATCATGATGTACAGGGTAATATCTTGGAGAGATATCTGCAACAATCAACTTTTTTACCATTTCTGGATATAAAGCCGAAAAAAGCATAGCCGTTTTCCCTCCCATAGAATGTCCTAAAAGCACAATGTCTTTTAAATCATTTTCATCGCAATACTGTTTTAAGTCTTCTGCCATTAATTCGTAATCAAAATCATCGGAATGAAAACTACGGCCATGATTGCGTTGGTCCACTAAATGAACTTCAAAATTTAATTCTGAAAATTGTTTAGCTAAGGTTTTCCAGTTATCTCCCATACCTAAAAATCCGTGTAAGATTACAAATGGTTTTCCTTCGCCTATAATATTTGAGTGTAATGTCATACTGTTCTTTCTCGCAAAGACGCTAAGGCGCTAAGCTTTGTGTTACTTGTTGAAATGAAATTTCTTTATTTAAAAAAGAGTTTAATACGTTGTTACCAAAAGTATCATCTAGAATACGTTTTTATTTGCGTCACTGTGTCTTTGCGAGACACTTTTATTTCAGCTTATCTAAATACATTTCAATAACATTCTCAACTCCCATGTATAAACTCTCAGCAATTAAAGCATGACCTATGGAAACTTCTAGCAATCCTGTAATATTTTCTTTAAAAAATTTAATGTTATTTAAAGACAAATCATGACCTGCATTAATGCCTAATTGCAATGCATTAGCAAGACCAGCGCATTCCATATAAGGTTTTATAGCTTCTTTATTACCTATACTATATTGATGTGCAAATGCTTCGGTGTATAACTCAATACGGTCCGTTCCTGTTTCTTTAGCCCCTTCAACCTGATACAAATCAGGATCTACAAAAATTGAAGTTCTGATACCGTTGTTTTTAAATTCTTTAATCACTTCTTCCAAAAAGTCTTTATGCTTTACTGTATTCCAACCAGCATTAGACGTAATGGCATCTTCGGCATCTGGCACCAAAGTTACTTGTGTTGGCTTTATCTTTAAAACCATATCAACAAACTTAGGTATTGGGTTGCCTTCAATGTTGTATTCTGTATAAACTTCTGGTTTTAAATCGTAAGCATCTTGATAACGAATATGACGTTCATCTGGTCTTGGATGAATAGTAACTCCTTCTGCACCAAAACGCTGTACATCTTTAGCAAATTGAACTACGTTAGGCACATCGCCTCCTCTACTGTTCCTCAGTGTAGCAATCTTATTTATATTAACACTTAACTTTGTCATATTTTTAGATTTTGAATCACAAAAATACAAAGTAGAACACGCTTTTTATGGTTATTTTTGATTAATTTGCAAGATATTTAAACCCAATTATGGAGCTACAGGATTTTGTAATAAACGATATAAAACCACTGAGTTTAACAGATAAAATAAGCGATTTACAAATGCTTTTTAATCAGTTAACCTACTCTCATATTCCTGTGATGAATAAGGGAGTTTATATGGGTTGTATTTCTGAAACTGATGCGCATTGTTTTGAAGGCGCAAAGTCAATAGAGGATTGCAATTATACTATTGAAGGTTTTTTTGTAAGGCCAACAACCAATTGGCTTGATGTACTTGAGGCTTTTGCTCAAAACGACTCTAACATCATGCCTATTTTAGATAAAAACAATAAGTATTTAGGCTATTATGAGCTTAATGATATTATACACTTATTCAATGAGACTCCATTTTTCTCTGAACCAGGTGGTATTTTAATTGTAGAAAAAGGCATCCACGATTACTCTTTTAGTGAAATTGCTCAAATTGTTGAATCTAACAATGCAAAACTATTAGGTGCTTTTATCTCTAAAATGGATAGTGATTTGGTAAGGGTAACACTAAAAATTGGTAATGCTAGTCTTAATGAGGTTATACAATCGTTTAGGCGTTATAGTTATATCATTGTTTCTGGTCATGAAGAAGATTCATATATAGAAAGTTTAAAAGAGCGCTCTCAGTATCTAGATAAATACCTAAATATGTAATTTTATGAAGGTAGCTATCTACGGTCAAAACTACGCTAAGGAATCCTCTCAAAAAGCTTTCGAAATTCTTTTAGAAGTTCTGCTAAGTCATAAAGTCGGTATTTTTATAGAAGAAGATTTTTTAAAGCATCAAAATGAAGCTATACAAAGAAGTTCTGCTATTAGAACTTTTAAAACCTTAGACAATAGTTACAATTTGCTTATTAGTATTGGCGGAGATGGTACTATTTTAAGAGCTATTACTTATGTACGCGATTTAGGCATTCCTATTGTCGGTATAAACACTGGAAGGTTAGGATTTTTAGCCACTATACAAACCGATGAAATAGAAACTGCGCTTTCAGAAATTTTTAATGGAGAATATAAAATTTCTGAACGCTCCTTGTTAAGTGTATCTACTATTCCTAAAAATAAGGATATAGAAGACACTAATTTTGCGCTTAATGAAATTGCATTGAGTAGAAAAAATACCACATCCATGATTACGGTAAATACGCTCTTAAACGAAGAATACCTTACATCATATTGGGCAGATGGTCTTATCCTATCAACACCAACAGGCTCTACAGGATATTCGCTAAGCTGTGGTGGACCTGTAATAGCACCAGATGCCAACAACTTTGCACTAACACCAATAGCACCACACAACCTAAGTGCTAGACCATTAATTATACCTGACAGTACTACTATTACACTTAGAGTTGACGGACGAGAAGATCAATTTTTAATGTCTTTAGATTCCAGAATTGTAACATTACCAAATACTACAATAGTAACCGTAAAAAAAGCGGATTTTGTAATTAAAATGGTAGAACGCTTAGAAGAAACTTTTTTAGACACCCTTAGAAAAAAGCTACTTTGGGGAGAAGATCGTCGTAACTAAACAAAAATTTTATACAATAAATACCTTCAAAAACTGTTTATCTGTAAGACATTTTGTGTCAAATTGTTAAAGGCTAATCATAATTGTTATATTTGCAAACTTTAAAAATCTTATGAGGTATTTATTCTTAATTTTAATAAGTATATACTTTACCCAAAGCACCACTGCTCAAATTTATGAAGTTGGTGTATTTGCTGGTGGAAGTAATTTCATAGGAGATGTTGGCGCAACAGATTATATTTCGCCCAATCAAGGAGCTTTTGGAGCCATCGTAAAATGGAATAGAAGCCCTAGACATTCTTTTAGAGCGTCTGTTATTTTTTCGGATTTAGAAGGCATTGATGGTAAATCTGATGATCCAAGACGTAAACAACGTGGGTATAGCTTTAACACAAGTATTTTAGAAATTTCCGCAGGTATGGAGTTTACCTTTTGGGATTTTGATTTACATACTAGTGGCATTAAAGGCACTCCTTATTTATATTCTGGTATTACAATAGCTAATCATGATAATTATTATTTCTTAAATGGTGAGTACACCTCTGAAGATACTAATAGTTGGGCCTTCGGTATACCTATGGTCCTAGGCTACAAAACCAACATATCCAATCATCTCATCTTAGCAGCAGAAGTTGGTGCTAGATACACTTTTTCTGATGAGCTAGATGGTAGTGTACCAGATAATGAAGATAGAGAGCAATTCAGTTTTGGAAACACAAATAGCAATGATTGGTATGTGTTTACAGGAATTACATTAACTTACACCTTTGGTAGAAGACCTTGCTATTGCAATTTTTAACATGAGCCTTAAAGAACAAATAAATAAAGAGAAACTTCCTAACCACCTAGCCATTATTATGGATGGTAACGGTCGTTGGGCTAAACAACAAGGCTTTATGCGTGTTATAGGTCATGAAAACGGAACAAAAGCCGTAAGACAAACCGTAGAAGCTAGTGCAGAATTAGGTATAAAAAACTTAACGCTTTATGCCTTTTCTACCGAAAACTGGAACAGACCAAAATTAGAAGTCCAGACTTTAATGAAACTTTTGGTTAAATCTCTAAAAAAAGAAATTAAAACCTTACAGGACAACAACATAAAATTGTCAGCTATTGGCTGTTTAGGCGATTTACCAAAAAAGGCACATCAAGAACTTCTAGATGTTATAGAAAAAACAAAAAATAATACGAATATGACATTAACTTTAGCATTAAGCTATGGTTCTCGTGAAGAAATTGTTAATGTTATTAAAGAATTATCACTTAAAGTTAAAAATAATATAATTTCTACTGAAAGTATTGATGAATCAATTATAAATAAGCATCTTTACACGCAAAATTTACCAGATGTAGATTTGCTTATCCGTACTAGTGGAGAGCAACGCATTAGTAACTTTTTACTATGGCAGATAGCCTATGCAGAATTATATTTTACAGATATTTTATGGCCAGATTTTAAAAAGGAAAATCTATACGAGGCAATCATAAATTATCAAAACAGAGAACGAAGATTTGGAAAAACAAGCGAACAACTTACCTAATAAAACAGTATTGAGCACCTTTACAAAATTAATTTGCACCTTACTACTATTTACAATTTCATTGGTAGGTACTGCCCAAGTTGAAGGTGGAGCAAAATATATAATCAAAGATATTACAGTTACTGGCAACACCAATTTTAGCCAACAAACCATAATTGCTTACTCTAAACTTAGAAAAGATGAAGAGGTACAAGTTGGTGGCGAAAAAATTGCTGAAGCCATAAGAACATTATGGAAATCTAACCTTTTTAGCAGTATTGACATATTTATTACAAATATTGATGGCAATACTGCAGATTTAGAAATTCGTCTTATTGATTTACCAGAACTTAAAGATTTAACCATTGAAGGTATTAAAAAAGGTAAAAAAGAAGAAATTGCTAGAGAAAACAAGCTCCAACAAGGACAAAAAGTAACAGAAAACCTTATCGCTACTACTCGAAACTATCTTACTAATAAGTATAAAAAGAAAGGGTTTTTAAATACTAAAGTAAATATTGTAACTACTGAGGTTATAGATTCTGTTGAAAAAGAGCGTGTTAATATGCTTATTAAAATCGACAGAGGAGAAAAGGTAAAAATTAAGAAAATCAATATTGAAGGTAATGAAAAGATAAAGGACAAAAAACTTCGTAAAGCAATGAAAAATACGAAGCAAAGAAACTTTATCAGAATCTTTAAGCGTTCAAAATATATTGAAGAAGATTTTAGAGAAGATTTAGTAAGTCTTGTAGATAAATACAAAGAGAATGGTTATAGAGATGCTAGAGTTATTTCAGATTCTATTATCTATAACAATGACAAAACCATAAGCCTTAATATCAAAGTAGAAGAAGGGGAAAAATACACCTTTGGAAAAATTGACTTTGTTGGTAACACTGTTTATACAGATAGACAATTAGCTAGTGTACTAAAAATAAGTGAAGGTGACACTTACAACGGAGTAGAGCTTAGAGAGCGTATTGCAAACACTAAAAATCCAGACGCAAATGACTTAACCAATTTGTATCAAAACAATGGTTATATGTTCTCAACCATTAACCCTGTTGAAGTTAGTGCTGATGGAAATGTCATAGACATGGAAATACGTATCTCTGAAGGAAAGCCAGCTTATTTTAACAATGTTACGGTAAAAGGAAATGTTGTTACCAATGACCATGTTATATACAGAGAAATAAGAACACGTCCAGGCGAACTATACAGTAAGTCAGATATAATTAGAACGTTACGAGAACTTGGACAACTTGGATACTTTGATGCACAGCAATTGACGCCAAACATTAAAAATCCAAACCCAGTTGATGGTACACTAGATGTAGAGTATGAAGTTGTAGAGCAAGGTTCTAGCCAAATACAATTACAAGGTGGTTATGGTGGAGGTGGCTTCATTGGTACTCTAGGTCTATCGTTTAATAATTTTGCAATTAAAGATATCTTTAATAAAGATGCTTACAAGCCAGTACCTAGAGGAGATGGTCAAAGTTTAGCTTTAAGATTACAAGCTAGTCAGTTCTTTCAAACCTATAGCTTCTCTTTTAGTGAGCCTTGGTTAGGTGGCAAAAAACCTTTTCAGTTATCAACGTCTTTATCGCATTCTAGACAGTTTTTATACAATTCTTTAACCAGAAGTGCTGATAAAAGTAGACGTTTTAATATTACAGGTTTAACGGTAGGTTTATCTACACGACTTAGAAACCCAGACGATTCATTTGTACTTTCTCAAGCTTTAAGTTATCAGCATTATAATCTCAAAAATTACAACACTGGCTTATTTACTTTTGGTGATGGTACGTCTAACAACTTATCTTATACTATAGGTTTAAGCAGAAATGACTTATATATAGACCCTATTTTCCCTACAGGAGGTTCAAGTTTTACTGCAACAGCTAAATTCTCTTTTCCATATTCTCTTGTCAATGGCGTAGATTATGAATCATTAAAAGAAGAAAGAGATGGATTAGACCCAACAGATGCTGATGATTTTGCCAGAATAGGAGAAATTGACCAAGAACGTTTTAAATGGTTAGAATTCTATAAAATAAAATTCAAAGCAGATTGGTACACATCACTTTTAAAAGTTGGTAAAAGCGATTTGGTTTTAAGACCAAGCATAGAATTTGGTTTCCTTGGAGCTTATAACAATGACAGAGGTGTAATTCCTTTTGAGCGCTTCTTTGTTGGTGGTGATGGTCTAGGTAATTTTTCATTAGATGGAAGGGAAATTGTCCAATTACGTGGTTATCCAAACCAATCACTATCAAGTACAGATGGTGCTTCTATCTATAATAAATTCTCATTAGAATTACGATATCCTATAACATTAGGTGCGCAAGCAAAAATATATGCTTTATCCTTTTTAGAAGGTGGCCAATCTACTAATAGTTTTAGAGATTTTAACCCTTATAACTTCAAAAGGTCAGCAGGATTTGGACTGCGTATCTTCATGCCAGCCTTTGGTTTACTTGGTATAGACTTCGGTCATGCCTTTGATGATCTTTATGATGGAACTTCGCCAAGAAAATGGGAAACTCACTTCATAATTGGACAACAATTTTAAGTTTGGCACGATATTTTCAAATAGCTTAATACGAATTTCATCATGGTGTTAAAATTTTTAAAGATATATTTCGTTAAATTTGAAGATTAGTACACTAAAAAAATAATGAAACATTTAGTTTGTAAAGAAAATGTCTCAAAACAAAAAACAAAAATGATGAAATTTAAAGTTCTTTTTTTACTGGCAATAATAGGTCTAATGAGCTTTAGTGTTAGCGCTCAACGTGGAGTAAGAATTGGCTACATTGATACTGAATATATTCTACAGAATGTACCAGAGTACCAAGAAGCTGCTTCTCAGTTAGACAAAAAAGTTTTAAGCTGGAAAACTGAGATTGAAAAAAAACTCAGTGTTATAGAGCAAAAGAAAAAAGAACTTGAAAATGAAAGTGTGCTATTAACAAAAGAATTGTACGAAGAGCGCATGGAAGATATTTCTTTTGAAGAAGCTGAAATTCTTGATTATCAACAAAAACGTTTTGGTCCAAATGGAGATTTAATTATCCAAAAGCGTCAATTGATAGAACCTATTCAAGATCAAATATTTTCTGCAGTTCAGCAAATCGCTGAAACTAAAAAATTCGATTTTGTTTTTGATAAATCAGCTGATGTTGTAATGTTATATTCTGCTGAACGCTATGACATTAGTGAGCAAGTACTTAGAACTATTAACAGAACTTCTAAGCGAAGCCAAGCAAACAGCAAGAAAGAGCGAAAAGAATTAGAGGATGAAGATGTTGTTCCAGAAGTGAGTGAAGAAAAAGATGAAAGACAAAAAGCATTAGACGAGCGAAAAGCAACTAGAGAAGCTGAGTTGGCAGCAAAACGTGCTGAGCGTGAAAAGGCTTTAGAAGCTAGGAGAGCACAGCAAGATTCTATTAGAGCAGCTAAAAAGAGAGAAGCAGAAGAGCGTCGTCAAAAAGTACTAGATGCACGTAATGGTAACTCTAAAACAGACGAAGCAAAAACTACAAGTAAAGATAGTAGTGTTACTAAAGCAAAGCCTTTTGTAAAAACAGATAGCACAAAAACTGAAGGAGTTGTAAAGAAAGATTCAACAACTGCTAAGAAGCCTTTAACAGTAGCGGAGATAAAAGCAAGAGATCGTGAAGAAAGACGAAAAGAATTAGAAGCCAGAAAACAAAAAATAATAGAGCAAAGAAAAAAAGCACGTGAAGAACGTGAAAAACAACTAAAAAAGAGAGATTCTATAGCCAAGGCTAAGAAAAAAGAAGGAGAAAATAACTAATATTTATAACACACAAATACAATTTAGAAAAATGAAACATTTAAAAACCTTATTATTTGCAACAGTACTTTTTATCGGAGCTACAAGTTTTACAGCTGCACAAAGTAAAATTGCTCATATTAACACGCAAGAGCTTGTAAAAGCAATGCCAGAATACAAAGCGGCACAGGCTGAGGTTGAAAAACTTGGCAAAACTTACCAAGCTACTATCCAAGAGTCTATTAAAGAATTGGAAGCAAAGTTAAAGCAATATGATGCTGAAGCAGCTAACCAAACTGAAGAGGAAAACATGAAGCGTATGCAAGAAGTTGAAAGCATGAAACAAAGCTTAGGTCAATATCAGCAACAAGCGCAAGAAGGTATACAAAAGAAAGAATTCGATTTGTTAAAACCTATAACTGATAAGGCTAAAGCTGCTATAGAAAAAGTAGCTGCAGCTCAAGGCTTTGACTATGTTTTAGAAGCTGGTGGTTTAATCGTTGCTAAAGGAAAAGATCTTTTGGCAGATGTAAAAGCTGAAATGGGAATATAAACCCTAAATAAAAATAACATTTAGAAAGTCGCTTATTTTGTAAGCGACTTTTTACTTTTGTACCATATGAGTAACAAACCTATTGGCATATTCGATTCTGGTGTTGGAGGCACATCTATTTTCAAGGAGATTCACGCACTTCTACCTAACGAAAATTGCATGTATTTAGCAGATAGTAAAAATGCTCCTTATGGTAATAAATCTGAGTCAGAAATTCTTCAACTGAGTATTAAAAACACTGAATTTCTAATCAACAAAGGTTGTAAGATTATAGTTGTAGCTTGTAATACAGCTACCACAAATGCTATATCCTATTTAAGAACCCATTATGATATTCCTTTTATAGGCATAGAACCTGCTATAAAGCCAGCAGCTTTAAAAACTGAAACCAAATCTATAGGTATATTAGCTACCAAAGGTACTCTAAGCAGTCATTTATTTCATAAAACCACGGACTTATATGCTAGTGGTATCAAGGTTATAGAACAAGTTGGTGACGGAATTGTACCGCTAATAGAAAGTGGTAAGTTAGAATCTAAAGAAATGAAAAAGCTGTTAGAGACCTACTTAGAACCTATGCTAGCACAGAATATTGATTATTTGGTTTTAGGCTGCACACATTACCCATATTTAATACCAATGCTAACCAAAATGCTTCCTAATAATGTAAAGATTATTGATTCTGGATTGGCAGTAGCTAAACAAACCAAAGCAGTGCTTTCTGCAAATGATTTGTTGTGTGAATCAACCCAACAACCAACGATTCAATTGTATTCCAATGGAAATGTTGAAATATTAAATTCTATCTTAGACAATAAATTTGAGACTTCTTATTTAGATTTTTAGAAGTGGAGTTTAATTTTCCTGAAGGAAATTCTGAAATATTACTCCTTAAACCAACCCGAATACTTTACATAGTTATTAGCTATACGGTCAATTTCTCCCGAAATTAATTCCTCACTAATATCCTTAACTTTTTTTGCCGGAACACCTGCATAAATACTACCCGATTCTACTATTGTATTTTTTGTAACAATTGCTCCAGCTGCAATAATACTATTACTTTCTACAATACAATCATCCATTACAATACTTCCCATACCTATAAGTACATTATCTTTTATAGTACAACCATGTACAATAGCATTATGCGCAATAGACACATTATTACCAATTGTTGTTGGTGACTTTTGATACGTGGCATGGATAACCGCACCATCTTGTACATTAACTTTATTACCCATTTTAATAAAATGCACATCTCCCCTAATTACAGCATTGAACCATACACTACAATTATTTCCCATGGTTACCTCTCCAACTATAGTTGCATTATCTGCTATAAAACAATCGTCTGGTATTTGCGGATGTATCCCTCTTACAGGTTTTATTATTGGCATAATCTATTCCTTTGAAAAAAGGAAACTCATCAATCTATTAGATGAAAGTCCTTCGTATTACTATTATTTCTTACTTCGCTTGAATTTTTTTGTTCTTGGTAAATTTAAATTTTTAAAATTCCATTTGTAAGATTCCTACTTAACACAGGAATTTATTTCTACTTAAAATAAGACAACAAATCAGATTTCTTGGAAGCAGACACCATAATCTCTTTTCCGTTACTCAATATTACACTTCCACCTTTGCCTTTTACATATTTAACAATCTCATTAACGTTAACAAGATAGCTTTTATGTACTCGAGCAAAATTAGCTTCTTTAAGGCTATCTTCTATATACTTTAATGTCTTACTTACTAATTTCTTTTTATTATTGTTTAAGTAGATCTCTGTATAGTTATCATCTGCTTTACAATACATGATATCAGCAGTGTCGATAATCTCAAAACCATTTTGTTGAGGAATTGTAATCTTACCATTTACCGAATTTGTTTTTGGCACCAATACCTGATCTTGTAAAGCATCTTCTTTGGTTCTTATTTCAGTTACATAATCCACAGCCTTTATTAATTCATCTATAGAAATAGGTTTCATTAGATAATAAGACGCATGCGCATTTAATGCTTCAATAGCATAATGGTTATATGCTGTAACAAAAATAGTTTCAAAATCAATGTTTCCTACTTTATCCAACAAGTCAAAAGCATTGCCATAAGGCATTTCAACGTCTAAGAAAACAACATCTAAATCGTTATTTCTAATCAACACTAAAGCTTCATCTACATTAGAGGCTTCACCAACGATTGAAATATTAGGGCAATACTTATTAAGATAATTTTTAAGAATCGCTCTACTCGTTTCTTCGTCTTCTACTAATATGGCGTTTAGTTTCATATACTATAATTTGAAGTTCGAAGCTTAAAGCGTGAAGTTACTTCAACTTCGTACTTAAGACTTCTTATTTTATTAATCCTTTTTTAAAGTCACTATAACTTTTGTTCCTGTGTCTTTTATATCTTGTAAATCTTCTATAGACACATCTACTTTATCCTTATACATTTCGTTTAAAATAGCAACACGTTTTTTTATGTTATTCATGCCTTTAGAATTCTGCTTTTTTTGATTTGCAGTTTTCAAAGCTTTTGAACGTTCTCTACCAATACCATTATCGGTTATAGTAATGGTAATCTCGTCTTTAGATTTTGACTGCACAGCTATATTTAAATGGCCTTTTTCAGTTTTATATCGTAAGCCATGCCAAACAGCATTTTCAATATAAGGCTGTAATAACATTGGTGGAATCTGAAACTCTTCAACATTAATAGTTTTATCAACATCTATGGAATAATCAAACTTATCCTGAAACCTAAAATGTTCTAGTTTGGTGTATAAATCCAGTAGCTCAATTTCCTTTTTTAAAGGGATGAAATCTTCTTCACTGTTTTCTAATACCGAGCGCATTAATTGAGAAAAATCTGAAAGGTATTTATTTGCTGTACGCTCGTCATTTGTAACTATAAAACTATTTACAGAGTTCAACGCATTAAATATAAAATGTGGATTCATTTGACTCCTTAAAGATTTTAATGCCAATAAATTATTTGCCAAACGTTGTTGCTTAATATATTTAAACATTAAATATCCTGTAATTAATAGCAAAATTAAACCACCTGTAAGGGAATAGATTATAACTTGTTGGCTTTTATTTCGTTCTTGTGTAAGTTCGTATTTACTCCTAGAGAGTGCTCTATCACTTTCTAATGATGTTATTCTGTTTTGTTGCTCCGCAATATTTCTACTAAAGCGAGCTGCTTGCGAAATTTCCTGAATCCGCTTTGCATATAACTCATCTACCGCATTCCTAAACTCATTACTGTATTCCTTAACTTTTTCCGTGTTGCCTATTCTAGAATGTGCTTCAGCAAGTTTACGATTGGTATCTATTTCTACATCAAGATCTCCCTTGTCCTTTGCTTCTTTTCTACTCTTTTCCAAGTAAGTTATGGCATCATCATTTTTATTTTGTAAAAGAAGTGCATTACCTATTTTATAGTTTTGTTTTTGAGATGTCCAAGGGCTCTCATTTGAAATAACAGAATCTCTTTCAATATCTTTAATATCATCTATAATTTCCTTTCTTAATTCAATTTCACTTTCATAATCTTTATTATCGCTATTAAATTCAGCTACTTTTACCTTTTCTTCTACAGCACGTTTTTTGTTTTCTTTGGCTGCCAAATTAAGGGAATTGCTATAGTAATTCTTCGCTTTTGTTACTTCACCTTGTTCATTATAAGCTTGAGCAATTTTTGAATTTAAGTCCGTGATTTTTGGTGAAATTAAATGCCTTTTGGCAATTTCTAAACCTTCTTCATAAGACTTAATTGCCTTTGGTATATTTTTTATTTTTAAGTTGACATCTCCAATACCTTCATATAAGATGGTTTTTTCATAATTAGACAAATCCTTCTCATCTAGACTTTCATAAGTAGATATACTTTGCTGAAAATCGCCATTATTCAAATAAGCCTTTGCTAATTTTAACTTAGCTGAAGAGGTTTCGGCATTTTGGATGCTAATTTTATACGCAGATATGGCTAAATCGTATTGTTTCCAGTGGATGTATATGTCACCCAGTAACTCATGGGCTTCTGCACTTTGATTTGGAGATATCTCTACATTTAGCGCATCTCCAATAAATTTTATACTTTTTTCTGCATCTTTTTTAAGATAAGCATCGGCAGAATCTATCATCATATTGAAACGTTTTAAATCGGCATTTACTTTAGCCGATCTGCTAGACCTTATGCTATCTATAACTTCAATTGTTATGCGCTCATTAGATTTTACAGTATAATATATAGTTTCAAAGTCCTTATGGCTGATGATAAGCTCATCACCAATTTTTGCATTTACGGTAAATGTTCCATCAAAACTTGTTCGTGTATATCTACCTCCGTTAATTAAGATTTCAACATCTTTATATGGAGTACGAGAGGCCTTATCATATACAGAACCTCTTATATTGAATATTTCATCTTTAGACGGTTTTTCTCTTTCTATATGCTGTCCAAAAACAAAAATACCGAGCATCAAAAAAAACAGAGTAAGACAATATGTTTTGTGTGCTTTCACCAATTCATTTAATTAATTGGACTAAACTTACATACTTTATTTGGTTTCAAAAAATGGCTTAAAGAAATTTGAACACTTTTCAACTGTTAAATCACCTTGTTTACTAAAAACCTTTGCCATTTCGCTCATCGAAACCCACGCTTTACTCATCCTTCATTTTTATTGATCTTTTTTAGACAGAGCTTTACGCAATAAATCAAAAAACGTAAATAAAATATGAAAACACCCAATTTTATGTTGTTGCTAACGCTGATGTTCAGCTCTATACTTATCGCGCAACACAAAGGAAACTACAATCAAATTACACCAGATATTTCCAGACAAAACATCTTATCAGCTGGTAATGCAACTATTTACAATCCTGCAGTTCAACAGCAAATCAACAAGATTTTACACCCAAGCAATGTGTTGACTATTGATGTAAAAGCGCTTCAAAATGTCAGCGCAACCACTTATACGGCTGTATTTAATTTATCTCAAATAGGACCTACAGCAGAAATCACCAACGCTTTAATGAAGCAACGTATAGATAGCATTAAAATGCGCTTAAATTCTAAAGGCATTACTCAAAAAAACATCGCTATAGATGTGATATCCTTTGTGCCTGTTTATGAAATTGAAGTCACCAAAAAATTATTCAGTAAAACCTATACTGAAGTTCCTCAAGGTTTTGAATTACAACAAAATATTCACATTCAATTTACTAAGACAAATCAGTTTGAAAGCATTCTTGAAGCATGTGCAAAAAGTGAAGTCTATAACCTGGTTAAGGTTGATTATTTTATTGAAAACATTCAAGAAGTCTATAAAAATATCCAGGATCAATTACTGAAACTTATTGAAGATAAAAAAGCATACTATACTAAGTTAGGTTTTGATTTATCGCAATACAACATTGCCATTGCCGATGATAAGTATTGCTATTTCCCAAAAGACTTCTATCAAAGTTATCAAGCTTATAACAGTGTGTCTTTTGATGCATTAAAAAAAGGGAAAGCTATTACTACAGCAAAAAAGCAGACATCCTATTACTATCAGCCATTAACCTATGAAAGTTACGATGTTGTAATAAATCCTTCAATTTTAGAACCTGTTGTACAAATTGGAATGAATATAAAACTAATGTATACACCTAAGCCAAAAGAACAAATTGAAAAACCAATTACAAAAGCAGAGATTGAGCATAAATACTATGTGATTTCACCAAATGGGACAATTGATGTAAAAGAATTAAAAACAAAATAAAAGAAATATGAAAAATTTAATTAAAACATTAGCCATTGCTTTAAGCCTAACAACAGTTACGGCTTGTAATGCTAATTCAAAACGAAACACTCAAGATTTGGCTATCGTAGAAACAAAACTTGAAACAAATGTAAAATCAGACAATCCTGAAATTAAAGTGGCACTTCTATTAGATACTAGCAATAGTATGGATGGACTAATTGACCAAGCTAAAGCACAACTTTGGCAAATAGTAAATGAATTGTCCTATGCTAAATACGAAGAAAAAAACCCTAATCTTAAAATTGCACTTTATGAATATGGGAATGACAATCTCAATGCTGATGAAGGTTACCTAAGGCAAGTCATTGCCTTTAGT
Source organism: Winogradskyella pulchriflava (assembly GCF_042434315.1). NCBI lineage: Bacteria > Pseudomonadati > Bacteroidota > Flavobacteriia > Flavobacteriales > Flavobacteriaceae > Winogradskyella > Winogradskyella pulchriflava. The sequence goes on along the minus strand of NZ_JBHLTQ010000001.1, from coordinate 1,094,819 downwards.
GATGATTTGGATGAAATTTCTAAATCCTTATTCTCACTTACAACCAATGGTGGCAATGAATATTGTGGTAAAGTAATTTCAACAGCATTAAACCAATTAAATTGGGGAGATAATGAAGATGACTTAAAACTTATTTTTATTGCAGGAAATGAGCCTTATACCCAAGGACAAGTGAGCTACAAAGAAGCTTCAAAATTAGCGCATAAAAACGATGTCACCGTTAACACTATTTTTTGTGGTGATTACGACCAAGGTATTTCTGCCTATTGGAAAGATGGAGCGGATTTAACTCATGGCAATTATATGGCTATTAACCACAATAAAGCATCGGTTCATATTGCGTCACCTTATGATGATAAAATTTTAGAATTAAACGAAAAGCTTAACAAAACATATATAGCGTACGGAGAATCTGGTAGAGCAAAAATGGAACTTCAAGCTGAACAAGATTCTAATGCAAGAGGATATAACAAAGCAAATGCAGTAAGTAGAACGGTAAGTAAAAGTTCTAGATTGTACAAAAACAGTTCTTGGGATTTGGTAGATGCAGAAAAAGAAAAAGACTTTTCTTATGATGATTTAACGCAAGACCAATTACCTGAGGAATTAAAAGGTAAATCTAAAGATGAAATTAAATCCTATGTGAAGACAAAACGAAACGAACGCGAAAAACTTCAACAGAGCATTGCTCAGTTAAATATTAAAAGGCGTGATTATATTTCAAAAAAATCAACAGACGAAGCCAACGGTTTAGAAAACGCAATGATAAGTGCTATAAAAACACAAGCTAAAAAGAAAAACTATAATTGGGAGTAATAATAAAAGGCTCGATTAAAATCGAGCCTTTTTTTTTAGTTTATCGCTGGGCAATTACATTCATATTTCTCTCTTCTACAATTAAAATTATAGCCTAGAGTTATTTGATGAAAGCCACCAGTATTAAAATTAACAGTGTTTGCTTGATAAGAGTATGTATAAGCAAAAACAAAGTTGTTATAATCTACACCAAGAAACGGTGTTATGTATTGTAATTTTTGGCTACTTGTTCCAGAGCCATCAACAAATTCTGCACCATCTAAGCTTCGTCTATAAGACAAGCCTCCCCAAATTTTACCAAAATCCATCTCGCGATATACTTTAGCATTAATATCAATTGACGATTCTTCTGTTGCGTCTCTATACATATACATAATTGAAGGTTCATAACTCCAATCACTTCCATATTTACTGAATGTATAACCCATAGACGCTAAATAAGTCCTAAGATTATCAAATTCAAAACCTTGATCATTAAAGTTTATACCTTCATTCTTCAATATATTCTTAGCAGTAAAATGTGCATAGAAATCCACAAAATGGTATGAAAATCCAAAATCTATATTAAAATTAGTTGCACTTTGCTCTATACCAGCAATAAGTTGATCAAACTCCCCAGGTGCTAAAAAATCGCTTTCATCTAGCTTATACTGTAAAAACCCAGCACTTAAACCAAATGAGAGCATATTCAAATCAATTTCATTCCTGGAAAACATTAAATGATATGCAAAAGTCGCATAGCCACCAACAGTAGAATGATATCCATTAGAATCATTAAATAGAATTCCACCCAGTGCTACGGGCGAATCTCCTAATCTCCCATTAACACTCAAGGTTTGCAAACTTGGTGCATCATCAACTCCAAACCATTGTTGTCTGGCAGTCAACCTGACCTTGGCACAATTAGCGACACCTGCCATTGATGGATGTATTAAATAATAATTATCCGTTAAATAATCCGAATAAATTGGTACACCCTCTTGTGCAAAACCAAAATTTGCTACTAAGGCTGTAAATGCTACTAAACAAAACTTTTTTAATTTCATAATAAACTTTATCGTTTCAAGGTAAAATGGGCTTTAAACTCTTTTCGCTTTCCCGTTAGTGGTTCGTCGTACTCTACGGTAAACCAGTAGCCATTGCTCGGCATCCTGTTCCCATTGAATGTTCCGTCCCATCCTGGGCCTGTCGGGCTCAATTGCTTCAACAGTTTCCCATAGCGGTCAAATATATAAATTTTTGCACTGCTTCCAATGCCTTCTATGTTCCATGTGTCATGGTTGCCATCTCCATTTGGTGTAAAGTACAGTGGGTAATCCAGAACGAACACCGTCTCCACTGCTATACCACAACCGTTCTTGTCCCTGGCCACAACCTCATGCTCTCCTGACGAAACATTGGTAAACGTACCACTGTCCTGCCATGGACCTCCATCCAGACTGTACTCATACACTCCTGGTCCACTTGCCACTGCTTCTATAACGTGATTATTTGCAAAAGCTTGTGTGACCACATCAGCTACCAATGTCGGTGGCTCACTTTCTATCACTACAGTGCTGTCCATATTAACACACTGCGTCACTGTTGATGTACTGATATCAGTTACTATAACACTATAGGTTCCTCCTTGTAAGGGGTTTAAACTTGACCCTGTCTCTCCTACAAGTACGTTACCATCCAATGACCATTCAAAGGTATAGTCCGTCTCTGATAATTCAGTATCCAGTACCAATGGATCCAGTATCTCTGTTCCGTTGGTATTGACACACAGTATATAACTGTCAGCTAAATCAAAGTTTGGTAATGGATTTACCTGAAGGGTCAATTCTGCCACTGCAAAACAGATCGAACTGTCCGCTTGGTTATCAAACGTACCGTCGTTGTTCAAATCCACTGGGTCTCCATTACCGTCTCCATCGATGTCTACATACTCAAACAGACCGTCTGCATTGGCATCTATACCATCCGATAAGCCATCTCCATCCACATCGATAAGGTCAAAAATACCGTCTGCATCGGTGTCATAGGTATCAATGGTGCCATTGGCATCCAAATCCAATCCTGCTGTCAAGGCTGCTAAGTCTAGAGCGACTGGGATTACCGTTAAGGTGTTATTGTCCACTCTTGCATAGATGACTTGTGGGTTGACGACATTCTCATATAAATTTGGTAGCGGATTGACATTTAAGTTGGCATCTTCTTCCGTTGCATAGTAGCTCACGATATAGTCCGTTGGATTCTGGCCGTCGAGTACTTGGGCATCTTGTGTTGATAGATCAAACTGTACACTGTCGTTGCTCGGGTCTCCGTCCGTTTCCATATGGTCATCACATTCTTCGTAAAGGATAGGGTCCATGTCCGGATTGGCCTCTGCGGCTTCATCCACTTGGATATTGAAGCTTTGTGTGCTGATGGAACAGCCCGTGACGTTATTGGTAATCGTTACGAATATCTGCTGTGGGTTCGTTGTGTTGATGTATGGGCTTACCAAGGCATTCATCCCTGACTCTGCGTCTGCAAGGTTTTCATGGTAGGTCACTATGAACTGGGTTGGGTCCTGTCCGTTCAAGACTTCCTCGTCTTTAGTCGTTAGGTCAAAACTGTCAAATCCATCGGTATTGAGTTCGCACTGGATAAAGTCCGTTACCGCCACGACTTCTGGCAATGGGTTGACACGTATAGTAAAGTCTACCAAGGTGTAACAGCCCGTTACATCGTTGGTCACCCTGACATAAATCGTCTGCTCTGGTGTCTCTATGTTGGTATATTGGGTTGGGTCTACGATTGCGTTCATCCCTGAGTCTGAATCTTCTGGTGTCTCATGGTAGGTTGCCGTAACTCCGTTCTCACCATTGAGCAATAGCACTTCGTTTTCTGTTAAATCGAAGATTTCAAAACCATCTCCTGTATTGATCTCATCACATAGTTCTAAATCCGGCAACTGATCACTTGGTGTTGGGGTTGGGTTTGGTAATACTCTAATGGTCAAGGTCGTGTAGTCCACACAGCCTGTATCGGTATCCGTTACCACAACATATAGGGTCTGTGGGTTGGCTGGTAAGCCTCCTACAGAGGTATTGGTATATGCTGTCGGGTCTGGTATGGCACCTGTCTGTGCTTGTGCATCGGCATTTGTTTCGTAATAGGCTACGGACCAGCTGGCATTGCCTCCCGTAATCTCTTGGTCTTTTACAGTAAGGTCAAACTCGGTCATCTCGTTCCCTGGCGATTCCCCTAAATCATCACATAGCTCTAATGGTGTTGGCTGTACCGCTGTTGGTGGCAGCTCTACCTGAAGCTCAAATTCGCCTGTATCGTAACAATCCGATGTTGGGTTGTACAAGCGTACATAGATTGTCTGTGGGTTGCCCGTATTGGTGTAGTTCCCTACATTGATTATTGGGTTATTCCCTGATTGTGCGTCTGATGCGTTTACATGGTAGGTCAACGTCACATCAGCTGGGTTTTGGATACCAAGGATATCGGCGTCGCGCTCTGTAAGGTCGAACTGGGCAATACCATCGGCATCGGCATCACAGATGATCAGTGGGTCTAAGCTCGTTGGTACTTCTGGCGATGCTACCACGACGAGTTCTAATGTGTTTAAGGTCAATCTGTAACAGCCTGTTAACGTGCTCTCCGATCTTACATAGATCATCTGGCTATTGGCCACGATGTTGGTGTAAGGGCTTGATAATGGGTTGTCCCCCATTTCTGCATCTTCCTGGGTCTCGTGGTAACTGATCACCACATCGGATTCACCATTGGTAATGGCCACTGTACGAATCGTAAGGTCAAACTCTGCAAAACCGTCGTTGTCGTCATCACAGACTTCTATCGGTTCTGGATCTTGTTCTGGTGATGGTAACGGGTTGACCCTCAAGGTCAGCGTTACCGTACTGTAACAGCCCGTGTTATCGTTCTCTCCTCGTATATAGATCGTTTGTGCATTGCTCGTATTGATATATGGGCTTGCTATTGGGCTCGTCCCATTATCGGCATCTTGCTGTGTCTCGTAATACGTTAGGGTGATGCCTGTCTGTCCGTTTAGTATTTCTGCATTGGCATCTTCCAAAGTGAAAGGCTCTTGCTCGTCTCCTGGATTGTCCACATCACAAAGTTCTAATGGTGATGGTTGTAATAGTACTGGTAATGGGTTGACGATAAGTTCTAAGCTCGTTACTTTATAACAGCCTTCTACCGTATTGCCATCCTCCACGCGTATCCAGATGAACTGGCCGTCCTCTTGCGTATTGGTATAGGCATTGGGATTGGCGATAGGGTTCATTGGTGCATTGGCATCGGCTTCGGTCTCGTAATAGCTTACCGTGTACTGCATTGGGTCTAACCCGTTCAAAACTTCTGGTGCCTTGGTGGTAAGGTCGAACATCGCATAACCGTCCGCTGAAGCATCGTCACAAGCGTGCAATGGACTTGGCGCTACTATCTGTGGGCTTGGCTCTACGATCAGTACCAGTTCTACTATAGTGGCACAGTCCGTGGCTATGGTCTCGCTCTCTACTCTAGCGTATAATGTCTGTGTGTTAATTACGATATTGTTGTAATCTACTGTTGTGTCTATCGCGTCCACATTGTTCTCGGCATTGGCCATCGTCTCGTGGTAGGTCACCGTAAGCCCTGCTGCTCCTATGGTGATATCGTTCTCGGCATCGGTAAGGGTAAACATCCCAAATCCATCATTGTCTGGATCACAGTAGCGTAACGGCTCTGGTGTATTGGCCACCGGTGCTTGCTCTACTCCCAATTCTAGGGTTGTTGTATCGTAACAGCCCGTTGTGTTGTCCTCGACACGTACAAAGATGATCTGAGGGTTGCTGATATTCGTGTATGGGATTGCCAAAGGATTGGCTGCGTTATCGGCATCTGCCTGAGTCAGATAGTAACTCACTGTATATCCCGGATTGTTGCCCGTGATCTCTATGTTCTTTAGGCTCAAGTCGATCTCCGTTAAACCGTCTGGTGTGCCGTCGTCGCAGACTTCTAATGCTGTTGGTGGGATTAGAGATGGGAGTGGATGAACTACTAGTTCAAAAGTGACACTTGATTGGCAACCAGTATTTGTATTTGTTAGAACTGCCACTATTGTTTCAGGATTACTGATGTTTGCATATAATCCAGTAATTTCATTCATTCCTGTTGTTGCATCCGTTTGATTGGCATAATAAGCAACCGAAACATTCACTTGACCATTAAGTATTTCTAAGTCTTTTGTAGTTAAATCAAATAGCTCTTGTTCGTCACCAGAATTATCATAATCACATAATTCATAAGGTGTGACTGCTACAGTTGTTGGGACTGGATTTGCTATTAATTGCAAACTTGTTGTATCATAACAGCCTCCAGAATCACTATCAATACGTACATGAATTAATTGTGCTCCAGAAGAAGTATTTGTGTATGATGTTGGTAAAACACCTATATCCATGATAGCATCATTCTCTGATAAATGGTATGTAACCGTAAGTCCAGTCTGAGCACCTAATACTTCGGCATCTTTCAGACTCAAATCAAACTCGGTAAATCCATCATTATTATCATCACAAGCTTCTAATGGAGTTAGAGAATTTGCTTGTGGTGTTGTTATTACCTGAAGGTCTAAAGTCGTAGTAGCATAACAATCTGAATTAGAAACAGTTTCTAGACGAACAAAAATAGTTTGATTATATGCAGTAGAATTAGTGTATGGCTCAGGTAATGGAGACATATTATTATCTGCGTCTGCCTGAGTTAAATGATAAGACACTACTACGGTTGATGCATCATTACTACCTATAACTTCAGCATTTCTATCGGTAAGATTAAACGATGTAAATCCATCAGCTATGTTATCATCACACAAGATTATTGGTGTAATTGCATTATCAATTGTAATATCAGAGAATCCCAACTGAAAAGATGTTGTGGCAAAACATTCTTGCGAGTTGTCTGCAATACGTGCCCAAATCGTTTGAGGATCAGATATATTTGTATAGTTAGTTGGTAATACACCTACATTGTCAATAGCATCTTGTTCGGTAAGGTGATAAGTGATGATAAAATCGGCTGCGTTTTGGACTCCTAGAATATCATCATCATTATCTGATAAATTGAACTCAGCCGTACCATCCACATCACAAACAACTAGGTTTTGAGCAGGGTTTGCGGTTGGGCTTGGTTTAAATTCCACAAAAATAGAGTCATTAGCTTGACAAACACCTGTAAAGAAAATATCTACAGAATAAGTTCCCGTTTCACTTGCTAAAATAGTAGAACCTGTTTCACCAGTAATTACGTTTCCTTCAAAATACCATGTATGTTGTGCAGTAGTAACTCCAGTATCTAAAGTGATAGCTGTTCCACCACACTCTGCTGTACCAGCTGCAATCGTAATATCTTCACCTAAATCTCCACCTAAATCAAAACTTCCTGCTCTAAGAAATACTCCAGTATCATAGATATTATCCCTGTCATCAGCAACAACTAGTTTAATAGTATAATTCTCTCCAGGGACAACAGCAGATTGTGCAGTAAATACTGCTGTTCTACCATCAAAAGCAATTGGAGGTGCATTGTTTGGTGTATATGCTCCAAAATATTGTTCATTTGCTCCACCACAGGTAGCACCATTATCTGGGTGAATATTTGTAACAAGAATAGGTGTTGTTGTTCCAGGCAAAACTGCCAAATTTGTTGTAACACCATTAGAGTCCGTTAACAAAAACGCAAAAGCATCTGAATAGTTACACTCAAAACTACCCATATCATATTCTTCTGATGCCATAAGGAAATCAAAACTTATAGTATCGGCTAGTGGTGTAAAATCAAATTGAATAAAAGTAGCGTTATGAGAATCTACCAATAATTGTGAGTTTAAATCTGCATCGCCAGGCCAAAGATCAGTGCCTTCTCCTAAAAGATTATTGTTAGGCCCTCCCGCTTCACTGGCATCACCACTTGTTAATAATATCCCATCTTCAAACGGAAAATCCACTCCATTACTAAAAAAATAGCCAATTCCATTAGGCTCTGATGGGTTAAAATTAACACCTGTAGAAGATATTATATTAGATACCGTTGCGCATGGACTATTAACAAGTACATCTTCAATTAACTGCTCTGGAGTAAAAGAATTTTGATCCACTACAACATTGGGTCCTAGTACAAATACAGTTATTGTAGTTGAATCCGAACAGCCTTGAGGGTTATCGTCGGTAACAGTTAACACTACTGTATAAGTTCCTGGATTGGCAAAAGTATTAGAAACATTAGCTCCTGAGCCAATATTACCATCCCCAAAAAACCAACCATATGTAGCATTAGAGCCATCAACAGAAAATGTTGCACTTCCAGAAAAATCCACTGTTTCTCCAGGCAAAATTCCAATTACACCTGATCCATTAGGCGCTGGTACAGTAGTATCAATAGAAGCTACTATATCTTGGCAAGGTGTTGCACACAGAATATCTGCTTCCCAACCTGCTCCACTAGCAGAATCATTAGACACAAACTCAATAGTTAAGCAACCAGAGGCACTACTTGCAGATACAGTTCCTGGAGAGTTAGGCCCTGACCAAGTTCCTAAAATTGCAGCGCTAGTATCATCACCATCATAAATAGTCATAACATCTACATTGAGTTGTGTAATAAAGGTTGTGAAGTCTAGAATAACAAATTCATTGGTATTTTGTGGACAAATTGTGGTTACAAAATTTTCGTCATTACCATAATTACCGAATTCACCTCCAGAATCAAAAAATCTGTCAGGTGCGCATCTGTTAAATGTTCCGTTTTGCATTGAAACATCTTGAGAAAATCCAATTGATGATACAATTAAAGCAAAAACGTAGAGTATCTTTTTCATCAGTTAACTTTTTTCAAAAAGCAAATAGCCTTGCTATACTCGCAATGCAATGTTGGCTTTGTCGCTCTTTTATAGTTAGTTAGGTTCATTTAAGCTATAGAAAAGCAGTAAAATTTTACTTATACTACATATAGCTTTTATAAATGAGGACGAAATTTAATCAAATTATATGAAATGTCTCAAGATTTTAGTTGCAAAACACATTCTTAGGATTAACGTTTCAAATTGATATTTCCTATTTTTGCAAAAAAAAGATGTCGAAGACCAAAATTTCCATAGTACCAACTTCAAACGAAACTATTTTAAAGTTTGAAGCTGACCGATTTTTAACCGATCATAATAGTTTTGAATTCAATAATATAGATGATGCCAAACATTCTCCTTTAGCGCAGCAACTGTTTTATTTGCCTTTTGTAAAGAAAGTTTATATCGCTTCTAACTTTGTAGCTATAGAACGCTATAATATTGTTGAGTGGAAAGATGTGCAAGATGAAGTTGCAGAACAAATAGAAAGCTATCTATCTAATGATGGTATTGTAGTAACTGAAGAGGCTATAAAACCAAAGGCTGCCGTAACTGTTTATGCAGAAAGCACTCCTAACCCAAGTGTTTTAAAATTTGTTTGCAATAAAGTTTTGGTTCCTAATCTATATGAATTTACATCAATAGAAGAAGCCAAGCCTTCTCCTCTTGCTACTGAGTTGTTTCAATTTCCATTTGTAAAAAATGTGTATATGGAAAAGAACTTCATTTCCATAACTAAATTTGATATTATTGAATGGGAAGAAATTACGCTTCAACTGCGAGAATTTTTAAAGTCGTATGTTGAAGAGGGTAAAACCATATTAAATGATGATGCGCCTCAAAAATTGAACAAGACTGAAGAGGCTATTGAAAAGAAATTTGAAGCCTTAGACGATACCTCTAAAAACATAGTAAACATTCTTGAAGAATATGTTAAGCCTGCTGTGGCAAGTGATGGAGGTAACATAGAGTTTAGGTCTTACGATGAAAACACAAAAAAGGTAGAAGTTTTATTACAAGGTGCGTGTAGCGGTTGTCCTTCCTCAACATTTACATTAAAGAGTGGTATTGAGAATATGCTAAAAGAAATGCTTAATGACGAAGCCATTACGGTTAATGCTATAAATGGTTAATATTATAAGTGACTTTTTGTAATTTTAAGTTTCTTAAGAATATAAACCTTTTTAAAAAAAAAATATAATGGCAGTATTAAAAGTAATTGAAGTTTTATCTAATTCAGACAAAAGCTGGGAAGACGCAACTAAAAAAGCAGTAAAAGAGGCCTCTAAAACAGTAAAAAACATTCGTTCTGTATATGTGCAAGATCAAAGTGCAATAGTAAAAGGGGATGATGTTACTGAATTTAGAGTTAATCTAAAATTGACATTTGAAGTAAAATAAAATCATAAACTCACTCGGTTATTACAACCGAGTTTTTTATTAATAAATAAAAAAAACCAATATGGAAACACAAAAATGGATTGACGAAGGCTATAACTTAATAGTAGAATTTGGTCCAAAATTGATAGCTGCTATTCTAATATGGATTATAGGTAGCTGGATTATTAAAATGATCATTAAAGGCATTAGAAAAGCTATGACCAAAGCCAATTATGATGAAAGCTTAAAGAAATTTTTATTAAACCTAATTACATGGATTTTCAAGATTATTTTAATTATTGTTGTCCTTGGTACCGTTGGTGTAGAAACTACATCTTTTGCAGCTGTAATAGCCGCTGCTGGTTTAGCCATTGGATTGGCTCTACAGGGCTCACTAGGTAATTTTGCTGGTGGAGTTTTGATTATGATTTTTAAACCATTTAAAATTGGTGACTTAATTGAGGGACAAGGTGAAATAGGTGTCGTAAAAGAAATAGAAATTTTTACCACCAAACTTACTGGATTGTCTAATAAAGAAATTATAATACCAAATGGCGCACTTTCTAATGGTAATATTATTAATTACACTACAGAAGGCACACGAAGAGTTGATTTAGTCTTTGGAGTAGGATATGATTCTGACATAAAGCAAACAAAAGATGTTTTTGCCAAAGTTCTTGATGCAAATGCTAAGGTTTTAAAAGACCCTGCACCAACAATTGCAGTTTCGGAATTGGCAGATAGTTCTATCAACTTTGTGGTTAGACCATGGTGTAAAGTAGAAGATTATTGGGATGTGTATTTTGGAGTTACAGAGCAAGTTAAGGAAGCTCTTGATGCTGCTGGAATTGAAATACCTTATCCACACCAAGTGGAAATACAAAAAGAGGGTTAGTTCTTCTTTTTTAAAGCAATAAACTCCTTTAAATAATAAGGCTCAAAATAAGCGACATCTTCGGTGTCGCTTTTTTCATACTTTAGCTCCGCTAATTCTCCCATTTCATTTGCAGATGGTAATTTTCCTTCTATAAAAACAGCATTAGGATGTTGAATGATTTTTTTGGTTTTATCCACACCACTTCCTATAAAATAAACTTTACTAGTATTTAAAAGTTCTGCAAAACTATCTTCTGAAAGTATTTCGGCTTTAATTTCCCTGTGCAATTCTAGTTTAGAATCGTAAATAGCTGAATAGACTTCCATACGTCTAGCGTCTAACATAGATACAATAAAGCCTTCTTCGGTTTTTACTTGATGTGCTAAACTTTTCATAGTATCTACAGCGATCAAAGATTTATTTAATGCAAAACACAATCCTTTGGCTGATGACACACCTATGCGCAAGCCAGTATAAGAACCAGGCCCTTTACTTATAGCAACAGCGTCAATTTCTGAAGGTTTTAATTTTGAAAGCTTAAAAACTTCATCTATAAAAACATGTAACGTTTCTGCGTGAGAATAACCAGAACTATTATCTTCTTTTAAAACTAAAGTCTCTCCGTCTTTAGACAGAGAGACTGAACAATTAGTTGTTGCTGTTTCTATATTAAGCACTAATGCCATTGGCTAATATGTTTTCTATTCTTCTTCCGTTTCTGAAGATTCAGCTTTTTTATTTTTTTCTTCTATTAAATCTCCTGGCTTAAGGGTTTTAGAAACAATATTATAAGGACCTGTAATAATGTTATCACCTTTACTTAATCCTGAAATAACTTCAATATTGGTGTCATCTTGAATACCTGTTTCAACCACTCTTAGCTTAGCTTTACCATTATCATTTACAAAAACACATTCAAATTTTTCTTCTTCCTTAGACGTATCATCATTAATTTGTGCTTTTTCACCAAAAGGTTTCTTAGTAGAGCTTGTGTCTGTCTTAATTACTATAGCACTGATTGGAACAGCAATTACATTATTACGTGTCTTTGTAATGATATCTACTGTAGCTGTCATACCAGGTCTAAACGGCGAATATGTTTCGGGTTTCCCTTCGGTTAAATCTTTATATGACTCTTCTAAAATTCTAACCTTTACTTTAAAATTGGTCACCTGATCTGCTGCTAATGTACCAGCTGCTGAATTGGCGATTTCAGTAACCACACCTTTAAACTCTTTCTTTAAATAAGCATCTACTTCAACAATTGTTGAGTCACCTATACTAACCTTAACAATATCATTTTCGTTAACATCTACCTCTACCTCCATATTCTTAAGGTTGGCAACGCGAAGAATTTCTGTACCAGCCATTTGCTGTGTACCAACCACACGTTCTCCAAGTTCTACATTAAGCAAAGATATTGTTCCGCTCATTGGTGCGTATATTGTAGTTCTGGTTAAATTATCTTTTGCTTCGTTTACTGTAGCTGCTGCACTTTGCACACTATAATATGCCGAGCTCCTATTTGCTTGTGCAGTTTCATAAGTTGCGATAGCTCTATCCCAATCGGCCTTAGAAATAACACCTTTTTCAAAAAGTGTTTTACTTCTATCGTAATCGGCTTTGGCTTGTTTTAAATTTGCTTCAGCTTGCTCTAAACCAGCTCTCACATTTTGGTAGGATGCTTGAGATCTGCTCACTGCAGATTGAATTAAATCTGGATTTACCCTCACAAGCAAGTCTCCTTTTTTAACTTCTTGACCTTCTTTGAATGGTAATTCTAAAATTTCACCAGAAACTTCCGAAGATATCTTAACCTCAACTTCTGGCTGAATCTTACCTGTAGCAGAAACGGTTTCTACAATATCTGTAAGCGTAACTTCCTTAACGGTTACTTCTTTAAAATTTCCTTTTTTACCGAACCAACCCATTTTAGATCCTACTACAAGTAGGACCAATACAAGAATGACAATTCCGATAATAATTTTTACTGTTTTGCTCATAATTAAAACTTTAATTCAGTTGCTGGTATTCCAAAATATAATTCTAGAACTTTTAGTTTAAAAATGTAATCGTATTTAGCACGATTTAATTCAATCCTTGCATTATCGTACCTTAATTTAGATTGGCTAAAATCAAAGGCATTAGTTAAGCCAACATTATAGCGCTCCTTTGCATATTCATAGGCTAACTCTTGAGACTCTAAGGCTAATTCTGCCGCTTCGTAAGATTTTAAAGCACCTTTTGCATCTACATAGGCTTGATATACTGTAGATTCTAAATCGAGCTCTGCTTGCTCTAACTGATACTTAGAGTTCTCAAGATTGATTTTACTTCTCTGAATGTTTCCTTTAGTATTGAATCCATTTAAAATAGGAATGTTTAACTGCAGCCCATAGCCAATACCATCATTTTGATATAACTGATCTACAAAGGGATCTGCACCAACTTCAACAGGAAATGTATTAGGAAAAGTACCAATTACAGCTTGTCCTGTTCCTTCAACTGTACCAATTTGTTGTGTAATAGTTGGATTATCTGGATCTATTTGTTGTGTAAAGCTTGTAGTATTGGCATAACGTGTATTGTACCCAAAAAAAGCTGTTAAGGTTGGCCAATTTGCACCTTTGGCAATTTTTAAATCTATTTCGGCTAGCTCAACATTTTGCTCCGCTATTTTAATTTCGTTTCTGGTTTCTTTTGCTGCTGCAATAATTTCTGAAACATCCCTACCCGAAACACCATCATCAACGATATTATAACCCTCATCTTCAATATCAAAATTTTCATAATCTTTGATTAATAATAATTGAGCAAGGCTAATTAATGAGATTTGAATATTATTTTCTGCGTTAATAATCTGTTGTTGCTCGCTAGCGTCAGTAGCTCTAATTTCTAACAAGTCACCTCTTGGCAGAGAACCAGCATCTACCAATTCTTGGGTTCTTTGAATTTGTTCTTTAGTAACTTCGTTTTGGGATTTTAAGACCTCTAAATTTGCCTTATTTAAAATTACCGTTAAATAACCATTTGCAACAAAAAGCGAAATATCATCTTTCATTTTATCCAAACGATACTGACTAGATAACTTAGATATATCTGCACGTTGTAGTTGCCTAAAGTTTCTTAACCCATCAAAAAGGGTGTAACCTACATTAATACTTCCTGAAGCAGAAAGAAAAGTGGTTGTTTGTGCATTGTTTGTTATTGGGTTAAAACCTAGACCTGTATTCTCTGAAACACCAGCACCTGCATTAAGACTAGGAATAAAATTACCCTTAGCCGTAAGTTTTTCAACCTCAGCCATCTCAATGTCTAGTTCGCTTTGCTTTACTGAAATATTATTTTCTAAAGCATACTGAACACATTCTTTTAGAGTCCACTTTTTATTTTGGGTTTGACCTACTAATCCAATGAGTAGCAGTATTATGATGATTGGTTTTTTCATCTATTTTGAAAATTTTTATTTCATTAGAATGAAACAAACTAAAATTTTAATTTGCTTGTATCCATTTTAAGATACTTATATGTCTCTATTTAATTGAAAGTGTTACAAAAATCACTTAAACAAAATATTAAGTTGCCATCCTTACAACAACTATTTTAAGTATTCCTAATTATGGATTTCTAGTATGACTCTAAAACTAAGAAATTGTTACAGACTTTCTTCTGTATTCTCCAAGTTTTGCGGTTTATTATACTTTCTATAAATAAAATAGCCTATAGCTGCGACTAAAATATACGGAATTGCCATTAAAAACATAATTCCATCATTAATACCTTCTGCTGCAGATTGGTCTTCACCACTTTCTAACACAGCTCTACACATAGCACATTGCGCATTTGTACTTAGTGTAAAGTAAAAAGTAAAAAGTAAAAAAGTTATTTTCTTTTTCATATTATGTATAATATGGTGAAATCATAAGATATACAATAACTCCTGTTACTGCGACATATAGCCATAACGGAAAAGTAATCTTTGCGATTTTTTTATGACGTTCTATATTATTAGTAATAGCTCTTACATAAGTAATTAATACAAAAGGGATGATTACAATTGATAATAGTATATGCGTTATAAGAATAAAATAATAAATGTATTTTACGAAACCTTCACCACCAAATTTTGTAGAATCACTTGTCATGTGATAAGCTACATATAACACCAAAAAAACAACAGAACACCATATAGCGGTTGTCATTAAATTTTCATGAAGCACTATGTTTTTCTTTTTTATAGCAAAAAAAGCGATAATTAAAATTACTGCTGTAAGCCCATTTATAGTTGCATAAATTGGTGGTAAAAATGTTAGTGGCTCTACATCGAAACCAAGCTTTCTAAGATTAACTCCAAAAAGTGCAGCTACAGCCAGCGGAATTACTATTGAAAGTATAACAATCCACTTATTATATTTCTTTTCTTTTTCTAAATCAATATTATTGTTCATAAGCTAAATTCTATATGCAATAAACTATGGTTGTAATTATGGTGCTTCTATTCTTCTTTTAAAAGCTTTGCTATATCTTCTTTTAAAATCGTAATTTCTTGTGGTATACCTTCATCATCAACTCCCTCTGCTTCAGATATAATACCATTATAATATATTAATGGATTATTAGGAGATTTTAATCTCGAACGGATATAACCTTCTTTATCTATTAAGGCAAAATTTCCAGAATGTTCAAAACCATCAATTATATCTTCATTTTTTGCTGTGTAAAGATAAAATCCTTCATTAGCTAATTTGTATATGGCTTCTTCATCACCTGTCATTAAATGCCAATTAGGGTTTGTTATACCATAATTGTCTGCATAAGCCTTTAACACTTCGGGAGTGTCTATATCTGGAGTAATGGTAAAAGATGCTACGCCAAAATCTTCAAAATCTTTAAACTCATTTTGAATTTCAACTAGGTTTTTATTCATTCTTGGGCAAATGGTTGGGCATGTTGTAAAAAAGAATTCTATAACATAAACTTTACCTAAATAGTCCTTATCGGTAATCGTTTGTCCGTACTGATTAGTGAAGCTAAAACTTGGCACTTTCTTATGCTCACCTTCAGCATTTGGTATGTACACCAAATCACTCTTGCTTTGTTTAGAATTATTTGCAGGAGTTGTTGACAAATCTTCACTTCTACTTTCATCCCTAATAATATCGCTATTACTTGCTCTATCTATAATTTTTGGAATAAAAATTATACCAAATACTAAAATGATAAATGCAATACCTGCGTAAGAATAGTTTGTTTTTTTAGCCATTTTTTAAATCCTTTTCGCGTCTTTTATTAGATTCGTCAAACTCACCTTTTCGTCTATCTCTATACTCTTTGAATAAAACACGCATGTCTTCTGCTGCCATTTTGTTTTTTAACACAGCAACCTGTATGCAGTCGTAATCAAATAGTCCATAAACTGGTTTTTCTCCCTCAATTTCGGCATCTGTTCTATCGTCTAACCTTCCTCTTTGGTTTCGGTCTTTATCTATAATATAGACGTAGTTACTAGCAAGGTTTCCATCAAGTTTTACTTCTGATCTTAAACTATTAAAAACTGTATTAATTTGTTCGTCCTCTGCATATAAAAAATGCCAAAACCTAAGATCTTCGTAAGACTTAATTTCTTTAAGTAATTCTTCTGCTTCATCTTTTGCTTCTAAAGGCAGTAATACCACTACTTGAAATGTTTTAAACCCTTTATTCCTATCGTATATTAGCTCCTTTAAGTTTAATGCTGCTATAGAGTTTTCCATAGGTTTTTTACCCAAAAAAGATAAGACTGTAATATGATCTTTTAGCTGGATGCTATCTTTATTAACAGGTAGTTCGGAAATATTTTGTTTTACAACATCTAGCGGATTATAATTCTCTTTAGACAAAAGCATTATGATAATAAATGCTACTGGCAAAAAGAACAATATGCCTAGAATTGTGTAACGTTTTCTTTTACTTAATTCCATAATGCAAAAATAAAAAAGGTGGTTTAGAAAAACCACCTTTTGATATCATTTAACTTAATATTTTAAGTCTAAAAATCTCGTTTAATAAGTGCGTCATCGGTATTATAAACTTCAAATACATAACCACCTTCTTGTAACAAGATAAAGATAAGGTAACATATTAGAAAAACTCCTGTCCACACTACCATGCGTCTTAGGGATTTTGTTTCATCTCTCATGTGCATAAAATCCCAAGTAATGTAATACGCTTTTACAATGGTTAAGATGATGAAAATTAAATTTAAAGGTTTCATGTATATAAACGCCGAGAAAAGAATATTCATAAGCGTTGCAAAGAAACCACCTTCAAAAGGAGTCATCCAAGGAGACATTAAACCTTCTGGCTTATATATACCTAATACAACTTCGATAGCTGTAACAAAGGTTAAGAAAGCTAAAACTCCCCAAATTTTTTGTGTGTTAGACTTAAATTTCCAAAGTCCTCTAAATATTTCTAATTTATGTTCGTGTGCCATAACTGAATCTTAAATTGCTTTTATACTAAGTAGAAGAATGTAAATACAAATACCCATACTAAATCGACAAAGTGCCAATACAGTCCTACTTTTTCTACCATTTCATAACTTCCTCTTCGTTCGTAAGTACCTAGAATAACATTAAAGAAAATGATAATGTTAATCACTACCCCCGAAAATACGTGAAATCCGTGAAATCCAGTAATAAAGAAAAAGAAATCTGCAAATAGCGATGTTCCGTATTCATTGACATGAAGATTAGCGCCTTTTACAACTAACGTTCCGTTTTCTTTTATTTGTTTTAAGGATTCTGCTCTAGATAGTACTGTTTTTTCACCTTCATCATTAATAATCTGAGTTCTTACCAAGATGTTTTCATTAGCAGCTAACCCAGTATATATTTCGTTTACACTATAAGGTGGTAATGACTCCTCAGTAACAAACCAAAGTCCATTTTTACGCTCATGTTCTGCACGTTCAGTAGGAATAGAAACAGCAAAATCATCAATAGAAATACGCTTAAATTTCTCTTTACCATCTACAGTAACATACTCTCCAAACTGAAGAATATTTCCTCCCTTTGTTTGCACAGCACCATAATCTCCTTGAATAAATGTTGCCCATTCCCATGCTTGTGACCCAACGAATATAGCTCCACCAATAATTGTAAGGAACATATATAAAGTCACTTTAACCTTGTTCATATGATGACCTGCATCTACAGCTAATACCATAGTTACGGAAGACATAATAAGTATAAATGTCATAAACGCAACATATATCATTGGCAACTCCTGACCATGTAAAAACGGTACGTGAGTAAACACCTCATCTGCAATTGGCCATTCTTTTATAAACTTGAATCTTGAAAAACCATAAGCGGCCAAGAAACCGGAAAACGTTAATGCATCAGATACAATGAAGAACCACATCATC
Organism: Winogradskyella pulchriflava; assembly: GCF_042434315.1. Lineage (NCBI taxonomy): Bacteria > Pseudomonadati > Bacteroidota > Flavobacteriia > Flavobacteriales > Flavobacteriaceae > Winogradskyella > Winogradskyella pulchriflava. Next base: position 1,076,450 of record NZ_JBHLTQ010000001.1, on the reverse strand, counting down.
ATTTTTCCATAACTTGCTTTTAGAGGTTGATTGCCACCTCCCCAAGTTTTTTCTTCTGTACCAGTACTTGCTACTGTAGAATCCATAGAATTTATTTAAATTTTAAGATTTGACAAAAATAATCAAATTATATCTCTAAAAAAATATAAAAACAAAAAGAGCACAAGCCAAAGTATATCTACAAAATGCCAGAAATTAGCTGCTAGTTCTAAACCCAACATATTGTTGGCATTGTACTTTTGTTTAAAATGATTATAAATTACGACAAGGATGCATATTAAACCAGCAATAACGTGCGCTATGTGCACTGAAGCGATGATATAAATATAAGACATCGTAATATTACTTGATGGTCCTGTAAAATAATGACCAGCATCAATAATTTGACTAAACCCTTTAAGCTGACTAAAAATAAACGCAACACCCAACCCTAAAGTTAATAGTAACCAAACCGTAGTCATCTGTCTGTTGTTTTGTTTTATGGCACGTTTAGCCAAAATAAAAGTGAGACTACTTAATAAAATAACACCCACACTAATAAAAAAAGCATCAGGCAATTCGTAATTACTTAGCCAGTCTTTATCTTTTCTTTGTTTAGCACTAACAATAAAAGCACTTATCCATCCTGCAAAAGACATTATTAGAGAACCAATACCAAACCAAAGCATCATCTTTTTAGATCGCGCTATTTTCTCTTCTGGTGTTCCTTGTGTTAAATCCATTTATCTTAAAAATTTATCTGCAACATATATAATCTGTAACATGGTAATATAAAAAACACTTGACAACATCAACTGTTTAGCAGCTTTGGCTGTACGTTGCTGAAACAACCTAAATGCATACATTAACATGACCATACCTAATATAAAAACCAGAATGGCTCCAACAATAGACAGTTTTAAATCTCCTGTAAAACCAAACACTGGAATTATAGAGGCGATAATCGTCCACACACTATACACAATAATTTGTACTGCTGTTCCTTTATCTGGTTTTCCTGTTGGTAACATAAAAAAACCACCTTTTTTATAATCTTCATGCAGAAACCAACCAATAGCCCAAAAATGTGGAAATTGCCAAAAAAACTGAATGGCAAATAAGGTTCCTGGTTCAATACCAAAATCGTTTCGTGCTGCAACCCATCCCAACATAAAAGGAATAGCACCAGGCAAAGCACCAACAAATACAGCCAAAGGCGTTTTTGTTTTTAATGGTGTATAAACACTAGTGTATAAAAATATAGAAATCGCTCCCCACATTGCTGTTTTGGGATTGATGATATATAAGGTAATAAGACCTAAAACTGTAAACGCTGTTGCTATAATAAACGCTGTGTTTACAGACATTCTACCAGCAGGTATAGGTCTGTTTTTGGTACGATCCATTAAAGCATCTAAATCTCGCTCAATAATTTGGTTATAGGCATTTGAGGCTCCAACCATAAAATAGCCACCAAGAGCCAATAAAAAGAAAGTTGTGAAATTTATAGTTTCAGCACCAAGAAGATACCCAGCAAGAGCAGAAAAAACCACACTTATGGACAAGCCCATTTTAGTGATTTCCTTAAAATCTGTAATCACAGAGGCTGTTGAAACCGAAGATTTTGTACTACTCAAACCGTTAGTGCTTTGTTCTATTCTTAGCGAGTGCAAAGATAGTTTGAAAATTGATTATGAGCAACGTAAAAGACTAGTTTTATAGAAACCAAAAAACAGAAACTACTTTTAGAAATCATTATACCAATTAAACAAATCCGTTCTAACACCAATACTAAACCAAAATGTATTAGAGTCCATCGTTGTAGCTGTAATTGCATCTGGATTAAAATCTCTGTAAATAATATTTGTAAAGAGTTTTAAATTGGTTTCTGGATTCAATAAATACCCAGCTTGTAGTTCAGTCATAAAACTATTGGTTTTATTCCCTTGACCTATTGTTATTCCTGTATCAGCATTACGTTCATTATAATCTCTATAAATATCACCTCCATAAGAAAAACTATCTTCTTCAGTATTAAAATCGAAACCTCTCTTCCCTATGATAAATTTTGCATCAGCAAACCAACGTTTGTAATTGTAACGACCAATTAAAACCAATTCCTTAAAATTGGCTCCCCAAAGGTGCGCCATAGGCTGATTAAAATGACCATAGTTTAAAACAATTGTATTATGAGAATAGGTGTAAGGACGTACTTGGTTATACTCAGCTTGCAGCAATAAATTATCTACCTTGAATGCATTGTAGTACTTAACACCCAATTGATAACCATATTTGTTCTTCCAGCTTTTATTACCACCTGTAATGTCACTAAGTGAAAACTCATCAAGAATAAATTGCCCATAAAGATTAACCTTATTGTTCCATTTGTATTTTCCACTTAATCCTAAAATGGCATTTCCGGCTCCTTGACCAGTTTGAAACTCTATAGCTCTAAAAAATATAATTGGGTTTAAATAATTTACATCAAAACCTCGTCCATTAGTATCTGCCCACATTACAGACTCAAACAAACCTATATTTAATCGTTTAGACACATTCCAACTTAAGTAATGATTTGCCATATACTTTGTTAAAAAAGCGTCATCTTCAACAACTTCTGGCCTTACATCTTTTAACCACATCCATGTACTAGTGTACTTTATTTTCCAAAAGCTAGTGTTCAATTTTAAAAATGGATACGGACTAGATACATCACTTTGCAATAAGGAACGATAACCATCACCTATAAAATTTTTTCCATGTCCAAATTGAATATTTAGAAAATCGGCTGGAGTATAAGATAAATACGCTTCGGCAACAGGATAGTCATACGAGTTTTCTTTAAAACGCTTTGCAATACCACGTCCTGGAATAATGGCAGGATCTGGCCCAAAAGCCTTTAGACTTTCTGCATAGCCATTAAAATAATCCGCAAAACGACCTTGACTTTCGTAAATTGAAGCTGATAAATTAAAACGTTTTCCTAAACCAGCTTGTACAAAAACACCTCTTGTATTGTTCCAAGTTGACCCAGAATCTCCTTCGGAATCGCTTCCAACTTGTAAATCCAAAATAGGATCTATTGTAAACCAATAATCCTTACCTTGTATTTCTACCAAATGCTCATTATATAATTTTCTACCAAACCAAGAGTCGGTATCTTTTGCCAAGCTCTCTTTTTCCGCTTTTATATCGTAATACTTTGCAACATCATTGTAAATAAATGGCTTGGATGCTGTATGGCTATTGGTACCTATGGCATTTATTTCATCATCAAAACGTGCGTAGTACGAGTGTGTAAAAGGAATATTTAACTGACTAGTATATTCTAGTTTTTCATAAGTCTTAAGTTGCGCATTAACCGCATCATATTCATTAGACAATGTTGCATTAAGACTATCTGCCTCTGTTAGTTTCGTCTCTGTAGTTTCTATAGAAGTGTATTTAGGCTCAGTCAGCGGAATAGCAACAGTTAAGCTATACTGAACAAAGGTCGGCTTGCCGTTATATGTTGCAGGTTTAACTTTAGGAAGCATTTTGAATACACGTCTTGCCTCATCCTTTAATTCATCATTAATAGCATCGGCATAAATCACTTTGAAAGCACCTTCTTTATCAACTTCAAACAAAATCTGAATATCACCTTGATAAGCTTCATCCAGAGTTGCTTGTGGCACTTTAAAGTTGTTATACACAAAACTATTTAGTGTATAATTAAAACAAGGTTTTAATTGTGCCACGGCTAATGAATCGCACTCACTAAAAATTGGAGGCTTTTCATAAGTAGAAATCGTTTGAGCATTACTTAAAAAAGAAATTAATAAAAGGGTTACAAGCCAAAAATGCTTCATAGAAAAGACTTAGTTTTTATGGTCGAAAGATACTTAATTTTTTTAGTAACCATAAAACAAAAAAACCGCTATCTAGTTGATAACGGTTTAGTTTGTGGTAATGGACTAATTAATCCCTTACATAAAATGTTATTGGCAGTGTATATATAACACCAACAGCTGTATTTCTTTGATAACCTGGTTCCATATTAGGAATTTTATTTATTAAGCGATCCGCTTCTTTCTCTAAAGCAGGATGCGGCCCTCTTACTTTTACATTTGTAACTGTTCCATTTTTATCAATGGTAAATTGCGTGTATATTTTTTGTTTACCAGAAAGTCCGTATTCTTCAGCAAGACTGGTGTTGAATTTATTATATACCAACTTGGTAATCTTTTCGGACATGCATTTTTTTCGTTGATCGTTAGTTGTGTATTTCTCACAACCTGGATAAATTGGCGCCTTTTCTATTTTAATAAAATCTACAGGAGGAAGATCTTTAGGCTCTTCAATGACATCAATATCACCTACATCTACAGGTTCTGGTGCTGTTTCTGGTGCATCTGGCGTAAAAATTTTATCCTCAATCTTTGGTTCATCATTTTCCACCTTTTTGTATTTATCACTCAAAAAGGTGCTTCGTTCCACTTTTGGTTCAGGTTTTTTAACCTGGACTTCTTCAACCTTATATACAGGAGCCACATCAATAGTAGCGACCTCATCAATGGTTACAGTATCTGGAATAATAATTTTTTCCTGAAACTGCATTTCAAAAAGTGCATAAGTACCCAATAAACAAAGTATCAACCCTATTTGGAAATATAGGGTTGAGTTTTTTTGTAAATTTGCATCATGCTTTTGTGATTTCTTTACTTCAACAACGCTCTGACCAGCGTTATTGAAATCTTTTTTAGAGTTTTTCATAATACGTATTATTTAAAATGTTAATATTATGATAAAGTCACAATAAGCATACCAAAACGAAAATCCCGTCCAATTAATTTTGAACGGGATTTTTATATGTAAAAAATATTTATTCTTTAGTCTTGTACTTGGAATACAATTGGTAACGAGTAAGGTACAATTACAGCCTTACCTCTTTGCTTACCTGGCTTCATTTTAGGAAGTAAGCCAATAACACGTTTTGCTTCTTTTTCTAATGCCGGGTGAGGACCACGAGCACCAACCTGTACTACATTTCCGTTTTTATCTATCTTAAACGAAACGAAAATACGTTTTTTACCCGCTTGCAGACCTAAATCACTAGCAAGGTCTTTGTTGAATTTTTTATTAACTAATTTCTGTACTTTTTCAGACATACAAGCTTTTTTAGCTGCGTTTCCTTTTTCATTTTCACAACCAGGGAAAATTGGCACGTTTTCAATTACAGAGAATGGTACCTCAATATCTTCTTCTACTTCTTCTACCTCTACTTCTTCAACTTCTACAATTTCTGTATCCATTTCAGTTTCTGTAGATTCTATAACTGTTTCCTCTACTTCCTCTTCATCTTCTACAACTTCAATAATCTCTGGAGCAGCAGGTGGTGGAGGTGGTGGAGGTGGTGGAGTTATAATCTGTTCTGTAATTGGCACTTCTTCTTCTAATTCATCATCTAAATTAAGTGAATCGGCAACTATATTACTTTTATCGTAAGTTTTATAGTTAATTGCCATATAGGTAATACCTAACATTAAGGCAAGACCAACTGCAAAGAAGAGTGAGCTGTTACGGCTTACGTCTGATTTAGGATTCTTTTTAGGTTCCATAGTACTTTTCTTTATTAGAGTGTCGCTAATTTAACTAAATAATAGCTAAAAATGCAACACTTGGAGTTATTTTAACTTAATAATATTGAATTTATGAACAATTAATGTGCCAAATAATACACCTAAGCAGTTTGCCATTAAATCATAAACATCATAAGTTCTGTTTGGATTAAGTTGATGCTGAATTAACTCTAACACCACACCAAATGCTATAACACTTACAAATACTATGGTATTGGTATGCCTTTTATGAGATGGCTTGAAATAAGTTGTCCATAAAAATGCCAACACAAGGTAAGCTACAAAATGATATATTTTATCATCAAAGGATGAACCCAAACTGGGCACATTGTTCAAATTGACAACACTAGCAATAACCAGCACAACAGTGTAAACCATTGCAACAGGCAATAGCATTTTTTTAACCACTTATAATGGCTTTATAGTCGTCTGCTGATAACAAATCATCAACCTGAGAAGCATCAGAAATTTTTATTTTTATCATCCAACCTTCACCATAAGGATCTGTATTTACCTTTTCTGGCTCGTCTTCAAGGTTTTCATTAAATTCAATGATTTCACCAGATAGTGGTAAAAACAAATCAGAAACAGTTTTAACGGCTTCTACAGTACCAAAAACTTCTTCAACGTCTAGAGTTTCATCTAAAGTGTCTACTTCTACATAAACGATATCACCTAATTCTCCTTGTGCAAAATCAGTAATGCCAACTGTGGCGATGTCGCCATCAATTTTAATCCATTCGTGGTCTTTGGTGTACTTTAATTCTGATGGTATATTCATCTGTAATGTTGTAAATAATTAATGAAACAAATGTAATTTTTTAATTGCTTCAATTCAAAATTAATTACCAAAATTATATCTTAAGGTAATTCCAGATCGTATTGATGTTTGCGGAAATGATGTTGAAATGGCAAAATCTGAAAACGTATAATCAAAATAGAAAATAGCCGTTAGGTTTTTACTAAATGCATAATCCGCTGAATACTTTAATCCCCAAATAGTCTGACCAGCTGTTACTTGGTTATTTTCTAAATCCAGATATCTAATAATTGTTTTGTTATCTCTAACCGAAACATCCGCTCGCATATTCAAATCACTTTTTATGATTTGTTTTGGTCCTGCAAGTGCGGAACGAATACGCAAATCTTTAATTCTATAACCTAAGCCTAAGGTGTATTCTCTACCTTGTATTTCGGTCATTAAATTATTGTCAAAACTCAATGAAAGCAATCTGTCTGTTTTAACCTCTGCTAAAACTTTAATTGAGTTTTTCATTTCAAACTCTAAACGAATTAAAGGACTGAATTGCTCTTCTAAATTGATATTACTGAATAAAGTCTTATTTTTAAAATTACCTGACTGATCCAAAGCTTCTTCTGGTTGGTCATCATAGGCTTCACCTGTATTACCGGCTTCAAAATCTAAATTAGTTCTAAACTGATTAATTGTATATCTAGATCTGTAACCATGCTGAATTGAAAAACGTCTAAACGTCTTTTTAAACCAAGGAATTTTCATTAAACCTGTGTACTTTAATGTCCAGTTTGGTATTGGTACATCTCTAAAGGCACTCGTTGTTATTTTTTTAGGATCTGACCCTTGATAAGCTGATAAAAATGCTGGTATTAATACACGCTGACTGTTTTTACCAAAGCCTTCAGGATAACCTTCAGCGTCAACGTTAAACGGTGTATCACCGTAAAATTGTCTTGCTAATCGGTTTGCTATTACTAATCTATTAGCTCTAAAATCATCAAATGGAGCAGATTGATTTTCGTCACTCTTACTAAAAGCAGTTTTTATTAATGCTGTTGATATGTTGAAGTTTCCAAATGAATTGGTAATTAGTTGCTCATAGCGATCACTCAAACCATCTAAACCATCTTCAGGGTCATCCACACCTTTAAATGTTTCAGCAACATTTTTTGCATAGGTTCTATTTCCAATCAAATCGATTTTTAAATCACGCATTGGCTCAATATTCACAGAATAGTCTAGCGTTTTGTTGGTTACTTCTGTGTACTGCTGATTGAATTCCGGGAATGTTGTTAACCAACCTTCTCTTGCCACTTTATTTCTAATGTCTTGCTGACTTCCAAATGTATAACCTAAAGTTGGTTTTAAAGTCCCTATAAAACCTGGAGTTGGCAAATAACCTGGCAAATAAGTACCATTATTTTCGGTATAACCAAACTGAATACGCTTTACCATAGTAACAATGTCTACCATAGTATTATACGCTTTTTTTCCTGTACTTAATTTGTTTGGATCTTGAGGTTGTTGCGGATTATCCTTATCATTCAACGATGCATTTGGAGTAGCAGTACGCGTTTTTGGTTGTGCATTTCTCGTTCTTCCTCGACCTCTTTGATTACCCTTTTTTACAAAACCTATAGATTTATAAAAGGTTTCCATATTAAGGGTTGAGTTGATATTGTGCGTATTAGAATTTTGAATAGAATGTCCTAAATTATATGTCCGTGGCACATCTGGAGTCGTTGGGTCATTATCTAAATCAACTTCAATTTCAAGTCCTTCATTAAGGTCTGATCCTTTTTGCCATTGGAATGTACCGTTATAAGCGTAAGTTGTTCTTAGGAAGCTTAGTGCAGGAATTTTGTATAACGGTAACTCGTAGTTAACTTGAATTTGTTGTGTCTGATAATTTGGATCTCCAAAATCAAAGAAACCATCCCATACATTTAATTCCGGGTCTTGCCTTCCGTTGATACGGTCATCAATAAAATAATTACGTACTATATTATTATTGGCTGCTGTAAAATTTAAACTTAAAGCATCTGTAATATTATAGTTTATAGCATATTGAAAATCGAAAGTATAATTTCTTCTATACAGTTCTTCGATACCAATATTATTTCCACCCAGTTCTACTTCTCTAAATTTTTGTCTACTAAATTGTCGATTAATATCAGTACTTACAGTGAAGCTTGAAGGCAATAAATTAAAATTAAAATCTTTTAAAATCTTCCAGTTTTTACCTGTAAACAGGGAATCGTTATTTTTAAAAGGTTCAATTCTTACAGGCTGAAACGCATAATTGTAATTAACTCCAGCTCTAACATTTTGATCTAGCGCATTTTCAATTTCAAAATCACGATGCTCAACCTTGTTGTATGAATAATTGAATGTTAAATTTTCAACATCATAGAATCTCTTTTTGGCTTCACCCATTTTTTGTTTTCTTACTCCAATGAAATTGATGCTTTTCCTTTTGGTGTAGTCTTCAGATTGTCGTCTTATTCGGTCTTCATCTTCACTAGTTTCTGCAGCATCTAAACGCGATTCTAGGGTAAGATCATTATAGAACTGATCATATTTTGGTGTCACTAATTCTTCGCTTTGTGCATAATTAAAAGGTATTTGAATTCCCCATTTTTTAGGTAATAACTGACCCAATTGCACATTGGTAACGACATCGTATTGTTGTACATCCTCAAGACTTCGTTCATTTGGCCCTTGGTCTATACTACCAAAACCTATTGTACTACGTCTTCCTGTAGCACTAACATCTGCAAAATCTGCAATGTTAGAATCCATACTAACTACAGCTGCCCAACCACCTTGGTTCTCTAAGTCGGACATTCTTAGCTCATTAAACCAAACTTCACCACACACATTAGAACTTGTTGATCCTGAATTTTTAACACCAACCATTAACACTCTAATATCTCCAAAATTAGGATTACCTTTTATTGCTACACGTTGCTGACCAATAGGTAAATTAGAAAATTCTAAAACAGAGTCTTCACTCAACTCATTATTTATATAATCAAAAAATAAAGGAACATTCTCAGTTGGAGGGTTTTCAATGTACCTTGACTTAATTTGCTGTAAGATTTCCAGAGGCACATTTATCTCGTTTTCAACAGGCCAAGCTTCATCCGCTGGTGTAGTTTGATTAACAAACCCTGTGTTTTTTAATGGTACTTCTATTTGATAAAAGTTATCGGTAAAATCATTACCCATTCTAATGAAGCCAACCATTTCTCCATCGTCTAACATTTGGCCTTCTTGCTGTTGTGCATGGATAAACATACGTAAGTTTTTATACTGACGCATATCAATACTAATATTTTTAAACACACCTCGAGAATCTTCTGGTTCTAAATCACAAGCTTGCAAAACCAAAGCTTGTTCATTTTGTCTTATAACATTATTGTTATTATTAAGCTCTTCTCGTCTTACGCCAGGAGGACTGACATACACCTCTCCGTTTTCTTGTTCTCCAATAATAGCAACATTAAATTCAGCATTAGCACTATTGTTAGTTGGGTCATTATCTAAATCCAAAGTATAACGCCTCCAATCACTTCGCACCAAATCTAGTGTAGCAAAACGCAATACTGTTTTCTCGGTAAATTCTCTAAGATATAATCTAGCAAAACGAACTGATCTAATATCTGAAATACCACCTATTGTATTTGTTGGTTCGTTAATAGGTAATCTAAACTGATACCATTTAACATCTCTTTGGTCTCCATTTGGTAGTGTAACTGTTCTTGGTTTTATATCATTAATTTGAGGGTTATTGATATTAAGACTTGCAGGAGTCATTTCTACCTCATACTCATAATAGCTATCAATAGTATTCATGGTGTTATCACGGTTAATATCCTCTACGTCTGGCTGAGTTGTAGAACCTCTATTAGTATCCGTGAATACATCTGGTGTATTACCTTCTAGTCCGTTGTAGCGCTTATAGCGCTCATAAATATCACCATCAGTGTTTAAATAATACCTATAATTATCTCTAGATGGATCTTCACCAAAATTATTTGCTCCAAAAATCTCAGTCAACATTTGACTTTCCTCTACATCATCATAACCATCTAAACCAACATCTTGGTTAGTACGTTCTTGCCCTGTTGTAGCAAAGGTGTATATTAAAGATTGATTTTGAGGCACTACATAAGGTGAACTTGGTTGTAAAGGATCTGCCTGTAAAAATTCTATATTACCATCATCTGGCAATCCATTTTCATATTGCTTTTTTCCATCTTTCAGCACATCTTCCGAGATGTTACCAAGGTTAATTGTAAGTTTTCCACCCGAACTTGATGGATTGTCTAAAAATGGATCTTGCACCCAAAACTCAATATATTCTACATTAGCCTGTTCAAAATCTGTAGAAGTTATCTGTCTTGTAATACCTGCCCAACTTTGGCTTGGGTTTAATGTATTATTGGTAGCATTAGGATCAAAATTATATGGCCCACGCTCTGTTGGATAATAGGCTAAGTCTAAGGTATTGATTACCGACGTTTGGCCTTGTACAATATCAATTTGCGGAAAAATTTCTTCGATAAAAACTCGTCTGGTGTACAAATCTGAAACGTCATCATCATCAATACCACTTGGTCTTTGGCTACTATAAAAAATTGGATCTATAGTGTACCAGTTTAAAAATGCTCTACCATATCCATTTTCAATGCCATTGTTGTCATTTCCTGGTATTGTAGCTGGCAACTCCTTTGGCCTACTCGATAATGACCAAGATAATGGACTAGACAAATCAATTGAGCCTTGCGTACCTTCAAAATCATCAATATAAGCCGTAGCTTCTCCGTCAAAATCTGTGCCTTTTGGTGCACCAGGTAACAGATAGGCAAACTCACCTCTTAAAGACAAGTTAGACGGCACATCTGTATCTACATTTGGAAGTTTATTAACCAACCGTGTTAAGAATGGAACTTCAGTTGAATAGTTACCATTAAAACCAAAAATAGTATTGTTAATAGGCTCTGAATTATAATTTGCCTTCTGCGTTATTGGTCTTTCATTAAGATTTAATAACGTGGCACCTAATACAAAGTTTTCATTAAACTGATGCTCAATATTAACACCTGTAAAACGTCTTGTCTGTTGTCCAAATACTGCATTGTTTTCTACCGAAACATTGATTGGAGTATTTGATGCTTTTAAGGCTTCATCTAAAATTTCTACACGACCCAGTTGGTAATTTACTGTATAATCAATGCCTTCTACCAAAACTCTACCACCAGCAGTTACTCTTACAGACCCTCTTGGCACATTGAACGCTCCTATTGGGATTCCACCATCACCTCCACTACTTTTAAAACGTCCTTTTATTTGAAACTTATTCTTTTCTGCTTCGTTTAAAGCCTGTGTTTTAGTGGACTTATAGAGTAAATCGTAAACGTACTTCTCTTGGTTTTCGTTAGGATATGTATCCAATTCGTAATCTGCATCGTTGTTATTTGGGTTACCATCATCATCCAAAACATCAAATAAATAGCGACCAAAAGGTTCTGCTTTGGTGAAGATAATTTTTCCATTTTGAGTTAATACCGTTATCCCATTTACATAATCAAAAAAGCCATCACCTCTTTCTTGAGGGTCATTATTAGAATTTAGCCTGTCTAAATGAAATAAACGAATTAAGGGAGTTTCACTAATCTCAGTATCGTCTCCTGTAAAAGGTGTGTTATTATCAAAAGGTGGAAATGTAGTATTCTCAACTGGTCTAATGTAATTGAGTGCAGAGGCTTCAGTATAAAAAATGTTTAATCTAAAATCTTCTTGACTCAACTGAAACGCACCTGTATCGTAGATGTTTTTCATCATTAAATCCCAAATTGGTTGCTCTACTGAAGTTACGGCACTTTTAAGCATTTTTAGAACCAAGCTTTGGTTATTAACCACTTGATTTCCATTAGTACCATCGCTAACTTCAGTTGCATCTACTCCATCGTTAGCAAATTCACCAACCTGAAACACTTCACCTCCTCTAGTATATTGAAATGCAACAGCCAAAACTTCGTCATTAAGTAAACGCTGGTTTAATGATATGTATCCTAATTCTGAGTTTAAAACATAATCTTGTCCTTCTTGGAGTTTTCTAGCTGCTTCTAATTTTCCGTAATCAAAACCTTCGTTAACATTAACTAGAACACCAGCTTCAACATTTGTAATATCTCTTACTGATTGTGTTAATAATGAACCTGGTCCACCAATGTTGGATGGGTCGAAATCATTATTTCCATTATCTGGTAATGGATTTGGATTATTTACAAATCCTGCAGGCAATGGATTTAACCCAATATTTTCTCCTTGCGACTCACCTAAATCTTGAAACGCTACAATATTCCTAACATTCTCCGTTTGGTTGTTTCTGTTTGTTACCCAAACTTCCACACGTGTAATTTGCAACCCTTGATTATCAATAAAAGGATATTGCAATAAGGCATCATCATAATTATCCCTAAAATAGTGTGATAAAAAGTAGTGCCTGTTTTCATCATAGTCTCTTGCATAGAACTCAAACTCTTCTACTGTACCACCTCCTTGGGCGACTACAGATTTTGATTGCGATTGTTGTTCAGAAAATACAGCTGTTACTCTTGTTTTACCAAATTGCAATTCGGTTTTTACACCAAAAAGGCTTTGAGCTCCTGTTATTAAGGAGCTATTTAAAGGCATATTTACATTACCAACTTCTATTTTTCTGACAATATCATCTTCGGTTGGTGTGTATTCTAACTTAATGAGTTGTTGAAAATCAAACGTAGCTTCAGTATCATAATTTGCAGTAACCTGAAGCCTTGTACCTACTTTTCCAAGTAAACTTAAACCAATCCTTTGGTCAAAATCAAAGGTAAAGTTGGTTCGGTTTCTTGGTGAGAATGATGGGTTATCCTGTTTTGAGAACAGTACTCCCAAGTCCACTTCTGCATAACCACTAGGAATTACATTTATGGTATTTCCTCCAAAGATGGTTTCAAATAAACCAGAATTGACATAGAACTCTGGCAAAAGGTTCTTTTGATCTTCTTCAGAACCCTCCTTTTGTCCTGCGGCTGCATCTGCCATTTGCTTGTAATACTCCCTTAATTTTTCTTGAAGTACTAATTTCTGAAATTCTTCTGGAGTAAGTATTAATGGGTAGTTGATATTGAAATTTCCTATTTTTTCTGTATATACATAACGGTCTAAAATAGGGTCGTAAGTATATTTAGAAACAATACTGTTTGGGTTTGGCATATTTAGCTTCCCAAAAGCAAAAGTGGTCTTTGTGGAATCTTGTTCAGTCTCGGTTTCTTGCGCAAATGAAGATGTGCTCATTAGCATCATTAACACTATGGCGCTATAAAAACCAAATAAGTTGAGTAGATTATAGTTAGTTTTATTCAATTGTATTATAAATTTTTTAGAGCTTCTTTTATAATGTGCTCTACTTGGGCATCTGGTTGTACTTTTAAAATTCTATCAACAACTTTTTCCGATTGTTTTTTATTAAATCCTAAAACATCTAAAGCAGATAACGCTTCATCTTTATTCCTATTGTTTGGTGTAAGAGAAAGTTCGTCTATACCGTAGACTTTTAACACTTTATCTTTTAAATCTATAATAACACGCTGCGCCGTTTTTGCACCTATACCTTTAACACTTTGAATTAGTGCCACATCCTCACTAGCTATACCTTCCTTAACCTGTTCTGGTGTTAATGAAGATAACATTGTACGTGCTGTATTAGCACCTATGCCACTTACTGAGATTAGCAACTTAAATATCTCTCGCTCTGTTTTAGATGAAAAACCATATAAACTATGCGAATCTTCTCTAACTTGAAGATAAGTATATAGCTTTAAATGCTCTCTATCTGGAATTTGTGAAAATGTATGGAGTGATATATTAATAAAATACCCTACACCATTGCAATCGATCACAATGTCAGTAGGATTTTTTTCAACAAGTTTGCCCTCTAAGTGCGTAATCATTTATTAACTAAGCTTAAAAACCCAAATGTAATAAAATTATTTACATTATAAGGGCAAGATAAAGACTAAGAAGATATCTATTTTTGCTGCCTTTTTTCGCGTTCTTGTGCATCGATAACCGAAATGGCTGTCATATTTACAATTTCATCTACGCTAGCACCCAACTGTAAAATATGCACAGGCTTTTTCATACCCATCATTATTGGTCCAATGGATTCTGAATTATTAAGTTCTTTAAGCAACTTATAAGTAATGTTTGCCGCATCTAAATTTGGAAAAACTAATGTATTTACTTTCCTGCCTGCTAATTTTGAAAACGGGAAAATATCTTGAAGCATTTTAGCATTTAGTGCAAAATCTGTTTGCAACTCACCATCAACTACCATATCTGGATATGCTTTATGTAAGTACGCCACAGCTTCTCTTACTTTTTCGGCTCTTGGGTTGTCTGAAGATCCAAAGTTAGAATAAGATATCATCGCTGTAACTGGTTCTATGCCAAACATTTTAGTTACTCTGGATGTCATACGAGCAATCCTTGCCAAGTCCTTAGCTGTTGGGTCTATGTTTATTGATGTGTCACTTAAAAACATTGGCCCGCGTTGGGTCATCATTACATTTGTTGTAGCAACTCTAGAAATACCGTCTGCCATTCCAATCAGCTCTAACATTGGCTTAACAACTGAAGGGTAACTTCGAGAATATCCTGTAATTAACGCATCTGCATCACCAACATTTACCATCATTGCTGCGTAATAATTTCGCTCTCGCATTACTTTTTCGGCAGAGTAAATAGTGACACCTTTTCGTTTTCTTTTTTCCCAATAAGCCCTTGCGTAACGGTTTTTACGCTCTAGCTCTTCATCTGACTTAGGGTCGATGATTGGTACATCTGCATCAAATTCAATCTCTTTCATTAAATTAATGATAGTATCCTTTCTACCTAGTAAAATAGGATGAGCAACACCTTCTTCATATACAATTTGAGCCGCTTTAAGGACATCGAGTTGGTCTGCCTCTGCAAATACAACACGTTTTGGATTAGTACGTGCTCTACCTAATAATTGACGAACTAACTTATTATCTGAGCCTAGTCGTTCTAAAAGTGAATTTCTATAGCGATGCCAGTCTTCAATAGGTTCTTTAGCAACACCACTTTCCATAGCTGCTTTTGCAACTGCAGGTGGCACTTCTGCAATTAATCTTGGATCAAATGGTTTTGGAATAATATAATCTTTTCCAAAGGTTAATCGGGTTTCGTTATAAGCAAGATTAACTTGCTCTGGAACCGGTTCTTTTGCTAATCTAGACAAAGCCTTTACCGCTGCCATTTTCATAGCCTCATTAATCTTAGTGGCTCTAACATCTAGAGCACCTCTAAAAATAAATGGAAATCCGAGTACATTATTTACTTGGTTAGGATGGTCACTACGACCTGTTGCCATGATTATATCATCTCTTGTATCTATAGCTAACTGATAGCTAATCTCTGGGTTTGGGTTAGCCATTGCAAACACAATAGGGTTTGCCGCCATAGATTTTAACATCTCTGGTGATACAATATCTGCCATAGACAACCCAATAAACACATCAGCATTTTCCATGGCCTCTTCAAGCGTGTCTATTTTACGATGTGTAGCAAATTCAGCTTTTTCTGCACTTAAATTTTCCCTGTCATCTCTTATAACGCCTTTACTATCCAGCATTACAATATTTTCACGCTTTGCACCAAAGGCTTGATACAAACGTGTGCAGGAAATTGCGGCCGCACCAGCACCACTCACCACAACTTTAACTTCTTCTATTTTCTTTTTAGCAAGTTCTAGAGCATTTAATAGTGCAGCAGCAGAAATAATTGCCGTACCATGCTGATCATCATGCATTACTGGAATATCTAACTCTTCCTTTAAACGACGCTCAATTTCAAAAGCTTCTGGTGCTTTAATGTCTTCGAGGTTGATACCTCCAAATGTTGGAGCTATGTTTTTTACGGTTTCAATAAATTCATCAATATTTTCAGTATCGACTTCAATATCAAACACATCAATATCTGCAAAAATTTTGAAAAGTAAACCTTTTCCTTCCATAACAGGTTTAGACGCTTCAGGTCCAATATTTCCTAACCCTAAAACCGCTGTTCCATTAGAAATTACAGCAACCAAATTTCCTTTTGCTGTGTATTTATAAACGTTTTCTACATTTTTTTCAATCTCTAAGCATGGCTCTGCCACTCCAGGAGAATATGCCAAGGACAAATCTCTTTGAGACGCATATTTCTTAGTAGGTACTACTTTTATCTTTCCTGGTGTTGGCTTTGCATGATATACTAATGCTTCTATACGCTTACTTTGCTTGCTCATAATCTAATTGGATTAAGCCGCAAAGATACGTAATGAAAATGGGTCTAAAATTCAATAGTTTCAAAAATTGTACGTTATTTAGCAAAGCTGCTAACCAAAAATATTAATGAAAAACCTCCTTTTAATAGCTATAGCTCTTTGCGGTTTTATTGCTAGTGCTCAAAATATCAGAAAGTTAAAGCTAATAGACGAAGACACGAAGAAAGTTATTCCGTTTGCAAATATTCTTTTTAATACCGAAACACATAAAGGCACATCAACAGATATTGATGGAATTTTCCATTTAGACGAAGCCATAAAAACTATAACTATTAGCTATGTTGGCTACGCGACTAAAACTGTAGTTGTAGAAGACATTGTGAACAATACGATTACTCTGAAACAAACTATTAGTGAGCTCGATGAAGTTGTAATTGATGGCGAAAATCCTGCGCATCGTATCATTAGATTGGCTGTTGCTAATAAAGACCTTAATAATCCTGAAAATTTAAACTCTTACACCTACAAATCTTACGACAAGATTATTATAACATCTGGAAACCAAAAAAAGGAAAGAGATACTATTAGAGAAAAACTCGATAGTATTATGAAAGGTTCTTATTTTTTTATCACAGAAACTATTGCCAAACATAAATATCTGAAACCAAGATTTTCTGAAGACAGTGTTATAGCAACGAGATCCTCTGGATTTAAAAACCCTCAATTCGCCATGTTAGCGAATGCATTTCAGCCATTTTCTTTTTATGAAGAACATATTTCATTGTTTGAAACAAATTACCTAAACCCTATTTCTAAAGGTAGTACACGTAAATATAAATTTAGACTTAAAGAAGAATATATTAAAGGTAATGATACTGTTTTCGTAATTTCCTTTGAACCAAAAAGCAATAGAAATTTTGAAGGTCTAAAAGGCTTACTACAAATCAATTCTAATAAATATGCTGTACAAAGTGTGGATGCTACGACATTTAATTCAGGAAAAATTAATGTTACCATTCAGCAGAAGTACAATTATATTGAAAATTCGTATTGGTTTCCTGAACAATTAAATTTTGAAATTACTGTTGGTGAAGGTTTTGGAAGCGCTAAGTATGTAGGCAAAAGTTATTTGTCTGAAATTAAACCTAATGCATCTTTGTCTAAAAAAGATTTTCCTTTTGTTTCTGTAACATTACCTAAAGGAGCGAGCTCTAAAGGCGAAAACTTTTGGTCACTAAACAGAAGGGACACCTTAGACTTTAGAGAAAAAAGAACATATGTTTTTATAGATAGTATAGGTGAGAAAATAAAAATAGATAAGATTTTTAACTTATTACCTAGTCTGCTTAAAGGACGTATTCCTTTTAAATATGTTGATGTAGATATAAATCAACTATTACGATATAACAAATACGAAGGCAATAGACTCGGGTTGGGCTTGTATACAAATGACGATATTTTTAAAGATGTCTCCATTGGTTGTTATGCGGCTTATGGTTTTAAAGATAAAGCCTGGAAATATGGTGGAGATCTTTTAATTGAAGTGCTAGGAAAAAAAGATATTTCTTTTCATCTTAGCTATGTAAACGATTTACGCGAAACAGGCAATTTCTCTGGTAATAGCGTTGAAAACCCTTTTGTGCAGCGCAACTGGATTGCTAGCCAAATGGATGGCATAGAAGCCTACAGCATTAATACCAACATGAAACTCTACAGATATATAAATTGGTCTTTAGGCTTTAATACAGCCAAAGTTACTCCGCTTTATGATTATCAATTTGTGCATAATGGCTCTTCAATCACCAATTATACAAACTCTGAAATAAATCTGGGTATTGGTTACCACGTAAAAGAAAAGCTGGTTAACAACTTTGGTATCACAACCAGAATGCCTAATGATGCACCTGTATTCAACCTTATATATTCGAAAGGGTTAAACGGGACTTTTGACAGTGATTTTAGTTATAACAAATTACGATTGACGTTAGACCATAGTTTTATTACCAAAGGACTTGGTAAAACAACTTACCGTTTAGATTTAGGCTATATAGATAGTACACTTCCTTACGGATTATTGTTTACTGGAGAAGGTACTTACGATAAAGATATTCCTTTTGTTGTTCGAAATTATTTTCAAACAGTTGTACCTTATGAGTTTTTATCAGACAAATACGCACATCTTTTTACTACGCATAATTTTGGAAGATTATTTAATAACAAAGGTTATCTTCAACCAGATATTTTATTGCACAACAACTTTGGAGTTGGTAGTTTAGATGACACTTCATCTCATCAAAGTATAGCTTTTAAAACCAAAGAAAACATTTTTTTTGAAACCGGTTTAGAACTTCAAAACCTTATTAAAATACCAGTTATGGAATTAGGTTATTTTGGAATTGGAGTTGGTGCCTTTTACCGTTATGGTTATCATCATCTAGAAAAATCCAGTGATAATTTTGCCTTTAAATATTCTATGGGCTTTAGTTTTAAGTAGACTAGTGTAGCAAATTACTTATTGGTAGCGCATAAAGATTTAGCGTAATATTTTCTATCTTTAAATTTTATCGCAATCTATGCCACGCTTCTTAATTTGTATATTTTTTTTATTTGGTAGTTTATGTTATAGCCAAGTATCTGTAGATAAATTAATTGATAGTTTAAATTTAAGTTCTACTACAGAAAAGAAGATAGACTTATGCCAGAAAATTGCTCTAGAATTAAAATATTCTGATTGGCAACGCGCGAATACATACTTAGAATTAGCAGAAAGCGAAGCGAATAAAACAGATAATCCCGATAAATATTTAGGACCCATTTATGATGACATTGCTTCTTTATACTACTCTAAGGATGTATTTGATGTGACATTAGATTATTACCTAAAAGCTTACAACATTTATGAAAAAGCCAATAATAGTAAAGCTTTAGCAAAATCTGAAAATAACTTATCCATCGTTTATGCTAGACTCAATAATAAAGAAAAAGCCTTAGAGCATTTTCAAAATGTTTATAATAATCTAAAGCAAAAAAACGACTCATTGGGATTAGCACAAATCCTAAATAACATGGGTACGCTCTATCTCGAACAAGATATAGACTCTGCTTTAAATTACTATCTAAAGTCGTATACCATTTCAAAATCGCTCAACAACGATAACTTAAGCGCCTATATCTATACCAATTTGGCTAGGGCTTATATGACGAAGGATGATACGCTTCAAGCAAATTTCTATTTCAAAAAAGCACTTTCAACTACAAATACTGCAATTTCTGATCCATTAAAAGCTTTTGTATTCCACACATTATCCCAGCATTATTTAAAACAACAAGAAAACGATTCTGCAATAATTTATGCAAAAAAAGCTGTAGATTTAATGGAGAATAATTATTACACTTTTAATAATCAAGATGCTATTAATACGCTGTACAAAGCCTATATAAATAAAGAAGATTATAAAAATGCAGTGAACTATTTTGAAGCTTTCAATACGATAAGAGATAGCTTAAATATTGAAGAAAAAGCTGTTAATGTAGAACGGTTAAAACTTCAGCAAGAGTATAAAACGCGTGCTCAAATACAAGAGTTGAAAGACTCAAAACAACGTTTTAAATATCTATTAATTGGTTTGAGTTTAGTGGCAGGTATTTTGGCATTATCAATTTTACTGATTAAGTATAAAAACCGAATTACCAAAAACCGATTAGAAAAGAAACTTCTAGAAGCCAAACAACAAGAGCTCAGGCAAAGTCTTGATGCTAAAAACAAAGTACTCATAGGTAAGGCAATGACAGAAATGAATCGTACTGATATTATTAATGGTATTTTAGAAGACCTTAAACAGATAAAGTTAAAAGCGGTAAAGAAAGAAACCCAAAGTGCCATTGATTTTATTTTGAAGCGTTTGCAACGTGATTTAAATACTGACATTTGGAAAGAATTTGAGGTTAGCTTTGAGCAGGTACACAAATCATTCTATAAAAACTTAAACAAAGCGCATCCTGATCTTACTCCAAAAGACAGACGACTTTGTGCTTTATTATTTTTGGATCTTACCTCAAAAGAAATTTCCCAAATTACAGGACAATCATTTAAAGCTGTTGAAAATGCACGTACCAGATTACGTAAAAAATTGGATCTTACCAACGAAAAAATTAATCTTTCTACATATTTAAACTCACTTTCTGTGAGTTAGAGCACACTTTTTTAAATTTATTAAATAACTAATAATCAATTTTTTGAATAATTTTGAGTGTTATCTATTGGGCAAAAATATAGTGTTGAGTGTTTTAACAATAGGTGATTTTTAGACTTCATATAATTTGTGTTATAAGTTTGTGTCAGAATGATAAAGCATCTTTTATGCCTTCAAAATCAAAACAACAAAACAAAAGTTTAGATGAACTTTTAGAGGACTCTAAAACAAAAAAAGAGGCTTTAAAGAAAATCATCAAAAAAATTAATACTAACACAAAATCAAAATAATTATGAAAAAGATTACTCTTATCTTAGTTTGCTTATTTTCAACACTATTTGTTGCTGCTCAGTGGAATACCGATACTGCTATTAATACACTAGTAGCAGATGCCGATTCTAGCGTTCCTCGATCAATTGTTGGCTCAGATGGTTCTACTTATATTGTTTTTTGGAAGGAATTACCATCACCAGACAATTACGAATTAAGAATTCAAAAATTGGATGCTATGGGCAATCAATTATTTGGTACAGAAGGAAAGTTAATTAGCAATACTATGCCAATGAGCTCATTTACTCAAGTTAAGTCGGTTGCCATAGATGCCAACGACAACATCTACGTTGGTGCAACAGCAACCTCAGGAAATGGTGGATATGCCTTTAAAGTAGATAGTAATGGAAACAACCAATGGACAAGCGATGGTATTAGTTTGGGTACAGCTTATATAGTAAGAATGTGGCCATTATCTAACGGAGAGGTTATTATTTCTATGCTAAATGGTTCTAGTTATAATGGAGAAATGCAAAAATACTCAGCTAATGGAACTCCTGTTTGGGCAACTCCTACGGCTGTAGAATCTCTTAGCGCACCTGCCAACATTTACGAGATGTCTAATGGAGATGTTGTTTGTCTTTACCATAAACTGGGAAGTGGAGTTACGTCAACTATATATGCACAACGCTTTAATTCTACAGGAGCTAGTGTTTGGGCATCACCTACACAATTATTCTCTAGTAACAACAATACGGTTTATAATGTTATCTATTATGGAGCACAAGATGGAGATGTCGTTTATTACTCATATAAGCTCGCTCATGACAGTCGTTTTGATGCTTATGTACAACGTATTAATCCAGATGGAACACTACCTTGGGGAATTAACGGCGTGGATTTTGACACCAATCAAACCAATTATGAGCAAGAAATTCAGATAGCTTTAACTCCCGGTTCTCAATATGTATATGCTTTATGTAGATATACAGATTCAGGTCAAGGTAATGTTGGTATTTATTTACAAAAATTTGATAAAGTAACTGGTGCCAGAATGCTAACTGACAATGCAAAAGCAGTTTATAGTATGGGTTCAGGTGTCAATCCTTTGGGTGATTTTAGAGTAACAAATGACCACCCTGTTTTTTTAACATCGCTCGGAAACAATCTTGATATGGTCCTACTAGATAGTAATGGTGATTTTGTATGGACAGAAGAGTCTAAACCTGTTGCAACTTTTGCAGCTGCGAAAAGCAATGTTAATCTTCATGCTAAATCAAACAATGAATTTGTAATTACATTCTTAGAAGATAAAGGTAGTGGTTCTAGAGTTTATGCTCAAAACTTTACAGATGCAGCGTTGTCTATAGACGACGTAAATTCAACTAGCGCTTTACAATTTACCAATCCAATTACTAATGAATTAAAATTAAAAAGTAGTAATACTATTAATTCTGCTCAGGTCTATAATACATTAGGACAATTGGTTTATAAAACTACCAATAACAGCCATAATGAATTAACAGTTAATTCTCAAGACTGGAATCCTGGAATGTATCTTGTTATTGTTTCCGCTGAAAACGGAAACACACAAACCCTAAAAATTATAAAGAAGTAACTATTAATAGCTGCCCCTTTATGAAGCTCTTTTGAAATTATTCAAAAGGGCTTTTTTATTGGTCTTTTAAAAACTCAATATTCCGCTTCAACCCAGAAAACTTAGTACGCTTAACAGCCGACTTTTTAAACACTTGCCTAAAGGTATCTTCTGTAATCTCCTCCCAATCTTTTTTGGTCATGGATAGCAATTCTGGATGAGGGTTGAATAATGGTTCTTTATGTGATTTAGAAAATCGATTCCATGGACACACATCTTGGCAGATGTCACAGCCAAACATCCAATCCTCAAATTTTCCTTTAAATTCTGTTGGTATATTTTCTTTGAGTTCTATTGTAAAGTATGAAATACATTTGCTACCATCCACAACATAAGGTTCAGTAATGGCTTCTGTTGGACACGCATCAAGACAAGCTGTACAAGTGCCACAATGGTCAGTTACTGGTGTGTCGTAATCTAATTCTAAATCAATAATTAATTCTGCAATAAAATAGAAAGAACCAACTTGTTGGGTTAGTAAATTGGAATGTTTCCCTATCCAACCTAAACCAGATTTTGCTGCCCAAGCTTTATCTAAAACAGGTGCAGAATCTACAAATGCTCTTCCATGAACCTCACCTATTTCTTCTTGAATAAACTGTAATAATAATTTTAATTTATCTTTAATGACGAAGTGATAATCAGTACCATAAGCATATTTTGAAAGCTTATAGGAATCTTTGGTTTGAATTTCAGAAGGGTAATAATTCAATAGCAAGGATACTACACTTTTAGAACCTTCTACTAATAATGTTGGGTCCAAGCGTTTATCGAAATGGTTTTCCATATAACGCATTTCACCATGCATATTTTTATTTAACCAAGCTTCAAGTCGAGGCGCTTCTGCTTCTAAGAATTCAGCTTTACTAATACCACAAGACAAAAATCCGAGGCGTTTGGCTTCGGATTTTATCATTTCGGTATATTTATGCTTAGTCACTTTATTAGTTTAAAGAACTAAACTACAATAATGTTTTTAAACTTTTAAAATATTATAACTCTAGTTGCATCCTAAATCTGAAGAAGACATATAATCTGCATTGGGGAAACAGTTTCCAGAAGGCAAACTTTCTGGCACATAACGTTGCAAATTATCATCATATAAGGCACTTTCAACAAATGCTGTTAACTGATTGATTTCAGTTTCAGTTAAATTTAATGGTACGAAAAATTGAGATAATTGTGTTGAAGGAACAGCAGCGTTTTCTGCAATCGCTTCGTTCTTATATTCTATAACTTCTTTAACTGAATTAAAAGTTCCGCCATGTCCAAAAAACTGAAGCCCTTTTAAATTATATAACTGTGGTGTTTTAAATTTATAGTCATCATCAGGATTTCCTGTAAAACCGCCACGTCCTTTTTTTGTAGCTTCATCTACAACAGTTAGTACTTCAGGACCTTCTAAATCTCTCATGCCTAAAGCATGAAAATTCATTCCATTAAGTCCTGGCCCTGAATGACATGTATAACAATTACCCTTTTCGAAAAAAATACGAGCTCCAGCTATTTCATCATTATTCATAGCGTTAGCATCTCCATTTAGCCATTTTTGAAATGGAGCTTGGTTTGGTAACAAAATGCGTTCGTAAGCTGCAATGGCTAAACCAGCATTGATTTTTGTATAGCGTTCTGCTTCGGGTGTTTCAGGAAAAGCGTTATCAAAGAGTTCTTTGTAAGACGAATTAATAATTTCATCTGAATCTATAACTAATCTATGGACATCTAAACCTGCTATGGCCTGAATTTCCACACCTTCAAAACCCAAATTATTTACTTCCTTTGGTGTTCCTACAGTCCATGCAGATTGCGTACCTTCATTTGTTCCTACACCACCAAATTGCCCATTCCATAGCATTACATCTTGATAGGCTACATTTAGAACAC
Source organism: Winogradskyella pulchriflava (assembly GCF_042434315.1). Lineage (NCBI taxonomy): Bacteria > Pseudomonadati > Bacteroidota > Flavobacteriia > Flavobacteriales > Flavobacteriaceae > Winogradskyella > Winogradskyella pulchriflava. The sequence continues at coordinate 1,051,747 of NZ_JBHLTQ010000001.1, read as the reverse complement.
TTGGAGATCTTATAGGCTGTACATCTAACTCAGCCTCTGCATACATTTGATTTTTAATTCTACCTTCACCATAACTACCAAATCCTAAACCTCCTTCTCCAATACCTTGTTTTATTCCGCTTTGAAACCCTGCATCTACATGATGGCAACTTGCACAAGAATAAGTGTACATACCTTCAGTTTTGTTTGAATTTGTAGCAATCATCGTTTCATGGTATAGTAACTTACCTAGTTCTACTTTGGCTTCAGTAATTGGATTGTTTATATCACTAGGAATTGAATTATAATCTGTTTCTAATGGTAGGATTAACTCAGATGTAGAGCCATATAGTTCAATGATACGGTTTTCTAACACAATGCTACTAGACACAGCTTCATAATCATCTTTATCTGAAAAACAAGATGTAAGTGAGAAAGCAGTTAAAAATAACAATGATTTTAACAGTAGATTTTTCATGATTGATAGACTTTTGGTTAATCAAATATAGATTGATACCTAGCAACGTAAATGACGTTTAGACCAAATCACAAAAAATTAGTTGAATTAATGTAAGGTGTAAATTTAACCGATGAAAAGAAAGTAGAATTCTATTAATCTATTATTAAATAATGACCACTATATACTCATAATTAGATGTTTAAGAAAATTTCTAAAACAGACCTCCTTGCGTTGGTCCTTTTATTTTTCCTAAATGTTTATAAGCTTGTTCTGTTACTTCACGTCCACGAGGAGTACGCATTATAAAACCTTGTTGAATCAGAAATGGTTCATATACTTCTTCTATCGTTTCCGTACTTTCACTTACTGCTGTTGCTATTGTACTAATACCTACAGGTCCACCTTTAAACTTGTCGATAATGGTGGTTAGGATTTTATTATCCATTTCGTCCAAACCGTGAGCATCAACATTTAGAGCTTCAAGTGCAAACTTGGCAATTTTTATGTCAATTTTGCCATTACCTTTTATTTGCGCAAAATCCCTTACGCGTCTTAAAAGTGCATTGGCTATACGAGGTGTGCCTCTACTACGACCTGCGATTTCAATCGCAGCTTCCATAGAAATTGGAACGTTTAGAATTGAAGCACTACGCTGAACAATAGTCGTTAGTAAATCTGTTTTATAGTATTGTAATCGGCTCTGAATACCAAAACGTGCACGCATAGGTGCAGTTAATAAACCTGAGCGTGTTGTAGCTCCAATTAAAGTAAAAGGATTAAGATTGATTTGAACGGTTCTGGCATTTGGACCAGACTCTATCATAATATCAATCTTGTAATCTTCCATAGCTGAGTATAAATACTCTTCTACGATTGGGCTTAATCGATGTATTTCATCTATAAACAAAACATCTCTATCCTCAAGGTTAGTTAATAAACCTGCTAAGTCTCCTGGCTTGTCTAATACTGGTCCAGAAGTTACTTTAATACCAACATCCAATTCGTTGGCCAAAATATGTGCTAAGGTCGTTTTGCCTAATCCAGGAGGTCCATGAAACAATGTGTGGTCAAGGGCTTCTTCTCTAAGATTTGCCGCTTGGACAAATACTAGTAAATTCTCCAATACTTGATCTTGACCTGTGAAGTCTTCAAACGTTAAGGGTCTTAACTTTCTTTCTACATCAAGCTCTTCTGGACTAAAATTATCGTTAGATGGATTTAGGTTTTCGTTCATAGCATCTCCTGCATAGGCAGGAATATTATTAAATAATAAAGATTCTGAAACAAGTTCAGAATGACAAATAGTTTTTAAAGTCGAAATAAATTCAACTTAAAACAAATATAACGAAAAAGCCTTTCTGAAAACAGAAAGGCTTTTGATATTGTGAGTCTCAATTATGAGATCATTTTTTTTTAGAATTAATGTTGTAATTCCTCTTCACCATCATATAATGGCACGTTTTGAGGTACAAAGTCCACATCATGACCTGGCTTACTATAATCATAAGGCCAACGGTAAACATGAGGAATTTCACCTTCCCAGTTTCCATGAATATGCTTTACTGGTGCTGTCCATTCTAATGTTGTAGATTTCCATGGGTTTTGTTCTGTTTTCTTTCCATAGAAAATTGAATAGAAGAAATTCCATAAGTACACCAATTGGAAAATACCACCAACTATTGCAAACATTGTAATAATAACATTTGCATTTGCAGTATCATCAAATAATGGGAAATTAGAGTTTGTATAGTAACGTCTTGGTAAACCTGCCATACCTATAAAGTGCATTGGGAAGAATACACCATAAGCACAAATAGCTGTTACCCAAAAGTGTAAATATCCTAAGTTTTTATTTAGCATACGACCAAACATCTTTGGGAACCAATGGTAAATACCAGCAAACATTCCATATAATGCAGAAATACCCATTACTAAATGGAAGTGAGCAACTACAAAATACGTATCATGTACATTAATATCTAAGGCACTGTCACCAAGAATAATTCCTGTTAATCCTCCTGTAATAAATGTAGAAACAAATCCTATTGAGAACAACATGGCTGGATTCATTTGAAGATTTCCTTTCCAAATGGTTGTTATCCAGTTAAAGGCTTTTACCGCAGATGGAATTGCAATCAATAATGTTGTAAATGTAAATACAGATCCTAAGAAAGGATTCATACCAGAAATAAACATATGATGACCCCAAACTATCGTTGATAAGAAAGCAATAGCCAAAATAGACATAATCATAGCTCTATAACCAAATATAGGCTTACGAGAATTTGATGCCATAATTTCTGAAACTAGACCCATTGCTGGAAGTATTACAATATATACCTCTGGGTGACCTAAGAACCAGAATAAGTGTTCAAATAATACTGGCGAACCACCTTGATAGTGTAACACTTCACCTTGTATAAATATATCTGATAAGAAGAATGAAGTACCAAAACTTCTATCCATTATTAATAATAATGCTGCAGATAATAATACTGGGAATGAAATAATTCCAATTACAGCTGTAATAAAGAATGCCCATATTGTAAGTGGCAATCTTGTCATTGACATACCTTTTGTACGTAAATTTATTACAGTTACAACATAATTTAATGAACCAAGTAAAGATGATGCAATGAAAATTGCCATTGACACCAACCACAAGGTCATACCCATTCCAGAACCTCCTTGAGCCATTGGCAATGCTGATAGTGGAGGATAAATTGTCCAACCTGCAGCTGCTGGTCCTGCTTCTACGAATAATGAGATAACCATTATTACACTAGATAAGAAGAATAACCAATAAGATACCATGTTAAGGAATCCTGATGCCATATCTCGTGCACCTATCTGTAAAGGAATTAATAAGTTACTAAATGTACCACTCAAACCAGCTGTTAATACAAAGAATACCATGATAGTACCATGTATAGTTACAAGTGCCAAGTATATATCAGCATCCATAACACCATCTGGTGCCCATTTTCCTAATAATGCCTCAAATAAAAGGTTTGGTTTTTCTGGCCAAGCAATTTGCATACGGAACATAATTGACATTAAAACACCAATAACTCCCATTATGGTACCTGTTATAAGGTACTGCTTCGCAATCATTTTATGATCTTGACTAAATATATATTTAGTTACAAAAGTTTCTTTGTGATGATGTACGTCGTGATCGTCGTGACCGTGTGTATCTACTGTTGCTGACATAATCTCTTTATCTATTTCTTAAAATGATTTTTAATTTTAGTTTAATGAATTAGCAAAAGTTTTTTGCTCTTTCATCCAAGCATCAAACTCTTCTTGAGTTTCTACAATAATCTTCATTTGCATATTGTAGTGCGATTTTCCACAGATTTTATTACAAAGCAAAAGGTAATCAAACTCATAAGTTAATTCTTGCCCAGCTTCTTCAATTTCTGCTTGTCTTTCTTTTCTAAGATTATTAATATTTTGAACTTTATCAATAATATCAGGATTCTGACGCATTTCTTCTGTTGTAACTGTTGGTGTAAAACCAAACTGAGTCACCATACCTGGAACACAGTTCATTTGAGCTCTAAAGTGTGGCATGTAGGCAGAGTGCAATACATCTTGCGAACGCATTTTGAACAATACTGGTTTACCAACTGGTAAATGCAATTCGGTTACAATAACATCATCTTGAGCATTAGGGTCATCTTCATCAACACCTAATATGTTAGCTCTGTCTAAATCTATTAACCTAACGTTAGCCTTACCTAAAACATTATCTGCACCACCATATCTAGCTTTCCAGTTGAATTGTTGCGCATATAATTCTACTACTAAGGGATCTTCATCTTCGTCTATATTCATTATATCATTCCAGGTAAACAAACCATAGATAATTAAACCTGCTAAAACTATAACAGGAATAATAGTCCAAATGAATTCTAGTGTATTATTGTCTGCATAAAACAACGCTTTTTTACCCTTTTCTCCTCTATATTTAAAAGCAAAATAGTGTAATAAAAATTGCGTTATAGTTTGCACTATAAATATGATAACCATTGAAATAACCATTAAGTTATCTAAACCAGGTCCATGTTCTGAAGCTGCGTTAGACATTAATGGCAGATCACCTAAATACCAAAAACTTAAAATGGTAATGATATAGATGAATGCTAAGAAGCCCATCATTAAGTAACCATTTAGCTTATTGTCTTTGTCATCAGCTACTGGAGAGCTAGTTGAACCAACTTGAGCTAAATCAAAAATCTTTATCAATTGCCATATGGCAACAGCTACAAAGAGTACAATTATAATCGTTAATAAAGCAGTCATTATCGTTTCTGTTCTTTTTTAATAATTAATAATGGAAATGTTCACTTTCCTTCATAAATGGGTTTCGCTTAGCAAGCAATGGTGCTTTTCCTAAAGCCGTGAAGACAATAAATAAGAATAGTCCACCAAATAATAATATTGAACCTATTTCTGGTACACCAATAAACCATCTTGGACCTACTGTAGCAGGCATTATCATATTGAATACATCAATATAGTGTCCGCAAAGGATAACAATACCAGCCATTATCACAAACCAGTTGATACGCTTGTAATCACTGTTCATTAATAATAATAGTGGGAATATGAAATTCATAGCTAACATTCCAAAAAACGGTAATTTATAATCTTCAATACGTGTTACAAAATAAGTTACCTCCTCTGGTATATTAGAATACCAAATCAACATAAATTGTGAGAACCACAAATACGTCCAGAAAATACTAATACCAAACATAAATTTAGCTAAATCGTGTATATGACTATCATTTACAAACTCTAATAAACCTTTAGATTTTAAGTAAATAGTTACCATTGCAATAACAGTAATACCACTTACAAACATACTTGCAAACACATACCATCCGAACAATGTACTAAACCAGTGTGGGTCAACACTCATTATCCAATCCCAAGACATCATTGATTCTGTGTAAATATAGAATACTAAGAATGCTGCTGAAATTCTAAAGTTCTTTTTAAAGTTTCTGTTATCGTCTGCATTATCTTGAGCAATAGAGAATTTTCTAGAGAAGTGTCTGTATAATGACCAACCACCTAAGAAAATTAAACCTCTTACAAAGAACCAACCAAAGTTTAACCAACCAGATTTACCTTGTATTAATTTATCATTGGCTACAACCTCTTCATTCATCCAAATGAATATATGATCTTTAGCAAAAAATGCTATTGCCAAAACAATTAAACCTCCAGGTAATACATAAGATGTAATACCTTCCATAACTCTAAACAGTACTGGTGACCAACCTGCTTGTGCAGCATATTGAATAGCATAAAATGCCAACACACCTAAGGCTATCATAAAGAAAAAGAACGCTGCAACATAAAGTGCCGAATAAGGTCTGTTATGTATTTGGTGTAACGCGTGCTCTTCATGTTCTGTCATTCCGCCATGAGCATCATTACCATGACTTTCTTCAACATGTGATGCAGATTCACCATGAGATTCACCGTGGGCTTCTTCTGCATGCTCATCACCATGAGCTTCAGTAGCATGGGCATCACCATGTCCATGATGTTCTGCTGCTATAATTTCAGAAATATTATCTGCAGTAACACTTTTAGCATCCATGAAGCCATACACAACACCTAATAGTCCTAAAACTATCATGATTATTGCGCCCATTCTTAATCGATTTGAAATTTTATATTCCATTATATAATCTTTATCTAAATCTTATTTTTCTAAATCTGCTTTTAGCTTTTCAACATAAGCAACAACTTGCCAACGCTCATTTTCATTTAATTGGTTAGCATAAGAACCCATAGTATTTCTACCATAATAAATAACATGATAAATACTACCTGCTGTAATTGCTCTACCAGCATCGTCATAGCTAGGTACACCAAGTATTTTTTCGCGCTGTACTAATTTCCCTTGACCGTCACCTTTTACACCATGGCAAATACCACAATAAATGGTATATAATGGTCCACCAACTGCATGATCTACTTGTGTAGAATCTAATGGGCTTTGTAAATTAGCCTTGGCAAACTCATAACCTTCATTGGTATTATCAATCTCGTATGGCATAAAATCTCCTCTAGGGATTGTACCTTCTGCTGGCAATTGCGCTTCTACTCCATTTGCAAATGCATCAGATTCTTGATAAGTCTCATACCCAACTGATTCATACATGTTAGGCATATATTGATAATTAGGTCTTGAGTTCTTTTTACAAGACACAAAACTTACCAACATTACTAATACTACGATATATTTTAAGGATGTCTTCATATTAATGTGCATCTTCATCTTTATCTACAATATTTATTTCAACAGCTCCAGTCTCTTGTAATAATGAAGTCAATTCACGTTCATTACCATGTACTGCTATTTCCATTAAAAAATGGTCATCTGTTGTTCTTGGGTCTGGGTTTTCAGCTTTCTTAAAAGGCCACATTCTACTTCTTAAATAAAATGTAATTACCATTAAGTGAGCAGCAAAAAATACGGTGAGCTCAAACATAATAGGTACAAAAGCCGGCATATTTTCTAAATAACTAAAACTTGGTTTACCACCTATATCTTGTGGCCAATCTTTAATCATTATAAAATTCATCATAACAATAGCAACCGTAAGGCCAACACAACCATACATAAATGATGTTATTGCAATACGCGTAGGTGCTAAGCCCATTGCCTTGTCTAGTCCATGAACAGGAAAAGGCGTATATATTTCTTCAATGTGATGTTTCTCTGCCTTAACCTTTTTAACGGCTGACATTAATACATCATCATCTGTATAAATAGCATGAATTACTTTTGAAGCTTCCATAGACTATATTAATTGTTTAATAATGTTTTTGCTTGTCCTGCCCAATCATCTCTTTCAGCTCTTCCAGGGAAAGAACCTGTAATTGAATCTAACAAGTCATATTCTGTTTTTGTCATCTTACTTACTTGTAAGAAAGTATAAATACCTATGCTATTTAATACTTCTTCCATTTTTGGTCCTACACCACTAATTTTCTTTAAGTCATCAGCTGTTTGTGTAGATGCATCAAAAGAACCAATAGTACTTAAAAGATGACTTACTTTTTCAGAGTTATCTCCTGAATCTATCACTTTAGGTGCTGTTGTACCAACTGCTATACTATTAGATGTTCTAGCATCTGCTCCAGTACCAACTAAGCTATCTCCTCTTTCTCTGATTTTTTTGTAACGCTCACCAGACGATTTTAAAATTGTCTTAACCTCTGCTTGTGCAATTACAGGGAATGTACGTGAGTACAATAAGAATAACACGAAGAAGAATCCAATTGTTCCGATGAAAATTCCTATATCTACAAAAGTTGGAGAGAACATTGTCCATGAAGATGGTAAGTAATCTCTATGTAATGATGTTACGATAATTACAAAACGCTCAAACCACATACCAATGTTTACCACAATTGAAATAAAGAATGAGAACATAATACTTGTTCTAAGTTTCTTAAACCACATAAACTGTGGAGAGAATACGTTACAAGTCATCATTGCCCAATATGCCCACCAGTAAGGTCCTGTTGCTCTGTTTAAGAATGCATATTGTTCGTATTCTACACCAGAATACCAAGCAATAAACAACTCTGTGATGTATGCCACACCAACAATAGAACCTGTAATCATAATGACTATGTTCATTAATTCGATGTGCTGTACGGTAATATAATCTTCTAGGTTACACACTTTTCTCATAATAATAAGAAGCGTGTTTACCATTGCAAAACCAGAGAAAATTGCACCTGCAACGAAGTAAGGCGGGAAAATTGTGGTATGCCAACCTGGAATTACCGATGTTGCGAAGTCAAACGATACAATAGTATGTACAGAAAGTACAAGAGGTGTTGCTAAACCAGCAAGTACCAATGATACTTCTTCAAAACGTTGCCAATCTTTTGCTCTACCAGACCAACCAAAACTAATAAGAGAATAAATCTTCTTTTGAAATGGTCTAACAGCTCTATCTCTAATCATTGCAAAATCCGGCAATAAACCTGTCCACCAGAATACTAATGATACCGATAAATACGTAGAAATTGCAAATACATCCCAAAGTAATGGCGAGTTAAAGTTCACCCATAATGAACCAAATTGGTTTGGAATAGGCAATACCCAATAAGCCAACCATGGACGACCCATGTGAATAATTGGGAATAAACCTGCCTGAACAACCGAGAAAATTGTCATTGCTTCAGCAGAACGGTTAATTGCCATTCTCCATTTTTGACGGAATAGTAAAAGTACTGCAGAAATCAGTGTTCCTGCGTGACCAATACCAACCCACCAAACGAAGTTAGTAATATCCCAAGCCCAGTTTACAGTCTTATTAAGACCCCAAACTCCAATACCAGTTGAAATGGTATAAATAATACAACCTATTCCCCAAAGGAATGCTACCAAAGCAATGCTGAAAACAATCCACCAAGCTTTGTTTGCTTTGCCTTCTACTGGTCTTGCTACATCTACTGTAACGTCATGATATGACTTTTCGCCAGTTACTAAAGGTCTTCTAATAGGTGCTTCGTAATGAGACGCCATAATTATATACTTGTTTCTTTAATTTATTATGCTTTTGGTGTATTTCTCACTTTTGTCTGATAGATTACATTTGGCTTTGTACCAACGTGCTCTAATAAGTGATACATACGATCATCTTCTTTTAATTCTGCAATCTTACTGTCTTTGTCATTAACATCTCCAAATACCATTGCACCATTTCCACATGCTGCAGAACATGCTGTCTGGAATTCTCCATCTTTAACTTCACGTCCATCACGCTTAGCATCAAGGATTGTTTTTTGTGTTTTTTGAATACACATAGAACATTTCTCCATAACTCCACGAGAACGAACAGTAACATCTGGATTTAATACCATACGTCCTAAATCGTCATTCATATAATAATCAAACTCATCATTCTTGTTGTACAAGAACCAATTAAATCGACGTACTTTATAAGGACAGTTGTTAGCACAGTATCTCGTACCTACACAACGGTTGTAAGCCATGTGGTTTTGACCTTGACGACCATGAGCTGTTGCTGCAACAGGACAAACCGTTTCACAAGGTGCATGGTTACAGTGCTGACACATTACTGGTTGGAAAGCAACTTGTGGATTATCCGCAGGACTTTCCATTTCGCCAAATTCGCTCAATGAGCTACCTAAACCAGAAATATTTTCTTTCTTTTTGTTATCACTTTCAAATGAGTCTTCAGAAGAATAATAGCGATCAATACGCAACCAGTGCATATCTCTACTACGTCTCATTTCTGATTTACCAACAACTGGTACATTATTTTCTGCATGACATGCAATAACACATGCTCCACAACCTGTACAGGCATTTAAGTCGATTGATAAATTAAAGTGATGACCAACTGAACGATCAAATTCATCCCATAAGTCAACATCTGGTGAAGTTACAGGAGTCTCTACGTGGTTTAAAGATACTTGTGGCACCTTGTTCCAACCGTGTTTATGATCGTCTGGTTTATATGTATTAAAAATTTCTAAACTTGTTTCTTTAATGATGTCTCCACGTCCCATTAAAGTGTTGTGCAACTGCACACAAGCAAACTCATGTTCACCTGAAGCTTTGGTAATAGATACATTCTGTACAGCATTGAAGTTCTGGTATAATGGATAAGCATTAACACCAGTTTTCATTTCTTCTTTAAGTGCATTAGATGTTCTTCCATATCCAAATGCTAGACCAACAGAACCTTTTGCCTGACCTGGTTGTATAATTACTGGTACATTTTCAATAGTTACACCATTAACAGTAACATTAGCGTAGCTACCATTTAATCCGCCATTAGCAACATTCCAGTTTTTTAACTCAAATTTATCAGCATCTGCCTGAGAAATTGTTAAGTAGTTATCCCAAGTGGTTCTAGTAATAGGATCTGGAAATTCTTGCAACCAAGGATTATTAGCTTGCTGACCATCACCCATACCTGTCTTAGTATAAAGCGTAAGCTCCATACCTTCTGATTTAGCTGAACTTGCTAAAGCTCTAGCAGCTGTACCACCAGTTAAAACACCAGCTACATCAGCACTATCACCATTTACAGTAGATGAAGTTGTCGTTGTAACGTACTCATCTTTATCCTCATCTTTGATACCAACACCTACGGCTACATCATGAATGATTCCACCAACAAATGTTCTATCTTTTTTATCTTTTAGTTCTGTTGTAGAAGTCTCTATTGTAGTAGCACCTCCATTACCGTTAGATTTACCAATAACAAAAACACCATCTTGAACAGCTTTATTAAAAGAAGCTCCTCCTAATATATTACTAGTCCAATATGACTTTATAAAATCTCTGTAAGAACCTGATTTGCCTGTCCAGCTCATCAGTACTTCTTGAAATTGCTTAGTATCAAATAAAGGACGAATAGTAGGCTGCATCATTGAAAAATGACCAGACTTAATTTCAAAATCTCCCCAAGACTCTAAGTCGTGTGGTGCAGCTGCGATATATTGGCATTCCGTAGAAGTTTCATCTTGTTTCATTGAGAATGCAACAGATAAATCAACTTTTTCTAAACCTACTTTAAAATCTGAAGCATTTGGTAACGAATATATTGGATTAACACCATTCATAATAATAGCTCCAACCTTACCTGCTTTCATGTCAGCAACCAATTGCGTTACCGCCTTATTACTTCCTTGTCTAGTTTTTATAGTTGTTTTAGGATCAAAAGCTTTACTTCTTAAATGCTCGTTAATCTCTAATACTGTAGTCTGCGCATTAACATCTTGAATACCAGTTACAACAACTCCATTACTACCAGCCAAGCTTAGTTCTTTTGCGGCTGCTTTTACAGCTGCATCTAAATTTTCTGATAATGTCCCAGGAATTGCAACACCAGTTACATAACTATATAATTTTGCTAAGGCTAATTTTTGCTCACTTGGTGTTAATGGCACACGCTTATCTGCATTAGCTCCAGAAAGCGACATATTAGACTCAAACTGAATATGCCTTGACATCTTACCGTGATCTGGCACACGTTTTTTAGCGTAAGCCGACTCAAAACCTCCTCCTTGCCAATCTCCTAAGAAATCTGCACCGATAGAAACAATAGTCATTGCTTTAGAGAAATCGTAATTAGCCATTCCTCTTGTTCCATACTTAGCTTGGTAAGCATCTAAAGTTGCTGATTCTGAAACAGCATCGTAAGCAACATGTCTTACATTACCGTATTTTGAAGCAAAATCTGCTATTAATTGATTTGTTGATGGACTTGGCAACGATGTTGTTAGCAGCACAATTTGCTTATCATCACTTAATCCATTTAATTTTGAAGTTGTTTCAGACATGAAAGTATCCCAAGAAATCTTAGCACCACCTTTCATAGGTGCCTTAACCCTTAGGTTATCGTACATTCCTAAAACTGAAGCATGAACTCTGGCATTTGCAATACCATTAGTTGCAGCATCTGTATTATTTTCTATTTTTATTGGTCGTCCTTCTCTTGTTTTTACTAAAACACTAGCAAAATCAAATCCGTTTGCAATAGTTGTTGCATAGTAATTTGCTACACCAGGAACAATTTCCGTTGGTTGCACTACGTAAGGAATTGACTTAATTACCGGACCTTCACAAGCTGCTAATGAAGCAGCAGCTGTACTAAATCCAACGTACTTTAAGAAATCACGACGCGATGTTGATGAAGACTCTAACGCTTCTTTATCACCTAAAAACTCATCTGTTGGAATTGCTTCCACAAATTCATTCTGTTGTAGCGTCTCAACAATAGAGCTGTTTTCGTTTAGCTCTTCAACACTTTTCCAGTATTTCTTGTTTGATGACATATAATTCTGAATTACTTCTTGTTAAAATTAATAATGGCACTTACCACATTCCAATCCACCCATCTGCGCCGCAGTTAACTGATCTACACCATACTTTTTAGACAACTGTTCGTGTATCTTAGTATAGTATTCGTTATCCTGAACTTTCACGTTTGTTTCTCTATGACAATTGATACACCAACCCATTGTTAATGGTGTGTGTTGGTACATTATTTCCATTTCCTCTACAGGACCATGACAGGTCTGACACTCAATACCAGCAACAGAAACGTGTTGCGAGTGATTGAAATAAGCAAAATCTGGTAAATTGTGAATTCTTATCCATTTTACTGGTTTAGATTCCCCTGTGTAACCAGTTCCGTCCCAACCTACAGCATCGTATAATTTTTGGATTTCAGCATTATAATCCACACCATAATCTTTTCCTTCCGCTAAAGTTTCTGGCGCAACTTCTGAAATTGATTTATGACAATTCATACATACATTTAAAGAAGGAATACCCGAAGTCTTACTTACTCTAGCAGATGAGTGACAGTATTTACAATCAATAGCATTATCACCAGCATGAATTCTATGTGAATAATGAATTGGCTGCACTGGCTCATAACCTTGATCTACACCAACTTGCATAAAGTAACCGTAAACAAAGTAACCACTTGCCAACAAAAAGAAGATGGCAGTTACTAAAACTAAAAATTGATTCTGCACAAATGCTTTCCAAAGCGGCAATCCTTTTTCTTTGGTTGCAACCTCAAGACCTTTAGCTTCAGCAAAACGATTTAATGTACGCTTTACCAATACCAATGACATTGCCAATAAACCAAATAATAATGCAAGCGCACCAAGTATTAAGTTGTTTGAAACTCCAGGCTCGACAGGATCACCATCTTTTTTCCCACCTTCATCAACAATTACAGGAGCTGGAGCAGCTGTATAAGCCAATATATCGGATATTTGCTGGTCATCTAATTGAGGAAAAGCAGTCATTGCTGTATTGTTCCACTCAGCAAATATCTTATTTGCATAAGCATCACCAGACTTAATTACTGCTGCACTGTTACGAATCCAAGCATTAAGCCAAGCTCTATCTAAACCCTGCTCTTCAGCTAATCTAGCCTCTACATTTCGCAATGCAGGACCAGTCATTGGTTTATCTAATTTATGACAAGCTGCACAATTGGCATTAAAAAGCGATTTTCCATTTGCTGGGTCACCATCTTGAGCAGTAAGTGAGGTTGAAAACGTGAGTAATAAAACAAAACCTAAAGAAAGAATCTTTGAGGTTAAATTACGGTAGATCACCTGTTTCATATTATTGGTTAAATTATCTTCTAAACTTTGGTACGATTTTTTCATTCAAATGCGAACAAAGAGGTTTATAAAAAACTCTCGCAAAAGTAAGATATTATGTCGATTTTAGAAATGTTAGTGAAGTGTTAATACTTAATTTATAACTATTCTAAATAAGTTTTTTCAACCATTTGCGTTGAATACTATACCTTTGCATTTAAATTGATTATTATGATATTAAAAACCAAGTATTTCTGTATTTCAATTTTGCTAATGGCATTTACATTTTCTTTAAATGCACAAGAAGGAAAAGTAAATATTGAGCAAGATAGAGACATTGATAAACTTCTTGAATACAAAAAAGACGTTAAGACTGTAAAAATTTACACCATACAAGTATATAATACTCTAGATCCTGATAAGGCTGAACGCGAGAAAGCTAATTTCCTAAACGCTTTTGGCACAGAGTGGCCTGTTGATACGCATTGGAACACTCCTAATTATAAAGTATGGGTTGGCAAATTTGCCACAAGACTAGAAGCTGACAGAGCATTAGTAAAAATTAAAAAGAAATATATTGATGCTATTATACTTCAGCCGAAGCTGGATAAAAAATAATTAAATAAAAAAGCGACCTAAAAATTAGGTCGCTTTTTTTTATGTCTAAAGAATATTGATTTACTTCAATTTCTTTTTTACTTCAACTTCTTGGAATGCTTCTATAACATCTCCTTCTACAATGTCGTTATAGTTTTTAATCTGCATACCACAATCGTAGCCTTTAGATACTTCCTTAACATCATCTTTGAATCGCTTTAATGAAGCAAGTTCACCTGTATGTACTACAACACCATCTCTAATTAATCTAATACCAGAGTTTCTATAGATTTTACCGTTAGTAACCATACAACCGGCAATACTTCCGATTTTAGAAACTTTAAATATTTCTCTAATCTCAGCAGTACCTGTAACTTCTTCCTTAACCTCAGGAGATAACATACCTTCCATCGCATCTTTAAGGTCATTGATAGCAGCATAGATAATTGAATATGTTCTGATATCTATTTCTTCCTTATCTGCAATTGACCTAGCATTTCCTACTGGACGCACATTAAATCCAACAATAATAGCATCTGATGCTGTTGCCAATAACACATCACTTTCTGTAATGGCACCTACACCTTTGTGTATGATGTTTACCTGAATTTCTTCAGTTGAAAGTTTTTGGAAAGAATCCGTAAGTGCTTCAACAGAACCATCCACATCACCTTTAAGGATAATATTTAATTCTTGGAAATCACCAAGTGCAATACGTCTTCCGATTTCATCAAGTGTAATATGTCGTTGTGTTCTAACCGATTGCTCACGTTGTAATTGTGTACGCTTAGCTGCAATTTGCTTTGCTTCACGCTCATCTTCAAAAACATTGAACTTATCACCTGCTTGTGGCGCACCATCTAATCCTAAGATAGATACTGGTGTTGATGGACCAGCTTCAGAAACATCGTTTCCACGTTCATCGTGCATTGCTTTTACTTTACCACTATTTTTTCCTGCTAAAACATAGTCTCCTACTTTTAAGGTACCAGCCTGAACTAAAATAGTAGAAACATAACCTCTACCTTTATCTAAATAAGCTTCTACAACTGTACCTTGAGCCGGTTTATTAGGATTTGCTTTTAACTCTAATAGTTCAGCTTCTAGCAATACTTTTTCAAGTAATTCTTTAACACCAGTTCCTACTTTTGCAGAAATGTCGTGCGATTGAATTTTTCCTCCCCAATCTTCTACTAAAAGATTCATGTTTGCTAAACCTTCTTTTACTTTATCCGGATTAGCATCTGGCTTATCAATTTTATTAATTGCAAAAACAATAGGTACTCCAGCTGCTTGCGCATGCGAAATAGCTTCTTTTGTTTGTGGCATGATTGAATCATCTGCAGCTACAACAATAATTGCAATATCTGTAACTTGAGCACCTCGAGCACGCATTGCAGTAAAGGCCTCGTGACCTGGTGTATCTAAGAATGCAATTTTTTGACCACCTTCTAACTGAACACCATAAGCACCAATGTGCTGGGTAATTCCACCAGACTCACCTGCAATTACGTTTTCTTCACGGATATAATCTAATAACGATGTTTTACCATGATCTACGTGACCCATAACCGTAACGATTGGAGCACGAGGTTTTAAATCTTTAGGATCATCTTCAGCGACATCGATTGATTCTTCGATATCTGCAGTTACAAATTCTACATCGTAACCAAACTCTTCTGCTACAATAGTAAGTGTTTCAGCATCTAATCGCTGATTCATCGTTACCATCATTCCTAAAGACATACATGCTGAAATAACCTCAGTTACACCAACATTCATCATTGTAGCAACTTCACTAACGGTTACAAATTCCGTAACTTTTAGTGTTTTACTTTCTGCTGCTGCAATTTCTTGATCTATTTCTGTCTGCTGACGATGTTGATCTCTTTTTTCTCTACGGTATTTTGCTCCTTTTCCTTTATTAGACTTTCCTTGAAGTTTCTCTAAAGTTTCACGGATTTGCTTTTGAACATCCTCTTCGCTAGGCTCCTCCTTAACCACTTTTGGTCTGGAATTACCTCTTCCTTTTTGTCCGCCTCTTCGGTTGTCAAAGTTAGGCTTATCACCTCCATCATTTCCACCTTTACTGATTCGGCGCCTTTTACGTTTATTTGTATCTCCAGATGATGCTGGCTTTTCTTCTTTTTTCTTTTTTGGCTTGTTAAATTGCGAAAGATCAATTTTCTTTCCTGTAGTCGTTGGGCCAGAAAGCTTTTGGTATTGTGTTTTTAATTTTTCGTCTTTTCTTTCTTCAACAACGCCTGAAGTTTTCTCTTTCTTAGCTTCTACCTTCTCTACCTTCTCTATTTTCTCAACCTTTTCTTCTTTCTTAACTTTTTCCTGCTTTTTAGGACTTTCAGTTTTATCAACAACTTCTTTAGGCTTTTCTTCCTTTTCTTTTGGTTTTTCGGCTTTAGCTACTGGTTTTTCCTTAGGCTTTTCTTCTTCTTTCTTCTCAACTTTAGCTTTTGGCTTGTCTAAATCTATTTTACCTATTTGCTTAGGACCACTTAGATCTGCCTTAGCTTTAACTACAGTTTCTTTTGTGGCTACTTTCTTTTCTTTTTCTTCAATTTCGCGTTCGCGTTTTTCACGAAGTTCCTCTTTCTCCTTGAGTTTTGCTTCACTAACTTCTTGGGCTTTTTCACGCTTTGTTGCATCTGTCTGAAATTCATCAGATAGCGTATCATAAACCTCTTGCGAAATTTTGGTATTAGGGCTTTTCTCAATCTCGATACCTTTGGACTCTAAATAGTCCACAGCACGATCTAATGAGATGTTTAATTCCCTTAATACTTTATTAATTCTAATTTGAGCCATAAATTGCTGTAATATACTTAAATCTGTTTTATATCAATCTAACTTCTAAAATTTTAAAGTTAAACTGCTATTAGTCTTCAAATTCCTCTTTCAGAATTCTAATAACTTCCAATATTGTTTCTTCTTCTAAATCCGTACGTTTCACTAAATCGTCAACGTCTTGCTCTAGAATACTTTTTGCCGTGTCTAAGCCTGCTTTGCTAAACTCGTCGATAATCCATCCATCAATTTCATCAGAGAATTCTTTTAATTCTACATCTTCTTCTGCTCCTTCTCTAAATACATCTATTTCATAACCTGTTAGCTGACCTGCCAAACGAATGTTGTGACCACCTCTACCAATAGCTTTTGATACTTCTTCTGGTTTTAACAACACTTCTGCTCTCATGTTTTCTTCGTCAAGCTTTAATGATGTTACACGTGCTGGACTCAAAGCTCTGGTTACAAAAAGTTGAATGTTATTGGTATAGTTGATAACATCAATGTTTTCGTTTCCTAGTTCACGTACAATACCATGAATTCTAGAACCTTTCATACCAACACAAGCTCCTACTGGGTCAATTCTATCATCATAAGAATCTACTGCCACTTTTGCTTTTTCACCAGGAATACGCACTACTTTTTTAACAGTGATTAAACCGTCAAAAACTTCTGGTATTTCCTGCTCAAATAATTTTTCTAAGAACAGTGGTGACGTTCTAGACATTATAATTGCCGGCTTGCTTCCTTTTAGTTCTACACTTTCAATGATTCCTCTTACATTTTCACCTTTTCTAAAGAAGTCAGAAGGGATTTGTCTATCCTTTGGAAGTATAATCTCATTACCTTCGTCATCTAAAAGAATAATTGCTCTGTGACGAATATGATGTACTTCAGCAGTATAAATTTCGCCTTCTAATTCTTTAAATTGCTTATAGATGTTTGTATTATCGTGCTCGTGAATCTTAGAAATTAAGTTTTGTCTTAATGCTAAGATTGATCGTCTTCCAAGGTCAATTAACTTTACTTCTTCAGCAACATCTTCACCAACTTCAAAATCTGGTTCAATTTTTTGCGCTTCGGATAATGCTATTTCTTGGTTAGGCTCTTCAACTTCACCATCTGCAACAACAATACGATTTCTCCATATTTCTAAATCTCCTTTATCAGGATTTATAATTATATCAAAATTATCATCATCACCATATTTTTTCTTCAATGCATTACGCAATACATCCTCGAGAATCGCCATCAGCGTAACTCTGTCTATTAACTTGTCGTCCTTAAATTCTGAAAATGATTCAATTAACGCTACATTTTCCATAATTGATGTGAATTAAAATTTTATTTTAACTTTTGCTTCTTTAATATTATTAAAAGCAACATTAGCTTCTTTAGTTACTGTTACTTTTCCTTTTCCTACGGGTTTAGGCTCTCTAGATTTCCATTTAATGACAATTCCTTCTTCATTAGTATCAGTGAGCTCTCCTTCAAGATTTTTACCATCTTCAGTTTTTATTTCTAAATTTCTGCCTACATGCTTTTTATACTGTCTTGGCAAAACCAAAGGTGTCGTAGCACCAGATGATAAAACTTCTAAAGAAAAGTCGTTCTCATCTCTATCAATGTTATGTTCTATGGCTCTGCTGATAAACATACAATCTTCTACCAACACACCATTATCACCATCTATTACAACTTTAATTGCATTATCGTTAGACATCTTGAAATCTATTAAAAATAGATCTTGTCTTTCGTTTAGTGCATTTTGCAATAAGTCTTCTACTATTTTCTTGAACATTTAATAATATAAAAAGAGAGGACTTTTCGTCCTCTCGTATATCCATTTCTTTAATAACGATGCAAATATACAATATTTATATTGATTTTTCAAAGCTTCGTAATATGGAATTATTTTCTTAAATTGTATGGTACTAACACAAATCAAAAATTATAATGAACAAAATACTAGTCCCTACGGATTTTTCAGAGCAAGCAGATAACGCATTGCAAGTAGCAGCTATGCTGGCCAGAAAGTATAATGCAGAGATTTATTTGTTACATATGATGGAAATTCCTATGCAGCACATAGATCCTGGAGCTGTAAAAAGTGATATCCCTGAAGCTTTGTTTTTTATGAAACTAGCACATAAAAAGTTTGAAGATCTCATGGAAAGTGATTTTTTAGAAGGCATAACGGTTCATGAAACTGTTAAAGCAGATATTACTTTTAACGAAATAAAAGAAGCTTGTAAGGAGTTTGATATAGATTTGATTGTAATGGGTTCTCATGGCGCGTCTGGACTTAAAGAAATGTTTATTGGGTCTAATGCCGAAAAGGTTGTACGCTCCTCTGACGTACCTGTTTTGGTGATTAAAAATCATCATGCCAGTTTTACAATCAGAGATTTTGTATTTGCTTCAGATTTTAAAAACGATAATAAAAAAACCTATGAACAAGCTGTGAAATTTGCAAAATTGTTTGATGCTAAAATACACTTGTTGATGGTGAATACAGCCAATAATTTTATTACCACTTATGATTCTAGAACGAGAATTAACGATTTTATTTCTGGTCAAACTTTTGAAAACTACACTATTAATGTACATAACGACACAAGTGTAGAAGAAGGAATTTTAAATTTTTCTCAAGAAATAGATGCAGATCTTATTGGTATTAGCACACATGGAAGACAAGGTATTGCTCATTTCTTTAATAGTAGCATTAGTGAAGATTTAGTTAACCATGCCAAACGACCTGTAATAACTTTTAAAATATAATTCTCTGAAAAAATTCCCTTTCACAAAAAATCCTAATCATAATTGATTAGGATTTTTATTTGTTGGTCTACTAGGCTCACTTCGACAAGCTCAGCATAATCTTCTAGCCCTTTAGACATATTTCACAAAACAAAAAACCCTCATTCAAAACAGAATAAGGGTTTAAACTTAAGTTGGCCTACTAGGGCTCGAACCTAGACTCTTCTGGACCAAAACCAGACGTGTTGCCAGTTACACCATAGGCCAATCTCTCAAAATGAGGGTGCAAATTTAAAACAAAGTTTTTCTTAGGCAAAAAAAAATGATGAAAAATAATCGAAAATACTTAACGTTAACTTAAAAATGTAGGCATTACTATAATAATTAGTAAATTCGCCTGCATTAATAAGCAAGGTTTTTCATGACAGATTTTAACTTTAAAAAGTGGAACAACATATTAGCATGGTTTGTATTTGCTGTAGCATTTACAGTATATGCACTAACTATAGAACCTACAGTAAGTTTTTGGGATGCAGGTGAATATATTTTAACCTCGTCTAAGTTACAAGTTGGACATCCGCCAGGAGCGCCTTTATTTCAGATGATGGGAGCTTTTTTCTCAATGTTTGCATTAGAGCCTTCGCAAATTGGAATGATTATGAACATGATGAGTGGTGTAGCAAGTGCTTTTACTATTCTATTTATGTTCTGGACGATTAGTATGTTATTAGTTAAGCTCGTTAAATACGATAAGGAATCTTCTAGTCCTAGCAAAGGCATCGCTATTTTGGGCAGTGCCTTGGTTGGTAGTTTGGCTTTTACATTTACAGATTCATTTTGGTTTAATGCCGTAGAAACTGAAGTATATGCCATGGCAACTCTAATTATGGCAATTATGTTTTATCTCGCCTTGCGATGGGAACAAGATATGGATAAACCTAGAGGCAATCGTTGGCTAGTTTTAATAGCTTTTGTTATTGGGTTATCGTTTGGTGTTCATTTTATGGGCTTATTGACAATTCCTGCCATTGGTCTTATTTATTATTTTAAAAATTACAAAACCATAACAGTTAAGAATTTTATCATTGCTAATGTGGCTTCTGCAGCAATTTTATTATTTATATTTAAGTTACTTCTACCTTCTACACTAAAACTTTTTGGATACTTAGAGGTTTTCTTTGTTAATTCAATTGGACTACCTTTTAATTCAGGTACTATTATTACTGGATTAATGGTTATTGCTTTATTTTATTTTGGGTTGAATTACACCAGAAAAAAAGGCATGATGCATGCCAATACTTTGGTATTATGCCTTATGTTTATTTTTATTGGATTCTCATCTTGGATGATGCTACCAATCAGAGCGAATGCCAATGTTATTATTAACGAAAATGATCCTTCTGATGCTAGGGAACTTTTAGCATATTACAACTTAGAGCAATATCCTGAAACCCATTTGTTTTATGGCCCTCAGTTTACTGAAATTTATTCTGGTGCAGATGAAAATGAGCCTTTTGTAGATGGTAAAAAGAACTATGAACGTGATGAAAAACTCGGAAAATATGTTGTAATTAATGATTGGGAAAAAAGCAAGCAAAATTACAACCATAAGCACGCTTCTGTTTTACCACGAATGTGGAGTAGCGAACATGCCGAAAACTACATGATGTTTACTGGGTTAATAGAGTTTAAATTAGATCCTAGTTTACAAACACGTGCTTATAACGAAGCTCTAAGCTATGGGCTTTCTGAGGAAGAAGCTGGTATGTATTCTGTACAAGAAAAAAAGCGTTTTGAAAGCGTGATAAACGATTTTAGAATGCGAATAAAAAATCATGAAATTGATTACGAGGATTACGATCAATTCTTAAGAAGTTATGGACAGCAATATCTCATCGTTGAAAAACCATCATTTATAGACAACCTCGTTTATATGTTTCAATACCAGTTTGGATATATGTATTGGCGTTATTTTATGTGGAATTTCACAGGAAGACAAAATGATATACAGGGCAAATATGATGATTTTAATGGCAATTGGATTTCTGGTATTAAATTTATTGATGAAATACATCTTGGTGTATCTCAGGATAATTTACCAACCGAAGTTCTTGAAAATAAAGCTAGAAACACTTATTACTTTTTACCGCTTTTACTTGGTTTGGTAGGCTTCTTCTTTTTGTTATATTCAGATGCCAAACGTTTTTGGGTACTATTAGTATTCTTTTTACTCACTGGTATTGCTATTCAGTTTTATACCAATGTAAGACCTTTTGAGCCTCGTGAACGCGACTACTCTGTTGTTGGTTCATTTTATGTGTTTGCCATTTGGATTGGATTTGGAGTTTACGCAATTTACGACCTGTTAAAGTCTAATATTAAATCAAAATTACTAGCACCTGCAATAACTTTAGCATGTATAGTTATTGTACCAGGAGTTTTAGCTGCAAACAATTGGGATGACCATGATCGTTCAGGTAAATATACTGCCAATGCCATGGCGCGTAAATATCTAGAATCTTGTGCTCCTAATGCCATACTGTTTACAATTGGAGATAATGACTCTTTTCCACTATGGTATCTTCAAGAAATTGAAGGAGTCCGCACAGATGTTAGAGTTGTCAACACCAGTTTATTTCAAACAGATTGGTACATAGACCAAATGAAACGCAAGGCTTACGAAAGTGATCCTATTCCATCTCAATTAACCCATAACCAATACCGTGGTGAAAATAGAGATGTCATTGTTTACAGAGAAATTAGCAAGGAAATTGCCAATGATACTTTAGATATTAAGCGATTTATGGATTTTGTTTCTAGTGAAGAACCTAGTACAAAATTAAAATATATTGTAGAAAGACGAGATGAAGACCCAAGACAATATCCTAAGCATCTATTAAATTCTAATTATTTCCCGACGAAACATATTAGTATACCAGTTAATAAGGATATGGTACTTAAAAACGGTATTGTACAACCCAAAGACGCTGACAAAATTGAAGATAGTCTATATACCACAATTGATGGTAGCTACATCTACAAAAACAGATTATTGATGTTAGATATTTTGGCCAATAATAATTGGGAACGACCTATTTATTTTACAGGTGGTGCTTTTGGAGCAGATGACTATATATGGCTAAAAGACTATTTACAACTAGATGGTATGTGTTATAAATTAGTCCCTATCAAAACTCCAGTCGATAGAGCTAATCCTTATGACATGGGACGCGTAGATCCTGATTTAATGTACGAGATGGTTAAGAAATGGAATTGGGGAGGAAGTGGTGAAGATATTTACCATGATATTGAAACCAGAAGAAATGGTATTACTTATAGAGGTAATTTAGCACGTTTAATAGAAACACTCATTAACGAAAACAAACTGGATAAGGCTGAAGAAATTGCTGATTTGGCTATGGAAAAAATGCCAGTCGATAAGTTTGGTTTTTATTCCTTATTGGAGCCTTACATTAGCGCTTATTATGAAATAGGAAATATTGAAAAGGGTCGTGCACTATATAAAGATGTAGCTAAAAAATACCAAGAAAACCTCTTGTATTACAGTGGCATGGATATAGATGACCAAGAACGACTCATTGAAGATATTTTTACAGACGTGCAACGTTATAGAGCTCTTGTAGATGTTCTGGTAATATATAATGACAAAGAATTTGCGTTAGAAGAAACGAAAAAATTCAACAGTTATTTAAGTTTGTTAGATAAGTTGATGGGACCAGAAGACACCTCTGATGAACCTCTAGAGGACTTAGATATTAATGCTATTTTAAACGATAGCATTAAAGATTCCATTACACCAGAAGAGTAAATATAGATGCAAATTATTCCAGCCAAAACTCCTGGATTTGTGAAGACATTATTTCCAAATTTTGTCTGGAATATCGATACCGCTAATAAACAGCTCTATCTTACTTTTGATGATGGTCCAACACCAGAGGTTACGGATTGGGTGCTTCAATCTTTAGCTACATATAATGCCAAAGCTACTTTCTTTTGTATTGGTAATAATATTGAAAAACATCCTCATATATTTCAAAATATAATTTCCGAAGGTCATACTATTGGCAATCACACTTTCAATCATTTAAAAGGCTGGAAGCACAAAACCAAGCACTACGTAGAAGATGTTATTAAAACTGATGAACTCATAAAATCTCAAACTCAAAATTTCACCAACCTATTTCGTCCTCCATACGGGAAATTTAAAAACAACCAAAGCAAAAAATTATTGGAATTAGGCTATCGAATTATATTATGGGATGTACTGTCTTATGATTGGGATAAATCTGTTAGTGAGGAAACTTGTTTTAAAAATGTAACATCAGCAGCAAAAGAAGGCAGTATTATTGTTTTTCATGATAGTATAAAGGCATCACGAAATTTAAAATACACATTACCTAAAGTGTTGGAATACTACTCGACCAAGGGTTATACATTTAAAACTTTGTAAACTAAACGTATTCTTGAATAATTTCAATTAAAGTGTTGGCATCTTGCTCACCACTATGGCGCCATTTCATCTCTCCATTTTTATAGATAATTAACGTCGGCAAGCCTTTAACCCTAAGTGCTTCGGCTAACTCCTTATTTTTATCTACATCTATTTTAATGACTTTAGCTTTATTGCCAAGAGCAGCTGCTACATCTCTTAGTACAGGATGCATAGCAACAGATTGGTCATTCCATTCTGTATAGAAGTCTAATAGTACCGGAATATCGACATCTATTAATTCCCCAAATTTTGACATACATTATAGTTTTAGTCAAACGTGTTTTACAAACCTACATAAAATTTTTATAGTAACCTTTAGTAGGTTCAGTACTAGTTATATAAAAATAAGCATTTCTAAACAATTATGTGGCTTTTGCACCCTTTTTAAGCTCTATTACTGTAATTTCTGGCCAGATTCCTACTCTGCCAGGGAAAGCAAGATACCCAAAACCTCTATTAACGTTTAAATATTTACCTTTCTCTTTGTACATTCCTGCCCATTTTGGATAACGGTATTTTACAGGACTCCATTTTATACCTAAAAACGGTAATTCAATACCAAATTGCATACCATGTGTATGTCCTGCAAGGGTTAATTGAATCTCTTTTTCAAAATTAATGACATTAGTTTCATCTATAACTATGTCGTGGTTATTAATATCATCAGTGTTGAGTTCCATCTCTTTGTAATCAAAGTGCGAAGGATCATGACTCAGTAGAATATTAAATTCATCAGTACCAATATTTTTAGTAGCGTCAATTAAACTTCCTCGCTTTGGAAAATGGCGAGAGGCTCCCCAATTTTCTACACCCACGATGTTAATATGTTGACCATTTTTTTCAATGCGTCGGCTTTCATTCAACAATAAATCAAAACCTATTCGCTCATGAACCGCTTCCATTTCCATCTGGTTGCTCTTATTCAATTCAATATCTCCACCATAAGCGTAATACCCATAATCATGATTTCCTAACACAGAAAACTTACCATCTTTAGCTTTAAACTTATCAAAAACTGAAAGCCAGCCAATCATCTCCTCTGCTTTGCTATTCACAATATCACCTGTAAATAAAATAAGATCACTTTCTTGTTTATTTACCAACTCAACACCTTCTGCAATAGCTTCTTTACTTTCCAAACTTCCAGAGTGAATATCACTGATATGCGTAATTTTATAACCATCAAAAGCCTCAGGTAAATCTTCAAAAAACAACTGATGATTTATAACTTGGAAGTTATATTTTCCTCTAGTAATTCCATACAAAAACGATGCAAACGGAATGGCAGCAATACCTAAAGCAAGTTTAGAAACAAACTCTCTTCTTCCATTAAAATGAGCCGAATCCTTAGTTAATTTCTGAATTAAGTACGAAATGGATCGCACCAAATCTTCACCAAACATAAATAATACTAAAAATAGTTTTGGAAGAAACAGCGTAAATAAAAATGCTACTGCATAACCATGACCATGTGTAAAGCTTTCTCCTCTTACAAAATTGTAATAGTAGTAAGTGAAATTCACAATCACCACTACAGAAAGCATCCAATAAATCAGATAAACCCAAAAGCTTTTGGTTAAGGTTCTTACCACCTGAAAGGCATAGAAATCAAGTAAAAAGATTAGGATAATTAATACAATCCAACGCAGCATAAATAATTTTTATTTACAAATTTAGAGAACGAAACTTCAAACTATCTTATAAAATTGTTAATGCATTTAATATTAAAGTTAACTGATTCCTTGTTTTGGGTAAGAAATTCAATGGTTTTTGGTTCATTTGGCAATAAATCGAAGAAATTATCAGAAAAATGTCCTTTTGCTTTTGCAAACAAAAACACATCTTTTTGAAGGGTTTTACTTGATAATTCAATAGAAAAACCATTTTCAGTTTTTAATGTTTTTTGCTGAATTTCTGCTTGTCTCAACTTTAAATCCTTTGGTTTTACAAAGAAGAAGTAGGATTTTTCATTGTTAAATTTTGAAACCAAAACAGTTTCATTTTTTTTAAATTGTATCCTGTTTAAATCTAATGAATGCTTAATACCACTAGAATTAGAATCCACTTTTATTGCTTTTGAATTTTCCCAAATTATGTTTCCATCGAAATCTATCAACTGCAAAATCAAAGTTCCTTTGCGTGAAACCAAATCATCATTAACAATCCAAGTTTCCAAAATACCATTTTCAACTTTTGAAGAGATTAATAAGTTCTCAAAACTTCGTTTCGCTTTATAATGTAAGGCTTTCCAATTTCCAAAATAGTCGATACTGCTCCAAGACACAGCAGGCCAACAATCATTGAGTTGCCAATATAAAGTTCCCATATTATAGGGCTTTGCTCGTCGTTGCGCTTCGATGCCTTTTGTGATTCCATAAGCTTGTAAAACCTGACTCATATACACATAGTCCTCTGGACTTTCTGGCACAGGAAAATCACGCTTCATATAATCTTCAATAATTTGAAACCCTCTGGAATGTTTTTGATGATTTTTAAAGCCTTCGGAAGTTATTTCTAAACTATCATTCTGATTAATAAACCGAATCGTTTCATAACTCGGAAAGGATTGAAATCCGAACTCACTCATAAAACGTGGTACGTTTTCTTCTAAATGTTCAAACTGATAGCCGTCGTGCCAAATCCACCAATCATGTGCATCTCCTTCGGTTTTGTATTTGGGATTTCCTCTGCCGTATTTTGGAGAGCTTTCCCAATAATCTATGTCAGTTAATTGCTCAACTGTATTTGGTAAAATAGAATCAAATACTTTTAAATAGCTGTTCCAAATTTCTTCTTTTTCTTCTTCACTTCTACCATCTTGCCAACCCCAACGATGCCAGCCTTCTGAATTTTCATTGTTACCGCACCACAACGCAATTGAAGCGTGATTCCTAAGACGTTTTACATTGTCGATAGCTTCTAGTTTTACATTCTCCAAAAAATTTGTATCGCCAGGATACATAGCACAAGCAAACATAAAATCTTGCCATACCAAAATGCCTTTTTCATCACATAAGTCATAGAAAATATCATTTTCATAAATACCTCCTCCCCAAACTCTAAGCATATTCATATTGGCATCGACCACATCATTTAAGAGTTTTTCATAATGGGTATCTGTGACGTTATTCTGAAAGCTGTTTTGCGGAATGTAATTCGCTCCTTTGGCGTAAACTGGCACGTCATTGACTTTAAAATAAAAGGACTCGCCAATACTATCTTTTTCAGTGACTAACTCTATAGTTCTTAATCCTTTTTTAATTGAAATACTGTCTAGAATTTTATTTTCTTCTTTTACAACCACCTTTATATCATACAAATAAGGTTCTCCCAAATTGTGTGGCCACCAGCGTTTCGGATTTTTTAATTGAAAACGAGTAGCCCAAGTATAACCTTTTAAAACTTCACTGGAAGTCTTCATTAGCTTATCATTAATGTAGATTTTATAAGTTAAATTTTTATCTAGTTCTACATTCGAAAGTTTTTTAACATCAAGTAAAATATCCGCGATAGAATCATTTAATTTAATTTGTTTTATGTCTATTTCTCTTATTTTATAATCATTCCAAGCCACCAACTTAATCGGCCGCCAAATCCCACTAGTATTTAACTTCGGTCCCCAATCCCAACCATATTGAAATTGCGCTTTTCTTGTAAAAATGCGTTCACCTTCTGGTAAATTATATTTAAGCTTAATAATTTCATCTAGTTCGTATTTAGATGTTCTATCAAAAATAATATGCAAGTTGTTTTCTTTTTTTAATAGAGGTTTAACATCAACTTTAAATTCCCTAAAAGCATTATTTGTTTTCAGAATTAAACTGTCATTCAAATAAACCGAAGCATAGGTGTCTAAACCTTCAAAATTGAGTTCTATATTTTTCTTTTGTAGTGTTTCTTCAACTAAAGAAAATGTAGTTTTATATTCCCAATCGGTTTCAGAAACCCATTGTACGTCTTCTTCATTATTGCCAATAAATGGATCTTCTATTAAGCCCAGTTCTAACAAATCGGAATGTACATTACCAGGAACTGTTGTAGGTTTCCATTCTAAGTGATGTGTATTTTTAAATTGCCAGTTTTCATCTAATTCAATAATTACAGGCACATCATGTTTTGGTTGACAGCTAAAACAAATCAAACATAAAGTGAAGAAAAAAAATAGGTGTTTCATATAAGGCCTTTTGAGACTTTTCTGGTGTTAAAAACCTGAAAGGTCTAATTTATTACATTTAAAATGGCTTTAATTTTTTGAGGATCCGAAGCTGTTAATGGCACCGAGAATAATGAGTCTTTTTCCTCTAGTTGTGATGACGCTGATGCGTGGATTTCCTTTAATCCAATTTCTTTAAATTTTGATGCATTTTCTGAGTTAATGCCTCCTCCAGCTAAAATCATGATTCTTCCTTTTGATAATTCATGAAGTTCTTTCAGTAAATCTATGCCTAATTCAGCTGATTGTTTTTGACCAGACGTCAATACACGTTCAACTCCCAAATTAATTAATTGTTCCAAAGCTTCTTTCGGATTTACGACTTCATCGAACGCACGATGGAATGTGAATTTCAATGGTCTTGATAAATCTACTAGTTCTTTTGTTCGTCTTAAATCTATAGTTTTATCAGCATTTAAAACTCCCGAAACAATCCCTTGACAACCCAATTCTTTGCAGAGTTGAATATCGTGTTTCATAATTTCAAATTCATCTTCTGAATACACAAAATTGCCTCCTCTTGGTCTGATTAATACAAACACAGAAATCCTTAAATTGTCAATTACTTGTTTTAATAAGCCATAGGATGGTGTAACGCCACCAACAGATAGTTCTTGACATAATTCTATGCGATGCGCGCCTGCATCGCAGGCATTTTTTGCAGATTGATATGAGTTGGCGCAGATTTCTAAAAGCATAATTCTAACTGTCATTGCGAGACCTTTTGGTCGTGGCAATCTGTTTGTTTTTTTATTCTTATCTCGATATGGTGAGATTCCCAAGTCCTTCGTCCTCGGAATGACGTTTTTATTTATATTATTAATTCACAATTATCTCATCAATAAACGTCCAAGCTTTATTACCAGCACCTTGTTTTCCTTCTGGGATTGTTCCGAAATTTGGAACTTTTAATTTTATAATTCTAGCCTTTTTCCCTTCTGTTTCAAATTTGAAGTTCATGAGAAAATCATCAAAATTAAAAACAGAAATATGGCTAAAATTATCATTATCAAATGCAAGCTCAACTACTTTTGGCGCATAAATCCACTGCCCATTCCCATTATAAAACCTTGTTTCAATGGTATTGATTTCCTTTTCCTCACCCAAATCAATAGTTATCTCAATATCCTCTCCCAAAAATCCTAACCATTCTTTATCTCCATATCTTGAATCGCTTCCACTAATACCATTTATAAGACCTTCAGCTCCACTTCCTGAATACGATTTATGTGGTTTTTTATCAATGGTGATTTTTGCTCCAACAGCTTTATGAAAATTAATTTCTTGGGTAAAGGTTTTACCGAGTTGTTTTTCAGAATTAAAAACAGCAGCATTTAGTTTTGTGCTTTTTGTAATTGGGATTCTTGCCGCATAAATTTCTGATTCTAAATTTGGCTCCGTTCCGTCTAAAGTATATCGAATGGTTTTGCCTTCCGTTAGAGTTTTAAACTCAAAAAAAGCTTTTCCATCTTCTGAAACTAAGTCTCCTTCAATTTCATATAAATGATTAGCATAATTCATACCTAAAGCATCCAAACGCTTATGAAAATGCTCTAATCTTGCTACAAAATCTTTATAATTTTTGTTTTCAGGGTTGGACCAAACCACTTCACTCATGGCCAACATTCTCGGAAAAGCCATATACTCAAGATGATCTTCTGTTTGTATGTATTCTGTCCAGATATTGCCTTGCGCACCTAGTACATATTTTGATTCTTCTTTGGTTAACTCGTCAGGAATTGGATTAAAACCATACACTTTTTCTAAAGGTAAAAAGCCACCAATAGCCAATGGTTCGTCTTCGCCATCGGACTGATAATAGTCAAAATAGCAATGCGATGTAGGTGTCATTACTACATTATGCCCAGATTTTGCTGCTTCAACTGCTCCACTCGTTCCTCTCCATGACATTACGGTTGCATTTGGTGCTAAACCACCTTCTAAAATTTCGTCACAACCAATAATTTGTCTGCCTTTTGAATTGAGATACTTTTCCATCTTTGTGATAAAATAGCTCTGTAATTCGTGCTCATCTTTTAACCCTTCGCTTTTAATTAAAGCTTGGCAGTGCGCACAATTTTTCCATCGTGTTTTTGGAGCTTCATCACCTCCTATATGAATAAAATCGCTTGGAAATAACTCTAATACCTCATCCAAAACATCTTCTAAAAACGCAAATGTCTTTTGGTTTGGACAAAAAATATCTTCAAAAACTCCCCATTTTTGAGCAACCTTAACTTGCTCTCCTGTGCAACCCAATTCTGGATAAGCTGCAATGGCAGCTTGTGCATGTCCAGGCATTTCAATTTCAGGAATCACAGTCACAAAACGTTCTTTAGCATAAGCAACAAGCTCCTTCACCTCTTCTTGCGTGTAATAACCACCATATCTTTTACCATCGAACTGATGTGGTTGGTCGCTGTAGTGCCCAACTAAAGTTTCATCTCTATATGCAGAAACCTCTTGTAATTTTGGATATTTTTTAATCTCTATTCGCCAACCTTGATCGTCGGTTAAATGCCAATGAAAAGTGTTCATCTTAAGCATGGCAAGTGCATCAATATATTTTTTGATGAACTCTACAGAAAACATATGTCGTGATACATCTAAGTGCATACCTCTATAAGTAAATTGAGGAGCATCTTCAATAACTAAAGCAGGAATATTGACTTGATTTCCTTCAAAGCTTCCACTTTCAAATTCAACTGGTAATAATTGTCTTAATGTTTGTACTGCATAAAATGCGCCTTGGTCTGTACTGGCTTTTATTTCAATAATATCTTCTGAAATATTAAGACTGTAAGCTTCTTTACCAAGATTTTTATCTACAATAAAAGTTATATCATTTCCAGAGTTGACTTTAATACCTCCACTTTCTAAATAGCTCTTTAAAAAATCGGAACTAATTTTAAAAGTATCTTCAGAATTAATACTTATTGTACGATTTAAAACAAAAGCCGACTTAGAAATGTCTATTGAATTAGGCTGTGGAATTATAGCAACTTCTTGTGCTTCAATAGGCTTATGTTGGCAACTTAAAACCGTTAACAACAAAATGATAAAACCAAACGATGTCTTGAAATGCATTTTAGTATATTAGATGCATTAAAATTAACATTCTTTTGAAGAATCCTAAACTTATTTCTGCTTTCATTGCGCTTATTGTACTTTTTGGGTGCGAGAAAAAGACTGACATTCAACCTGCTAAAAAAGATCAGCCACTCATTAACTACGTTAACACCTTTATTGGAACTGGTGGTCATGGCCATACCTATCCTGGCGCAACTCTGCCTTATGGTATGATGCAATTGAGTCCAGATACACGATTAGAAGGTTGGGATGGTTGCTCTGGCTATCATTATTCCGACAGTTATATTTATGGATTTTCGCATACACATCTCAGCGGAACAGGCATAAGCGATTATGGAGATGTGCTTTTAATGCCAACCAATGAGCATAATTTTCATAATGGAGCTGATGGTAAAAAAGGCTATAGAGCTCATTTTTCTCATGATAATGAAGTTGCCGAACCAGGTTACTATAAAGTACATTTAGACTCAACGAATATTGTTGTGGAATTGACAGTTTCGAAACGAAGTGGAATCCATAAATATCAATTTCCTTCTAGTGAAAATCAATTTGTGATTTTAGATTTAGTACATCGCGATAAAGTTTTAGATGCAAAAATTGATAAGATTTCTAATACAGAAATTGTTGGGTATCGTCATTCTGAAGCTTGGGCAAAAGATCAACGTTTATTCTTTGCCATTAAAACATCGCATCCTTTTAATGATATGTTACAATCGCCTCCAGAAACTGGAATGCCAGGCGCAAGACGTTCCTCACTAACATTTATTAATCCAAATAATGAACCAATTATAATAAAGATCGGAATTTCTGCCGTTGATATTGAAGGTGCGCGTAAAAATTTAGAAGCCGAAATCGGAAACAAAGATTTTGAAACGGTAAAAAAAGAAGCTCAAGATTATTGGGAAAAACAGCTAGAAAAAATCGTCATTGAGAGTGATGATTTGAATAAAAAAACAAACTTCTATTCAGCACTTTACCATACCATGATTGCACCAAACCGCTATCAAGATGTGGATGGTCGTTATAGAGGTATGGATTTAGAAATTCATAATGCCGATTTTGATTATTACACCGTGTTTTCACTTTGGGATACGTACAGAGCTGCGCATCCATTATACACTATTATCGAGCAAGAAAAAACCAATGATTTTATCAATACTTTTTTAGCGAAGTATGATGAAGGTGGCATTATGCCAATGTGGGATTTAGCAGGCAATTACACCGATTGTATGATTGGTTACCACGCAGTACCAGTAATTGCAGATGCCTATTTAAAAGGCATTAGAGGTTATGATACTGAAAAGGCTTTTGAAGCTATGAAGCATTCGGCAACCCGAGATAAATTTGGCTTAGAAGCATATAAAAAATATGGCTTTATTCCTGTGGATGAGGAAAGCGAATCAGTTTCTAAAACCTTAGAATATGCTTATGATGATTGGACGATTGCGCAAATGGCAAAGGACATGGGTAAGACTGAAGATTACAAAACCTACATTCAACGTGCACAGTTTTATAAAAATGTGTTTGATCCTGAAACTAAATTTATGCGTGGTCGTTTTAGAAATACGTGGTTTGCACCTTTCGATCCGTATGAAGTGAATTTTAATTACACCGAAGCCAATTCTTGGCAATACAGTTTTTATGTGCCTCAGGATATTTCAGGGTTTATAAATCTGCTTGGAGGAAAAGATAAACTAGAAGCACAACTCGATGAATTATTTAGCGCAAAGACGGAAACATCAGGTAGAGAACAATCTGATATTACTGGGTTGATTGGACAATATGCGCATGGTAACGAACCGAGTCATCACATGGCTTACCTCTATAATTTCGTCAATAAGCCTCATAAAACGCAAGAAAAAGTGCATCAGATTTTAACTGAGCTTTACAAGAATGAGCCTGATGGAGTTTCTGGAAACGAAGATTGCGGACAAATGAGTGCTTGGTATGTGTTGAGTTCTATGGGATTTTATTCGGTAACGCCAGGAAGTAATGAATACATTATAGGAACACCACTTTTTGATAAGGCAACTATCAATCTTGAAAATGGGAAGCAATTTAAAATGATGGCTAATAATTTAAGTGATACCAACATTTATATTGAGAGCGTAAAACTGAATGGTAAATCCTTAGAACATACTTTTATTAAACATTCTGATATCATTGTAGAGGGTACTCTTGAATTTAACATGACGAATCAACCTTCAACTTGGGGAACAAAAGAAGGAACAGAACCAAAAACTGAAATTACAGATCATCGTATTTTACCTTCGCCGTTTATTGCCAAAGGAGACATTACATTCAGAGATTCTACTGAAGTTGTTTTAGGAACTTCTGAAAAAGAGGCTAAAATCTATTATGCTATAGATTCTGATGACTTTAAATTATATGAAGCACCGTTTACCATCTCAAAAGATTGTAAAGTGAAGTTGTATTCCGAAAAAGGAGACTTAAAAAGTCCTGTTTTAACGACACCCTTTTTCAAAATAGATCCTAATCTTAGTATTACTTTAGAAAGTGAATTTGCTAATCAATATTCCGCAGGAGGAAACGATGCCCTTATCGATGGTATAAGAAGTACTAAAAATTACAGAACAGGAAGTTGGCAAGGGTATCATGACCAAGATTTGGTTGCTATTGTGGATTTAGGACAACAAAAACCTATCAACACTATTTCTATCAATTTTTTACAAGACCAAGGCGCTTGGATATTTTATCCTACCGAAGTGCAGTGTTTGGTTTCAAAAGACAATAAAAATTTTAAAGCCTTACCATCTCAAAAAATTGATGCATCCAATAGAAATAGTGAGCTTGAAATAAAAACCGTAGAATTTAAAATTCCAAAAACTGAATACAAATACGTAAAAATCATCGCCAAGAAAATGGGAGAACTTCCAGAGTGGCATTTAGGCTACCCATTGGATGGGAGAAGCTGGATTTTTGTGGATGAAATTTCGATAAAATAATATGGCATTTAACGCATTAATACCAACACTAGAAGTTGAAAACATGGATGAAACCATTGCGTTTTATGAAACTAATTTAGACTTCGTTTGTGTTAATAGAGATGATAATCATTGGGCTTTGATGACTAAAGACGATGTTGACATTATGTTATCATCACGTTTTAATAAAGATGAATTTCCTAAAACAACTTTTACAGGGAGTTTGTATATTCACACGGATGATGTCGATGTACTTTGGCAAATTCTAAAAGATAAAGTTGCAATTTGCTATCCTTTAGAAAACTTCGATTACGGCATGAGAGAATTTGCCATTTACGATAATAATGGCTACAGAATACAATTTGGACAAGAACTTGAAACTAACTAACAACTAATAAAAAATGAGCAACCAAAACAACAAATCTGCATTAGCTACGCTATGTACAGTCTTCTTTTTCTGGGGATTTATAGCAGCTTCAAATAGTGTATTTATACCCTTTTGTAAAACCTATTTTAACATCGATCAATTTCAGTCGCAATTGGTTGATTTTGCTTTTTATGGCGCTTATTACATCGGAGCATTAGCTCTTTTCGTTTTATCGAGTATTATAAAACGAGACATCCTTAATAATTGGGGTTACAAAAACGGTATTGTTTATGGTTTGTTATTATCTGCAATAGGAGCTTTTATCATGTACCCTGTAACCGCTGGAGCAGAACAAGGCCAGACAGGAGTATTCTATTTGGTACTCATCGCCTTTTTTATTGTAGCTCTTGGTTTTTCGTTACAACAAACGGCAGCCAACCCATTTACTGTGGCACTCGGTGATCCAAAAACAGGATCGCATCGTTTGAATTTAACAGGTGGAATTAATTCCTTCGGAACAACTATAGGTCCTGTTGTAGTAAGCCTAGTTATTTTTGGTTCGGCATCATGGAGTACAGATGAATTAGCTCAAATGATTACCAATAATGAAATCACCTTAATCACAGTTCAAAAATTATATTTAGGAGTTGGAGTTTTATTCTTAATTGCTGCTGCACTCTTTCATTTTTCAAAAAAATTACCAGCACTTAAATCTGAAACTGCTTTTGAACCAGCCAATAAGGCACGAAACTTATTAATCGTTTTAACCTTAGTTATTGTTGGTTGCTTCGGTTATATTTTTAGCACTTATGCTGGTAACGAAACTGCTACAGAGGAGATAGAAAACATTAGACTCATTTTGCTTTTTGTGGCTCTTGTTGCTGTTGTTGCTTCTGTATTTTATGCTAATACAAGCGCTAGTAAGAATGCTAGTGGTTGGGGAGCGATGAAATATCCACAGCTCGTTTTGGGCATGTTGGCAATCTTTACTTATGTTGGTGTAGAAGTTACTATTGGTAGTAATCTTGGCGAACTCTTAAAACAACCTTTTGAAGGCACATATCTAAATGCACTTGGACTACCTGTACTTAATGACTCTCAATTAGGGTCCTATATTTCTTTGTATTGGGGAGGATTAATGATTGGACGTTGGGTTGGTGCTGTAACTGTTTTTAATCCGAGTAAAGGCCTTAAAAAAGCGTTGCTAATTATTGTTCCTTATGTAGCATTTGGAGTTATTATTTTGGCAAACTCTATTAAATATAGTTTCACTACAGACGAAATATTATTCTTTGCTATTTGTATTGCAGTACAAATTGGAGGTTTCTTTTTAGCTAAAGATAATCCTGTGCAAACTCTGAAAATATTCAGTCTTTTAGGAATTTTAGGAATGCTAATTGGTCTTTTCTCTTCAGGAAATGTTGCTTTATTCGCGTTCTTATCTGGTGGTTTATTTTGCTCAATTATGTGGCCTTGTATTTTTACGTTGAGTATCGCTGGTTTAGGGAAATATACTTCACAAGGGTCGGCATTTTTAATAATGATGATTTTAGGTGGTGCTATTATTCCACC
Source organism: Winogradskyella pulchriflava (assembly GCF_042434315.1). NCBI lineage: Bacteria > Pseudomonadati > Bacteroidota > Flavobacteriia > Flavobacteriales > Flavobacteriaceae > Winogradskyella > Winogradskyella pulchriflava. The sequence goes on along the minus strand of NZ_JBHLTQ010000001.1, from coordinate 1,015,300 downwards.
TGTTCAAGGGAAATTAGCTGATGTGTTCTCAATTCAAGGTTCGTATTGGATGGCAGTCGCCTGTTTTGCATATTTATTGTTTTATGCGTTTAGAACTAAGACGGTTTTAGACAAACAAGGTGTGACGTATTAATGGTTAAAAATTTAAACAGATGAAAAGACGCCATTTTATAAAAAACGCTTCCTTAACTGGAGTTGGTTTAGCTGTTGGAGCAAATCTCACCTCTTGTGATGACAAAAATTCAAAAGACAAAATCAAAGATAACAAAGCCGCTATCGCTGATTTGCAAGGTTTACCATTAGTCATCGCAACTTGGCATGTTATTGATGCTACTGCAAAAGCTATGGAAGTTCTCGAAGCTGGCGGAAATGCTCTTGATGCTGTTGAGCAAGGATGCCGAGTTGAAGAAGCCAATGAAAAAGGCCAATCCGTTGGAAAAGGTGGATTACCAGATAGAGATGGCAATGTAACACTCGATGCGTGTATAATGGACAAGCATGGAAATTGTGGTGCTGTAGTTTATCTTCAAGATATCACTCATGCGGTTTCTGTGGCCAGAAAAGTTATGGAAGACACACCTCACGTAATGTTAGCTGGTGAAGGAGCCAAACAATTCGCTATTTCAAAAGGTTTTGAACCTGAAGATTTATTAACCGAAGCTTCAAAAGAGGCATGGAATAAATGGAAAGTTGAAGCCAAATACAAACCCATTATAAACATTGAAAATCACGATACCATTGGCATGTTAGCCATTGATAAAAATGGTGATATTTCTGGCGCTTGTACTACAAGTGGCTTGGCCTATAAAATGAGTGGACGTGTTGGTGATTCACCAATCATAGGTTCTGGATTGTTTGTAGATAACGAAATTGGAGGCTGCGTTGCCACAGGTTTAGGTGAAGAAGTTGTAAAAACTGTTGGGAGTTTTTTAGTTGTAGAATTAATGCGACAAGGCAAATCACCACAAGAGGCATGTGAGGAAGCTATAAGCAGAATTGTGAACAAGCCTAACAGTGATTATAAAAATTTTCAAGTTGGGTATATTGCTGTAAACAAACGTGGAGAAATAGGGAGTTACTCAATCCATCAATGGTTTAGCATGACTAAATTCCAAAATGGAATTAATGAACAAATTCAGTCAGACTATTTTAATAAGGAAGAAAATTCTTAACTTGGAGGTTATTAACCCTTAACCACCAACACCTTGAAATATTATTACTTTGTTATTTTACTTTGTTTTTCCTGTGCTATAACTTCACAAAATAACGTAGATAAAAGCCAAAAGTTAATTGATTCATTACTCAATTCAGTTGATACGGTTGAGGATTATTACGAAAAAATTAAAGTGTTGACAAGCAATGCTGGTCGTATGCGCTACACGCCAATTACTAGACCTCTAATTGATAAGGCTGTTCAAATTTCCCAATTACAAAACAATGATAAACTGCTTGCCAATTCTTACTATTCATTAGGTAATTATTTCTTTTTTAATTCTAAAATTGATTCTGCTGAAATCTATATTGATAAATCTTTAAGCTATGTAAATGATGAGACGATGCCATTTCTTAGAGCAACAAATCTTATGACCAAAAGTGGTATTACAAGAAAAAAAGGAAATATTCCTCAAGCTTTAGCCATTATGCTCCGCGCAAAAGAAGCTATGGATAAAATAGATACCCTAACATTAGAAGCAGAGCAAATACGAAAGTATAAGGGTGAAAGTTTGGTTCTTAACAATGCTCTCGCCAATTATTATAATCAAATGGAAGAGGTAGATAAGGCCATAGAATATTACGATGGCGCCTATAAATCTGCTTTAAGCTTGGACTCAAAAGTTAATGCAGGTATTATTTTATCCAACAAAGGTGAGCTACTACTAGATCAAGGAAAAAATACAGAAGCGTTAGAATTATTTAAAGAAGGTAAAAAACTTAAGGAAGAAGGTAAAGCGCCTTCTCGTTTCATTATGAGTTCTTATTTAAATATTGGTAATGCACAGACCAAACTACAGCAATATGATGCAGCTGCCATTAACCTAAACAAAGCGCATCAACATTATATTGAAAATGGTCCTGAAGAAAATATTATTATTTCAAAAAACTACTTAGGTAGTTTGTTTATCGCTACAGAACAATTTAATGATGCCGTAACCGAATGTGAAGCTGCCAAAACTCTGGCACTAAAAAGCGGTAACCTTGAGCTTATTGCAGATGCCAGCAATTGCTTATCTGAAGCCTACAAAGCGGTTGGCAAATATGACAAAGCTCTTGAAAATTACAAGCTTCTGACCAAAACCAACGATTCTATTTTTAATGAAAACAACATCAAGAAGCAGACCCAACAAGAAATGCAATATGAGTTCAACAAAACGCAAGAACTTAACGCTTTAGAACTCGAAGCAAAGGAAAAGCAAAGCAAGTTATACTCTTATTTAGCAGGTTTAGGATTACTTTTAGCTATGGTTTTGGGCTTTTTCTTTTACAGAAACAGAAAACAAAACATAAAGTTAGCTAAGCAACAAAAATTGCTCAAAGCCACCATAGATGAAAAAAATGTGCTGCTAAAAGAAACACATCATCGTGTTAAAAACAGTTTTCAAATTGTATCTAGTTTATTGTATTTACAATCTGAAAGTGTTGTCGATAAAGAAGCGAAAATTGCCATAAAAGAAGCCGAAAACAGAGTGCGTTCTATGGTATTGATTCACCAAAAATTGTACAATAAAGATGAATTGGTGGGTATAAATGCCAAGGAATATTTTAGTGATTTGGTACGAGATATTTTTGAAAGTCATCAATTTAAATCCGAACCAATCCCTTATTCAATTGAGGCTGAATCGCTTGTATTAGATATTGAAACCATTACGCCTGTTGGCCTTATTCTTAACGAACTTATTGTAAACACTTTAAAACATGCTTTTGATAAAGTCACCTCAAAAAGTAAAATTGATATAAAATTCAATAAAGTAGGCGAAAACCTAGAACTCAAAGTGATTGACAATGGAAAAGGGTTTGAAGGCGAGATTAAAAGCACGTCTTTTGGCATTACTTTGATGAAAGCTTTATCTAAAAAACTCAATGCTTCTTTAAATTACACATCAGAACTTCATGAAGGAACTGAAGCTAAATTGGTAATGCGTAAATTTAACGTATTGTAATTAAGGTCGTCATTCACTAAATAAAACAGGGCATTCACTAAAAAAAGATAATTGTAACTTAGTGTTTAATTAGTTTAATGTTCTAAATTAAAAAAATCTTGAAATCCCTAAACATCTACATTGTTGAAGATGAGCCGCTTATAGTTTCTACTATAGAGGTAGCCTTACGTAAACAAGGTTTTTATGCTATTGGTGATGCTGAAGATTACGATACCGCTCTACGAGATATAGAACTGTTGAAACCAGATTTAACTTTAGTTGATATTCAATTGAGTGGTGATAAAGATGGTGTGGATTTAGCGGAAGCATTAGACAAGAAAAGATTACCCTATTTATTTTTATCTTCTCAAACCGACCCAAATACAATTGAACGTGTAAAACACACCAATCCTTTAGGTTACATAGTTAAACCATTTACCGAAACAGGTCTAAGAACCAATATTGAATTGGCTTGGCATAATTATCAGGATTCTAAACAGCATTTTTTAACTATTAAACATGAAGGAAGGTTACATCGCATAAACCAGAATACCATAAGTTATCTCAAGGCCTATGATAACTATTGTTATATTGTTACCAACGCCGAAACTTACTTAGTGCCACATACCTTAAAACATATTTCAGAACAATTAGAAGGTAACGATTTCATTAAGGCTCACCGCTCTTATGTGGTAAATCTTAAGCATATTTCTAGCATAGATAAAAACACCATTTTCCTAGGAGATGACAGCATTCCTGTAAGTGCTTCGCAGAAGAGTTTGGTAGTAAGTAAGTTAAAAAGCATATAATTTATGCTTAATTGTATTCACTAAATAAAAAAAGGCATTCGCTAAAAAGAAAATTTTAAAGCACTGGTTTTGAGCTAGCTTTATATAGCTATTAATCTGTTATTTCGCCTTTATACGACTTCTCTACAAAGATTTCCCTCAAGTTGTATAAGGGTTAAAGAACTCAAAAACATGTTATTATGAAGACAAAACTACTAGGCTTCGCGTTAACGACTTTACTATTTATTTTTACAACAAACGCACAAGTTGGAGTGGGCACAACCAACCCACAAGCGGCATTAGACATTGAAGCAAGCAACTCTTCAAGTCCTGCAATCGATGATGGTCTTTTAATTCCTCGTATGAGTGCATTTCCCGCAGCACCTGGAGCAACGAGAGATGGAATGCTTATCTTTTATACTGGCACAGGAGCATCTGGCAAAGGATTTTATTATTGGAATCAAGGTACCGGTTGGGTATTTTTAGCTGGTGCAAAAGAATTAAACGATCTTTCGGATGCAATTACCCATGGTGCTTCTAGCAGTCTATATATTGGAGATTTTTCTGGCACTAATGACGATGGCACAAATAACATTAATATAGGTATTGGAAGAAGAGCATTAAATTCCTTAGTGGATAACGATTTCAACTTAGCTATTGGTTCTACTTCTATGGAAGATTATCTAGGAAATTCCGTGCCTGGTAATAATGTATCCATAGGCCATAATGTTATGAAGAATATGACCACTGGTGCTTTAAATACTGCTATAGGCCAAGGTGCGATGGAGAATATTAACTTCAATTCCAATAGCAACGTTGCCGTGGGTACGTATGCACTTAGAAACCTTGGAGGAGGTGGAAACAATACTGTATTAGGCTATAGTGCCGGAAATAGCTCAGACGGATCAAACAATGTACTTTTGGGATTTAGTTCTGGAAACAACGTTGATGGGTCTGGCAATGTTTTTATAGGATATAATTCTGCATCTACATTATCCTCTGGAAGCAACTTGCTTTATATTGAAAATTCTTCATCTCTGTCACCATTAATTTATGGTGAATTTAATAATGATATTTTGAGAATCAATGGTACGTTCCAAGTTAATAATCCGAATAGCAATGGATATGCACTACCAACTACAGATGGAAGTGCTAATCAAATTCTACGAACCAACGGATCAGGTTACCTAAGTTTTGTGGATGTGACCACTTTGTTTACTGATACAGATGACCAGAACTTATCTTTTTCCGGTACCACATTAAGCATCCAAGATGGTAATAGTATAAATTTATCCTCATTGCAAGACGGAACAGGAACCGATGACCAAAACCTTACAGCCGCCTCACTAACTGGTACTACACTCAACTTAGGCATTGAAAACGGGACAGGAACTTCCATAAATTTAGCAGCATTACAAGACGGAACAGGTACTGATGACCAAAATATTCAAAATTTAGCGTTTAATTCTTCTACAAACATACTAACTGTGGGTATAGAAAACGGAACAGCACAAAATGTCAACTTATCGGCTCTAGATAGTGGAGGAGATATCAACCAAGTTAATGCAGGTAATGGACTTATTGGCGGAGGTGCAAGTGGTAGTGTTACAGTACATGCTGTAGGTACAAATGGCATAACTACTAATGCTAACGATTTTAGACTTGGAGGCAACTTAATACAAAACACAACCATTACTAATGGCACTAATGATTTCATTGTTAATGTAAATAGCTCAGGAACTTATAAAGTCCAAGATGGCGGTATTGACAAATTTGAGATGAACACTTTTGGTGATGCTGTATTCGGTGGCGACCTATATTGGAGGCAAGATAATACAAATGCGGCCTCAACGATTTTAGGTAGATTTATTAACGAGGCTGATGATGGAAGATTACAGATTTATGAAAATGGTACGGTTTCAATAGATTTAGATGCTAATACGGCATCTGTTTTCAACCAACAAGGTTTAGATAGAGACTTTAGAGTAGAGTCTGCATCAAATCAAAATATGCTTCTAGTTGATGCAGGAAGCAATAGAGTTTCTGTTGGTTCTGCTAATAATGCCGGCACATTTAACGTTACTGGAAATTCTTTTTTTTCAGACGATATATACCTAAGAGAAGGTGCTGTAAATAGCGGTGATATTTTAGCGAGATTATATGACAGTGGTGATGATGGTGTTCTAGAATTATATCAAAATAATAGTATGAACCATAGAATACACGGTAATGGTTTTACCATATTCAATTCTCAAAATTTAGATATCGATTTTAGAATAGAATCCGATAATTCTACTTATGCTTTTATGGTAGATGCTGGAGATGATTTGGTTAGAATTGGGAATGGTTCTGGCGGATTAGCACAACAAGGTTCTGTACGAACGGTTACATCAACAACAGGAACTGTAAATGTGACTGTAGATTATATAGCAAACATGCAAGGTGGCACTGGATCTACGGTTGGTTTAGGAACTGCTGAATTTGTAACAGATGGCGGTAATCAAGTGCTAATGATGGATGCAAATTTTATTCCATTTAATGACGACGATGACGGATTAGGGTTTTCTAACTTCCGCTGGACTGCGCTTTGGGCAACAGACGGTACAATAAACACTAGTGACCTTACATTAAAAAAAGACATAAAACCTCTAAATTACGGATTAGAGCAAATAATGAACGTTGAAACTATTACTTATAAATGGAAAAATGGAAAAACAGATGATACAAAAATTGGGTTTTCAGCTCAAAACTTGCAACAAATTCTTCCAGAAGTCGTAAGAGATTATGACCTTGTAAAACCAGATGAAAAAGGATCTAAGCCTGTAAAAGTTCCCTCTAGTGTTTTGGGAGTTTATTATTCAGATATCATTCCTGTAACGGTAAAAGCCATTCAAGAACTAAACACTAAAATTGAAAAACTTGAAGCAGAAAACTTAACCCTAAAACAACAATTAAGTAAACTACAACAACTAGAAGAACGCTTACTTGCATTAGAAAACAGAAGCACTAACAACTCAACTGAAACAGCTAGTGCTATTGAAGATTAAATAATTAATATAAATAGTAATTGTTTGAAGAAACGATTATGTTTTTGAGGAAAAAGTCGCAGTAGGGAGCGACTTTTTCAATTTTCAATAGTTAATATAGAACCCTAAAATCATTTACTAAAGAAATGTCGTCATTCACTAAAAAAATCTTGAATAAAGCCTCATTTGATTTAAATTTACTAAGCTATTAATCTAGTTACTTATAGATTAAAACTTTAGAGATAAAAGTCGCTGTAGGGAGCGGCTTTTTTCCTTTTATTAAAACCATTTTATGGTAAGTCTAGCCAATTTTTCTTTCAAATTTGTATAAGGCGGAAATAACAACTCAGTAATTCCAAAAGTATGTTGTTTAACTACAGCACGCTTATTACTAAAAGCTTCAAACCCATAAAACCCATGGCTTTTACCGATACCACTATTATTGGTGCCACCAAATGGTAAATTATGATTGGCGTAGTGTATAATATTATTATTTATACAAGTACCTCCCGCTCTTGTATTTTGTATCACCTTTTTAATGTTAGTTTTACTTTTACTGTAAACATATAATGCTAGTGGTCGCTCTTTAGAATTGATATAGCTTATAGCTTCATCTAAAGTATTATAGGTGACTATAGGTAAAATGGGTCCAAATATTTCTTCGTGCAGTAGTGTTGCTTCTTCTTTTATGTTAGAAATAATAGTTGGATCTATATATTTGGTATCTGCTTCAGTCTTACCACCTACCTCTACAGTTGCTCCCAAAGTTTTGGCGTTTTCAATATGAGAATTTAAACGTTCAAAATGCTTATCGGTTACAATTCTAGCATAAGATTCAGAATTTTGAGGTTGCTCTGTGTAGTAATGGATTAGCCATTTTTTACAGTATTTTAAAAACTTTTCTTTTAGGCTTTCGTCTATTAGCACGTAATCTGGCGACACACATATTTGACCAGCATTCATATATTTTCCCCAGATAATTTTCTTTGCAGCCGTATCTAAATTTGCTGTTTTGTCTAATACTGTAGGTGACTTTCCGCCAAGCTCTAAAGTAACCGATGCTAAATGTTTTGCTGCAGCCGTCATAACTATCTTACCAACGTTAGGAGAGCCTGTAAAAAAGATATGGTTAAATGGTAGTTTTAATAATTGAGTAGAGACCTCAACCTTGCCTTCAAGCAAAGCAACTTCATCTTCTGGAAATATATCTGCCACAATTTTAGCCATTAAGCCTGAAGAATTAGGCGTCATCTCTGACGGTTTAATTATAGCTGTATTACCTGCAGCAATTGCTGAGACTAATGGCCCAAACGTAAGATTGAAAGGAAAATTCCAAGGAGAAATTATTAGGCATACACCTTTGGGTTCGTATACATAATATGAACCAGAACCCAACATAGATAGTGGTGTCTCAACACTTTGCTTTCGCATCCATTGTCTTAGATGCTTTTTTGCATATTTAATCTCACCAATTATTTGATAGATTTCAGTGAGCTCTGCTTCTACTTTAGGTTTATTTAAATCCTTATGTAGTGCTTCTATAATTTGCTTTCTATAGGTAAATTCTATCGCTCGTTGAAGTGCATTTAGTTTTTTAACTCTCTGATTATAAGTGCTTTTACCTACTTTAAATTGATTATCCTTTTGTTTTGAAAACAACTGGTAATATGGATTTTCTTTAATATCATTCATTTTTCACTTCAATATTTACTTTTATTTACGCCATTTTTAAGTATTTCATCGATATTTTACACTTACCATTACAGATAATCTATAACTTTTATTAATTCACCTATAAAATCATTGATTTTAAAGGGCTAAAAGCTCATTTTATGCATTTCATCGATGTTTTTTACTAACAGATGTCAGTTATCTAATTATCGCCTTGTTTTATCTAAAATTTTCACCAAGATGATAAATGTGATGTTTCTTTGACTCGAAGTTAAAACAAATATAGCTTCTTACAATTATGAAAAAAGTTTTAGTCATATTATTATTCTTAACAATGTCTCTAGCAGGATTTGCACAGCAAGATATTGTAAGTAATGTTGAGACTAAACTTATTGAAACCATTGAAGCTGAAAAGCCTGAAGCAACAAAAGCAAGTATATCAGCTAAAACAAAAGCAAAGGTTTTAAAAATGAATCATAAAAAGAGTAACGAAATTATAAGTATAAAAGCTTACAGAAAGAGTCTTCAAATTAAGATTAAGACTGTAAAGCTTTGCTAAGAGCAAAATAAATAGTTAAAAAAAGCCGAAACTTATGTTTCGGCTTTTTTATTTTATATAACTCTACTTAATCTGCATAATTCAACTCTCCGTTAGCTTCTTTTTCTTTGAACTCTTTTACAAGATCGAGAGCATCTGGAATAACATCACTACACAATATAATTAAAGAACCTTTTACGGCATTTTTAACCGCAAATTTTATAGCTTCTTTTTCAGAAGGAATAATGGTCGTTTTCTTATTTGGGTCTTTCATTTTAATACCATCATCTAGCATTTTAATGAGCTCTTCTTCTGTTTTTCCACGTAAGCGCTTGTCTTGTCTAATTATAATTTCATCAAACATTTCAGCTGCAATGCTTCCCATTTCATTGTTATCCTCTACACGTCTATCACCTATACCTGCAATAATTCCGACCTTAACCGTAGCTTCTAACTCATCTGTAAACTTTTGTAACGCTCGCATTCCTGCTGGATTATGAGCATAATCTAAAAGTATTGTAAAGTCATTAAACTTAAAAAGATTTAAACGTCCTGGAGTCTGAGATGCTGATGGAATAAAAGTCTCTAAGGCAGCCTTCATATCTTCAATACTAATGCCTTGAACATGTGCTGCAAGAATAGCACCAAGTACATTCTGAATCATAAATTTCGCCTTTCCACCATAAGTTAACGGAATATCTTCAGCTTTCATAATTCTCATTTTCCATTCGCCTCTGCAAATTGTTACATATCCGTTTTCATAAACAGCTGTAATACCATGAAGACGTTGTAAAGCTTTTATTCTAGGATTATTTTCGTCCATAGAGAATAAGGCTACATTACAATTAACATTACGTCTCATATCGTAGACTAAATCATCATCAGCATTTAAAATGGCATATCCATCTGGTAACACAGTCTCTGGAATAACAGCTTTTACTTTTGCTAATTGCTCAATGGTATGTATCCCTTTTAAGCCCAAATGATCTGCAGCCACATTAGTGACCACTGCAACATCGCATTGTTTAAATCCAAGACCTGCTCTCAACAAACCTCCTCTTGCACATTCTAAAACAGCAAAATTCACTGTTGGATCTTTTAGCACAAACTCTGCACTTGCAGGACCTGTACAATCTCCTGTCATAAGTAATCTGTTTTGAATATAAACACCATCACTTGTGGTATAACCAACACGATGACCTTTCATTTTTGCAATATGAGCTATTAATCTTGTGGTTGTGGTTTTTCCGTTTGTACCAGATGTAGCTATAATAGGAATGCGACCTGTATCTCCTTTTATTGGAAATAGTTTATCAATTACTGGTGCCGCAACATTACGAGGCAAGCCAGATGTTGGAGCCAAATGCATTCTGAAACCAGGTCCAGCATTGACTTCTAGTACAGCACCACCAGTTTCGGATAAGGGTTTAGATATATCTGTAGTCATAATATCAATACCACAGATATCAAGGTCTATTATTTTAGATATTCGTTCAGCCATACTTACATTAGCTGGGTGAATTATATCTGTAATATCTTCCGCAGTACCTCCTGTACTTAAATTCGCCGTATCTTTTAAAATGAGACGTTCACCTTCATCAATTACAGATTCTAAAGTGTAGCCTGCATCCTTAATAATGGTTTTAGTTAACTCATTCACTGTAATTTGTGTCAATACATTCTCATGTCCAAAACCACGACGTGGATCGCTGTTAACTTTATCAATTAATTCTTGAATTGTAGATTTCCCATCTCCTACCACATGCGCTGGAGTTCTTAAAGCTCCTGCCACCAACTTGTTATTTATGACTAACAACCTATAGTCCTCACCTACAATAAACTTTTCTACTATAATAGCACCACTCTTGGAACTTTCTTTTGCATGCCTAAAGGCTACCAAAGCATCATCATAGTTTTTTATATCTACAGTAATTCCACGGCCATGATTACCATCTATTGGTTTAATTACCAAAGGGTAACCAACATAACGGCATGCCTCCTCCAAGCTTCGTTCTCGACGAATAATATCACCTCTCGGCACCTCAACCTCAGCTTGTTCTAACAGGTATTTTGTGTCTTCTTTATCACAAGCCAACTCTACTCCTATACTGCTAGTTTCGCTAGTTACCGTAGCCTGAATACGTTTCTGATTAGCACCGTAACCCAATTGACAAAGCGAATATTTATTCAATCTTATCCAAGGAATCCCTCTAGATTCCGCCTCTTCTACAATAGAACCAGTACTAGGGCCTAGACGATCTGCTTCTCTTAATTCTCGCATTTCCTGAATGTCTTCAGACAAATCATAATCTTCACCAGCAATTAAGGCTTCACAGATTCGTACTGCGGCTTTTGCAGCATAACGTCCTACAGACTCTTCCATATACGAAAAGACGACACTATAAACACCATGTTCGCCATATCCACGTGTTCTTCCAAATCCAGTATCCATACCAGCTAAGGTTTGAATTTCTAGAGCAATGTGCTCTATAATATGACCCATCCAAGTACCTTCATCGACACGCATAAAAAACCCACCTTCGCAACCTTCTGAACAGCGATGAGAATACATACTTGGGAACATTGTTTTTAAACGTTCTGGAAAACCTTCAATTTTATTAGATGGCAATTCCTCCATTTCCTCAAGATCTAGAACCATAACAATTAATTTATGGCGTCTAATAGACCAATAGTTAGGCCCTCTCATGGCATTTATTTCGCGTATCTTCATATAGGTTGGTTTTAAATTTTAGTAGTGAAAGATTATAAATATAGACATTTTCAATAAAAAAATTACCTTATTTTTGGGCAATATTTTTAGACTATAATTATGCAGAAGATAAAGGGAACATTAATACCAATTGGCGGAAATGAAGATAAAGGTATTGAGGCTGATGAAATGTACACTCTAGAATTTATTGATGAAGGTATTCTATATCATGTTGTAAAAGAAGCTGGAGGAACCGATGCAAATATTGTGGTAATACCAACGGCTTCAAGTATTCCTGTTGAAGTAGGCGAAAATTATTTAACTGCATTTAACACCTTAGGTTGTAAAAATGTTGAAGTACTTGATATTAGATCTATAGAAGATTCTGAAACTGATCGTGCCAAAACGCTTATAAAGAATGCCAATTGCGTCATGTTTTCTGGAGGTGACCAATCTAAAATAGCTGATAAAATTGGAGGTACAACTATTCATAAAATCTTACTAAAACGCTACAAAAATGAGTCTGGCTTTGTTATAGCTGGCACAAGTGCTGGTGCTATGGCAATGGCAAAACAAATGATAGCTGGTGGAAGTGCGTCTGAATCTTTTATTAAAGGTGCTGTAAAAATGTATAAAGGTTTGAGCCTGATTCCTGAACTAATTATTGATACACATTTTGTAAAACGAGGACGTTTTGGTAGAATTTCTGAAGCTATTGCACAATACCCTAAACTTATTGGGTTAGGATTGGCTGAGGACACTGGTTTAATTATTAAAGACAATTGTTTTGAAGTTATTGGCTCTGGAATGGTGATTGTTTTTGATGGCAGAAAAATAAAACATAACAACCATAGTGTTTTGAAAGTTGGTACACCAATGTCGTTAACGAATATGAAAACTCATATTTTATCTAATGGAGATCGCTTTAATATAAAAAACAAAAACATTGAAGTGCTTCCTATTGAAGCTCCTTTTATATAGCTTCTGCAAACTTAGTCCCCAAAAAATAATTCCATCTCAAATTGATCAACGGTATTTTCTAATCCAATAGTTTCAACCGCTTTAATTTTTTGAGTTAGTCTGTCATCAATATTATTGATTCTGATCTCTTGATTAACAGACCGTATTGCCGAAAACAGATTTTGCCATTGTGAAAGGGAATCCTCTAAAACTTCAAACTGAGCTACGTAACCACTATCAGGATTCATCACGAAATAAGATTGAATTTTATCATCTACAAATACTTGATAATATTCGTAATTTCCTTTAGCTAAACTTTCTTTTTGGTTATCCCAAGAATAAAACGCTTGGTTTGGCAATGTGTTCCAATCTACTAGCTGATATGATACCTTTTTTAAATCAAAATTGTTTTGCTTTTTCACTGTAAGTCGTCCTTTAAAACATTTATAATGCTTACAAATTTTAAAACCTATACCTTCATAAGACTTTATGGCTTTATCATTTGCTGTGATAACTTCGAGTTGGCATTTAGTAATTCCATTTTTAAGCAGTTCAGGTATTGCATAATCATAGATAGATTTTACAATTCGCTTGCCTCGATACTCCGGAATAACACCTGTTCCAGAATTATATGCTGTTAATTCACCTTGACGATTATCTATGGCATTAATAATAAAACCAACTAACTTACCGTCATCAAACATTCCATAAGATAAGTCGAATCGAACACCAGCTGCTTTCCAACGTTGTTTGTAAAAATCATTATCCGTCGGCATTTTTACATAGTAATTTTCAAATGCCGAATGGAAACATGCCATTATAACTTCAAAATCTGTATTACCAAGATGCTGAACTTTCATTATTTGTAGATTGATACTTCTTCTTTTCCGATTGAAGATTTAGAGGCTCTATACATACCTTCGGTATTAAACGGCATTGCAATATTCCCTTTAGTATCTACAGCAATAAGTCCTCCATCTCCATTAATTTCTAATATACGTTGATGTATAACCTCATCCGCAGCGTCTTGCAAACTCAAACCTTTGTGCTCCATTAAACAAGCCACATCATAAGCTACAACACCTCTTATAAAAAATTCACCACTACCAGTGCAGCTAATAGCACAGGTTTTATTATTAGCGTAATTACCAGCACCTATCATTGGAGAATCACCTACTCTTCCCCATTTTTTATTCGTCATACCACCTGTAGAAGTTGCAGCTGCAATATTTCCTTCTTTATCACAAGCTACAGCACCAACTGTTCCAAATTTAGAGTCTTTTTTTACGGAATGATCTAATTGAAAACTATCCGTGTCTTTTATTTCTAACCATTGATTATGTCTAAACTCGTCATAGAAGTAGCTTGTATCTTCGAGTTTATAATTTAATTCTTTAGCAAACGTCATTGCTCCTTCACCTGCTAAAAATACATGCTCACTTTTTTCCATAACATCTTTGGCTAAACTTACAGGATTTTTAATTCCAGTAATTAAACTCACAGCACCAGCATTTAAGGTATTTCCATCCATAATTGCAGCATCCATTTCGTGTGTGCCTTCAGCAGTAAAGACACTTCCCTTACCTGCATTAAACAGTGGAGAATCTTCTAATAATTTTACGGCAACTTCTACAGCTTCAATAGCGCTTTTCCCTTTTTCTAAACAACTATATCCAGCATCTAAAGCTTGTTTTAAAGCCGATTTATATTGAGATTCGAGCTCAGGAGTCATCATTCCTTTTACTAAAGTTCCTGCTCCACCATGTATGGCTATTGAAATTGTTTTCATATCTATAAAATTGAATGCGGAAAATTACAAATTGCTGTTCAATTTAAGATTAGTATATCTTAATAAAAATAGAATTAGTAATTTAGTGAAGACTATTAATCTTTAATGACGAATCCTATTAACATTTGTTCCCTTAGATTAAGCAACACTAACCTCTTTCTACTCTTCTGTTTAGTCAGCTTAGTTTCTAGTGCCCAAAAATTAACATTTTCGCACCTTGGCTTGGATGAAGGTTTACCACAAGAGACCATTCATTGTATAGATAAAGACGCTAATGGGTTTCTTTGGCTAGGTACTTCCGACGGTGTTGTGCGCTACGATGGGCACAATTTTTTTGTACCTCAACCAGATGCCTCAACGAATCTAGATATTGCAGGCTATAGAATTGGAGCTATTCTCGCCAATGACAATTATGTGTATGTAGGCACAGGTCAGAATGGGTTGTATCGCTATGATATTTTTAACGAAACCATTACCCAACATGGTGAAACCGATGCCAACTGTACACGACTCATTGCGTATAACGATCTTACTTTAGCGGCCTTTTATAACAATGGTGTTACTGTAATTGACCAATTTGGAAGTTTTCATAGCAACAATTTTGAAAAAGACTTTCCAAAGAAAATAACTGGAATTGCAGTACATAATGATATTGTTTATGTTGGTACAGATGAAGGTGTCATTCATTCAGCAACACTTAACACAAGTAATGACTCTGGTTATAATCTCTTTTTCAAACCCATTACAAAGCTTAATACACCTGTTAATAACATAAAAGTTTTGAACGACATAATTTGGGTAACAACTGATACAGGCTTATTCAATTTATCTAAAGCAACCAACAAATTTGAACCTATTAAAATCATTGAAAACAGACAACCTTCCAGCTACAATGTTAATACGTTGGCCTATCATAATGGTATTTATTATATCGGCACAACTTCTAATGGGCTTTTAGTTGCAGATTTTGCTAACAACATACTTACTGTTAAGCAACATTATGTAGCAGATAAAAAGTATGATACTTCGACCATTAATTCCGATGGTATTAACGAACTTTTTATTTCAGAAAATTTGATGTTCATTGGTAACATTAACCTCGATATTACAGCAATTGAGGCGCCTCATGTTTTTAGGCAACCCACAGATAGATTTAACTTAGACAACCCTTCAGTTTTTGCCGTTTATGATACTGAAGATTATTTATTCACTGGTTCATCAAGCGGTTTAATTATTTCGAGCCATAAGGACAGTTCAAAATTTAAAATTCTTACCAATCATAATCGTGTTAGAGGAATTACAAAAGATAACGACAACAACATTTGGTTTGTTACCAATAACGGTGTTTTTGTGATTCCGCTTGATAACTTGAATATTGAAAATCCAAAAATTTTAAAAGTCCCTATTGATGCCAACGATGCTTCAAAACTTCCTGCCGAAAATATGCGTAGCGTGTATAAAGACTTATCTGGAGCAATATGGATAACGACATTCAATGCAGGTTTTTCAAAATTTATAGGTAATGTTTCTGAAAATGATTTTAGGTTTAGAAATTACAACTCAGAACAACTGGCTTCAGTATTTACATTATCAATTGTTGAAGATGCTTCTAACAATTATTGGATGAGCACCCAAAAAGGATTAAGCAAACTCAATTTTGAAAACGATGAGTTGATCTCCGTTAAAAACTACGATGAAACCTCTGGACTGGCAACACGTGGCGTTCTGAGTGCTTTTGTAGATTCTGATAATACACTTTGGGTAGCAAGCCGAAAGGGATTGAATAAATATAATTCTGAAAACGATACATTTAAATACTACGCAAAGCGAAATGGACTAAGTAATACATTTGTTTACAACATTAATGAAGACAATTTTGGCAATTTATGGCTATCAACTAATGGAGGTTTGTTTAAGTTTAATAAAACAACTGAAGAATTCACTAACTATAGTCCAAAAGATGGTGTACAGAGTACTGAATTTAATTTAGGAGCTTCGTTTAAAGATGAGACTAATGGTCATCTATACTTTGGTGGTATTAATGGTTTAAACATCTTTGACCCAAACCGTATTGGGGAATTAGATAAAGAAGGCTTGTTAAAGTTTACAAGCTTAAAAATAAAAGATGAATATATACTGCCCAATACTTCTAAAATCCTTTCAACGTCTATTAGTCATTCTAAAGCTATCCATCTAAATTATGATGATTTCCCAGTAAATATAGATTTTTCAGCGTTAGATTTTAGACCAAATAGTAACATTAAATATGTTTACAAACTATTACCAGATGATACGGATTGGAACACTTTAGATAGCAAGAACAACATCCAACTTTTAAACTTATCCTCTAAATCCTACACATTACAAATTCAAGGTAAATCCAGAAACGATTTATGGCAAAAGCCACCTTTAGAATTAAAAATTAAAGTTTCGCCACCTTGGTACAAAAGCAACTTGGCTTACTTAAGCTATTTGTTGATGTTTTTAGGAATTGTTTTTGCATTTTACAGAATGAGTCTTCAAAGGCAAATTGCAGGTCAAGAATCTAAACGACTACAAGAATTAGACAGTTTAAAATCTCGATTTATTACTAATATTACTCATGAGTTTAGAACACCTCTAACCATAATTCTTGGTTATTTGGGCAATTTAAAAGAGCGATTTTCTGAAAAAGACGATATAAACACCTCACTAAACACCATAGAACAGAATAGCAATAATTTACTGAATTTAGTAAACCAAATGCTTGATTTAGCAAAGCTAGAAAAAGGTCAACTTAATCTTAATCTTATTCAGAATGATATTGTTTCATTTTCAAAACACATTGTAAATAGTTTTTTAAGTATTGCTTCAGATAAACAGATAAAACTAAATTTCAGTTCTAATCAAGAGAAAATCGTCATGGATTTTGATGCAGAAAAAATGCGTCAAATTCTCACTAATCTTATTTCTAATGCTTTAAAATTTTCACCTAAAGCATCCGAATTAAATGTCAATATAGATTTACTAAATAATTCCACATTACGAATTAAAATTAGTGATGAAGGTTATGGCATTCCGGAAGACAAATTGCAATTTATTTTCGATCGCTTTTATCAGGTGGAAAACAGTGAACATAAGATATCTCAAGGTACAGGTATTGGTTTGGCTCTAACCAAAGAGTTGGTAGAATTGTTTAATGGGTCTATAACCGTAAAATCTAAACTAGGAAACGGAACAACCTTCATCATAACATTACCAATAACAAATACTGCTCAAAAAGAAGACCTAAATCTCAATGACGACCAAATAACCTTAGGCACTTTTGTACCTCAATTAAATGAAGCTATTGCAGACGATGACTCTAACACAGTACTTATTGTTGAAGACAATACAGATATGGCACGTTACATTGCGTCTTGCTTGCAACCAGACTATAAAGTCAATTTTGCAAAAGATGGGAAAGAAGGATTAGAACTTGCTGAAACTATTATCCCAGACATTGTAGTAACAGATGTTATGATGCCTGTAATGGATGGTTATGAACTTACACAAAAACTACAAGCTAATACCAATACCAACCACATTCCAATTATTATGCTGACGTCAAAAGCTATGCAAGAGGATAAATTAGAAGGTATTACAAGTGGTGCGGATGCGTATTTAACCAAACCATTTCAAAAAGAAGAATTACGCTTACGTATGCAAATGCTTATTGCTAAACGAAAGCAACTACAAGAACGTTATACCGTAACAACAATTGTTGAACAAAAAGAGGAACAAGTAAAGCCTACAGATAAGAAACTTATCTTTTTGAATTTGGTAATCAATGCCATTCACCAACATGTGGACGATTCTAATTTTGGTGCAACTGAGCTCGCTAAATTTTTAGCAATGAGCGATTCTCAACTCTACCGAAAACTCAAAGCCATATCCAACACAAGTACTTCAGTCTTTATTAGAAAAGTACGATTAGAAAAAGGAAAAGAGATGCTAAAAAACAGTGACTTATCCATTTCTGAAATCGCATATTCCATAGGATTCAACGATCCAAACTGGTTTAGTAAGGCTTTTAAAGAAGAATTTAAGCAAAGTCCTAGTGAATTTCGTAACTGATTAACAATTAGTATTTTATATTTAATTTGAATAAATACTCCTTGCTATTTTTTATCATTTTGACAAAATACTCCTTGCTTTTGAAAAAATAATCAAGACCATTTTTAGGGTTAAATGATAGGTTTGTTATGCTATTAATCATAAACCATTATCCAGATGAAAACGTCAACGCTTCTCGTCTCCCTATTAATTATTAATTCTAGTTTTTTGGCAGGTCATGTATCCATTCAACTTATGGGAAACCTTAACCCATTTATTCTTGGCGGAAGTGAACTTTTTCTTGGAGTTACCTATTACATCCACACTATAATCAGAGAGGTTAGAAACGTTTTTGGTGTGGATGTAAAACTCTAATCTGTTAATGGCTCAAAATTATTTTACTATGAAGACAATTAAACTCTCCCTACTATTACTACTTTGCTCTCTAGCAAGTTTTGCACAAGTTGGCATTGGTAATACAGACCCAAAAGCAAGTTTAGATATCACAAGTTCCAATTTGGCAAGCCCAGCGAATACAGATGGTATCTTAATTCCTAGAATAGACAACTTTCCATCTACTAATCCAGCAGCAGACCAAGATGGTATGATGGTTTTTGTCACTGGTAACGGAACACCAACAAAAGGGTTTTATTACTGGGATAATGGAAATGGTACTTGGGTAAATGTTTTAGGAGTAAGAAAAATTAATGATTTAGAAGATGCAAAAAGTGATAACGATGGTAGTGACGATGGCTCATCAATTTATATAGGCGAAAATGCTGGCTCCAATGACGACCAGTCCAATAATAATAACGTAGGGTTAGGAAAAGCCGCAATGAATAGTAATACCTCTGGTAATTACAATATCGGCATTGGCTTTCAATCTTTGCTTTTTAATACTACTGGTGTTAATAATACAGCCGTTGGTACGCAATCGCTATTGGATAATAATGGTGATTTTAATACTGCAGTTGGCACATATGCTATCAATAACAATATTGGTGGAGATAGCAATACTGCAGTTGGTTGGTCAGCATTGAGTTCCATAGTGAATGGTAATGGTAATACAGCAATTGGCAATAATGCAGGTTTTGGAGTTAACGGAAATAGTAGTAATAACATTTTTATTGGTAATCATTCAGGATATAAAATGCCTGTAGGGAGTAGGTCAGGCTCAATATTCATTGGTTATTTTGCAGGAAGTGGTGAAACTAATAATAATCGGCTGTATATAGAGAACTCCAATGCAGATGAAAACAATGCACTCATCTATGGTGAATTTGACAGTAATTTACTTAGAACTAATGGAGAGTTTCAAATTGGTAATCCTTCTACTACTGGTTATGCCTTACCAACTACTGACGGCGCCAACGGTCAGATTTTAGGAACTGATGGTGCAGGTCAAATTAATTTCATCAATCCTTCCTCAATATTTACAGACAACACAAATACACTAGACCAAGCTTACGACCAAAGTGTCCCTTCTCCAAACCAAGGAGCAACAATTGTTGCAGACAATGGTCCTGTTTCTATAACAGGAGGAGATGGTTTTAATGTGCGAGGAGATTTCGGTGCTTCGGGCTCTGTAATTTTAGCACCTCCTAATGATAAATCATTAATGTTTTTCAATCCATTTAACGCAGTGTTTAGAGCTGGTTTTAATGAAGGTACAGATTGGATTTATTCAAATCAAGGTGATTATTCCATCGCATTAGGTTATTCACCTTTAGCTACAGGCGAGCGTACATTTGCCACAGGAAGCTTAACTCAAGCAACAGGAGACCGTTCAACCGCAATGGGTAATGGCACAATTGCAGCGTCATTTGCTGAAACTGCAATAGGCAATTTTAATACCGACTATACACCAGACAACACATCAGCTTTTGATCCTGATGACAGATTGTTAGTTGTAGGCAACGGCACATCAGATGTAGCAAGACAAAATGCCTTAACGATTTATAAAAGTGGTCTATTAAATATAAATGACGAATATAATATGCCATTAACAGATGGTACCAACGGCCAAGTCATGACCACAGATGGTGCTGGTAATATTAGTTTTCAAAACCAAACAAGTGATTCTGATTGGTATGAAGAAGGCACCTCAGCAAGTCCAAACGATATTAACGATAATATATTTACACATGGTAATGTTGGTATTGGTGATACTACACCAATTGCGGCATTAGACATTAATTATACTGGCTCACAAATAAGTGGGATGAGTTTAGATTACTCGCAAACCTCTGCTACTGGTGGATATGGACAGTATATTACTGCAGAGACAACAAGTTCTTCTGCCATAGTTGGCTCTTCTATAACTGTTCGAAATTCAAATTCATCTTCATTAACAACGGCATCTTCAATAGCAAATACTGCAAATGGCGACAATAACACAGGTATTTCAACTTTAGTTAATGGTAATGGAGATAATAATATTGGTATTTACACCAATGTTTCTGGTGCTAGTGATGAGAATATAGGTGGTTTATTTACTGCAACTTCAGGTGCTATAGTTAACACTGGTATATTAGCTTCTGCTACTGGAGGAACAATCAATTGGGCAGGTCATTTTGGTGTTGTAGGTAGTAACGGATCTGGTAATGTTTATGTAAATGATAAGTTAGAGGTCGCTTCTGCTTTTCAATACACAGATGGTAACGAAGCTTTGGGTTATGTATTAAGTACTGATGCCAATGGAAATGCCAATTGGGTTGATCCTAGTACAGTTTTTACAAACACAGACAATCAGAATTTAACAGCTGCTTCACTAACAGGCACAACTTTAAATTTAGGGATTCAAAATGGCACAGGAACCTCTATTGATTTAGGATCGTTGCAAGATGGAACAGGCACAGATAATCAAACGATAGAAACTTTTAATTTTAATTCTGGAACAAATATTCTAACCTTAGAAATTGAAGATGACGGAGTACCTGCTCAAACCGTTGATTTGTCCTCTATCTCTTCAGATCATGATTGGTATGTTCAACCTGGTACGAATCTGCCAAGTGACATTAATGATAATATCTATACACTTGGTTCTGTTGGTATCGGTAATACTAGTTCTAGTATATATAAATTATATGTGGACTCTGCAAGTGGTCATGGTACTTATTTTACAGGTACTGGGACTACTGACCATTATACTTTAAATGTTATAAACACTCAAGGGAGAGCTGCAAGATTTCAAACTGGAGGTAGCTTTTTTAGTGGATATTCAGTAAACAATGTCGCTCTTCAAGCTATTGCACATGGCAACAATGCTGTAGCAGGATTTTTCACTTCGTACGATTCTGGTGAAGCTATTATTGGGCAAAGTCTAGGTTCGGGCACAGCCATTGAAGGCTGGGCTAATGGCACTGGCTTATCGGGCTATTTTCATGGTGGACAATTATATGCAAATGATGGCTTCAGAGCTGAAGGTAATGTTGTAATTAACGATAATGGATACTCTACATCAGATTTTAGAGTAGAAAGTGATACAGAACCATACATGCTGTTTGTTGATGCTGGGAACAACTTTATCGGTATTGGCAATAACAACCCACAAACCGAATTGCATGTTGATGGTGATTTTAGGGTTGATAATGAATTGCAAATAGGAAATCCAGCTACAACTGGTTATGCCCTTCCTACTTTAGACGGTACAAACGGTCAAGTTTTAACAACCGACGGAGCTGGTAATATAACGTTTCAAGATGCAATCACAGACACTGACAATCAAACTATCGACAATATCGGATTAACTGGTACTGTTTTGGGCATATCATTAGAAGATGATGGGTTACCAATGGCTACAGTAGATCTTGCTCCACTACAAGATGGTGACAACCAGCAAATAGATAGCTTTAGTTTCAATTCAGTTACAAACGAATTAACTCTAGAGATAGAAGACGACGGTCAGGCAGCACAAACTGTTGATTTATCTTCTCTAAATCCCCAAAAAGCTGCAGCTCACATTACCTTAAGTACTGACCAAACCAATTCTGGATCTGGAACTACTAAAGTTCTTTTTGACACAGAAGGTTTTGATATTGGCAATAACTTTGATACCTCTTCAGATGTGTTCATAGCTCCAGCAGATGGAATTTATCGTGTTAGCGCACAAATAGCAATTAACTCGTCAACATCAACAGGCACTTTTGATATCCGTATTCGTGTGGATGGTTCTCAAGTAAGAATAGCATCTTTCAATCACTCAGGTAGTGGTAACATTATTAGGCAAATTAATAGTTTAATTGAACTCACGGCCGGACAAACTATTGATATAGCATATCAAAGGGCCATAGGAGTTACTATAAATTCTAATAATTCTATTACGTATTTTGATATAGAACAATTATAAAAGATATAATAAGTAAGCCTCAGTCTTTAAAAATAATTATTAACCATTAAAATTCCGATGCAATGAAAAGACAAAATTTTTTAAAGTCACTAAGTGGTTTAAGCCTTTTAACTTTAATTCCGCAAACTGCATTTTCTAAAACATGGTCTAAATTAACAGGTGACTCAAATCCAAAAATTGTTAGAAATAACAAAGGCAATCTCTTAAATGTAATTGGAGATATACAAACCCATAAGCTCGGCGGTAGTGATACCAATAACCAAATTGTAGAATGGGTAGATGATGTAGAACCTGGTGTTGGCATTCCACCTCACATACATACTAAAGAGGATGAAATTTTTAGAGTCATTAAGGGCCAAATAGAAATAACAATCGATGGTAAAACAACCATCTTAGAAACTGGAGATATTGCCTTTGCACCTAAAAACATTCCTCATTCATGGAAAGTAGTAGGTACAGAAAAAGCCAAAATGATAACTAGTGCATTTCCTTCCGGAATTGAACTAATGTTCAAAGAAATAGCTGATTTACCTTCAGGTCCTCCAGATTTCAAAAAAATTACAGAAATATGTGGTCAATACGGCATCACATTTACAACATAATTGGATTGTCTTCAATTATATTTTTGAGCAAAGAAAGTCGAAGTAGGGATCGGCTTTCTTTTTCTTTATTTTTTAGCGCAACAATCTTTCATTTCAAGTTTTAAGTTTTGTAGTTTTATAGACTTCAAAAAAACTGCAATATCATTTTTTGTTTAGGTCAGCTTATACGTAAAATGATGATTTTTTTAGATTATGCAAAAAAGAAAAATTAAGCATAGCCTTAGCTACGTTTCATTTTTATTTTAAAGCAGAAATGAAAAAAGGGCATTTTTCGAAGCTTACTTAAATTAAATATGATATAACATGTCAGACCAAAAACGTCTTTTTTTAGTTGATGCTTATGCACTTATTTTCCGCGGATATTATGCGTTCATAAAAAATCCAAGAATAAACTCTAAAGGCGAAGACACCTCAGCCATTATGGGCTTTATGAACTCTCTTTTAGATGTTATAAAACGTGAACGACCAGATCATTTAGCTGTTTGTTTTGATAAAGGAGGTAGCGTTGACCGCGTAGAAATGTTTGAAGCGTATAAAGCCAATAGAGATGAAACACCAGAAGGCATTAGAACTGCTATTCCACATATATGCAATATTCTCGAGGCTATGCATATTCCAATTATGGTCAAGGAAGGTTATGAAGCTGATGATGTTATAGGCACACTTTCGCGCCAGGCTGAAAAAGAAGGTTACAAAACCTATATGGTCACTCCAGATAAAGATTTTGCTCAATTGGTTACAGAAAATATCTTTATGTATAGACCTGTTTTTGGAGGTGGTTATGAAACTTGGGGAATTCCGGAAGTACAAAAGAAATTTGAAGTTAAAGACCCTTTACAAGTCATTGACTTTTTAGGTATGATGGGAGATTCTAGCGATAATATTCCTGGTCTTCCTGGTGTAGGCGAAAAAACAGCAAAGAAATTCATTAATCAATTTGGTAGTATGGAAAATCTTTTGGCAAATACGCATGAGCTAAAAGGTAAAATGAAGGAGAAGATTGAAGCTAATAAAGAGCTAGGCCTGTTGTCGAAACAACTTGCTACAATTATGCTAGATGTACCTGTGACCTTTAATGCCAAAGATTTTGAACTCGATCACCCAGATATAGAGAAGGTAAAACAAATTTTTCAAGAGTTAGAATTTAGACGACTAACTGATAATTTCCTTAAGACGTTTTCTACAGAAACTACTGAGACCACAACACAAACACCTGATAAACAAGAAGCCCCAAAAACCACTCCAACCGAAAAAAAATCTGCAGGAGCTGGTCAATTTTCTCTTTTTGGTGGAGATACTTCTAACACTACCGAAACCGTTTCAGAATATACACGTAAAACTGCCGAAACAACTTCACATTTTTACCAAAGCGTAGCTTCTGGCATGGCCACAAAACTATTTGTTAAAAACTTAATGAACCAAACTTCAGTGTGTTTTGATACTGAAACTACTGGCTTAAATCCATTAACTGCAGAATTGGTTGGCATTGCGTTTTCTTGGGAAGTTGGTAAGGGTTTCTACATCCCTTTTCCGGAAGACAGAAATGAAGCTCAAACACTTATTGAAGAGCTAAGACCTTTTTTTGAAAATGAAAACATCGAAAAAATTGGTCAGAATTTAAAATACGATATTAAAGTTTTAGCCAAGTACAACATCGAGGTAAAAGGAAAACTCTTTGACACCATGCTAGCGCATTATCTTATCAATCCCGATATGCGACACAATATGGATGTATTGGCAGAAACTTACCTCAATTACACACCAATTTCAATTGAAACCTTAATTGGCAAAAAAGGAAAAAATCAGCTTTCAATGCGCGATGTTCCTTTAGAAAAACAAACCGAGTATGCCGTAGAAGATGCTGATATTACACTTCAGCTTAAAGAACATTTTCAAAATGAACTAGGAGAAGCCAATACTCAAAAACTTTTTGATGAGATTGAAGTGCCATTGCTACGCGTTTTAGCGGATATGGAATTGGAAGGAATTAATCTTGACAAAGGCTTTTTAGAATCGCTTTCCGAGCAATTGAATAACGATATTGCCAACCTAGAAAAAAGCATATACGAAGCTGCTGGTGAAGAATTCAATATTGCTTCACCAAAACAATTAGGCATCATTCTTTTCGAAAAAATGAAACTGGTTGATAAACCTAAAAAGACAAAAACAGGTCAGTATGCAACTGGTGAAGACATCTTGTCTTATTTAGCCAAGGACCATGAAATCATTCAGCAAATTTTAGATTATCGTGGACTGAGTAAATTAAAAAGTACCTATGTTGACGCGTTACCATTACAAGTTGAAGAAAGCACAGGCAGAGTTCATACAGATTATATGCAAACTGTTGCCGCTACTGGTCGATTAAGCAGTAACAATCCTAATTTACAGAACATTCCAATACGTACAGAACGTGGTCGCCAAGTGCGAAAAGCATTTATCCCAAGAAACGTAGATTATACCCTTTTAGCAGCGGATTACTCTCAAATAGAATTGCGAATCATTGCAGCATTAAGCGAAGAAGAAACCATGATTGAAGCCTTTAAAAATGGTGAAGATATTCATGCCTCTACAGCATCTCGAGTATTTAATGTACCTATTACCGAAGTGACTCGCGAGCAACGTAGCAATGCTAAAACGGTTAACTTTGGTATTATATATGGAGTTTCGGCATTTGGATTAAGTAATCAAACGGATTTATCTCGAAGTGAGTCCAAAGAACTCATAGAAACCTATTATGCTACGTATCCAAAATTACGTGCCTATATGAGCGAACAAGTAGATTTTGCCAGAGATAATGGTTATGTGCAAACGGTTTTAGGTCGTCGTCGTTATCTAAAGGATATCAACTCGCGTAATGCTGTTGTACGTGGTGCAGCAGAACGAAATGCCGTAAATGCTCCAATACAAGGAAGTGCTGCAGACATTATAAAAATTGCGATGATTAATATTCATCAAAAACTATCAGAAGGTAATTACAAATCCAAAATGCTATTACAAGTACATGATGAATTGGTGTTTGACATTTACAAACCAGAACTTGAGGCCATGAAAACCCTCATCAAAACCGAAATGGAAAATGCTTACCAACTTTCTGTTCCGTTGGATGTAGATTTAGATATTGGTGATAATTGGTTGGAAGCGCATTAAATCTTTCACTTTTTTGAAGTAATATTGTAGTCTCTAAGTAAGTATGAGTATTATTTCAAAAGACATATCAAAAGCTGTCGCATTATTAAATGCTGAAGAAGTTGTGGCTATACCAACCGAAACGGTGTATGGTTTAGCCGGAAACATCTATAGCGAAAAAGCAATAAAGTCAATTTTTGAAACTAAAAAAAGACCGTTTTTTAACCCTCTAATCGTTCATATTCCTTCGGTTGATTATCTTGATATCATTGTAGATTATGTTCCTGAAAAAGCAAAACTCTTAGCTGAAGCCTTTTGGCCAGGACCAATAACTTTGGTCTTAAAAAAGAAAAATACCATTCCAGATTTAATTACTGCTGGTAAAGATACCGTTGCAGTGCGTGTACCTAATCATTCTGTAAGCTTAGCATTATTGAGACAATTAGATTTCCCTTTAGCCGCACCAAGTGCCAATCCGTTTAGTAGTATTAGTCCAACAACTGCACAGCACGTTGAAACCTATTTTAAAGATGCTATTAAAATGGTATTAGACGGAGGATCATGTAAGAGTGGTATAGAATCTACAATAATAGGATTTGAAAATGACGAACCTATTATTTATCGTTTAGGCTCTACGGCAATTGAAGATATAGAAGCTGTAGTCGGAAAAATTGAGATAAAAAATAAAGAGGAAATTGCGCCAGATGCACCTGGTATGTTAGAGCGTCATTATGCTCCAAAGACAAAGACCGTTTTAACCAATACTATTTTAGAGACACTCCGTCTTTATAAGAATAAACGTGTAGGATTAATAACCTTTCAATCTGAAATTGACAACACTAATATAGAAGTCCAAATAGCGCTTTCAAAATCTGGTGACTTAGCAGAATCGGCTTCAAATCTTTATGATGTATTACACCAATTAGATCTTATGCATCTCGATGTTATTATTGCTGAAAAATTCCCAGATTATGGCCTAGGAAAATCTATAAATGACCGTTTGGAGCGTGCAACAAAATAGGTAAATTCACATTATCTTAGAATACCTTGATTTTCAATTAAAAAAAACCTTAACTAAGGTTTGCCAATCCAATAAGTTGTCGTAAATTTGCAAACTCTTTTTCGGAAGAGGAATGTTTAATCTTTTGCGCTGTAACGCGCAATAATAAATCAAATTAGTGTGGATACATTAAGCTACAAAACAGTTTCTGCTAACAAAGCTACCGTTAATAAGGAGTGGGTTTTAGTTGATGCTGAAGGACAAACTTTAGGTCGCTTAGCTTCAAGAGTAGCAATACTTTTGAGAGGAAAGCACAAACCTAATTTTACGCCACACGTTGATTGCGGTGACAACGTTATTGTTGTTAATGCAGAGAAAATCAACTTAACTGGTAACAAATGGACGGAAAAAAGTTATATCCGTCACACAGGTTATCCAGGTGGTCAAAGAAGCTTGACTGCTACTGAAATGTTTGAGAAAGACCCAACCAGATTAGTAGAGAAGTCAGTAAAAGGAATGTTACCTAAAAACAAATTAGGTGCAGCTCTTTTTAGAAATTTAACTGTTGTTTCTGGTATTGAGCACGCTCACGAAGCTCAAAAACCAAAAGCAATTAATTTAAACGAAATTAACTAATGGAAGTAATTCACAAAATTGGCCGTAGAAAGACGGCTGTTGCTCGTGTGTACGTTGCCAAAGGAAAAGGTAACATCACGGTGAACAAAAAAGACATGGCGGAATACTTTACTACTGCACCATTGCAGTACAAAGTAAACCAACCTTTAACCATGACTAACAATGATGGCAACTTTGATATTACTGTTAACGTATATGGAGGTGGTATCACCGGCCAGGCAGAAGCAATACGTTTAGCTTTATCTCGTGCAATGTGCGAGCTAGATGCTGAAAACAGACTAGTATTAAAGCCAGAAGGTCTATTAACAAGAGATCCAAGAATGGTAGAGCGTAAGAAATTCGGACAGAAGAAAGCGCGTAAGAAATTCCAGTTCTCTAAACGTTAATATCCAACAATTTTTTATTCAGAGTCTGCTTCGGCAGATTCTGGATTATTATTTTTTATTAAAAGAAGCTGAAACGAGTTCAGCTTTAAAAAACCAGTTATTGTTGTCCATCACGTTAAAGCGTGAGGATTTAGTTTAGCATCTAAATGGTTAAGGCGAGCGAAAGCAACCACTTAATCATTGCTAATTCAACAGAACGTAAACTATCACAAAAATGGAAAAAGTAGAAGTAAAAGAACTACTAGAAGCAGGTGTACACTTTGGTCACCTTACACGTAAGTGGAATCCAAACATGGCCCCTTACATTTATATGGAGCGTAACGGTATCCATATTATCAATCTTTACAAAACTGCAGCAAAAATTAAAGAAACTTCTGATGCATTAGCTAAAATTGCTGCGTCAGGTAAGAAAATCTTATTCGTTGCTACAAAAAAACAAGCTAAAGACATCGTAGCTGAAAAAGCAGGTGCTGTAAACCAACCTTACATTACTGAGCGTTGGCCAGGTGGAATGTTAACTAACTTCGTTACTATTAGAAAAGCCGTTAAGAAAATGGCTTCTATTGATAGAATGAAAAAAGACGGAACATTCAACTCTTTATCTAAAAAAGAGCGTTTACAAGTTGACCGTTTACGTGCAAAATTAGAAAAGAACTTAGGTTCTATCTCTGATATGACACGTTTACCAGGTGCTTTATTTGTTGTTGATATTATGCGTGAGCATATTGCTATTAAAGAAGCACAGAAATTAAATATTCCAATCTTTGCAATGGTAGATACTAACTCTGATCCACGTCAGGTAGATTATGTTATACCAGCAAATGATGATGCTTCAAAATCTATCAATAAGATTTTATCTATTGTAACCTCTGCTGTAGCTGATGGTTTAAGTGAAAGAAAATCTGAGAAAGAAAACAAAGACAAAGAGAAACCTGCAGCTAAGGCTAAAAAAGCTCCTGTAGCAGCTCAAGAAGAAGAATAAATAACATTTATACAATATTAAAAGTCATTTAATTCTTTTCAAATTGAAAACTAATTGAATGACTTTTTAAATTTAAAAACTATGGAAAACACTGTAAAAATTACAGCAGCAGAAGTAAACAAGCTAAGACAAGCAACTGGTGCTGGTATGATGGATTGTAAAAAAGCTTTAGTTGAAGCTGGTGGTGATTTTGATAAAGCCATTGAAGTTTTACGTAAAAAAGGACAAAAAGTAGCAGAAAAAAGAGCCGACAGAGATTCTTCTGAAGGTGCTGCTATCGCAAAAATTAATGCAGATAACACTTCTGGTGTTGCTATTGTATTAGGTTGTGAAACTGATTTCGTTGGTAAAAACGAAAACTTTGTTGCATTAGCTAATGAATTAGCAGAAGTTGCATTAAACTATGACACAAAAGAAGCGTTTTTAGCTGCTGATTTTGGTGGTATGACTGTTGCTGAGAAGTTAACAGAGCAAACTGGTGTTATTGGTGAAAAATTAGACATCACTGCTTTTGAAAAATTAGAAGCACCTTATGTTGGACAATATGTTCACATTAATAAAATTGCTGCTTTAGTAGGTTTATCTGCAAAAGTAGATAACGTTGAAACATTAGTTAAAGACGTAGCAATGCAAGTTGCATCTATGGGTGCAACTACATTATCTTATAAAGATTTTGATCCAGCATATATTGCTTCAGAAACCGAAGCTCGTATTGCAGTTATCGAAAAAGACAATATTGAATTAGGTCGTTTAGGTAAAACATTAAAAAATGTTCCTAAATACATCTCAATGGCACAATTAACTCCAGAAGTGATTGCTGAAGCTGAAGAAGCTGCAAAAGCAGAATTAAAAGCTGAAGGTAAGCCAGAGCAAATTTGGGATAGAATTTTACCAGGTAAAATGGAGCGTTTTATTTCAGATAACACCACTCTAGACCAAGAGCAATGTTTATTAGATCAAAAATTCATCAAAGATGAAAAGCAAACTGTTGCTGATTATGTAAAATCTTATGGTGATGTTGAAGTTGTAGGTTTTAAAAGAGCTACAGTAGGATAATTAATTCCTGTAAAACACAAGAGTCTTTATATATAAGCCACTGTTCAATAATTGAACAGTGGCTTATTTTATTTTTTTACTTACTGTTTTGTATAAGTATAAGTTTGCGAATTGTCGTTAGACATGTTTGTAGACCCACTAAAGGCACTTACATCCTGACCATTATCTCTTATTTGAATATTAAAAGGTGCGTTTCCTCCATCAAAATTATTTACATAAAAGGTATATTGACCACTTGGTCCACCATCAGGCCATGTAATATTTTCAGAATTACCACCAGTACATCCACCTGTGCAATCTATGTCTAGCATTCCTCCAGACGACGATGATGGATTAATATAAGAAATTGTATTACCATTAGGATCTGTAACATATAAATCTAAATCTATATTACCAGACCAAGTTAGATTAAACCTAGGACTTCCATCTAGACCCGCAAGACCACATTCAGCGCTATCTAAAAGGCCTTGACAAGATGGCTCGTCACAGTTACCACAAAGCATAGCTACATCTTGAATATTAGCCGCAGAAATTGCGCCACTTGTAGTCTGTGCAAATTCATAGCATCTAATATCATGGCAAATCCTTGACAAGTCATCACATATACCTTCTGTAATTAAAAAGGAAAATGTTGCAGTAGCGTCAGTTACACCATTAGCGTCAACAGGCACAAAATAAATTGGTCCAGATGTACCAAATCTCATACCTACTGCATTTACATTTCCATTTGGTGCATTAAATGTAATTTGATTATCCATTGGAGAGCCACTTTCTAAACCTACAACTCCAGATCCATTATTAATAATTTGAATAGAATTATCAATTGTAACCTCGTCTGGATTTATTGTAAAAACACCTGGAGTTAAAATTTCCAAATTAGCATTCATTAGTTCTGCTACACGATCTGGATCAGATATTCTTTCATTTTCATCCTTATTACACCCTAGAAAAAGTGTAAAAAAGATTAACATTCTAACTGCATTTTTCATAATAAAATAATTTTTATAGATTAATAGTCCTTAAAACTATTCCTTCTAATCCAACAGAACAATACCTTATAATGGGTATATTTATTAACCTAATTTTTCACTTTTACACCTGCTAATAATTATGTAGCTTTGCTCAACTTTAAATTCTGTTATGAAGTATAAAAGAATCCTCTTAAAACTATCTGGTGAAGCCCTAATGGGAAACCGCCAATACGGTATAGATCCTGAACGCTTAGGTGAATATGCTAAAGACATTAAGGAAATTACCGATTTAGGTGTAGAAGTTGCAATAGTTATTGGAGGCGGAAATATTTTTAGAGGTGTTGCAGGCGCAATGAACGGTATGGACCGTGTGCAAGGTGACCACATGGGAATGTTAGCAACCGTAATTAACGGTTTGGCACTTCAAAATGCATTAGAAGATGCTGGTGTAAAAACACGTTTACAAACTGCAATTAAAATAAATGAAGTAGCTGAGCCTTTCATTAGACGAAAAGCAATGAGCCATCTAAATAAAGGGAGAGTTGTTATCTTTGGAGGCGGAACAGGTAATCCGTATTTTACTACAGATTCAGCTGCCGTTTTACGTGCTATCGAAATAGAGGCTGATGTTATTTTAAAAGGAACTCGAGTTGATGGAATTTACACTGCTGACCCTGAAAAAGACAGTACAGCTGTAAAGTTTGACCACATTACATTTGACGATGTACTGCGTAAAGGATTAAAAGTAATGGACACTACTGCTTTTACTTTGAGCCAAGAAAATGAGCTCCCAATTATAGTTTTTGATATGAATAAAAAAGGGAATTTACTTAAAGTAGTTTCTGGCGAAAACGTGGGTACAGAAGTAAACCTATAAGTTTTGGCTTAACTTTTGATATTTGTCAATTAAAATTTAAAAATTATGAACGAAGACATTAAATTTATAATAGATACCGCAAAAGAAGCAATGGATGCGGCAATAAAGCATCTAGAAAAACAATTGGTTAATATTAGAGCTGGTAAGGCTAGTCCTGCTATGCTTGGAAGCGTAATGGTAGATTATTACGGTTCTCAAACTCCTTTAAATCAAGTAGCGAATGTCAACACGCCAGATGGTAGAACTATTTCAGTACAGCCTTGGGAAAAAAGTATGTTGCAAGAAATAGAGCGTGGCATTATGCTTGCCAATTTAGGTTTTAATCCTATGAATAATGGGGAAATGATTATCATTAATGTTCCACCTTTAACTGAAGAACGTCGTAAAGACTTGGCGAAACAAGCTAAAGCAGAAGCAGAAGATGCTAAAATAGGTATAAGAAATGCACGTAGAGACGCTATGCACGACATCAAAAAAACAGATGCCTCTGAAGATCTGCAAGCTAATGCTGAAATTGATGTACAAGAACTTACCGATTCTTACGTTAAGAAAATAGATACGATTCTAGACAATAAGGAAAAAGAAATTATGACGGTGTAATACCATTATTTTTGAAATTTTGTCATTAAGAACTTCTATCTACTATAGATAGCGTTTTCGGAATTAAATTTATGTATGCCTTAAGAGTCTAAAACTAGTGTTGATTTATAGTTTAAGGTATTGTTTTCTGTTTTTAATCTTAATCCATATACATGCTAAAGCATTTATTTGTTGTTTTTCTTCTTAGCCTTGCAACAAATAGTTTTGCGCAAAACCCTATTAAAAAAGAAAAAGACTCTATCCAAAAAAAGCAAGACTCTATTAAAAAAATAGAGTTTATAAAACAAATTGGAAATGGCTTTTTACCCTTTAATTATTTTAGTGCGGATTTACGTTATTTAGTAAAGTTTAACCAGTACGAAGGTTTTAGAACAGGCTTAGGAGGTGTAACTAACAATAGGTTTTCTAACCGCTATCGCTTAAATGGTTATATCGTTTACGGTTTTAAAGACAAACGTGTTAAATTTAGTGCTGGTGGTGGTTTTAGAGTTAATGAAGCTCACAACACTTGGGTTAATTTTAGGTATACGGATGACCTTATGGAAACCGGAAGTTCAACCTTCTTAACTGATAAGCGATTTTTTACTTTTTTTGAACCACGACTTTTAAACATTAACTTATTCCATAGACATATTACAAAATCTATTGCGGTAGAACATCGCTTTTCTAATAAGCTATTATCAGAGACTCAGTTTGGTATTAGTAACATAAGTCCAACATACTTCTATAATTTTTTATTAGACGACGAAAGTTACAATAGCTTTAATATAAGTACAGCAAAATTTGGTTTGCAATGGAGTCCATTTAATAAAATTGAAGTTTCAAAAGACAATGTAAAAACAGTTAAAGAAGGATTTCCAAAGTTCACACTACAATTAACGCAAAGTTTCAAATCTATTTTTAATAGCGATTTTAATTTCTCGAAATTAGATTTTAGAACCATTCAACAGTTTACCCACAAAAATAATGCAGTAACAAATATTACTTTGGTCGCTGGCATTGCAGGAGGAGAAGCTCCGCTAACACATTTGTACCATGCCTACCCTAATAATATCACTAAAGAAACTATACTTCAACGGTTTTCTGTGGCTGGTCTTAATAGTTTTGAAACCATGTATTTTAATGAGTTTTTTAGCGATAAGTTTTCGACCTTACAATTAAAACACTACTTCAGTCCATTTAAAATTTCAGAATGGTTCAAACCACAATTGGTCATCATTTCACGCTATGCCATTGGAGATATGAATAGTATTGACAGACACCAAGGTATCGGTTTTGGAACATTAAATAAACTTTACTCAGAGTCTGGTTTTGAAATCAACAAACTGCTCTTTGGGTTTGGCTTTAGCTTTGCTTATCGTTATGGCGCATACCACTTACCAGAATTAGAAGATAATATTGCTTTTAAGTTTACCTTTAATATTTCGCTATAAAACGGTATTATATTACTGTTAAATCCCTAGCAAATCCTTAGGTTTTTTCTACCTTTGCGGCTCGTTTTTACTTGCCTATGGAAATTATAATATTCCTTTAGAAAAGTAAGTAAAAAAAAGAACACGAAAATTAGCATGTTTAAACTTTTAACCACAGGATTTTGGGAAGCCATTGCGAGAATTATTCTTCGTAATAAAATCTTTATTCTTATTACTGTTATCGCGGCAACTGTATTTTTTAGCATGCAATGGAAACATATGCGCTTTACTTATACAGAAGCTAATATGCTACCCGATGACCACGAGGTTAATTTAATTTATAACGATTTTCTAAAAATCTTTGGAGAAGAAGGCAACCTTATTGTACTTGGCGTTAAAGACTCGAGTTTGTTTTCAGTAAAACAACTCAATGCATGGAACAAACTTGCCGAATCCTTTAAACCTTATGACGAAGTTGAAACGGTACTTTCCATAAAAGATCTTCAAAAATTAGTAAAAAACACCAATAAAGAACAGTTTGATTTAGAGCCATTTATAAAAGATTCTATATCTAGTATTGAGCAGATAAACACGCTTCAAAACGACTTATTTAAGAAATACCCCTTTTACGATAACTTCCTGTTTAATGCAGAAACTAAAACAATTCGTACGGCTATTTACTTAAAGAAAGATATTGTAAACACTTCTGCACGTAAAGATTTTATAATTAAGGTGTTACAACCTAAAATTGATGCGTTTTATAACGACACAAAGTTAAATGTTCGTGTTTCTGGTATGCCATATATCAGAACGTTTAATGCCCAAAATATTGTTGATGAAATTCCTATTTTTATTGGCGCTGCGCTTTTAATTACCTCTCTAATTTTCTTTTTATTCTTTAGGTCGTTTAGAGCCACCTTTATTTCACTAATTGTGGTGTGCATTGGTGTAATGTGGACGTTTGGTATATTAGGCTTATTAGGCTACGAGATTACTGTGCTTACAGCTTTAATTCCACCTTTAATCATTGTAATTGGTATTCCTAATTGTATTTTTTTAATAAACAAATATCAGCATGAGGTAAGGTCTCATGGTAATAAAGTAAAATCATTACAAAGGGTTATCACCAAAGTAGGTAATGCTACGTTAATGACCAATGTAACAACGGCTTCTGGTTTTGCTACATTCATCTTAACAGAAAGTACATTACTAAAGGAATTTGGTATCGTAGCATCGTTAAGTATTTTGGCAATATTCATTTTGTGTTTACTCATCATTCCTATAATTTACACCTTTTTGCCTTATCCAAAGGATCGCCATTTAGAACATCTTAATAAACGATGGATTGGTGGCTTTGTTAATTGGATGGAGCGCATGGTAAAGCATAAAAAAATTACCATTTATGTTACAGCTTTTATTCTAATTATTGCGAGTATAATTGGAATGTACAAAATAGAAATATCTGGCAGCTTAATAGAAGACATGCCTAAAGACAAGCAGTTTTTTAAGGATATTCGATTTTTTGAAGATGAATTTAATGGTATTATGCCATTAGAAATTATGGTAGACACAAAGCGTAAAAAAGGAGTCATGAAATTGGCAACTTTAAAACGTATAAATGAGTTAGAGGAACTAATTGTTGAAACACCAGAACTATCAAAACCTATATCAGTTGTTAGCTTAGTTAAATATAGTAAACAAGCTTATTACAACGGAAATCCCAAATATTATCAGTTGCCAACAAGCCAAGAAAATAGCTTTATCCTATCCTATGCCAGAAACTCATCATCTGATGTAGATCTGCTTAGAAATTTTGTGGATAGCACAGGGCAATACGCACGTATCACAACTTTTATGAAGGATATTGGTACGGATAAAATGGAACGTATTCAAGAAAACCTTCAAAATAAAATTGATAAAGTTTTCCCTAAAGAACGTTACGAAGTCACTATGACTGGTAAGGCTTTAGTATTTCAAAAAGGCACAAAATATCTAGTTCGAAATTTAATCATTTCTTTAACGCTTGCCATTTTCCTTATTTCGTTGTTTATGGCTTATCTTTTTCGTTCTTTTAGAATGATAATTGTATCGCTTATCCCTAACCTGTTGCCTCTAATAGTCACAGCTGGTTTAATGGGTTATGTAGGTGTGCCTATTAAACCTTCAACTATATTGGTGTTTAGTATAGCTTTTGGTATTTCAGTCGATGATACCATTCATTTCTTGGCAAAATACAGGCAAGAGCTACAAGCAAATCACTGGAAAATTAGAAAATCCGTTTATGCTGCGCTTCGTGAAACCGGAGTAAGTATGTTTTATACTTCAATTGTTTTGTTTTTTGGATTCTCTGTATTCACCATATCGAGTTTTGGCGGTACGGTTGCCTTAGGAGCATTAGTATCAATAACTTTGTTATTTGCTATGCTTTCTAACTTACTATTATTACCATCATTGTTATTATCTTTAGAAAGAAACATCGCCAATAAAGAAGTATTGCGCAAACCAGCAATTGATATTATTCCTTCTGACGATGATGATGAAATGGACACTAAAAACGAACAAGAAAATTTATCTTAGCATTTTCAAAATAATTAAAAAATGACAACAAAAACTGTAGCAGAATTATTATCGCAAGATGTAACCTTACAAGATGTTACCGTAAAAGGATGGGTTAGAACTTTTAGAGCTAACCGTTTTATAGCTTTAAATGATGGTTCTACCATAAATAATATTCAATGCGTTGTAGATTTTGAAAATTTTGACGAAAACCTTTTAAAACGTATCACTACAGGTGCTGCAATACATATTACTGGCGAGCTTGTAGAAAGCCAAGGAAAAGGACAGTCTGTTGAAATACAGGTTAAAGAATTAGAGATTTTAGGAGATTCCGATCCTGAAACCTATCCTATTCAGCCCAAAAAACACTCTTTTGAATTTTTAAGAGAGAATGCACATCTGCGCACCAGAACTAGTACGTTTAGTGCTGTAATGCGTTTACGTTCATCATTATCATTTGCAATTCACAAGTACTTTAATGAGAATGGTTTCTATTACATGCACACACCAATAATTACTGGTAGTGATGCTGAAGGTGCTGGTGAAATGTTTAGAGTAACAAACTTAGACGCTAAAAACCCTCCATTAACAGAAGACGGAGACGTAAATTATAAAGAAGATTTCTTCGGAAAAGAAACCAACTTAACAGTTTCTGGTCAGTTAGAAGCTGAAACCTATGCCATGTCTCTTGGTAAGGTTTACACCTTTGGACCAACATTTAGAGCAGAAAACTCTAACACATCGCGTCACTTAGCTGAGTTCTGGATGATAGAACCTGAAGTGGCTTTTATGGATTTGGCAGGCAACATGGATTTAGCAGAAGATTTTATGAAATCTGTGTTAAGCTATGTTTTAGAAAATAACAAGGAAGACTTAGAATTTTTAGAAAAGAGATTATTAGACGAGGAAAAAACAAAACCTCAGGCTGAACGTAGTGAAATGAGCTTAATTGAAAAAATTAAATTCGTAGTTGATAACAACTTTAAACGTGTTAGCTATACCGAAGCCATTGATATTTTAAGAAACTCTAAGCCAAATAAGAAAAAGAAATTCAATTATATCATTGAAGAATGGGGAGCAGATTTACAATCTGAGCACGAACGTTTCTTAGTTGAAAAACACTTTAAATGTCCAGTAATATTATTTGATTATCCAGCAAACATCAAAGCGTTCTATATGCGTTTAAATGAGGATGGCAAAACCGTTAGAGCCATGGATATTCTTTTCCCTGGCATTGGTGAAATGGTTGGAGGCTCGCAACGTGAGGAGCGTCTGGACGTATTAAAAGAAAAGATGAAAGCCTTAGACATACCAGAAGAAGAATTATGGTGGTATTTAGATTTACGTAAATATGGTACTGCTGTGCATTCAGGTTTTGGTTTAGGTTTTGAGCGTTTGGTAATGTTTGCAACTGGTATGGGCAATATCAGAGATGTAATCCCTTATCCTCGTACACCTCAAAACGCAGAGTTTTAAAATCATACATTAAACCTGTCGGGTTTCAAAAACCTAACAGGTTTTTTTAGTACTTTTATATTTACAGATATATAATTATGGCCCTAAAACAGTATTTACAATTTAAACTATCACAGAAGCTATCACCTCAGCAGATTCAGTTGATGAAGTTGATTCAGTTACCTACACAGGCTTTTGAGCAACGTTTAAAACAAGAGTTGGAAGAAAATCCGGCTTTAGATACTGGTAAAGAATCGGAATCTACAGAAGATAGCTTTGACGAATTTGATAATTCTACGGAAGACTATAACGACAATGACACTATTGATGCTGAAGATATTAATGTTGATGAATATCTAAGTGATGACGAAATTCCTGAATACCGTACGCAAGCCAACAATTACAGTGCAGATGATGAAGAAAAAAATGTGCCTTATGCCGCAGGTACGTCGTTTACACAACATTTAATTAATCAATTAAATACATTTAGACTATCAGAAACTGAAGAAGAAATTGCTTATTTCTTAGTAGGTAGTGTAGATGAAAGCGGCTATATTCGTCGCTCATTATCTGATATTACAGATGATTTGGCATTTACTCAAAACGTATATACAACTGAGGAAGAAGTTGAAAAGGTATTACATATTGTACATCAGCTAGATCCTGCTGGTGTGGCTGCACGAAATCTACAAGAATGTTTAAGTATTCAGTTACATAGAAAAGAACAGCATCCAGATGTGGAATTAGCAACAGCCATTATAGATAAAGCTTTTGAGCAATTTACTAAAAAGCACTATAAAAAATTGATGCAAAAGTTCAACATCAATGAAGAACAACTCAAAGATGCTATTGAAGAAATTGAGCGTCTTAATCCTAAACCGGGAGGTTCTTATGCTGGCAACAACAAAATTGTAGAACATATAGTTCCTGATTTTGCTATTAGGATTGTTGATGGTGAATTAGAGTTAACACTTAATGGCAGAAATGCTCCAGAGCTTCATGTATCTAGGGAGTACAACAATATGCTTAAAGGCTACAAAGACGCCAAACAAAAATCTAAAGCTCAGAAAGATGCCGTAATGTTTATAAAGCAAAAGTTAGATGCGGCTAAGTGGTTTATAGAAGCTGTAAGACAGCGTCAGCAAACTTTATTTGTTACCATGAGTTCTATAATGGAATATCAAAAAGAATACTTTTTAACTGGTGATGAGCGTAAACTTCGTCCTATGATTTTAAAAGACATAGCTGATGAAATAGAAATGGATGTCTCTACCATCTCTCGTGTAGCAAATAGCAAGTATGTAGATACTCCTTATGGTACCAAATTGATTAAAGAATTCTTCTCTGAATCCATGACCAACGATCAAGGAGAGGAAGTTTCTACAAGAGAGATAAAGAAAATTTTAGAAACTGTAATAGAGGAAGAAAATAAAAAGAAACCGCTAACAGACGAAGCACTTGCTAAAATTTTAAAAGAAAAAGGGTATCCTATTGCCAGACGTACAGTAGCTAAATACAGAGAACAATTAGATATTCCTGTAGCTAGACTAAGAAAAGAACTATAAGAACAATACATTTGGATGAAAGATTTTATTCTAAAAAGTATCTCGTTTGTTTTTCATCCGCTGATTATGCCTTTGTTAGGTGTTGTATTTTATTTTCATAAAACACCGCGTTTTATTCCAGAGCCTATTCAACATGCAAAAATTTTTTCTATTGTAATCCTTACTATCATTCTACCTATTCTGCTCTTCTTTTTACTTAAAACCATTAATAAAGTGGAAACAATTTATTTAGAAAGTACAAAAGAGCGCTTAATCCCATTATTTATTAATTGTATAATCTTAGTTTTAATCCTCGTACGTGTACTAACACCAAACGAAATAGTAGAGCTGTATTTCTTCTTCTTAGGAATATTATGTTCTACACTAGCTTGTTTTATTCTAGCTATTTTTAAGGTAAAGGCAAGTATACATATGATTGCTGCTTCGGGTTTTTTTATGTTTGCCGTGGCAATTGGTATCCATTACCAAATAAACATTAACGGTACCATAGCTTTAATGATGATAGTTCTTGGTGCTATTGCTACATCGCGTTTGCACTTAAACGCACACACCAATCAGGAGTTGATTATAGGTGTTTTTATAGGATTATTTCCGCAGTTGATATTTTTGAACTATTGGTTATAAGATGTAAAACATCAAACCTAATTTAAACGACTTTGCATCAATAGATGTACCATCTAGTTTTGCATTGCTATCAAAAATTGAATTTAGGCCATAGTAAACATGAAAATTCCAAGTACCATATCCTACACTAAGCGTTAATCCGTATTGCAGCTTATTAAAATCATCTAGATTAGATAATTTTTCATCTCCAGCATCACTCTTAAATTTTGTAGAATTATAAAATAAATAACCCATTTTAAACCCTGGATATATACGCCAAAAGTTGTATTCTGTAGCTGTAGATGTACGCCATCTAAATTCTATTGGCACTTCAATTAAGTAAGTAGTAAATTTATTTTTAGAAACATTAATTTCACTTTCATCAATGACACTATAGGTTATGTCGTTGCCATCTTCCAAAATAGCTATATTTTGATTATAGGAGTTGGATGATAGCCCAACACCTAAACCAATAGCAACATTTCTACGCTCATTGATAGGCATATCTCTTATAAAGCCAAAATGAATTCCAGACGAAAACCCATTCTGATTTACATCCTTAGGCTTGTTGGCAAGTAAATTATAGGTTACCGATATATAAAATTGGTCTTCCCTGTAATTTTTATAAAGTTCTGATTTATCAGTGCTATCCTCGTTTTGTGAAACAGCAAAATAACCTACAAAAATCATTAAAAGTAATATGTAGTACTTCATAAGATAAATCTACAAAATCTTTGATTGAGTTTCTTATTATACAATAAAAAAACGTCCTAATTACTCAGGACGTTTCTTCTATAAAATTAAGAATTTTATTATTCTTCAGTTTTTACATTAGCAATATACATTACTTTAAGTGCATTAGCTTTACGTAGCTCCTGCTTAATGTCTGACACTAAACCAGCATGGGTTTCCTTATCAACTTTAAGACCTACAACTACTTTACTTTGTAATTCTTCATTCATATCTGCTATTGCCTGAAGTATTGAAGGTTTTACGTCTTCAACTCCAATTATTGCATCGTTAAACTGAATTCTAGGTTCAGTACCTAGGTGCTTATACTGACTGCTTGGCTTACCTGCATAGATAAAG
This sequence comes from Winogradskyella pulchriflava, assembly GCF_042434315.1. Taxonomy (NCBI): domain Bacteria; kingdom Pseudomonadati; phylum Bacteroidota; class Flavobacteriia; order Flavobacteriales; family Flavobacteriaceae; genus Winogradskyella; species Winogradskyella pulchriflava. The sequence goes on along the minus strand of NZ_JBHLTQ010000001.1, from coordinate 973,343 downwards.
GTTGTTCTGTCCTTTTTAAGCTTTTCTACCTGATCTGCGCTTGGTAATTTATTCTCAATCATTAAAGAACTATCACGCATAACGGTTGCTACCATGAAAAAGAAAAGCAACATAAATACAATATCAGGTAAGGATGCCGTTGAAATTGCCGGTAAATCTCCTTGTTTTCCTTTTTTAAACTTTGACATAATTGTTACTTTTAATTTTTATCTGGTTCTGCTTCAGACAATTTCATAGGGTAAAGCTTCTTAATCGTTTCAATACGTTCATTAAGAACCTCATCCTTGCTAAATTGGTTTTTCTCCTTCTCTTCTAACATGGCGGTAAACACTTTATCAGCATTTGGATAATACTTTTTGTATAATCTTGATGCCTCTCTTTCTCTTAAGAAATTATAAGCAGCAACTAATTCGTTCTGTACTTCTATGTATTTCTCATAAGAGGTTTCCCTATCATGTTTCATTGAGATAATAGCTTTGTCTGGATGATCTGAAGAATCCTCTAAACGTTTTCCTTTGCAATAGTCACAACTTTCACCTTCGGCATTTGTGCCTCCTCCATTATCAAGAAATTCTATTGCCGCTTGTCTTAAGTCTTTCATCTCCATAAGCTCTTCTTCTACGAGCAATTGGTTATCACGACTTACAAGTACAGTAAATAAATTTTTCTGTTTAATAATAGGTGGTTCTACCTCAGAGTCGTCAATAGGTGGCAAACTTCTTAATAATCCCTTGTCCTTTTCTATAGTTGTAGTAACTAGGAAGAAGATAAGTAGTAAGAAAGCAATGTCAGCCATTGAACCTGCATTTACTTCTGGTGCCGATCTTTTTGCCATACTATATTATTTACTGATTATTTTTTTAACTCCTGAGAAAACCATTGTAATTGCAGCTAGTGCTAGTAAAATATAGAAAGCTACTAAGCCTGCTCCAGACATTTGAATTTCATTACTTGTTGCTGCTTTATCTCCATACTTAAAAAGATACTTGCCATCATTCATTATAGGGTTTTCATTGTCTGACAATACATAAGCAATGACCAATACTGCCACAAATGCTCCAACTCCTATTAATGTGTTCTTAAGACCTGCTGAGTTTGTAAATAGATTCTTTAGAACAAAGACTATTACGAATACCAATACCAGACCAAGCATAATATATGCTGCCCATGCCATTGGCTCAACTATAGCAGTATCTCCTGCTTGAGCAGCTGCATCTATTGCGTCATCACCTTTGGATATAATTCTAACTAAAGAAACAATACCCAAGAGACTAATTAGAGCCGCTACTATTTTTAATACTTTATGTAACATAATTTATGTGGTCTTTTTATTTTTTGTGTCTTACTAATAAATCCATCAATGTAATTGATGCATCTTCCATATCATTTACAATACTATCAATCTTAGCGATGATGTAGTTGTAAAAAATTTGAAGTATAATAGCTACAATAAGACCAAATACTGTTGTTAAAAGTGCTACTTTAATACCACCGGCTACTAAAGACGGTTGCATATCACCAGCAGCTTCAATTTTATCAAAGGCTTGAATCATACCAATTACCGTACCCATGAAACCAAGCATTGGTGCTAAAGCGATGAATAAAGATATCCAAGATACATTCTTTTCTAATTGTCCCATTTGTACTCCACCGTAAGCCACAACAGCTTTTTCAGCAGCATCCAAATCTTCGTCTGCTCTATCTAAACCTTGATAGAATATAGAAGCAACAGGTCCTTTTGTATTTCTACAAACTTCCTTAGCAGCTTCAATACCACCAGAGTTTAATGCATCTTCTACATTTTGGGTTAATTTTTTAGTGTTTGTTGTAGAAAGGTTTAAAAAGATAATTCTCTCTATAGCGATAGCTAAACCAAGAATTAAACATAATAATACAATACCCATAAAGCCTGGGCCACCTTCAATAAAACGCTTTTTTAATTCTTGATGGAAACTCAAATCTTCAGAAGCTGGTTCTGCTTGAGTTACACTTGTTGTTACAGCTGTTGTAGTAGTAGCTAATGTCGTTGCATTAACGTTAACTGTTCCGATAGCCAATAAACATGTAATGGCGAGGATAGAAAATAATCTTTTCATTGTTCTGAATCTTAATTTTATTAGTTAAAGTGTTAAAGATAAAAAAAATAATGTAACAATTGCGTAAAATATCAGCAGAGAGGAAGGGATTCGAACCCTCGATACCCTTTTGGAGTATACACACTTTCCAGGCGTGCGCCTTCGACCACTCGGCCACCTCTCTGTAAATTTTATCAAAAATTACAGTATGCCAAATAACAAAAAAAACTTCAAACACTGAAATTTATGCCGTTAATTTTAAGACATTTCTCCTCTGAGGGAGGTTTCAAAAACAGATTTAAATGTACTTGGCTCTATATTTTCACCCAAAAGATACATGAGTTTTGTTATCGCTGCTTCTGTAGTTATATCCTTTCCTGAGATGACACCAATTGATTTTAATTGCGAACTTGTTTCGTACTGACCCATTGAAACACTACCACCTACACATTGGGTTACATTAATTATATATAACCCTTTTGCAATGGCATCTCTAATTAAATTAATAAACCAAGGTTCTGTAGTAGCATTACCAGATCCATAAGTTTCTAAAATCAGTCCTTTTATTAATCGACTTTTGAGCACAGCAGTGACAATAGGCTTAGAAATTCCTGGAAAGAGTTTTAATATTCCCACATTTGTATCCATAGCTGTACGAACAATCAAGTTTTGATTTGGTTTTGGTTGCCACAAATATTCAGTGTTTATTTTTATATGTACTCCAGATTCTGCTAAATGTGGATAATTAAGTGACTCAAAGGCTTCAAAATGCTCTGCGTTAATTTTTGCAGTTCGGTTACCTCTATATAATTTATATTCAAAATAAAGACATACTTCCTTTATTATAGGTTCTCCATTTGTGTGCATAGATGCCATTTGAATAGAAGTAATTAAATTCTCTTTAGCGTCTGTACGCAAATCACCTATTGGTAATTGAGATCCTGTAAATATTACTGGTTTAGAAAGGTTTTCTAGCATAAAGCTTAGAGCAGATGCAGAATAACTCATTGTGTCACTACCGTGCAACACTACAAAACCTTCAAAAGACTGATAGTTAGCCTCAATAATTTTGGCAATATCTGCCCAATATTGAGGATTCATATTAGATGAATCTATGGGCTCTTTAAAAGACACTGTTTCTATATTACAGTCTAAAAGACGTAGTTCTGGAATTTTTACTAAGAGACTATCAAAATCGAATGCTCTCAATGCTCCTGAATCAGCATCTTTTATCATTCCAATAGTGCCGCCTGTATATATTAAAAGAATATTAGGTTTTTGCATAGATTAAATTCCAAATACTTGTTTTGAGTTTTCAGTAGTAATTTTCGCCACCTCTTCTATACTCATTCCGTAAAGTTCGGATAATTTTTCCAATACCATATATATATAGGAGCTTTCATTTCGTTTTCCACGATATGGTTTTGGCGCTAAATATGGCGAATCGGTTTCTAACACAATATGCTTTAAATCTATTTGATTGATGAACTGATCTATCTTACCATTTTTAAAAGTTACAACCCCACCAATACCTAATTTCATATTGTATGATATTGCTTGTTCGGCTTGTGCTTTTGTACCAGTGAAACAATGAAAAATTCCAAATAAATCATCTGATTTTTCCTGCTCTAATACTTCGAAAATTTCATCGAATGCCTCCCTACAATGGATTACAATAGGAAGTTTATACTTTTTTGCCAAGTTAATTTGATGCTTAAAAGCTTCAATCTGAATACCCAAAGTTGTTTTATCCCAATATAGGTCTATACCAATTTCACCAACTGCATAAAACTTTTTCTTAGCGAGCATTTCTTCCATATGAGCTAATTCTTCCTTAAAGTTTTCTTTTACATGTGTTGGGTGTAATCCCATCATTAAGAATATGTTTTCAGGAAAATCTTTTTCGAGTTGAAGCATGGATTCGGTATAAGTTGAATCTATAGCAGGAATAAAAAACCGTTTGATATTAGCATCTATGGCACGTTTTATCATCTCAGTTCTATCCTCATCAAAGGCTTCACTATATAAATGGGTATGTGTATCTGTAATTATCATTGCTGCAAAAGTAAAAAAGCCATCATGGTTTTGACGACTTTTTTGAGCTTTTATTCTAACTTCCGTAAGAGTTTTTGTGCTGTACTATAATCTTCGGCTTCTTTGGGAATTGTCTTTAAAACAGTAATGCAATCTTCTTCTTTATTTTGCTTTAGTTTACTTAATGCTAAATACCATTTGGCTTTATTTTTATATGCTGAATTTGTTTTTGAAATTTTGTTTAAAATCATATCAGCTTCGGCAAAGCCATCCGTTTCTATCAAGGCAAGTGCTTTGTATAATTCCACTTCTAAGTTTGAAGGGTTTTCTTTTAATAATTCTTCAAACAGCAAAACTGCTTCATTGTAATTTTTTGAATTAAAGGCATTCTCTGCTTTTGTACTAAGTTCATTACCACCTCTTACAGTTAAACTTATTGCATCAAAATTGTTGTAATCTGAATAACTTGGACTTGTAAATTGGCTAAACAAAAAGAAACCCAATAAAATTACCACACTCGCGGCAATAGCTATGCGGTAAAATCTTTTTGGTTTTACGGTAGACTCGTTTCGTTGCATCAATGTTTCATTGCCAAAATGTTTATTTGAAATTTTCTTTAGATTCTCCTTAAAATCGGTTATTTTATCTTGAGACCCAATATGATGATCCAAATGGTTATACAGACCTTTGTATAATTTAAAAGCTTCATTAAAGTCAGGTTCTGTTTGTAGACGAGTTTCAAATTTAGATTGTTCTTCATCACTCAAGTTTCCTGATAAATAATCTTCAAACGCTATATAATCTTGTTCTTTCATCCCATTAATAATTAAGTTGGTTAAATTTAGGTGATGCTTGCACCAACTTGGTCAGTTGCCCAATACAAAGCGATTTTTTCTTTCTGGCATAGGCATAACTCACATTGAGGCTTGCCGCCACTTCTTCCATGGATTTTATCTTAAAGGTTGCTTTGAGCAAATCTTTACAGGCATCACCTAGCTTTTGAAACATTTCGTTGAATAATGCTTGTTTTTCTTCAAAAATCGAAGTTTCAAAAGAGAGTTGTTGCGCAGCATCATCCTTAGATAACACCTCCTCATTAATTGTTACCTCCTTTTTATTGTTTTTTTTGAGTTCGTTCAGCCATTTTCGTTTACACAACAGAAAAAAGTAGGCATCAAATGGACATGTCAATTGTAGGTCTTTTTGATGAGCCTGATTATATATGGTCACCAAAGTGTCTTGTACTATATCTTGAGCTTTAGCTGTATCTCCACTATTCTGTTTTATATAATTAACCACTTTGGGAACAAACTTATCATAAATGGTCTGTATTATAAAGCCATTGTTCTTAGCTAAACCATCTATATATTTTTGGTCTTCGTGAATTTTTTTATCGCTCATAAACCCTTTGTTTGCAACGAATTTAAAAAAACTTCACCACATAAGGGTAACAATTTTAAACATGAATTTATATAAGGGTGTAACAGTCAAAATTTTAATTGACGAACAAACAAAAAATTAAACCATTTTAAAAATTAGAAATCATGAGAAAATCAATTTTAATTATCGCAACAGTAGTATTAGGGTTAACAACTTTAAATGCTATAAATCTAAAAATGACTCTTAACAGTGAAATCTCTGTAGAAATCAATGAAGACAATATTGTAGAAGTTTACGATTGGAAAGTAACTACCAGAAATGGAGAAAGTTCAGGAACTGCACAAAGCCTTGAAGAAGCCAAAAGAATGATTAAACTATTTAGTAATGGAGAAATTGTTTTAGAACAGCAAATCACAAGCTTTAAAATGTTGGCATCAGAAGCTAGTAATAATAACAACAGACTTTATTATTGGAAAGTAGAAAGTAACTATGGAAATTCTGATGGATTTGCATCTTCAGAAGCTACTGCCAAAAAAATGATTGCACTCGTAGCTAAAGGTGATATTGTAAGCTATAAAGTAATTGCAAGTAAAAAACTTTAGAAAAAAATCTAAAAGCAGGGTAACATATCCGTTGCCCTGTTTATATAAAAATGTATAACCATAAAAAACCTATATTATGAAAACCACAAAAAACGCTCAAATCTATGTAAACACAACGAGCAACAAGCTAAACCGAATTTTCGGAACCTTATTAATGATCTTGCTATTGGCACAAAGCTGTAGCACATCGGATGACTCTGACAATGACTGTGATGGTCCTTGTAACCCACCTTTAGCACAAGAGTTTGCAAACCTTAGAAACACTGCTTTAGAAGCCCGTACACAAAACTTTAATTTTAATGCAGAAGATGGTAATGTAACTTTAACATCTGCAAATGGAGTACAGATTAATATTAACGGTAACTGTTTAACCCTTAACGGAAATCCGGTAACCGGAAATGTTGACGTAGAGTATGTAGAGCTTTTTGATAAAGGCAGTATGCTTGCCACTAACAAACCTACTATGGGTGAGTTACCTAACGGAGATAAAGCTTTATTGATTTCTGGTGGAGAATTTTTTATTGAAGCAACGCAAAACGGAAATGAACTCGAAACAAACTGCGGATTACAATTAATTATACCATCTGCCTTAACAGGTGGCACTGATGCCGCAATGACACTTTGGGAAGGTGTAATAAATGCTGAAGGAGATCTTACTTGGGACGAAGTAGATGACGCAACCGGACAAGGTGGTGTATTTGGTGAAGGAGATCAATATTACAGTTTACTCGAAGGGTTTGGCTGGTCTAATGTAGATCGTTTTTACAGTGATCCAAGACCAAAAACACAAATACAGGTACAACCACCTGTTGGCTATAACTATACCAATAGTGCTGTGTATTTATCGTATGATGGAGAGGATACAGGTTTAGCACAGTTAGATACTTATGATGGCACATTAAATCTGTTTAGTGAGCATTATGGACAAATTCCTATTGGATTAGAATGTCATGTCATTTTTGTTACTGAAGACGATGGTGTTTGGAGATATGCTATTAAGCCTGTAACCATTGTCGCAGATGATATTATAACGTTTAATTTAGGGGAAACTACCGTAGGTACTGAAGCTACATTAACCGCTTTGATAAATGGTTTACCATAAGCCAATGCCTACTTTAGTTTATAAAAGTCAGAAATTAATTTTTCTGACTTTTTGTGCTAAAATATATTTAGGAATATCCACAATATTATGCCCTTAAATTTTAATTGTTAAATTTATTCATGCTAAATCCATCATAATGAAATCTACAATCGCATTTTTCTTAATCCTTTGCTGTCCATTACTTGCCTTTACACAGCAAAATACAGAAATAGACACCTTAAGGCCCATTGCCAATATAGAGCATAAAGCTGTTGGTAACCAAATAGAATTTACTCCTAACGCGCCAGAGCTCAACCAAATTGCTGGTGCGCCAAAAGCGTTTTACAGCAATTTTTGGGAGTTTGGAGATGGTACATTTAGTAAAGAAAAAAATCCTATAAAATCTTATAAAAAGAATGGTGAGTACACCGTTAGGTTGTGGGCTACAAATAATTATGGCACAGGAAAACCACCTGTATCGCGACCAAAAAAGATTAACGTAACCAATGCAGACACTAATTACCAAGAGGAAGCATCCATGGACGGTGCTTTAAACCTTCAACGCAATAGGGAACCTGTACCGAATGATGATATTGTTGTAGTATTTAGCTATAAAAACAAAAAAAACTACACCACAAACGGAAAATTGTTTTTGTTTTATAATGAATCTAAGTATAATGCCGATAACTTTAACCTAGTAGATACAAGAACGTATCATAATGAAACTATTCTTAACACTGAAGATTTAGTATTTACTTCTAAGCTAGACAACCCTATTTATTATGCATCCGTTGACCATGACGTAAAGCCACTCAGGACTCAACTACAAGACACAACGGAACGCAAAAATCTTCCACTAACTTTAGATGAAGCTAAAATGGAATATAGAAATTCTAGTCAGTTACAATTTAGTAATATGGAACCCAACGAAGAACGACATGTATTCTATACGTTTAAAACCACCAGAGAAATGCTTAAGGATACTAGCGCAATTATTTCGGTAAGAGGCGTTTATGTTCCTGATGATGCATACGATAATCATAATGTTAAGGATATGGAAATGGAGATTGTAACATCTCACGATCCCAACAAAATGTCTTCTAATGCCACATTTATGAATTATAGATTGGTACGCTTTAAAAAGCCGAAATTTAAAATCCGTTTTCAAAACAATGGTGAAGGACCAGCAAGAACAATTCGATTAGAAACAGACATACCAGATATGTTCGATAAATCCTCAATTGAAGTATTAGACATGTATCCCAAGGTAAAAATTTGTCCAAAACGTGAAGTGGAATACAGTTGCTTAGATACTACCTATACCGATAAGCAGGCTATATTTACCTTCAAGAATATTTATTTGCCAGGTAGCGAGCAGAAAAATGTAAAGGAGTATGACAGCACTAAAGGTTTTGTGCAATACCGTATAAAGTTTGCTAAGGATTTTCACAAAAAGAAAACAAAATCGCGCACTGCTATTATTTTTGACAAGAACGAACCGATTATAACCAATTATTCTACAACGCGTTTTTTGCCTGGGATTTCTATAGGTGCAAAAGTGGGTTACAATTCGTTTTCTGATTTAAAAAATTCTGAGAGTTATTTTTTGGGAGCTACTATTTCTCCTTACAAATCGTACCGTTGGTATTGGCAAGTGGAATTATTAAACAGTCTACACTCATTTAATGGCAATACTTCGGTACAAGAAGAGTTAGTAGATAGTCAAGGCTTTGTGTTTTTTCAACGTACCACAACAGAAAACAGTTATAAAAATATTGATTGGGAAATACCAGTACTCTTAAGATACAACGTCAATAATTATATTGGTTTGGGTGCAGGAGTCATTGGCACTATTTCGGTAAGTGAAAAGCGAGATCAATCCGTTTTAATTGAGCAGTTTGAAGGGCAAAATCCTGATGCTCCAGTTTTTAATACTGAAGAAAGTAGTGCTGAAATTAAGGAGTCGTTTACAAACTTTAGGTCTGGTTTTCTGATTGAGGCTACAGCTGGCTTTGCTCGTATTGGACCAAGTCTTGGTGCACGTTATGTCTTTAACCTAAAAGAGGATTACAACTATCTACAACTATATGCTATTTGGAAATTTTAGTTGTTCATAATTCCCTATAAACGTTATGAGAATTTGCTACATATTATTTTTTTTATTGATGAGTGGCATTGGCCTCGCTCAAAATATTGAAGAAAACATTTATGTAGCTACAGAAACATTTAATGCTAATCCCAATAATTCAACATTAAGCGCATTGAATGATAAAATTGTGGTATTTGAAACCCAAATAACAACGAAGAACGAGTACTATGCCTTTATTAATTTACTGGTTAATAAAGCCTACTACTTATCAGAAAACAACAAGATTAAAGAGGCAATTACCACATACGAAAAAGCACATCAGTTATATGAACAACATGAAATTAAAACCTACGATATTGTAGAATACGGTCTTATTCCATTGGGAATTCTTTATCATAAAACCAATGCCTATTTAAAAGCAGAGCGGATAATTACATACTACATTGAATTAGCAAAAAAACAAGGTAACGAGCAGCAGCAAATCACAGGAACTATTAATCTCTCCAAGCTATATCAGTCCTTAAACAAACACACCAGTGTTATAAATATTGTTGAAAAAGGGTTACAATTAAAAGGACTTTCAAAACAACAAAAAAGCAGTCTCAATTATATAAAGCGAAAAAGTGAGCTCTTATTAAGTAGTAACCAAAAAAAACTTCTGTTAGAAAACGATATTATAGTTGGAAATCCTGATATGAGTGAAACAGAAGATTTTCAACTCAACTATGAAACCGCATTAAAAAATGGTGATTATGAAAAAGCCCTTAGCAATTTCAATAGGTTAAAAACTCTAAAATTAACGCAACTCACCTCTGCGAGAAACAAAGCAAGGTTTAATTTTCAAGAAGCCCAATTGTATTATTTATTAGGCAAGAACGACCGTGCTCTATCTAGGCTTAATAATACCTTGGCTATTTTACTGCCAAATTATAATGGCAATAAATTGCCGGAAAAATCAGATTTATATCCTGAAAACACATTTATTGATGTTTTTGATTTGTTAGCAGAACTACAAACTGATGCAGAAGAATCCTTAAAATGTTATTCGTTAAGTTTTTATGTTGCGGAGTTATTGACTGAAGATAATACAAGCCAAGAAAGTCTTATCCTCAATGCCTCTGTTAACAGAAATCGAAGTGAAAAATGTATCAGCATTTTATATCAACTTTATAATGTTAAAAATGAAACGAGCTATTTTGAACGTGCTTTTGAATATGCCGAACGCCATAAAGCCTTAGCCTTAAAATGGTATAACAATAAAAGAATCCTTTTAAAAAAAAACCCAACAGATAGTTTACTTATAAAGGAATCTGAATTATTACAGCAACAACAGGTACTCACCAACAGATTACTAAACCGACCTATTAATAAAAAGGGATTAAATATTCAAGATAGTTTGAGGCTACAGCTTATCGTTATAGGTAATGATTTAAAAGATTTACAAAAACGTATCAACAAAAAATACGAAGTAGAAAACAGACCAAGTTTAAAGCAATTAAAAACAAAATTAAGTAATGACAAAGCTTGCTTGGTAGAATATTTCCATGGCAAAAATGATATTTATCAATTTATAATATCACCAAACCATTTTGATTTTAAAATAATTAATCTAAACGCATCTCGTAAAAAAGCCATTACAGGTTTTATAGATTATTTTAATGATGCATCTGCTATAAATAATAATAGCTCTAAATTCTCATTAGATGCCTTTAACCTATATCAGCTTTTACAAGTTAAAAACGTGAGCTCTTTTACCAATGTTATTATTGTACCAGATGGGATTTTAAATTTTATCCCTTTTGATGCATTATTAACAGAAGCCACCTCATCCACATCTTATACAGCAATGCCTTTTATGGTTAAAAATCATAGATTAGCTTATAATACAAGTGCTTTGTTTTATTTACATAACAAACCATACATATTTCATAATTCTGCGCTAGGTGTTTTTCCTGTTTTCGAAGATAGCAATCAAAAGTTAACACATTCCGTCACGGAAGCAGAGTCTATAGATGACGAAGTTAACGCCAAATTTTTAATGTATAATGCCGCAAAAAAACAAGAAGTATTAGAACAAGCTCGTAATTATAGTATATTACATTTATCTACACATGCCAATGGTGGTAGTTTTACAATTCCTGCCCATATAGATTTTATAGATGCTAAACTCTACCTCAACGAATTGTATAGCCTAAATTTAAACAATGACCTCGTTGTATTAAGTGCTTGCGAAACTGGTGTTGGTATGTTACAAAAAGGTGAAGGTAGTATGAACCTAGCTAGAGGATTTAAATACGCAGGCGTTGATAACATTATATTCTCATTATGGAAAATCAACGATTTGTCAACCACACAACTAATGTCTTCCTTTTACAGGCATTTAAGCCAAACAGAATCAGCTTTTAGGGCCAACCATAAATCCAAACTAGACTACCTCAACGATTCTAATATTTCAAATATTAAAAAATCACCTTACTACTGGAGTGCTTTCGTTTATTACGGAGACTTAACGGTAGAGAAAGAAATGAATTACACAAAATATATTATCTATGTAATAGTTATTATAGGTATTGGCTTAATTTTGTGGTTTATCAATAAAAGAAAACATGGAGATTACCCTTAAAGATTTTTTACTTTTAAAAGGCTATTCCAAAGTCAAGTTAAAGCTCACAAAAACAAATCATTTTGAGATTAAGGCTTCAATAAATGGAATTAAAGGACGCTTTATTTTAGACACAGGAGCCTCTAGTAGTTGTGTTGGTTTTGAAGCCATTGAACGCTTTAATCTCAAGGTAAAAGATTCTGAAATAAAGGCAGTTGGCGCTGGTGCCTCTAATATGATGACGCAGATTTCGAGTTCTAATGATTTAAAAATTGGATCTTGGAAGAAGAAACGCGTTGCTTTAATTTTATTTAATCTATCTCATGTTAACACTGGACTGGTTAATCATAATGCAGATCCTGTAGATGGTATTATTGGTGCAGATATTTTAAAAAAAGGGAAAGCCATAATAGACTATCAAAAAAAATATCTCTATTTAAAGCTGAAAGAAATTTCATAGGCTAAAGATTCTTAGTATATTTAAGATTCAGTTGAATTATTAGCAAAATGAACCCTACCATCATCATTGCAGACGACCATCCTCTGGTTCTTAAAGGTCTGGAAGAATTTTTATTTGAAAAAAAATTTAATGTATTAGCGAGTGCAAAGAATGGTAAAGAAGCACTTGCTTTAATAAAAGCCCATGTGCCAGACATTGCCGTTTTGGATATTAAAATGCCGTTTTACACAGGTTTGCAAATTGCAGAAAAATGTAAAGAAGCTAATCTACAAACAAAAATCATCCTTATTACTTTCGAAAAAGACGAGAAAATTTATAACGAAGCCAAAGCATTAGGTATTTATGGTTATGTTTTGAAGGAATTTGCATTAGAAGAAATAGAAAACTGCATTGCATCGGTTATTAAGGAGGTTCCTTACTTTAGTCCAGAGCTTTTAGCATATATTGAAGTTGATAAAGCACCCGATGGATTAAGTACTTTAACCGAAAGAGAAATTAAGATTTTTAAGCTCATTGGTGCTAACAAAACAGCAACTGAAATAGCAACTGAGCTGTTTATTTCGGTAAGAACTGTAGAAAAACACAAAAATAACATTAGACGAAAACTTGCACTAGACTCAAAATCAGCAAGTTTGTATTTATTCGCTAAAGAAAATTTAAAATATCTCTAAAAATACGTAGTTCTACGTATAGTATTGCATTACTTTATTTATGACCTTTACATTGTTATTAATTAAGGGTTAATAACGAGCTATTAATTAGTTCTTAGGGGATTATCTTGAGCCTTGATGTAAGTCAAGGCTCTTTTTTATGAAAAAAAATCAAAAAATACGTAGTTCTACGTATAGTATGGCTTTATAATTATTTGCAATTTTACATCAGCTATTAATCAACGCCTCAGGTTAAATTCATTAAGGCTCTGAATAGCTTATGATTCAGAGCCTTTTTTAAAAAAATTTATATTATGCACACAATGAAAGATAACACTTCAAAAAGAGATAGAGTTTTTATGACACTATTAATCTTATGTTCAATAATTGTGATATCCGCTAATATCGCTGTTAATTTTTTTAGTTAATTTTAGTTAGTTGTTCCTAATAAAATAGGAGAAAAAAAGCGCAATTATTTAATAATTGCGCTTTTTTATTTTTATAAAACAACCTTACATTTCCAAAGCTTTCTTTGGGTTGTTATCCATTAATAACTCTGTAGGGTTCTCTAAAGCTTCCTTTACTGCTACCAAGAAACCAACTGATTCTTTACCATCAATAATTCTATGGTCATAAGATAAGGCTACAAACATTATTGGTCTAATTTCTACCTTTCCATCTATAGCAACAGGACGTTCTACAATATTATGCATCCCTAAGATGCCACTTTGAGGTGGATTAATAATTGGTGTAGATAACATACTACCAAACACACCTCCATTAGAAATTGTAAAGGTTCCTCCTGTCATTTCATCAACAGTAATTTGACCATCCCTTGCTCTTATAGCAAGACGTTTAACTTCAGATTCAACACCTCTAAAAGATAAGTTTTCAGCATTTCTTATAACAGGCACCATTAACCCTTTTGGTCCAGAAACGGCAATACTAATATCGCAAAAATCGTAAGACACCATCTCTTTACCATCTATCATAGAGTTAACTGCAGGATACATTTTTAATGCTCTTACTACTGCTAACGTAAAGAAACTCATAAATCCAAGACCAACTCCGTGCTTAGCCTTAAAGTCTTCTTTGTATTGCTTACGTAATTCGAAAATAGGTGACATATCAACCTCATTAAATGTGGTTAACATGGCTGTTGTGTTTTTTGCTTCAACTAAACGCTCTGCTACTTTACGACGTAACATTGACATCTTGCTACGAGAAGTTCCTCTATTACCTCCTGTTGGAGTTCCCATAGAAGGTACAGCATTTACCGCATCGTCTTTAGTAATACGTCCGTCTCTTCCTGTTCCAGAAACTGAACTTGCGCTAATTCCTTTCTCATCTAGAATCTTCTTTGCTGCTGGGCTTGGAGTTCCAGTAGCATACGTTTTAGATTCTGTAGTTGCAGGTTTTGGTTCCTCTTTTTTAGGAGCTTCTTCCTTTTTCTCTTCTTTAGCTGGCGCTTCACCACCTTCTGGTTTTGCTGCACTAGTGTCAATTAAACACACCACAGCACCAACTTCTACCGCGTCACCTTCTTCTGCTTTTAGTGTAATTGTTCCACTTGCTTCAGCAGGAAGCTCCAGTGTTGCCTTGTCACTATCTACTTCTGCAATGGCTTGGTCTTTTTCTACATAATCTCCATCTTGCACTAACCATTCTGCAATTTCTACCTCAGTAATTGATTCGCCTGGCGAAGGCACTTTCATTTCTAAAATCATGCTCTTTATTTTATTAAGCTCTAATTTGAGTTGTTTTTAATTTCTATCTCTGATTGTTTTTGGTCTTATCAAAAACATAATCTATAACTTGTTGATGTCTAATTTTTGAACGCACAGAACTACCAGCTGCTGGTGCACCATAAGGTCTTCTACTTGCAGATCTAAACTGTTTAGCTTCTTCCAAATGCATCAATATATGGCTATAGGCACCCATGTTTCTTGGTTCTTCTTGTGCCCAAACAATATCATCCGCATTCTTATACTTTTTAATAATAGCTCTCATCGCTTCTGTTGGTAGCGGAAATAACTGTTCTATTCTTACTAAAGCAACATCTTCTCTACCCAGTTTTTCTTGCTCTTCTAATAAGTCGTAGTAGAATTTACCAGTAACAAAAACTAAAGTTTTTATCTTATCTGCTTTAGCATTTTCATCATCAATTAGCATTTGAAAACTTCCATTTGCAAACTCTTCTACCGTAGAAACTACTTTTGGATGACGTAATAAACTCTTTGGCGTAAATACAATTAATGGCTTTCTATAATTGGCCTTCATTTGTCTACGCAGAAGGTGAAACATATTGGCTGGTGTTGTACAATCTGCAACAAACATATTATCCTTAGCGCAAACTTGTAGATACCTCTCCATACGACCAGATGAATGTTCTGCACCTTGTCCTTCATAACCGTGAGGCAATAACATTACCAATCCATTAGATGTTTTCCATTTATCTTCACCAGAAGATATATATTGATCTATCATTATTTGGGCTCCATTACTAAAGTCACCAAATTGCGCTTCCCAAATGGTTAATGTGTTTGGACTAGCCATAGCATAACCATAATCAAAACCTACAACACCATACTCTGATAGTAACGAGTTATATATATTGAATTGACCTTGGTTTTCTGATATGTTTTTTAGTAAAACGATTTCTTCCTCGCTATCTTCTACTTTAACAACTGCGTGTCTATGTGAAAAAGTTCCTCGTTCAACATCTTGCCCAGAAATTCTAACATTAAAGCCTTCAGCTAAAAGTGTTCCGTAAGCCAAATGTTCTGCCATAGCCCAATCTAATCGATTTTCATCAAACATAGCTTGGCGCGATTCAATTAACCTTTGAATTTTACGAATAAACTTTTTATCTGCCGGAAGATTAGAAATCACTTTGGTGATGTCTTTTAAAAGTTTTTTGGACACTGTAGTATCAACTTTATCCATCATCACAACTTCGGTAACTCTATCTAGACCTTTCCACTCTTCTTGCATAAAGGCCGTAATCTCAGTCTTATCGATCTTACGAGAATCTACAAGATTTTCCTCTAGCTTATCTTTGTATTTAGACTCTATGTAGTTAACATAACCTTCATCAACAACACCTTCTGCAATTAGCTTTTGTGCATAAATATCTCTCGGATTTTTATGTTTGGCAATAGCTTTGTACAACATAGGTTGTGTAAACTTAGGCTCATCTCCTTCATTATGACCGTATTTTCTGTAGCCTAATAAATCTATGAATACATCGCGCTTGAATTTCATTCTAAAATGCAATGCAAAAAGCGCTGCATGTACAACTGCTTCGGCATCATCTGCATTAACATGAAGCACTGGAGATAATGTTACTTTACCTACATCTGTACAATATGTACTAGAGCGACCATCTAAATAGTTTGTTGTAAATCCTATTTGGTTATTTACAACAATATGAATTGTTCCATTAGTTTTATAACCATCTAATTGTGCCATTTGCACAACTTCATAAACCAAACCTTGTCCTGCAATAGCTGCATCACCATGCACCACAATTGGAAGCACTTGAGAGGCATCTGAAATCTCATCTTTATCTTGCTTAGCTCTTGCAATACCTTGCACTACTGCACCTACAGTTTCTAAATGCGAAGGGTTAGGTGCAATATTTAGGTTTATTTTTTTTCCATTGTAGGTCTCACGATTACTCGTCCAGCCTAAGTGATATTTAACATCACCATCAAAAATTTCCTCTTCATAATCCTTTCCATCAAATTCGCTAAAAATATCTTTTGCAGATTTTCCAAAAATGTTTGTCAGTGTGCTTAAACGGCCACGATGTGCCATTCCCATTACAAACTCTTTCACACCTTCATCCGCAGCTTTTTCTATAATCGCATCTACAGCAGGTATCAACGATTCATTTCCTTCTAAAGAAAATCGTTTCTGACCTACATATTTTGTATGTAAAAACGATTCAAACGCTACGGCTTGATTTAATTTTTTTAGGATGTATTTTTTTTCATCATTAGTGAAAACACTATGATTATCATTTACGTTCAATTTATTTTGAATCCATTCAATCTCACTAGGATTTCTAATGTACATATATTCAACACCTATAGAATCGCAATAAATGCTCTCTAAATGGTCAATTATATTTTGTAGTGTCGCTGTTTGTAACCCAATAATCTCACCTGCAGAAAATACGGTTTGCAAATCGCTCTTACTTAATCCGAAATTTTCAATTTCTAAGGTTGGAGCATACTTACGCCTTGCTCTAACAGGGTTTGTTTTGGTAAACAAGTGACCTCTGCTTCTATAGCCATCAATAAGTTTTACAACCTGAAACTCTTTTTGAAGTTGTTCAGGGATTTGAGTAGAAACACCTTCAACAAGTTCTCCATCCATGCCATAATTCTCCGATCCAAAATCGTAACCTTGAAAAAAGGCACGCCAACTTGGTTCTACAGAATCAGGATTTTTTTGGTATTGTTCGTATAAATCAGCAAAATATGCTGTATGTGCTGCGTTGAGAAAGGAATATTTATCCATTATTTTTTATGAGACGTTATCGTTTCAACAAAATTTCTTCAAAAATACAACTTTTGCCAAATATAGATGCGGTTTTATTATATTTATAACAATTTGAAACAACAATTATTAATATGGTAAATTATACATTGAATAAGATTATAAAAAATAATATTTCTGCGATTTTAATATGCTTTTTTATCTCCTTTTCATTTTCACAAAACGACACAACTGCATCTAATGACTTTTGGAAAAATGTTCAGTTTGGAGGTGGTATTGGATTGAATTTTGGTGACGGTTTTTTTAGTGGAGCATTAGCACCTGCTGCTTTATATAGACACAATGCTTACGTCGCTACTGGTGTAGGTCTTAATTTTCTATATAGCTCTCAAAAAGATGTTTTTAAATCCACAGTTATGGGAGGTAGTGTTATTGGATTATTTAACCCTTATAGAGAGTTGCAAATATCTACTGAGTTTGAGCAACTACACGTCAGCAGAAACTTTGATGAAGAATTTGTAAGCAATGCTGATGACAAATACTGGTATCCTGCTTTATTCTTAGGACTTGGCTACACAAATGGCAGTATGACTTTTGGCATACGGTATGACGTTTTATATGACAAAGATAAAAGCATACAAAACCAAGCTTGGATGCCTTTTGTTAGATTTTGGTTTTGATGGTTATCAAATTGTAATTAGTACTTCTAGGAAATTACGTTCAATGACTTGGCTATCTTCTAGTAAAATTGAAATTTTGAACTCAACAAACACTTCTTCTTCGATTTCTTCTGAAAGCACAAGTTCGTAGCTATCATCAGCATCAAATTTATCATTATTAATATAGGCTAATATATGTTCGACATCTAATAAATCATTATTCTGTTTAAGTTTAAAAAAAATGTTCAGGCTTTCTGCTGCTGCAATTCCATTAAACTCATTGTTAGCAGTTATAGTAATCGCAGTTACGCGGTTTGCCACATTGACTTTATCATTACAAGTAGTAGCATAAGCTGTATTTAAAGGTTTAATTTTACTTGATGAATATGCAAAATCATCTTCATAATCAAAATGAAGAAAAAGTTCTAGGTCATTATGATTTATGCTCTCTAAATCAAAGTCATTTTTGTCATTTACAGCAAAATAAACAGAAGATATCTTCACATCATACACGCTTTCACAACAAGAAAAAAGTACCAAATCTAGTATGCAGAAAAAAAGTATAGAGTGAATTGTTTTCTTAATCATTAACACATTTTCTATATAGATGTAATTTTCAATAAAAGGTTGCGCGTACTTTTTAAAAAATTAATTAGTAGCCCGATACCAAACCTTTTGCCACTCGCGTTGCAAGATTAAAAAAGTAACATCTTCAGAAAGTTTTACTAAATCATCACCATCTAGGGAACGAATCTTATTTTCTGAAACATCTACTTGATATAGTAAGTTAAGGTAATCGGAAAATTTGTTTTGTATAAGGTAGAAAACGGTTTCTTGTAACACCAATTTTAGACTTGTGGGTAGCGTTTCTTTATCAAATTCCAAATCTACATTGGCCAATAACAAATCCTTATTTAATTGTACAACTAACTTTTTATAAAGTCGTAGCCTATTAGCCTCAATTATTAAATCATCAAAATTAGATGGTAAAGTCATTAAACATTTCTATTCATTAGTTGCTCTCCAAATAACCTAAGCAGTTGTTTTTTATCTTCTGAAATGTTTAGAGCATTTAAAACTTCAAAAGCTTTATTGGTATAGTCCTTTACAGCAATTTGCGTTGCTTTGGCTGCGCCAGAAGTTTCAAAAACAGTCTTAACCTGCTTAACTTTGGCTTCGCCAGAAAGCGTTTCACTATTCATAAAGTCTATTAAATTCCCTTTTTCCATTTCAGAACCAAGCTCTAAAGTTTTAAGGTAGAGATACGTTTTCTTATGCTCTAAAATATCACCTCCAACCTGCTTACCAAATGTTTCAGGATTTCCAAAAGCATCTAAATAATCATCCTGCAACTGAAAAGCAATTCCTAAATAGCGTCCAAAATCATATATGGCATCCTGATTTTCATTTGAAGCTTTAGCCACAATCGCACCCATTTTCATTGCAGCACCAACTAAAACTGCTGTTTTATACTCAATCATCTTAAGATATTCGGGTATGGTAACATCATCTCGAGTTTCAAAATCAATATCGTATTGTTGGCCTTCACAAACTTCTAAAGCCGTTTTACTAAACAATTTTGCAAGGGCTTGGAATGTGCTTGGTTCATAATTTTCAAACAACTGATAAGCCAATATTAACATAGCATCTCCAGAGAGAATTCCAGTATTTAAATCCCATTTTTCGTGAACGGTTGCTTTACCTCTTCGCAAGGGAGCATCATCCATTATATCATCATGCACCAATGAAAAATTATGAAACACTTCAACGGAAAGTGCCGCATCCATAGCTTCTTTGGCATTACCTCCAAAAACCTCAGAGGTCATTAAAGTCAAAACCGGTCTAAGCCTTTTGCCACCTAACTTTAAAATGTAGTTAATAGGCTGATATAAATTATTTGGTTCTTTATCTGTAGTGAAATCCTCTAAATAGGTTAAAAAAGATTTCTGATACTGTTCTATGTGTTGCATAAAACAAAAATAATGCTTTCAACATATTTTAAACTAATGTTTGCTATGTTAAAAAAACATTAAAACTTTGGAAACTTTTTTTGTTTTTAAAGTTTCCTGTCGTAGATTTGCACCCAATTATGAGAGAAAAAATTATACATAAGTCGTCTGAACTATTTCTTACACTTGGCTTTAAGAGTGTAACAATGGATGATATAGCAAATGAAATGGGCATTTCTAAAAAAACCATTTATGTGCATTTCCCAAACAAAACAAAATTGGTAGAAGCCACAACTATGCATTTGTTTGAAACTATTTCTTGTGGTATTGACAGCATATGTGAACTTCAAAAAAACCCAATTGAAGAAATTTTTGATATAAAGCAATTTGTGATGGAGCACCTTAAAGACGAAAAGTCTTCACCACAATATCAATTGCAGAAATACTATCCGAAAATTTTTGCTACGCTAAAATCCAAACAGTTTGAAGTTATGCAAGGCTGTGTTACCGAAAATCTAAAAAGAGGATTGGAACAAGGATTATATAGAGACAATATAAATGTTGATTTTATATCTAGAATCTACTTTAGTTGTATGATAACTCTAAAAGACCCAGAATTATTCCCTCTTAAAACCTTCTCAATGAACACCTTAATGGAATATTATTTAGAATATCACTTA
Organism: Winogradskyella pulchriflava; assembly: GCF_042434315.1. Taxonomy (NCBI): domain Bacteria; kingdom Pseudomonadati; phylum Bacteroidota; class Flavobacteriia; order Flavobacteriales; family Flavobacteriaceae; genus Winogradskyella; species Winogradskyella pulchriflava. The sequence continues at coordinate 952,576 of NZ_JBHLTQ010000001.1, read as the reverse complement.
AGAGGTATCTGCACACCAAAAGGCCTTGAAATATTAAATAAATTATTAAAAATCAATCAAAATCAATAAATACTAATGAGAAAAACACTCATACTTATTACAAGTCTAATCATAACTTCTATTGGGTTTTCACAAGAAAAACCAACGAGTTTGTCACTTCAGGAAGCTATTGATTATGCTTTACAGAACAATCGCTCTGCCATAAACGCAGCTCGCGATATTGATGCTGCAAAACAGCAAAAATGGGAAACAACGGCTACTGGTTTGCCTCAATTGAGTGCTAAAGTAGATTATCAGAACTTTTTAAAACAGCAAGTTCAGGTAATACCAGCAGAGTTTTTTGGTGGGCAACCAGGTGAATTTGCCGAAGTTACTTTTGGCACAAAGCAAAATATGACAGCTTTTGCTACACTTAACCAAAAAATATTTGATGGTTCTTACATTGTAGGTTTACAGTCCGCAAAAGTGTTCTTGGAAATTTCTAAAAATGCAAAAGTAAAAACAGATCTTGAAGTTAGAAAAGCAGTTATAGAAGCTTATGGCAATGTGCTTCTCGCAGAGGAAAGCATCAAGATTTTTGAACGAAACATTGAGGTGCTAGATAAAAACCTTTTCGAAACACAGAAGATATATGAAAACGGACTTGGAGAAGAAGAAAGTGTTGAACAATTACAAATTACACTATCTGGTGTAAAAAGTAATTTAAACAATGTAGAGAGATTAAAAACCCTTGCCTACCAAATGCTTAATATAACATTGGGCTTAGATGTTTATAACAATCTTGTCTTAACGGATAGTTTAGAAAGTTTAACAGACCAAAACATCTCTTTGAGTATGCTAGAGGTAGAGGCAAATCCAGAAAGTACCATTGATTATCTTATTGCAGAAAATGACACAGAATCAAAATCTTTGCTTTTAAAGCTTGAAAAAAGCAAAGCATTACCGACTCTTAATGCTTTTATTAACGGAGGCTATTCTGCATTTAGTAACAAGTTTACGTTTGCTAATAGTAATCAAGATTGGTTTGGCTCATCATTAGTTGGTGTTAGTCTGGATATTCCAATTTTTAGTTCGGGTATGCGAAGTGCATCAACCCAACGCGCACAAATTAATTACGAAAAAGCCAAAACAGAGCTAACAGAAACTGAACAACGCATAAAACTTCAAATAGAATCTGCTAAAAGCGATTACCAATTTGCAATAGAAGATTATCAAAACAAAAAGGAGAATTTAGCTCTAGCAGAACGTATTGAACGTAAAAACCAAACTAAATTTTTTGAAGGTATTGGCTCTAGTTTTGAGCTTAGACAAGCACAAACCCAACTTTATACAGCACAACAAGAATTACTACAAGCCATGCTAGATGTCATAAATAGCAAAACGGCTTTAGAAACTGTATTAAATAACACAACATTAAACTAATCGATCATAAAATCAAATCATGAAAAAATTATATACCATAGTATTAGTCTCAATGCTTTTAGTCTCTTGTGGAGGAGAACAAAAAAAGAATTCCGTAGAGAATGTTTTAGAAAGCAACAACATAGAAACCATTAGAAAAAAACGTGGAGAATTAGTTAATGAACAACAAGCCATTAACGAAAAAATAAAACTCCTCGATGAAAAAATAAAAGCTATAGATACGGTAAAACACGTACCTCTTATTACAACCTTTACAGCTAAAACTGAAAAATTCGAACACGTTTTAGAGCTACAGGGAAATGTAACCACTAAAAACCTATTAACTATAACACCAGAGTATAATGGTATTCTAACAAATGTGTATGTTAAAGAAGGTCAAAAAGTAAGCAAAGGACAATTGCTTGCTAAAATTGATGATGGTGGATTAAGCCAACAAGTTGCTCAATTACAAATACAAGCAGATTTAGCCAAAACTACATACGAGAGACAAAAACGTCTGTGGGACCAAAACATTGGTAGTGAAATTTCCTTTTTACAAGCTAAATCTAATTACGAAGCTCAGCAAGAAGCTGTAAGTCAGCTCAAACAACAAATAGCTAAAACTGCTGTTAGAGCACCATTTTCTGGCACTATAGACGATGTTATAACAGAACAAGGAAGTGTTGTGGCTGCTGGACAATCACCATTAATGCGTATAGTAAATCTCGACAACATGTATATCGAAGTTGAAGTACCAGAAAGCTACGTCTCAAATGTTGTTAAAGGCAAAAAAGTAGAAGTTAATATTCCTGTTTTAGGAAAGACTATTGACACTAAAATTCGTCAAGCTAGTGATTATATAAATCCTGCTAACCGAACCTTTAAAGCAGAAATCGAAGTGCCTAATAAGGATAAAGACATAAAACCTAATCTTACTGCTCGTTTAAAAATAAACGACTACACCAATGAAAATGCCATTTTAATTCCTCAAAGTGTTATTTCAGAAAATGCTGATGGAGAACAATATGTATATATCGTAACCGATAAAAATGCAGAAGGGATTGGTACCGTACAACGTTTAATTATTGAAACGGGAAAAACACAAGGAGATGTCATTGAAGTCTTAAAAAATCTTGAAGAAGGTGCTGAAATTGTTAAAGAAGGAGCGCGTAGCGTTAAAGACGGACAATCTGTTGAAGTAATCAACTATAAAGAAGAGAACAATGGCAAATAAGAAAAAGAAAAATACCGAAAAAGAATTTGGGTTCTCGTCATGGGCTATTAATAACAAAACCACGATGTATGTGCTTATCTCTGTCTTTTTCTACCTAGGTGTTTCTGCTTTTTTTAGCATGCCTAGAGAGAACTTCCCAGAAGTCAATGAAACAAAAATATATGTTAGCACAGTATTTCCAGGTAATACTGCCGAAGATATTGAGAAGTTAGTTACTGACCCTTTGGAAGACAAACTTAATATTGTTAGTAACAAGGTTGAAATCACATCAACATCTCAAGAGGATTACTCGATGATAATTGTTGAGTTTGATGAAAACATTACTGTAGAACAAGCAAAACAAAAAGTAAAAGACGAAATTGACAGTGAAACGGCCAGTGAAGATTGGCCAACTTTTAATGGTGCTAAAGTAGAACCAGATGTTTTTGAATTGAGTCTTTCTGAAGAAATGCCAATCCTTAACATCAATATTTCTGGAGATTATACTGTAGAAAAGCTAAAAGATTTTGCCGAGTACCTTCAAGACGAAATTGAAGATTTACAAGAAATCAAAAAAGCAGACATTAGAGGTGCTCAAGAAAAAGAGGTTGAAGTTGCTGTTGACATCTATAAAATGATGGCTGCAAAAGTGACGTTCAGTGATATTCTTGGTGCTATAAGTCAAGGGAATGTAACACAATCAGCAGGTAATTTAAAAGCTAGTGGACAGCGTCGTACCATTAGAATTATTGGAGAAATCGAATCACCTTCAGAACTCGAAAACTTTGTCGTAAAATCTGAAAACGGAAACGCAATTTATTTAAAAGATGTAGCATCTGTTTCATTTAAGGAAGAAGACAAAACTACTTTCGCTAGAAAATCTGGTGAACCTGTTGTAATGCTCGATGTAAAAAAACGTGCAGGGAAAAATATGGTTGCTGCAGCAGAGCAAATTCAAGTTATTGTACAAGATGCAATAGACAATGTGTTTCCGCAAGACTTAGAGGTGTCTATCACTAACGACCAGTCTTCTGTAACTATTGGACAAGTTGATGATTTAGTAAATAACATCATTTTTGGTGTTATATTGGTAGTTACCGTTTTAATGTTCTTCCTAGGATTTAAAAATGCCCTATTTGTTGGGTTTGCTATACCAATGTCTATGTTTATGTCACTCATGATATTGAGCTTAATTGGTTATAGCTTAAACACCATGGTGCTCTTTGGTTTAATTATGGGACTTGGAATGCTGGTGGACAACGGTATTGTAGTTGTTGAAAATGTCTATCGATTAATGGACGAAGAAGGCATGAGCCGTATCGAAGCAGCCAAGAAAGGAATTGGGGAAATTGCTTTCCCAATTATTATCTCAACTTTAACAACGGTTGCAGCCTTTGTACCTTTAGGACTTTGGCCAGGAATTATGGGAGAGTTCATGAAGATTCTACCTATAACTTTATCTATTGTACTTGGTTCTTCATTGTTTGTTGCTATATTTTTCAATTCAGTTTTAGTATCGCGCTATATGACTACTGAAGATAAGGATATGCCACTAAAGCAAATCATTAAAACCACTTCTATTGTTGCAGTAATTGGTTTACTCATCTTATTGTTTGGTGGCGCGTATAGAGGTTTAGGTACTATTATGATCTTTACAGCTCTAATGATGTGGGCTTATCGCTTATTTATCAGAAAATGGGCTAATAATTTCCAAAACAAATCTTTAGTTAAACTTGAAAATTGGTACGAACGTCAATTACGTAAAGCATTATCTAAAAGAAAACCATACGTACTAAGTATAGGAACATTTCTATTGTTAATTGCAGCGTTTATTGCGTTTGGAATTTCACTTGCTACGCAACGTACAAAAGTTGAATTTTTCCCAGACAACAAGCCAAATCAGATTATTGTATATATAGAGTATCCACAAGGCACAGCCATTGAGAAAACCAATGCTATTACTGAGCAAATAGAAAAACGTGTATTCGAGGTTATTAACCAGGACAAATACATGGATAACGGTAGAAATTTCTTGGTAGAAAGTGCTGTATCCCAAGTTGGTGAAGGCGCTGGAAATCCACAAACCGATGGTGGCTCTTCTGCCGAAATGCCTCATAAAGCTAAGATTACAGCTTCAATGCGAGAGTACAAATACCGTCGTGGAGAAGACAGCGAGCTTTTACGCCAAAAAGTGCAGGAAGCTTTAGTAGGTATTTATCCAGGTGTACTTATTTCTGTTGAAAAAAATGTTGATGGTCCACCAGCTGGAGCACCAATTAATATTGAAATTGAAGGCGATGATTATAATGAACTCATCGCAACTGCAGAAAAAATGCGCGAATTTATTAACTCTAAAAATGTGGCTGGTATAGACGAGCTTAAAATTGATGTTAATAAAGATAAGCCTACAATGCTAGTAGAAATAGATAGAGAAAAAGCTGGTGAATTAGGTGTATCTGCTAAACAAATTGGTGATCAATTACGTAACTCAATTTTTGGATCTAAAGCAGGAATTTACAAAGAAGATGGTGACGATTTTGATATCTATGTGCGTTTTAATGAAGCTAATAGATATAACACTAGTGCCTTATTTAATCAAAATATAACCTTTAGAGATAACACTGGTCAGATTAAGGAAATTCCATTATCTGCTGTTGCCAAACACAAAAACAATTCTGGTTTTAGTGCTATAAAGCATAAAGACACTAAGCGTGTGGTTACCGTTTACTCTGCACTAGCGCCAGGTTATACGGATGCAGGAGCGATTGTAACGCAGATTCAAAATGAAATGAAGAGCTATGAAGGTTTACCTGATGGTATTAAAATAGATTATACAGGACAAATTGAAGAGCAAAACAAGCAAATGGCTTTCCTTATGGGAGCATTCTTTACAGGACTTGGATTAATCTTCTTTATTCTAATATTTCAATTTAATTCGGTTTCTAAACCAACAATAATAATGCTCGCTATATTTTTGAGTTTCATTGGTGTGTTTGGTGGTATAGTATTATCTGGTAGTGCCTTTGTAATTATGATGACGATGGTTGGTATTATTTCACTTGCCGGAATTGTTGTAAACAATGGTGTGGTACTCTTGGATTATGCGCAACTCTTAATTGACCGAAAGAAAAACGAACTCGATTTAGATGAGGATGAATATCTATCCAGAGATGACCTTTTTGAAAGCATAGTAAAAGCAGGTAAAGCACGTTTAAGACCTGTAATACTAACTGCTATTACTACTATTTTAGGATTAATCCCTTTAGCTATTGGACTAAACATTAACTTCTTTACGTTAGCTTCAGAATTTGATGCCAACATATATATGGGTGGAGATAACGTTGTTTTTTGGGGACCATTAGCATGGACCGTAATCTATGGTTTATTAATAGCTACGTTCTTAACTTTAATAGTAGTACCAATTCTTTTCTATCTAAGTGTCAGGCTAAAAATGTGGATACATAAAGACAGAGTGGCAAAAGCACCAGAAGAGGTATTACCTCAAGAAGTTTTTAATATGGATAAAAGAATTGAAGAACAATTCTAAATAATATAATTGATGATATACTATCAATTTACAGTAAACCTTTTTATTGAGAATTAGTGAAGGTTTGATTAATAGTGAGAAAAGCCTCAACAATTGTTGAGGCTTTTTATATGATTATACCATAAGTTGCTTAAATTTGCACGATTAAAATTTCAATATGTATAGAAGTCATAATTGTGGTGAATTAAGAGCCACAGATAGCAATACAGAAGTTACACTTTCTGGTTGGGTACAAGGGATAAGAGATAAAGGATTTATGATATACATCGATTTACGAGATCGTTATGGTATCACGCAATTATACTTTGACGAAGAACGTACTCCAAAAGCTATTATAGAAAAAGCACAGAAGTTAGGTCGCGAGTTTGTTATACAGGTAAAAGGACAGGTTATAGAACGTGCATCAAAAAACCCAAATATTCCAACAGGAGATATAGAGGTTTTAGTTTCAGAATTAACGGTTTTAAATAAAGCCTTAGTTCCTCCTTTTACAATCGAAGACAAAACCGATGGTGGTGATGACATAAGAATGAAATATCGTTACCTAGATATTCGTCGTAATCCTGTAAAGGATAGTTTAATCTTTAGACATAAGGTAACCCAAGCAGTTAGAAATTATCTATCTAACCAAGGTTTTATAGAAGTTGAAACACCATATTTAATAAAATCGACACCAGAAGGTGCACGCGATTTTGTAGTGCCTTCTCGTATGAATGAAGGCCAATTTTATGCATTGCCGCAATCGCCTCAAACCTTTAAGCAATTGCTTATGGTTGGTGGCATGGATAAATATTTTCAGATTGTAAAATGTTTTAGGGATGAAGATTTGCGTGCAGATAGACAACCTGAGTTTACACAAATAGACTGCGAAATGGCTTTTGTTGAGCAAGAAGATATTCTAAATATTTTTGAAGGCTTAACTAGACATTTACTAAAAGAAATAAACGGTGTTGATGTAGAAAAATTCCCAAGAATGATCTACGATGATGCGATGCGATTATACGGAAATGACAAACCAGACATTAGATTTGGGATGGAATTTGGCGAACTAAATGAAGTGGCACAACACAAAGATTTTGGGGTTTTTAACAATGCCGAATTGGTTGTTGGTATTGCAGTACCTGGTGGAAATAGTTACACAAGAAAAGAAATAGACAAACTTATTGATTGGGTAAAGCGTCCGCAAGTAGGTGCTTTAGGTATGGTTTACTCGCGTTGCAATGAGGACGGCACATTTAAATCTTCGGTAGATAAGTTTTACGATCAAGACGATTTAGCAAAATGGGCAGAAGTTACAGGAGCAAAACCTGGCGATTTAGTTTGTGTATTATCTGGTGACAAAAACAAAGTAAGAGCGCAACTAAGTGCTTTACGTATGGAATTAGCAGAACGTTTAGGACTCAGAGATCCTAAAGTATTTGCACCGCTTTGGGTTATAGATTTCCCGTTATTAGAATTAGATGAAGAAACGGGTCATTACCACGCTATGCATCATCCATTTACATCTCCAAAACCTGGTCAGATAGAATTATTAGATTCTAAACCTGGTGAAGTAAAAGCTAACGCTTACGATTTAGTTTTAAACGGAAATGAAATTGGAGGAGGTTCTATTCGTATTCACGATAAAGCAACTCAAGCCATAATGTTGAAACATTTAGGTTTTTCTGATGAAGAAGCAAGAGCACAATTCGGTTTCTTAATGGATGCTTTTGAGTATGGAGCTCCACCACATGGAGGTTTAGCTTTTGGTTTAGACAGACTTGTTGCCATTTTAGGAGGCCAAGAAACCATTAGAGATTTTATTGCTTTCCCTAAAAACAATTCTGGTAGAGATGTAATGATTGATGCACCTGCACCAATTGATGATGAACAGCTTGCAGAACTAAGTTTAAAATTGAATTTAAAATCTTAAAATATTTAATCCTGCTTCTTGCAGGATTTTTTATTAGATTTAAACTATGCCAACAAAATCAAAATTCTATAAACGCTTACTCATTTGGAGATATAAATACATCTCTGAAAAAAACTTTGTGTTTTTATTGAGCTTGGTTATTGGTTTGTTAGCTGGACTTATTTCTGTTTTTGTCAAAAACATCACCTTTGCTATTGAAGCTGTTTTTGAAAAAGGCATATTACTTTCAGAAAATAGTATCTACTTTATATTGCCCATTATTGGACTTTTTCTTGTTTACCTTTTTGTAAAATATGTTTCAAAAAAGCCTAGTGGACATGCTATTCCATCAATACTGTTTTCGTTATCCAAACGAGATGGAATCATTAATAAAAAAAACATCTATTTCCCACTAATAACAGCACCTATAACTGTTGGTTTTGGTGGTTCTGTAGGACTTTTAGGACCTGCAATATTATCTGCATCTGCAGTGAGTTCTAATCTTGGACGTTTGCTTCATGTAGACCGAAAAACAAGAAGCCTATTAATCGCCTGTGCAGCTTCAGGAGCTATAGCTTCAATTTTTAAGTCACCAATTGCAGCTATAATTTTTGCGATAGAAATCTTTAGTTTAGATTTAACTTTTGCTTCTCTACTTCCGCTTTTGATTGCTTCGGTGTCTTCTGTTATAACCTCTTATTTTTTCTTAGGAGATAGCGTGCTTTTTAATTTTACAGTTTCAGAAAAGTTTGCAATAAAAGACACGTTATTCTATATTTTATTAGGTATTGGTACTGGTGTTGCCTCCATCTATTTTTCGAAAATATATTTTGGGATTACCTCCTTTTTTAATCGCTTTAAATCTGCCAAACATCGGCTTATCATTGGTGGTTTAGCCATAGGTGTGATGTTGTTTTTTATTCCTCCACTATATGGTGAAGGCTTTGGTTTTATAAACAATTTAATGCTTGGTAATGATATAGAGGCTTTAGGAAATACTCCTTTTGACGCGCATTTAGACAACATCTGGATTGTTATTGGTTTGCTTTTTGGCATTACAATATTTAAAGCTATAGCTATGACCACTACTTTTGCAGCAGGTGGAACTGGTGGAATTATCATTCCGACCTTGGTTATGGGAAGTGCTCTAGGAAATGTGGTTGCTAAAGTGATTAATAATTGTGGTTTAGGCTTTTCAGTCTCTGAAGCCAATTTCACACTAATTGGTATGGCTGGTCTTATAGCTGGTGTGCTTCATGCACCTTTAACTGCTATATTTTTAATTGCAGAAATTACAGGTGGCTATGAATTGTTTGTACCCTTAATGATAACTGCCTCAATGTCATTCATTATTAATAAGAACGGTTTAGACCACACCATTTACACCAAAGAATTATTAGAAAAAGGAGCACTTTTAACTCAAGATAAGGATAAAAGCGTCTTAACATTAATGAAACTAGATGCGGTCATTGAACAAGATTTTATTCAACTACATCCAGAAATGACTTTAGGAGAAATGCTAAGAGATGGTGTTTCTAAATCGAGTAGAAATTTATTTCCGGTAACAGATTCTGATAATATTTTTGTTGGCATTATTTTGTTAGACGATATACGAACTGTAATGTTTGATCAATCGCTTTATAATTCCACAACTGTTGAAACGTTTATGCATCAAGCTCCAGAATATATTATTTATGAAAAGGATTCGATGCAAGATGTAATGCAAAAGTTTCAAGATTCTAATGCTTGGAATCTACCTGTTATAAAGGAAAATAAATATTTCGGGTTTGTGTCTAAGTCAAAATTATTGACAGCTTACCGTAAAGAATTAATTAATTTTACAACATGAAACTCTTAAAATCTATCACTCTAATTGCATTTATAGGCTCATTTGCTAGTATATTATGTGGTTACATATTAGATGTTGCCTATTCTCAAAAGCTCATTGGTTTTGGTGTTGTTGGGTTGTTTTTAGTTGTATTTCCTCTATTTTCTTATTACAGATGGAAGGGTAAAGACGTAAAAGATTACATGCTCACTAAAGAAAATCTGGATAAAATGAGAGAAAACCAGAAGGAAAACAAGCTCTAATAAGTTTATAACCTAGAGATTAAAGCCTTTATTGACAGGGCTTACTAGCGTTTTCGCAACACCAATTTAACTCATTAGTTTTCAATATTTTAAAATAAAACGATAATTTAACAATGGCGTTAATTTATATTATATCTTTGCACTTTAATTTTTATTTATTTTATAATGACTGGAACAGTTAAATTTTTTAATGATTCAAAAGGATTTGGATTCATTACCAACGAAGAAACAGGAAAAGACATCTTTGTACACGTATCAAACCTTAACGGTGTTGAATTGCGCGAAGGTGACCAAGTAGAGTACACAGAAGAAGAAGGAAGAAAAGGCATGGTAGCTGCAAACGTGCAGGTATTATAAGTATATATCTTACAAGTTTCAACGCTCAACCTTTGGTTGGGCGTTTTTTTTGCTTTCTATTTAAATTCTATAGGTAATTCGCTTTTCATAATCTTAGCTATATAATAAGGCTGTGTCATAACACTTGTTGCCATGCCATCTGGTGATTTGCGAATAATTTCAACTAATATTTTTTCTGAATCAGGTTTAATATCCAACTCTAAACTATGGCCTCCAGAAGTTTTAACCTCATCAAAAACAGCAATAACGGTAAACTTTGAAAAGTCAATTTTAGTTTCTGAAAACCCATTAGTAACATTGTTTACCGAATTCATTTTAGCCATTACATTATTCCAATCTTCTGTATTGTTAATTACCATGTTTTGCTTTTCAAAACCTTCATCACCAGAGCCGTACAAATTGCCTTTACCAATTAAAACAATAGCTTCATTTTGCATTTTTTCTTGATTTTGAGTTGATTTACAATTTAATGCAAACAGCAAGATGAATATGGAGAACGTCTTATGTATCATTTTTATAGATTTTAGTTCAAATTACGCTTCTCAATAAAAAAGCGTTTTAATAATGCCGAAGCCTCCTCTGCTAAAATTCCGCTTACCACTTCCGTTTTTGGGTGCAACGTAGTTCCAAGTGTTTTAAAACCTCTTTGCGTATCTGAAGCTCCATAAACAATCTTAGAAATTTGACTCCAATACAAAGCACCTGCACACATTTGGCAAGGTTCTAAGGTAACATAGAGCGTGCAATTGGTTAAGTACTTTCCGCCTAAAAAATTTGCAGCAGAAGTAATAGCTTGCATCTCAGCGTGTGCCGTAACATCGTTTAATAATTCTGTAAGATTATGCGTTCTGGCAATAACCCTATCTTCAATAACAATAACAGCACCTACAGGTATTTCACCTTTTTCAAAAGCTACCTCAGCCTCCTGAAGTGCTTTTTTCATAAAATAAGTATCGTCAAACGGATTTATCATTGTTGTAAAAATACGATTCTATTTGAATTAAAAATAAAATTGCAAATGGTACATTTGTAGATGTAATGGATAATTTACTAAAACATATAAATCTACCTAAAGATCTACGTCTATTAAAGACAGTTGATCTACCTATTGTAGCAAAAGAACTGCGTGATTTTATCATCAATATCGTTGCTACAAAAGAAGGGCATTTAGGTGCTAGCCTTGGAGTTGTTGAATTAACCATTGCATTACACTATGTATTTAATACACCTGAAGATTTATTAATTTGGGATGTTGGCCACCAAGCCTATGGCCATAAAATACTTACTGGTAGAAAAGACATTTTTGACACCAATAGACAACTTAATGGTATAAGCGGATTTCCAAAACGTAGTGAAAGTGAATATGATGCTTTTGGAGTTGGACATTCTTCAACTTCAATTTCGGCTGCTTTGGGTATGGCAATTGCCTCGCAACTTAAAGGCGAAGACAAACACCATATTGCCGTAATTGGTGATGCTTCTATTGCCAGCGGAATGGCTTTTGAAGGTTTAAATCATGCAGGAGTTACGGATGCAAATTTATTAGTTATCTTGAACGATAATGCCATTGGGATTGACCCAAGTGTTGGAGCTTTAAAGCAATATTTAACAAACGTTAAAAAAGGGACTGAGAAACAAGACAATATTTTTGAAGCCTTAAATTTTGATTATTCAGGTCCTATAGATGGTCATGATTTACCATTGTTGATATCCGAATTAGAGCGATTAAAAACCGTAAAAGGCCCAAAATTTTTACACGTTATCACCACTAAAGGCAAAGGTTTAAAACAAGCCGAACTCGACCAAGTAAAATACCATGCACCTGGAAAATTCAATGCCAATACAGGAGAGTTAATAACCAAATCTCGTTTTAGCGAGCAGCCTCCTAAATATCAAGATGTTTTTGGTGAAACTATTGTAGAACTTGCCTTAAAAAACGAAAAAATCATTGGAATTACACCTGCTATGCCTACAGGTAGTTCTTTAAAATATATGATGGAAACAATTCCAAATCGAGCAATTGATGTTGGTATTGCAGAGCAACATGCTGTTACTTTGGCTGCTGGAATGGCAACTCAAGGTCTTATTCCGTTTTGTAATATTTATTCAACATTTTTACAGCGTGCTTATGATCAAGTTATCCACGATGTCGCTTTACAAAAACTTCCAGTTATTTTTTGCTTGGATAGAGCTGGTTTAGTAGGTGAAGATGGTGCTACGCATCACGGAGTTTTTGATTTGGCTTACCTCAACTGTATTCCTAATTTGGTGATTTTTGCACCTAGAGACGCTATAGCACTACGAAATATAATGTACACAGCTCAATTAGGAATTGATTTTCCTTTGGCTATACGCTATCCAAGAGGTAGAGGTCATATTCTAGATTGGAAAAAGCCTTTTGAAACTATTGAAATTGGTAAAGGTGTTTGTTTAAAGAAAGGAGAAAAAATTGCAATTCTGTCTATTGGCACTATGTCAAAAACTGTAGAAGGTGCCATAGCAACTATGGATAATGAAAGCGATATAGGGCATTATGATATGCAATTTGTAAAACCACTTGACACCAATTTATTACATGAAATATTCGGGCATTATGATGCTATTGTCACCATAGAAGATGGCACTATTTTAGGCGGATTTGGTAGTTCCGTTTTAGCATTTGCAAACTCCAACAATTACAAGCATAAAATCATTACACTTGGTTTTGAAGATGAGTTTATTGATCATGGTAGTACAGAGCAATTAATGCAACTTTATCAATTGGATGCTTTATCAGTAAAAAAGACAATTGACAACTTACTCTTCAGTATCAACAACGGCTAAATCGGTTTCGCTTTCAATCTGCTCTACTTGAGCCGTGTCCTGTACTGGTGGTTTTTCCTGAGTGTTCGAAATATCGTCAATCATTAATAGGCAAGTCAATACAACCATAAAAATGACTAGGCCTCCTAGTATATTATTTCTCATAAGTAGGTTTTTTGGGCTGATTATGAGATAAATAAAGAACTTATATCGTTAAAAAACAAATTTATTCGATGAAATGCATATCTATAAAATATTACCTTTAAGCTTTTTGTGTAATAGCATTGCATTGGTATCAGACAATTTTGATATATATAAGCAGATTGCTAAAAGGTTTTTATATAATGAATCCTTTGTCATGGTAACAGATTCGGGTAGGCTATTCATCAATAATTTATCATAATTAGACATATTATCATTAAAATAATTATAGGCTAATCTTCCAAAAGCATTTAGCAACTGGTTCAAAATCTCATAACCAGAAATCTCTTTATTTATAACTTCTTTAGAGCGGTAAACATTTTTAACACTCAGCGAAATAATATCTTTTATCTGTGCTTTGTATTGGCTTACATCTAAGAGGGCTGTTTCAAAATTGCCAGCTAAAATTGCTTCTTCATTTTTAATAAAGATGGATACTGCCTCATCTATTAATGTATTAATAGCTAAGGCTCTTAAATAACTAACGCGATCCTCTGTTGTTTGTAATGCATTATAATTTTTGGTTATAATTTTGTCTCTAACCAAATTAATTAAATACTCTAAAGCATACTCCTCTTCAATAAGGCCCAAATTAATGCCATCTTCAAAATCTATTATAGTATAGCAAATATCGTCAGCCGCTTCAACTAAATATGCTAAAGGATGCCTTTGAAAACTACAATGGTCATTACTTCTGCTCAACAAACCAAGTTCTGACGCTACATCTTGAAACATTGCTTTTTCACTCTGAAAAAAACCATATTTTTTATCTGCAATATGTTGGGTTGGTTTTTTTGGTAATGATTCTTTAGGATACTTCATAAAAGCTCCTAGAGTTGCAAAACTTAATCTTAAGCCACCTTCTCTTCCTGCTCTACTCTCCGTTAAAATTTTAAAACCATTAGCATTTCCTTCAAAATCACATAAATCTTGATACTCATTATCCGTTAAGTGCTTTTTATAGTCCGCTCCTTTACCATCTATAAAATAAGCACCAATAGCTTTTTCACCAGAATGCCCAAAAGGAGGATTACCAATATCATGTGCTAAAGCTGCAGCAGCTACAATAGCTCCAAAATCATTCATTTTGTAACCGTGAACATTTTCGAGATGTGGATGCTTTTTAAGAAGTAACTGCCCTACTTTTCGTCCTAAAGACCTGCCCACAACACTTACTTCTAAACTATGTGTTAAACGCGTGTGTACAAAATCGGTTTTAGATAAAGGCACAACCTGAGTTTTATCTTGAAGTCCTCTAAACTCAGAAGAAAAAATAATACGATCATAATCTACTTCAAAACCCAAACGAGTTTCGTCCTGTTCTTTACGTAGTCTTTTGTTTGTGTCCCCAAAACGCTTTAAGGATAGCAATTGTTCCCAATTCATAATCTAAAAATATTAGCAGCTGCAAGATATAGAATTTGCTATAGAATTGATTATAAAAACTATGCCTGTTACAATAACTTTTCAATGTTAACGAATTGTTTCCTTAACATAAACTCCCTTAATACTGAGCTAACATTATACTAACCTTTTCATTACGAATCTTTAATTTTTGATTAACCTATAAAAAGGTTTATCAATGTTTCTTTGCAGCACAATACAAATAAACAAACTGTATATTAAAATTTAACTCAATGAAAAAATTACTTTTAATCGCGTTAGTAGCTTCTACACTAGTATTTACTGGCTGTTTCAAAGATGATGATACTCCTATAGTAATCGAAGAAACTACAATAATTGTTAATGACCCAGGAAACGGAAATCCTACAGATTGCCCTGTAATTGCAAAAACAGGTCAGTTAGCTGGAGACGAAACTTGGACGGCTGATAACATTTATCAATTAAATCAAAAAGTTGTTATACCAGCTGGTGTAACTTTGACTATTAACCCAGGAACAATTGTAAAAGGTTCGCCTGGTACTGGTTCGTTAGCTTCTGCTTTAATTGTTGCAAGAGGTGGCATACTTAATGCTCAAGGTACCGCAGACCAACCAATTATATTTACATCAACTCAAGATAATATTAACTGTGGTGAAACTGCAGGTACTAACTTAGATGAAAACGACAGAGGTCTTTGGGGAGGTTTACTAGTTTTAGGTAACGCACCATGTTCTTTCTCTGGTGATATTACTGAATCTCAAATAGAGGGAATTCCTGCTGCTGATACTTTCGGTTTATATGGCGGTACTGATCCTGCTGATAGCTCTGGTAACATGCAATATATTTCTATCCGTCATGGAGGTGCTTTAATTGGTGAAGGAAACGAAATTAACGGATTAACACTTGGTGGTGTAGGTTCTGGTACTACTATTAATAATATAGAAGTTATTGGTAATGTAGATGATGGTGTTGAATTCTTTGGTGGAACTGTTAACGCTAGTAACTTATTAGTATGGGCTCAAGGTGATGATGCTATTGATATTGACCAAGCTTATTCAGGTACTATTGATAATGCTGTGGTAGTATTAGGAGATATCTCTGACCATGCTTTTGAAATTGATGGTCCAGAAGGTTCTGCTGTTGGTTCTTTTACATTACAAAATGTTACAATAATGGGTAACGCTACAACTTCAAATGGTGAGTATGCTGACTACAGAAGTAGAGCCAGAGGAACAACTAGAAATATCTACGCTGTTGGTTTCCCAGCTGGTAAAGATGTAGAGTTAGACAACAATGGTGTAGCTCAAAACTTCTTAGATGGTTTAATCACTTTTGAGAACTGGCAAATCGTTGGATTTGATCATTCTATATTCGTTGAAAAAGTTGGATGCGCTCAAAATTGTGATGACGACGACGAAGGCAACGATATAGATGAAGATGAAATCATCTTAAGCCCAACTTTTACTGAAAGAGCTGCTAACTGGGCAACTCAAGTAACAGAAGGTTCTCAAACAGTTGGAGCTACAACTTCAAACTTTAGCTGGACGTATGCAAATACTGCTGGCGGATTAGGTTTCTAAAAATTCACTTAAATATCTCAACCCATCATTTACTAGGTAAGTGATGGGTTACATTAAATTATATATGAAAAACATACAAAAAGCTTTAGTTTTTGTTTTCTTTCTAGCAACATATTTTTCCTTTGCGCAAGGTAAAGTGGTAGGTACTGTTATTGATGGAGAGTTTAATGAGCCATTGCCTTTTGCTAATATCCTTGTAAAAGGTACTGCAAAAGGTGTAAGTTCTGACTTTGATGGAAAATATGAGCTTGAACTAGAGGAAGGCACGTATACATTAGTTTTCTCGTTTGTTGGTTATGAAACTAAAGAAGTGACAGAAGTTGTTATAAAATCTGGAGAAGTTGTTACTTTGGATGTCGTTTTACAAACCAACTCATTAGATACGGTTGTAATTACAACAACCACTAAAAGAGATACAGAAAATGCTGTACTAAATATTCAGAAAAAATCTGTAGTTGTATTAGATGGTCTTTCTGCGCAAGCTATAAAAAGTACTGGTGCCAGTAACGTAGCTACTGCTGTAAAAAGTGTTCCTGGTGTTTCTATTCAAGGAGGAAAATATGTTTTCGTTCGTGGCTTAGGTGATAGGTATACAAAATCCATATTAAATGGTGTTGATATTCCTGGGCTAGATCCAGATAGAAATACAATTCAAATGGATTTATTTCCTACCAACATAATAGATAACGTAATTGTCTTAAAAACTGGTGCTGCTGAATTTCCTGCTGATTTTACGGGTGGTTTAGTAGATGTTGTAACCAAAGATTTTCCAAGCAGAGCGGAATATGCTATCTCTCTTGGATCAGGTTATAATCCTGATATGCACTTTAACGATAATTACTTAACCTCTGAAGGTAGTGATACTGATTTTTTTGGCTATGATGATGGTACAAGAGATTTACCTATTAATCGTTACCAACAAATTCCTGGTACTTTTGATAACAAACTATTATTAACATCACTTACCAGTAGATTTCAAAAGGAGTTAAGAGCTAAGCAAGAGCAAAGTGGAATGAACTTTGATTTTGGATTTACTCTAGGAAATCAGTATGACATAGGTGAAAATGACAAGTTAGGTTACCAAGCTTCATTCTCTTACAAAAATGAAACTACGTTTTATGAAAAAAGACAAGATGGTGCTTTTGTGAAAAATTTTGATGACTCTTCTGTAAATAGCTTAAACTTAGTACAGTCTTCTAATGGACAAGAAGGTATTAATAACGTTATACTAAACGGAATGTTAGGCTTAACCTACAAGACTGATATGTCTAAGTTTAAAGTCAACTTATTACACATACAAAACGGTGAATCAACAGCAGGATTTTTTGGCCAACAACGATCACAGACTGGTGTTGGTGGAGGTTTAGAACCATTAGTAAAGCACGCTATAACTTATACAGAGCGTTCAATTACTAATTTACTATTATCTGGTAAACATAGGTTAACAAATGATGAAAATGCCATGAATTTAGAGTGGAAATTATCTCCTACTTTCTCTAAGGTTATGGACAAGAATCATAGAATTACACCAATGCAACAAGCTGATAATGGAGATTTCTTTATTAGTCCATCTGCATCAACATATCCAATTCAATTATGGAGAAACTTAATTGAAGAAAACTGGTCTGGTAAAGTAGATTTAGACAAATCTGTAGAAATGTTTAACAGACCTGCAAAGCTTAAATTTGGTGGTGCTTATACATACAAGTTTAGAGATTTTAGTATTGATGACTACACCTTTAACATTCAAGGTGACGACTCTTATATTGCTAATGGAGACCCAGACAACTTGTTAGATTCTCAAAACATTTGGAATCCTGATTCTGATACAGGTACTCATTTAGTATTTGGAGATCAGTTTAACCCTATTGATGCTTACGAAGGTGAGCACCATATTGCAGCCACATATTTCTCAGCAGAATTTAATGTTACTGAAAAATTAAATACAGTTTTAGGGATAAGATCGGAGTTTTTTAACTCATTTTATACAGGACAGGATAACGAAACTGTTTTAGAAAGAGAGTTAATACTAGATGAGTTCGATTTATTTCCATCGGCTAACTTAATCTATGCGTTAAATGACAACTCTAACCTTAGAGCATCTTATTTTCGCTCTACTGCTAGACCTTCTTTTAAGGAGTCTTCTTTATCTAGAATTTTTGACCCAATTACCAGTAGATTATTCATAGGTAATATAAACTTAGTACCAACGTATGTTAACAACTTTGATTTAAGGTACGAGTACTTTGGTGAAAATGGGCAGATGTTCTCTGTTAGTGGTTTCTACAAGAGTTTTACAGACCCTATTGAGCAGTCATTTTACATACAAGCACCAACTCAAGTAACCTTAGGCAACTTAGGTGATGCAAAAGTTTACGGAGCTGAATTTGAATTAAGACAACGTTTAGGGTTTATATCTGAAGGTTTAGACAACTTAAAAGTTGTAGCTAATGTTACGGTTACTAAATCTGAATTAACAATGTCTGATGAAGAGTATGAAAGTCGTCAATTAGCTGCAAGAGATGGAGAAAGCATTGACCGCGAAAGAGATTTACAAGGTCAGGCTCCTTTTGTAATCAATGCTGGTTTAGATTATAGCAATTCAGATATAGGATTACAAACAGCTCTATTTTATAATATACAAGGGGCTACTTTAGAAGTTGTAGGTATAGGGTTAGTTCCTGATGTTTACACACAACCTTTTAATAGTTTAAATTTTACAATCAATAAATCTTTTGGTGAAAACAAAAGATCTTCAGTAGATTTAAAGGTGACTAACATATTGGGTGACGAAAGGTTAAGCGAATTCGAATCTTATAAAGCGAGTAACGAAATCTATTCTCTAAGAGATCCAGGCACAGAAATTTCTTTAGGTTATACGTTTAAATTCTAAGGAAAAATACACAGTTAGTTTAAAAACAAAAAAGGCTTTCTATATTCTAGAAAGCCTTTTTAATTTTTACTTTAATAATGTTATTTATTAATGGCAAGTTTAGTTTTGTTATCCCATTTGTTAACACTAACAATTTTTGAATCTATAAAGTCCACTTCGTTTAGAGAATTGCCTTCCCAGAAAAACCATTTTCCAACTTTTTTTCCGTTAGCATAATTACCTAATGCAACTTTATTCCCTTCAGCATCAAAGCTTACCCATTCGCCATGTAATTTTCCATTTGCGTTAAAGGTTCCTTTTTGCTCTATTTCGCCATTATTATGGTAATAAGTAACCTCGGTTACATCACCTTTCTTTTCTAGTTTTGGCTGTTTTTTATCTTGAGCGTATGTAAAACCTACACATAGCATCACTAATACTATTATTATCTTTTTCATGTCACTTTTGGGCTATAATTAATAAAATGTTACTCAAATATAATCTATTTTTTACAATAAATCAACGTTTACGTAACATTAAATTAACATTGTAATTGTATTTATTTGATTTTCAATATATTAACACCTCACATTTAATGCAGTCACTTTTCTTAATGATTACATAATATTCGCTTTACAATGGAGTCATTTTAAGTCTTCATATTTGTATTGTTGTTGTTTACAACACTTTAGTATTTCATAAAATTTATTAGTTTTTGTCGACTAAATAATTATGAATTCTAATGAGGCTGCTTTTAATTTAAGCAGCCTTTTTTATTAAAAAAAATGTGATTAAGTTAATAATTAGGAAACATTCACTTAACATTAAAGTTGGTTATTTGCAGCGACAAAAACTAATAATGACTAATGAAATTAAAAATTACTCTAGGAGCAATTTTTTTGTTTGCTCTAAACGTTACCTCTGCTCAGGAAATAAGTGATACTTCCTTTGGAAATGGCTTAATTAATTTTGTTGCCAAAGACAGTTCCTTCAGTATAAAATTTGCACCACGTTTTCAAGTAAGATCTAACTCATCTTGGAATCATGATGGTAATCAATACGGAAGTCCCGAACATAATTTTATAGTACGTCGTGCACGATTAAAATTTGATGGTTTTGCTTACAGTCCAAAGCTTAAGTACAAATTAGAGTTAGGACTATCTAACAGAGATCTTGCTGGAGCTAATGACTTTAACAGAAACACACCACGTTATATCCTAGATGCTGTTGTTATGTGGAACTTTTCTGGTAATTGGGAGTTATGGGCAGGACAAACAAAACTACCTGGTAATGTAGAACGTGTGGTATCTTCTGGAAATCTTCAACTTATAAACCGCTCCTTATTAAATAGTCGTTTCAATATTGACCGCGATTTAGGCGTTCAATTGCGTCATAAAACAAACTTAGGACGCAATTTTTTAATGCGTGAAAAATTTGCAATTTCTCAAGGAGAAGGCAGAAATGTTAGTGAAGGAAATGAAGGTGGTTTACAATATACAGCGCGCTTAGAATTTTTACCATTTGGTACTTTTAAATCTAAAGGAGACTACAGCCAATCTGATTTAAAACGCGAAGAAAAGCCAAAATTAATGGTAGGTTTTACATATAACTACAACCAAGATGCTGTAAGAGAACGAGGTTTTGCTGGTGATTATATGATAAGAACTGATGGTACAATCTACGAAACCGACCAAACTACAATTTTTGCTGATGCCATGTTTAAGTACAACGGGTTTTCATTTATGGGAGAATATGCAAAACGTACCGCAGATGAGGCAATTGCTACTGAGGCAGATGGTACTACTCCAACTGGTGATATTGTTTTAACCGGAAATGCTTTAAACTTACAAGCTGGTTATTTATTTAAAAGTAATTATGAAATAGCTGCGAGATATACAACTGTAGATTACAAAAATGAGACTGGTGAATTACCAGTGCAACAATATACACTTGGAGTAAACAAATTTGTTGTTGGTCATAAATTAAAGGTACAGTCTGATATTAGTTACACTACCTTAGATGGCAATGAAAACAATATTAGATTTAGACTTGGATTTGACATTCATTTTTAATCAAAAAAATAACATTTAGGTAACCTAACACTTAAATTCTATAAAGATATTTGCAAACTTATTTGAATTAAAAAAATATGGAAAATATATACTTATATATGATAATTGCCCTCGCCATTTTAGCCATTGCTGATTTGGTTGTAGGTGTAAGTAATGATGCTGTAAACTTCTTAAATTCGGCTATCGGTTCTAAAGCCATTTCATTTAGAACTATCATGATTGTCGCCAGTCTTGGTGTTGCTGTTGGTGCCGTGTTCTCTAGCGGAATGATGGAAGTTGCACGTAAGGGAATCTTTAATCCTGGTGAATTTATGTTCAACGAGATTATGATCATTTTTATGGCTGTTATGATTACAGACATTCTTTTACTGGACTTTTTCAACTCTGTTGGAATGCCAACGTCTACAACAGTATCCATTGTATTTGAATTATTAGGTGCTGCTGTTGCAATAGCATTGATAAAAATTTACGCTAATGGTGGTGGGTTTGGAGATGTAATAAATTACATCAATACATCCAAAGCTTCGCAAATTATATTTGGTATACTGCTCTCGGTCGTCGTCGCGTTCTCAGTAGGAGCGTTGATTCAATGGGTAACGAGACTGCTATTGTCTTATGATTTTCAAAAGAAAGCTGTTTGGGTTGGTGCCTTATTTGGTGGTCTTGCTTTAACTGCAATTACTTATTTTATCTTTATGAAAGGTTTAAAAGGCACTTCTTATGCTTCAGAATCTTTTGATATACTTGGCGGAGTAACTATGAAAGACTTTTTAGAAAACAACGTACTTTCTATTGTATTGGCAAGTTCTGTTTTCTGGTCATTATTGTCTTTTGCTGTGATTACTATTTTCAAAACAAATATTTACAAGCTTATAATCATCGTTGGAACTTTTGCTTTAGCATTAGCTTTTGCAGGTAATGATTTGGTAAACTTCATTGGTGTTCCTGTAGCGGCATATAATGCATTTACAGAATGGACAGCTTCAGGATTAGCTGCTGAAAGTTTCCCAATGAATGTTTTGGCTGAAAAAGTACCAACAAATAACTGGTTATTGTTTGCTGCAGGAATGATAATGGTATTAACCTTATGGTTTTCAACCAAGGCTAAAAATGTGGTAAAAACGTCTTTAGATCTTTCTAGCCAAGGTGCAACACAAGAACGTTTCCAACCTAACTTTTTATCTCGTGGGTTTGTGAGATTTGCAATGGCTATGTCTCAGTTTTCTTCTTATATGCTACCAGAATCATGGCAAGCAAAAATTGAGAAACAATTTGAAAAGCCTTATGTAACGCTTACAAAAGCTGAAGAAAAGGAACAACCAGCTTTTGATATGGTTCGTGCAGCTGTAAATTTAATGGTTGCAGCAGTTTTAATCTCAATTGCAACGTCATATAAGTTACCATTATCTACAACCTATGTTACCTTTATGGTAGCCATGGGTACATCTTTAGCCGATAGAGCTTGGGGAGCAGAAAGTGCAGTATACAGAGTTGCTGGTGTATTAAATGTTATTGGAGGTTGGTTCTTTACAGCATTTAGTGCTTTTTCAGCTGCTGCGTTGGTTGCCTATTTACTGAACCTTAATTTAGAGGTTATGTTCCCTATTTTATTGCTTGCTGCTTTTGGCTTGCTAATAAGAAGTTCTATAGTACATAACAGAAAATCTAAAGAAGTAAAATCTGAAGATAGCTTAAAAGCAACTGGAAGTCGTTCTGTACAAGGTGTAATTATTGAAAGTGCAGATAATATTTCTAATGTTGTAAAGCGTGGAAATAAAATCTATACCAATGCAATTAAAGGATTGGCAAAACAAGATTTAACCTTACTTAAAAAGAATAAAAAACAAATTGATAAACTATCAACTGAGGTAGATGAATTAAGAGACAATATTTTCTATTTCATTAAAAACTTAGATGAAACAAGTTTAAGAGCTAGTAGTTTTTATATAAATATCCTAGGCTACTTAGAAGATATGACGCAATCGCTTGAGTACATTTCTAAGGTAAGTCATAAACACATTAACAACAATCATAAAAAGCTTAAGTTTAGTCAAATTAAGGAGCTTAAAGAGGTTGATGATGCTCTAGAAGCACTTTTAAATGATACTAAGACGGCATTTGACTCACATTCTTTTGAGCAAATTGGCTCTATATTAACCCGTAAAAAAGAAGTTCTAGATTTAGTAACTGATAAAATCGTAAGGCAAGTAGCACGTACACGAACTGAAGAGTCGAGTCCAAAGAATACAACGCTTTACTTTGGATTGTTATTGGAAACAAAAGACTTGCTTAATGCTACTATGAATTTATTACAAGAATATTATGATTCTTTTGATAGTTCAATTGAGCCAGCAACAATTAACGTTGTGGACGAAGTCATCGAAGACAACGGAGCTTCTGAACAAGAGTAACAGATTACCTTACTTATAATTTGTGAAAAACCATCATTAATTAATGATGGTTTTTTTTATTCTATAATGGTTAACTAAAGAGAAATTTAAAAACAATGTTCTTTTATCCGTTTGCGCTTTTCTATTATTCATCTCAAAACACTATTGCAACTTCCTTAAATTCAGTATTCTTCATAAAATTTTAAACTGTTCAACGTCCAAAAGGAACGTTTCGTCGTATATAAAACTGAAAACTAATTTAACACAAAAACCATAATATGAAGAAAATTTCAATTCTTTTAGTAACAACAATTTTATTAAGCGCATGTGTTTCAAAAAAGAAATACTTGGCCTTAGAGCAAGAAAATGGTGAAATTAAAAGTGAACTAACCAAAACTCAAGTTGAAAAGGAAGATTTAGAAAATAAATTTGCAAAAATTCAAGCTAGAGTTGATGATTACAATGCAAAAATCAATTCTTTAAATGAAGATGTAGAAGGTCTAAAAATTGAAAATGACATTAAACTAGATGTTAATGCAGACGGCACGGTTATTTCTAACAAGAGCAGACAAAAAATGTTAGCAACATTAGAAAACGTTGATCCTGCAAAATTAGCTGAAGCCAAAACTTTAAAAGATTCAATGAATTTAGCGGTTCAATACAATCTTGCAAAAACTATGGATACTTCAGACTTTAACGAAGATGAAGACATTGCTGTAAATATTAACGAAACTGTAGTAATGATCTCTATTTCGGACAAGATGTTATTCAACTCAGGAAGTTACAGAATTAGCAGTAAAGCCAACAACATACTTCAAAAGCTTGCAGATGTCATTAACTCTGAAGAAAGTATTGATGTGATGGTTGAAGGTCATACAGATTCAAGACCTATCAATACTGAGAAGATTGCAGACAACTGGGATTTGAGTGTATTGAGAGCTACATCTGTGGTTAGAAAACTACAGAACAAATACAATGTAGATCCTGCAAAATTAATTGCATCTGGTCGTAGTAGTTACCAACCTTTGGTTGAAAACAACTCTAGTGAAAACCGTTCTAAAAATAGAAGAACACGAATTATATTAATGCCAAACATTGATAAATTCTTTGCTTTAATGGAGGCAAAATAAATCTAATATTTTTTTAAGGTGATAATAAAGCATCCTCCCGTATAGTTCGGCATTGGATGCTTTTTTTTATTTTTAAACTTATCTTAACTTCAGTTACACTACTTTTAAGCATACTAAATTAATTGCAAATAATTTGCAGAGAAATTTTATTTTATGAAATCCTTCCTTTTTTCAATTGTTTTGTGCGCTTCGTTAGCTTCATTTGGTCAAAATTTGACTGCTGCAAAAATCTTAGAAAAAAGTATTAATTATCACGATCCAAATGGCAATTGGAATACTATAAAAGCTGGATTTACTGTAGAGATGACTACACCAAACGCTTCAAAACGCACTAGCCAAATCCGCATAGATTTGGTTAAAGAATTCTTTAGTGTAAAAGCCACTAGAGATACTGTTACAACTATTTATTCTGTAAACAAAGGAATTTGCGGAATGTCATATAACGGCAAGGATTTGGATAGCATAACAGCCAAAGAAAAAAACATGTCTTGTGATAGAGCTACGCTTTATAAAAATTATTACACTTACCTCTACGGTTTGCCTATGAAGCTTAAAGATCCAGGCACAAACCTTAGTGAGAACGCTGAAAAGAAAACATTTAAAGGAAAAGACTACTTGGTACTAAAGGTCACTTATGATGAAGCTGTAGGCAGCGATGTTTGGTATTTCTATTTTAACCCAAAAACATATGCTATGGAAGTTTATCAGTTTTTTAAAACGGATGAAAACGGCAATGAAAAACCAGATTCAGGCGAATATATTTTACTCACTGATGAAGCTGTTGTAAACGGTATTAAAATGCCTAAAGTAAGAGCCTGGTATTATAATAAGGATGATGGCTATTTAGGGACTGATACTTTAGTGGATAAATAATACATTATCACTTTGTCATGCTGAATTTATTTCAGCATCTTCAATATAATAGCTTAGATTCTGAAACAAGTTCAGAATGACAAAAAATTAAAAAGCACCTCATTTCTGAGGTGCTTTTTAACATTATAATTTGAGGTTCTTTTCTAAAGGAATTTATTACCCTTCACAACTAGTACATTCCTTCTTCTGCTTAAATTTCTGTGCTGCATTCATACTGTGTTGGTAGTACAATGACTTTACACCTAATTGCCACGCTGTAACATAAAGCTTATTAATGTCCTTTACTGGCATATCTGGATGTACCATAATATTTAAGGACTGTCCTTGGTCTATATGATTCTGTCTGTTTGCCGCCTGATAAATAATGGTCATTTGGTCAATTTCAGAATAGGTTTTAAAGACATCTTTTTCATGATCTGTTAATCCTTCTAAATGCTGAACAGAACCATCATAATCACGTATGCTTTTCCAAACTTCATTAGTATCCATTCCCTTTTCTTTTAAAAGTGCTTTTAAGAAAGGATTCTTAATTGTAGTCTTTATTTTGGCAATATCCTTAACATAGCTATTAGACCATATTGGCTCAATACCTTGTGATACCTGTCCTAAGATAAAGGCAGATGATGTTGTTGGTGCCACAGCATTTAATGTGGTATTACGTCTACCGTAACCTTTTAATACTTCTGGCTCACCAAATAATGTTGCCAATTCTTCTGAAGCTTTAACCGATTTTTCTCTAATAGTCTTAAAGATTTCACTGTTAAGATTAAATGCTTCTTGACTATCAAAAGGCAACATCTTTGATTGCAATAATGAGTGCCAACCTAAAGCTCCCATTCCTAAAGCTCTATTTTCCTTAGCAAAGTTATAAGCTTTCTCCATAAACAAAAATGTTTGTTTATCATCACGATCTGGAGAATCTCTATACACTTCAAGTTTAGTTACAAACTCTTCTAAAACTGCATCTAAGAAATAAATCATAGTCTCAACAGCATCTGTATCTTTCCACTTATCGTAGTGCAATAGGTTTATAGAAGATAATACACATACAAAAGACCATCTGTCGTTTGTTGGCAACATAATCTCTGAACACAAGTTACTTGCGTAGATTTCATGATTCTTTTCCTTATAAACTTCTGGAGCTGCATTGTTAGCATTATCTTTAAAGAAAATATATGGATACCCTATTTCGCCTCTTCGTTGTAATACTTTTGCCCAAATAGCTCTCTTTTCAGTATCACCATCGATCATTTCTTGCATCCATTGATTACCAACAGTAACACCATGTGTTAACTCTTGTATTGGATTACCTTCTGTACCGATTTCTAAAAACTCGTTTATATCATTATGTTCAATTGGTAGGTATGGGGAAAAACGACCTCTTCTTACAGAGCCTTGACTTACTACGTCAACCATTTTTTCAAATAATTGCATAATATGTACTGCTCCTGAAGATTCGCCATTGTTTTTTACTGGTGCACCTCTATGACGAAGCTTACCAAAATAGCCTGAAGTACCACCTCCTAGCTTAGACATCATTCCAACTTCTGATTGTGTGTAGAGAATATCTCCCATGTCATCAGAAATGTGCGAACCAAAACAACTAATTGGTAAACCGCGTTTTTTACCAAAGTTAGACCACACTGGTGATGCCAAAGAGTAATAACCTTCTGCCATGTAGCCATAGAATTTATCCGCAAAGCCATCGATTTTTAAAATTTCTTCGGCTCTATTGGCAATTTCTCTAATTCTTGCTTCTGGAGTTGTACCTTCTGTAAGGTAACCAGATGATAAAAATTTGCGACTATGGTCTGTTAACCATTTTATCTCTGGCTCAGATTTAGCCTCTTTAATGGCTTCTTTTCTGGCTTTAATTAATTCATCGTGAGGTGAAGTTTTAGTAGTTTGAGGGTCTGCTACTTTGTTTTCAAGGTCTAAGTTAGTTTTGTCGTTCATGGTTAAAATAAGTCGTCGCTAGTTATACTTTTAGTTCTTTTACTATAGTTGATTGAGCGTTTCACAAAGAAATCGCCGTGTTTGGTACCAATAATTTCATCATCAAACCATTCAGTCTGTGCTATTAGGCTTTCATCAATATCGAACACTTTTTCTATGCCGATACTTTCTAATGAATTATTGAATCTGTTTTTTATAAATTCGTTGATTACGTTTTTAGGAAGGAAATCCAACTCACCTGCCTCAAAAATCCAATCGATGATTCTGCTTTCTGAAGCAAAAGCTTCTTCGCACATAACCTTTACTATGGTATTGTGCTCTTCACCAAACCAAGTTGGGTTTTCGCTTTTAATGATTCTAATAATATCAATACCAAAATCACCATGGATTTGTTCTTCTTTAGAGGTTGCTTCAACAACATTAGAAATACCTTTTAGCATATTCTTGTGCTTATTGAAAGCCATGATGATTAAAAATTGTGAAAACAAAGACACGTGTTCTATAAAGAGTGAGAACAATAAAATAGATTCTGCATACTCTTTGTTATCCTCGCTTTTTGCATTTTTTAGAGCTGTCTCTAAATAATGTACACGTCTCATTATTACTGGATTTTTCTTTAATCTTTTAAACTCATTGTTAAGACCTAAAATCTCTAACAAGTGAGAATAAGCATCATGATGACGTACTTCACTTTCAGCAAATGTTGCTCCCACAGACCCTATTTCTGGTTTTGGCATTTTATGGTAAATGTCTCCCCAAAATGTTTTTACCGCAACTTCAATTTGCGAAATGGCAAGCATTGTATTTTTAATAGCATTCTGCTCAACAATAGTAAGCTTTGTTTTAAAATCTTGAATATCACTAGTAAAATTGAATTCTGAATGTATCCAATACGAGTGCCTAATTGCATCTACATATTCATTTAGTTCTGGATACTCATAAGGCTTTAAATTTATTCGCTTTTCAAAAATGTTTGTCTTTCTGTTTCTGGCTTGCTCGTCTCTGTACAAAATGTATGCTTTAGCAACATCCAAAAACTGACTATCCATTAATTTAACCTCAACAAGGTCTTGTACCTCTTCTACAGTTGGCACATATCTATAATCTTTACTTTTTCTGTCTAATAATTCTTTTAAAACATTTACAGAAATTGTGTTTGCATCTTCTTTGGTACCATTACCAACAGACATCATTGCTTTTTCAACAGCATTAGAGATTTTATTTAAAACAAACGGACTTGTTTCGTAATCTCTTTTAATTATTTCCGTGATCTCTAGTTGCTTGGTATCCATAGTTAATTTTAATTTTAGACGCTAGACAGTTAGTAGAATGGTTTGTAATCATTCCTGATTTCTGTAGCAAACACTGTAAAATTTGTTATTATTTTTTCCTTTATTAGGAATAAATGGGCGTGAATTTTAAAAACTAAATTTGAGGTAAATTTAACTTCAGCACTCAAATAATATATTTTTATTTTGCCCTGAACAAAGATTGACAATTGTCGTTAAAATTAAAAGACAAAATAACAAACGTTGTCAACAAGTTTTTAACAAACCAAGGTATCACCCATAAAACCTAATGGTTTACAAAGTTTTATTTTAACTAATTGACAATCAGTAATTTATATGTATTCTGATATTAATAGAAATGTAGGATTTATCGTATAAAAACAAAGGCTAGTAGGCGTGTTTATTGATAATTTTATAAATTAATTTTAGAAAAACTTTAACAAAAAAAGAGCGTTAAAAAAAACGCTCTTTTCCTCCCTAATAACTAACTAAAGTAATGAAAAAGCAACCCTTAATTGCTTTTATAAAATCAACACTTAAAAATAAAAGTCAGGAATTATAGTAAACCCTGACTTTAACTGATTAATAGCGTTCAACCTTTTAAGAACAAACCCCCAATTCGCTCTTAAAACTTGGTCAGTTTTGTTTCACAAATATCATTTTTTAAATAGTTACTTTATTATCTAAATGTATGATTGGTAAAAAAAAGTGTATAACTGGATAATAGAAATTGGCCGTATTATTTTTTAGCATATTATACATAAAACCATACATGATATACATAAAAGAGCAATAAAAGATCATATATGTATATATTTGATAGTGTATATTTTTAGTTATGTTAAAAGCAGTAATTGTAGATGATGAGCCAAAGGCTATCCAGAGTTTAATTTGGGAATTAAGCAACTTTAGTGACGAGATTGAAGTTTCGCAATCTTTTTCAAAGCCCGAAGAAGCTTTGAAATACCTAGAGTCCAACACTCCAGATTGTTTGTTCCTGGATGTACAGATGCCAACTATTGGCGGTTTTCAGTTTTTAGAACAGCTAGAGCAAATTAATTTTGCTGTTGTTATCACTACAGCTTACGATGAATATGCCATAAAAGCACTAAAGCACGAAGCTATTGATTATCTTTTAAAACCTATAGACTCTGACGATTTAAGAGAAACCATAAATAAGATTAAAAAGCACAATGACCGCTTTCTTAATGCTACTAAGTTAGAGAACATGCTGACTAATTTTAATTCAAAATTCAATAAAAAACGAATTACAATCAACACAGATGGCAAACTCTTATTTTTAGATGTCGATGATATTATTTATGTAGAATCCGACGGTAATTACAGTACGCTCTTTCTTCAAGATCAGAAAAAAGTAGTGGTTACTAAAAAACTAAAAGAAGTAGATGCCATTTTACCTGAACATTATTTTTTTAGAATACACAACTCCTACATTATTAACCTTAATAAGATAAAAGCCTTTATAAAAAATGAAGGTTATGTTATTATGGACAGTAACCACAAAATTCCTGTGGCAAGACAACGCAAAAGTGATTTTCTTGAAAAATTATGATCTTAAAACACTGTAATTTGAACAACGGTACTCCATACAAACTCTTTAGTTTTTTAATAGCATTATGTTGCTATGTTTGGATAGGAAATGCTCAAGACCTAAATTTTGAAACAGCCTTAGATCTTATTACCAAAACAAAGCCCAAAACCTATACCAGTATCGATTCTTTACTGGAGCCGTTTGAAAAAGATAGCTTAAAGATGATGCGCGTAATGGAAGCTTCTAAATCAAAGGGGTACAATGAAGGCACAAGTTATGCACTCAATGCACTTGGCGTTATTAATAGAAACATTTCTAATTACGATAAATCCATAGCGCTACATAAAGAAGGAAAGTCTTTTGCCGATAAGGCTAACAGTGACGAACTTAGAATCATTAGCCTCAATATGATTGGTGTTGCCTATAGACGTATGGACGTTATAAAACCTGCTCTAGAGTTCCATACTGAAGCGCTTAAAATTGCTTATTCTGTTAAAAACCCATCACCAACTGTTACCTATAATATTGCTGTTTCCCAAAATAGTATAGGCAATATATATCTTGCACTCCAGCAATATGAACTGGCATTGATTCAGTTTAAAAAATCACTTGCCATCGAAGAAAAGATAGACAATAAATTAGGCTTAGCGATTAATTATCATAACATCGGTTATGCCGAAGAGGCCAAGGGCAATTTGGATATTGCACTAGTCAATTATGAAAAGTCCCTATACTACAACGAAACCATTAATTCGGACGTAGGTCGTATGATTTGCTTCAATAGTATTGGTGGTATCTATCTTAAAAAAAAGAACTACAGCAAAGCAGAACCTATTATAAGAGACGCCTTAAAAAAAGCGTTAACCCTAAAGGACCAATTCTATATTGCATCATCCTATATTAATCTTGGTCAGCTTGAAACTGCACTTAAACAATCATCCGAAGCAGAGAAGAATTTGAAAAAAGGACTTGAGGTAGCAAAAGCATATAATCTTAAATCCTCTATTGCAACCTCTAGTAAATTACTTTCAGAAATCAACCAAGACAAAGGAAACTATAAAGTTGCATTGGATTACTACCAAAATGCGGTTGAGATAGAAAACACAATTCTTACAGAGAAAAACCTTCAGTATGTAAATGATATTGTATTACTCTATGAAAACGAAAATAAGAATAATCAAATAAAAGCTTTAGCCTCCGAAAAAGAAGCAATGCGCCGACGATTAGAACGAAACAAAAGTATTTTTTGGTATTCAATGTTAGCACTGTTACTTATGGGTACAGCATTGTTTATCATTAATAGAAACAGGACTTTAAAGCAAGACAAGCAGATTTTAACCTTAGAGCAAGATATGCTGAGAAGTCAAATGAACCCTCATTTTATTTTTAATTCCTTAAATTCTATAAAGCTATACATTATCAATAATGAAAAAGAAAATGCGGTCTATTACCTTAATAAGTTTTCAAAATTAATTAGGAAGATTTTAATCGCTTCAAAAGAAAAAGAAACAACATTACAAGACGAACTCGAAACTATGCAGCTCTATATGAATATAGAAAACATCCGTTTTGATAATGAAATAGATTTTAATATTAATGTAGATGAATCTATAAACACCGAAGTCACAAAAGTACCATCTTTAGTATTGCAGCCATTTTTAGAAAATGCATTGTGGCATGGCTTGTCTTCTAAACCTAATGATAAAAGAATAGATTTGAATGTTTTTAAAAATTCATCAAAATTTATTACAGTTGAAATTATAGATAATGGCATTGGTAGAATAGCTTCAAAAAAGATAAAAGACAACAAAAAACTAAAACGAAAATCAGTTGGTATTGATATAACCAAAGCACGTTTAGCTAACTTTTCAAAAGCTTTTGAAAACTCTTACACTTTAGATATTGATGATCTCTATGAAAGCGACACTCCTACTGGCACTAGGGTAACACTCAATATTCCTGTATAGGAAATTATTTATTAAAGTTTTTTTCGGCAACTTTCTCTAATTCGGCATACCAATCTTCTCCAAACTTTCTTATTAAGGCTTCCTTTACAAATTTATAAACTGGCACTTGCAACTCTTTGCCCAAACTACAAGCATCGTCACAGATTTCCCATCGTTCATAATTTACTCCGGAAAACTCTGAGTATTCTCTAACACGGATTGGGTATAGGTGACACGACACAGGTTTTTTCCAACTAATCTCTCCTTGATTGTAGGCTTCTTCAATAGCGCAGAGTGCTGTGTTATTATCATCGAAGATCACATAAGCACATTCCGCTCCATTTATTAAAGGAGTTTCTAACTCACCATAAGCTGTTTTTACAGAAGCTCCTTGAGCCTCAATGACCTCAATGCCTTCTTTTCTTAGAAATGGCTTCACTTTTGGATAGATATCTTCAAGTATTTGCACCTCATCAAAACTCAATGGAGCACCAGCATCTCCATCTACACAACATGCTCCTTTGCAAGCTGATAAATTACAGACAAAATCCTTTTCAATTATGTCCTCTGAAACGATTGTTTTACCTAGTTGAAACATGCGTCAAAAATAACTAAAGTTTACGGTTATTTAATGTTGAAAATCTGCAATAAAGTCGCACCTTTGCAAAAAATTTGAAAAACTCGAGTCATGCAACTAGATTTTAAACAAATATTTACAGCATTTATGGTACTTTTTGCAGTAATAGACATTATTGGCAATATACCTATTATCATAGATTTACGAAAAAAAGTTGGTCATATTCAAAGTGAAAAAGCCTCTATCATTGCTGGTGTTATTATGATTATTTTCTTATTCGTAGGAAAGAGTTTACTAAACCTTATTGGCATTGATGTAAATTCATTTGCTGTAGCAGGTGCTTTTGTCATCTTTTTTATTGCTTTAGAAATGGTTTTAGGTATAACGCTATATAAAGATGAAGAGCATAACGCCTTGACTGCTTCGGTTTTTCCGTTAGCTTTTCCTTTAATGGCTGGCCCAGGAAGTTTAACCACCTTATTGTCACTTCGTGCAGAATTTGAAATTGAAAACATTATTGTTGCCGTGATATGCAATGTTATTTTCATATATATTGTCTTAAAAACCTCGGCAAAAATCGAAAGAATACTAGGCACAAATGGTATTAAGATTATAAGAAAAGTTTTTGGTGTAATTTTGTTAGCAATTGCAGTTAAATTATTTGCCCATAACATTAAAGAGTTATTGGCTTAAAAACTTAGACAGATGAAAATATTCACATTGATTTTAACCATTATTGCCATAGGACTTATTATTTTCAACGCTACAAAGTTAAATTTTGAAGCCCTTTTTGAGGGAGAAAGCCATACAGCGATTTTGACCATTATTGCTGCGTTGTGTGCAATTGTTTTACTTCAAATCCTTAGAATATCTAAGAAAATTGAAACGCTTAGTAAAAAAAGAAAATGATTTTTGATGTTTTAATTATTGGTGGTGGTGCTTCAGGTTTATCCTGCGCATTGGTTCTTGGTTCGGCTAAAGATAAAGCTTTTGCTAAGGATAAGACCATTGGTATTGTAGCACACCAAAAGACATCGCATCTGCAAAATGCACTTTTTAATAATGTGCTTGGTCTGCAACCTGGTACTTTAGGCAAGGATATTTTAGAAAGTGGCAAGCAACAACTCAGAGAACTATACCCACACGTTACATTAATCGAAAATGAAAAAGTTAGTGCTATTAGCAAACATTCTGGTGTATTTTCAATAACGACAAACAACACTACATACCAATCTAAAATAGTTGTGGTTGCTGTGGGTTACACAAATTTAATGACCATAAACGGGTTAGAATCTTATATTGAACCTCATCCAAGGGCAGCAAAAGAAAAAGACAGGATTTGGTTAAAAAATACAGATCATTTAATTGAAGAAAATCTATACGTTGCTGGTACTTTAGCAGGTTGGAGAAGTCAGTTTTCAACAGCTTCTGGCAGTGGAGCTCAAGTTGCTACTGACATCTTAACGCTTTGGAATGATGGCAATCACACCAAAGTACATGATAAAACTATTGTTTAAAATTAGGGTATTCTGTGCTTAGAAGAATAATTTCCTGAACCATAATATCTTCTTTGTTTACAATTTCTTCAAACGCATTGTCATCAAATAGTTGACGCGCTAAAGTTGCTTTTATGAGTCTTCTTATTTCATTATTATAAGCCACAAAAGTAATATTGGTACCTTCAAGTCGGTTTACATAATCTTGAAAACGGACTACAATATCATCGCTAACTTCAAAATTATTAATAAAATCATATTTGGCAATGTCTTTATACGCCTCTCTATCCTTATCCAACTCTTCAAACACAAAATAACCGAAATGGCCTCTTCGTCTTAAATAATTGATTGTTTCATTATCATAAGAACGATCAATTGGCACAAACACATCCGGAATAATACCTCCTCCTCCATATACAATTTTCCCTTTTGGCGTTGTAAATTTTAAAGAATCATCTACTTTAATGTTTTCTTCATCTACCAACTCACCTGTTCTTAAGCGCTTATAGTAATCGTTGTAATAAGAATTGTTATCACCATTAGTATATGGTCTTTGTATAGATCTTCCTGTTGGAGTATAATAACGCGATACCGTTAAACGTACTGCACTTCCATCACCCAAAGCCATTTCGCGCTGTACTAAACCTTTACCATAAGAGCGCCTTCCAACAATAATCCCTTTATCATTATCCTGTAATGCGCCAGCAATAACTTCGCTTGCAGATGCAGAATTTTCGTTGATAAGAATATATATCTCACCATTTTCAAAATCTCCTCTACCTGTTGCAAAAGTTTTTTCTTCTCTTCCTTTTTTATCTCTTGTAAAAAGAATGAGTTTATCATCTTCTAAAAATTCATCAGCTATTTGCTCTGCAACTCCCAAAAACCCTCCAGGATTATCCCGTAAATCTAATGCCAATTTTGTAGCACCTAATTCTTGTAATTCATCTAAAGCTGCTTTAAACTCTTTAAAACTAGATTCAGCAAAACGATTCATTTTTATATAACCTAACTCATCAGTAAGCATATAGGATGCCACGACACTCTTAATTGGAATATCTTCGCGTCTTAGTTTAAATTCTAAAAGTTTGTCTTCCCCTTTTCGGTAAACGGTAAGTTTAACTTTACTGTTTTTATCTCCTTTAAGTTTTTTGGATATGAAATCATTTGTAATATTCCTACCGTAAATTGTATCACCATCTGCCAATAAAATTCTATCACCACTCATAATTCCGGCACGTTCACTAGGCCCTCCTTCTGTTGGTTTTACAACGGCAATGGTATCTTTATAAGGGTAGTAGTTAATCCCAATTCCAACAAAATCACCTTTCATGTTTTCGGTAATTCGCTGTAAATCTTCCTTTGGAATATATGTGGAATGTGGATCTAAATTATCTAAAATACCATTTACAGTAACATCTACTATACTGTCTGTATCAACGTCATCTACATATTCATAATCTATATAATCTATTAACCTGTTTAGCTTGTCCTTTTTACTATTGGTTGTAAATAAATTATCTGATGTATCGGTGAAATTTAACTTTCCTCCAATAGCAACACCTGCAGCAATTGCAATTCCTATAATTAGTGGTATGTATTTATTTTTTGTTGCCATACTATTTCCCATTAAAATGGGAATCTTCATTTAAATCTTCAATATGTTCCAATTCTATACCAGCTTTTGTTAAAAACTGTAAACCAGAATCGTCCTTGTAACCTTTTTGATATACAACACGAATTATGCCAGCTTGATGAATCAACTTACTACATTCTTTGCATGGAGACAATGTAATGTACAATGTTGCACCTTTACAAGACTGTGTGGACGCTGCTACTTTTAAAATAGCATTAGCTTCTGCATGCAGTACGTACCATTTGGTATAACCTTCTTCATCTTCGCAATAATTTTCAAAACCTGTTGGTGTACCGTTATAGCCATCAGAAATAATCATTCGGTCTTTAACAATAAGTGCACCTACCTGCTTGCGTTTGCAATGCGATAGCTTTCCCCATTCTTGCGCAATACGCAAATAAGCTTTGTCGTAACGTAACTGTTTTTTCTTTGGCATTAATAAGTTTTGTAATATAAGAGCACAATGTAAGTAACGAATATAAAAGGATAGTATTTTATAACCAATTTACTTGCCGTTAAAATTTTACCAAACTTATGGTCTTATTTTAACAAATCACTACCAATAATCATAGGAATAACCAACCCAATTACTATAGCAGAAAGCACCATAACCCAATCGCGACGCGAAAACCTGAAGATAGTTTGAAATAAAAAACCAAGAAATAAAATCATGAAAACCACAATAATTTGAGCTATTTCAATACCTATAGCAAACTCTATAAGAAACGCTACAGATCCTTCGTCGTCAAGCATCTTTGCTTCTCTTGCAAAACCTAATCCATGGATAAGTCCAAAAAATAAAGTGACAAAAAATAGTAAACCTATCTTATTACCTCTGTCTTTTTTTCCTGCCGTAAACACATTATAAATGGCAGCAATTAAAATTGTAATTGGTATTAAAAATTCCACCAATTTACTATTAACACTCACGATATCATAAGCGCCTAGAAATAACGAAATCGTATGTCCAATTGTAAAAAGTGTAACCAGGAGCAGAACGCGTTTCCAATCTTTAAACACATAAGGAACAGCAAGTACCATTAAAAACAGAACGTGGTCATAGCCATTAATATCTAATATATGGTCAATACCTATTTTAACATTAAACCAAAAATTGTCTAGCATATTTAATTTATTTGGGATAAGCCAAAGTTACGATTAAAAAGGAAAATGTTATAGTTAAAATAAAGTGAATAAAATTTGTGTATTCTTATTTTCTTTCGGAATATTGTGTCACGCAAAGTTCAATTAACTTATTGAGATGTTATCAAGAAAGGTGGAGGGATTAGACCCATTGAAACCTTAGCAACCCTTAAACTTATTAAGAAGGTGCTAAATTCTACTTAATTTTCGATTCATTTATCGAATAATTTAGATAGATAACCCAACGTAATTACTCATCTGTAATTCAATTTCTTTTTAACATTTTTATATAGACAAGTCAAGAAACGACTGTTTGGGCTTTTGATTTTTATCAATTGAAGTAAGCACTTTAAAAATGGATTCAAAACATACTGAAACACAAGCTATACGGACTCAAATTGAGCGCACTCAATTTTTAGAACATTCTAACCCTTTATATTTAACCTCGAGTTATGTTTTTGAGGATGCTGAAGATATGCGCGCCTCATTTGCAGATGAAAAAGAACGTAATATTTACAGTCGCTATTCAAACCCAAATACTTCGGAGTTTGTAGAAAAAATTTGTTTAATGGAAGGTGCAGAACGCGGTTATGCCTTTGCTTCTGGCATGTCTGCTGTGTTTTCGACTTTTGCAGCTTTATTAGATTCAGGCGATCATATTGTTTCATGCCGAAGTATTTTTGGCTCAACCCAGACCATGTTCAATAATATATTGCCTAAGTGGAACATTTCAACAAGCTATTTTAAGATAGATGAATTAGACAAGATCGAAGAATTAATTCAACCCAACACCAAGGTGATTTATGCTGAAAGTCCAACGAATCCAGCAGTTGATATTTTAGATTTAAAGCGACTCGGTGACATCGCAAAAAAATACAATCTTTTGTTTATAGTCGATAATTGTTTCGCAACACCATATTTGCAACAACCCATAAAATTCGGAGCGGATTTGGTGATTCACTCAGCCACAAAATTAATTGATGGTCAAGGACGTGTTTTGGGAGGTGTTACTGTGGGAAGCGAGGATTTAATCCAAAAAATCTATTTATTTTCTAGAAATACTGGTCCCGCACTCTCACCATTTAATGCTTGGGTTTTATCTAAAAGTTTAGAAACTTTACCTGTAAGAGTTGATAGACATTGTGATAATGCCTTAAAAATAGCTGAGTTTTTAGAAGCTCACGATAAAGTGAATTTTGTAAAATATCCATTTTTAAAATCGCATCCGCAATACGAATTGGCTAAACAACAAATGAAATTAGGAGGAAGTATCGTAGCTTTTGAAGTCAAAGGAGGCATCGAAGCAGGTCGGAAATTTCTAAATTCTATAAAGTTTTTATCTCTATCAGCAAACTTGGGAGATACACGTACCATAGTGACACATCCAGCATCGACAACACACGCTAAAATACCAGAAGATGTACGTTTAGAAACAGGAATTACAGCAGGATTAATTAGAGTTTCTGTTGGATTGGAACATCCTGAAGATATTATTAACGATTTAAAACAAGCATTGGAAAACTAACGTCAGTTCGAGTGATTTTATGACACCGGAATAAAATTGTATCGAGAACAAATGAAATAGAAATGAGTAGAATAAAACAAGAAATAGAAAAACGAATCTTAGTTCTCGATGGAGCCATGGGAACCATGCTTCAGCAATACAATTTTACAGAAGAAGATTTTAGAGGTGAACGTTTTAAGGATTATCCGTCGCCTTTA
Source organism: Winogradskyella pulchriflava (assembly GCF_042434315.1). Taxonomy (NCBI): domain Bacteria; kingdom Pseudomonadati; phylum Bacteroidota; class Flavobacteriia; order Flavobacteriales; family Flavobacteriaceae; genus Winogradskyella; species Winogradskyella pulchriflava. Next base: position 913,456 of record NZ_JBHLTQ010000001.1, on the reverse strand, counting down.
CAAGGAAACAACGATTTACTATCCTTAACGCAACCAAAGGCAATTGCAGATGTACATGCTAAGTATTTTGAAGCTGGTGCTGATATCGTAGAAACCAATACCTTTTCTGGTACAACCATAGCAATGGCAGATTACGACATGGAAGATTTGGTGTACGAGCTTAATTTTGAATCTGCTAAAATCGCTAAAGAAGTTGCAGACAAATTCACGAAACAAAACCCTGAAAAGCCTCGTTTTGTTGCTGGCAGCATTGGACCAACCAATAAAACCGCAAGTTTATCACCAGATGTTAACAGACCAGAATACAGAGCGATTACCTTCAATGAATTACGAATTGCGTACAAGCAACAAGTAGAAGCGTTGATTGATGGTGGAGTTGATATTCTTTTGGTTGAAACTATTTTTGATACACTGAACGCAAAAGCCGCTTTATTTGCCATTGAAGAAGTAAAAGAAGAACGAAATATTGATATACCAATTATGGTATCAGGAACAATTACTGATGCTTCTGGGAGAACTTTATCTGGCCAAACGGTTGAAGCCTTTTTAACTTCAATATCGCATATTCCATTGTTAAGTGTTGGCTTTAATTGTGCGCTTGGTGCCGAACAGCTAAAACCCTATTTACAAAGACTTTCTAATGAAACTGAGTTTTTTACCTCAGCACATCCAAACGCAGGTTTACCAAATGCTTTTGGAGAATATGACGAATCCCCAAAACAAATGCAAAGCTATATTGAAGATTATCTTAAGGACAATCTTATTAATATCATTGGTGGATGCTGTGGCACAAGTCCAGCGCACATCAAAGCTATTGCTGAAGTTGCTCAAAATTACAAACCAAGATTAATTCAAGAATTCGCATAATGGCAGAATCTGACTGTAAGAAATACTTAACACTTTCTGGTTTGGAGCCACTTGTGGTGACACCTGAAAGTAATTTTATAAATGTAGGAGAGCGTACTAACGTAACAGGCTCGCGAAAATTTCTTCGCCTAATAAAGGAAGAAAAATATAATGAAGCACTAGAAGTCGCGAGAGACCAAGTAGATGGTGGTGCACAAATCCTGGATGTTAATATGGACGAAGGAATGCTCGATGGCGTCCATGCCATGACGACCTTTCTAAACCTTGTTGCTTCAGAACCCGATATTTCCAGAATTCCGTTGATGATAGACAGCTCTAAATGGGAAATCATTGAAGCTGGTTTGCAAGTTGCACAAGGCAAATGTGTAGTTAATTCCATTAGCCTTAAAGAAGGCGAAGCCGAATTTAAACGGCAAGCAAAATTGGTAAAGCGTTATGGAGCGGCCGTTATTGTTATGGCTTTTGATGAAGACGGACAAGCAGATACTTACGACAGACGAATTGAAATCTGCAAACGTTCTTACTATATTTTGGTAAACGAAGTCCATTTTCCACCTCAAGATATCATCTTCGATCCTAATATTTTTCCAGTAGCAACAGGTATGGAAGAGCATCGTAGAAATGCCATCGATTTTTTTGAAGCCACCAAATGGATTCGAGAAAATCTGCCTTATGCCAATGTTTCTGGTGGAGTGAGTAATGTGTCATTTTCGTTTAGAGGAAACAATATTGTTCGCGAGGCGATGCATTCTTCTTTTTTATATCATGCGATTAAAAACGGAATGAATTTAGGTATCGTTAATCCAACGATGCTCGAAATTTATGACGAAATAGACAAAGATTTATTAGAGTTGGTTGAAGATGTGCTATTTGATAGACGTGATGATGCCACAGAACGTTTATTGGATTTTGCTGAAGAACTAAAGGCTAAAGGCTCAACCTCTACAAGTAAAGATGCGGCTGTACAAGAATGGAGAAGTGATCCATTACAAGACAGAATTACACACGCCTTGGTTAAAGGTATCGATGCTTTTATCATTGAAGATGTTGAAGAAGCACGTTTGGCTTCAGACAAACCGATAGACGTCATTGAAGGCCATTTAATGATTGGGATGAATGTGGTTGGAGATTTATTCGGAAGTGGTAAAATGTTCTTACCACAAGTGGTAAAATCGGCACGAGTAATGAAAAAAGCTGTAGCTTATTTACAGCCATTTATTGAAGCCCAAAAAGAAGGTAAAGTTTCTTCAGCTGGCAAAATTTTAATGGCAACTGTAAAAGGTGATGTGCACGATATTGGTAAAAACATCGTGAGTGTCGTTTTAGGTTGTAATAATTACGAGATTGTAGATTTAGGTGTTATGGTGCCACCTGAAAAAATTATAGAAACAGCCATCAAAGAAAATGTAGATATCATTGGATTGAGCGGCTTAATTACACCGTCGTTAGATGAGATGGTTTACGTTTCAAAAGAATTGGAAAAGCAAAACATCGAGATTCCATTAATTATAGGCGGAGCAACTACTTCCAGAGCGCATTCCGCAGTTAAAATTGCACCACATTATAGCAATACCGTTGTTCATATTAATGATGCTTCTAGAGCTGTAACTGTGGTTGGAAATTTACTTCAAAAAGACAGTAAAATATATAAAAACCAAATTAGAGAAGAGTATGATTTGTTCCGAGAACAATTCATGAAACGAGGTAAAAAGAAAGAATATTTGTCTATTGAAGACGCAAGAGACAATAAATTTAAAATCGATTGGTACACTTCCGAAATTGTAAAACCAGAGCAACTAGGTGTTCAAATTATTGAAGATTTTGACATTACAAAACTTGAAGATTTTATCGATTGGACACCATTTTTTAGAAGTTGGGATTTGCACGGAAAATATCCAGCAATCTTAACAGACGATGTTGTTGGCGAACAAGCAACGATATTATTTGCCGATGCCAAAGCATTGCTAAAACGAATTTTTGATGAAAAACTGCTGAAAGCGAAAGCCATCTTCGGGTTATTTGAAGCCAATACAATTAATGATGATGATATTGAAATCTCGCTTCCTGAAGGTCATGCTGAGCGCAGTCGAAGCACTTATGAGTTCCTAACCCTTCGTCAACAATCCAAAAAAGCAGAAGGCAAACCTAACATTGCCTTAGCCGATTTTATAGCACCAAAATCATCTGGAAAACAAGATTATATGGGTTGTTTTTGTGTGTCCACAGGATTTGGAACAGCAGAATTAGCCGCTCAATTTGAAAAGGATAATGACGATTACAACGCTATAATGATAAAAGCCTTAGCAGACCGATTAGCAGAAGCCTTTGCCGAATATTTACACAAAGAAGTACGAACAAAACATTGGAGTTATGCCAAAAACGAAAACCTTACTAACGAAGACTTAATAAAAGAAATCTACAAAGGTATTAGACCTGCTCCAGGTTATCCAGCTTGTCCAGACCACTTAGAAAAGAAAACCATCTGGAAACTTTTAAAAGTAAAGGAAAATATTGGTGTAGAGCTTACGGATAGTTTAGCCATGTGGCCTGCAGCTAGTGTCAGTGGTTATTATTTTGGGAATCCTGAAGCCAAATATTTTGGATTAGGAAAAATAAAAGAAGATCAGGTTGAGGATTATGCCAAACGCAGAAATGTAAGTGTAGATGAAGCTACAAAATGGTTGAGTCCTAATATGGCAGATTAGAATCCCATCCTTACCTTCCCAAAGGGAAAGAATGGCTAGTTTGTAAAATAAAAAAGTTTAATTGAAAAAAATGATCCCCTTTGGGGATTTAGGGGAATGAAAGTAACAGAACACATAAAAAACGCCAACGGAAAAACACAATTTTCCTTTGAAATATTACCACCTTTAAAGGGACAACATATTCAATCTATTTTTGATAACATTGATCCATTAATGGAATTCAAACCACCATTTATTGATGTGACCTATCATCGTGAAGAGTATGTTTTTAAAGAAGTTGAAAACGGTTTACTAAAAAAACAAGTGGTTAAAAAACGACCAGGAACCGTTGGTATTTGTGCAGCTATTCAGAATAAATATGGAGTCGATGCTATTCCTCATATTTTGTGTGGAGGTTTCACCAAGGAAGACACTGAAAACTTTTTAATTGACTTAGACTTTTTAGACATTGATAATGTTATGGCATTACGTGGCGATGCTGTAAAAAGTGAAACTTACTTTAAGGCCGAAAAAGAAGGTCATAATTACGCTAATGAATTGGTCGCACAGATTGAAGACCTAAACAAAGGTATCTATCTTGACGAAGAATTATTAAACAGTTCTAAAACGGACTTTTGCATTGGTGTAGCGGCTTACCCAGAAAAACATATGGAAGCTCCAAGTTTGGATAGTGATATTCACTTTTTAAAAAAGAAAATTAAAAACGGAGCAACCTATATCGTCACACAAATGTTTTTTGACAATAAAAAGTATTTTGACTTTGTTGAAAAATGCAGGAAAGAAGGTATCACAGTTCCTATCATTCCAGGATTAAAACCCATTTCAACCAAAAAACAATTGAATTTAATTCCTCATCGCTTTCATGTTGATTTACCAGAAGAGCTTATTATTGAAATTGTAAAATGCAAAGACAATAAACAAGTAAGGCAAATTGGTATTGAATGGTGTATCCAACAATCTAAAGAACTTCAAAAAGCTGGTATTCCCGTATTGCACTATTACTCTATGGGAAAAAGTGATAATATAAAGGCTATTGCTTCTGAGTTGTTTTAATCAAGTTTAGGCACCATAATAGATCTATTAATCCAACATCCGATTTTTAAGGTTTTCCCAGCCAAACCACTAAGAAATATTTCTTCTTTAGTTGGCGCTTTGGCTTCATAATTAGCAACAGCTTGATTAACCCATTTTTGTAATGTAGGATCAACTCTAGAAGCTTTTTCCGCTTCCTGTGCTGCTAACCAATACACTGCTCTTTGGTGAAAATTATCCTTGCCGCAGTTCTTAGCACTATCATTATACATTTCGGCAATTAAAAGGTGTGGCTTCCCGTTTGAAGGATTTAACTTTAAGGCATCTAACAGATTAGTTCTTGCCTTGCTGTAATGTCCCTTATTTTTATAAATAACACCTATTCTAAACGCTAAATTCGATTTTTTATAAGCATCTGTTTCTAAACGATAAGCCTCCTCCAAGTATTGATACGCCTCTTCGTCTTTTTCTTTTTTCAATAAAACTGTAGCCACATACACTTTAGTGTCTGCTGATGGTGCCACATTATCGTATTGTTTTACAAGGGTCTCATAAAGTTCATCTTCTGTACATTGTTTATAGTATATTCGGCTAACAGCACGTTTTAACCAAACAGAATCATTTTGATGAGTGTTAAAATCCTTGGAATACAACGGAATTAAATTATTACAATTAGCTCTTGCATTAGATAAATTATCAATATTTTCTTGAATGAGTGTGTAATTTTTAAGGTAGCTTTCATAGGCTTTTTTTCTGCCTATATCTTTTTTAGAAAGTGTTTCTCCGCTTTCAATTCTTAATACTAATGCATTCAGTTTTTCTGAATAATTCTGGATTTCGACTTGAATTTTCTCACTAACATCATCATAGGTATTGAACAATTCTGTATCGGTCTTTTTACCTTCATCAAACAAGTCTACCATTAATGAAAAATAAGAATACAAACTTTTTGGATGTGTGAAACTTTGCTTATCTGCCTTAAAAGCTGCATTGAAACAATCGTATAACACATCTTTACTTTTGCTCAGTTCATCATTATAATCATACTGTAATTGACAAGCTTTAGCATCATATTCGCCTATTGGTGTGCTACTAGAAAAATACTGTTTTCGCTCTTGCCACAAAGCTATTAGGTCTTCAATAAAACTTTTCTTTTCACCTTCTTTTGCACTATCGATTTTATGTTTTAGAATTTTTTCGCCATCAGCATACGTTGCCAAATTTAACTCTGGGCAATTATTCCTCACGAACAACCAAGGCTCATAAGCTTCATCATATTTGCTTGTTTTTACAGATTCATGGGAAATTGACAGCTTGGCTTTACATTCTATTTCTTTTTGAGCATACGTTGTACCTATACCAATTACTAAAATGGCATAAAAGAGGATGGTTTTTCTTGACATAATGAAGTTGATTTGTAGTTAGTTATGAATTGTAAAACCACAAAAAATATACCAAAGACCTGTAAAACAAGATTACATCCTTATAAATGCAAGTTCTAGTTTTATAGCAAATAAAAAAAGCCTCAACAATAGTTGAAGCTTTTAGTACCAAAGGTGGGACTCGAACCCACACGCCATTGCTAGCATCGGATTTTGAATCCGACGTGTCTACCAATTCCACCACTTTGGCAAATTTTGGAAAGCAAAAATAGTAATTATTTTGCTCCAACCAACTAAAAATAGTAGGTTTTATACTTTACCTAGAAAATAATTTTCCTAAATTTGACCCCATCAAAACACCTAACTAAACAATTGTTTTTAATTACTTATTCCGATGCCTAATAATACTACAGAAGCTAAGATTTTCACATGTACTCAAAGTAAAGATTTAGCAGAGCAAATTGCTACTGCTTACGGAGTTAAATTAGGCAACGTTATTACCTCTACCTATAGTGATGGAGAATTTCAGCCTTCTTATGAGGAATCTATAAGAGGTACACGAGTTTTTATAATTGGTTCTACAAATCCAGGTCCTCAAAACCTAATGGAAATGCTTTTAATGATAGATGCCGCTAAACGTGCATCTGCAAGACACATTACCGCTGTAATGCCATATTTTGGTTGGGCAAGACAAGACAGAAAGGATAAGCCAAGAGTACCAATAGCTGCCAAATTAGTTGCAAAAATGCTTGAAGCTGCTGGTGCTACGCGTATTATTACAATGGATTTACATGCCGACCAAATTCAAGGCTTTTTTGAAAAACCAGTAGATCATTTATTTGCTTCTACAATTTTCTTACCTTATTTAAAAAGCTTGAACCTAGATAATCTAACTATTGCTTCACCTGATATGGGAGGTTCTAAACGTGCTTACGCTTACTCAAAAGCATTAAAAAGTGATGTTGTTATTTGTTATAAGCAACGTGCTAAAGCTAACGTTATTTCTCATATGGAGTTAATTGGTGATGTTACAGGTAAAAATGTGGTTTTAGTTGATGATATGGTAGATACTGCCGGAACTTTAACAAAAGCAGCAGATTTAATGATGGAACGTGGCGCAAAAAGTGTAAGAGCTATTTGTACACATCCTATTCTGTCTGGAAGTGCTTACGAAAGACTTGAAAAATCTAAACTCGAAGAGTTAATTGTAACCAACTCAATTCCTGTAAAACAAGGTGTAAAAAAGCTTAGAGTACTAAGTTGTGCAGAGTTATTTGCAGAAGTGATGTACAATGTTCACCACAACCAATCCATCAGTAATAAATTTGTAATGTAAATCTATGGCATTTGCCACTATTTTACATAAACTGAGATACACTAAAACCATCAAATTGTATCTCTATATTATACTGCTTTAAAAAATCCACATAAACGCTAGTTTTTCCGTATTATATTATTAAATTTGCACCCCTCAAAATGAGGTAATTAAATTATTAATATTAAATTTTAAAAATGAAATCAATTACAATCGATGGATCTCAAAGAGAAAGCGTAGGCAAAACATCAACAAAAGCCTTACGTAATGCTGGTCAGGTTCCTTGCGTATTATACGGAGGAGACAAGCCATTGCATTTCTCTGCACCAGAATTGGCATTCTCTAAACTAGTATACACTGCAAATGCGCATACAGTTGTGATTGCCTTAGATAATGGTGAAAAGTACAATGCAGTAATGCAGGATATTCAATTTCACCCAGTTACTGATAGAATTCTACACATAGATTTCTACCAAATTTTTGAAAACAAAGCTATTACCATGGATATTCCTGTACAAGTTGTAGGAACATCTAAAGGTGTTTTAAATGGTGGTGTTTTAAGAAGACCTTACCGTAAACTTAGAGTTAAGGCAGTACCTTCTAAATTACCAGATTTTATTGAAGTAGACATTACTCCATTAAAAATTGGAAGTAAATTATACATTACTGAGTTAGAAAACAACGATTATAAATTCTTACATCCTGACAATACAGTTGTATGTCAAGTAAGACGTAGTAGATTAGCTATCGTTGACGCGGAAGATGAAGATGAAGATGAAGGAGAAGAAGGAACAACAGAAGCAGGAGATGTGCCAGCAACTGAAACTGACGATGTCGCTGCAGTAAAAGAATAGATTAAAACTATTTCAAATATTAAAAAGCATTCTTTAACAGAATGCTTTTTTTATTTTTACACAAATTAATAATACACCATGTGTAAGTTGTTAAAAAAATGGCTTGGTTATAGTATTAAGGTTGAAGAGAAAGAAGACAGCATGAAAAAATTCTTAATAGTCGGTTTAGGTAATATTGGCGAAAAATATGCTAACACTAGACATAATATTGGCTTTAAAATACTAGATTACATAGCAGACACTGAAGACATTTCCTTTGAGACCTTAAAACTTGGAGATATTACAACACTAAAAATTAAAGGGCGCACTTTAATTCTACTAAAGCCAAATACATACATGAACCTCAGTGGTAAAGCCTTAAAATATTGGATGGATAAAGAAAAAATTCCATTGGAAAACCTGCTTGTTGTTACAGATGATCTTAATTTACCCTTTGGAACTTTGCGCGTTAAAACCAAAGGTAGTGACGGAGGCCACAATGGGTTAAAAGATATTCAAGATAAGTTGCAAACTACTAAATACAACCGTTTTAGATTTGGTATAAGTGACAGTTTTAACAAAGGACAACAAGTAGATTATGTACTTGGAGAATGGAATGAAAATGAAAACTCTAAACTTAAAGAACGCTTAAAAGTAGCTGCAGAGCTTATAAAATCCTTTGCACTTTCTGGAGTAAACATTACCATGAATCAATTTAACGGAAAATAAGTAGAACATTTTATTTCTAAAGTAGCTGTTTAACTTTTAAATTTAACAAAACTAAACTATTGACTGCGAATACAGGAAAAATAACAACCATTGGTACCTTTGATGGTGTCCATATTGGTCATAAAAAAATACTACAGCGTGTTGTAAAACTCGCAGAAGAACAAGGTTATATTCCTGTGGTTTTAACTTTGTTTCCGCATCCAAGAATGGTGCTTCAAAAAGATGATTCCATTAAATTGCTCAATACTATAGACGAACGTGTTGAACTTCTAAAAAATATTGGAATAAAAGAGGTCGTAATCAAAGAGTTTACTACCGAATTTGCAAACCTTTCTGCTTTAGAATATGTAGAATCTATTTTAGTTAAAGAACTGAACACCAAAAAAATTGTAATTGGCTACGATCATAGGTTTGGTAAAAACAGAAGCGCCAATATCAGTGACTTAAGAACATTTGCAAAGCAATTTAATTTTGAAGTTGAAGAAATTTCAGCACAAGATATTGAAGATGTCACCGTAAGTTCCACAAAAATCAGAAAGGCCTTAGATAACGGAAACATCACTTTAGCCAATTCGTTTTTGAGCTATAATTATTTTATTACTGGTACAATAATTAAAGGAAAAGGCTTGGGAAGAACCATAGATTTTCCAACCGCCAATTTATATATTAAGGAATCGTACAAACTAATCCCAAAGGATGGAGTTTATGTTGTAAAATCATATATTGATGGGTCTTTTGTTTATGGCATGATGAATATTGGCACCAACCCTACTGTTGATGGAAAAACGCGTTCTATAGAAGTACATTTTTTTAATTTCAATAAGGATATCTATAATTCAGAATTAAAGATTGAATTTTTAAAAAGGCTTAGAAGTGAGCAAAAATTTGAAAGTTTAGATGCCTTAAAAACACAGTTAGGAATAGATATGAAAAACGCATTAGAATATATAAATAAGTAAAATGCATAAGTTTCTATTTAAACATATCGATAATTCAGGACTCATTGTTTTTAGAATAGTTTTTGGGTTATTGTGTGCATTAGAATCATTTGGCGCCATATTTACAGGATGGATTAAACGCACACTCATAGAACCAAAATTCACCTTTTCATTTATTGGTTTTGAGTGGTTGCAACCGTTACCAGGAAATTGGATGTATGCCTACTACGCTCTTATGGGTGTCTTTGGGTTATTGATTATGGTTGGCTATAAATACAGGTTTAGCATGCTTATGTTTGCCATAATGTGGACTGCAACTTATTTAATGCAAAAATCCTCTTATAACAACCATTACTATTTGCTATTTATTTTAAGCTTTATAATGGTTTTATTACCAGCAAATAGATACGCTTCATTAGATGCAAAATTCAATCCGTCCATAAAGCGTTTTTCTATGCCAAATTGGTGTAAGTGGATTTTTGTCGTTCAACTTTTTATTCTCTACACCTACGCATCAATAGCCAAGTTTTATCCAGATTGGCTAGATACTTCGGTTATTAGATTATTAATGCGAAACAAAGCAGATTACCCTTTAATTGGCGAAGTGCTACAGCAACAAACCGTTCATTATATGATTGCTTATGGTGGCATTCTGTTTGATGGACTTATCATTCCTCTGCTACTTTTTAAACCAACAAGGAAGTATGCCTTTTTTGCTTCTATATTTTTTCATTTGTTTAATTCCATCGTCTTTCAGATTGGAATATTTCCATATTTATCTTTAGCCTTTAGTTTATTTTTCTTTAATCCAAAAACCATAAAGGACATTTTCTTAAAAAAGAAACCTTTTTATAATTCAAACGAAATCATAGTGCCTAAATATGGTAAGGTGCTAATGCCTCTTCTATTGATTTATTTTTTAGTTCATATTGCACTGCCGCTTAGGCATCATTTTTTTAAAGATGATGTATTATGGACCGAAGAAGGTCATAGATTATCCTGGAGAATGATGCTCCGCGCCAAAAGCGGCTCAACAAAATATAAAGTTGTTGATGAAGCTACAGATCAGCAAATTCCTATAAATATAAACGATTACCTCACCAAAAAACAACAACGTGGAGCTAGTACTAAACCAGATATTATTTGGCAGTTTGCACAGCGTTTAAAGCAAGATTTTGCTAAAAAAGGCATATCGGTTAAAGTATATGTTAGGTCTTATGTTAGTGTCAACGGTAAACCATTAAAGCAACTCATTGACCCTAATATTGACCTCGCTAACGAAGAATGGCATCATTTTAAACATCACGATTGGATATTACCATCAAAATAGGTTCTAATTTGTTTTTATCTGCTTAAATTCTTATTACTTTTGTGGCTTGTTTTTCTTATACCATCAGGTATAAACCCAAAATCAGTGATATGTTACAAGTTGCTTATATAAGAGAGAATAAAGAAGACGTTATTGCACGTTTGGCAAAGCGAAATATTGACGCTACCAAAATGATAAATGACGCTATTACTTTTGATGAAGACCGTAGAACACTTCAGACCAAGTTAGATAATATAAAATCTGAGTCTAACACCTTGTCTAAAGAAATAGGTAACTTGTTTAAATCTGGCGAAGCTCAAAAAGCAAATCTTTTAAAAGAAAAAACAACACAGTTAAAGGAAAGCATAAAAGACTTAGAGCAAGAACTTAATGCTAAGGCCAACGCTTTAGATAGCTTGTTATATACCATACCAAATGTTCCTAACACTATTGTACCAGCAGGTAACACTGATGAAGACAATGAAGAAACATACAGAGAGGGAGATATTCCAAAACTGTTTGAAGGAGCGCTACCACATTGGGAATTAGCCAAGAAATATGACATCATAGATTTTGAACTAGGTACCAAAATTACTGGAGCTGGTTTTCCTGTGTACAAAGGTAAAGGAGCAAAACTTCAACGTGCTTTAATCGCTTATTTCTTAGACAAAAATACGGCTGCAGGTTATACAGAAGTACAAGTGCCACATCTGGTAAATGAAGCTTCAGGTTTTGGTACAGGTCAATTACCAGATAAAGAAGGTCAAATGTATCATGTTACAGAAGACAATTTATATTTAATTCCTACAGCAGAAGTTCCTGCTACAAATATCTTTAGAGATACCTTATTAAATGAAAGCGACTTGCCAATTGGTCTTACAGGCTATACACCTTGTTTTAGGCGAGAAGCTGGTAGTTATGGTGCACATGTAAGAGGTTTAAATCGTTTACATCAATTTGATAAAGTTGAAATATTACGCGTTGAACATCCTGACAACTCTTACAAAGCATTAGATGGAATGGTAGAACACGTAAAAGATATTTTAAAAGAATTAAAATTACCATACCGAATTCTTAGACTTTGTGGTGGAGACTTAGGCTTTACCTCTGCTTTAACATACGATTTTGAAGTGTTCTCAACAGCTCAAGATCGTTGGTTGGAAATTTCTTCGGTTTCAAATTTTGAAACCTTTCAAGCCAATCGTCTAAAATTACGTTTCAAAAATAAAGATGGTAAAAATGAACTTTGTCATACCTTAAACGGAAGCTCTTTGGCTTTACCAAGAGTATTGGCTGGTATTTTAGAAAACTACCAAACAAAAGATGGTATAAAAGTTCCTGAAGTTTTAGTTCCATATACTGGTTTCGACATAATTTCTTAATAGCAAATTTTTAGGCAATTACCACCTATTTGTTAAAAATTTGTGTTTTTTATCGATTTTTTAGGTATTTCTTCGTTTTATTTATTTATTTTCGTGATGTTAGCATTCCCAAATCATAAACTAACCTAATTATGAAAAACATAAAACGCCTTGTATTACTCATTGCATTGGTTGTTATGGTAAGCAAAGTTTTGTTTTAACTATAATTAGTAATAATAAAATAGTAAAAACCAAGACAAAGTAATTGAATCATATTTATAACGAATAATGGTTAATAGCACATTTATTTTGCTGGTCAAAATGCCTAAACGAATAGTTTAGGCATTTTTTATGCTATGATTTTTAACTAAGATTTACAATATTCTAGAATTCGCAATTGTTATATTTACACAAACTGTTTTTATGCAACGTTTTTTTTTAATCATATTAGTAATATTTGGTATTCACTTTGGATTTGCCCAAAATAGTGAGGTGCTTGCCGATAGCTATTATAAAAATGGTGAGTTTAAAAAAGCACTTGTCATTTATCAAAATCTAAGCAAAGAGAAACCTTACAGCTATAAATACATTTACAAAGTCATTGACACGCACCAACAATTAGAACAATTTGACGAAGCAGAAAATATTTTAATTCAACGTTTAGAAAAAAGACGAAATCCTACATTATTAGTAGAATTGGGTTATAACTTTCAACTTAAAGGTAGCTTAGACAGAGCTAACGAATTATATAACGAAGCCATAGCCTATATAGACGATAAGCCAAATTACATCTACAGCATCGCTAAAACATTTGAAGATCATTCGCTCCTAGACCAAGCCATTACCGTTTACAACAAAGGCAAACTGCTAACTCCAGATAAAGATTATAGCATTCAGTTAGCTCGTATTTATGGAGACAAAGGAGACATTGAAAAAATGTTCGAAAATTACATTGATTATATCGCTTACAGACCCAATTACCTCAACAATATAAAACGTGCAGTAAGTGATTTTATATCCGAGAATAAATCCAACGAAAACAACATATATTTAAGGAGGTTGCTTCTCAAAAAAATCCAAGAAGAGCCCAGTCCATATTGGTACGAGTTGTTGAGTTGGCTTTATGTACAAGAAAAAGCATATAACAAATCCTTTATTCAGGAAAAAGCACTTTATAAGCGTAATCCTGAAAGTCTAGACCGTATAATAGAATTGGCAGTTACTGCGCTCAATGACAATGATGACGAAACGGCAAAAGATATTTTTAGTTACATATTAGAAAGCTCGCAAGATGCTGGCACAATACTTACAGCGCACCAGTACATTTTAGAAATCGATACCCAAAATGCATCAGAAAAAGAACTAAAACGTATCGACGAGGATTACAATGCGCTATTTATTGAATTTGGAAAATCCGAACTAACACTTCCATTACAGTTGGCTTATGGTGAGTTTTTAGCGTTTCATCAAAAAGATACAGAAAGCGCAACAGCCTTTTTAAGAAAAAGTTTGAAATTGAATATTTCCGAATTTCAAGAAGCCAAAGTAAAGTTACTGCTTGCAGATATATTAGTATTACAAGAACGTTTCAATGAAGCTTTAATATTTTATTCTCAAATTCAACTTAGTTTAAAAAACAGTACCATTTCGCAAGAAGCGCGTTATAAAGTTGCAAAAACCAGCTATTATAAAGGCGATTTTGATTGGGCAGAATCTCAGCTTAAAATTTTAAAATCTTCAACATCTCAATTAATTGCCAATGATGCATTGGATTTAAAACTGTTGATTTCGGACAATAAATACGAAGACAGTACACAAACCGCATTAAGGTATTATGCAAAAGCAGATTTGTTAGCTTTTCAGAATAAAACAGATGAAGCTATTTCCCTTTTAGATAAAATATTAGAAGAACATAAAGGCGAAAGTATTACAGACCAAGCCCTTTTTCAACAAGCCAAACTTTTTGAAAAGAAAAAGCAATACAACAAAGCAGAAGCAAACTATCTTGAAATCATTAAAGATTACAGCGAAGATATCTTAGCCGATGATGCGCACTATTATTTGGCAGAACTCTATAATACCCATTTGGCAAAACCCGAAGAAGCCAAACAACTCTACGAAAAAATCATTTTTGATTTTGAAGATAGCATCTACTTTATCGAAGCACGTAAGAAGTTTAGGATGTTGAGAGGAGATTCTATTAATTAAATCACAGATATAAAAACTAAATTCTAGCAAGTAGTTTTGGAATTTGGTACTTTAAAATTGAATATTGAACAGTTATGATAATTTACAACGTCACCGTAAACATAGATAAAAGCATTAACAAAGAATGGTTAGAGTGGATAAAAGAACATATTCCACAGGTACTAGCCACAGGTAAATTTAAAGAAGCTAAACTTACCAAAGTTTTGGTTGAAGACGAGGAAGCAGACACCTATTCCATTCAATACAGAGCACATTCTAGAGAAGCCTTAGAGGCGTATTATAAAGACGATGCCGAACGTTTAAGAAAAGATGGCTTACAGCGTTTTGCGGATAAAATGTTAGCTTTTAGAACAGAATTAGAGGTTATAGACGAGTATTCGGTTAATTTTAAATAGCTCGCAAAGCCGCTAAGACGCAAAGCCATACCTTGTAGGCTCTTTGCGACTCTGCGTCTTCGCGAGAAAACATTATTATGACAGTAAAAGCAAAAAAACATTTAGGTCAGCATTTTTTAGAAGATGAATCTATAGCGCAAGACATTGCCAATAGTTTATCTTTTGAAGGCTATAATGATGTCCTTGAAATTGGTCCAGGAATGGGAGTGCTAACAAAATATCTGCTTAAAAAGGACATTACCACACATGTAATAGAAATAGACACTGAGTCTGTAGATTACCTAAAAAACAATTACCTCAATCTTGCTGATAGAATCTACGAAAAAGACTTTCTTAAGCATGACTTAACTCAAATTTTTAAAGACAAGCCTTTTGCTATTATTGGCAATTTCCCATATAATATTTCATCTCAAATTGTATTCAAAACACTTGAGATGCGTCATCAAATTCCTGAATTTTCAGGTATGTTTCAAAAAGAAGTTGCAGAACGCATTTGCTCTAAAGAAGGTTCAAAAATTTATGGAATCCTTTCGGTTTTAACCCAAGCGTTTTATGATGCCGAGTATTTGTTTACGGTACCACCTTCGGTGTTTAGTCCACCACCAAAAGTAGATTCTGGTGTATTACGTCTTCAAAGAAAAGCGGACTTTACTTTGCCTTGCGACGAAAAATTATTCTTTAAAGTTGTAAAAACCGGTTTTCAACAACGAAGAAAAACATTGCGCAACAGTTTAAAAATTTTTAATCTTTCTGATAATTTAAAAGCAAATACTATCTTTGGGCAACGACCAGAACAATTAAGTGTTTCAGAATTTATAGAACTGACGTCGTTGATTGAGAATGATATAGAATAACGTATCGTTATTAAAGAACTTAGTGTGGTAATCTATCGTCCTTCGTTCTTAAAATGACATAAAACCATCACGTGGAAGACATCCAAGACAACATACAATTTCAGCTTACCGATGAGCTCATAGAAAAAGTAGAAATTCTTATCGAAGACGCAAACGATAAGGAGATAAAACTATTTTTAAATGAGTATCACTATGCTGATATAGCTGAGATTTTAGATGAGCTAGATGTTGAAGATGCGGTATATATCATAAAACTATTAGACTCTGGACTAACTTCAGATATCCTAATGGAACTCGATGAAGACAATCGAGAAAATATCCTAAAACACCTTTCTGCTAAAGAAATTGCCGAAGAAATTGAAGAATTAGACACCGATGATGCTGCAGATATCATTGCAGAATTACCTGAAGATCGTAAAGATGATGTCATTTCTAAAATTGAAGACCAGGAACATAAAGCCGAAATCCAAGAGTTATTGGCTTATGATGAGGATACAGCTGGTGGTTTAATGGCTAAAGAACTTGTTAAGGTTTATGAAACCTGGACAGTTGCGGGTTGTTTACGTCGCATAAGAGGACAGGCAAAAGATGTAACGCGTGTACACTCTATTTATGTCGTAAATAAAGAAGAAAAATTGATTGGCCGCTTGTCTTTAAAAGACTTAATCGTAGCAAAAAGCGATCAAAAAATTGCTGAAATAGCAAAGGATAATGTGGACTTTGTTAATGTAAAAGACGATGCTGAAGATGTAGCAAAGGTTATGGCAAAATACGATTTGGAAGCCATTCCTGTTGTGGATGACAACCAAACATTATTAGGTAGAATTACTATTGACGATATTGTAGATGTCTTAAAGGAAGAAGCCGATAAAGATTACCAATTAGCAGCAGGTATTACACAAGATGTTGAGGCAGACGATAGCATTTTAGACCTCACACGAGCGCGTTTACCGTGGCTTTTTTTAGGTCTTATTGGTGGAGTTGGCGCGTTTTTAATCATGGAAGGTTTTCAAGAAGCCTTTAATAAATATGCTGTATTGTTCTTTTTTACACCATTAATTGCGGCAATGGCTGGTAATGTTGGTGTGCAGTCTAGTGCTATTATTGTACAAGGTTTGGCAAATGACGATGTTAAAGGGAGCGTTAACAGTCGATTGATAAAAGAAATGCTACTAGCTGCGCTAAACGGTACCATCTTAGCCATATTCTTATTTCTATTTGTTTGGGCAACAAAAGGAGAGTTTAATACAGCACTTGCCATTTCCGTATCCTTAATTGCAGTTATTATTGTTGCTGGTTTAATTGGCACATTTGTACCTTTATTTTTAAATAAAAGAGGCATTGATCCTGCAATTGCCACAGGTCCTTTTATTACCACAAGCAATGATATTTTTGGTATATTGATTTACTTCTGGATTGCAAAGATGATTTTGGGCATCTAATTTCTAAAAATTCATTATTGCTTTGTCATACTGAACTTGTTTCAGTATCTCATAATAGTTAACTTTACTTCATGAAAACCATAAACATCAAAGACAAATTTACCAAGTTTAGTAAAAACTGGCATCCACATCAAATTGCAGTAGTAGATGATATGCAAGTGATTTTAGCTAAGTTAAAAGGTGAATTTGTATGGCATAGCCATGATAATGAAGATGAATTGTTTCAGGTGATAAAAGGTACATTATACATGCAATTTAGAGACCGAACAGAAGTGGTTAAAGAAGGTGAAATGATTGTTGTACCAAAAGGCGTAGAACACAATCCTAAAACAAAAAACGACGAAGAAGTCCATGTACTTTTATTCGAAAAATTGAGCACAGCGCATACAGGCAATGTGCAAGACGAAAAGACACAAACGCATTACCCGAAAATATAGTTAACAAATTAAACCTTGCAGGTTTTTAAAACCTAGTAGGTCTAAAAAACAAAAAACCATCCGCTTTCGCAGGCATTGAAATGAAAATACTCCACCTAGACAGTAATCACCCTTTGCTATTAAATCAACTCAACGATTTAGGCTTTACCAATTATGAAGACTATACATCATCGAAATCTGAAATTGAAGCTAAAATTTCGGAGTACGATGGCATCATTATTCGCAGTCGATTTACAATAGACAAGCAATTTTTAGATGCAGCAACCAAACTAAAATTTATTGGTCGTGTTGGCGCAGGTCTAGAAAATATAGATTGTAGTTACGCTGAGAATAAAGGGGTCTATCTTATTTCTGCACCAGAAGGCAATAGAAATGCGGTAGGTGAACATGCTTTAGGAATGTTGCTTTCTCTTTTTAATAAATTAAATAAAGCGGATAAAGAAGTAAGGCAAGGCAAATGGCTACGAGAGGCAAATCGTGGTTTAGAACTCGACGGAAAAACAGTTGGACTTATTGGCTATGGTAATATGGGAAAAGCCTTTGCTAAAAAGCTTAGAGGTTTTGATGTAGAAGTAATCTGCTATGATATAAAGGCTAATGTTGGTGATGAAAATTGCAAGCAAGTATCACTGGAAGAACTTCAAGACAAAGCAGATGTGTTGAGCTTACACACACCTCAAACACCTCTGACGCTCAATATGGTAAATTCTGAATTTATCAACAAGTTTAAAAAACCATTTTGGTTAATTAATACTGCTCGTGGCAAGAGTGTGGTGACAGAAGACTTAGTTAAAGCATTAGATTCCGGAAAAGTTTTGGGTGCAGGACTTGATGTGTTAGAATACGAAAAATCATCTTTCGAAAATTTATTCACTTCGGATGATATGCCAAAAGCATTTCAGTACTTAATAGCATCAGAACATGTTTTACTCTCGCCTCATGTTGCTGGTTGGACAATAGAAAGTAATATTAAGCTTGCCCAAACCATAGTCGATAAAATAAAAACGAAATTTTGTTAACTTTCTAGTGTGAAAAAGACCATTCTCGTTTTTGGGTTGCTAATTCTTGCATTACTTCTATTATTTCAGTTTAGTAAATATGCTGTTATTTCGGGTAATTTAAGTTCGGAAATAGCAATTGCCATAATTGCTATTGTTTTCTTCTTTATTGGTGTGTATCTCAACAAAAAGAGCCTCCATAAACAAGACAATAATTCCGCAGAAATAAATCATAAAAAAATAGAAGACTTAGCTATTAGTAAACGTGAGTACGAAGTGCTTTTAGGTATTTCCGATGGATTGTCTAATAAAGAAATTGGAGAAAAACTTTTTGTTTCAGAAAGCACTGTGAAAACTCACGTTTCAAACTTACTTTATAAATTAAATGCTAAACGTCGAACACAAGCACTTCAAATAGCTAAAGACCTCAAAATTATCTAAAATAAAGAAATTGGCACTAAAGTATGATTGCTTTTGGTACTTTAGTATGAGGATTTTTTTATAAGACAGACTTACTTTTGGACTATAAATTAAATCCAGATTATTTATGAAAAACACAATTATTAGATTTGGAGGCTACGGTCTCATAACAGGCTTTGTAATCTTTACTTTACATCTTGTCTTTGGCATTGAAAATCTTGATTATTCAACAAATGAAATATTAGGATATATATCTATTTTCCTTTCTTTATCCTTCATCTTTTTTGGAATTAAACATTATAGAGATCGCATAAATAATGGAGTTGTCTCTTTGGGTAAAGCCATTGTTATAGGCATACTCATTTCAATACTTGTTGGTTTAGGTATTGCGATTGCAGATTTTATATATACTAAATATATAAACCCTTCCTTTTTTAGTAATTATGAACAACAATTAATTGACCAAGGAAAAGCAGAGGACATTATAAAAATGACTAGTACAAGTGCCGCTTTATTTATGCTCGCTCTTGTTACAATAATTGGATTTATCATATCTTTAATATCTGGATTAATTCTACAACGCAAAAATTAAAAACACTATGCAATACGAAGCAAAATCACCCGAAGATTATATTAGTCAAGTACCAGAAGAGCGCCAAGAAACGCTTAAAAAATTACGTAAAGTTATAAAAGACAACTTACCAAAAGGTTTTGAAGAAGGCATACAATACAAAATGATAGGTTACTATGTACCACATTCGGTTTATCCAGACGGTTACCATTGCGACCCAAAAACACCTTTACCATTTATGAGCTTTGCGTCTCAAAAAAACTCAGTCAATTTATACCATAGTGGTATTTATGCCAATCCAGAATTACATGAGTGGTTTGTAACAGAATATCCAAAGCACTGCAAACGTAAATTAGACATGGGCAAGAGCTGCATTAGGTTTAAAAAAATGGATGAAATCCCTTTTGAATTAATTGGAGAACTCACTCAAAAAATGACTTGTGATGAGTGGATAGATATATATGAAACCGCTTTAAAAAAGAAATAAAATGAAAAAACGCGTAACAGGTATTGGTGGTTTGTTCTTTAAATCAAAAGACCCAAAAGCATCAAAAGAATGGTATAAAAAACACCTAGGATTTAATACAGACGAATATGGCTGTACCTTTTGGTGGAAAGACAAAGATGGTAATGATTGTTCTACACAATGGAGTCCATTTGCAGAAGACACTAAGTATTATGAACCTTCTAAAAAAGACTTTATGTTTAATTACAGAGTTGAAAATTTAAAAGATTTATTAGTGACTTTAAAAGAAGAAGGTGTCACAGTAGTAGGAGAAATGGAAGAGTACGATTATGGTAAGTTTGGTTGGATACTTGATAACGATGGCAACAAGATAGAACTTTGGGAGCCTGTAGATAAAGCATTCTTATAATACTGTAACGATTTAAGCTATTCTTCTACTTATAGATTAAAGATTGATACAATGACTGAAAACAACCACAATTTAGAAGAGGATTTAAACAAAGCCGTAGAACAAACGGAAGACATTACCAATGACTCTACAGATGCTATTGCAGACAAAGCAACAACATTAAAGGAAAATGCCTCAGATGCTTTTGATTCTGCAAAAGAAAAGGCAAGCGAACTTGCTAATGATGCTAAAGAAGTTCTAGGAAATGTAAAAGATAAAGCTACTGAGTTTATTAACGAAGACGCTAAAGAAATGCTAGACAGTGCAAAGGAAAAAGTATCTGAATTGGCTGAGGACGCCAAAGAAACTTACGAAGAAGCTAAGGTAAAAGCCAAAGAATTTGCAAATGAAGCTAGTGAAAAATTAAGCGAATTTGCAGATGTTGCAGAAGATAAATTAGAAGACTTAACTGAAGACGCTAAAGAAACTTATACCGAAACCAAAGAAAAAACCAAAGGGTTTTTCCAAAAGTTATTCGGAAAGAAATAAAAACATTTGTGCATTTTCACTAACTTTATAGTCTAACCATAAATCTAAAAAAAATGTCAGACGACAATAAAAATTTGAGCGATGATCTAGACGATATGCTAGATGACGCTAAGGAAGGTGCTAAAAAAGCAGGCGATAAAATTAGCCAAAAGGCAAGTGAATTGGCAGACGATGCTGAGGAATTAGGTCGTAAGGCCAAAGCCAAAGCTTCAGAGTTTGCAGATGATGCTAAAGAGGTTTTAAGTGATGGTAAAAATGTAGGTATTATTGCTCACATTACAATTATTGGTTGGATTATAGCACTAATAATGAACGGTAGCAATAGAACAGAATTTGGCTCTTTTTATATAAGACAAATGTTAGGATTCTGCCTCATTGGAATTGTAACGGGATGGATTCCTATTCTTGGTTTTATTGTTGCACTAGTACTTCTAGTCGCCTGGATAATGAGTTTAATCAGTGCCTTAGGTGGCGAAATGAAACCTTCTTTTTTATTAGGTAACCAGTTTCAAGACTGGTTTAAAGGCCTATAAAAATAAAAAACCCAGAATATTAATTCTGGGTTTTTTATTTTTCATTCATCTCCATTATTCATAAACTTACGCTCCAACTCTGCTTGAAATTCTTCCATAACTGGTCTTACTGTACTTTCTGGCAGGTCTGCAATCTTTATGTACATTAAACCATCTACAGCATTGTTGAATAATGGATCGACGTTAAAAGCCACAAGTTTGGCATTCTGTTTTATATACTTTTTTAGCAAAACCGGTAATCGTAATGCTCCTGGTTCTACCTCGTCTATAAGTTTATCCAGTTTATTTAAATCGGCTTCGGCTTCGTCAAAAACAAATTCCTTATCCGCATCCTTTAGTTTTACCTTAAATTCTTTTTTAGGGTGTACGTACTGTGCTACATAAGGATCGTAATAATGGGGTTTCATAAACTCAATCATCAAACTTTTAGAAAAATTAGAAAACTGATTGCTTATACTTACTCCACCAATTAAGAATTTATGTTCTGGATGGCGCAAAGTGGTATGTACAATGCCTTTCCAAAGTAAAAAGAGTGGCATTGGTTTTTGCTGATATTCTTTGATAATGAAAGCACGACCCATTTCTATAGATTGGCTCATCATTTTATAAAGCTCTGGTTCAAACCTAAATAAATCTTGTAAGTAGAAACCGTCTATGCCGTAACGTTCAAAAATTTGAGAACCTAGTCCCATTCTATAAGCACCTGCTATGACATTAGCTTCATTATCCCATAAAAACATATGATGATAATACGTATCAAAAGTATCTAAATCAATAGCTTCATTAGTACCTTCTCCTACTTCTCTAAAAGTAATCTCTCTTAGTCTTCCAAGCTCTCTTAAAATGTTAGGGATATCCTTTGCCTGAGCAAGATAGACTTCATAATTTTTACTCACCAAAAGCCTACAATCCTTCTCCCTTAGGTTTTCTACCTCAACCATCATCACCTTTGTATCTATAGGAGTTACAATACTTTTTGGTGGCTTAGGTACTTTTAATTGCGATTGGAGGTTATCTAAAATCTTAGGTTTGTCCTCAAAAGTTTTAGACAACATATATGTTTTACGTCTCAGAAATTCTGAAAAATCCGGAAGTGCTTCATGCTCCTTTTGGTCCTTAACCGAAATAGGTCTGCCAATTCGCACTTTAATCGTTCTGCGCTTTTGAGTCAGTAATTCCGAAGGGAGTTTGGCAGTCCTCAACGTATCACTAATTTTTGAAAGTCTATAAAATAAACGGCTATTCTTAGCATGAAAATAAATAGGTACAACTGGCACTTCTGCTTTCTTTATTAATTTCATCGCAGCCTCTTCCCAAGGTTTATCTACTACTAATTTGCCATCTCTATATGTGGACACTTCACCTGCCGGAAACACTCCAAGCGGATGACCATCTCTTAAATGCATAATGGCATTTTTAAAACCAACCAAGCTACTCTTTACATCCTTTCTGTCTTCAAAAGGATTTACTGGCATTATATAAGGTTTCAACGGCTCTATTCGGTGCAGTAAAAAATTGGCAATGATTTTAAAATCACTACGCTGTTCTATCATTAACTTTAAGAGTAGAATACCATCTATACCACCCAATGGATGGTTAGATATTGTAATATATGGACCTTCCTTAGGTAAACGCTTTAAGTCTTCCTCTGGGATTTCAAACTTAATCTGAAATTCATCTAAAATACCATCTAAAAATTTAAGTTCACTAAGGTGCTTATTACGGTTGTAAATCTTATTTAATGTAGAAATTTTAAGAACTTTCATTAAAACCCAACCAAAGAAAGTACCCAAAAACCCATACTTATCTGCATGGATTGCCTTTGCGACTTCTTTAGCGGTTACCAAACCCGTATTAGATGATTTCCCCATAAAACAAATGTAGTAACAATTTACTCGATAATCGAGGTTTATATATCTCTATGCGTAATTTAAAGCTCATTGACACTTTACTTAGTAACGATTTGTACAGTTCCTTGTGTTAACTGTTTCAACAATACCGTTTTATCCTTTTCGAGTTCTTTTATTGCAGCATCGCTGTAATGTCTAATTGTATATAGACTTACATTATCATAACATGTTACATTAAATTTTGCCTTTAAATGCTGTAATAGTTTTTCGAGATTATTATATAAATTATCTATACAAACCGAAAAGCTAATGGCAGAATTCTGAATAACATCTACTTTCATTTTATACAAATGCAATAAACTAAAAATTTCACTTATGTTTTCTTCAACGATATAAGAAAAATCTAATGACGATAACGAAATTAAAATCTGATTTTTCTTAACAATAAAACATGGAATTTCTGGCTCTAATGTTTTGCCTTTACTCACACAAGTACCATCTGCTTTGGGGTTTAAAAACGATTTTACATACAACGGAATTTCTTTTTGTTGTAAGGGTTGTAACGTTTTTGGATGAATAACAGAAGCGCCATAAAAAGCCAACTCTATAGCTTCTCTATAAGAGATTTGGTTAAGCAGTTGTGCGTTTTCAAAATAACGTGGATCTGCGTTAAGTACACCTGGTACATCTTTCCAAATCGTTACACTATTGGCATTAAGACAATACGCAAAAATTGCCGCTGTGTAATCACTACCTTCTCTTCCTAATGTTGTGGTAAAATTATTAGCATCACTACCCAAAAATCCTTGCGTTATGTTTAATACAGAAGTGTTGAAATTTGAGGAAATACGCTCTTGTGTTGTTTCCCAATTTATATTAGCACGTCTGTAGTAACTATCTGTTTTTATATAATCCCTAACATCTAGCCAATTATTTTTTAAGCCAATTTCATTTAAATAATTACTAATTATGGTTGTAGAAATTAGCTCTCCATAACCTATAGTCTGATCGTACACATAATTGTAATCTGGTGACTTATTTGATTTAAAAAACATATTGAGTTCATCAAAAAAAGCTTTAACATCTGCAAATACTTGATGACGTTCATTATCAAATAAATCTAATAAAATCTCATTATGATACTTTATAACCTCATGAATAGAACTTTGTAACTCTGCTTTATTTTCAAAATAATTTTTAATAACCTGTTCCATGGCATTGGTGGTTTTTCCCATTGCAGAAACAACAACCAAGGTATTATCATAACCTATAGTTTTTAAAACCGAAGCTAAATTTTTTACACCATCAGCATCTTTTACAGAGGCTCCACCAAACTTAAAAACGCGCATTACAAATTGTTTAAATAATTTTCAATTCCCTTTTCATCTAACTGAACCACATCCCAATCTCTCATTACATTAGCTCCTTTACTCTCATAGAATTTAATAGCTGGTTCATTCCAATCTAAAACTTCCCAACTGATTCTTTTTACACCAAGATTTTTTCCATGTTTTACAACCTCATCAAGTAGTATGGTTCCTAGACCTTTACCCCTTTGAGACTTACTGACTATAAGATCTTCCAAGTGCAAAACTTCTCCTTTCCATGTAGAATATCGGTTGTAAACTAAAGCTATTCCTTCAATAAGGTTATCAACTTCTATAACAAAACAAGTGAATTTTGGGTGCTCACCAAAACCATTGTGTACTAAGTCATCTACTGTAACTTCTACAGCTTCTGGTTCCTTTTCAAAAACAGCCAATTCATTGATGAGTTCTAAAACTCTTGGCATATCTTTTTTAGTGGCTAATCTTGGTTGGTTCATTATTGGTTTAAAAAAAGAAAATCAAATATAACCTAAAACTCGCTTTACATCATAATTTATTTACCCAACGAAAACGTTATAGTTTGTTAAAAAATGCGATATTTGTGCCAAATAACCAATAAAAATAGTTCATGGCTAATTCTAAACTCAATCAAACCTTAGGTGAATTTATAATTGAAAATCAATCGTCTTTTAAGTACACATCTGGCGAACTTTCAAGACTTATAAATTCAATTCGTTTGGCTGCAAAAGTAGTGAACCACGAGGTGAACAAGGCTGGTTTAGTAGATATAATTGGTGCTGCAGGAGACACTAATATTCAAGGTGAAGATCAGCAAAAGTTAGATGTTTATGCTAATGAAAAGTTTATCCAAACCATGACAAAAAGAAATATTGTTTGTGGTATTGCAAGTGAAGAA
Organism: Winogradskyella pulchriflava; assembly: GCF_042434315.1. Lineage (NCBI taxonomy): Bacteria > Pseudomonadati > Bacteroidota > Flavobacteriia > Flavobacteriales > Flavobacteriaceae > Winogradskyella > Winogradskyella pulchriflava. The sequence continues at coordinate 887,630 of NZ_JBHLTQ010000001.1, read as the reverse complement.
GAAGATGATTTTATTGCCATTAACAGCCAGGACGAAAACAATCAGAACAAATATGTTGTTTTAATAGACCCTCTAGATGGTTCTTCTAATATTGATGTTAATGTTTCTGTGGGTACTATATTCTCGGTTTTTAGACGTGTCACTCCAGTTGGAACTCCAGTAACTATAGATGATTTTTTACAAAAAGGAAGTATGCAAGTCGCTGCTGGTTATGTGGTTTATGGGACTTCAACAATGCTGGTTTATACTACAGGTGATGGAGTAAATGGATTTACTTTAAATCCTGCAATTGGTACATTTTACTTATCGCATCCAAACATGAGGTTTCCTGAAGATGGGAATATTTACTCTGTAAACGAAGGGAACTATATTCACTTCCCTAAAGGAATTAAAGATTATATAAAATATTGCCAAATGGAAGAAGGCGACAGACCTTATACGTCTAGATATATTGGTTCTCTGGTTTCCGATTTTCATAGAAACATGATAAAAGGCGGTATCTATATGTACCCTAAAAGTTCTATGAACGAAAAAGGGAAATTACGTTTGTTATACGAATGTAATCCAATGGCATTTTTGGCAGAACAAGCCAACGGTAAAGCCAGTGATGGTTTTACCCGTATTATGGATATAGAGCCAACAGAATTACACGAGCGTGTACCTTTTATTTGTGGCAGTAAAAATATGGTAGAAAAAGCTGAGGAATTTATGCGCAATGCATAGCATTTGCTAACTATAACTCATAAAAAAAGCGAACTATTAAAGTTCGCTTTTTATTTTTTATATGAATGCTACTATTGATTCATTTTTTTCATTTGTAAAGTAAATTCATCTAAATCTACCTTATTATATGCCAATGCTAATGCTTTATCGGCAATGTACTTTACGTTGTCTGAATTAAATCCAAGACCAACACATATTTTTTCTAGTAACCAGTGTTGATTTGGTCCTTCGATATCATCAATCCATACCATACGTGCTAAATCGTATAAACGCTCTAAACGCTCGTCATAAGAGGTTGGTGGATTAATTGGGTGACTTTTATAATCTTTAAGTATTTCTTTGTAATCGTCCTCATTAACATCTAATCTAGTTGCTAAACGGTCTAAAAATGCTTTTTCTTGGTCATCTATAACTCCATCGCTCATTGCAACTCTTACAATTGCTGCAAAGTGATCTTGGTTACGTTTTTTAAATCCGCTTTCGAATAAATCTGAAATTGACATGTTTTGTGTTTTAATGTGCTGCAAATATAAATCTAATAATAGATTATTTCAATTAATAATACTTCAAAAATTTTATGTATTTGATTTTTTTTGAATATTCAAAATGAATAAAATCATGTACTTTTGCACCTTCAAACAAAGAAACTTGAGTAAAGTATCTATTGCCCAAACATTAGCACAGACTTTGCAACTGCAAAATCTGCAGAATGCTATTGCCCTACCGCAACAAAAAACACATTTAAAAGGCCTTGTTGGCTCTTCTTTATCTATTGTTATTTCAGAAGTTTTTAAAACCGCAGACAAACCCTTTATGGTGGTTTTTGACGATAAAGAAGAAGCTGCATATTACCTTAACGATTTAGAACAGCTCATCAATGACAAGGATGTGCTATTCTATCCAGGAAGCTACAGAAGACCATACCAAATAGAAGAAACCAATAATGCCAATGTGCTTTTAAGAGCAGAGGTTTTAAATCGTATCAACTCGCGCAAAAAACCATGTATCATTGTCACCTATCCTGATGCGCTTTTTGAAAAAGTGGTCACCAAAAAAGAGCTTGAAAAAAACACACTTAAAATTTCTGTTGGTAACGAATTGAGCATCGATTTTGTAAACGAAGTTCTGTTTGAATACAAGTTTAAACGTGTTGATTTTGTTACCGAACCTGGTGAGTTTTCAGTTAGAGGAGGTATTATTGATGTCTTTTCGTTTTCGCATGATGAACCTTACCGAATAGAATTTTTTGGCGACGAAGTTGATAGTATTAGAACCTTTGATGTAGAGACACAACTATCAACAGAACGCATTAAAAAAGTAAGCATCATTCCTAATGTGGCCAATAAACTTATTGCCGAGCAACGGGAAAGTTTCTTAAAGTACATCTCTAATAAAACCGTAGTATTTGCTAAAAATTCTTCGCTTCTATTTGCTAGAATTGATGAATTTTACAACAAAGCTGTTGAAGCTTTCAATAACTTATCTAAAGACATAAAGCATGCCTCACCAGAGGAATTGTTCTGTAATTCAGAATTATTGAAACGTCAGTTTTTAGACTATAACTTGGTGGAGTTTGGATCAACCGCAGTATTGAGTAATCAGAATATTACATATACTACAAAACCTCAACCTGCCTTTAATAAGCAATTCAATTTATTGATTGAAGACTTAAACGAGAATCATGCTAACGGAATTGCCAATTATATTACTTGCGTAAGCGAACAACAGGCTAAACGATTTCACGATATTTTTGACGACCATGAAGGAGAGGTACATTACAAAACTGTGGTCCTTTCGCTTTATCAAGGTTTTGTAGATACCGAACACAAAATTGCGGTTTATACAGATCATCAAATTTTTGATCGCTATCATAAATTTCACCTTAAAAATGGCTACGCTAAGAAACAAGCCATAACACTAAAAGAGCTTACAAATCTTGAAATAGGAGATTACGTTACGCACATTGATCATGGTATCGGTAAATTTGGAGGACTTCAAAAAATTGATGTTGAAGGGAAAAAACAAGAAGCAATAAAATTGGTGTATGGAGAGCGCGATATTTTATATCTCAGTATTCACTCATTACACAAAATCACCAAGTTTAACGGTAAAGATGGTAAGCCTCCAACAGTTTACAAGTTAGGAAGTAAAGCTTGGAAAACTTTAAAGCAAAAAACAAAGTCTCGTGTTAAGGAAATTGCTTTTAATCTTATTAAGCTCTATGCTAAACGAAAACTAAAAAAAGGGTTTCAATATGCTCCAGATAGCCATATGCAACATGAGCTAGAAGCTTCTTTTGTGTATGAAGACACACCAGACCAAATCACCTCTACAGCAGACATAAAAGCTGATATGGAAAGTGAACGACCAATGGATCGTTTGGTTTGTGGTGATGTTGGTTTCGGTAAAACCGAAGTGGCCATAAGAGCTGCTTTTAAAGCCGTAGATAATGGAAAGCAAGTTGCCGTTTTAGTACCAACAACTATTTTGGCATATCAGCATTATAGAACTTTTACCGAGCGTTTAAAAGACTTTCCTGTTACAGTGGATTACCTTAACCGTTTTAGAACTGCTAAAGAAAAACGTGAAACATTAGAAAGCCTAGAAAAGGGAGGAGTAGATATTATTATTGGCACACATCAATTAGCTAACAAGACTGTAAAATTTAAAGATTTAGGCCTGCTCATTGTTGATGAAGAGCAAAAATTTGGCGTAGCTGTAAAGGAGAAGTTAAAAACGATTAAAGAAAATGTGGATGTATTAACATTAACCGCAACTCCAATACCTAGAACGCTTCAATTTAGTTTAATGGCTGCTAGAGACTTATCGGTTATTACTACTCCGCCTCCTAATAGATACCCTATTGAGAGTCATGTTATTCGTTTTAACGAAGAAACGATTAGGGATGCTGTGAGCTACGAAATTCAACGTGGTGGACAAATATTTTTCATTCACAATAGAATTGAAAACATTAAAGAAGTTGCTGGTATGATTCAGCGCTTGGTACCAGATGCAAAAATTGGAATTGGTCATGGCCAACTTGATGGCAAAAAATTAGAACAATTAATGCTTGCCTTTATGAATGGTGAGTTTGATGTTTTAGTAAGTACAACCATTGTAGAAAGTGGTTTAGATGTGCCTAACGCTAATACCATTTTTATTAACAATGCTAATAATTTTGGTTTGAGTGATTTACACCAAATGCGTGGTCGTGTTGGCCGAAGCAATAAAAAAGCATTTTGTTATTTTATCACTCCAGAATATTCTGCAATGACAACCGACGCTCGTAAACGTATTACAGCTTTAGAGCAATTTACTGAGCTTGGTAGCGGTTTTAATATTGCTATGAAAGATTTAGAAATTCGTGGAGCTGGAGATTTATTAGGCGGTGAACAAAGTGGCTTTATCAATGATATTGGGTTTGATACTTATCAAAAAATATTAAATGAAGCCATTGAAGAACTCAAGGAATCTGAATTTGCCGATTTATATAAAGACGATGGCAAACCAAAACAATATGTAAAAGATATTACTATAGATACGGATTTTGAATTATTGTTCCCTGACGATTACGTTAACAACATTACCGAACGCTTAAACCTATACACAAAATTAAACGACATAAAAACTGAAGAAGAACTCACTAAATTTGAAACCGAAATTATAGACCGTTTTGGCGAGTTACCAACCCAAGTTTCAGATTTATTTGATAGTGTAAGGTTAAAATGGATTGCAACTAAAATGGGACTTGAAAAACTCATCATGAAAAAAGGTAAAATGATTGGTTACTTTATTCAAGACCAGCAAAGTAAATTCTATCAAAGTGATGCATTTACCAAGGTTTTACAATTCGTTCAAATGAATGCCCATAAATGCAAAATGAAAGAAAAACAAACTAGAAATGGTTTGCGCTTATTAATTACTTTTGAAGGTATAAAGTCTACAAAACAAGCGCTCAATGCATTATCCGATATTGAATGAATGAAAAAAGTCATTTAAATCATCTTTTACTACTTACAATAGGAACAATTCTTATTAGTACTTCTGGTGCATTAGGAAAATTTATCGACATGCCAACACCTGTTATTATTTGGTGGCGCGCAATTTTAGCAGCTTTATTCTTATTCATTTTTTGCCTCTACAAGGGCATCAATTTAAAGATTAAAAACAAAAAAAATCGAGGGACATTTTTTATCGCTGCTGTACTCATGGGTGCGCATTGGATTACCTATTTCTATGCTTTAAAATTATCTAATGTGGCAATAGGCATGCTATCAATATTTACATTTCCTGTAATTATTGCACTATTGGAGCCTTTATTCTACAAAACAAAATTAGATCCTATTCATATTGTTTTAGGATTAATGGTCCTTCTTGGTATTTATATTTTATCGCCAGATTTTAGCTTAGAAAGCGGTCATCTTCAAGGGATACTATTTGGAGTGCTTTCTGCTTTGTGCTACGCCATTAGAATATTAATTCTCAAAGGACATGTTGCCAATTATAACAGCACCATGCTAATGTTTTATCAAGTTGCCATAATTGGTGTACTGTTAGCTCCTGTGTTAATTTTTATGGATACCACCAACATTAGCACACAATATCCATACGTCATTTTATTAGCCTTGATGACCACAGCCATTGGACATACTTTGTTTGTTAATAGCTTAAAATATTTTAAAGCAAGTACAGCTAGTATTATTGGTAGCATTCAACCTGTAACCGGAATTATTATTGCCTATTTTTTCTTGAATGAAATACCAACAATACATACATTTGTAGGTGGTGCTTTAATACTTGCTACAGTTATCATAGAAAGTATTAGGTCTAAAACCAAAAATGGCTTAATTATTGAAGCCAATAAAAAGTAAAATCAACATAGATGAAAAAATTAATATTTGCTTTATTTCTAGTTCCATTTTTTGGATTATCTCAATCTGTTAAGGGCAACTTCTCACCAGCAGAAGATTTCTCGTATGCCTTTTTGTACCAAGCAACTCCAGAAGGAGCAAACTATGTAAATAGAGGAAAGCTAGACAGTATTGGTAATTTTGAAATTCCATTAGACTCTACCGTTAGTCCAGGCATCTATAAAATTGTATATGCCATTCCTCCTGAAGAAAATAATTTTGATTTTATCTATGATGGTAAAGAAACTGTAGCCTTTAATTTTTCTTATGATAAAGGTGTGGAATTTACTGAATCTGAGGAAAACAAACTTTGGAATTCCTATTTAAAAAGTATGGCTATGGTCAATCAAACCATTAGTAATTATTTTTCTAAAGACAACACAGATACTGAAGGTTTTAACTCTATTTTTAAAGTTGCAAAAGACACACAACTAGCTTATGAAGAATCTGCAAACGGAAAATTAGTTGCTGCATTTATCACAGCAAACAGACCTTATATACCTTCAAAATATGAAGATATAAGTACCTATTCAAAAAACTTAAAACACCATTTTTTAAATCAAATAGATTTTAGCAATTATCTATTACAAAGTTCTACTTTTTTAGTGGACCGCGTTACTGGCTATGTGTTTGATATGGTAGAAAAACCAAATAATGACGTTTACAAAGAACATATAGATGATGTTGCAACAGCTATTAGCAATGATGATTTAATGATTAAAACCAGCCTATTTGAAATTTTATGGCAACGTTTTGTCACCCTAGAAAATAATGATGTCGCTAATTATATTACAGACACTTATTTATTAGATTTAGCCAACAGAGCTGAAAACAAAGTTTTAGCAGAAACCATCACATCGTATAAGAATACTGCTTTAGGAGCTAAGGCACCAAACTTTGAAATTGCTTCTACACAAAACACAACGAGTTTGCATGACCTAGAAGGTTCGGAATATTATTTACTCATTTTTTGGAGTAGTGGTTGTGGACATTGTTTAAGCGAATTGCCAAAGGTTAAGCAATTAGTTGGCGATAAGAATAACATAAAAGTTGTAGCTTTTGGATTAGAGGAAGATGCCACAAAATGGTCTGAAGAGATAAAAAACTATCCTAACTTTACGCATACTATTGGTTTAGGCAAATGGGAAAATCCAATTGTAAAAACCTATGGTATAGCAGCTACACCAATGTATTTTTTACTGAGTAGTTCTAAGATTATTATGGCTAAGCCATATGCTTATGAAGATTTAGAAGTGCTTTTGAAAGATTTATAAAATCTTAAAACCACAAAACATAAAAAAGCCAGTAAATCCTTATTTACTGGCTTTTTTATGCATTCTAATATACTTTTAATCTAAATGCGGAATACGTAATACTTGACCTGGATAAATCTTATCAGGATCTGTAAGCATAGGTTTATTGGCTTCAAAAATCTCTGGGTATTTCATTGCGTTTCCATAATATTGCTTTGCAATTTTACCTAGAGTATCACCACTAACAACTGTATGGAATTGTGCTTCTGGCTCAACATGCTCTACAGTCAACTGATCATCTACAGTTGCAATACCAGCAGTGTTACCAACGACTAATATCACTTTTTCCTTTGTTGCTTGATTGTAAGCCTTACCAGAAACTCTAGCCATATCATCATCAATGAAAACATTCAAGTTTTCTACTTCTAATCCTAAATCCGCAATCGTTTCTTCTAAGTTTCGAGCTGCAGCTTCTTCAATTCTTAACTCTTTTGCCTCTGCTGCTGCTCTTACTTCTGCCGCTTCTTCTTCTGTTGTTTTTCCAATACCGAAAACTTTAGCTCCCGTATTTTTAATAAATGAAAATAGTCCCATGGTTTTATAATTTGTTGTTTTTAAGTTTCGTATAGTTGTAAAGTTGGTGAAAATCTTTTGCAATTCCAATTAATAAGACTTTCTAATAAAGAAAACGCCCAGTAAAACTTTCGTCTTAACTGAGCGTTTTGAAACTAAATAACCAACCAAAATTTAGTTTCGTGTATTCCTTCTTTATCTAAGTTTATTTAGATGTTTCTTGTATTTTCTCTGGTATTCTCTACCTTCTTAGTTTTTTGCTTACGCTTCTTTGACTCACCAACATGTTTCTTAACATTACCTTGTTCATCAGACGTTCTTAAGTAAGCTATATAACCTCTTCCTGAAAACTCATAAACCGTTCCTGAGTTTGCATGAAACAACTCTATGGTTCCGTCATTAATAACGCTAAGTTCAAAGAATTCATTGTCAAAGAAATCATAATCTAATGTTAATGTTTTTAGGTACATATTTCCTGATACATCTCCTACACCATAATCACCAGTAAAATCCCAATAAATATTGTCTGGATTATATACATTAACATCTTGCGAGCTTCTAAATGTAGCATCATTACCTCCAGATAAAAACTGTAAGTAGTTTTCATTATCAAATTCATTCAGCGCTCCAAAATTACTAGTATAGGTTTTCTCCCAAGCTTCGTACTCTTGTAAGAAATAATGAATGTTATCATAGAACACTAAGTCATAATCAAAGTTAGATCTCTGGTAACCTCTTAAAAAATACGATGTATCATTAAAGGGATTGTATAACTCTATAGTGTTGTTGTTTATTTGATACACATCAAAACTATCAAAACCATCAATAACATGATCTGTATCTAATATCATATCGTAGGCATCATAATTACCAATTGGTACACCAAAACCATTTCCTTGACTTCCGAAGTTTACCAAGTTATTGTTGGCATATAAAGTACCGTTTCTAAAAGACACTGTAAATGCTATTTGCAAAAATGGAGTTTCTCCATAACCTTGTGTAGCATTAATATCTACGTACCATAACTCATAAGAATTCAATAATTGATTTAATGAAATTCCTGGGTTATCATCTATATATTGTTCTTCTACATAACATGATGTAAACAATGTTGCACTTAATGCAAATCCTAATAGTAATTTTAATGTCTTCATAATCTAACGTTTTTAGGGTTATTGTTGTATAGATTTCAAAACGTGTGCCAAAGTCTAGAACTCGAGAGTTCAATAAGTGTTTATAAAGTCTATTTATTGTTATTGAATACCCATCCCTAACCCTTCTGAAGGATGGGAACTTGTTCTGATTAATTCTATAAAATTTACGTACTTTTGAACTACAAAACCGATAGTAATTCTATGATTGATTCTAAAAAATATGCTGTTTTTGGAGCAGGAAGCTGGGCCACTGCCATTGTAAAAATGCTTTGCGAAAACCAAGATGAAGTTGGATGGTATATGCGCAGTGTTTATACCAAAGAACATATCTTAAAAGAACAGCACAATCCTAGTTATTTAAGTTCAGTTGAGTTTCATACAGAACAGTTAAAACTTAGCAATGATATAAATGAAATTGCTGAGTGGGCAGATATTCTCATTTTTGCTATTCCGTCTGCATTTATGTATAGCGAATTAGAAAAACTCACTGCAGATATAAACCAAAAAGTTGTGGTTTCTGCTGTAAAAGGTATAATTCCAGAATCCGGTTTGTTGGTTGGTGAACATTTTCATGATATCTATAAGATTCCTTTTGAAAATATTGCTGTAATTGCAGGTCCATGCCATGCAGAAGAAGTAGCATTAGAGCGCTTGTCTTATTTAACCATTTCTTGTGCTGATGCAAAAAAAGCCCAAGCTATAGCAAATAATTTATCTAGCGATTATATAAAAACAAAAATCAGTGATGATATTATTGGTGTAGAATACGCTGTAATGCTGAAGAATATTTATGCTATTGCTGCCGGAATTGCTCATGGATTGGGTTATGGTGATAACTTTCAGAGTGTACTGATGAGTAATGCTATTAGAGAAATGAAGCGTTTTATAAAAAAGATGCACAAAATGAAACGAAACATTAATAACTCAGCCTATTTAGGAGATTTATTAGTTACGGGTTATTCTGTGTTTTCTAGAAATAGAATGTTTGGTAACATGATTGGCAAAGGTTATACTGTAAAGTCTGCACAAATGGAAATGAATATGGTAGCAGAAGGTTATTACGCTACTAAAAGTGCCTTTTTACTTAACGAAAAAAACAGCAAAAAAACCAAATTACCTATTATCAATGCTGTTTATGATGTGCTTTATGAGAATAAGAATCCTAAGAAGGTTTTTAATAAGTTGACTGAGAAGTTGGATTAATCTTGTTTTTGTCATTCCGTACTTGATACGGAATCTATCATGATGAGATCCTGAAACAAGTTCAGGATGTCAAACGAATATTAACTACTTCACCAAAACTCCCTTCAACTGCATCAAAGGAATCGTCTGCAAAGCCTTTAGATTAATGGTGTTTTTCCTAAACAAATAGGTTTTATCAAACATTGTATTGCCTTCAAAAAACGTAATCTTAAATTCGTTGTTCAACTCTAGCACCTTCTCTTGTAAGTATTCAATTTTGGCATAACTTCGTGCTGGTAGTTTGGCTAAAGTATGACGCATTGGAGGTGTCATTTTTTTATCATTATACCCTTGAGACACAATAAGCACTGTATCTAAATCCTTGTCGGTATTATTTATAATATAAGCATTCCAGTCTAAGGTTTTGTATTCTAAATGTTCTTCTTGCACTACTGCAATATGTACATCTTTAACCTCTGGAATTTTTATGTCTTTTTTCATAGTTTACACTCATCAATCAAATATACTTATGCGATCCATCGCAATTTGGCATTTTTTTAGATTTTCCACATACACAATCATGAAAACCTTTACCATTAAAAATACGTTGTTCATATTTTTCAATTCTGGTCATTCGTGTTTTGGATTGCTTTGCTCCATTAAAATACAATATATAACCACGTTGACGACCAGGTGTTAAGTTTTTAAATGCCAATTGAAACTTAGGGTTTTCTTTAAATTTGTCGTTCAACTCAACTGGGTATTCTATATCATCTTTTGATGCTAAATTGACTTTTAGCCCAGCTTTTTCAATCTCAATAGCTTCGTATAAATAGTTTTTTATAACAGATTCTAATTCAATAATTTCAGCTACGCTTTTAAACTGAATTAGCTTTGCAACTCTAGAGTTTGGCCCAGGCATTACCAAGATTTGTTCGGTATCTTTTAATAACGAACCTTTTAAAAAACTTATAGTGCAGTAATCTTTAAAACCTCCTATTATGGCAATATTTTTTTCTTTAAATGTGTAGCAAGGGTTACGCCATTTAAAATCTTCTTTTAGTCCACATTTAAGAATTATTGACCTTAAAGTTTCTAGTTCTTCCTGCCATTTTTCAACTTTACTTAAATATGTATCGACTTTTGGGTTCATTTTATGCGTTTGTCATTTGCTTTTATTGCAGCTAAATTTAGTTAATAATAAGATAAAAACGAATGGACTGAAAACCTTTAGCATTAATTTTAAGAACGTAATCATTACAAAAAGCACTTATGAAATTCAAATTACTTTGCATTGCACTTCTATTTTGCAGTATTAGTTTTAGCCAAAACAATGAGAAAATTACAACGATAGAAACCGTTGAGATTATAAAGGATAATGTAGATGAAGCCGTTTATTATTTTCAAAATAATTGGAAAGCTTTAAGAGAAAAAGCCGTTGAAAGAAACTACATTGAATCATTTCATTTAATGAAAACGTCTTTTAGTGCTGAGACGCCTTTTCATATTGTTCTTGTGACTACCTATAGCAATAAGGAACAATATGAAAAAAGAGAAATTCACTTCGCCGAACTCATTAAAGAAAGTGGTAATTTAAAACTTTTGAATGACAAAAAGCCTTCAGAATTTAGGAAGTCGGTGTTTAGTGTAGAAGGTGCTGAGCACTTGGAGTGATTTTTACAATTTAATAATGAACCACCTTATTTCGCTGAAATATTAATGCCTTTTTTATATCAAGAAAGGGAATCTATTCAAAAAACGAATTGGTATAGGACTTACTTACCACACCTTGCAAATTATAAATTACCATATGCTTTAAAAGCGTTTCTTTTGAATACATTTCAAAAAGGTTATTGCTTTTAAATAACAAGTTATCAACTCTCGAAAAATAGATTTTAACAAGTAAATCTATATCTAATTCAGGTATTAAATCACCTTGCTTTTGAGCTTTTTTAAGCAAATTACAAATGGTGTTTTGGGCTAAATCTTCAGAAAAACTATTAAATAATTTATATGCTTTAGGATAGTATTTTTCTAATCCATAAATAAAAGAAGGCTTGAAATATTTTAAATATTCAAACCCTCTTTTGTAAATAAATATAACACTCAAAACAGAATCGTTATCATTAACAGAAACGATTCTATTTATATCTTCCTTATACTCATTTAATAAAGTTTCGATACTTGTTACAACAAGATCTTCTTTATTTTTAAAAAATGAATATATCGTCTTTTTTGAAATACGAAGCTCTTGCGCCAACTCATCTAAAGTCACTTGTTTACTACCAAACTTAGTAAATTTGGCAATAGCACATTGAAGCAATTCACTTTTGGTAATCATAACTTTTTATTTCCATCCACCACCAAGCGCTTCGTATAAATCTACTATAGATACTAATTGCTGTAATTTGCTATCTATAATATTTAATTCTGCACTCAATGCGCTTTCTCTAGCTGTTAATAAATCTAAATAGTTAGCATAGCCATTTTTAAGTAACTCTTCAGAATTTGCTTCTGCTGCTCTTAATGCTTCGACCTCATTTTTTCTAAATTCAATTTTTTTAGTCTCAGCTTCGTAAGAAAACAATGCATTAGAAACTTCATTACCTGCAACTAACAAGGTCTTTTTAAACTGAAGTAATGCCTGTTCTTGTTGTGCAATGGCAACTTCTTTTTGCGTTTTTAATGCTCTTTGATTAAAAATAGGCTGGGTTAATCCACCAACTACAGTTGCAAATAAAGAATTAGCATTCAGTAATTTGTCTAATTCTAAACTTTGAAATCCGCCTGAAGCTGTTAATTTTAAAGATGGATATAAGTTACTTTTTGCAACATTAGTAAGCTCAAAAGACTGTATTAAACCATACTCAGCAGACATAACATCTGGTCTATTACTTAATAAGGTTGCTGGCACACCTAATACTATATCCTGTTCTATACTTTGGATATCTAAACTACTTCTTTCAAAATGTTGTGGTGATTTACCTAATAAAATACTTAGCGTATTTTCAGTTTTAAAAATCGCTGTTTCAATATCTACTTGTAGAGCTCTAGCACTATTGTATTGTGCAATATTTTGGTCTACAGCCACTTGTGTTACCTGTCCTGCATCTTTTAGAGCTTTTATTGTTTTTACACCACTTTCTCTTGTAGCGATGGTTTGCTTTGTTACTTCTAATTGTGCATCTAAAGCCAATAAATTGTAATAGGTATTTGCAATACTAGAAATCAATTGTGTTTTTATCGCCTGATGTCCGGCTACACTTTGTAAATAACCTGCTTGCGTTGCTCTTTTATTACTTCTTATTTTTCCCCAGATATCTGCTTCCCAAGAGAGATTTGCTGTTATATCATACGTGTCTATTCCACCACTAAACAATGAACCAAACTGACTGTTTTCTGATAATTCTTGGTGTGTTGCATTTGCACCAACACTAACGGCTGGCAAATAACCGGCTTTACCCTGTTTTGCATAAGCCTCAGCAGCTATAATTTGCTGAAGTGCAATACGTACATCCATGTTATTTTGCAGACCTTCTTCTATATATTTCTGAAGATATTGGTCTGTAAATAATGTTTTCCAAGATATATCTGCAATAGATAAACTATCTGTTGGCAGATTATCTGTTCTATAAAGTGCTTCGGTTTCAATTTCTAAATCTGGTCTTACATAATCTTGAGCCACAAAACAACTCTGTAATGTTAATGCAACAACTAATAATAAAGCACCTTTGCTAAAGTTTCTATGTTTTATAATTGATTTCATCGTTTTAATCTTCAATAGTTTGTACTGCTGGTTTACGAGAAACTTTTTCTTGTAACCACTGAAATAATATAAATAGGATTGGAATTACAAAGACTCCTAAAAGTGTTCCAATTAACATGCCTCCTGCTGCTCCTGTACCGATTGAGTTGTTTCCTTCTGCACCAACTCCATTTGCTAATACTAATGGCATTAACCCTAAAATAAAAGCAAAAGAGGTCATTAAAATTGGACGTAAACGTGCTTTGGCTCCATGGATGGCTGCATCGACAATACCTTCTCCATTCTTTCGTCTTTGTAATGCAAACTCTACAATAAGTATGGCATTTTTAGCTAGTAAGCCAATAAGCATTATTAAAGCAATTTGGAAATAAATATTGTTTTCTAAACCAAACAGCTTTGTACTTATATAAGCTCCAAACACACCAAATGGCAATGATAATACCACTGCAAATGGCAATAAATAACTCTCATATTGCGCACTCAATAAGAAATACACAAAAAGAATACTTAATATAAATATGAACGTTGTTTGGTTACCTGCATTAACTTCTTCTCGTGTTAATCCAGAATAAGCAACCGTATAATTACTTGGTAATTTTGCGACTTCCTCTTCAATAACTCTAATGGCATCACCTGTACTAAATCCGTCGTTAGTTGCACCTGTAATTGTTGTTGAATTAAACAAGTTAAAACGCGTTACCGATTGTGGTCCATACACACGTTTTAAGTTTACAAACTGTGTAATTGGAGTCATTTCACCTGAATCTGTCCTAACATACATGCTGTTTAAAGCATTTACATCTGCTCTATCTTCTGGTAATGCCTGAATATAAACTCTAAATTGTTTTCCAAATCTAGAGAAGTCCGAAGCATATATACCTCCTATATAACCTTGTAATGTTGAAAAGATACTCGTTACCGAAACCCCTTTTTCTTTAGCCAATGGTACATTAACCTCCATTTCGTATTGTGGATAGCTTGTGTTAAAAGCAGAGGTTGCATACTTAATTTCTGGATGACTCATTAATGCCATTGAAAAATCTTTATTGGCTTTATCCAAATCTGTAAATTCTCCTCCATACTTATCTAATAAGTTAATTTCGAAACCTGAAGAGTTACCAAACCCACGAATACTTGGTGGCGAAAAGAATATAATATTAGCCTCTGGAATGGTTGCTGCTACACCAAATAACTGACCAGTGATGGATTGTACTGATAGTGAAGGATCTGTACGGTCAGCCCAATCTTCTAGTTTTACAATACCAAAACCAAAATTGCTTCCTGCACCACTAATTAAACTTCGGCCTTTAATAAAGTTAATAGCATTAATACCATCAATACTTTTTGCCTTTTCGTATAATTGTTTTGCTACTGCATCAGTTCTATCTAAAGATGCGCCAGGTGGTAATTCAATATTTGCGAATATAATCCCTCTATCTTCATTAGGCACAAAACCTGTTGGTGTTGTTGTTGATGCCCAATATATTCCTACTCCTGCTATGATTAAAAGCAGTACAGAAACAAATTTTCTCTTATATAAGAATTGTAGCGATTTACCATAACGATTAACAGTAGCATCAAACCCACGATTAAATAATGTGTAAAAACGTTTTAATGGACTCTTGCCTTTTAATTCTTCATCATCCTTATGTTCCTTTAATAATAAAGCACATAATGCAGGACTTAATGTTAATGCATTTACTGCAGAAATTAAAATCGCGATAATTAAGGTGACACCAAATTGCTCATAAAACACACCTGTTGGACCTGTTATAAATGTTACAGGAATAAACACTGCTGACATTACTAATGTTATAGAAATGATGGCTCCAGATATTTCATTCATTGCTGTTAATGTGGCCTTTTTGGGATTGTGTTCTCCGTCATCCATTTTAGCATGGACTGCCTCTACAACCACAATCGCATCATCTACCACAATACCAATGGCAAGTACTAATGCAAATAATGTTAAAAGGTTAATGGAATATCCAAAAACATTCAAGAAAAAGAACGTACCAATAATTGAAACAGGTACAGCAATTGCCGGAATTAAAGTAGAACGGAAATCTTGCAAAAAGAGAAATACCACTAAGAATACTAATAAAAAGGCTTCTAATAAAGTACTAACCACTTTTTCAATAGAGGCATTTAAAAATAAACTGGTATCGTATGGTACAAACACATCTAAGCCTTCAGGTAAATCTGCTTTTACTTGCTCTAAAGTTGCTTTAATGTTTTCAATAATTTCTTGCGCATTAGAACCTTTAGTTTGAAAAATGCCCATAAAAACAGCAGGATGTCCTTTACTCATTGCGTTAGATGCATACGATTGTGCATCTAACTCAATAGTAGCAACATCTTTTAAACGCAAAAACTCGCCATTTCCTAAGGCTTTAATGACAATATCACTATACTGACTCTCGTTTTTAAAACGACCACTATATGTTAAGGTGTATGAAAATGATTCACCATTATTTTCACCTAAAGAACCTGCTGCCGCTTCTAAATTTTGCTCTTCTAATACTGCAGAAATATCTGAAGGAATTAAATTATATGCCGCTAATTTTTCTGGATTTAGCCATATACGCATCGCGTAATCTTGTTGTGAAAACACACTAACATCACCAACACCACTAATACGCTGCATAGCTGGTATAACGTTAATTTTTAAATAATTCTGAATAAATGTAGCGTCATAATTATCGCTTTCAGAATACATAGAAATAAACATTAACGCACTGGTTTCTTGCTTTTGTGTGGTAACACCTGTTTGAGTTACCTCTTGAGGCAATAATGGTGTTGCTCTGGCGACACGGTTTTGTACGTTTACAGCTGCAATATCTGCATCAATTTCTTGATCAAAATAAACCGTAATTTCTGCTGAACCTGTATTAGATGCTGTAGAGGTAATGTATGTCATCCCTTCTACACCATTAATTTGTTCTTCAATTGGAATAATTACACTTTCTAAAACGGTTTCTGCATTTGCGCCAGTATAATTTGCTGATACCTTAATTGTTGGTGGAGCAATATCTGGATATTCTTCTATTGGTAAAGAAGTTATACTAATAGTTCCCAGTAAAACTATGATAATAGAAATTACTGTTGAAAGCACTGGTCTTTCAATAAATGTTTTTAACATGACTAATTATGTGTTTAGTTTATCTAATTTCTGAATAGGGTTGCTATTGGCTTAATAGCTTCTTCAAAGGACGTTTCTTGAGGTGAAATGGCCATTCCATTATTTAATTTACCCACACCAGATATTACTATTTTATCGTTTGCCTCTAAACCAGATTCTACAACATAGAGATTATCAACAGTTCCCTTTACTTTTATTATAGACGTTACAACTTTGTTATCTTCACCAAGTTTAAAAATCATAATATTACCTTGTTGCTCAAAGGTTGCAGATTGTGGTACAACAATAGCATCTTTATATTCAATTGGAAATCTTATTTTTCCACTATTGCCATTAGTTAGAATTTCTTTTGGATTATCAAAAGCTGCTCTGATTTGAATAGTACCTGTACTCTGATTAATTTGACCAGTACTGGTTTGAATACGTCCTTTTTCAGAATACTCTTTTCCATTAGCTAAAATCAAGCTTAAATCTGGCGAATTTTTAATTCGCTCGGCTTTATTCTGACCTTCGGATCGTTGTAAATGATCAATGTATTGCGCTTCGTTAAAGCTAAAAAAGGCATACACTTGATCAATCTCACTAACTGTTGTTAGAGGTGTTACATCACTTGGACTAATTAAAGCACCTTCCCTAAAATTAATAGCACCTACGTAACCATCAATTGGGCTTTTTATAGTTGCGTAACCAATATTTGCAGAAATACTACTGTAATTAGCTTTTGCTTGCTCTAAATTAGCTTTTGCAGTTTCTAATTGTACTGCACTAATAATGTTCTTTTCTACAAGAGGAATCAACTTATCTACCTCTACTTGAGCAACATTAACTTGCGCTTTTGCGGCACTAGCATCTTGACTTAAAGACTGTGTTTCTAATTTAAATAACACCTCTCCTTTTTTTACTTTTTGGCCTTCATCTACATATACTTTTTCAATGTATCCAGAAGTTTTGGCTCTAACATCACTATTCACTCTTCCTTCTATTGTTGCTGGATAATCAACATAACCTGTTACCGTTTTAGTTTTTAACTGAGAGACTGGAAAAGGTGCTGGTGGTGCTTCGTTTAAAGGCTTGTTTTGTTCGCTGTTTCCACAACTAAAAACAACTAAGACTAAACTTAGTATTAAGAAAGTATTTAATTTATTCTTTTTCATTTTATGTCTATTAAATATTGAATTGGGTATCAGTTAATTTTTCTCTTAATGCTACTATTGATGAACTTGCTTCATCTAAAAATTGGATATAATCGTTATGAAAAGTTAATTCGAATTTTTCATCATCATTATCAATTTTGAGGCTATTTACAGCTTCTTTATAATTCTTAATTTCTAAATGTAATTCTCTAACTTCTTTCCACTCATTAATCATATTATCGATATGTTGAACAATCATATCTTTATTGATGATAAAGTATTTTTTACGATCTCCCGTTTTAGTGAAATACACTATTTTTTTTAAATCTTGTAAATGATTAAGGTGTGTTGAAATCGTACTTTTACTGGCACAAAGAATGGTCACCATATCTTCAAACGTGGTTCCTTTTTTACCAGTTAATATTATGTAAGACATAATACGAGCTGCAACAGGAGCTAGTTGCTCTCTGTTTTCTAAATGCACACCAAGTTTTTCAACTAATGCCATTTTCTCTTTGCAGATATTATCTTTCATTTTTTATTAATTTTTATTACTGTTTTAAGAAAACAAATACATCTACCACAGTAAAATTCTTTGCAAATATATTTTTTAGTTCGGAACAGACCGAACTAAACGAAGTTAATTTATTGTTAAATAAAAAAGCCGACTGTTAACAGTCGGCTGAATGTGTATTTTTTAAACATACAAAAGTATCATCTATTAACTTTCGAGCTAATAATAAAAAATTGAATTAAACCAATTACCCAATAAACAGGAAATCTAAAATAGGTGTATAATAAATTAATTGATTCATCTCCAGGACCCGAATTCAATTGTATTTCTATAATCATTGAAATTAAAGGAAGAATAAAGCCAAATACCCCAAAGGAAATAGCAGCTGGAAGACAACTATTAAAAATTGATAATTTATACCAAAAGCGAAAATTTAAAAATATTAGGAGGATAACTACTGCTAAATCAAAATAACCGAAAAGTATTTTTATTGTATCCATTTCTAAAGAGCCGACTTAAACTGCTCTAAGAAACGCACATCGTTTTCACTTAATAAACGAATATCACTAATTTGGTTCAGTAGCATCGCAATACGATCGATTCCCATACCAAAAGCAAAACCTGAGTAGGCTTTAGAATCGATACCGCAGTTTTCTAAAACATTAGGATCAACCATACCACAACCCATAATTTCTAACCAACCTGTGCCTTTGGTTATTTTATAATCGGTTTCGGTTTCTAAACCCCAATAAACGTCTACCTCAGCACTTGGCTCCGTAAATGGAAAGTATGACGGACGTAATCTAATCTTAGATTTCCCAAACATTTCAGTGGTAAAATATTGAAGTGTTTGCTTTAAATCTGCAAAACTCACGTCCTTATCTATGTATAAACCTTCAACTTGGTGAAAGAAACAATGTGAACGTGCAGAAATGGCTTCATTTCTGTACACACGACCTGGCGAAATAGTACGAATTGGTGGTTTATTATTTTCCATATAACGTACTTGTACCGAACTGGTATGCGTACGTAATAAAATATCAGGATCGGTTTGAATAAAGAATGTATCCTGCATATCTCTTGCTGGATGATATTCCGGTAAGTTTAATGCTGTAAAATTATGCCAATCGTCTTCTATTTCTGGTCCTTCACTTACATTAAAACCTATACGAGAAAAGATATCTATAATTTCATTTTTTACAATAGAAATAGGATGACGCGCACCAATAGCTATTGGCTCACCTGGTCTTGACAAATCACCGTAGATTCCCTTGTCTTCCTCTTGATTTTCAAA
Organism: Winogradskyella pulchriflava; assembly: GCF_042434315.1. Lineage (NCBI taxonomy): Bacteria > Pseudomonadati > Bacteroidota > Flavobacteriia > Flavobacteriales > Flavobacteriaceae > Winogradskyella > Winogradskyella pulchriflava. The sequence goes on along the minus strand of NZ_JBHLTQ010000001.1, from coordinate 867,986 downwards.
AGCTTCCTTTAGGGTATTAACCTTGTCTTCAGCTGTTTTTTTTAACTGATTTATGGTTTGCCCAAATTCTTTCTTTTGGTCGTTTGCTACATTTCTAAACTCAGCAAAATATTGATTCAGCAAACCTTTTTTGCCTAAATACTTTATTCTAAAAGCTTCAACTTCTTCTTTTGATTGTGCTTTAAAAGCTTCTGCTTCCGCAATGAGTTCTTTTAGTTTATCTATCATTTTATGCTGAATTTACTTGTGCTGAATTCGTTTCAGTTATTCATATCCCTTTATTCAGGCTGCAAATTTAAGTTTTTTTTGTTAGTATTGGTAGCTGAGCGTAGCCGAAGCTAGTCGATATATTCTGTTTCTACAAAATAGTTCACAATCGCTTCTTTCATTAACACACTTTGTTCTCCAGCTTTAAGATGAGGCAACTGTGCTTTTACTTTGTAATGTGGCCAGCCATCTTCATCTACAAAATCGAACTCATAAAAACCATATGGTTCTAAAAGCTTACATATTGCAATGTGCATTAAATCTAATTTGTGGTCTTTTTTATATTCGCGATGTATCTGCCCAAGTTCCTGAACACCAATTAAATATATAATAGAATCTAAATCTAATCGGTCACCATCGGCAAATTGGTTAGAGAGTTTTTCAACCACCAAATCCCATCGCTCCTTTAATTGTTCGTCTCTTGCCATACTCATTTCCCATAAAAAAGGGAATCTCTTTAATTACACTACTTTTTTTAAGACCTCAAAGTTAATAAACTAAAGCATCTTGATTTGCGTTATACTACTAAAATCGTAAAAATTATGTACGTTTGTTAAAACCGCTAGTATTATGAGTATCATTGACATTGTTTTGGCAGCACTTCTGTTATTTGGATTTATAAGAGGGCTTTTTAAAGGGCTTTTTGTTGAAGTTGCCTCGTTAGTTGCCTTAGTTTTGGGTGTTTGGGGAGCAATACATTTTAGCTACTTTGCCTCTGGCTTTTTAGAGTCTAAGGTGGATTGGAGTGAAAAGACAATTAACATCGTGGCCTTTGCCATAACTTTTGTGGTTATCGTTTTAGCCATTAGCTTAGCCGGAAAAGCACTGACAAAACTAGCTGACTTTGCAGCTTTAGGTATAATAAATAAACTGGCTGGTGGTGTTTTTGGAGCACTTAAAATAGGGTTAATATTGAGTATTCTTCTTATTGTATTTAATAAATTGAATAACACACTACCTTTTATGGAGCAAGAGGATATAGAGGAAAGCATACTTTATGAACCTGTAAAATCTTTAGCTCCAATGATTTTTCCTAACATAATTAAAAGTGAAGTAGTTGAATCTACTGAGGAAGAAGCATAAAAAAAGCCATTCTTTTAAAATGGCTTTAAGATTAATCTAAATGGTAAATTTCCATAATATCTTTAAGGAATTTTTCAAAATCAATTTTTAGATCTATTAATTTTCCTGAATGAACATCAAATACCCAACCATGTACTTTTAGACCTCTATCTCTATATGCTTTTTGTACTGCTGCAGTTTTAATTAAATTCACACACTGCTCTTTAACATTTAACTCAACTAAACGATCGTATTTCTTTTCTTCGTCCTTTATAGCATTCAATTCATTGCGATGTATTCTATATACATCACGTATGTTACGTAGCCAACCATTGAGAACTCCTAAATCAGCAGACTGCATAGCAGCTTTTACACCACCACAGGCATAATGTCCACAAACAACAACATGATTTACTTTTAAATGGGTTACGGCATATTCTACGACAGACATAGCGTTGAGGTCAATACCAGAAACCATATTGGCAATGTTACGATGCACAAAAACTTCGCCTGGTCCTAATCCCATTAAATCCTCTGCGGTTACTCTACTGTCAGAACATCCAATGTATAATAATTCTGGGTTTTGTCCCCTTCCTAACGCTTCAAAATAATTGGAATCAACAGCTAACTTCGCTTTAATCCATTTTTCGTTATTCTTAAATACATTTTCTAAATCCATAATAACTAATGTACGTCTTTTACATTAGATTTTACCCATTGCAGACAAGATTTAAAATCTTTAAAAATGTGTTCGTTTGGAATGAAATCTGGAATAATATCAATACGCTCCATCATATAGCGTGGTTGTCTTAACAGTCCAACAAACAAAACTTCCACATCATTCTTTTTTAATTCCTGAAGCATATCTTCCATGGCATATAGACCAGATTGATCCATATACTGCATACGTCCTAATCTTAAAATAACTGTTTTTGCAGTTTTAGGAATCTGCTGTGTTAGTGCTTGAAAATCACTTGTAGAACCAAAAAACAACGGTCCTTTAACATGTTTAATAAACACTTCTTCTTTTAAATTTGAAGGAAAATCAACCTCATCTGACCAAGCCTCTTCTTTTAGTGATTTTACATCAGAACGTTCTGCTGTTAAATCCCCTATTTTCTTCATAAACATAAGTGATGCTATAACTAAGCCAATACCTACTGCATATACCAAATCCCATAATGATGAAAGGACTAATACTATAAGCATGATTAAAACTTCAGAACTCAACTTAATTGGCCCAATCTTAATGTCTTTAGGAAGTGCAGGAATGGCTTTTAAACCTTTATAATCCATTACACCTATACCAACAGTAATTAAAATTCCTGCTAAAACTGCTGCAGGTATTTTTGAAGCTAATGGAGCAATTGCTAAAAGAATTACGAATAACAAAACACCAGCAATCATACCAGATAGTTTTGTTTTACCGCCAGAATTTATATTAACAACTGTACGAATGGTTGCTCCGGCACCAGGAATACCACCAAACATTGCTGCAATACTATTTCCTATACCTTGACCTATCAGCTCTTTATTTGGTTTGTGCTTTGTTTTGGTCATATTATCAGCAACTATACTGGTTAATAAGGAATCTATAGCACCTAAAAGTGATAGTGCTAAAGCGGTGAAAATATAGGGTTTTATACTGGTAAGACTAAAATTTGAAAATATTTCGGACTTAAACACTGGAAGACCTTCTGGTATTTGTGGTATAGGTCTATAATCTAAATTAGCCAAAATTGCTACAGCCGACATTACAATTAACGCTACTAAAGTACTTGGAACTTTGGTTGTTATTCGCTTAAACCCATAGATAATAAATATGGTGCCTAGTGCAAGAAGCAATTCAAGCCAATTAATATTCTGGATTGCTCTTGGAATAACTTTAAGCGCTCCTAAAACACCTGAAGCATTTTTTGCTGCAAGAGTTTGAGATTCTTTTAAAATATCATCTGGTGTAATTTTCTCTGCTCTAGAGATTGTTTCTTTAAAATTCTCTAAAACTAAAATACCTTCACCAGCTTCCTCCTTTAAAATATTTTCTAAAATAACCTCTTCTGCTTGTGGCTTAAACTGGTTTACATATTCAGCATCTTCTTTTGGGTAATATCCAAGTGACGGGAGAATTTGTGTTACCAATATAATAACTCCTATTGCAGTCATAAAACCAGAAACCACTGGATACGGAATGTACCTTATATATTTTCCTAAACCTATTGCACCTAAACCTATTTGTATTAAACCTGCTAATAAAAATACAGTAAGAATAGCTGGTAATGCTTTTTCTACACTACCATCATTAGCTGCAATAATACCTGCAATAACAACCATACTTACGGCTGTCATTGGAGCCGTAGGTCCGGAAATCTGAGTATTTGTTCCACCAAATAGCGCTGCAAAAAAACTAATAAATATAGCGCCATACAGACCAGCACTAGGCCCTAAACCAGAAGATACACCAAAGGCTAATGCCAAGGGTAAAGCCACTATTCCTGCTGTAATACCACCAAAAGCGTCTCCTTTGATGTTTTTGAATAAATCCTTCATAGTTTAGTTATTATGTTACTTTAAATTTAACAAATTAAATTATGACTTCCTCACTTTACTAAAAATTAACGAAAGCAATAATATTAATTTGGTCACGACCAGAAGTTTCAAAATACTGGTTCATATATCCTAGTTCCATTCTTAAATTATCTGAAAACTTATATCCCAAGCCTCCAAAAACCCTATTTCTATCAAAAACAGATGATTTAGTGTTTAAAAAAATCTCATTATATAAAGATAAATACAATGGATTTTTTCCTTCTTCTTTATATTGAAGCGGTACATTAATCCCTAAAAAATACCTGAAGCGCATTTTAAAATCGTCTTCTACAAAACGTTGTTCAAAGCGGTAACGATGGCTTAAACCTACATTCCCAATTTTTTGTTTTGTTGTAAATTGCTGAAAAATTCTATGTTCGTTAACGGAAACTTTGTCGTCGGTATTACCTATATAGTTTTCAGACAAAATATAACCATAACCTAGTAGAATATTGTCATTATTTTCAGATAAATTATAGCCAACACCAGTTCTTAAAAGTAACTGCTCTAAATCACCAATGGCATTGTAGTTCCTGTACTGAACTTCGTTGTGAATATTCCATTTAGAATTCAGTTTTTTATTACCAATGTAAATTAACCAATTTCCTAAATTACTATCTTGACTCATAGCAAAAAACGGCAACACTAATGCAATGATTAGTGTTGCTATTTTGCTTTTCTTTTTCATTTTATATTGATTCATCAATTGGATGTCTTTTTATGAGTAAAACTCAACAGCACCTGTGTTGATATCATACATAGCTCCAACAATCTTTATCTCACCATTTTTCTCCATCTCTGCTAATATTGGACTTTCTGCATAAATTCTGTCTATAGTTAATTCTACATTCTTCTTAGAAACCTCATCTACAAAATCTAAATTTTTAGAAGTTCTTAAGCTTTCATCCTTAGGTTCAGTAACTGCATTTACAGCAGGTGTAATTTTTTCTATTAACTTAGTTAAATTACCCATTTCTGCATGGTCACAAGCTCCTTTTACGGCACCACAACTTGTATGTCCAAGTACAACAATAAGTTTTGTACCTGCTAATTTGCAAGCAAATTCCATACTTCCTAAGATATCTTCGTTAACAAAATTACCTGCTATACGAACACTAAAAATATCACCTAAACCTTGATCAAATATTAATTCGGCTGATACTCTCGAGTCTATACAACTCAAAATTGTTGCAAATGGAAATTGACCTTCGCTAGTATCGTTTACTTGTTCTAAAAGGTTACGATTGGCTTTTAAGTTATCTTGAAACCTTTGATTTCCTTCTTTTAAATATTGCAATGACTTTTCTGGTGTCATTGTTGCTTGTGTTTCTCTTGTATGTGCTTTCATATATCTATATTTTTATATTTTATTAAATTCTGTTTTTAATTATGCTTCAGACACTAATAACGAAACATTCAACTTGCTTAACACTTCTTTTAATGGTGCTTCAGCATTTGTTGTGTCCTTAGTTTTGTTTTTAGCTCTATCTACACATAATAAATTAATGTTGTTTTTTATTAAATAAGAGGAAAGTGTAGTCATTGCATTAGCATTCTGCTCAAATACATATTCTACCATTTTCTCTCCATTTACACCTATAGTATTAGTTGTTTCTTTTTGGCCTTTAAGAATCCTAAAGGATTTTAATGGTGCTTTGGTGTGCGTCATAATATCTTTAGAAAACTCTTTGTCAAAAATTTTATTAGAACCATTTAATACTCCTAGCGTCATTTTTTCATTTGGTACTAATGCATTTTCATTTGAAGAAATCATTATAACTCCTTTAAACTTCTTTAACACAAAACGCGTAATACTATCACCTATGAGTTTAAAAGGCTTTGACTCACGCTGACCTAAAACAATAATATCTGGTTTAGAGGTTTTAATATAGTTTTTAATTTCCTCTTTTACATTTCCAAATGAGAACCTATAATCAATTGCAGTATTATATGTTTTTGAAACAGAATTAACCAATTCTTCAACCTTTTTTTTGGTGTTATTTTGTTCTTCATTTAAAGTTCTCATTGCAGATAACTGATTATCTCTATCAACAATATCTATGTATTGTTTAACATGAAATAATTCAATCTTAGCATCAATCATATTTGCTAAACTTATACTGCTTTTTAAAGTTGCACTGGCAGTTTTTGACAAGTCTGAAAGTACTAGTATTTTATATTTATAATTTTTCATAATATTCTAGCTTAAACTTATATTAGACTTAGGTCTTAACTGAAAAAACTCAATAAAACTTGGCGGATTTTCAACAATTCCACGTTTGGAAATTAATTTGATGTCAATATTCCGCTCTTTGGCCTTAAAAGCAAAATCGTCTAGAATTTCAATAATATCATAATCTAGATATCTTGTTTTTCTAACGTCGAATTCTAAATAGGTGTCTCTTGGCAAACTATCTAATTCTTTTAAAATGGCACCTTTATTAAAGAAGGTTACTTCTTCTGCAAGCACCATCTTAATTCTATGTTTACCATTACTCTTATCTTCTATATGAAGAAAGTGAGAGTTTTGGTAACTTTTTAATAGAATAACAACGATACCAACCATTAAACCTAAACCTATTCCAACCAATAAATCCGTAAAAACAATACCAATTACTGTAACAAAAAATGGAACAGATTGTTTCCAGCCTAATTTGTACATTTTTTTGAATAATGCTGGCTTAGCCAATTTATAACCTACTATTAAAAGTATAGCAGCTAAAACAGATAATGGAATTTGATTTAATAATCTCGGAATTAATATTACCGAAATCAACAATAAGAATCCGTGGATAATAGCAGACATTTTACTTTTACCACCAGACTGAATATTAGCAGAACTTCTTACAATTACTTGTGTAATAGGTAAACCTCCAATTAAACCAGATAAAATATTACCTGTTCCCTGAGCTAATAACTCTCTATTTGTTGGTGTTACGTTTTTGTCTGGATCTAATTTATCTGTTGCTTCAACACATAATAAAGTTTCTAAACTCGCAACTAACGCTATAGTAAATGCTACAATCCAAACTTCTGGATTTGTAATTGCAGAGAAATTAGGAAAACTAAATTGACCTATAAAAGAATCGAAACTATCTGGAACAGGTACACTTACTAAGTGCGATTCCGCAATGGATAAAGTCTCGTTCGATTGTGTTAGTACGTAAAAAATTATTCCTACCACAACAGCCACTAAAGGACCTTGAATAATTTCAAAAAACTTTCCTTTTTTGGCTAACACGTTGCTCCATAGCAGTAATATAGCCAATGAAATAAGCCCAATAACCATTGAACCTATTATGATATTATCAAAAATACCTAATAAGGCCGAAAATGTGTTTTCTCCTGATGACCAGGTAAAACTATCAGCTCCTTCTGGCTCTGCATCGTAACCAAAGAAATGAGGAATTTGCTTTAAAATAATGATAATTCCAATACCTGTAAGCATTCCCTTAATTACTGATGATGGAAAGTAATACCCAATAACTCCAGCTTTCAAAACGCCAAAAAGCAATTGTATAATTCCGCCTAATACAACGGCCACTAAAAAGTTTTCATAACTACCTAAAGTACCAATTGCAGTTAATACAATAGCTGCTAAACCAGCTGCAGGGCCACTAACTCCAATTTTAGATCCACTTAAAGACCCTACTACAATTCCTCCAATAATTCCGGCAATTAAACCAGAGAAGAGAGGTGCTCCACTGGCTAAGGCAATACCTAAACATAATGGTAATGCTACAAAAAATACAACGACACTTGCTGGCAAGTCGTTCTTTAATGTTTTAAACATTTGATATAATGATTTTTACTACTGAAGTGAATTCAATAGTTGTTTAATATTTATTTTGGGGACATAAAATGTCTAACGAAAAAAATATTAAATAAAATCGGGCGGTGGGGAAATTAAATTGAGATGTGGTTTTGGATATTGTTTAAACCTATATCCTATTAAATTAGCATTTGCTTCATCTTCAAACATGCCTCCAGAATCGAGACTAGTATGTTCGAAAACTAATTTTACATTCTGATTTTCTTCCTCTTCAGTAACACCATAGAAACAGGTTACGTCTATAGAGTCGTCAAAAGAAACAATAATAGTTGGCGCAGCGATAAGTGCCATTAATACAATGGTAAAAAAAACTGCGGATCTATATTTATACTTCTGAAACATAAGCCGCAAATATAATATTAAGAAATTAACATACTGTTAAATAATTTCTAAAAATCCTTTAACAACTTAATATCCTTAGATGGAATCCACCCTAAAGAATTGTCAGAAAGTTGAATCTTTTTCCAGTCTTCATAAGTTTCTAAAACCTGAACCTTAGTGCCTTCATGAAGCCTAAACACTTCTTCACTTGTTTGATTAGGATCTGCTTTTACTCTACTTTCTTGAGCAAAAACAATGGCAGGATTATCTTTCTTATTCAACCCTTCTTTTTGAAATGCCATTGCAACAGAAAAACATGCAATCACCAAACTTACAATACTCGACACAAATGCAATTCGCTTTTTTGATGTACTATAAGAAAAATAATACACCAAAAAAAGCAAAACAAATAACAACACGCCTACAACTGAAATTTTAGCCCAAGTATCCGTTTTAAAGGTGTTTACAACATTATTGATTAATTTACTAAAGCCAACCTTAGGGACTATATCAATGGCATCCACAGTCATTTTTTGAGCAAAAGATAAGTTGTTTTTTATCTCCTTGTCATTAGGGTTAAGTTTTAGTGCTTTTTCAAAATAGTATATGCTAGGTGCAATGTTATTTAGCTTATAATTAGCATTTCCTAAATTATAATACAGTTGTGCTGAATGATTTCCAGATTCTAAAATGGATTCATACTTATCAATCGCTTCAGCATATTTCCCATCATTATATAAAGCGTTTGCCTCCTCAAAATTTTTATTGTTTTGAGTAAAGCCAAATAGACTAAAACAAAGTAATGCTACAATAATTGTTCTCATGCTATCTTAACTGTTTATCTATAAGTGAAATGGTCTTTGCAGCTTTATCATAATCATTTTGCATAGTTACCTGCGTTATTGGTGTATATCTTGCCAATTCACAGTTTTCTAAAATTGAAATAAAATCTGAAACCACATTGCTTTCAACATGTTGTGCTGTAAGAAGGCTTTCTATTTTCTCTTTATTAAAATCACTGGTTTCAATATTAAGTTTCGCCTTTAAATAATTATGAAGCGCTCGCTCTAAAGCTTCATAGAATGATTCTTTTTGACCTAAATTTCTTTTTGCTTCACTTAAATATTTTCTTGCTAATCTGTCTGCCTTTCTTATACGGTTCCCTGTAACATCTGCATTGCGTTTGTCTCTATTTCTTCTAATAACAATCGCTAAAGGAATTGCTAAAAACGGAAATAACAATAGTGACCAAAACGTTGTAGTATTAAAAAATGGTTTGCGTTTTATACTAGACCAATTAGACGATGTCTTTATAAATGAAAACGTATTGGTGTTTGGTCTAACCGTTTGCTTTGTATTAGTTGCCGCTGTATCATTAGTATTTGCTGCATCTGGACCATCTAATACATTAATAACAATTTCATTGGCTGTAATACGTTTATAGCTTTCTGTATCTAAATCAAAGTACGAAAATGAAATAGGTGGTATAGGATATTTTCCTCTATACTGCGGCACAATAGTATAAGTATCTGATATACTTCCTTGCATTCCGCTTAAATTGGTTCTTACATTTTCGTTGTGCTCTGGTTCATAGACTTCGAGCGAACTCGGTGTAGATAACTTAGGCAGCTCAAATAACTTTAAGTTTCCTTTTCCTGAAACTTCTATTTTAGCCTGAAGTGATTCTGTGGCATCTAATTCTGTTTTTGTTGTAGTTACCTTAAACGTAAAATCACCAACAGCTCCTTTAAAATCTGAAGGCTTATTCACTTCCGGAAGCGGTTTTACATCTATTGTTCTACTACCTGCAGTTACAGTTTTTGGTACTTTGGTCATTATAGGGCGACCAAAAATATCTGCTCTGCCAGTTGGTACTTCTACTGTAATGTCTAAAACCAAAGGTTCTATTTTTAGCTTTCCAGTTTTTTGAGGATACAATACTGTTTTTCTGAGAACTACATAACGATATTCTTCTCCTTTATACAATCCTTTTTGGATATTAAGTCCTTTGATTTCTATATTTTGACTCCAAAAATCATTATACCTTGGATTGTCTTTTTCTCTCCAGTTACTGACTCCTGTTTCTGGCGAAACATACAATTTATACACAACCGTAAAGCCTTCATTTAAGTACGGATTGGTTTTAGAAACCTCAGCTACCAGATGTATATTTTCTGAGGCAATGTCTGATGCGTCTGGTGGGCCATTAGGTTTGTCAACAGCAGCTGTAACATTGATTGTAACAGGAAACGTTTTGTATATTTCACCATCAATCTCAATCGTAGCTTGCTTTATCGTAAAGGTTCCCCTTTTTTTTGGAGCTAAAAAATAACTGTAGGTTTTAGAATAAGATCGTTTACCATTTACCCAAGAGTTACTGACGGAAGTATTTGGTCCTCCAACAACAGTAAAATCATTAAAACTTGGAGGCACAAAATTGTCGCCATCTTGATTCATCTCAAAATCTATGCGCAAACGCTCATTTACACCAAGTTTTTTCTTGCTAACCTTAGCTTCAAATTTAACTTGTGCAGAAGCTATACTTGTTGCAAGCAGTATGAATAATATCGATATGTTTTTTATGAATTTCATTTTGTTATAAAGCACTTCGACTGCGCTCAGTGTGACAACTGAAAACTGCGACTACGAACTAATTACCAATCTTTTTCGGTTTTTACTTTAGCTCCTTTTTGTTTTTCTGCATTTATCTTTTCTTGTACTTTCTGTTCTTGGTTTTGCATTGCCTCTAATATGTTTTTTATCTGCTGTGGAGACATTTGCCCTGGCTTAGGCTTAGGTTTTTCGTTTGGTTTCTTTTTATCATCATCACCTTTACCATCGTCTTTTTTCTCATCCTTAGGCTTTCCGTTATCATCCTCTTCTTTATCTCCTTCTTTTTTGCCCTTATCGCCTTCGTCCTTTTTATCTTGATCTTCTTTATTTTCGTCTTCTTTCTTCTCTTCGTTTTCTTTGTTTTTTTCCTCTTCTTTGTTTTCGTCCTTTTTATCGTCTTCGCCACCACCATCTTCTTGTTGGTTAGCACAGTCTTTTGCTAAGGCCAAATTATAACGTGTTTCTTCGTCAGTTGGGTTATTTCTTAAGGCATTTTTAAATGCTTCTACTGCTTCTTTGCATTGTTTTTCTTGCATTAAGATATTACCAATATTATGGAATGCTCTGTGCTTCTCATCTTTAGTCTTAGCATTTTTTGCTGCCTCCTGGCTTCTAAATAACGCTTCTTCAAAACTTCCTTTTCTAAAATACGAATGTGCTAAATTATAAGAACCAACAGCTTTACTCGGAGCTTTGGCAATGGCTTTTCTGTATTCCATTTCGGCTTCGACATAGTTATCTGCCTCAACTAACTCATTGGCATTATACACCAAATTTGCTGCTGTTTTTTCTGCTTTTAATTGTTCTTTGTTGGTTTCTTGCGAAAACCCTAAACATCCAACTAAAGCTATAATTAGTAATGTGTAAAACTTCATTTTACTCACTTTTTAATTTAAATTTTGTTTGAAGACAAACCGTTTCCTTTTTAATCTTTATACAATCGGGAACCGTTGTCTATCCAATTTAAAATTAGCAAACCCTTTTATAATTCAACGTTAAAGAATATCTAAAAGTTTTCATTAAACAAATTCAACTTCTTTAACCAGGCTGTTTTACGCTCTAGGAATAATATATCAATAAACAACAATAAAATCCCTAAACCTAAAAACCATTGGAATTGGTCTTTAAAATCTGCTATTTGCTTAGATTCAAATTCCTTTTTGTCCATTTTATTGAGAATATCCTTAATGGTTTCTACAACTTCAGTTGTATTGCTCCCATTGATGTAAACACCATTTGTTTCTTCTGCTATTTCTTTTAAAGTGGTTTCGTCTAAGCGTGTGATAACAGTTTCTCCATTGTTATCCTTTTTGTAATTTAATATTACGCCATTTCTTTTTATTGGTATTGGACCACCTTTAGTATCACCTACACCTACCGTTAATATCCTAATACCTTCTTCATTAGCTTCTTCCGCAATATCAACAGCTTCACCACCATGATCTTCTCCATCTGAAATAATAATTAGAATCCTATTGGTTTGCTCTTCATCATCGTAATAGGTTTTTGCAAGTTGAATAGCTTCATGGATTGCTGTTCCTTGTGAAGACAACATATCTGTATTCATGTTTTGCAAAAACATCTTTGCCGATGCGTAATCTGTTGTAATCGGTAATTGTGGAAATGCTTTACCAGCATAAGCAATAATACCAACTCTATCACTGGCCAAACTATTAATGATTTGCGTGACCAATTGCTTAGATTTTTCTAATCGGTTTGGTGCAATATCTTCTGCCAGCATACTTTTTGAAACATCTACCGCAAATACAATATCCACACCTTGACTACGAACAGTTTCTAATTTTGTACCAATTTTTGGGTTTACCAATGCTAATGACAAACACGCAAATGCTGCACAAAGTACTAAGACTTTTAGTACACTTTTAAAAAGTGATTGATTAGGACTTAAACGCTTTAGCAAATTTCTATCCGCAAATTTCTTTTGCGCAGAGCGTCTCCATACTTGTAATAACACAAATAGCAAAATAATTACTGGAATAACCAGCAATGTCCAAAACCATATTTTTTCGTCGAGTCTAAACAAAGCTTCTAAATATTGTGTTTCGTAATAGTATTTCAATTAAAAGAAGTAATCCGGCTAACAGAACCAGTGGTCTGTATTTTTCATCATAATTGTAGTACTTCTTTTCTTCAATTTCAGTTTTCTCTAGCTTATTGATTTCATTATAAATCTCGGCTAACTTTTTGTTATTTGTAGCTCTAAAATATTTACCACCTGTAACATCGGCTATTTCCTTTAACAAATCCTCATCAATTTCCACTTGTTGACTGCCATATTGAAATGTTCCGTTTGGATTTATTCTTACAGGAGACAAAGCCATTCCATTTGTACCTAATCCTATGGTGTAAACTTTTATACCATATTCTACAGCTAATTCGCTTGCGATTTTAGGATCTATAAAACCTGAATTGTTAACACCATCAGTTAATAGTATAATAACTTTACTCTTAGCTCTACTATCTTTTAATCGGTTTACAGAAGTTGCTAATCCCATGCCTATAGCTGTACCTCCTTCAATTATGGTATTATACTTTATATCTCTAAGCGATCTTTGCACAATAGATTTATCGCTTGTAATTGGTGTTTTTGTGTAAGCTTCTCCTGCATATTCTACAAGACCTATTCTGTCATTAGGACGACCATCAATAAAATCTGAAGCTACTTCTTTTAAAGCTTCTAGTCGGTTTGGTCTTAAATCTTTTGCCAACATACTCGCAGACACATCAATAGACATAACAATATCTATACCTCTTGTTGTTTTGGTTTTTGTTGACACATCAACAGTTCTTGGTCTGGCTAATGCGGTTATCAATAACCCTAAAGCGATTAAGCGTAATGCAAAAAGCACATGCCTAAACTTTGACCAAAAAGAAGATGTTGATTTAAATCCCTTAATACTAGAAATTTTTAGCTCAGCCGTTTGCTTATTATGTTTAAAAACATACCAAGCTATTGCTATTGGCAATAGCAACAGAAACCAAAATAGTTCTTTATTTAAAAATTCTATATGCTCAAACATTATTTATCCTCTTCTTCTGGTTCATCTGGATTAAGCTCAATGGAATCAACAATACGCTGTACCATTTTGTCTGCATAATCATCATTATCTGGCCAGGTTATTATTATTTGTTGCAATACATTTTTTTGATTTGAAAAACAAAGCAACATATACTCCGCATTAACCACAGAATTGGTATTTGGAATTTTAATACTTAACGTTCCAAATGTTTTTAATCCTTCGGCAGCGTTTGGTGTAATAAATTGTTCGCGCTTAACAGATATATCTGTTGCTCCTTGTGCCTCAAACCCTTTAAGACTTTCTTCCGAAACTTTTAATAAATCAAACGTTGGATTTTCATTATCCTCACCTTGTTGTGCCTGTTGTGGCACTTTGAGTGTTGTTGTATTAACACCTATGCTAAAAATGTCGAGCATAGTGCCATATACAAATGTTGTCATTGAAAGTTGTTCTTTCGCTTCTTCAGGAATCGGTGGATTTACACGTTTTAAAACTCTTGGTGTTTCTATCCAAACAGGTGGAAAACCGTAAGCACTTTCTACCCATTCTCCTTCCAACAATTCTTTACTTTCATGACCAATTATGGTATCTTTTACATATTCAAAACCATATTTAATACCGAAACCGACGAACGTAGCAATAAGCAAAAACAAAGAAATAGCCACAGTAAGAATAACTTTTCTACGTTTCTTCTTGCGTTCTTGTTCTTCTCTATATTGTTGATCTAATAATTTTTCTTCTTCTGTTGGTTCTGGCAAACTTTCTTTTACATGATCTATCTCTCTATCTATTGTGGACTTGTCCATTTCCGCCAGTGCTGTGTCTGGAGCTGATTTAGCAAACTTTACCAAATCGGCACGTTTTAAGATAGACTCAATGTTTTTTATAGTGTCTTTAGATAAGTCTATTTGATTACCTTCCTTAAGTAGTTGCAATCTTGAAATAAGCTCGTCTGTTGTACTCTCCAATGCACGATCGTACACTTTTTCGTCAAGGTATTTTCTTATGATAAAGGTTAATTCTGAATAAAATTCTTTGACTTCAGAACGTATTAAATACTGACTTTCATCTAACTTTTTTAAAGCTAACTTTGCTCTATCGTAAGGTGGTAAAAGGGCAATTTCTTCTTCCTCTGTTAGAGGTTTTTGCCTCCAAATAAACCAGTATAGCAAAAAGGCAACTAAAGCTAATGCTACCAAAATGCCTAATAACCATTTCCACCAATTGCCTCCACTTTTTTCTACCTCAAAAATTGGTTTTATATCGTAGAGGTTTTGCTTTGTGGTATCAACTTCAACTGTATTAACATCTACACGCAACGAATCGGTAAAAAAAGGCTTTTCGTTAATAATTACCTTTTGTTGCGGAATGGTATATGAACCCGAATCGAACTGTGTAAGTTTGTATATCCTAGACAATAAAAACTTAGCATCCTTTTTGGTAGTATCTATTTTTAATGCTTCAACAGCCTCTAAAGGCATAAAGGTTTGTCCTTCTGGAAACACTACTAAAGCTGTAGAATCTGCCTCTACTTTAATTTTATAATTAATTTGCTCTCCAATTCGGATTTTAGTAGTGTCAACTTCAGATTTCACTTGTGAAAACGATACGAAAGAAAAAAGAAAAAAGAACATAAAAAAGACAACGGAAGACCTTTGACGGAATACCGAAGTTTTCATTAATCCTTTATTATTAATTGGTAAATCGTAAATCATGATTCGTTTATCCTCTTCTTTTAAAATAACCCAATAGTTTTTTTACATAACTTTCATCCACACGACAATCTATAGCACCTGCTCCGGACTTTGTAAATGTATCTTTAAAGTAGTTTACTTTTTCGTTATAAAAGCGTCCGTAATTCAACCTTACTTTTTTGGATGCAGTATTTACTAATAACAATTCACCAGTTTCTTCATCTTCCATCTGCACCATTCCTATATTTGGGATTTCTTCTTCGTGTTTATCGTAAATTCTTATCCCTGTAATATCATGCCTACCAGCTGCTATTTTTAGATTCTGTTTATAATCATCTGCTATAAAATCTGAAAGCACAAAAACGATGGCTTTCTTCTTCATAACGTTAGACAAAAACTTAAAAGCTTCAGCGATATTGGTGTTTTTGCTTTTTGGTTTAAACTCTAATAATTCTCTGATAATTCTAAGTACATGAGAACGTCCTTTCTTTGGAGGGATGTAGAGTTCAATATCATCTGAGAATAGAATTAAACCAATTTTGTCATTATTCTGAGTTGCAGAAAAGGCTAAGGTTGCAGCTATTTCTGTAACAATTTCATTTTTAAATTGGTTTTTTGTTCCAAAGAGCTTACTTCCAGACACATCTGCCATGAGCATCATGGTTAGCTCACGTTCTTCCTCAAATACTTTAATGTAAGGTTCGTTGTAGCGTGCTGTTACATTCCAATCAATGTTTCTAACATCGTCACCATATTGGTATTGACGCACTTCAGAAAAAGTCATACCTCGTCCCTTAAAGGTAGAGTGGTACTCTCCTCCAAATATATGATCAGACAAACGACGTGTCTTAATCTCTATTTTTCGTACTTTTTTTAGAAGTTCTTTAGTATCCATTTTGCGCTTTGTCATTCCGCACTTGATGCGGAATCTATCAAATTAAACTTTTTGACAAATAATAGTGAGATTCCTGCCTGCGCAGGAATGACAATACTATGGCACCTCAATTTCATTAACGATCTTGTTAATAATATCTTCTGAAGTAACATTTTCTGCTTCAGCTTCGTAAGTAATACCTATTCTGTGGCGCAATACATCGTGCACTACAGCTCTTACATCTTCCGGTATAACGTAGCCTCTTCGTTTTATAAATGCATAACATTTTGCGGCAGTTGCTAAGTTAATACTACCACGAGGTGATGCTCCAAATGAAATTAAAGCCTTTAAATCTCCAAGTTTATATTTTTCTGGATAACGTGTAGCGAAGATGATATCTAAAATATATTTTTCAATCTTTTCGTCCATATAAACTTCTCTAACAGCTTCTTGTGCACTTAGAATCTGAGCGATTGAAACCACAGGATTTACTTTTTCGTAAGCTCCTTTTAAATTGGCTCTAACTATAAGCTGTTCTTCGTCTAGTTTAGGATAATCAATAACAGTCTTTAGCATAAAACGGTCTACCTGCGCTTCTGGTAAAGGGTAGGTTCCTTCTTGCTCAACTGGGTTTTGTGTTGCCATTACTAAAAAAGGCTTATCTAAAACAAAAGTTTCGTCGCCAATGGTAACTTGCTTTTCTTGCATAGCTTCTAACAAAGCGGACTGCACTTTTGCTGGTGCCCTGTTAATCTCATCTGCTAAAACAAAGTTAGCGAAGATTGGTCCTTTTTTAATTGAGAAGTCATTCTCTTTAATGTTATAAATTAATGTACCAACAACATCTGCTGGTAATAAATCTGGTGTAAACTGAATTCTACTAAAACTTGCATCAATGGCTTTTGAAAGCGTATTAATGGCTAAGGTTTTTGCTAATCCTGGCACACCTTCTAATAATATATGACCTTGACCTAGCAATCCAATTAGTAATCGCTCTACCATGTGCTTTTGACCAACAATTACTTTATTCATTTCTAAAGTTAGCAGGTCTACAAATGCACTTTCTTTTTCTATCTTTTCATTAATTGACTTAATGTCAACTGTACTCGTTTCTTCCATTATTATATCGGTTTAAGAACAAAACTATTTTTAGTAACTTTTTAGGAAGTGCAAAGTGTTAAAATTATTTGTTAGTTGCTGTTAACAATTGGTTAAAAAAATAAAGCGTAGTATTAGAAAACACTACGCTTTATAAATTTTTTTAAAGATAATAAGCTATTCAAAAATAATTGGATCTAAACTTGTGGTAGCACCAACATTTACTTCAACATTTTCTATAACTACTGAATCCAACATTAAGGACGCTTCTGGTGTAACTGTTACTGTGTAAATACCTTCTGGTAGCCCTGAAATTTGGAAATCACCAAAATCGTTGGTATAAGTCGTTGTTGAGAATAGACCGTTTGTAACAACAACTTCTGCAGCAATACCTGATGGCTGAATACTACCAGCTATAGTTCCTGAATTAACTTCTAGATTAGCTCTTAATACTGGTTTTAGATTAATATTACCTGAATTTCCTGCCATTACAATGGATTCCTCTACATCAAAATCTAAAATAAAGTCATAGTTATAACCAGCAATTATACTTTGATTAATCATCACTTTTAATCCAGATTGTTGCGCACTTGGAGTATTAAGAGGTCTCGTTTCTGTCTCACCCTCTAATAATACTGAGTTATCATCACCTAATACTAGTCTTATTTGCTTTATAAGACCTGTTTCAATAGTTTCATTGTTTACCAACTCTAAACTTACACCACCTGTAAGCTCTAATAAATCGTAAACTCCTGGATTGATAATTCCAATAGATTGCCATCCTTGTTCATCATCTTCATCAAAATCATCGCTGTCATATTTAACCTTTACGTCTATAATTTCAACAAATACATTTTGATAGTCTCCAGGATCATCTACAAGTTTTACGGATAGTGTTGCTGTATCTGAGCTGTTAGAACTATCAGAGTCATTACAAGAAGATAATGTTAGAAGTATTACAAAAATTGATACAATTTGTTTTAAAAATTTCATGGTTTATATTTTTATGATTTCTAATTTATGTACGCTGAGAATTACGTACTTGGATTATATAACATAAGGTATTTACAGACATTTTGAGTTAAAATCTAGTTAAAAAAAAGAGTAACACATTAAGCATTACCCTTTTATATTCCATTAATTTAGGATTAAAAAATTAATATTGAATTTGTCTTATTGCTGTATATAGTTTAGGATTTAAAACCATCATGTTTTCGTCTTCATTAAAGCTTACAGATTCGTCAATATCCATATCTATTACAAAATCGTATCGTCGCTTACTATCTAATTGTGTACTTATTAAATTAGAAGGTGTTGCATTACCATAGTTGGCCACATCTAAACTATGTAAAACATTATTAATATCTATAAAATTATTGTCGCCTAACACCAATCTTATTTCATAAATAAAGTTTGCATCTATTTCTAGATCATCTACTAAAAGTAGTGGGTTATCTTCTTTAAGATCACAAATGTTATAAGTTCCTTGGTTAATGGCATTAAGACTTAACCAAGCATCAGAAACACTTTCGTCTTCCTTTATTTTTAGTTGTACATCTTCAATATTGATATATACCTTATTAAGCACACTATTGGAGCTTTTTAGTTTTACTGTAATACTAGTAACGTTCTCATTGACATTAATATCGTCCTTGGAACAGCTTGTTGAGCATAATAAAATTAGTACTGAAAAAAACAACTGGTTAATAGCTTGTAAATGTTTCATGATTTGAGGAATGGAATAATTACTTAACAAGAATACTTTAATCCTATGGTTTTGAGTATTTTTATACACGAATTGCACAAAAACCAATATAAACTGAATAAAAAGTGACATATTCTCGATTAATTGCAGGTACTATGACCTGGGGAAGTTGGGGCAAACAACTCTCAAAAAAAGAAATGGTTGACTTAATGCGCCATTGTATTGCTCATAATATTACAACCTTTGACCACGCAGATATTTATGGTGCATACACCACAGAAGCCGGTTTTGGTAATGCTTTTATTGATTCTGGAATTAAGCGCGAAGACATTCAGCTTATTTCTAAGTGTGGTATTCAATATCTCTGCGACAATCGCGATAACAAGGTTAAACACTACGACTACAGTAAAGAATACATTATTTGGTCGGTTGAAGAATCCTTAAGGAATCTTCAAACCGAATATCTTGATTTATTACTATTGCACAGACCTAGTCCTTTAATGATTGCTGAAGAAATTGCTGAAGCTATTACCATTCTAAAAAAGGACGGAAAAATTAGAGATTTTGGTGTCTCTAATTTTACTCCATCGCAAATGGACATGATAGGATTGCGCATGGATATTGACGTTAACCAAATAGAGTTTTCTTTGACTGAGCATTCCGCCATGCATGATGGCACTTTGGATTATATGACAACTTGTGGCATAAAACCTATGGCTTGGTCTCCATTAGGTTCTGTTTTTAAAGAAGATAATGAACAAACCAGAAGCATACACAAACAGCTAGGTGCATTGATGGATAAATACAATGCTACCGAAGATCAATTGTTATTGGCTTGGATAATGAAACATCCTTCAGGTATACATCCAGTTGTTGGCACAACAAATAAAACGCGTTTGACACAAGCGATGGAAGCTTCAAAAATTGACTTAGAACTTGAGGATTGGTTTTTAATTTTGGTGGCCAGTCAAGGACATAAAGTGCCTTGATGTTATTCCTGCGTAGGCAGGAATCCACTTATAATCTGACTAAAAAATAGATTCCTGCATACGCAGTAATGACAGAATTATGAAAAAAACAGCATTAATTACAGGAGCAACAAGCGGAATAGGCAGAGCCACAGCAGAGGAATTTGCTAAACATGGCATCAACCTTGTGCTTTGTGGTCGCAGACAAGAACGCTTAGAGAGTATTGAAAAAGCGTTATCCAAACAAACTGATGTACACATTCTAAATTTTGATGTGCGCGACAGAGACAAAACGCTTGGAGCTATTGCTTCGTTACCAAAAGAATTTCAAAATATTGATATCCTCATCAACAATGCAGGTAATGCGCACGGACTAGACCCAATAGAAACAGGAAGTTTGGATGATTGGGATGCTATGATGGATATTAATGTAAAAGGATTACTCTATGTAAGTAAAGCGGTAATTCCTGGTATGACTGAACGTAGATCTGGACACATCATTAATATTGGTTCTTCTGCTGGAAAGGAAGTGTACCCAAAAGGCAATGTATATTGTGGTAGTAAACATGCCGTTTTAGCCATTACAGAAGGTATGCGAATTGATTTGAATCCTTACGGAATTAAAGTTGGTGCTGTTAATCCTGGTTTGGTAGAAACCGAATTCTCTGAAGTACGTTTTAAAGGTGATGCTGCTGCAGATAATATTTACAAGGGCTATAAAGCTTTGCAAGCTGAAGATGTTGCCGAAGTCATTTACTTTGCGGTGTCACGACCAGCTCATGTCAATATTGCTGATGTTTTGATGTTTTGTACGGCTCAGGCGAGTTCTACGATAGTAAAAAAGAATTAAATGTTTGCACCTCCTCCAGAGATTAATGTTATTTCTATATTTTCAAATAGATGTCAAGAACTAGTAGAATTCTATTTTGACATAGGTATGCTTTTCTTCCCATATGAAAATGACATTGGTCAGAAATGTTATTCATTTAAAAATGACAAATTGATATTTGAGATAATTGAAGTCGAAAAGTCATCTGATGTTACTAAGAATTTAAAAATTAGATTTCATATTGATGATGTTAAAGGTTACATTGAAGATATTAAAATACGTGATTTTAAAATTATCAAAGGCTTCTCAGAAACAGATTTAGCTGGTAATTTGATATTTAAAGATTTTGCTGGTAATTCAATTGAACTCATTACCTATAAACAATAAGATCCCTGCTTCCGCAGGAATGACAACTATGATTAATAAGCGTCTGCTCATAAAACACCTACTTGCTCACAATGATGAGAACAGCTTCTATGACAAAAAACGAAAAATAGATATTGGTTTTAAGGAAGGAAAAGCCAAGTTTTTAAAACATATTTGTGCACTTTCTAACAGTAATCCTAAAAACAACTCTTATATCGTTATTGGTGTTGAGGACGAGGATAATAACATAGTTGGTGTCGATTTTTTTGATGACAGTAAAATACAAAACCTTATCAATGCCTATCTCACCAATCCACCTATTGTACAATACGAAAACATTCCCTTTCCACATTTACCAGACGATAAGGTTGTTGGCCTTGTCACCATTAGAGCTAATGAAAAAATCACCGCTTTAAGAAAGAACATTTGGAAATACTATGGTGGCTCTGTTTTTTTTAGGGATGGTAGTATGAGCATGCCCAAAGTCTTCGATATCGAAATAAAGGACGTGAATTCAGAAATTGTTGCAGCTATTGAAAATCATGCACAGAACAATATTGAATTAACGCTTGATGGAGTGTTTGATTTTATGAAGAAACGCAAGGATTTTAATCCACAATACAAAGTTTTTAAAGAGTATTTCGTGCTTTGTTGGTCTGGACAAAAAAAGCATGTGAAGAACGAAGTTTTCTATTCGAGAGTAGATATTGAATTGATTAACGAACAAGTACGATTGTTCTATTCGGCATTAGATGAAGTCGCTATTTTCTATGATGAAGATTCGTTTAAAATTGTAGAATATGTAAGGCTTGGACTTCAACAGTCGTATAAATATTATAAGCTTGAAGAAAAAACCATTCACTTTGATAACAATGCCAATTATTCCATAGAAGCCAATTTAATTTTTGAGCCTCCGCAATTCGACAAAAAGGTGTTGCATCACATCTACAATAGCAACAATGCCATCTTGGAAAAGCTTGAAAAAGGCATAACACTAGCCAATCATGAAATTGCTGACTTAGAAAATTTAGCGGCTAGTTATCTTATTTGTTATCTCAACGGTTTTGAAGATGCCTTGCCTAAATTAGAGTACGCAAAGCCATATATGAAAAAGTATAATTCTCAACTTTATAATTCCTATAAAGAAACCATTAGAATCCTAAGGAAGGTAAAATACAGTTAGTTAGTCGGATTTAGTCACGATTTTATCCCTGTTTTCTGCATCTTATCGAAGCACTTACAAAAACCATACAGATTATACATTTTTTTTGACCATTCATCAAAAAATTTAAGAGCGAAGCAAAATAACTTGCATCTTTGAAATGCTATTAATCAATTATATAACCTTGTTTTAGCTGTCAAAAAAGCAGTCTTGAAACAAGGTTTTTTTTGTTTAGATAAAGTTCAACACTTTTTGTTTTGAATTGATAATCCCTTCTGTAGAGACATTCATCCAATTATTTAAAATGGTGGAATAGACTGATCGAAAATCAATTTCATACTTTAAATCTCCATTATCATCCAAATCATTTAAGCTTGCTAAATTATTATAGAATCCTGCTTGCTTTAGATTTTTACCAATTATAAAGACATTGTTTGCAGCTCCGTGATCTGTTCCGTTTGCCGCATTTTGCTTTACACGTCTTCCAAATTCAGAAAAGGTTAGAATCAATGTGTCTTCAAACATATCATTCTGCTCTAAATCTTTAACAAATGTCGAAACACTTTCTGCATACTGAGACAACAACCTACTCTGCTTATTATTTTGATTGGCATGCGTATCAAATCCACCTAAAGAAGTATAAAATACTTTAGTGTCTAATCCTGAATTTATAAACTGAGCTACATTTTTAAGCTGTCTTGCAAATTTATTTTGAGGATACTCTTGCTGAGACAGTTTTACCTTTGTGTTTTCGTAAATGTATTTTGCTGAAGACTTGGCTTCAGTCATGGTTTGGTACAAATAACCCAAATTGTGTTCGCTTAAATGTGCATCGTTATAATGATTAAGTACATTCTTAAAATAAGGATCTTTAGACGAATTATACAACACTCTATAATCGTTGGTAGCAATACCGTTGAAGTGTTCCCCTTTCATGGCTAAACTCAATTGCTCATCTATCTCAATAGCATTGTAAGGTTTTTCACCATGTTTATCTAGGTAGCGACCTAACCAACCACTTTGCAAATACTCATCAGAGCCACTTGCGGTTTGCCAAATGTCCATAGATCTAAAATGAGAACGCACAGGATTTGGGTAACCTACATTATTTAAAATAGACAATTGACCTTTATCGTAAAGCGCTCTCAATGGTGCTAAACTAGGGTGAAATCCTAAATCGTCATTAAGTTTTATAATGTCTTTTGTAATAGCTAAACGTGGTCTAGAATTATAGTAAATATCATTGTTATATGGAATAATAGTGTTTAAACCATCATTACCACCAGCCAGCTGAATAATAACTAAACGCTTATAACCCAATCTTTCGGCAGCTACAGATTCAAAAGCTTTTACAAAACTTGGCACAAAAAACAAGCTACTAGCTAATGCCGAATCCTTAATAAATTTTCTTCTATCCATAACTAACACATTTGATATTCTGGTAACGACATTAACTGAATACAATAATCTTGTTTCGATTTTTTGCTCAGCGATTTTAAATAATCCGCTGTACCTTTATTTATGTTTCCTTGAATAATATAATCCTGAAGATTTTCCGTTTCCACTAATTTGAAATTATCCATAAATGCTTCCCAATCTGGCAATGTTTTAAACGGTAGTTTGTCCTTATTACGTTTAAAGAATTTCTCTCTAAAATTATCATTAAAATCGCCATGTTCTTTTAATGAAATTACAGCGTTATTAAATATTATAGAAGCCAATTTTAATCTTACCATAATAGTATTAGCATCTATCCAAGCTTTATCTCCTTTCCAACCTGCAACGTTAGGAGGATCCAATAAGGTTTGTCCTAAAATTTTCTGAATTTTAATTAAGTCCCTTTCTCTTTCAAATTTTACAGGAACTGTTTTAGCCATACCAACCAAAAACTCTACAGGTGATTTTATTCTTGCACCAATGTTTTTTTCATCATAAAACCAATCGGACAGAAATACAAAGCGCATCAAATTTTCGATATTATAGTCTTTAAAAAACACATCTGCCATAGCATCAATATGCTTTTTGTTAGGTTTTGGATTTACAAAATAGCGGTAGATTTTATCTGAAATGTATAATGCGCACTGTTTATCTTCTAAAATTATATCTATAATATCGTCACCTGAGAAATTTCCTGTTTTACCAAAAAAGGTTTTTAAACCTTCATCATGCTGTCTTTTTCTTAAAATAAAATTTCCTTTAAAATCATGGTTATAACCAGTAAACGCTCTGGCAGATTCTTTAATGTCTTTTTCAGTATATTGTCCTTCACCTAAAGTGAATAACTCCATTAATTCGCGTGCAAAATTCTCATTAGGTCGATTTTTTCTGTTTTGTTTACCATTGAGATATTTTAGCATTGCTGCTTCTTTAGAAATGGCTTTTACAAAATCTCTAAAGTCGCCTAAGGCATGAGTTCTTAAGGCATTGTTGTAACGCTGTATGTATAAAATATGATTGTCCTTACATACAAAATGATTTGCCCAAAAAAGTGTCATTCGTTCCCTTAAAACTTCTTTAGAAGTAACTAAACGCTTTATCCAAGCATAGTTTAATTCTAGAATTTTCTCTCTGTTTTTATCTCTAAGTTCTTTCGCTAATGTCGGATTATCTTTTAGGTCTATTGGATTTAAGCCATTTAAAAAAGATAGGTCAACTCTTAATGGTGTAATAGATTTTGAATTAGAAATAAGCACTTCAACTATTTCATTTTTGCCTTTTTGCAATAACTTAAGTTCGCTAGGATTCATTCCAAATCCTGCTCGCCAAGATAAATGCTGAAGTTCTTTTTTATTCATGGTATATTAGACTTAATATAAACGTAATAGTTTAATTATGATGTTAATTACCCGTATTTTTTTTTAAATTTTCTTAGAACGAATCTAAAAAATCATTTTTTTTACGTACTGAAACCGGAATACTATCACCATTAACCATTATCAAAGTACCACCACGACCCTTTATGTATTTTTCAACATGATTGAGATTTACTAAATAAGAATTATGCACACGGACAAACTGTGCTGCATCTAATTTTTCTTCTATGTACTTAATTTTTCTAGTGACCAAAATTTTTCGTTTATCATTTAGAAAAATTTCAGTGTAATTTCCATCGCTATGGCAATAGATAATAGTATCGGTTTTTACAAAATCCAGTCCTTCCATAGTAGGTAATCCTATAGAACTTATTTTGTTATTGGTTTTTTGTAAGCGTTCAAACAAATCTGCAATATAGTTTTGAGTAGTATCCGTATCTAATAGTTGTGCCACTTTGTTTACGGCTTGGATCAATTCCTCTTTATCAATTGGCTTTAAAAGATAATCTGCAGCAGCAGTTTTAAAGGCTTGTAAAGCATACTCGTCATAAGCGGTTATAAAAATAACTTGGGCATTTTTATAGTCTATTTGTTCTAATAGTTCAAAACCATCCAATCTTGGCATGGCAATATCCAAAAACAGTACATCTGGTTTTTTATCGTTGATTAATGTGACAGCTTCTTCTGGATTAATGGTTTTTCCTATAACATTAATTTCTGGACAATGTTTTAATAGCATGCGCTCTAGCGAACGTAACGCCATGGGTTCATCATCTATAAGTAATGCTCTTATTTTAGAATTATTCATTCCTTTAATTGTTTTGGCAGGATCACTTTCACCAAGGTTCCTGTTCCATTTTCAGTTAAATCGATGACCTCAATCCCAGCTTCGTTTCCATGTATACTTTTTAATAGTTCTAGGCGACGTTGCGTCAGCCCTATACCTTGGGATTTGTGTTTAGGTTTTTGGGCCTTTTGTTGGGCACTTGCTGTTCTGCCTATACCATTGTCTTCTATGTTGCAAATGATATGTTGTTGATTTTCAGAAAAGGTCAACTTCAATTTGCGTTCGTTTTCTTTTGCCATTAATCCATGCCAAATGGCATTTTCAACAAATGGCTGTATCATCATTGGTGGTATAAGTGCTTTTTCTGTGTTAATTGACGGATCGATGGTTAAACTGAAATCTATGGAATTATAAAACCTTAGATTTTCCAATTCTATATATAGTTTTAATAAATCAATCTCTTCTTTTAAAGTTACAAATTTTCGTTTTGAATAATTAAGGGTCGATCTCATTAAGCGCGAAAACTTTACCAAATAATTTGAAGCGTCCTCACTACTATCGTTTTGAATAAATTCATTTATCGAATTTAAAGAATTAAACATAAAATGCGGATTCATTTGCGAGCGAATGGTGTTAAGCTCGGCCTCAATAGCAATACGTTCTTTGTTTGTAAGTTCTTCCCTATACTGACTTACACGTAGCTTTTCCTTTTGGTTTCTTCGGTATATAAAAAAACTTGTAAGAATAACTATTGTAATTAAAGCATATAACAAAACATTTGTTGTTGTTTTTGATTTTGCCATACGCTTGTCTAAGTCTGTTTGAGTTGAAACTAGGTTTTCGTTTTCGTCTAAAAGCTCATTAATACCCAATTCGGCTTTGGCAATTGCTACTTGTTTTGCATGAATATCTAAATTTTCGGCTTCAAAAGATCTATCAGATTTGTTTCTATAATATAGTGCGGAGTCTAGCTTGTTTGTGGCTTCAAAGGCCTTTGAAAGCAGTAACTCATATTCTGCTTTGTTAAGGCTTCTTTTTCGGTCGCTTATAGAGTAGTTTTCTCTTAAAAGATTCAGTGCCTCATTATGCTCATTTTCCTCAAGTAATATTTGAGCCATATAGGCTGCTGATTTTATTTGAATTAGATTGTTTCTGTTTTTTTTCGCCAATTCATAACTTGATAGAAATGTTTTTTTTGCTTCATCGGCATTACCTTGATCTTGTAAAATAATTCCTTTATAAAGAATATTGTAGCAATCTCTAAATGAGTTTCCTTGAATGCTATCAAGTCGAAAACATTCAGCATTGTAATATGCTGCAGAATCTAATTGCTTTGAGTTGATAAATGCCCTCGTAACTTGGGTAAGTAATGCGCTTGGAACTGGAAATTTAGAACGGTGTATTTTATAAATAGGTTGTATTTGGCGCCATATTTCTAAAGCACTCTCAGAATTTTTTACATAATTAAAATTAATCATTACTGTTTTAAGAGCCAAAACAACCTGAATAGAATCGTTCAATTTTTTTGCATATTCATAGTGCTTTTTATTGTGATATACCGATTTGTCAAAGTTAGAACTTGAAGTATTGTAGAATTGCAAATTAGAATGGTACTTCATTGTCATTCTGTCCACCTTGCTTTGTTCTGAGTAAGCTAATCCTTTGTAAAGTGTTTTTAATCCTTTTTCATAACTAAAATCCTTTAAGGATATGTTGATTGAACTTGCCCAAACCACATGTGCTAGCAATATATAATCAATAGGTCGTTTGCTTAAAATTTCCGGCTCCAACGCAGCGTATTCTCTTTTGGCCAAATCATGATTTTTGTTCAACCTGTAATAATCTGCCATGGCAAATCTGGCAATGAAATTAAAATCGTAATGCTTTACTATAAATTCTAAAGAATCTTTAGGAATGTTCTTTACCAGGTCTTTAATTTTTCGTAACACTTCATCTTTTTCCGTATTCTCATCCAAACTGTCATAAGTTTCTATAAGCACTATCAAATCCGATGCATTTTTCTCTTGGGCAATGAGTTTTGTATTGCCAATACATAGCAGAGAATAGAAAACTATTACAAATAAGGGTGTCTTGTAATTCATTTAAACAGGTTGAAGAATTTATAATAATACACATTAAATCTACCACCTCATAGACATAGTGTATAGTCGTGCCATTTCTAATTTAAAGTGTACAAAAAGTGAAATACTCGTGAAAAAGAGTCTCAAACACATGTAATCCATTGGTTGCAACACTTATACACTCAAATTTACGCATTCTCTCTTAAAGTTACACACCCTTACATTCTGCCTTTAAAACACCTGTAATATGAAATACATTTATTTCAAAATCAGCAATATATATTTCTATAGATTTTTTATGTGAAACATCAATTATTAAGCATACTACACAAAACACCTATTAACAAATAAAAATTTAATTATGAAAACTCTCAAATCAGTAATAAACATTAGCATAATGCTTTGCATATTATGCTTTTCCCAGTCCTGTAAAATCGACGATGAAGCGTCAACACCTGTGGAAGTTTGTGACGACGGTATTGATAATGACAACGACGGATTTACGGATTGTGAAGATAACGATTGCGACTCTGAACCTAATTGCCAAGTTGAAATTTGTGATGATGGCATTGATAATGACAACGACGCATTTACAGATTGCGACGATAGTGATTGTGACTCTGCTCCAGAGTGCTAATACGCCTTAACCAACTCACTTTAAAATTTAAAAAAATGAAAACAATTTTAAGTTTTGTTCTAACTATTACGGTCTCAATAGTTATGTATGCCCAAAACACCATCAACTACAAAGCTGTTATCAAAGATGACCTAGGTAATATTATAGCAAATAGTGCTGTCGATATAAAGTTTTCGATATTAGAAGGCAACATCGCGGGACCTGTTAAGTATGAAGAAGACCATGCAACACTTACAGATGCTAATGGTATTGTTATTGTGAATATTGGCGAAGGCACACCAGTGAGCGGTATATTTAATGATATTGCTTGGGAAACGGCAAAACATTATTTAAACGTTCAAATAGACACTGGCTCTGGATTTTTAGATATGGGAACCACACAATTTGGCGTTGTACCTTATGCCAAACACGCAGAACGTGCCACGATAGCAGACAACGTAACCTCTAAAATCGATGACTTGACCGATGCCAAATCCGATGCCGATGGTACCGAAGATGGGTCTTCCATTTTTTTAGGCGTTGGTGCAGGACTTAATGACGACAGCAGTGATAACCAAAATGTAGGTATTGGCTATCAGGCATTATACGCAAACACGTCTGGAGCTTTAAATACCGCAAGTGGGTATCGGGCGCTCCATAATAATACATCAGGATTTAGTAATACCGCAAATGGGTATCAGTCCTTATATTCAAATACAGCAGGAAACAACAATACGGCATACGGTTACAGTGCCCTATACGCCAATAGCGAAGGTTTTAACAATACTGCAACTGGTTATAATGCTTTAACTTCTAATACCATTGGAGGTAATAATACAGCTAATGGATATCAGGCTTTATTATTCAATACTGAAGGTACCAAAAATACCGCAATTGGAGCTTATGCATTGTATTCTAATACTACTGGAATTAGTAACACTTCAAATGGTTATCGAGCACTCTATTCTAACAATACAGGTATAGGCAATACCGCAATTGGCGATGAAGCACTTTATTCTAACACCACTGGGTTAAGTAACACCGCAATTGGTGCTTCAGCCTTATATTCTAATACTTCAGGGTTTTCAAATACAGCAATTGGTGTGGCAGCATTAATAAATAATACGACTGGCGATAACAATACTGCAAATGGTGCTCATGCCTTAAGACAAAATACTGTTGGAATTCAAAATACAGCTACTGGTAGAGGTGCCTTATACTGGAATACTATAGGAATTAATAATACAGCCAGTGGTTATGAAGCCCTGTACTCCAATACTGGAGGTAGTCAAAATACTGCTACTGGCACACAAGCGTTATACGCAAATACCACAGGCCTTAGGAATACTGCAACTGGATATAATGCCTTAAGGGATAATTTATCAGGAACTGGCAATACTGCAAATGGACAGCATGCGCTATCTGTAAATATCTCAGGAAACGGAAATACATCAACTGGTTTGAGTGCTTTATCAGCAAATACTACAGGAGATAACAACACAGCTTTTGGTCATTCCGCCTTAACTAGTAATACTACCGGAAACAATAATACAGCTTTAGGCTTTAATGCTGAAGTGCCAAATGGTACGAGCGATAACCAGGTGCGCATAGGCAATGAAGATGTTGGCTATGCAGGCATACAAGTGGCATGGACGGTAACCTCTGACCGTCGTTGGAAAGATCACATACGGCAATTACCTTATGGTTTAAATCTCGTACAGAAACTACAGCCTGTGGACTATATCCGCAAAAACAACAAGAACAAAACCAGGGAAATCGGTTTTATAGCCCAAGAGGTAGAACAAGCACTCATCACCTTAGGCTATGAAGACCAAGGCTTTTTAACCAAAGATGATAAAGAGTACATAAGCCTGCGCTACAACGATTTAATACCTGTACTCACAAAAGCCATACAAGAACAGCAGGATATTATAAAGCAACAGAAGGCTGAAAATTTAGAACAGAATAAAATCATTTCAGAATTGGTGAAACGTGTTACCGCTTTAGAAAACAATAAATCAAACCGAAAGTTATGAAGACAAAAATTACAATACTTATTTTATTAATAACCTGTTTAGGTTTTGCCCAAGATGGTGTAAACTATAAAGCAGTTATTAAAGACGACCTAGGCAATGTGATTGCCAATGAACAAATTGAAGTGGAGTTCTCAATCCTTCTAGGTGGAGCACAGACCAATATATATACAGAAACCCATTCGCCAATCACAGATAATAACGGTATTGTGATATTGAATATTGGACAGGGAACACCCACTATTGGGGAATTCCAAGCCATAAATTGGGGAATAGACAGCTACTTTTTAAATGTTAAGGTAGATATTGGGAGCGGTTTGGTAGATATGGGAACAATACAATTTACTACAGTACCCTACGCATTATATGCTAGAGACGTAGCCAATAAGGATGATGCTGATGCCAATCCAACAAACGAAATCCAAACCTTAAGCCAAACCGATAATACCATTACCTTAAGTGATGGAGGTGGTTCTTTTGATTTGCCTGAGCAAAAATGGTCAAGCGGTATAGGAGATAATGTATTTAGACTAGATGGAAGAGTTGGTATAGGCACTTCTGTACCAAGTTCAACTTTAGATGTTCAAGATAATTCCACAAGTGGAAGATCTTTGCAAATACATAAAACAGATGTTTCCTCAGGTAACGATGTACTGGAAATCGTGGTTCCTGAAAACGCGCCAGATAATGCACAGTTTATTGAGATGCAGCGAGGACTGACTGGTGATGTGGTTGCTAAAGTTGACACGGATGGTTCTGCAACATTTAAATCAGTACAAGTTACAGATGATGAAGTTTCCAGTTCAGATGTACCTGAGAAAGGTAGGGTGTATAGCAATGCCCTGCCCATTGCTTATGGATTTTTAAGAGGTGTACAAGTCAATCCCACTATAGTGGTAGATTATGGTATTGACACAGTAACTAGAAACTCTACAGGTAGATACAGCATCACATTAGATAGATTCATAGTAGGAACTCCTGTTATCATGGCGACATTAACTAGTCTTACAAATACAGGTAACACAATTGTAGCTGATCATGTTGGTCAAACAATTCGAATAGATATAAATAACAGTTCAAACCAACCCGTGAACGCTAATTTCTCGGTGGTAATTTACGGTAGTACATCTAATTAGAAATATAAAAAATAACACAATTATGAGAACACTACTAATCATATTAACACTTTTAGGATATTCATGTTTGAGCCATAGTCAAACCATAGAAAAATTCAGTATAGACTCTGGTGGAGTATCTACAACTGCTGGAGGTATTCAAATATTATATACTATTGGAGAAGTTAATGTACAAGAGTTAAATTCTGGAGGGATTTATATTTCTGAAGGGTTTATCAATGGTTTTGAAGATAACACGTTAGGTGTTTCTGAAGTTGATACTACAAATCTAAGTATTTATCCAAATCCAGCTTCAGAATATATTACCATCGAATCCAATAAAGCTTTAGACGCTATTGAATTCTATGACGTATTAGGCAAACCTGTGCTTCAAACTTTAGATTCCCGGATAGACATTAGCGCATTAAGCGCTGGTATTTACATTGTAAAACTCTCAATGGGCAACAAAAGCATCAGTAAAAAAATAGTTGTTCAGTAACTAAAAATATATTTGTCAAATAAAAAGAGACTGCCAAAAAGCAGTCTCTTAATTTTTATAGTCTTGTTTTATATTACAAATCAAACTTTATCCCTTGCGCTAAAGGTAGCTCATCAGAATAATTAATGGTGTTGGTTTGACGACGCATATATACTTTCCAAGCATCAGATCCAGACTCTCGTCCACCACCTGTTTCTTTTTCGCCACCAAAAGCTCCACCAATCTCTGCACCAGATGTTCCGATGTTGACGTTTGCAATTCCACAGTCACTTCCTGCATAAGACAAGAATTTTTCTGCTTCTTTCATTTCGTTAGTCATGATGGCTGATGATAATCCTTGTGCTACACCATTTTGCTTTGCAATGGCATTTTCAACATCTCCAGAATATTTCATTAAATATAAAATCGGTGCAAAGGTTTCGTGTTGTACAATTTCAAAATGATTTTCGGCTTCTATAATTGCTGGCTTTACATAGCAACCACTTTCGTAACCTTCTCCTTCTAAAACTCCACCTTCAACTAATACGTTTCCGCCTTCAGCTTTTGCTTTTTCAATCGCAGCCAAATACGTGTTTACAGCATCTTTATCAATTAATGGACCAATGTGATTTTTTTCATCTAAAGGATTTCCAATCGTTAATTGTCCATAAGCTCCAACAATGGCATCTCTCACTTTATCGTAAACTGATTCGTGAATAATTAAACGACGTGTCGATGTACAACGTTGACCACAAGTACCCACTGCACCAAAAACAGCACCAGGAACTACTACTTTTAAATCAGCTGTTGGTGTAATGATGATAGCGTTGTTTCCTCCTAACTCTAACAACGATTTTCCAAAACGCTCTGCAACTGTTTTACCAACTATACGTCCCATTCTAGTAGAACCTGTAGCGGATACTAACGGAATTCTAGAGTCTGTTGTCATAAATTCTCCTACTTTATAATCTCCGTTAATGATACAAGAAATACCTTCTGGCAAATTGTTTTCTTTTAATATACCAGCTATAATGTTTTGGCAAGCAACAGAGCATAAAGGTGCTTTTTCGGAAGCTTTCCAAACACATACATCGCCACAAATCCAGGCTAAAGCGGTGTTCCATGCCCAAACCGCAACTGGGAAGTTAAAAGCAGAAATAATACCAACTACACCTATTGGGTGCCATTGCTCTCTCATTACGTGTCCTGGACGTTCCGATGGAATAGTTTGTCCGTTTAACTGTCTTGATAAGCCTACAGCAAAATCACAGATATCAATCATTTCTTGAACTTCTCCATAACCTTCTTGCAAAGATTTACCCATTTCGTAGGATACCAATTTTCCAAGAGGCTCTTTTAAGTCTCTTAATTTGTTGCCAAACTGACGTACTATTTCTCCACGTTGTGGTGCTGGCACATCTCTCCATACAAGAAATGCTTTTGTCGCAGCATCCATTACTTTATCATAATCTGCTCTTGTTGTAGATTTCACTTTACCAATTAACTGGCCATCAACTGGTGAGTAGCTTTCAATAATATCTCCATTAGAAAAGTTGTTAGAACCTGTAGAAGACCCTTCATTAATATCCTTAACACCTAATTGGTTTAAAGCTTCTTTTATTCCGAAATCGGTAGCAATTGCTTCCATATATGTTTAAATTTTACGAATTATTAAATTTTTATGCGAAGATACTAATAATTCCATGGCTTTTGATTCTTCATTATTGATTTAATATATAAAACCCTGTAATTAAAAATCCTATTCGCTATAACGACGCTAATTGATATAATTATGATTGATTTTTAACTTTTATAATTTATAAGTCAAAAAAAATTAACTTTAAAGCACTTATAAAATCTAATCCAACATGAAGAAAATCGCTCTGTTAAGTCTTGTTTTATTTTTATGTTTTGCTTGTAAGAATGAAAATATAAAAAACACTTCTGAAACCACATCTAAAAAAACAGAATTTGCTATTGTTATTCATGGAGGAGCTGGTACTATTCTAAAAAAGAATATGACACCAGAAAAAGAAGCCGCATATAAAGCTAAACTTGAAGAAGCAATTAAAGTTGGTTATGATATCTTAAAAAGTGGTGGAAGTAGTCTGGATGCTGTTGAAAAAACGATTAATATCATGGAAGACTCACCGCTTTTTAATGCTGGTAAAGGTGCCGTTTTTACCAATGCAGAAACCAATGAATTAGATGCGTCTATTATGGATGGAAAAACGCTAAACGCTGGTGCTTCAGCAGGCACAACAACGGTTAAAAACCCGATTAATTTGGCCAGAGCTGTAATGGAAAAGTCCGAACATGTAATGCTTTCTGGAAAAGGTGCAGAAACCTTTGCGCAAGAACAAGGTTTAGACATTGTAGAACCAAGTTATTTCTTTACCGAAAACCGATTTCAATCCTTACAACGCATCAAAGATAAAGAAAAAACAGAATTAGACCATGATGCTACAACGGCATTTTATGATTCAAATATCAAAGATTCTAAATTTGGAACAGTTGGCTGCGTAGCTTTAGACAAAAATGGCAATTTAGCTGCAGGAACTTCAACTGGTGGCATGACCAACAAACGTTATGGTAGAATTGGAGATGCACCAATCATTGGTTCTGGCACTTATGCCAATAATGCTACATGTGCAGTTTCAAGCACTGGTTGGGGAGAATTTTTTATTAGAGCTCAGGTAGCTCACGATATTTCGGCACTTATGGAATACAAAGGTTTAACCTTAAAACAAGCCGCTCGCATTGTCATACAGGAAAAAGTACCAAACCTTGGTGGTGATGGCGGTATTGTGGCTGTAGACAAAGATGGTAATATGGCTATGGAATTTAATACAGCTGGTATGTATCGTGCTAGCATGAATGACAAAGGAGAATTAACAGTGAAGATTTATAAAGAATAATCTGTAACAATTTAATATCTTTAAACACAAATAGTTAACCAACCTCAACTACAACCATTAGCCTAATTTACTTTCAATCTAAAGAAAGTGAATGATTTAATTTTTTTGCCACAATTGGCAACGACTACGCTCCGTCCTGCTAACAGCAAGATTGGAAACAAATTTTCGAACTACATTACTTATACCATTAACGATCTTATACACTTCGTTATTGATTTTCTCTGTGCATTTCAAATAAATAGTTAAAAACTAAAGACACTAATACTATGAAAACCAAAAAAAACAACTGGAGTAAATCTGAATTACAAATTTACATTATGCTACTCTGCGCCAACGCAGATAAAAAAGAGACTGAGGAAGAATTGGAAATGATCCAAGACAAAACGTCCAAAAAAACTTTTCTAAAAATGCATAAAAAATTTCATAAGCATTCTGAAAAAAAGCGATTAAAGAAAATTGAAGATGTCATAAATAACCACGATTACAGCCAGATGGAGCTCGCGGCTTTTAGAAGAGAGATGTACAAAATTTTCTTTTCAGATAAAAAATTCAGCATGCTTGAAGAACGGTTAGATTGGACCTTAGATAATATACTGTATTAATCGTAATGATAAAATTCTTTAGAAACATCCGTCAAAACTCACTTATGGAAAGTAAAACAGATTGCTATTTTAAATGTGCCATTGAAGACATATTTCTATCAGTAATTGGCAGCTACAACGGAAGAAACCAAATAACTACTTAAGATTGGAAACACAAAACTGCCATAATTGCCAACACAGTTTTGAGGGCAACTTTTGTAACCATTGCGGTCAGCGCAACATAGGAAATAATCGTTTGCGCATACGCGAAGTTGTAAATGACTTTTTTGATAACACATTCAACTTACATAAAGGCTTCTTTTTTACATTTTGGAAATTAATTGTATCGCCTGGCAAAGTAGCACATGCCTATATTAAAGGACAACGCAAAAGGTTTACTAATCCAACGCGTTACTTGGTTATTGCACTTGCCTTTCAAGCTTTTATGGATTATTGGTTTAAAACCGATGAAATCTTGGAGAAAGATGAGTACTTCTATTTCCCATTCCTTTCAGAACGCCTTAATAATAGTATGGAGTTGTGGAATATAAAGTTGACCATTGAGTTTTCATTGTTGAGCAGTTTGTTTGAGGTATTGCTATTTCCCATCATTTTTTATGTGCTATTTAGGTCTCTAAAATTGAATTTTACCGAACTACTTACTACAAACTTTTATTATATCTCAACATCCACTTTAATAACAATGACCATTTTGTTTGTCACAAAAGTACTGTTCGATGTTTTTGTTTCCATAGAGTTTATCGCTTTGCTATTGCTTATCTATGTGTCTTGGGCTTATCTATCTTTTTTCAAAACCACACCTTTATGGATTCGCTCGTTAAAAATAGGTGTTGGAATTGCGTTTTTTTTAATAATGCGAGTGTTTGTATTGCCTTTTACACTCAGTTTACTAAATCCCTTAACGTGAAACTATGATTAAATTCTTTCGCCATATTCGTCAAAACCTAATAATGGAAAACAAAACCAGTAAATATCTAAAATACGCCATCGGCGAAATCATCCTGGTGGTTATTGGGATTTTAATTGCATTACAGATTAACAATTGGAATGAAAGAAGAAAAACAACGAACCAATTACAAGGGTATTTAAATAGTATCAGTAAAAATATACAAACAGATACTATTGAAATTAATCTAATTAAAAGTTTAAGAGAGCGTCACAACCTGGCGGCAATAGACTATGTGAAATATACTTACACAGATACGATGCCAATGCAATTAGTTCCTGAAATTGGTCGCATACTAGGTGAGCAATACTTAAATGTAAATCAAACAGGTTTTGATGCCCTTAAAAATTCTGGATACATCGCAAATCTTCAAGGCACAGAACTAGAAGATGCTATTTATGATTATTACTCATACTACGACGAAATACACGAAAGCGAGATTAGCCTAAACAATTTTATAGAAAATATGGAAGCAGGACTTTACAACGAAAAATATGAGGATGTCGCTATTGTTTATAAAGTATTTTCTAACTCAAAACCACCAAATGCGTTTTCTATAGAAGATCAACAAAAAGCATTACATCAAATTTACAAAAACTCTAAAATGCTTGGTATAATGCAACGTGTAGCTTCTGAAAAATACTTTTTTGTCTATGATAGTCTAAAATCAAAAGGGCAAAAAATCATAAACCTCATTAAAAAAAGGGATAACCAATGATTAAATTCTTCCGTCATATACGCCAGCGTTTGGTTTCTGAAAATAAGTTTTCAAAATACCTGCTTTATGCCACTGGCGAAATTATCCTAGTTGTTATTGGGATACTTATTGCATTACAGATAAATAATTGGAACGATGCTAGGAAAGAAAAAAAGGAGCTCAATCAATATTTAGCTAAAATCAGTAATAATATAGTTTTAGATATAAAAAATTTAAAAGACATAAAAACGAGAAGAGCAGCAACTAATAATGCATGCCAAAAAGCATTGATTAATTTTCAAAAAGAAGAGTATGACTTATTAGTAAACATGAGTGCGGCAAATGCTTTTATAGATTTTTATTTTACACCAAATCAAAGCGGATATGAAGCTTTAAAAAACTCTTCTTATTTAGGTGAGATTAATGGTACAAGAGTAGATAGTTTAATAGACAGTTACAATACAATTGTAAATAAAACTTTGAAAGAAGAAAACAGTTACTTCAACTTTGTAGAAAACATGGAAGTAATATGGACTTCAAAATTTGACATGTCCGAATTTATTAGTTTATACATGACTCAAAATAAATTAAACTATGGAGAACTCGATGACAATCTAAAAAGAAAACTCAAAGCAACTTTCGCTGACGCAACGTTTAGGTCTACAGTAACACGATGTGCAGTTCAAACCCAAATGCTTCAATATTATGATGAACTAATCTATACAGGTGAAGAACTAATAAAAGAAATTAAAACCGTTTACAATGATTAAAATGGCTTAAAAACATAGAATTAATGATATCACAAATATTAACTTAAAATAAAGCTATCATGAAAAAACTAATGCTATTAACACTTTTCTTATGCTTTGGGTTATACTTAAACGCACAAGAAGAACAACCATCACCCATTCTATTTATTTATGATGCCAGTGGGTCTATGTGGGGACAATTAGACGGAAAAACAAAAAAGGAAATTGCATCAAGCGTTTTAGCTAACACAGTTGGTAATTTACCAAGCAATCAAAATGTTGGTTTAATTACTTATGGTCACAGAAAAAAGGGAGATTGTGATGACATTGAG
Source organism: Winogradskyella pulchriflava (assembly GCF_042434315.1). Lineage (NCBI taxonomy): Bacteria > Pseudomonadati > Bacteroidota > Flavobacteriia > Flavobacteriales > Flavobacteriaceae > Winogradskyella > Winogradskyella pulchriflava. The sequence continues at coordinate 829,401 of NZ_JBHLTQ010000001.1, read as the reverse complement.
TATATGGTAGATTTATCAAACAACTCAAAAACAAAAGTTACTGATGCAATAAAAAATGTAAATCCTACAGGTAAGACACCTTTAGCGCGCAGTGCTACTATGGCAATTACTTCATTAAAAGAAAACAAAACAAAAGCCACTATTATTTTAATTACGGATGGTATTGAGTCTTGTGATGGTGACATATGCAAAGTGGTAACAGATGCCAAAGCCAATGGTATAGACTTTAAACTTCATATAGTAGGATTTGGGCTAAAAGAAGGAGAAACCAAACAATTAAAATGTGCTGCGAGCGCTGGTGGAGGACATTATTATGATGTTGCAGACGCAAGCGGATTAGGAGATGTTTTAAACGAGGTAACCACACAAACCATTGACAAACCAGACGAAAATTTTTCAATTTACGCCACAAAAAACGGACAACCTGTTGACGCCTGGATAAAAGCCACAAAAGCCGGAACCAATGAAGCTGTAGATGGCTCAAGAACGTATCGCGATTCGGGTTGGGTGTATTTACCTCCTGGCAAATACGATATTGCCATTAGACCTCTTGAAGGCACCGATATTCCTGGTACTACAATTACTGTAGAAATGAATGAAGGCGATATTAAACATGAAAACATCAGTTTTGATGGTGGCACACTAGAAGTGTTTGCCTCCAACAACGGTGAAGGTTGGGATACTTCTGTAAAAATGATTGATGTAAACACAGGTAAAGTAGTAGCAAACGTAAGAACCTATGGTAAGGTAAAAACAATGGAGGTTCCTGCAGGAAACTATAAAGTTACTTATCAAGCACTAGTTTTAAAAGGGAATGACACCTACTTTGAAACTGAAAATATTAAAATATCAGCAAATTCAACCACATTAATAACTCATAATTTTGAATCTGGTTTCGCAAAAATTGGTGTACAAACATCGAGTGGAGAATTAATTGATGCCACCGTAAATTTTCATGATGCTAATTCTGATAATCTTATTACAGGAGCAAGAACTTATACATCAGCCCAAAACAATCCTAGAGAATTTTTATTAAATCCAGGAACCTACACTGTAAAATTAAGGACTTTAGGAAACCATAAGGGCCATTCTGATACATTTACAATAACAGTTAAAACAGGCGAAACTGTTGAGAAAATAATAACCTTTTAGGTATGGCACATCAAATGTTAAAACCTTATAGCTTTTTACTATACTTTTTAAGTATTATAGCTTTCTTTTTTATTGGTGTAACCTATGCAGGAATTGTTGATGCCGGAAAAAATCAAGGGCTAGCTGGAGGTGCCATCGTAGTTGGTTATGGTATTATTTCTACAGTAATTGGGTTGGTAATTGCATTAGTCATAGCCCATAATACCAACCGAAAAACAATTTTTAAGCTCAATATCATTTTAGCCTTATGTAGTATTGGTTTTTACGCCTATTATCATGTAAAATATTTAGAAAGGCAAAAAACCAAAGAACAAGATCAACCTAAAATTGAGCAACCTAAAAAACAAACAGACACACCATTATCCAATGATAAACTTCTTTAGAAAAATCCGCCAAAACTTGCTTATGGAAAACAAATCCGGCAAATACCTCAAATACGCTATTGGAGAAATCATACTTGTAGTTATTGGGATTTTGATAGCCTTACAGATAAACAATTGGAATTCAAACCAACAAGAGCTAAAGGTACTTAACGGTTATTTACAAAACATTGCCGAAAACATTAAAGCAGATAAAAGCAACTTAAAAACAATTAAAGCCTTTAGAGATAGCTCAATAATTGGCTCTAGGTTTTTTTTGAAAATGATGGATTCAGAGTCCGTAAATATAGAGGATGCTACTATTTATTTTTCCAGATACCTTAAGTTCTCACCGCTTTTAAAAGAAAAGTTTAAATCAGATTTAAGTGGTTTTGAGTCTTTAAAAAATTCAGGGTTCTTGCCCAGAATCCAAGACAGTAAAATAGAAAAAGAACTATTTAAATATTACAGTCTAGTAACCGATATAAAAGATGAAGAAGGGGAATTAAATGATTTAATGAAAGAAATGATGTATGATCTATATAAAAAAAATGTTATACAAGAATTGAATAAAACAAGAAGAAAAATTGCCAATGGCACATTGACCTCAGTGGAAATTGAAACACTAAACAAAAACTTAAATCATCCAAGCTTTTTTGCTGCCAATTCTAGAAATAGAGGTGTTAATTATTTAATAGACCTATATAATGAACTTGACAAAACAGGAACCACTATCATAAACGAAATTAATACTAAATCCAATGATTAAATTTTTCCGTCATATACGCCAACGCTTAGTGTCAGAAAACAAGCTTTCTAAATACCTGCTTTATGCCATTGGAGAAATCATCCTGGTGGTTATCGGGATTTTGATTGCCTTACAGATTAACAATTGGAATCAAAAACGCATCGTAAAAGCACAAAACCAAACCATTATTCAAAATCTAAATACTGAGTTTAGTGAAAATCTAATCGAATTAAACTTTAGCTCTGAAAGGGTAAATGATGTGATTGAAGGATTGGATACGTTACTGAAAGTTATGAGAACTCAGGAACATAATATCACCGAACAAGAATTTGACCAACTATTGAACAAAACATTTTGGTTCCCATCCTGGAAGCCAAGTTCTTTTGTATTAATGGAATTAAAAACTTCTGGCGCTTTATCCAAATTAGACAATAATGAGTTAAAATCTTTACTATTTAAATGGGAACGTGAGTTTGACAAAATGGAAAATAACAAAACTAATTATTTGAGATATGGAGCAGAATATGTTGAGTTCATTACCAAAAATGGCTCTGTAAGAAATATTGATGCACTAACAGAAAGCACTAAAAGTCTTCAAAAATCTACCATTGCCAAAAATAATCCTGAGCTTTTAAAGCATCCTGAATTTGAAAATAGAGCAGATAATTTCTATTTCCTTGCCGTTAGATTAAGAGAACATTTATTATCTCTTAGAAAAATAATGGAGGACATCATAGAATGCTCAAACACAGAATTATCCAATGATTAAATTCTTCAGACGTATTCGAAAAAACTTAGTTATGGAAAATAAAACATCCAAGTATTTTAAATACGCCATTGGCGAAATAGTCCTTGTAGTTATTGGAATCCTTATTGCACTACAAATTAATAACTGGAACTCAATTCAAAAAGACATCGCTAAAGAACAGCAGATTCTATTAAGTCTTCAAGCAGAGTTTAAACAAAATATCGAAGAACTTAGTTTTGACCATGAAGTAAATATGGGAAGTATAAATGCTGTAAAGACACTTTTAGATCTTGATAAAACTACAGATTTTGAAACCAAAACTATAGATAGTTTATTGGGTCAAGCGTTCAACTTTGCAACTTTCGATGCCAGATTAGGAGTTATCAACGACATAAGTTCTTCAGGAAATCTTGAACTCATCAGAGATGCTGAATTACGATACAAGTTAAACCAATGGACAGGCGAATTAGCCGATTATAAAGAAGATGTTATAATTAGAAGAGACTATTGGATAAAACATACACCTTCTGTCGTTCATAAATTCTTACCTATACGAAATCAAGACGTGTTTATGGATCGAGAAGATTATGCAAGAGCCATTGTAATTAAGCCTATGGAAGTACCAAAATCTAATTACGTTGCATTTTTATCAAGCATAGAAGTAGATAGTTTTTTATTTGATTATTACATGAATCAATCCTTTGTAAGCACTAATGAAAAAGCAATAATGACTTTTTTAAAAGAAACACTCTCACTAATTGAAAAGAATATTGATAAATGATAAAATTCTTCAGACATATTCGAAAAAACTTAGTTATGGAAAACAAAACATCCAAGTACTTTAAATACGCCATTGGCGAAATTATCCTTGTAGTTATTGGTATTCTCATTGCCCTACAGATTAACAATTGGAACGAAAACCGAAAAAGTGACATTTTTGAGAATGAAATTTTAACACAAATCCGTGCCAATCTTATTAAAGATAAATCGGTCTTAGCAGACTACATCAATAATGCAGAACTTGCAACTACGTCCATAGACAAAATTTTAGCAGAAGATATGTCTTTAAAGGTTAATGATAGCCTAAAATATTGGTTAGCAAATGTTGTAAGGTTTGACAGATACAGACCCTTAACCAATGCCTATGAAGTGCTTAAATCTCAAGGTATTGATAAAGTCAGTAATAAACAACTTCAATTTTTACTTGGTATGTATTACGATGACCAATCTGTTGAAGCCAATATAGCAAGCCATGATCTAGAAATAATGTTTTTAACCGACTGGCTTCCTATTCTTAAGAAGAATATTGTACACCAAAAATTTGGTGTAATGCTTCAATTACAAGATTACTCAGAATTAAAAGTTGGTGGTGAAATTAGAAATCTGCTAATCTTAAATCGAGATAATTGGAGAGGTAGTGACAATACTCTAAAGAAAACGTTAGCTCTTATAGAACAAATATTAACCATTATTAATCAGGAGCTAGATGATTAAATTCTTTCGTAAAATCCGTCAAAACCTAATTATGGAAAACAAAACAGGCAAATACCTTAAATACGCCGTTGGCGAAATCATCCTAGTGGTCATAGGCATTTTAATTGCGTTACAGATTAATAATTGGAACAACAATCAAATCAATAAAAAAGAGGAGCAGGCCATTTTAAAGAACCTCAACTTTGAATTTAAAAAAAACAGGAGGGATCTTGAATTGGTAAAAGACAACTATCGAGGGTTTATTAATTCCACTAAAAAAATATTAAACCTTATTGGAGAAAGCAGAGAAACACTACAAAAATATAATACAGACAGTCTTATATCTGAAAGCATCAATTATTACGATTACAGGCCAACGGAGAATGTACTTTCAGATTTAATTTCCTCTGGTAAATTAAAATTGATTGTATCAGATTCATTGCGATTGCATTTATTCCAATGGTCCAGTTTTTTAAATGAAAAGGAAGAGGCGTGGGAAACTCTCGATGATTTCTCTCAAAACATGATGATGCCATATCTTACAAAAAATGCATCTCTCAAAAACATAGACAGCTATGGTTTTTTAGATTGGGAGGAACCATCTAAGTTAAATCCTGATACTTATAAAATATTTCAGGATATTCAATTTGAAAACAACATAGATAATCACGCTTGGAGCTTAACCAATTATATTTTAGCATTGGAAAATCTTGAAAATACTATTGATAAAATTTTAGTTGAAACATCGAAAATTAAAGATTGAGAAAATGATCAAATTCTTCCGTCATATACGTCAAACCATCATTATGGAAAACAATAAAACTAACCGTTACCTAAAATACGCCATAGGCGAAATCATCCTTGTTGTCATTGGTATTTTGATTGCTTTGCAAATCAATAATTGGAATGAAGACCGAAAAGCAACAATTATTGAAGAAAATTTCTTCGACAGTGTGCTTATAGATATAGAAAAAGATGAAGAGAAGCTTATTTATTATGAACACTTCCATACCAAGCGTATTGAATATCTAGATACACTATTGACCTACGTTCGAAATCCAAAGCGTCCTATGGGCCTCAATAAATTTGCCCAATATATAGAGCCGTTATTCTATTCAGTTAGCCCAACAGTTTACAATACAACATTTGAGTCTGCTAAGTCTTCAGGTGTCTTTAGTAATATTAAAGCAAAAGATTTAATGAAACAATTGTCGCAGTATTATGCCGATTTTACCCAAATCGAAAACACTTTTAATTCTATAACGAGATTTGTAGAAAATCAACTAGAACCCCTTTTATATAACTTTCCTGAAGATTACATGACGTCTGAAACTGGACGGTTGGTGATTAATGAAGAAGACGTTAATTTTTTTTATAAAAAAATTGCATCGATTGAAGACCAAAGAAATTTAAACACAGATTACAATGCTATACTTAGAACACCGAAATTGGAAAATATTATTATTGGGGATATGGGTAGAACATTTAATATTATTGGGAAAATTGAGACTCGCATTGTTGATCTTCGTCAATTAAGAACAAAAATCATAAATCGTGATTAAATTCTTCCGAAAAATTCGCTTCTACCTTATGGAAACAGGAAAAACAACCCGTTATTTTAAATATGCCATAGGAGAAATCATCCTTGTGGTAATTGGTATTCTCATTGCACTACAGATTAACAATTGGAATGTAAATAGAATGAATACTAAAGAAGAAAATACAATGCTTTTGGCCTTAAAGAAAGAAATCAGCGAAAACCAACTGCTACTTAAAAATGAAGTTGAAAGACATACCAAAGCTTTTAATTTATTAAGCGAATTGACTAGCTACATTTCACCTCAACCCAAAGAAATTAATGATGTAAAACTCGATTCCTTAATATTTGCTGTAGGTTGGCTTCCTAGATATTCTCCAAATGAAGGTGTTATAAATTCTCTTATCTCATCAGGTAAAATTTCACTTATTAAAAATGATGGATTGAGTTCAAAAATTTCATCTTGGAATAGCTTATTAGACGAATACAACACCACCTACAAATGGACCGAAAGAGATGTTTTTGAACTATTGGCTTACATTAAAGACAAATACCCATTTAGGCGAACACTAAAAAATTTCGATATCGAAACTGTTAGAAATAGCGAATTCAAATTCTCAAAGGAAGATTTGTTATCAGATTTAGGCTTTGAGAGTTTATTGGCAAACAGAATAATCGATGCCCAAGATGTTTTAAATAGTTCTGAAAAAATGTATAGTTTTCAAAAGGAAATTTTAGAATTAATTGAAAAAGAACTTGAAAATTAAGGCGCAAATAGAAAAGCCTATAAATGATAAAACATTTTCCATCTTGTTAAGACTTCCCTTGCTGGGAAGGGATTAAGGGATGGGTTCAACAATGAGAAAAATTATCCCATACTACCCAAAATTAGTGCCTTTAGCAAAAGAACTTCGTAAAAACATGACGCTAGGAGAAGTAGCATTATGGAGAGAAATAAACAACAAAAAACTTGGCATAAGATTCAGCAGGCAGATACCAATTGATAATTTTATAGTTGACTTTTACTGTAAAGATTTACAATTAGCAATTGAGGTGGACGGTTCTGTTCATTTTGAAAAAGGACAAGAAGAAAAAGACACCTTGCGACAACAGAAACTAGAATATTTAGGAGTAAAAGTCATTCGGTTTAGCGATTGGGATGTGAGAAACTATTTGAGCTGGGTGATTAGAGAAATTGAAAAGGAAATATTTGAACTTCAAAGTGAATAAATGGATTAGCGATTAATATAATTGTTTGCTGTTCCCCTTTTGAGAGGGGATTAAGGGGTGAGTTTTTCTATCCACTAGATTCTATATAATTAATAATACTAAACCCATCCCTAACCCTTCCAAGGAAGGGAACACGCATAATCACATTTTATTTCCGTAACAGTCTTCACACAACAGTTTCCCTTATCGGGAAGGGATTAAGGGATGGGTAATGAAAAGAATTCAACCCATAATTCGTATATCAATACATACAATTCTTAACTTTAAGAACAATTTAACAATCGCCCAAAGTCTAAACATTAAAATTTTGGCGTAACTATTTAACAAGAATGTACCTACTCTTCTTTTTAATCAGAATTTTACACTCAAAAACATTGACACCATGAACATCAAAAAGCAATTCCACCTACTTCTCATTTTAACATTTGTATGTTCTTGTAAAAAAAAGCCCGTAGAAACCGATAATATTTTCAAATTTAGAGATTATATCAGCTATACCACTTCTGGAATTGTTTCTGTATTAGAACCTATAAAAATTAGCTTGGCCAATGAAGTTGAAGGATGGGAAGCAGAACAAAATATTGATGATGCTATTATAAAAACACAACCTCACATTCAAGGCACATTAAAAGCACTCAATAAACACACTTTATTATTTACTCCAGATGAGCCATTAGAACCAGCAACAGAATATGCCGTTACCGTAAAACTTGGAGAACTCTATAAATCCATACCAAATGAGTTTGAAGATTACACTTTTCAGTTCAAAACCATTACTCCGAGTTTCAGCATTATGACTAACAACTTGCAGTCTTACAGCAAAGAGTGGCAGTACGTTTTGGGTCAATTACGCTCGTCAGATGTAATTACTTTAGAAGATGCCAAAAAATTAGTGACCGCAAAACAGAACAAAAAAGACCTCAATTTGGTTTGGCTAGAAATGCCAGAACCGTCTAAATATTTTGAATTTAGAATCGACAGCATAAAACGCGATATTGAGGATAGTAAAATTGATATCGCTTGGGATGGTAAAGCCATTAAAGCCGAAAACAAAGGAGACAACTTCATTAACATTCCAGGAAAAAATAACTTTAGCATTGTAGAAACACAAGTTATTCAAAACCCTGAGCAGTACTTATCCATTAACTTTTCCGATCCTATAAAAAAGCAACAGAATTTTGCAGGCTTAGTCACCATTCAAAATGTAAAAAACCCAAAATATATTGTTGATGGCAACGTGTTGAAAGTCTATCCAGACAGCAAATTAGTTGGCGATATTAGAATAGATGTGTTTACCGGAATTAAAAATACCGATGGTTTCAAACTCAAAAATGCATTTAACCAAACCCTAACTTTCGAAGAGTTAAAACCACAAGTACGATTGATAAGTAACGGTTCCATATTACCAAATTCAAAAGACTTAAAATTCAATTTCGAAGCTGTGAACCTCAGCAAAGTTGATGTACGAATCATCAAAATATTTGAAGACAACGTACTACAGTTTTTGCAAGAAAACAACATAGATAGTAATAACGAATATCACATAAAACATGTTGGTCGTCGCATTGCTAAAGAAACCATTACTTTAATTGGAGATGAAAATTTAAATACTGGCGAATGGAAAGCATACAGTATCGATTTATCAAAATATTTACAAGCAGATCCTGGTGCAATTTATCGTGTTGAAGTCAGCTTTAAACAAGACTATTCCTTATACGATTGTTCTTCCAAATCAGAAACCACAGAGATTGAAGAAGACGATTATTATGATGAGTATTACGAAGAAGATTTTTACGCTTCTGAAGACCTTACAGAAGAGGAAGAAGAACTCAGGGAAGAACGTTATTGGGATAATTTAAGCTATAGCTACAGAAACACCAATTATAGATATAGAGACAGAGATAACCCTTGTACAGATTCTTATTTTAATTACAGTAGTAGAACGGTAGCCATAAACTTAATTAGTTCAGACCTTGGCGTTATTGCAAAGCAAGGTAATGATTATACCTATTTCTTTGCTGTAACTAATATTCTATCTACAAATCCAGAAACGAGTGCAAAAGTCACGCTTTATAATTATCAGCAACAGGAAATCGCAAAAGGGAATACCAATAACGAAGGTATTGTAGAAATCGATGCTAAAAAACGAGCAGCTTTCGCCATAGTTTCTAAAGGAAAAAGTATGAGCTATGTAAAATTACACGATGGAAATTCCTTATCACTAAGTAAGTTTGATGTTTCTGGAAACAGATTGCAACGTGGACTAAAAGGTTATATCTATGGTGAGCGTGGCGTTTGGCGACCAGGAGATAGTTTGTTTTTAACCTTTGTGTTGAATGATAAGGCCAACAAACTCCCAAAGCGTCATCCTGTAAAACTAGAAATTACTGACCCAGTAGGTAAATTAGTTTACAGAAAAGTGTCCATTGATAACATTAATAATTTCTATGATTTCACAGTACCAACTTCACCAGATTATAAAACAGGAAACTACAATGCTAAAGTTTCTGTTGGTGGAGCTAATTTTACAAAAAGCCTTAAAATTGAAACGGTTAAACCTAACCGATTAAAAATTAAAATAGATTTTGAAGACGAAGTTTTAACCAACAACAAACCGCTACAAGGAGACTTAAACGTAGCATGGTTACATGGCGCGCCTGCAAAAAATTTAAAAGCTGAAATTAAAGCAAAATTTACAACATCATACACCAGTTTTAAAGGTTATAAAAACTATGTGTTTAGCGACCCAACCAAAAATTTTAGTTCAGAAGAAACTAATGTATTTGAAGGCTATTTAGATGCTGAAGGGAATGCAAAAGTCGATTCAAAATTAAATATTGGCAAGAATGCTCCAGGCATGTTAACAGCGCAATTTTTAGTAAGAGCGTTTGAAAATGGTGGTGATTTTTCACTCGATGCTTTCACCATGCCTTATGCACCATATGAAAGTTTCGTTGGCTTACAATCACCAAAAGGCAACAACTATGGTTCATTCTTTACAGACGAAAATCAAACGTTCGATATTGCAACCGTTACAGCTGAAGGCAAACCAATTCAACGTAATAAATTAGAAGTAAAAATTTATAAAATTGAATGGCGTTGGTGGTGGAATTCCTCTTACGATGATTTAGCAAGTTATGTGTCGAGTAATTACCACAGACCTGTACAGCAATACGAAATCGATACAGATGTCAATGGAAAAGCGAGCTTTAAAGTCAATATTCCAGAAACGGAACGTGGACGCTATCTAATTAGGGTGGTTGATCCTGTGAGTGGTCATGCCACAGGACGCACAGCGTACTTCTATAAAAATTGGTGGTCTAATTCGGCAGGTGGAGATAAAGAAGCCGCAAAAATGTTAGTCTTCTCAACAGATAAAGATAACTACAATGTTGGAGATACGGCTAAACTAACGTTTCCATCTGGAAGCGAAGGTAGAGCTCTAGTAAGTATAGAAAACGGCACCGAAGTTTTACAACACCAATGGGTAAAAACTAAGCCAGGTGAAACAACTATTGATATTCCTGTAACTGCTGAAATGGCACCAAATGTGTTTATCAACATTTCATTATTGCAACCACATGCCATAACTTCAAATGATTTACCGATTCGCTTGTTTGGCGTTATTCCTATGATGGTAGAAAACCCTGAAACGCGATTAGATCCACAAATAAATATGCCAGATGTCATTCAACCAGAGCAATCTTATGAAATAAAAGTATCTGAAAAGAACAATAAAAGCATGACATATACCATAGCGGTTGTTGAAGAAGGCCTGTTAGATTTAACACGATTTAAAACACCTAATGCTTGGGATAGTTTCTACGCTCGTGAAGCTTTAGGCGTAAAAACTTGGGATATTTTCGATGATGTTATCGGAGCGTATTCTGGTAGCATAGATCAAGTCTTCGCGATTGGTGGAGATGGAAGCGCAGCTGGTGGAAAAAACAAAAAAGCGAATCGCTTTAAGCCTGTAGTAACTTATCTCGGACCATTCCTTTTAGATGCAGGAAAAACAAAAACACATCAACTAAAAATGCCAAATTATGTTGGTGCAGTAAGAACAATGGTTGTTGCAGGAAACAGTAATACCGAAGCTTATGGTAGTGCTGAAAAATCAGTACAAGTTAAAAAACCATTAATGGTTTTAGCAACCTTACCACGTAAATTAAGTCCTGGTGAAAAGGTAACATTACCAGTAACGGTTTTTGCCATGGAAAACAAAGTGAAAGATGTAACACTGTCTATAAATGTAAGCGATGGCATTGCCATAAAAGGCAATAAATCACAGTCATTAAAATTCAGCAAACCAGATGAAAAAATGGTGTATTTTGAATTAGATGTCACCAAAGCAAAAGGCATCAATACCATTGAAGTTGTTGCCACAGGAAACGGAGAAAAATCAACTTACAAAGTAGAAATTGATGTAGAAAATCCTAATCCATTCACCTCGCGAGTTATTGATAGTGAGTTACAAGCTAATGGAAAAGAAACAGTTGCTATTACAACTTTTGGAGTACCAGGAACCAACTCGGCAACTGTAGAGTTTTCAACCTTGCCTCCTATGGATTTCACCAAACGTTTAGCGTATTTAATTCGTTATCCTCATGGTTGTGTTGAGCAAACCACATCTGGAGTGTTTCCGCAATTATTCTTAGCAGATATTTTCGATTTAACACCTCAAAAGAAAAAGCAAGTACAACGTAATATAGAAAGTGGTATTAATCGCTTAGGACGTTTCCAGAATGCAAGTGGAGGATTAGGTTATTGGATGGGTGAAAATTCAGCAAATGATTGGGGAACAAGTTATGCTGGTCATTTTATGATAGAAGCCGAGAAAAAAGGATTCATTTTACCATTAACTTTTAAGAGTAATTGGATTGCTTACCAAAGACAAGCAGCACGTAATTGGAGACCAAGCTATAAATCTTATCATAGTGATTTTGCTCAAGCCTATAGACTATATACTTTGGCTTTAGCAGGAAGTCCAGATTTAGCAAGCATGAATAGATTAAGAGAATTTGATGAAATTTCTAACGACGCTAAATGGAGATTAGCTGCTGCTTATGCTTTAGCCGGACAAAAAGAGGCAAGTGAAGCGATTTTAAAATCGGCAAATATAGATTTTGAAGACAACGAAGCTAATAACTATACTTATGGTTCTGTATATAGAAATAGAGCAATGGCATTAGAAACTATGTTGCTAATTAATCATCCTCAAAAAACAGATTTAGCAAAGTCTATTGCAAAATCTTTAGCAAGCGATCGTTGGATGAGTACACAAACAACAGCTTATAATTTATTAGCTCTCGGAAAAATGATTTCGCAGAATGGTGGTAAAGAATTAAATCTCACTTATACTATAAACGGTAAAACTGAAACTATTGACACTAAAAATGGTATTGCGCAACGCAATGTTCCTATAAAAGAAGGTGAGAATCAAATTGTCGTTACCAACTCAAAAGACAATTTGGTTTATGTAAGAGTTTTAAATTCTGGCAAATTAAAACTAGGTGATGAAATTGCAGAGCAAAGAGGTTTATCAATTTCAACCGTTTATAAAGATTTACAAGGCAATAAAATTGATGTTACCAAATTACAACAAGGTCAGGATTTTGTGGCAATAGTAAGTATTTCAAACTTAACCAGAGATTATGTAAACGATGTTGCATTAACACAAATATTTCCTTCAGGTTGGGATATTGTAAACACACGTTTTACAGACTTTGGAGATACCACAGTAAGCAATGCCAGATATACAGATATTAGAGATGACCGTGTGAACTTCTATTTCGATATGAATAGACAAGGAAAATATGGAACGATGACCTTTACAGTGATGTTAAATGCATCGTACTTAGGTACCTATTATTTACCAGGAGCGCAAGCTGAAGCCATGTACGATAATGATGATTATTTAGTAAGAAATAAAGGGAAATGGGTAACTGTTGAGAAGTAACCAAATTCCTGCGTAGGCAGGAATCTCAAAAAACAATGCTAAACTACTTGTCGGTCGACAGACAAGAATCCTACCATACCAGTTATACTTTGAATTAATTCAAAGGAAAAAATGAAGATTTTTTGTGATAAACGAGGCATAAAAATCAAGCATAGCCATAGCTACGGTTTATTTTTATAACGATGTATAGTGCAAAAAAGGGCATTTTAACTGAATAAATTCAAGGTGTAAATGGTATAATACAAACCGCTAAAATGTTAAACTTAAAAACAAGTAATTATGAAAAATTTAAAAATGATTTTAGCGATCGCTTTAGTATTCAATATGGCAATTGCGACAGCACAACAAGAAGCGTATGTAGCAGCAGAAAGTGGTTTATCTCTTAGAGATCAGCCAGATGTTAGCGGAAAAATGCTGACAAAATTAGCTTATGGCGAAGCCATTGGTGTATTAGAAGAAACTGACAAAAACCTAGTCGTATTAGATGCTGGTGAAAAAATCAGTGGAAAATGGGTGAAAGTAGAAACCAGAAACCACATTGGATATGTGTTTAATGGGTATTTATCACCAAATAAAATCGCAAGAACTATCAGAGTAAATCTTGATGATCTAAATGTTGAAATCAAAAATTTAGCAACGAGTGATTATAAAAGAACTCATAACCTAAAAGATGAAGATAAAGCAACTATCAATGTTGATGTAAGCGATTCGCCAGAAGGAAAACAAATTGTTTTAATTGATAACGATTATAAGCAAGTGAGTTTATTTCAACGTTACGAAAACAGTTTCTCATTTATGAGCTCTGATTCAAAATGTAATACAAACGAATGGAAACAATTCGACACAGAATGGAAGCCACTTAAACAATTAAGGTCTAATACTTTTGAGACTTTAGCCTACACAGAAAAGGATTGGAAACAATTTATTGAAACAGCAATTAAGGATTTAAAAGATGATGTGGTTGATAAATGTGGAGAAGATTGGTTGACTTATGTAAGTAATGTTAAAAACATAAAAGATATTCCTGTTAGTGTAACTACAAATCGTGTTTTTATTAAATTTATCTTGACAGATTCTGAAGATAATATCACAGAAAAAATAATTGAATTTGAGATGCCAAAAGGGTCTTGAACCATAAAAAATGACCTTTTAGATTTGTCATGCTGAACTTGTTTCAGTATCTCATCTAAAAGGTCTAATAAAATAGATATGAAAAACTCTAAACCATACTACGCCGTAATTTTCACCTCAACACAAACTGAAGCTATAGAAGGCTATTCAGAAATGGCTGAAAAAATGGAAAATCTAGCCAAACAACAAAAGGGTTTTATTGGCATAGATTCTGCCAGAAATGAAGTCGGCATAACATTAAGCTATTGGGAAAGCTTAGAAGCCATTAAAAACTGGAAAGCCAACACAGACCATTTATTTGCACAACAAAAAGGCCGCGAACAATGGTATAATTGGTATAATGTAAGGATTTGCAAAGTAGAACGCGAGTACGAATTCACGAAAGCTCTTTAAGGTTTGTCATGCTCAATTTATTTCAGCATCTAAAATATAATACTTCAACTGCACTCAGAGTGACTGTCTCTTTAAAATGAAATTAATAAACTACATAAAACGCAACAAGATAAAATCGGCAATTGTCGCTATACTTCTTGTGGCTTATTATTTCTGTTTACCAAAGCAATTATTTAAAGATCCAACAGCCACAGTAATTACAAGTAATTCTAATGAATTGTTAGGTGCACTTATTGCAGATGATGGTCAATGGCGATTTCCTGCAAGTGATAGTATTCCAGATAAATTTAAAACCTGTATTCTTCAGTTTGAAGACGAATATTTTTACAAACATCCTGGTTTTAATCCTATTTCAATTTTTAAAGCTTTAAAAGGCAATTTAAGTTCGGGTTCTGTAAAACGTGGGGGCAGCACCATTACACAACAAGTGATTCGTTTATCTCGAAAAGGACAATCGCGCACGTATTTTGAAAAGTTTAAAGAATTAATTTTAGCCACACGATTAGAATTTAGGTTATCTAAAGCTGAAATATTAAATCTTTATGCTAGTTACGCTCCTTTTGGAGGCAATGTAGTGGGCATCGATGCGGCATCTTGGAGGTATTTTAACAGAAATGCTTCAGATTTATCATGGGCAGAAAGTGCAACTTTAGCCGTTTTACCAAATGCTCCGAGTTTAATTTATCCAGGAAAAAACCAAAAACGATTATTAGATAAGCGTAATCGATTATTGAAAAAACTATTTGAAAATGGTACCATTGACGAATTAACTTATAAGTTATCTATTGAAGAAGGTCTGCCGCAAAAACCTTATCCATTACCACAAATTGCACCGCATTTGCTTCAGAAGGTTGCTAAAAAATACAAAGGAGAACGTATTAAAACTACTGTAAAAATTTCGCTCCAAGAGCAAGCAAATTCTATAGTGAAACAACATTACAACCTATTAAAACAGAATGAAATTTATAATATTTCCGTTTTAGTTTTAGATGTCAATACACGAGAAGTGTTGGCTTATGTTGGCAATGCACCAACAGATAAAGCACATCAAAAAAGTGTTGATATTATTGATAAACCAAGAAGTACAGGTAGTATTCTAAAACCCTTTTTATATGCTTCAATGTTAGATGCTGGCGATTTACTGCCAAATATGTTAGTTGCAGATGTGCCAACTCAATTTGGCAGTTACCAACCAGAAAATTTTAATAAATCTTATGATGGAGCTGTATTTGCCAATGAAGCTTTATCGCGTTCGTTGAATGTTCCTGCAGTGCGAATGCTTCAAGATTTTGGTTTGGATCGCTTTTATCATTATTTAAAACAACTTCAACTCAAAGATTTAAAATACAATGCAAATCATTATGGTTTGTCTTTGGTGCTGGGAGGTGCAGAAAGTAATCTTTGGGATTTATGTAAAAGTTATGCTGCTATGGCTTCAACATTGAATCACTTTAATGATAATTCTAGTCAGTATTTTACCAATGAATTTGTGCAACCTACTTATATCTCTAAAGAACCTGCTAATTTTGGAAAGCTTCAAAATGAAAAAGACGTTTTTGACGCAGCTTCCATCTTTCTCACTTTTGAAAGCATGAAACAAGTGAACCGGCCAGAAGGTGATGATAGTTGGGAATATTACGATTCTTCGCAAGATGTGGCTTGGAAAACAGGAACCAGTTTTGGATTTAGAGATGCTTGGGCCATTGGCACAACAAAAAATTATGTAGTTGGTGTTTGGGTGGGTAATGCAGATGGAGAAGGACGACCAGGTTTGGTTGGTGTACAAACCGCTGCTCCTATTCTATTTGATGTGTTTGATGTCTTACCAAAAAGTGAATGGTTTACTACACCTTATGACGAAATGTTAGAGGTTAATATCTGTAAAAAAAGTGGTTATAGAGCTTCTTCAATTTGTGATGAAACCGAACTGAGATATATTCAAAAAAGTGGTAATAAAAGAGCACCTTGTCCATTTCATAAGTTGGTGCATTTGGATAATTCAGGGCAGTTTCAAGTGAATTCTTCATGTGAAGCCATTACTAATATAGAAAATATTCCTTGGTTTATTCTTCCTCCTCTACAAGCTTATTATTTCAAAAATAAAAACCCATTTTACAAACCACTTCCACCTTACAGAAATGATTGTGCTGAAGCTTCAGGTATTAGTATGGAGTTTATTTATCCAAACCAGCAAAGCACTATTTTTCTACCCAAAGATTTTGATGGCAATACCAATGATTTAATTCTAAAAGTTGCACACTCAAAACCAGAATTAGAACTCTATTGGTATATTGACAGTCAATTTGTAGGTAGTACAAAGGACATTCATGATATGGCTGTTATGCCAGCTTCTGGAGATCATATAATTACGGTTATGGACGAACTAGGAAATGAACTAAAACATAAAATTACAATTTCGGAATGATTCCATTCAACTGCAAATTCCTATTTTTACAGAAATAAATCAACTTATTAGTTATGGAAATTGTTCAATTTATACATTCAAAATGGGCTTATTTAGTACTTTTAGTATTAATAATTGCCACTTTTAACGCACTTATTAAATTTTTCGGTGATAAGGAATTTGATGCCAAAGACTTTAGAATTTCATTATTTGCTCTGATTACAATGCACATTCAATTATTAATTGGTATTGTTCTGTTTTTTATGAAAGATTATTTTGGTACTATAAGTGAAGTTGGAGGTATGGGCGAAGTAATGAAAAATTCTGCCTTAAGAAACCTAATTGTAGAGCATCCGCTTACAATGATTATTGCTGTTGCGTTAGTAACCATTGGTTATTCTAAACACAAAAAGAAATTAACTTCTAAACCAAAATTTAAGATGTTAGCAATCTTCTATACCATTGCTTTAGTTTTAGTATTGGCAAAAATTCCTTGGGATCTTTGGTTTAAAGCTTAAATAAAATCGCAAAAAAAGCGTCCAGAATTTTGTTCTGGACGCTTTTTTTTTTACCTAATTACTGTTTAATTCTCAGTTTTTGGTTCTTCGTCTTTTACTTCCTTAATAAGGTAAATATAAACCGGAAAGTGATCACTAAATCCATCCGTAAAACCTCCGTCTGCAAAACTTCTAAAAGGATAACCTTTATATCTTCCTCTTTTATTTGTTAAGTAATGTTTATTAAAAATACCTGCTTTATAAAATCGGAATGAAGAATAGTCTTTTTCTAAAAATGGTTGCGTAATTAAAACCATATCAAACAAACTCCATGCATCTCTATAACCTGTAGTGCCCAGGCCCATTTTTTTGTATTGATTTTCAAAAGGGTTATATATGCCTTTAAGAGGTATTTTGTCCTTATCTGCCTTGGCTTTTAAAGCCTTTTTAAAACTTGCATTTGTTGGGTTATCATTAAAATCACCCATTGTTATAACCTTAGCGTAAGGATCTATGGATTGTAAAGAGTCAATAATACGTTTATTTAATTTTGCTGCTCCAACTCTTTTTGACCTACTTCTTGCTTCTCCACCACTTCTCGAAGGCCAGTGATTTACTATTACATGAATTAAATCACCGTCTAGTTCACCACTAACTAATAATTGGTCTCTAGTATAAACACGATCTCTGGTTAAATCATCATAGATAAGTAATACATGAGAGCTAGAATCTTTAGGTTTAAATAATGCTTTCTGATACAATAAAGCTACATCAATACCTCTTTTGTCTGGAGATTCATAATGAATAATCCCATAATCTTTGTGTAATAATTGTGGGTCATTAACTAGATCTACTAAAACCTGTCTATTTTCCACCTCTGAAACTCCGATTAAAGCTGGAGTGTTATTGGTGTCTTCTGAACCAATATCTGCGACAACCCTAGCCATATTGCGAACTTTGTTCTTATAAACCTCTCCCCTTAAAGCTTCATTCATTTCCATAATTGGACTTGCCTCATCATATTTAATAGGGTCATTAATAGTATCAAATAAATTCTCTAAATTGTAGAATGCTACGGTATGAATTTTAAATTTCTTTTTTTCTTGCGCATTTACATTAAATAATGCCAAAAGAAATATTACAATTATAGTTAGATTAAATTTTTTCATTTAGTGTATGTTATGTTAACATTAATTACATTACAAATCTTGAGCCAAAAGTATATATTTATTATAAATAATGTAAATTTGCACGCCTTAAATAACTTTTATTTAATCTACAAAGACTATTAACTTTAATATTTAGTATGAAAAAAAGCTTAATTATTTTATTATTTGGAGTTCTTTCTTCCTTTACTATGGTAGCTCAAAGCACTATTATAAAGGGTAGCGTAAAAGATGCTACATCATCAGAACCAATTCCAGATGTAACCATAACTATTGAAGAAACAAATCTAACTACTCAGACAGATGGTTTAGGTGAATTTATTTTTTCTAGTAATGTTCCATTAGGAGAGCAGGTTTTAAGGTTATCTAAACCTGGTTACACTACAAAACGCTATCCAATTATAGTAAATGAGGGTAAGACCATAAACATTACGGATATGAGTTTAGATGTAGAACAATCTGCAGCCCAAGATTTGTTTACAATAACCTTATCGGATGACGAACTAAACAATGACACAAGTGGTGCTGATAACATTTCTGGCTTATTGGCCTCTTCGATGGATGTTTTTCAAAGAACTGCAGCTTTTGAGTTTAGCTCATCATTCTTTAGATTAAGAGGTTTAGATTCAGACAACGGTTCTGTTTTAATAAACGGAATTGAAATGAATAAAGTTTATAACGGAAGACCTCAGTGGAGTAATTGGGGTGGACTTAATGATATGGTTAGAAACCAAGTTCTTACATCTGGTTTAACACCTTCTGAGTACAACTTTGGAGGAGTGTTAGGAACAACAAATATTATTACAAGAGCTTCTAGTTATAGAAAAGGCGGTCGAGTAACTTACTCTTCATCTAATAGAAGTTATACGAATAGAATTATGGCGAGTTATGCTTCTGGATTGTTAGAAGGCGGCTGGTCTTATGCTTTTATGGCAAGTAGAAGATGGGGAGATGAAGGGTACCAAGATGCAACGTTATACGATGCTAATTCTTTCTTCGCTTCTGTAGAAAAGAAAATTAACGAAAAGCACAGTATTAACTTTACATCTATCTACGCTCCTAACAGACGTGGTAAATCATCTCCGAACACTCAAGAGGTTTATGACTTAAAAGGTATAAAATACAACGAGTATTGGGGTTATTTAGATGGTGATAAGAAAAATTCTCGTATCAAAGAAACTGAGGAGCCAATTTTAATGCTTAACCATTACTGGACTATTAATGATAAAACATCATTAAATACAAATGTTGGATATCAATGGGGAAAATTAGGTAATAGCCGATTAGATTATCCAGGTGGAGCAAATCCAAGCCCAGCATATTATCAAAATTTACCAAGTTATTTCTTGGCAGATAGTGATGGTCCAGATTATGCTGGAGCATACCTAGCCGAACAAAACTTTATAAACGATGGTCAAATTGATTGGAATCGTATAATTGATGCTAACCTTACTAATAACACAGGTGGTAGATATGCTGCTTATGCATTATATGAAGACAGATCTGATGACAGTCAGGTAACAGTAAGTTCTATATTCAACAAAGAGTTAACAGAAAACATCATATTAAATGCTTCTATAAATTATAAAAATTTAAAATCTGAAAATTTTGCTGAAATTATAGATCTTTTAGGAAGTAATACAGGTGTCCTTAATGTAGACTCTTTTGATGGTTTTCAATTTGATTTAAATAACCCAGACCAAGTTGCTTTTGAAGGAGATAAATTTAGATACAACTACAACTTGTATGCAGACATCATTTCGGGTTACGCTCAAGGTGTTTTTAAATACAATAAAGTAGATTTTTACTTAGCAGGAAGTGTTACTAAAACCGAATACCAAAGAGAAGGTTTATATAGAAATGAAGCCAACCAATTTAACTCTTTTGGAAAAGGAGAAAAATTAGACTTTACAGGATTTGGTGCTAAAGCTGGTTTTACTTATAAAATTTCAGGTAAACATTTATTAGATGTCAATGCAGGATACATTACAAGAGCACCATCATTACGAAACACGTATTCTAACTCAAGAGCAAACCATGATGTTGTTGGTACTGTAAATGGTGTAAACGTAACTGGTCAAGAAATTACTGAAGAAAAAATCTCATCTATTGATGCAAGTTATATTTTTAGATCACCAATAGTAAATGCAAAATTAACTGGTTTCTATACAAAAACTGAAGATGCCAATGAAATATCATTTTACTACGCAGATGGTATTGGAGGTTTTATAAATGAGCAAGGTAATATTGAAACCAACAACCTTGTTTCCGAGGTATTACAAGGTGTTGACAAAAGACATATTGGTGCAGAACTTGGGATTGAAGCACAGGTAACACCAACTATTAAACTAAAAGGAGCTGCATCTTATGGTCAATATACTTACGATAATAATCCTTATTTATATGTATCATCGGATGACCAAGCTGCATTTTATGGAGAATCAAATTTAAAGGATTATAAAGTTGCTGGTGGACCACAAAAAGCTTACTCAGTAGGTTTTGAGTATAGAGATCCAGATTATTGGTGGTTTGGCGCTACTGCAAATTTCTTTGCTGATACTTATGTCGATGTTAGTCCTTTATTACGTACATCTAGTTTTTATTTAGAACCAACAGATGGTTTACCAATGAACGACTATGATCCAGAAATTGCTGCAGAACTATTAAAACAAGAACGTTTTGATGACTATATGGTAATAAACCTAATCGGTGGAAAATCTTGGAAAATAGATGATTACTTTATTGGATTTTTTGCAAGTGTTGGAAACATCCTAGATAAAGAATATAAAACAGGAGGTTTTGAGCAAGGTAGAAATGCTAACTACAGAGAGTTGCTTGAAGACAATACGAACCCGAAGCGTCGTTTTGGACCTAAATATTGGTATGGTCGTGGCGCTAATTACTTTTTAAATGTATATTTTAGATTCTAAAAAAACTATGAAAAATAAATTTCAAATTATGAAAACAACTAAATTATTAACATTAATACTTGTTGCATTTGCAAGTATTACAATCACTTCTTGTGTAGAAGATGATGATTACTCAATACCTAATAGCTTAGGAGATGAAGAAAATGCTGGTTTAACAACCATTATGAACGAACTCGCTTCTGGAGATTTAACTGAAATCTCAATTACAGATTTAAAGAACCTTTACCAAACATATGAAGATGCTCAATCTGGTTTTGATTATGATCATTTTATACAAATTCCAGATGATTTAGTAGTAAAAGGTTATGTAACATCTTCAGATGCTACAGGTAATTTTTACAAAGAATTTTACATGCAAGATGCACCTGAAAATCCAACAGCTGCTATTGGTGTACTTTTAAATCAGGTAGACTCTTATAATCAGTTTAATTTAGGGCGCGAAGTATATATTAGACTGAAAGATATGTATGTTGGTTATAACTCAAACGAAATTATTTCTATTGGAGGTCAACCAGATGAAGATGAAGTTGGTCAATTTACTGCAAATCAAATTCCTAATAAAATTTTTAGATCTACAACTACTTCAACTATTGTTCCTCTTGAAATAAGCTTATCTGCAATTAATGAAAGTCATGTTGGTATGCTTATTATTGCTAATGATGTTCAATTTCCTGAAGAGTTAAGTGGAAGCACTTATGGAGATCCTTCTCAAGACTTTGACACTCAAAGAACCTTACAGGCATGTGAAGGTTTTGGTTATTCTAATTTTTCATTAGAAACAAGTTCTTTTGCTAACTTTTATTTTACACCACTTCCTACAGCTAATGGCGGTACTATTACAGCAGTTGTTTTAAAAACTTTTGGAGGAGATAATTTGGTTCTTTTATTAAATGATTTAAGCGATGTACAATTTGATAATGCACGTTGTACTCCTTTAGACATTAACGATTTTAATGTTGTTTTTCAAGACGAATTTAACAATTTAAATAACTGGACTACTTTTAATGTTACTGGTGCGCAAGTTTGGGGCACAACGAATTTTGGTAATCCAGCACCAAGTGCTTACATGAATGGTTATTCAGGTGGTGCTCAAAACAATGAAGATTGGTTAATTTCTAATGCTATAGACTTAACAAGTGTTACAAATTCATTCTTCTTTTTTGAAACAGATAAACGTTACGATGGTAATGATCTAGAAGTATATATGTCTACTGATTATTCTGGTGGCGACCCTAACTCTAACGGATCTTGGACACAATTAGATGTAATTATAGATCCAAATGCTAATAGCTGGAATACTTGGACTAACTCTGGAAACATTGATGTTTCTAGTGCAGACGGACAAATGCTTTATATTGCATTTAAATACACTTCAACTACAAGTGCTGCTGCTACTTTTGAGTTAGATAATGTTACTGTTTTAGGTTTATAAACTAAAAACACTGATTATATACAAAAACCTGCTTTGTAGCAGGTTTTTGTTTTTTAATGTATTTAAATATGTTAGACGGATTATATATTACCATCTTTAATCATTATAAGAAGACACTAGGCAAGCGTAGCCTTGGTATTGCACTCTTCTATATCAATTTCCTAGAGCTGTCAATTATATTAGCTTTAGCAGCCTTTTTTTTGGCTTTTGCTAGGCAGATGAAAATGTCTGTAATGTCTAGCGGTAAATTCTGGGTGCTATATAGTCTTATAGTTATATTCGTTGTATTTAAAAACTGGGTGCGTTATAACGGAAAGAAACGAAACATCCTTAACGCTAAGCAAAAACGTAAACAAAATTCCATTTATGCATTATGGTTATTACCCATAGGCTGCATTGCAATAGCGCTTATACTAATACAAGCACAATAAAAAAACGCTATCTTTTTCAGATAGCGTTTTTATTTTTTATTGGCTTTTAATTACTCAGCTTTTTTTTCTTTAGCACAACATGCTTTTTTACAGTCTGCTTTACAAGCTTTTTTTTCTGCTTCTGTTTTATTTGCGCAACAAGCTTTATCACAATCTGCTTTACATGCTTTAGTTTCAGTACTAAAGTCTTCTACAACCTTCATATCTTTTACCTTGTAGATATCAGCAACTTTTACAACTGTTTCTTCTAAAGTTTTTGGAGATACTTTAGCTTCATCGTACTCAACCATTGCTAAACGCTTATCAAAATCTACTTTTGCAGATTTAACTCCGTCCATTTTAGCCATTTTCTTTTCAATGGTTTTAGCACAACCCATAGCACATGTCATACCCTCAATTCCAAATTCCACTTTAGCATAAGTGGCATTAGGATCTAAAGATTTTGATACATCCTCACTTGTTACGTCTACAGCAATAGTTTTTACTTCTGGTGTAGTTTCGTTTTTACAAGATGCTATTGTTAATGCTAATCCAAAAAGAAATAATATGTTTTTTAATGTCTTCATTTATTTAAACTATTAAATTTTGGCTAAATCTAATAAATATTGATGTTTCTTGTGTAAGAATTAACGATTTTTGTGATTCTTTTATATTGTATTTGTATGAAAAATCCTAATATCAAATGGATTTACTTGATAGTGCTTTCGGTTATTTGGGGAAGCTCTTTTATTTTAATTAAGAAGTCATTGCTTGGACTTACGCCTTATCAACTTGGTGCGTTAAGAACTATAATAACAGGACTTCTTCTTTTTGCTTTTGGCTTTTCTAAATTGAAAAGCATCCCAAAATCAAAATGGAAATGGCTACTCGTTTCTGGACTTTTAGGGTCTTTTATTCCTGCATTTTTCTTTGCCATTGCCGAAACCGAAATAGATAGTGCGGTGGCTTCAATATTAAATTCGTTAGTGCCATTAAACACTATTTTATTAGGTTTTGCTGTATTTAAAATTGCATCAACAAAACGACAGGTGCTAGGTGTTATTATCGGTTTTATTGGTACTGCTATTTTAATCTTAAAAGGATCGGAATTGAACCCAAATCAAAATTACCTATATGCTGGTTTTGTTATAGCTTCTACTTTAATGTACGCTGCAAATGTTAATATTATAAAACGCTATTTACAAGACGTAAAACCTTTAGCTATTGCAGCAGGAAATTATGTCTTTATTGTAATTCCTGCATTAATTATTCTTTTGTTTAGTGGCTTTTTTACCTCTGAAACGTTTCATAATCCTAATCTACCTAAGGCATTACTATATGTTACCATTCTATCTGTTTTTGGAACTGCCATCGCTAAAGTGCTCTTTAATAAATTAGTTCAGATTTCAACACCAGTTTTTGCATCTTCCGTAACATACATTATGCCTATAATAGCTTTAATTTGGGGAGTGATAGATGGAGAGTCATTTAGCTTTATTCAAGCACTTGCTGCATCATTAATTTTGGTAGGTGTTTATTTATCTCATAAACGTAAAGCATAAAAAAAACCGAAGCTTTCACTTCGGTTTTAATTCTATTTTTTTAATGTTATTGATTCTTAGTCAAAATCAGCATCAGTAACACCTTCATTTACTTTTAAATCTTTTACAATGAAATCGAATTTACGAGGTCCCATTGTTTGAGAAATTTTGAATGGAAACATAATGCCTGCAACTTCTCTGTAATCACCATAAAATGTAGATTGAGATCCCATTGCAGAAGTTTTAACTTCTTTAATCTTTAAACCTGTTTCTACACTATAATAGACAGATGTTTCTTCATCAACTTTAACTTTATAAGCATTTTCACCATCTACCTTTTCAATCTTTTCTAATGTTACACCTCCATTAAGGTAATTAACTTCCGGGAAAGGAGATGACTCAGCTTTTGCTTCTTTAAGTTCGTCTTCAGTCATATCCTTACGTTGACCTTGCATAACCATATATCCTCCATCAACACCAACTACAGTTTTCATAACCGATTGACCCATTGCAGTTACTTCTTGTGCAAATTGATTTTTACTTGTTCTTTTCATTTCAAGATTCATCATCACACCTGGTTGTAATTCTGCTTCAGCTGTCATTTTAACTGAATTTACATTAGCTAAACGCTCTTTACCACCTATTTTTTCGATATAGGTGTTTAATACCTTAGCAACATCCATATCTGCTGGCATTGGAATTTCAAAAACTGGTTTATCCGTAGCGTTAGCAAACTTATCATAGTACTTAATAGGAATTCCTGTTTTTTCAAGATTTTCCAATACTTCTGATCCGTTACCTACAACAATAACTCTCATGTTTTCTGTCTTAAGGTATTTATTGGCAACTCTTTGTACATCCTCTACAGAAACATCTTTAATTTTCTGTAAATATGTTGAGTAGAAATCTTCTGGTAAATCGTTAAGTTTAATATTTAGAGCATAATTAGCAATAGTTTGTGGACGCTCTAAAGCCATTACAAAATTACCGATATACTTAGCCTTTGCATCTTTTAAAGTTTGAGGATCTACTGGCTCTGTTTTAATTCTATTAATTTCTTTTAAAGCTTCAACAACAGCACTGTCAGTTACCATGTTTCTAACTTTTGCAGTTGCATTAAAACGAGATGCGCCATATCTGTCTGTCCCTAAACTAGAATATGCTCCATAAGTATATCCTTTGTCTTCTCTAAGGTTTTTAAACAAGTAACCTTCTCCACCACCACCTAAGATGTTGTTAGTGATTAAAGCTGCATGATAGTCTTCATCACTCATCTTTAAGTTTACATTATTTGTAATAGAAATGTTAGATTGCGTAGCATCTGGCACATCTACAAAATTGATTTGTGTGTATTGTGCATTAGGATTTGGTTTTGGCACTGTAGAATTTACATCTACAGACTTAGTCCACTCACCAAAATGTTGCTTAATCTGTTTTTTAACATCTTTAAATTCTACATCACCAATAACAACTAAGTAAGCATTATTAGGGTTGAAGTACTTTTCGTAAAAAGCAACAACATCACCAAAAGTTACATTGTTAATGGTCTCTTCGGTTGTAAATTCACCATAAGGGTGATTTACTCCATACGATAAAGCTGCGCCAACTCTACTTGCAATAGCATCTGGGTTTTTAGCATCCGTTTTTAAACTTTCGAGAAGGATTGTTTTTTCTTTCTCAAATTCTTCTTCTGTCAAAAGTGGGTTTATAGCTGCACCTGCTAACAATTCTAGTATTCTATCAGAATATTTAGTTAACGACGTAGCAAAACCTCCACTAAATCCGAAATTTAATCGTGCTCCAAGAAAGTCGATCTCTTCATTAAACTCATCTTTAGAAATTGTAGTCGTACCGTTTCCTAACATGCTACCTAGTATGCTTTCTACTCCAGCCTTTTTGCCTGTAGAAATAGGCTGATTGTCAATTCTTAAAGAATAAGATACTCTTGGTAATTTATGGTTTTCTACCACTAAAACTTTTAAGCCATTTTTTAACTCAAACTCTTGTGGCTTAGCAATTGTAATCTCTGGTTCTGGACCAGCTTCTGGTTGTTTAGATCTATCTATTTGCGCACTTGCACCAATAGTCATTATAAATAATGCAAAAAATGCTACTATTTTGTTTTTCATGTTATATGCTGATTTCATCTTATTGTTCGTCTTTTTTAGGTAAGTATTCAATTTCCACACGCTGATTAGGGCTTAAATATTTTTTAGCCGCTTGCTGTATGTCTTCACGTGTGATAGATCTATATGTTTCTAACTGATTGTTAATAATGTTTACATCACCATATAATAAGTAATATGTAGCTAAAGAACTCGCTATACCTGCAACGCTAGAGTTAGAATTTACAAACTGATTTTCAAACTTGTTTAATAGTTTTTCATAATCACGTTCACTAATCAATTCGTTCTGAAGTTTTACAATTTCTTCATCCATTTCTGCCAATAAAGTCTCTAAACTCACATCTCCTAATGGTAAAGCAAATAGGGCGAAAATATTATAATCTACCTGACCTATATTTACAGCTTGTACTGCCAAGGCTTGCTTTTGCTCATCCATTAATTTCTTTTGTAATACTGAACTTTTACCATCACTTAAATAACTAGAAATCATATCCAACACATACGCATCTCTCGTTGCTTGTCCTGGTAATCTATAAGCCGCAATAATTGCTGGCACCTGGATATTCTTATCATATGCAGTAACCTTCTTGGTTTCAGTAATCGGTGTTTCCTTTGGAAAATCACGTACAACATCTGGACCTCTTTTAACAGCACTGAAGTATTCTTTAACCAATTTTTTAGTCTTATCATAATCAATATCGCCTGCCACAACTAAAACTGCATTGTTTGGCACGTAATATTTTTTAAAATAAGCATTAAACTCTTCTAGGGTAGCAGCATCTAAATGCTCCATCTTACCTATATTCTCATCTTTATAAGGATGAACTTCAAAAAGGCTCTCACCAATTGTTTTTATAAGTCCACCATAAGGTCTGTTGTCATAACTCTGACGTTTTTCCTCTTTTACTACTTCGTTTTGAGTGTCTACACCAACTTGATCAATAACAGGATGTAACATACGCTCAGACTCTAACCATAGTCCTAATTCTAATTTATTAGACGGAAAGATTTCGTAATAATAAGTTCTATCTTGAGAAGTGTTAGCGTTGAATGTTCCTCCATTTGCAGGAATTATTTTCATAAATTCACCACGACCAATATTTTCAGAACCCTCAAATAATAAGTGCTCAAAGAAATGAGCAAAACCAGTTCTTTCTCTATCACCGTCTTTTCCACCTACATCATACATTACAGAAGTAATTACAACAGGAGCTGTGTTATCTTGGTGCATGATGACATGTAATCCATTGTCTAAATCAAACTCTTGAAATTCTACTTTCTGCGCATTGGAATGAAACCCAACAAGCAACAAAAGTGCTAGAGTAAATAAGCTTTTTTTCATTATTAAATAGTGTTTAAGTTTTAAAAATTGTTTTAGTGTTTGTCTAAGGTAAATACCGTTTGTTACACAAAGCCTTGCAAAAATAAGGAATCATATGCCTTTTTTAACATAATAAAATGTGAAAACTGAATTAAATAGCTCTTAAAATTAAATGGTTAGTAATCAACCTTTTTAAAATCTCCATAGAAACTATCCTAAAAGCCTTAAAACGTTTGTAGATTAAGAATTTAGGAGTATATTTGCATCCGCTTTCTGAGAAAAGCGCATTTTAATTATTAAACAAATTAATAAAAACGTTACGCTATGTACGCAATTGTAGAGATAGCAGGGCATCAATTCAAAGTTGAAAAAGACCAAAAAGTTTTTGTTAACCGTTTATCTACTGAAGAAGGTAAAAACGTTTCTTTTGATAACGTTCTTTTAATAGGAGATGGTGACAAAACTACTTTAGGCGCCCCAGCTATAGACGGAGCACAAGTAAGTGCAAAAGTCTTAAAGCACCTTAAAGGTGATAAAGTGATAGTTTTCAAAAAGAAAAGACGTAAGGGTTACCGTGTAAAAAATGGTCACAGACAAGCCTTAACTGAAATCGTAATTGAAAGCATTGTTGCTTCTGGAGCTAAAAAAGCAGCTCCAAAAAAAGAAACTAAGAAAGCTGAACCGAAAGTAGAAGCGAAAGCTACTGCACCTAAAGCTGAAAAAGCTGCACCTAAGGCTGCTGCTAAAAAAGCATCAGGAAAAGCTGACGATTTAAAGAAAATTGAAGGTGCTGGACCAAAAGCTGCTGAGGCATTGGTAAACGCTGGATACGAAACTTTTGCTAAAGTTGCTAAAGCTAAGCCAGAAGAATTAAGCAATGTGCTTTCTGAAGCTAGCTCAAGATTAGCTCACATCGTTACAGATACTTGGCCAAAGCAAGCTAAATTAGCTGCTGAAGGTAAGTGGGATGAGCTTAAAGAATTACAAGATAGATTAGACGGTGGAATTGAAAAATAATTCCATTTAAGTATAACATTAAAACCTTAAGACAATGGCTCATAAAAAAGGAGTTGGTAGTTCTAAAAACGGTAGAGAATCAGAATCGAAACGCTTAGGTGTTAAGATTTTTGGTGGACAAGCTGCTGTAGCTGGAAACATTATCATAAGACAACGTGGTAACACACATCACCCAGGTGAAAACGTGTACCAAGGAAAAGATCATACTTTACATGCCCAAGTTGATGGTATCGTAAAATTTACTAAGAAAAAAGACAACAAGTCTTACGTTTCTATTGAGCCTTTTGAGGCTTAAGAAATTCTTTTCTTAAAACAATTTAAACCCTTTCTGTTTTCAGAGAGGGTTTTTTAGTTTGTTGTACCAGACCTTTCAGGTTTTAAAAACCTGAAAGGTCTCCAAAAATTAAATTACAATATTTAACGTTATATAGGTGTTAGCAACATAAACACCAACTATTTAAAATGAAAAGCATACTTTCCTTTCTTATATTAATTCTCATACTAAGCTGTAAACCCACTGAAAGTAAAACTCAACTACGTGCAGAGAACATAGTATTAAAGGAAAGAATTCGAATCCTTGAGGCTTCTGATACCTTGCATACCGAAGCTGCGGTGGAACTACAGAATATGAATGTGGTTTATAGAGGAGTTTCTAATCCTATTTATATTTCCAAGCCAAATACTTTGTCTTTTGAAGCTAAAGCACCTGGATTAACTAAAAAAGATAGCTTAGGTAATTATAATTTAAATCCTGGACAAGGAAATACCATAGATATTGAAATAAAATCTAAACTCAAGAATGGAGATTCTTTAACTGAAGTAAAAACCTTAAGGATTAAAGATATAAAACCACCTATAGGAACAATAAATAATATTGGATGCGGTTCTATGTGCGAATTGAAATTAAAAAAAGAGGAATTAACCGATGCTATCATTGGAGCAAAAATAAATGAATTTTTATTCGATTTGAATTTTTATGTGACATCATTTAAGATTAAAATGCCTCATTACAGAACAATCAAAATAGATGGCAACAAAATGAACGTAAGAGCAAATGATCTGTTCACTTTATTAATACCAAATGACAATATAGTTATTTTTGATATCTCCGTCTATATACGTGGAAGGTCTAATTATCGCTTAAAGAAAATTGCACCAATAATTATAAAAATAATTGAATAATCACTAAACAATTTCCATCTTCTTCAACAAAAAACTGGCATTCATATTTTGGCAAACTCCTTGCTTTAGTTTGTAATCAAAATAGAGTTCGTCGTTTATGATTTCTGCATCGAAGTAATAGTTCTTAACAGCTTCTAATTCCTTTTCGATTTCTGTAAGGCTTAAATCGTGTGTAGCTATAATTCCCGTGGCATTTTGTTTTACTAATTTTTCAACAAACTTTCGAGAGCCAATGGCTTTGTCTGTGCTGTTGGTGCCTTTTAAAATTTCGTCTAGAATTACAAAATAATTTTTATCGTTTTCAATAGTATCTACTACAAATTTTAAACGCGTAAGCTCACTAAAGAAGTACGAGCTATCATCAGTTAACGAATCTGTTGTTCGCATGCTTGTAATTAATTTTATAGGCTTGTATTTACTTTCCTTTGCACAAACCGGCAACCCAACATTAGCCATTACGATATAAAGTGCAACCGATCTTAAAAAGGTGCTTTTTCCAGCCATATTTGCACCAGTAACAATAAAGAATTGTTCTTCTTTTAGTTCTAAATCACTATCAACTCGTTTTTCTGAATTTAGTAAGGGATGACCTAAAGCTTCAGCTGAAATTGTTGTCGGTTCATTTGTAATTTTAGGATAGGTGAAATCTTGATGATTAAAAGCATAATTACCAAAGCTGTTATAGGCATCAAAGAAGGTGACCACTTCAAACCAGTCTTCAACTTTGTCTGCATATTTAGTAATCCACTGTTCTATTCGGTAACTGTTTCTAATATCTATTAAAAAATAACCGTTTCCTAAAATAGCCGAAATAAGGTTATTTCTATTATCCAATGCATCTAAAGCTTTTGAAAACTGTGAAAATATATCAGACGCTTTACGGTTTTCGGACTGGATTAGCTTTTGTTTGGTTTTCAATAATTCAGAATTAAACTCTGAAGTCTCAATAGCATTTAACAATAATGCATATTGCCTAAAAGTGTCCTTGGCTTGCTCAGTATGTTGAGCGAGTATATTTATTTTCTTTAAATAAACACCTGTAATTCCCATGCCTAATAACAACCAATAACCTATAATTGAAATCGGGATAATTTCAACAATTCCCAATACCAAAAGTACTATTGAAGCCATGCTAAAACCAATCGATAAGGCATACTGTATTTTACCTAAAAACGGCTGATAGTTCTTTAGCCATGTAATAGTTGATTTTGCAGAATGTTCTATTTCTACACCTTGAGCTACAGCCAAATAGTTTTGCCTCCATTTTGGCAATGATGCTAATTCTTGAATAGCCTCTTGCCTGTTTTCAATATGAGAAATATCATTTGCGAGTAATTGCTGCGTTAATTTTTCTGTCCCTTCTTTTATTGCAGTTCTGTTTAAAAATTGAAAGAAAGACCCTTTTCCAAATAAATCAATATCTAAACTATAAAAGTGTTTTGGATTTTGAAATTGCGCACCATCTGCTCTGTCATGGAAATCACCAGATGCAATCTTAATCTCATCTTCATTAATAACCACCAATCTTTTATGAAGTGCTCGTTTTGATTTAAGGTCTGTATATCTCGACAATAAAAACAAAAATATCGCTATACCCAAAACACCAATTACAGTCGCAACTTGCCACTGCTCAAAAGTGAAATAAATACCAACAGCAGCTAATATAAAAACAGAAAGTCTAAGCGTACTAAGCAAACTCATTTGCTTAAATAAACGTTTAGATGCTATCTGATTTAATTCTAATTGTTCTTTATAAAAATCATCTGGGTTTTGCATAATTTAGACTTGAAAACTAAAATTCCCAAGATAAGACATTACCTTGGGAATTTGATTTATTTGATATGCTGAAACCTATTCAGCATGAAAAATTCTATGATTAACCTTTTAGACTAGCAGCCAAATACTCACGATTCATACGTGCTATGTTCTCTAAAGAAATACCTTTAGGACACTCTACTTCGCAAGCTCCAGTATTGGTACAGTTACCAAACCCTTCTTCGTCCATTTGTTTTACCATATTTAAAACACGGTCTGTTGCTTCAACTTTACCTTGTGGTAAAAGTGCAAATTGAGATACTTTAGCACCAACAAATAGCATAGCACTTGAGTTTTTACAAGATGCTACACAAGCACCACAACCAATACAAGTAGCAGCTTCAAAAGCTTTATCTGCATCGTGTTTATTTACAGGGATAGCATTGGCATCTATAGTATTTCCAGACGTATTTACTGAGATAAATCCACCTGCATGTTGAATACGATCAAAAGAACTTCTATCTACAATTAAATCTTTAATTACAGGAAATGCAGTGGCTCTAAATGGCTCAATCGTAATTGTATCACCATCTTTAAACATTCGCATGTGCAACTGACATGTTGTGATTCCACGATCTGGACCATGAGCTTCACCATTGATGTATAAAGAACACATACCGCAAATACCTTCACGACAATCGTGATCAAAAGCTACTGGCTCTTCTCCTTTGTTTATTAACTGTTCGTTTAATACATCTAACATTTCAAGGAAAGACATATCTGGTGAAATATCGTTGACTTTGTAGTCAACCATTTTTCCTTTATCACTTGCGTTTTTTTGACGCCAAATCTTTAGTGTTAAATTCATTTCTTTAGTTTTTGGTTTTTAGTTGTTTGTTGTTAGTTGTTGTTGCCGTGAACTAACAACTATCAACCATAAACTATTTATTTGTAACTTCTTTGTTTTAATTCAATATCTTTAAACTCTAACTGTTCTTTATGCAAAACAGCATCGCTAGGTTCTCCTTTATATTCCCAAGCTGCAACGTATGCAAAGTTTTCATCATCACGTAAAGCTTCACCTTTTTGCTCTCCATCTAACTCTACAGAGTCTTCTCTAAAGTGTCCTCCACAAGATTCTTCTCTATTAAGTGCATCTTTAGCAAATAATTCACCAAGCTCTAAGAAATCTGCAACACGGCCAGCTTTTGCTAATTCTTCGTTGTACTCTTCGTTAGTTCCAGGTACTTTAACGTCTCTCCAAAATTGTGCTCTAAGTTCTTTTATTTCAGAAATTGCTTCAGTTAATCCTGTTACATTTCTAGACATACCTACTTTGTTCCACATGATTTTTCCTAATTTTTTGTGGAAATAATCTACAGAATGTTTTCCTTCATTGGTAACGAAGAAATTCAATCTATCACGAACTTCTTTTTCAGCCTCTTCAAATTCTTTGGTATCTGTAGAGATTGGTCCTGTACGAATATCATCAGATAAATAATCACCAATTGTATATGGTAATACAAAGTAACCATCTGCCAAACCTTGCATTAATGCCGAAGCTCCAAGTCTGTTTGCACCATGATCTGAGAAGTTAGCTTCTCCAATACAATATAAACCAGGAACAGTTGTCATTAAATTGTAATCTACCCAAATACCTCCCATTGTGTAATGTACTGCTGGATAAATCATCATTGGTGTTTCGTATGGATTTTGATCTACAATCTTCTCATACATTTGGAATAAGTTTCCGTATTTATTTTTAACAACTTCTTGTCCTAATTTCTTAACTAAAACGGCATCATTTTCATCTAAACCTTTAACGTGAGCTTGCTCTTTTCCGTAACGTGTTATTGACGAAGCAAAATCTAAGAATACAGCTTCACCAGTTGCGTTAACACCAAAACCAGCATCACAACGTTCTTTTGCAGCACGAGATGCCACATCACGAGGCACTAAATTTCCAAAGGCTGGATAACGACGCTCTAAGTAGTAATCTCTGTCTTCTTCTGCAATATCTTTTGGTTTCAATGTTTTGTTTCTAATCGCCTCAACATCTTCCATTTTCTTAGGTACCCAAATACGTCCATCGTTACGAAGTGACTCAGACATTAACGTTAATTTAGACTGATGATCTCCAGAAACAGGAATACAAGTTGGATGAATTTGTGTATAACAAGGATTTGCAAAATAAGCACCACGTTTGTGTGCTTTCCAAGCTGCTGTTACGTTACTTCCCATCGCATTTGTCGATAAGAAGAATACATTACCATAACCACCAGTTCCTAAAACTACAGCATGAGCTGAATGACGTTCAATTTCTCCAGTAATTAAGTTACGTGTTATGATACCTCGAGCTTTTCCACCTACAACAACCACGTCTAACATTTCGTGACGGTTGTACATTTTAATTTTACCACGACCGATTTGACGGTTCATAGCAGAATATGCTCCGAGTAATAATTGCTGTCCGGTTTGTCCGGCTGCGTAAAACGTACGAGACACCAATACTCCACCAAACGAACGGTTATCCAACAACCCACCATATTCACGAGCAAAAGGTACTCCTTGAGCCACACATTGGTCAATTATATTTGCCGATACCTCAGCTAAACGATATACGTTTGCTTCGCGCGAACGGTAATCACCACCTTTTACTGTATCGTAAAATAATCGGTATGTTGAGTCACCATCTCCTTGGTAGTTTTTAGCAGCATTAATTCCACCTTGTGCAGCAATTGAGTGTGCACGTCTTGGTGAATCTTGAAAACAAAATGCCTTAACATTATAACCTAATTCTGCTAAAGTTGCAGCAGCAGAGCCACCTGCTAAACCAGTACCAACAACAATAACATCAATGTTACGCTTGTTAGCTGGATTTACTAAGTCAATGTGATTTTTATAATTGGTCCATTTGTCTGCAATTGGACCTTTTGGTATTTTAGAATCTAAAGCCATAAAAGCTATTTTTTAGTGTCCTGTTAAATGATGAAATAATGCAATAAAGATGAATCCTAATGGAATTCCGATTGCATATACTTTACTGAATCCTTTTAATCCTTTTGTGTATTTATTATTTGCACCAATAGATTGAAATGCAGAATTAAAGCCATGTAATAAGTGTAGCGCTAAAAAAATAAAGGCTACTACATAGGCACCAACTCTAAGTGGACTGTGAAATTTCTCAACCAATTCGTGGAAATATCTGTATTCACCATTGTGCATACCAGACATGTCACCAACAATATACTTTGTGTTTATTTCTGGAATCCAAAAATCAATAAAGTGAAGTACCATAAAAGCTAAAATAGCTAAACCACTCCAAATCATGTTTCTGCTCATCCAAGTTGAATTGGCAGCACCATTATTTTTAGCATAGCTAATCTGTCTTGCTCTGTTGTTTTTTATCTCCAAAACAAAACCCATTACAAAGTGAAAAATCACTCCAAAAATTAATACAGGTTGGAGTAAATACTGAACTGCCCAAAACGTTCCCATAAAATGCGACGCTTCATTAAAGGCATCTGCACTAAATACAGAAAGAATGTTGATAGCAAAATGTTGTAATAAAAAAAACATTAGGAAGAGTGCCGAAAGTGCCATGGCAAACTTTCTTCCAATCGAAGAATTTAGAATTCCGCTCATTGTAGATCTAATCTTAATTTGTTAGTACTACAAAGATACAGCGCAAATGGGTTTTAGCCAACCTACGCTGTATTATTATTAATTATTTAGAATGGTTTTAATTAGAAACACTAGGTATTAAACCTCTCAATCCCATGTCCACAACTTGCTCTCCTGCTGTAGGTTCGTATTTACCATCGGCATTGACTTCTGTCCACTCAAAACTATTGTTAATGGAAAATGAAAGTGTAACTGTAACATCTTGGTTTTCATTTCCTGTTATAGTGAATTCATTTTCAAACTGTCCTGTTACCACACAAGATCCTTGAGGTACTGGAGACGTATCAAACAATGGGTTTGGTACTGTAGTTGCACCTTCTGGCGCTTGTCCTTGAACTGTAAAACCCAACGCTTCAAAAGCCCAAAAACCTTGTAACACATCATCATTAACGGTTATAGTGCTTCCATTTAAGTCAAAATCTGTAATGTAATTGTTATAACCTACAAAACTTGCTAAACGTCCAGTAACTTCACCTACATTATCAGTTAATACTTGAATATCTCCTTCTTGGTAAGCCAAAGAAACTCTTACCCAATTATAGGAACCTGCCTGTACCTGACTCAGTGGAATGCTTAAAAACACTTCATCGTCTCCAGCAAATATAGCCTGCTGAAAATCTATAGCCATATCACCTCCTGCATTGGTTTCGGCTCCTTCAAAAATAACTTCCCCTTGTCCTAAAAGTGTCGTGGCTGTTGGTGCAAGCTCAATATAATTAGCACTCATGCGTTGAATTGTTGGCGATTGTGCTGCGTTACCATCTGGAATGGTAGCTGGCTGGCCCAAATTATCTAAACGCACCTGATTGGCATCAAAATTTAACTTGATAATTAGGTTGGGTTGTGGATTATCATCTTGGTCTTCGCTACATGCAAAACATGCAACAAAACAAAGTAACAGTAATATTCGATTTGGTTTCATAAGTGTTTATTTTATTTCAAGATTCGTCTTGGAATTATCTATCTGTATAGTATAAACGCCTTTAGGTAGATAATATTTCCCATTTCCTGACTTTGTAATTTCCACACTTGTGTTTTCCTTCATTAAAGCGTTCTTTCCTTTTTCTGTTAAAGTTAAATCGTAATCTTCATAATTAAAGCCTTTATCAACCTTAACTTTCATACTATTGAGTTCTGTTCCTTTTTCTGAAAGGATTTTAATCGTTTTTTCACCTTCAGAATTGCTATAAAACTGGATAGTCTTTTTTGGTTCATAAGCATCAGACCATTGACTCCACGAACTTCCCCAACGCCTTGATGAACGCACAGCACTTAAATCGAAAATTGTAATGGATTGCGATTGTATTTCAGGATTCATTTTTTGCAAACCTTCAACATTTGTTTTGTAAATGCTTCTTCCATGAGTTCCTAATAACAAGTCATTCGCTTCAGGCTGAATAACAATATCATGCACAGCCACATTTGGCAAGCCTTCTGAAAACACTTCCCAAGATTTACCTAAATCAAAAGACACATATGCTCCGTTATCTGTCCCTAAGTAGAGTATGTTTTCATTTTTAGGATCTTCCTTTATAACATTTACTGGCGAAGCTGGTATGTTACCACTAATAGATTTCCATGTGTTGCCATAATCATCACTCATATAGGCATACACTTTAAAATCGTCCCAACGATAACCATTTAAGGTTACAAAAACACGTTCTTTTTTGTGCTGCGAAGCAATCACTCTGCTTACCCATAAATCTTTTGGAAAGGCACTTGAAATGTTTGTCCAACTACCTCCTGCGTTCTTACTGATGTGTACCAACCCATCATCACTACCTGTATAAATTAAACCAAATTGAAATGGACTTTCGCTTATTGAAGTTAGTGTACCATAAGCTACATTTCCTTTTTTACCTCCATTGGTTAGGTCATCACTTATCGCTTCCCAATCGTTACCTTGATTCATGGAACGCATTAATTTATTACCACCTAAATACAATATGTCTTGGTTGTGAGGTGATAATAATATTGGTGTTTGCCAGTTGAAGCGGTACGGATTTTCACCTAAAGTATGCTTCGGTTGAATGTATTTCTGCTCTTCGGTTTTGGTGTTTAATCTAAAATAATTTCCAAACTGATAACCTGTATAAACGATATTAGAATTTCGGTTATCAATCTGAATTTGCATACCATCTCCTCCCATTATAAATCTCCAAGGATATTGCCCTTCTTGATGCCAAGATTTGTCTTCGCGCGCATTGTGTGGCCCAAACCAAACGCCATTATCTTGCAAACCTCCATAGACATTGTATGGTTTTTCGTTATCTACATTAATAGCGTAGAATTGCCCAACGGAAGGTGAATTGTTTTTAATCCAGTTTTCGCCATCATCATAGGTAATATTCACACCACCATCGTTTCCATCTACTAAATGGTTTGGATTTTTAGGATTAATCCAAAGTGCATGATGATCGGCATGAACATTTTCTGCACTTATTGAGGTAAAGGTTTTTCCTCCATCTTTAGATTTTACAATAGGTACTCCGTAAATATAAATATCGTTTTCCTTAACAGGTGATACATGGATACGCCCAAAATAATAGCCATAACTGTAATAAATTCCGTCTAAATAATCTTCGTGTGTTTTCTTCCAGCTCTTGCCTCCATCAGTACTTTTATACACCTCAGCTCCAACAACAGGAGTATCGAACAACATGGAATTGGCATCTTCAAGATATTTTGCCAAATCAATAGGTTTTACGTTACCAGAACGCACCATTTGCTTTACATTTTCTGCTCTGTACTTTTCTTGAAAGTTATTAGTTTTTAAAAATCCGTTTAACTTTTTATCGTCCAATGCCAAAAAGTCTGAAGTGGACATGGTTTTAAAATCCTCTTTTGTTAAGCCTTTATCATCATCTTTCTTTTTGTCTTCCTTTCGTCTAAACTGATTATCGTGAATGGCATACACTACGTTATCGTTAAATACTGCAATTCCGATGCGACCTACTCCTTCACCTGTTGGAAAACCGCTATTTTTTGTCGAAACCTTAGTCCAGGTTTCTCCTGCGTCTGTACTTTTGTATATCGCAGAATTGGTTCCATTTCCACTAAAATTCCAAGCTTTTCGGTCTTTGGTCCATGAGGTCGCAAACATAACATTGAAATTTTTTGGACTATGTTGCAAATCGATAATACCACTTACCTCATCTACAAATAAGGTTTGTTTCCACGTCTTTCCTCCATCAGTAGTTTTGTAAACACCACGCTCTTTATTTGGTGAGTATAAATGTCCTGTAGCACCAACCACAACTACATTTGGATTTTCGGGATGAATCAGAATCGGAGCAAAATGATGCGCATCCATTAAACCAAGGTTTTCCCAGGTTTTTCCATTATCGGTAGATTTTAAAATCCCTATTCCAGCATAGGAGGAACGCGACGCATTGTTTTCGCCTGTACCAACATATATGGTACGTGTTGGCCAATGCACCGCAATATCGCCAACATTTTGGGTTGCCGAACTGTCTAAAATTGGTGTAAAGGTTGTACCATTGTTAGTGGTATGCCAAACTCCACCAGAAGCATAACCCACGTAAAACTCTGATGGCATATCTGGATTGACATCCAAATCGACCACACGACCACTCATAATTGTTGGTCCAATATTTACAAAAGGTACATTTTTTACCAATGACGATTGCGTCATTTTGGCCTTTTGTTGTAGTGCCTGTTTTACAGATTCGGCAGAAGTTGCAGGTTGTTGAGCGAAAGAGAAAAATGAGCAGATTAAAAATATGAGAAATACTAATCTTAACTTATACATAATGGTTGGGTTTTTACGCCATTAAAATAAGCATTTCAGAATTAAACTTCATAAAAGTGTCTTAAAGTTTAACAGATAATATACGTTGACTTTTGCTTGTGTACTTTGTTTGATTATTTTTGAGACATTCAATTTAAATCCTTCTCAGCTTGAGCGCAGTCGAAAGCTATTTGCTGTTGCACCCAAAAGCACTTCGACTGCGCTCAGTGTGACATACAAGTTCTAAATTAGTTTTTTGTTAATCTTAACTTGTTTCAGATTCTGAAATAAATTCAGAATGACAAGGATTTACATTGCAGATTAATACAATAAATATTTTCCAATGAAATACGATTTAATAGACCGCAACCTCTTTATAAAAAACCGAAAAAACTTTATGGCTCAGATGAAGCCAAGCAGTTTAGCTGTGTTTAATTCTAACGATATTTATCCAATTAGCGCAGATAGCACCATGCCTTTTCAGCAACACAGAGATATTTTTTATTTAAGTGGTGTGGATCAGGAAGAAAGTATTTTGGTACTGTTTCCAGATTGTCCAAAGGAAAAACACCGTGAGATTTTATTTTTAAAAGAAACAAACGAGCACATTGCTATTTGGGAAGGTGAAAAACTAACCAAAGAAAAAGCCTTTGAAACTTCTGGTATTAAAACCGTGTACTGGTTGCAAGACCTTGAAAAAGTAATGTTCGAAATTATGACGCAATGCGATACGGTTTACATTAATACCAACGAGCATTACAGAGCCAATGTAGAAACTGAAACGCGCGAAGACCGTTTTACCAAATGGCTAAAAGACAAATATCCTGCACATAGTGTTGCCAAGAGCAATCCTATTTTGCAACGTTTGCGTTCTGTAAAAGACCAGATTGAGATTGATTTAATTCAGCAAGCTTGTAACATTACCGAAAAAGGCTTTAGACGTGTTTTAGAATTCACAAAACCTGGTGTTTGGGAATACAATCTCGAAGCCGAATTTATGCACGAGTTCCTCAATAACCGTTCTAGAGGTTTTGCTTATACTCCGATTATAGGTTCTGGAAATAACGCTAACGTTTTACATTATATAGAGAACAACCAACAGTGTAAAGCTGGCGAATTGATTCTTATCGATGCAGGTGCAGAATACGCTAATTATGCGAGTGATATGACGCGTACCATTCCTGTTTCTGGAAAATACAACGACCGCCAAAAAGCAGTTTACAATGCTGTGCTACGCGTAAAAAACGAAGCCACAAAAATGCTTGTTCCTGGCACGCTTTGGGAGCAATACCATATTGAAGTCGGCAAACTTATGACGTCTGAACTTTTAAGTCTTGGTCTTTTAGACAAAGCCGATGTACAAAACGAAAACCCAGATTGGCCAGCGTACAAAAAATACTTTATGCATGGCACGTCTCACCATATGGGATTAGACACACACGATTATGGTTTACTACACGAACCAATGCAAGCCAATATGGTCTTTACCGTAGAACCTGGTATTTATATTCCTGATGAAGGTTTTGGCATCCGTTTGGAAGATGATGTGGTAATACAAGACAATGGAGAACCTTTTAATTTGATGCGTAATATCCCTATTGAGGTTGAGGAGATTGAGGAATTGATGAATAAATCTTAGTTAGAAGGTAATTTTGCTATCCTATTAATTTCGTTAATTAAGTGGATTTTAATTTCATGAATGTTTTCTTTTTTTAATGGAATTCCAATAATTGTTATTGCATTAGTCACTTCATTTATTCCGTTCTGAAATTTAATAGTTTTTGATTCCAAAGTTTCAGACGGATAACAAAGAAATCCGTTCTTTGAACTTGTTTTATCGAAAGATGAATAGGACATAATTTGATGTAAGTCATGACGATGGTCATCTTTAAGTTGTTCACTAATGCCAAATTTATTGTATAGATTAGACTTGTATTTAGCATCAATAAATACGATTAAATTCCTTTTTTGATAAATAGCGTCCGGTTCAATATGTTTAAGCTCCCATGCGTAAAACTTATTTGTTCTGGCTTGGAATTTGTAATTTGTATAAAGCTGTCCACCAACCTCTTTAGTAACCTGTTTAAAAATATGTTGTACAAATTTTTCGAAAACTTCAGAAAAATCAACTTTCCAAGCTGTACCATCTGTAAGACTGAAATTTAATATTTTATTTGCCTGTTTTTTACAATTAGTAACAATTGGATTATCCGAATACTTGAAAGATATATTAGTGGTTTGTACTGGTTTATGATAATACAATTTCTCTTCAATAAAATTAAGCCTACTCCTAAAGGTAGTCTTTATCCTTAGTGGAGTGTTTGCTGATAGTAGTTCCTTTTTACATATATCAAATACATATCGTATCTCAGAATATTCTGAATGATATTCACTTAAAATGTTTTTTCGAACAGGGAACTTCAATCGATTTTCAACTTTA
This sequence comes from Winogradskyella pulchriflava, assembly GCF_042434315.1. Classification (NCBI taxonomy): domain Bacteria; kingdom Pseudomonadati; phylum Bacteroidota; class Flavobacteriia; order Flavobacteriales; family Flavobacteriaceae; genus Winogradskyella; species Winogradskyella pulchriflava. Next base: position 787,015 of record NZ_JBHLTQ010000001.1, on the reverse strand, counting down.
TATTCTAGATTGAAGTATTTTTTCCAATTAACTTGACCTGAGGGTTCTTGTGTAGTTTTTTCAACATTGTCAAATTTTCTCCAATTCAACCTAATCAAACCTTCTAATGCCTTTACATATTTAACAGCCTCAAGATACAATGGTGGACGAAAATTTTTCCCTGAAGCTAGTGGAAGACTATCTATAATCTGAGGATTTATTTCGGAGTCTAAAAGGTCTAGTATTTCAATATAATCTTCGTAACGATTTTGGCCAGAAAATCTTGGCGTAACTACAAAATCACCAATTTGTTTACCAGTATCAGATGCTCTTAAAGGTATAGAGCCAATAAAACTAGAAGTACGAAAAGCGATTGATACATTTTGGTCACTTCCAACTATAAATGGCTGTACTCCAAGAAAATCAAACTGCTTAGCATTATAGGTTATAAACTTTTGGAGATATTGCCCAATAATTCTTTTATCCGCCGACTTAAACCACTTTTTTTGTAAAACAATTCCGCTAAATTTCTTCGAATATTCAGTCAGGCAAGGTATTTCACAGAATACATCCATATTATTAATCATTCAAATAATGATTGGTTTATTCGAGAAGCAAAGTAATTGTTGAACTCTTCTTTTGCGTTTTTCAATAGACCTTCCTGCAAGTATTCTTTTATCAATGGAAATATTTCGTATCTAATTCGATTTTCCATCTCCTTATCACTTTCAGCACTAAAATATCCTTGACCTGGCTGTAAAGAAAGTTCACCACTAGATGAATACCAATTAAAGATTTCTTGAATTTTTGCAAAGTCTTCTTTGTGGAAATTTCTTGAGTTTATAGGTTTTGGTTTGAATGAATACCATGCAAATCTTCTTCTCAAAGCGAAATCTACAACTGCTAAACTTCTATCAGCAGTATTCATTGTAGCAATTACATAAAAATTTTCTGGTAACTTCTTAATTTTAAAATTAGGTGAAATTTCTATTTCAACATCAGATTCCTCCATTTTATATTCAAATAAATAAAAAATTGGACCTAAAACATTTGAAAGATTAGCTCTATTAATTTCATCTATAATTAAAACAACTCTTTCATTGTGATTATCTATCGCATATTTTAAGGCTTGTGTAAATATTCCCTCGGTTTTGTGATAGCTTAATTGTTTATTATCAATATCTGGTCGAATGCCGTATATGAAGTCGGAAAAAGCTGTTTCAGCATGAAATTGGATAAAAAATGTTTTAGCATCAAATTCATCAGCAACCTTTTTTGCCATTCTTGTTTTTCCTGTTCCTGGAGGACCTTGCAAAACTAAAAACTTTCTCTTGTCAAGAAGATTTCTTATTTCTAGCTCATCATCTATACTTTCATCTTTTATAAAAGGTTCCAAAGCATCGGAAATGGCTTTTCTATGACTTTTATTAGTCGGCCATTCTCTTAATTTAGCATAACCTGCAATAAATGCTGAAATTATTTCTTTACCCTTTGTGCTTTCAGGATCATCAACTATTTGACATGCTGGCAGAACTTTTGTGTATGTTTTGATAGTATTTTTTAAATGTTGTAAGTCTGAGTTATTAGTGATGCTTTTTGGTAAGCTAGTTTCAATATCAGAAAAGTCTGATTTACAAAACCCTCTGTCATTTGTGAGTTTTGAAAACAATCTTCTAAGTCCTGGATAAGTGGCAACTTCATAATCATTTTTAAATCCACTAGAGCCAATACCTAAACAAACTAACCAAGGTTTATCATTTTCACTTGGAAAAATCGTAAATGAAAAATCGTGGAAGGGCCCTGAAGCTTCTTCTTCAGAATGGATGAATCCAAAGAAAGCTCCATTATCCTTCAGAGTATCTGGTTTAGTATTATTCCTCTCTATATATGGCTTATTGTGCTCATTATCAGGTTTAGCTCCGAACTCAATAGCTTTTTCTCTTATGAATTGTCTAACATTTTCTATTTTCATAGTTCATTTTTTAATTGATAATCATTGAAATCAAGATTTGGGTTTTGAGAATTAAAATCAAGTAATTCAGAAATATCCATTTCAAAAGCTTTGGCAAATACTAAAATATTAGTAAGTGAAATGTTGCGCTCACCACGCTCAATCATTCCAATATATGTCCTATGAAAACCTGTTAAAAAAGATAACTTCTCTTGGCTTAGTCCTGCCTGAGTTCTTAAATACCGAACTCGATTACCAAATTCTTTAAGTATGAATTGATTTATCATTAACCAAAACTATACTTATTGTATGCGGTATTCAACATACAATAAGTATCATTTCTTTATATTTGAATAAATGGAATCAAATGAAAAAATTCGCTAGAAAAAGTTCCACTGATGGTAAAGGAATAAATCGTGGATATATATTTAACGATGGCGACTACTACTGTCACACGACAGAAGAGGCCAAAGCTTATATTGAAAATTTAGGATTAAAATGGCAGGAAGAAATAAACAAGTTTAATACAAAATATGAATGGTTTTACTACACAGAATGGGAAGAAATTGACCCAGAAGAATTTTATGATATGGAGGGTAATGTCTATACAACATGCCAAAATTGTTATCAACCTTTAAACATCGAAGCCAAATTTTGCACAAATTGCATACAAACTTAATGCCTAAACTCCCACAACAACACTCTCCTCAAAAACATAACGCTGTAACTTCTGCAAAGTTTCCAACTTATCGCTTGTATTTACCAACAGTGAAATATTGTTGTTACTACCACCATAAGCAATCATACGTACATTAACATCTTGTAATACTTGGAAGAGTTCTGGCGTGTCTGGATGGTAAATGATTTGGTTACCAACAAGACAAACAATACTCATATAATCGTCGATTTCTACTGTGGCGAATTTTTCAAGTTCTTCTGTGATGGCTTCTAAATGGGTAACGTCGTCTATGGTTAAGGACACAGCGATTTCAGACGTGGTAATCATATCTATAGAGGTTTCGTATTTTTCAAAAACCTCAAAGACTTTCTTTAAAAAGCCGTGTGCTAATAGCATACGTACCGACTTTATTTTAATAGCTGTAATACCATCTTTTGCGGCAATGGCTTTAATACCTTCACCATGAATTTGGTTGGTAATTAACGTGCCATGCGCTTCTGGTGCCATGGTATTTTTTAAGCGTAACGGAATATCTAAACTACGCACTGGCATTACCGTTTGTGGATGTAAAATTTTAGCACCAAAATAGGCTAACTCCGCAGCTTCATCGTAAGACAAATGCGATAAGGCTGTAGTATCTTGAACAAAACGTGGATCGTTGTTGTGGAATCCGTCAATGTCTGTCCAGATTTGTACCTCATCGGCTTCAATAGCTGCACCAATAATGGTTGCTGTGTAATCACTGCCACCACGTTGTAGGTTGGTGATTTGGCCTTCAGCATCAAGACAAATAAAACCTTGTGTGATATAAATATCGGCTTCTTCAGAAGTATCAATTAATCGATTTAGATTTTGCTTGATGTAGAAATTATCAGGTTCGTTATTGCTATCAATTCGCATAAAATCTAAGGCAGGCAAAAGCCTTGCATTAAAACCTTCTTGCTGTAATAATCTGCTAAACATAAACGTAGATAACAACTCACCATTGGCCACAATTGTATTATGCAACAATGTGGAATGTGGTTGGTTAACACATGCTAATAAAGCATCAAAAATTGAAGCAACGTACGTGCTGACGTCTTCGCGTAAGGTTTCTTGTTGAATTAACTCTGTAACTGTAGCCTTATATGTTTGATGCAACTGGTTAATGTTGGTTTTGGCCTTAGTAAGTTCGTTTGTTTTTATTAATTCCGAAATCTCTACCAAAGTATTAGTTGTTCCAGACATTGCAGAAAGTACCACAATTTTTTTTCCGGTAGAACTTATGATGTCTTTTACATGGTTCATGTTAACTACAGAACCAACAGATGTGCCACCAAACTTATATACTAACATAATGTGTCTATTTTAGGCTACAAATGTATATGTGACGCTAAATATTTCCTTAGAAATGTAAAAATTAGTATAACTTTTTACAAAATGTTAATTATATAACAATTTAATGTGTTTTTAAATTGGAGATCATTACTCTTTATAAACAAACAACCGCTCCACACTTTCTTTGGTCGATAGGTTTTCAGCATGCCAAGAAAAGGTAGTTTTAGATCCTTTTTCCCAAATGCATTTAAAATCGTCTGGTGCATCATATTCACTTATAAAAACTTGATGACCAGCTTTACTTTGTTGTCTGCACCAATCCCAAAATTGGTCGTGATTAAAAGCATCGCGATATTTAGTTGTAGAAGCATAAGGAGGATCGCAATACACAATACTATTTTTTGGAATGTCTAATTCTAAATACGATTTGCAAGATAAAATAACACCATCTAAATTTGGTACTTGTTTGGTGATGTTACGATAGTGTTCTCCCCAATAATCGCGCTTGCCTTCTTTATCACGTCGGTAACCAGCAAACCATTTGCCTCCAAAAGAATTAAACCCAACATAACCTACTAAGTGTTTTGGGTACTCTTCTTGGTTGTATTTTATATGCTTGTATTCTTCTTCGGTTACCAATTGTGGTGGATCCCAATTTTCATTAATTAAGGCTTGCCACATGGCCATAAGTTCTTGGTGTTGGTCGTTGGCAATACGAATGCCACCAACTTTGTCTATCATATTCATACCACCTGCAAACGGCTCGAGATACGTTTGGTTAGGCTGTCTGTCTTTCAGAATTATAGGCAATAAATCTTTAGCAAAGCGTGCCTTGCTTCCCATGTACTTCATCCTATTTTACAATTTTAGGTTGAAAAATAGAAGTGATTACAAAAGCCACTAATGCTGGTAATACCCATCCTAAACTGTATTGTGCCAAAGGAATAACATCAACTACAGACTTTAGGCTTTCTTTTGGCATAAAATAACCGAGGACATCTGGAATACTAAATATAAAAGCAGTAACGACCACAGCCCTAAATACCATTGGTGATGCCCATTTATCTGGTAAAACATTCAATAAAATTAAGGAAATGGAAATAGGATAAAGAAAGAGTAAAGCTGGTATGGCAATGTCAATGATAAAACCAACATCGTAGCTGCCCATAATAACTCCGACAATACAACAGATAATGGCAACATAGGTATAAACCTTTTCACTTTGTGCGTACAAAGATTTAAAGAAATCCCCTAAGGATACAACGATAGCTACAGCTGTTGTAAAGCACGCTAAAGCAACCAATACACTAACAAAAGTACCACCAATATTTCCTAACATCGTTTGTGATAAACCTAATAAAAGATCTGTTCTGGTGATATCAGCCGAAAAGGTGTTACTATAAAATGCACCTAAAGCAATTAGTCCGGCATAAATAATAAACAGACCAAACATGGCAATAAAACCAGATTTGGCAATTATTTTTTTCTTTTCTGCATGTGTAATTAATTTGTCCTTATTCAGTGAAATTATAATGACTCCTCCCATAACAATACCAGCTATTGCATCATACGTTTGATAGCCTTCTAATAAGCCATCTACAATTGGTGTATTATAAGTACTTATGCGCATAAGATCTGGAGGTGACACTAATCCTAAAACGACTATGGTAAGGACCATGATGACGATAACAGGAGTTAAATATTTACCTAAAAGATTTAAAGCTTTAGACCTATTTAATGCAAATACGAGCACCAAACCAAAGTAAATACAACTGGTTAGTAATGGTGGTGTGCCAAATAGTGGTGCAATTGCCATCTCATGGGTTACTGCTGCTGTACGTGGTGCTGGCAGAACAATAATAATAAGAAACATGACGAGGCAATAGATAAGACTAAATTTATGGGATACTTTTTTTCCAAAGTCCAGCATGGTTCCTTGTAATTTAGCATGCCCAAAAAGGGATAGCATTGGTATTACCGTAGTGGTCACTAAAAAACCAATAGCAACTAACCACCAATCTGAGCCAGAATTAAATCCTAAATAAGGCGGTAAAATTAAGTTACCAGCTCCAAAAAAGCCTGCAAATAAAGCAAACCCAAAAAGAAAGATTTTTTTAGTATCGCTCATTAGTTGGTCTTTATAAGTTCTAAATCGTGGAAATCGAAACTGAAATCAGTAATTGGCGCAATGTATTTCATGGTTGCAGCAACCGCTTCCTCTTTTTCATTAAAGGTAAATTGCATAAACACATCAGCATCGTAACTTCTGTCATTCCATTTTACAACAAAAGTGGTTGCGTTGTATGGTAGCAGTTCTCCAAACAATCTTGGTGAGCGTTTACATCTAATACTGTAAGTTTTACCATCGTGCGAAATGATAATATCTCCAAACCAATCATCAGTGTAGGTTCCTACAATTTGGTTTGGATCTGGAATGGTAACGTTTGTTTTTGCTTTTTTAACCTTACTATAAACCTCAGCTTTTAAACTGTCGTTATATTTTAAGTAATCTGCATTACGTTTACCATAATTTTCTAACCAATTTCTATCCTCGTAACCTAAATAGGAATCTTTAATGGTATTGGTAATAGTATTGAATGCCATACCATTCATCTGGTTCGTCAGCACAACGATTGCTAAATCTAAATCTGGAATCATTGTAAACTGAGTAACCGTTCCTATTAATCCACCTGTATGATACACTTGTTTGTGACCGCCTTTTACATCAGTAACAAACCATCCTAAACCATAACCTCTAAAATTAGAATCATAAGTATCGGTTGCACTTACTTTAAGCGGAGTTTGCAATTGCCAAAGCTCATGAAATTGTGCTTCACTCAACAAACGTTCACCACTTTCGGTCACTGCATCATTCATTAAAAATTTTGCCCATGTCAGCATATCTGGCACATTGCTTACAATGCCTCCAGCTGCATTAGCAGTTTCACTCCAATCGTGTGGAATCTGAATCACCTTACCTTCTGCTCTGGTATGTGCATCGATAATATTAGATTTATCTGTAACTCTGTTATAGGATGCTTTAGAACTTGCCATCCCAACAGGTTTCATAATCTTGGTTTCAATAAAGTCTTCCCAAGACAAACCACTTACACGCTTTAAAACTTCACCAGCAATAATGAACATATTATTATTGTACGCGAATTTGCTTCTAAAAGAGGTTTCTGGTTCTAGATACTTTACGTTATTAATGACATCGTTAACGTTAAAATCATTGCCTTCAGGAAAAAACATTAAATCACCTGCTCCTAATCCCATGCCACTTCTGTGCGTTACCAAATCTCTAACCGTAAAGTTTTCGGTCACCCAAGGATCGTGTAACTGAAATTCTGGAATGTGTTTGCGCACAGGATCATCCCAATTTAGCTTTCCTTCATCAATCATCATAGCTAAAGCAAAACAGGTAAATCCTTTACTGTTAGATGCCACACCAACTAAGGTATTAGCATTCATATCTTTTTTATTGGTCAACGAACGTACTCCATGACCCTTGGCATAAACCACTTCGCCATCTTTAAAAATTCCTACTGAAATGCCAGGCACATCAAAAGTAGTTAGGGTTTCTTGGATTAATTTATCGAGTTGTTTTTCTTGAATTTGGGCACTTACAGAAATCGTAACAAGGAAAAATACAAGTGATAACAATCTTTTAAAAAACATGCAGAATTGATTTTAAATTGAATGAAGTCAAATATACTAAAATGTTAGTGATGATTCGTGGTATAAAACTCCCTTAAAATATATCTTTGTAACTATGACATTAGATTACAAAAACAGTACTATTGAATATACAGTAAACGGAAGTGGCTCTGCAATTGTTTTACTCCATGGGTTTCTTGAAAGCAAAGAAATGTGGAGACATGTAATACCTCAATTCGCAGATAATCATTGTGTTATTGCTATAGATTTATTAGGTCATGGAAAGACAGGTTGCATAGGTTATATTCATACTATGGAAGCTATGGCAGAAGCTGTTTTTGCAGTTTTAAAGCACCTCAACATTAAAAAAGCAAAGCTTATTGGCCATTCTATGGGAGGTTATGTGGCTTTAGCTTTAGCTGAAAAGCAACCGCATTTTTTTGATGGCTTGTGTTTAATGAATTCAACTTTTGAGGCTGATGATAAAGAACGAAAGCTTTTAAGAACACGTGCCAATAAAATGGTTCAGACCAATTTTGAGAATTTGGTTAGAATGTCTTTTGCAAACCTATTTGCTCCTGAGAGCAAGGAAAAATTTAAAGCTGAATTTGATGAAGCATTGGATTTAGCCCTTCAAACTCCACCACAAGGCTACATTGCTGCCCAAGAAGGCATGAAATTGAGACCAAATAGATTTGAGGTTTTTAAAAATCTAAAAGGTAAAAAGCTTATTATAATTGGAAAAAAAGACTCCGTCATTAATGCTGAAAAACTCATTGGTAAAATTAAAGACACAACAATAGAATATGTTGAATTTTCCGAAGGCCATATGAGTCATATTGAAAATAAATCAGAATTATCTTACTTTTTAAAACAGTTTATCGAAAAATAATTCCCTTAAACGTTTTATGTGGCTTTTTTTTCTAAGTTTATAGTCCCAATTAAACGATATGAAAAAAAATACTTCTCTAACGCCTACTAAATTGTATTGTGATTTCTTTGGTCACAATTACAAAATGACTAAAAAAGTAACGAATCATGTAAAGGAATATACATGTAAATGTTGCAAAAAACAATTGACTACAAATAGTAATGGTAAACTCACTGAGTTAACTCCAAAATATCAAGAAATAAACTTAGCCTTAGAGCGTATTTATAATAATCGCATGATGCGTTTGAAGCAAAAAACAATCAGTTCGTCGATTTATTGATTGTTAATAAGCTGTTAATAAGTAGTTTTTCCTATATTTAGTTCTCCCAACTGAATAATCTCTAAACAAGACTACTAAGCTAAATGAAAAATGTTTACTGCTCGCTATTTGGACATGATTACAAAATTTCAAAAGTTGTAACATATCATGTTAAAGAGTACAAATGCAAACACTGCAAATCTGAAATGACCATTGACGGTAATGGAAAATTTATTCCATTGACTCCAAAATTTAAAGAAATTAATTCTGTATTAAACAGAATTCACAATAAACGCTTAGAAAAAAGTCAAAAACTCTTAATGACTAATCTTTAAGAGCGTTCCAGCCTTTAGCAATTATCGGAATTTTTTCTTCTGCACGCGTTACTAAATGCATGCCTCTTTCTGCTTCTGTAATGTAACCTATTACAGTTAAGTTAGGATTACCTTTAATTTTCTCATAATCATTTTGCGAAATTGTCATGAGCAATTCATAATCTTCACCTCCATTTAAAGCAATTGTTGTACTATCTATATTGAATTCCTCACAAGTTGTAATTACTTGAGGATCTAACGGAATTTTGTTTTCATAAATATCAACACCAACCTTGCTTTGTTTACAAAGATGAATGACTTCAGAAGATAAACCATCACTTATATCAATCATACTAGTTGGTTTTACTTGTAATTTTTCCAATAACTCTATAATATCCTTACGCGCTTCTGGCTTTAACTGACGCTCTATAATGTATGAGTACATCGTTAAATCTGGTTGCGAATTTGGGTTGACTTTAAAGACTTCCTTTTCGCGCTCTAAAACTTGTAAGCCCATATATGCGCCACCTAAATCTCCTGAAACTACCACTAAGTCATTGGGTTGTGCTCCGGACCTTAAAACAGCATCCTCTTTTTTAACTTCACCAATAGCTGTTACAGAAATAATCAAGCCAGAGTTTGAAGATGTAGTATCTCCACCCACTACATCTATATTATAATGTTTTGCAGCTGTTGTAATACCAGCATATAATTCTTCTAATGCCTCTAAAGGAAATCGATTAGAAACCGCAAGGGAAACCGTAACTTGTGTTGCTTTAGCGTTCATGGCATACACATCAGATAGGTTTACCATTATGGACTTATAGCCTAAATGCTTCAAAGGCATGTAGCTTAAATCAAAATGTACACCTTCTACCAATAAATCGGTAGTAACAACGATTTGTTTTTTATCAAAATTCAAAACTGCAGCATCATCTCCTATCCCTTTTACGGTAGATTTCTGAGTAATCTCAAAATGCTCAGTTAAATGTTCAATGAGTTTAAACTCTCCTAATTCACTTAGCGGAGTACGCTTTGGGTTTTTATCTTCTATCATAATGCAAAAATATTACCCTTTTTCAAAATAGTGTAGTATTAACAGCATTATTTAAGCAGCATTTTATTACATAAATTATTTTTACTGTAAATTGCTAAAAAAAAGAATATGAAATTTAAAGACCTCATCTACGCACGTTTAACTACCTGTAAGTGTTTAGTGCTTGTTACAGCGCTACTACTGAGCTGTTGCGCAAATGACGACAATAACCAAAACAACTCTAATAACTCTTCTTTTCCCTGCGAAAATGGTTTTGCAAACGGACATCCTTGTGATGGTTTTGACTTAATGAGCCACATCTCAATTGAAGAACTTGGAGGAGAAGGTGCCGTAGGGAATGATTCCTGGGGCTGGACAGATCCTGAAACAGGAAAAGAATATGCACTGATAGGGACTTCAACAAGTGCTGCTTTTGTGGATATGTCTGATGCTTCTAATCCTATTTTTTTAGGAAGATTACCAACAGCTACAACAAATAGCCCTTGGCGCGATATTAAAGTTTACAATAATCATGCATTTGTTGTAAGCGAAGCTAATGGTCATGGCATGCAGGTTTTTGATTTAACACGTTTAAGAAACGTAGAAAACCCTCCTGAAACTTTTACTGCAGATGTCACCTACACAGAGTTTGGTAGTGCTCATAATATTGTAATCAATGAAGATAGCGGATTTGCTTATGCTGTGGGAACTACAACATATAGTGGAGGACCTCATTTTGTAAATATCCAAAATCCTACGTCGCCAACTGCTGCCGGAGGCTATGCTGATGATGCCTACTCACACGATGCTCAGGTTGTAACTTATAACGGTCCTGATGCAGACCACACTGGAAAGGAAATCCTGATAGGAAGTAATGAAAACGAAGTGGTTATTGTAGATGTCACAGATAAGAATAACCCTGTTCAAATTTCAACTATTAACTACAACAACATAGGCTATACGCACCAAGGGTGGTTTACAGAAAACATGGAATACTTTTTACTAGGTGACGAGGTTGATGAAATAAACTTTGGTATTAACTCCAGAACTATAGTTTTCGACTTTAGCGATTTAGATAACCCAGTATTTCACATGGAATATCTTGGCCCTACAGCTGCCATTGACCATAACGGCTATGTTGTTGGCAACACGTTTTATGTTGCAAATTATACTGCAGGAGTAAGAGCCATTGACATCAGTAATATTGATGCTGGTATAATGACAGAATCTAGGTTTATAGACACGTATATACCTAATGACAATACTGCTTTTAATGGAGCTTGGAACATCTACCCATTTTTTCAAAGTGGAAATATCGTAGTTAGTGATATAGATGGTGGTTTATATATTATTAGACCTTCAGAATAATATGCGTTTATTGAGTTTTCAATATCTATGTTGTGTTTTTTTTGCAACTCTTTTTTTCAGCTGCAATAAAGACGATTCATCTAGTGGCTCTCAACAAAGAGTAGTCAATTTTGTTAAAACCTTTGGAGGTGAAAAAAATGACAGTGGTCAATCTATTGTTGCAACATTAGATGGTGGTTATGCTATTTTAGGATTCACTCAAAGTAATGATGGTGACATTACAGATAAACAAGATGAAAGCTTTGATTATTGGCTCCTTAAATTTAATGCCTTAGACGAACTTCAGTGGCAAAAAACTTATGGTGGATCTGCTGATGATAGAGGCAGTAGCATTATACAAACCTTAGATGGTGGCTATGCAATTTTAGGATACAGTTTTAGTGATGATGGTGATGTTTTCAACAATGCAGGATTACAAGATTTTTGGCTAGCAAAGCTAAATACTAATGGCAATATTTTATGGCAAAAATCGTTTGGTTATCAAGGAGCAGACTCTGGAATTTCCGTTATCCAAACTAACGACCAAGGCTATTTAATAACTGGTATTCTGGACGTTACAGCATCTGGTGGAGAAGGCAATTCTTCTAGAACGGCCAACAGACACGCAGGTGGAAATTATTGGGCTATAAAGTTAAATCCTTCAGGTGAGTTAATGTGGAGCAGGTATTTTGGTGGAAACTTCACGGACACACCTAATGGTATTGTAGAAACCGAAGATAATGGTTTTATAATAGTGGGCAGTTCTGATAGTGATGATACCGATATTTCTGCAAACATTGGCACTTATGATTTTTGGGTGATTAGAATTTCCACAACAGGTGATTTGGTTTGGGAAAAATCCTTTGGTGGTAGCCAAATTGATGAAGCTAGAGCAATTGTAAAAACTGAAGATGGTAATTACTTAATTGCTGGAGATACCAGAAGCAATGATATTAATGTTACTTCCAACAAAGGTGCTGCCGATTTATGGTTAATAAAAATTACACCTAACGGAAATCTGTTGTGGGAAAAAACTATTGGTGGAACTAACTTTGATGTATCTCGTGCCATGGTAAAATCACAAAATAGTGGTTTTATACTATCAGGAAGTTCTCGCAGTAATGATATTGATGTGGATGAAAATAAAGGTCAGAATGATGCTTGGATACTTAAAGTGGACACATCAGGAAATTTAATTTGGGAAACCACAATCGGAGGCTCAAATATTGACTTTTCTTATGGAGTTGCCGAACTAAATGATGGTTCCATTATAGCCGTTGGAGATAGCACTAGTAGTGATGGAGACATTATTGAAAATAAAGGTTTTACAGATGTACTAATTGTGAAAATCGATTAAACATGAAATTAAACATTCAAAAACACAATAGAATTATAGTAGGCAATGTTGTTATGCTCTTCATTGTTACAATCTTGAATTTTACATCCTGCAGCGAAGACAATGATGATAATATTGAGCCAAATGCAACAGTTACTTTTAAATTTACACATAACTGGGATGGTCAATCCGTCACAAACGCAGATTTTAATATTATACAGTTTATAAATGAAAATGGCGAAACGCTAAGTATTGAGCGATTACGTTATCTTATTTCTGATATTACTTTGACGACAACAAATAACGAAATCATTGAACTCGATAATTACAATCTTGTAGATGTTACTAACTCCGACGGATTAAGTTTTACATTAAACAGTCAAATACCAACAGGTAGTTACACTAATGTGTCTTTCACCTTTGGTTTTGATAACGAAGATAATGCTGAAAATTATTTAGACTTAAATACTGCCTCTTTTAATGTTCCTGAAATGATGGGTGGTGGTTATCATTATATGCAATTTGATGGCAAATATTTAGACGCAAATTCTAATGAGCAAAGCTTTAACTACCATGCCATAAGAGCCGTTGATAATCCAGGAATGAATCCTACATTTCCTCAAGACACATTTTTTACTGTAAATTTAGGTGCTTTAACCATTGCTAATGATGTTGAAATAGAAGTGAAAGCTAATTTAGCAGAGTGGTTTAAGAACCCTAATTCTTGGGATTTAAATGTTTTAAACCAAATGTTAATGCCTAATTCCGCAGCTCAAATAATGATGTATGACAATGGGCAAACGGTATTTACTTTAGGAGAAGTAACGCAATAACCTAAGAGCATTATGAAAACCAGAGCACTATATTTAATCGTTATCACAGCACTTTATCTAAGTTGTGCTAGTGATGATTCTGGTTATCAGCCTACTCCAATGCCATTAGAGGTCCCTGATATTTTTTCTAATAACATTATTGCTCCTATAATTCCAAATGACAATCCACAGACCGTTGAAGGTGTAGCCCTAGGGAAAAAACTTTTTTTTGATGGCATTCTTTCATCTGATGGTTCACAATCCTGTGTATCATGTCATTCGCCACAAAATGCATTTTCAGACAATGTTCCAACCAGCATTGGTGTAGATGGTGTTCCTGGCTTTCGGAATTCTATGCCACTATTCAATTTAGCTTGGAATTATAATGAACGTTTCACTTGGAACGGAAGAGAACTAAGCTTAGAAAGACAAATAGAAGGACCTGTTACAAATCCCATTGAACTACATACCAATTGGGATGATGTCATTGCACGTTTAGAAGCTCATCCAGAGTATCCTGAATTATTTCAGTTAGCATTTAACTCTTCTACTATAACCAAAGAATTAACAACCAAAGCTATTGCCCAATTTGAGCGCACTTTAATTTCTGCCAATTCTAAATTTGACAGGTACTCCTTAGGACAAGCTACACTAACCCAACAAGAATTGAATGGCCTTGATATTTTTATGAGAGAGGATAAAGGAGATTGTTTTCATTGCCATGGTAATCCAAACAACCCTTTATGGACAGATAATGATTTTCATAATAATGGCTTAGACAGTGATTTTTTTGATTTAGGCTTAGGAGTTGTTACAGGAGACCCGAATGATAACGGTAAATTTCGAACTCCATCTTTACGAAATCTAGCTTACACAGCTCCATATATGCACGATGGGAGATTTGCAACCTTAGATGACGTTATAAATCATTATAGCGAAGGCTTACAAAATTCATCAACCATCGATCCTTTAATGAAAAAAGTAAATCAAGGTGGAGTACAACTAACTGCTCAAGAAAAGGCAGATTTAAAAGCCTTTTTACTATCACTCTCTGACCCTTCTTTCATTAATAATCCTCAGTTTCAGAATTAAAATTCTATTTTCAAAAAATCGATAAAAAGCACAAAAAGAAAGATTTTTCTTTCAAATTATTACACTTAATCAAAAAATGTGTCGTATAAACGTCAATTTTAATGGTTTTGTATATATTGAATATCCCAAACTACTGATATTTATGAAACCTACTTTTAACAATGCATTGCCCTGTGCCGTATTTGGTCATAATTTTGTGAAATCAAAAACTAATTCTGACCATACAGTAGAGTTAACTTGTTGTCATTGTAATCATGTAGCAACTACTGATGCACAAGGCAATTTTAGAGAGGAAACTCTAACCAACAAACATATGCAAACGACACTCAGGAAATTATACCATTTAAAATTAAGAGCCTTGAGTATTAATCTTTGAATTTAATGAGACATTAAATTTACCACCTTCTTAAATTTTCCGGAATCTAATAGTGCAATTTCGTTAACATACACAAAATTGAATTTAGCATCCTCCCCTAAAAAAGGCTGAAAGTGATTTATAATAGCTTGTTCATCGGTGTTTTTTTTGTTCGCATTTAATTTAAAGGTATATTCAGATTTACTGTTTTGTATAAATTGGAATTGTTTCAGTTTAGAAAAATGAGAAATCTTGTAAAAAATATGAGGTGATACAAAAGCCCCTTTTGTATTATACACAGCATCCATTCTCCGCCCAAAAATTTCTGAAAAAAATGCATGTCTGTTTTCTTCCTTATCATACCTCCCAAGATCACCTGTATCGTATCTAATCATTGGAGTTGCATAATTAAACAAGTCTGTAATCACAATTTTTCCTATTTCACCATTTTGCACATGATTGTTTGTATTGACATCCAATACTTCAACAAAATAACTTGCGTGATTAATCTTATATCCTTCTTTTGTATTATTAGTATTTTGTGCTAGTATGCCATTTTCCATGTTAGAGTATCGCTCATAAATTGGGCATTTAAAAAAATGCTGGGCACGCTCTTTTTCATATTTATTTAGTTTCTCAGAAGTAGTAATAATGGATTTCACATTAAAATTAAGATTGACATTTTCAGTGGTATCTAAAACTCTACAAACCTCTTCTAAGTAAGAGGGATAAACTAATAAGACTTTTTTAGATGCTCTATTTCTAAGCATATCCAAAAATCTAATAATTTCAATTCTTGAATTTTCTAAAATATTATGAGGAATAACATTCTGAAAAAATAACAGAAATTTATGTTTCATAAACTTTTTCACCCACAGCCTTATGTAAATCAATTGATTACCCAACTTATAATCAGCTAATTCAGAAAAATAAATAACATCCGCAGAGTTTCTACTTACTTTATTTTTATCCTTGTAAATTTCAAAAGGAACACCAGTAGAGCCACTAGTAGTGTGTTTAATGAGATGCTTAATTTCGAAGTTTTTCGACATAAAATCATCGAAATTATTTAAAATCAAATTTTTGTTAATGATTGGAAAATTCATCAAATCCTCACCTTTTATATTAGCATAAAATGGTGTGGTTTTACAAGCATGCTCTATTAAATTCTGAAGATTTTTTTGCTGTAAAATTTTGGTGTTCTGGTGCGTCGGATTTTCATTTATAAACTTAATCTCATTATAATGTTTTCTAATAGGGTACTTTTTAAAAAAATCTAAAAACCAAAAAATATAATATCTAATGTGTTCTAAAACAGCCATAAAGGTTTTCTTGCTTATTGTTAAAATTACTACATTTTTAGCTAATTTTAAGGCATGAACTTATTTGATGACGAAAACATAGACTACGCTGCAATTTTTAACCAACGTGGTGATGATTATCACGCAGCAATGCAACTTATACCATCTGCTAGAGATTTAGAGTTTAATAATCTTTTAAGTCAAGTTGTTTTAAAAGATAACATGACTGTTGTAGATATTCCTTCGGGTGGCAATTACTTGGCTAGATATATAAAAACGAAGGTTAAACTTTTTCCGCTAGAAACCTCTGAAGTCTTTGCAAAACTGGGTAATTCCATAGTTTGTAGTTGGTCTTCATTACCTTTAGGCGATAATTCCGTAGATGTAATTTTTACGTGTGCTGCTTTTCATCACGTTGTAGAATCTGACCGAAAAAAATTTATGAACGAAGCCTCTCGCGTACTCAAAAATAAGGGCAAGCTAGTAATAGCTGATGTCAAAGAGGGTACACAAGTAGACTATTTCTTAAACACTTTTGTGGACAAAAACAATTCCTTAGGCCATAAAGGGATTTTTATGGATGACGCATTTTCTAAAACTTATGAAACAGAATCCCTTAAATCATCTCCATCTAAATTTATTGAATTTCCTTGGATTTTATCAGAATCCAAAGACACTTCAATAAAATATTTAAAGCTAATGTTTGGTATAGATAAGGCGGACTATACAGCTATCAAAAAAGAAATAACAAAAACACTAAACTTCAAGAAAATAGATACAGGTCAATATACTATTCAGTGGGCTTTAAACTATGAAGTCTATACCAAGGTAACATAAGAAAACTAAATTCATAAATTCTATAAACCTATATCCTAATATAATGTTAGGTTGTATGGTTTAAAGAGACATATATCGTATCTTTGCACTCTATTTAGAGTAAATCTACATAAGAATATGATAAAAGTTTCTGAAACAGCTAAAAAGAAAGTCGTTGAATTAATGACTGACGACGGCTACAACCCTAACAATGACTACATTAGAGTTGGTGTTAAAAGTGGTGGGTGCTCTGGCTTATCTTATGATTTAAAATTTGACAAAGAACAGTTAGAGGGAGACAAAGTTTTTGAAGATAACGGAGTTAAGATTATCGTTGATAAAAAAAGTTTCCTATACCTCATTGGTACTACTTTAGAATATTCTGGTGGATTAAATGGAACGGGCTTTGTGTTTAATAACCCAAATGCTAATAGAACTTGTGGTTGCGGTGAATCATTTTCGCTATAAACCCATCAAAATTTTTCCCAAGGGAAGACTTATAAAATTTTAAACTCGGAATATGAGTAAGTACACAGAAGATGACTTAAGAGAAGAATTAAAAACCAAGGAATATGAGTACGGTTTTTATACAGATATAGAATCTGAAACATTCCCTGTTGGTCTAAATGAAGATATTGTAAGAGCCATTTCTAAGAAAAAAGAAGAGCCAGAATGGATGACAGAATGGAGACTTGAAGCTTTTAAGTCGTGGAAAGAAATGATAGAGCCAGAATGGGCAAATGTGCATTACAAAAAACCAGATTTTCAAGCCATTTCTTATTATTCGGCACCAAATAGCAAACCTAAATATGATAGTTTAGATGAAGTTGACCCTGAACTCTTAGCTACTTTTGAAAAACTAGGCATTTCTTTAGATGAGCAAAAGAAACTTGCTGGTGTAGCGATGGATGTTGTTGTAGATTCGGTTTCGGTTGCTACAACTTTCAAAAAAACTTTAGCTGAAAAAGGAATCATCTTTATGAGCATCTCTGAAGCCATAAAAGAACATCCAGAATTAGTAAAGAAATATATTGGTACTGTAGTGCCTCAAAAAGACAATTTTTACGCAGCCTTAAATTCGGCAGTATTTAGTGATGGTAGTTTCTGCTACATTCCTAAAGGAGTACGCTGTCCAATGGAACTTTCAACTTATTTTAGAATTAACCAGGCAGGTACAGGACAGTTTGAAAGAACTCTAGTCATTGCCGACGAAGGCAGTTATGTAAGTTACCTAGAAGGCTGTACAGCTCCTAGTAGAGATGAAAACCAATTGCACGCAGCAGTTGTTGAGTTAATTGCAATGGATGATGCTGAAATTAAATATTCTACAGTACAAAACTGGTATCCTGGTAATGCTGAAGGTAAAGGTGGTGTTTACAATTTTGTAACTAAAAGAGGGCTTTGTGAGAAAAACGCAAAAATCTCTTGGACTCAAGTTGAAACTGGTTCTGCTGTAACTTGGAAATATCCGTCTTGTGTATTAAAAGGCGATAATTCCGTAGGTGAATTTTACTCAATTGCTGTAACTAATAATTATCAGCAAGCAGATACTGGTACTAAAATGATTCACTTAGGTAAAAACACTAAATCAACCATTATATCTAAAGGTATTTCTGCTGGTAAATCACAAAATTCTTATAGAGGTTTAGTGCAGATAAGTTCTCGTGCAGACAATGCGCGTAACTTTTCGCAATGCGACAGTTTACTAATGGGTAATGAGTGTGGCGCACATACCTTCCCTTATATTGAAGCCAAAAACAAAACAGCTCAAATAGAGCACGAAGCTACAACTAGTAAAATTGGTGAAGATCAAATCTTTTATTGTAACCAACGTGGAATAGACACGGAAAAAGCTATTGCTTTAATAGTGAATGGTTTCAGCAAAGAGGTGTTAAATAAATTACCTATGGAATTTGCAGTTGAAGCTCAAAAATTATTAGAAATAAGCCTAGAAGGATCAGTTGGATAAATTCGTTAAAATGAAAAAAATTAGCCTATTAATAGCCGTATTTATATGCTTATTAAGCTGTAAAAACGAAACTAAACAAGTTGTTGACTTAGAAGAAAACAGAGCAAAATCATACAACCCAAACGATGGTTTAATAACAATGAAAGGTGAGTTTGTTTATTATGCAGATGCAGCGGTTTTACAAACACCAAACGAAATCTATGGAGTTGTTATAGATGAAAACATGCACAAACTTGATGAGCAAGTAAAACCTCATAAAAAGGAAGACACAGATATGGTTCCAGTAACTGTTAGAGTCAGAAAATTTGAAAAACCAGAAGGAGAAGAAGGCTGGAAATACAGAGTAGAAATAAAAGATATATTGAAGGTGGAAGCACCTGACCCAGAAAAAGACGACGTTATAAAATTATCAAACTAAGACCATGTTAAAGATAAACAACTTACACGCAAGCGTAGAAGATAAAGCAATTTTAAAAGGCATTAACCTTGAGGTAAAAGCTGGCGAAGTACATGCTATAATGGGACCAAATGGTTCTGGTAAAAGTACATTAGCTTCAGTAATTGCTGGTAAAGAAGAATATGAAGTTACTGAGGGCAATATTTTGCTCAACGATGAAGATATTGAAGAATTAGCTGCGGAGGAACGCGCTCATAAAGGTGTGTTTTTATCATTTCAATACCCTGTAGAAATTCCTGGAGTTAGTGTCACTAACTTTATGAAAACAGCTATAAACGAAACTCGTAAAGCAAAAGGTCTAGAAGATATGCCTGCTAACGAGATGCTGAAATTAATTCGTGAAAAATCTGAAATGTTAGAGATTGACCGTAAGTTCTTATCACGTTCATTAAACGAAGGGTTTTCTGGAGGTGAAAAGAAACGTAACGAGATTTTTCAAATGGCTATGCTAGAACCAAAATTAGCTATCCTTGATGAAACGGATTCTGGACTAGATATTGATGCCTTAAGAATTGTGGCAAATGGTGTAAACAAATTAAAGTCTAAAGATAATGCTGTTATAGTGATTACACATTATCAAAGATTATTAGACTATATAGTACCAGATTATGTACATGTTTTGCACAACGGAAAAATTGTAAAATCCGGAACCGCAGCATTAGCACACGAGTTAGAAGCTAAAGGTTACGATTGGATTAAGGAAGAAGTGAACGCTTAAATTAGTAAACAGTTTTCAGTCTCAGTTTGCAATGTGCAACTAACGACTAAAAACTTACGACTAACAACTGATTAAAATGGAATTAAAAGAAAAATTAGTATCATCATTTATGGCTTTTGAGGACACAGTAGATGTGCACTCATCAGTACATGATATTAGAACTGAAGCTATAAAAACTTTTGAAACTAAAGGGTTTCCAACTAAAAAAGAAGAGGCTTGGAAATATACCTCGCTAAATTCAGTTTTAAAGCATGATTATAGTGTTTTCCCTAAACATGAAAATGAAATAGAGTTCAAGGATGTAAAAAAATATTTCATTCACGATATTGATGCCTATAAAATTATTTTCATCGACGGTAAATATGCATCTCATCTATCGCAAACAACACATGACGGTATTGATGTATGCCTAATGTCTTCTGCACTTAGCAAACCTAAATACCGCTTAATTATTGAAAACTATTTCAATAAAATTGCTACTAAAGATGGTTTATCATCTTTAAACACTGCGTTTTCTGCAGAAGGTGCGTATATCCATATTCCAAAAAACAAATTGGTACAAAAGCCAATACAAATCATTCACTTTTCTACAGGTAATGAAGCCGCTTTAATGCTTCAACCAAGAAATTTGGTGGTTGTAGATGAGAACTCTCATGTGCAGATTATTGAACGCCATCAGAGTTTAACCGATAATCCGGTTTTAACCAATAGTGTTACAGAAATTTTTGCAAACAAACGTGCTATTGTAGATTACTACAAAATTCAGAATGATAATGAAAATGCGTCTTTAATTGACAACACATTCATAAATCAGAAACAAGAAAGTTTAGCAAAAGTGCACACATTTTCATTTGGTGGTAAACTTATAAGAAACAACCTGAACTTTTACCAAAATGGCGAGCGTATTGATTCTACCATGAAAGGCATCACCATAATTGGAAACAAACAACACGTCGATCATAACACATTAGTGCATCATATTGAGCCTAATTGCGAAAGCCATCAAGATTACAAAGGTATTTTTGATGATAGCTCTACAGGTGTTTTTAACGGAAAGGTTATTGTAGAAAAGGAAGCACAGAAAACAAATGCTTTTCAAGCTAATAACAACATTCTAATAAGTGATAAAGCAAGCATCAACACCAAACCTCAACTCGAAATTTTTGCCGATGATGTAAAATGTTCTCACGGTTGTACGATTGGGCAATTAGATGAAAGTGCCATGTTCTATTTACGTTCTCGTGGTATTCCAGAAAAAGAAGCGAGAGCTTTATTAATGTTTGCGTTTAGTAATAATGTTTTGGATTCAGTGAAAATTCCTGAAATTAAGAGTAGAATTACTAAGATTATTGCTAATAAACTTGGTGTTAATATTGGGTTTGATTTGTAATTAAATTTAAAAGGATATTTTAGAATCAAAACCAATCACTAATATGAAAAAATTATTTCTTCTAGCATTTCTTTTAATTTCATTATTGGTTCAGTCGCAAGACTTTTCTTATGGAGCCTTATTGGGTTCTAACCTATATAAAACTTCAATTGATGGTGATTTACGCAATAAAGGTGGTTTAACAGCTTTTAACATTGGTATTTTCGGTAGCAAAAAAATTAATGAAAGCTTTGGCTTACAACTCAATGCCTTCTTTGGTAAGTCTGTAGAAAATGGTTATAGCTCTGACGATAGTGATACTTTTGAATTCACAGGTAAGATAAACGTGAACAAATTCAATATTCAATTACTTTTAAAATATGATGTTAATGAGTCTTATGGAACAGGCCTCTATTTTCTTATAGGTCCTAGATTAACTTTCATTTCAGAAGCAAAGAAAAGATCTGATGAGACAGACTTTTCAGGCCTCTATAAAGATTCTAATATAGGCCTAAGTGGTGGTTTTGGTTCAGATTTTTTAAATCATTTTAATATTGAATTTCTCTTAGATTATGGCATACCTAGCGTTATTGATGTAAAAAACAACAAAGCGAGTACTTTTGGCGGCTATCTTAACATTTTAGTTAATATTGAATCAATAATTAATAACTAATGTTAAACGTAAGTGAAATAAGAAAAGATTTCCCTATCCTTAACCGCAAGGTTAACGGAAAACCTTTGATTTATTTTGATAATGCCGCAACCTCACAAACACCACAGCAAGTTATTGATGTTATTGTAGATTATTACAGTAACTATAATGCCAATATCCATAGAGGTGTTCATAGCTTAAGTCAAGAAGCGACTGATGCCTACGAGCAAGCACGACTAAAAATCCAAAAGCATTTTAACGCTGAGCATTCTTACGAAGTTATTTTCACGTCTGGTACAACGCATGGTATCAATTTGGTTGCTAATGGGTTTTCTTCACTTTTAAAAAAAGGAGACGAAATCGTTGTTTCGGCTTTAGAACACCATAGCAATATAGTACCATGGCAAATGCTCTGTGAACGCACAGGTGCTATACTGAAAGTGATTCCAATGAATGAAAACGGTGAATTAATGCTTTCTGAATTTGATTCACTTTTAAATAAAAACACAAAACTGGTTTTTGTAAATCATATTTCTAATGCTTTAGGTACTATAAATCCTATTGAATCTATAATAGAAAAAGCGCACAAGGTTGGAGCCGCTGTTTTAGTTGATGGTGCGCAATCTTGTCCGCATATAAAACCAGATGTTCAAAAATTAGATGTTGATTTTTATGTCTGTTCTGCGCACAAAATGTGTGGTCCCACTGGAGTTGGAATGCTTTATGGTAAAGAAGAATGGCTAAAGAAATTACCTCCTTATCAAGGAGGAGGTGAAATGATTGCAGAGGTTACTTTTGAAAAAACCACTTATGCTGATTTACCTCATAAGTTTGAAGCTGGTACTCCAAACATTTGTGGAGGCATCGCTTTTGGTGCTGCTTTAGATTACATGAATCGTATTGGTTTTAATGTTATTGCCGAATATGAACATGAACTTTTAGAGTATGCTACCAAACAACTACTTCAAATTGAAAGTTTGAAAATTTATGGAACTGCCAAAAATAAAACTTCCGTTATTTCATTTAATGTTGGCACTATCCATCCCTACGATATCGGTACTATTTTAGACAAAATGGGAATAGCTGTGCGCACTGGTCACCACTGTGCGCAACCCATTATGGATTACTATAAAATTCCAGGTACAGTAAGAGCTTCTTTCATGTTCTATAATACTAAAGAAGAGATTGACACCTTTATTTCTGCCTTAAAAAAGGCAATAATGATGTTGTCTTAAAACTTTGGCATTAAATGTGTAACTTACACATTAAACAACCTGTTCTATGAAATTTATATTTAGCATAATTGTACTATTAGTAACGACACCTTCTACGTGTGACTCTGCAAAGGAGTCTGTTGAAAGTAAAAGTCTTCAAACTTTAGAATCTGGAAGCTATGATGTTATGCAATTAGGTGAAAAAAACGCAGAGCAATTTCAACTTACCATAACATTTGATAAGGAAACCAATAGGTTCTCTGGTTTTGGTGGCTGTAATACATATTTTGGAACATATACCTTAGAAGGAGATAATCTCTCTTTTGGCCCTATTGCTGCATCAAAAAAATTATGTCATGGAGAAATAGGTTCTACTGAAAATCATTTTTTCAAAACCCTAATAAAAGTAGAAACATACACTTTAAAAGACAACAAACTCAGTCTTATGGCAGATGATAAAGTTATAATTGAAGCAACTAAATCTGTCGTTGAAAATTCAGCAAGACCCATTATTATGGGAAATAAAGCCGCAAATGGTTTTAATGACAAGACCTATATTAATTATAAAGTATCGTCAAGAAATAGTTTTGAATATATTCTATTGTCACAAACCGAAATGCAGCTTTCAACAGATAAATACTTAAAAAAAATTGATAGTTTACCTATGGCTGAAAAAGACTGGGCAACGTTAATAAACCTATTAGATTCTATAGACACTCAAAACCTTGATAAACTAAAAGCACCTACAGACAAACGTCTTTATGATGGTGCGGCACATGCAACACTATCGGTCATAAAAGGTGATGTAGAGATGATGACACCATCCTTTGACCATGGCAATCCACCTAAAGAAATAGAAGCACTAGTTAATAAAGTGTTATCTATTAAGGAAAATGCCACCAAACAATAGTGATTTTGTAATTTTGCAACAAAGTTATAGACTATGACAATTGAAGATATTCAAAATGAAATTGTAGATGAGTTTTCAATGTTTGATGATTGGGAAGAACGCTACCAATATATGATTGATTTAGGGAAAACACTTCCGCTCATAGAAGAACAATACAAAACCGAAGATAATATTATTAAAGGGTGCCAAAGTAAAGTATGGGTGCATGCTGATATGGTTGACAACAAAGTTAACTTTACAGCAGATAGTGATGCTATTATTACAAAAGGAATTATAGCGATATTAATTAGAGTTTTTTCTAATCAACACCCAAAAGACATTATTGAAGCCAATACAGATTTTATTGATGAAATTGGGCTAAAAGAACATTTATCACCTACAAGAGCCAATGGCTTAGTAAGTATGATAAAGCAATTAAAAATGTATGCTATTGCATACCAAACACAATTGAATTAAAATGAGCGAAACAACAATAGATACAAATGTACTTGGAGATAAGATTGTAAGAGTTTTAAAAACAATTTACGATCCTGAAATTCCTGTTGACATTTACGAGTTAGGTTTAATTTATGATGTTTTTGTTAATGAAGACTACGATGTAAAAATCTTAATGACATTAACAACACCAAACTGCCCTGTTGCAGAAACATTGCCATTAGAAGTTGAAGAAAAAGTAAAATCTATTAACGAAGTTAAAGATGCCGAGGTGGAAATTACTTTCGATCCACCATGGTCTCAAGATTTAATGAGCGAAGAAGCCAAGCTAGAACTTGGTATGCTTTAACTAATTATTGTAAATGCCAAGACGAAAGCCTACGTCCCTAAAAGACAACAATAAAACAAACATAAAGTCGTCTTTTAACGCTTTAGTTTACATCCCTCGTTTCTTCAAAGAAATATGGAGGGTTAACAAAAAACTTTTTTTACTATCTGCATTTTGCAGACTTATCGGAGCTTTACTTCCTGTAATTATTTTATGGGTTGGTAAACTGATTATAGATGAAATAATTTTACAAGTTTCATTAGACAATCCCGATTATTACTCGCTTTGGACTTATGTAGCTATTGAGTTTGGACTAATAATTCTTTCCGATTTAATAAGCAGAGCCATTTCATTAACCGACGGTTTATTAGGTGATGAATACAACATAGCTACTTCGGTTACTATCATTAAAAAAACGAATCAAATTAATATTAGCTTATTAGAAGATTCTGAATTTTATGACAAACTAGAACGTGCCAGAACCCAAACTACAGGTCGTGTTGGGCTAATGTCTAACGTCCTTGGTCAGGCACAAAGTGCTATTTCCATTGCAACACTTGTAGCTGGTTTAATTTATTTTGAACCTTACCTAATTATTCTGCTTGTACTGAGTATTATCCCTTCGTTTATAAATGAAGTGCGTTTTAGTCAACAGCAATATTCCTTAGCAAGAAGCTGGACCTCTGAACGTAGAGAACTAGACTATCTGCGTTTTATTGGCGCAAATGATAAAACAGCGAAGGAAATTAAGCTTTTTGGGCTAACCGATTTTGTGGTTGACCGTTTTAAAAACCTTTCAGAAGAATATTATCAACTCAATAAAACACTAGCCATAAAACGTTCTGCACTCGGATTTTTGTTTAATGTGTTGGGATCTTTAAGTTATTATGGCGCTTATGTGTTTATCATTTACCGCGTGCTTTCTGGAGCAATAACACTCGGTGAACTTACTTTTTTATCAGGATCGTTTAACCGTTTAATGCGAAACCTTCAAGATTTCTTTTCAAAATTCACGCGTATTTCCGAAAGTGCTTTATACCTAAAAGATTACTTTGATTTTATAGATATTTCAATCATTTCAAAAGTCAAAGAAGACATGCCTTTACCTAAAAAGATAGAAAAAGGCTTTGAGTTTAAAGAGGTACGTTTTGCCTATCCAAATTCTGATGTTGAAATATTAAAAGGCATAAGTTTTCAGCTTCAAGCAGGAGAAAAATTAGCTTTTGTAGGCCAAAATGGCGCAGGAAAAACCACTTTAATTAAGCTCTTATTACGTTTTTACGAACCCACCTCTGGTGAAATTTTATTAGACGGAGTTAATATTAATCGCTTTAACATTGCGGAATATCAAGAATTTTTTGGTGTTATCTTTCAAGATTTCTTTAAATACGAATTTACTGTTAGAGAAAACATCGCCATCGGAAACATCGATGAACTCGACAATCAAAATAAAATTGAAAACGCAGCCGAACTCAGTTTGGCAAATGATGTTGTTGCCGAATTAAAACACGGATACAATCAGCAATTAGGAAAGCGTTTTGTAAACGGCCAAGAGTTATCTGGCGGACAGTGGCAAAAAGTAGCATTGGCAAGGGCTTATATGAAAAATGCCGAAGTAATGATTCTTGACGAACCTACATCAGCACTCGATGCAAAAGCAGAAAGTGAAGTTTTTGGGCGTTTCATAGGCTTAACCGAAGGAAAAACAAGTATTATCATATCTCACCGATTTAGTACAGTAAGGCAAGCGGATAGGATTTTAGTCTTAGAACATGGCAAAGTATTAGAAATTGGAACCCATGAAGAACTCATGAGAAACCAGACATTGTATGCCGAATTGTTTGCACTGCAAGCAGAAGGCTATCAGTAAAACAATTATCTTTGTACTATGGCAGAAGAAATTATAAATAGAGTAGCTAATAGCAAGCTTAAAGTTATTGATCTTGAAGATTTTTATCCAGAAGGAAAGCGTGTTCTATTTGATATTAAAGAATGGTTGCTGGAAGGTTTAGTGCTGAGAGAAAAAGACTTTAGAGCTTATGTTTCTGAGTATGATTGGTCACAATACCAAGATTGTTATGTGGCTTTGCACTGCTCTACCGAAGCCATAGTACCTGATTGGGCCTATATGCTAATTTCAATTGAGCTTGAAGCCTATTCAAAATTAACTGTAATTGGCAGTTTGGACCACTTGGAATCTATTATTTACACTTCCATTATTTCAGAATTAGATATATCTAGCTATAAAAATTTACCTGTGATTATAAAAGGGTGCTCTCATAAGCCAGTGCCAGCAAATGCTTTGGTATTATTGGCGCAAAGGTTAAAACCAGTTGCTAAATCTGTTATGTTTGGAGAAGCTTGTTCTTCTGTCCCTTTATATAAACGAAAATAATTGTGACTTTCTCATAATTTTATTGTCTTACCACTAGTGATTTCAATTAATGTAAGTGTTTAAATAGAATCAATAAACACTTATATTTGCAAATTAATAACAACTATTTTATACTAAATTTTAATTCATTATGAACAAAAAATTACTTTTATCAGCAATCTTAATGCTTGCGGTTACTTTTGGTTTTTCTCAAACTAAAGAAGAATTAGAAGCCCAAAAAGCTGAAAAACAAGCAGAAGCTGACAAATTTCAAGGAGAAGCAAATGCTATACAAGCGCAAATAGATGCACTACCTGGCTGGAAAGTTGGTGCTTTTGGTACTATTGGTGGAAGTTTATCAAACTTTAACGATTGGTATTCTCAAGGTACACCCAATAACGTATCTGGTAATATTGGTATTACTGCTAACGCATTTGCAAACAAACTCGAAGAAAAATATTTCTGGAGAAACGCACTTACTGCTAATTTAAACTGGGTAAAGTTAGATGACAAAGACAACGGTACAGATGCAGATGATGATTTTAACCCAACTACAGATGTATTTAACATCTCTTCACTTTACGGTCGTAAATTAAGTGAAAAGTGGGCTATTTCTGGTTTAGCGGAATATAGAACAACATTATTGGACAACTTTAATGATCCAGGATTTTTAGATGTTGGTGTTGGTGCTACATGGACTCCACTTGAAAATTTACTTGTTGTTATTCATCCTTTAAACTACAACTTTGTGTTTGCTGAAAACGATGCTGCTTTTGATTCTTCTGCAGGTGCTAAAATTGTTGCAGATTATACAAGACAAATTGGAGCAATTGCTTTTAAGTCTAACTTCTCAACATTCCAAAGTTATAAAGATGGAGATTTGTCAAACTTTACTTGGACAAATTCTTTTAGCTATACATTATGGAAAATGATTGGTGTAGGTTTTGATTTTGCATTAAGAAGCAACAAACAAGAAGCTGCTAATTTCCAAGGTGTCGATTTAGCTGATGCAGATAATAAGTTACAATCTTATTACACAATTGGTTTAAGCTACAAATTTTAATTATATATAGAATTGTATCTAAAAAAAACCTGTCATTTATTAAGTGACAGGTTTTTTTATTAAAATTTCTTTTTCTTATTCTTTCGTTTAAAAATTCGTTTAAATAAACCATCGCGTTTCTCTGGCTCGCAATCTAGGTCGTCAAGGACTTCTTTTGATGGATTTTCAAACTGAGCACCAGTTATAGTTTTATAATCATTATCACCATTCATTTTTTTATAAAAATTAGCAAATAGTGGTAATGCCGAATTTGCTCCTTGCCCTAACCCTGTAGTTTTAAAACCAATACTATGGTTATCATTACCCACCCAAGTTACTGTAACCAATTTCGGTGTAATACCTACAAACCAACCATCCTTATTATCTTGAGTAGTACCGGTTTTGCCTGCAATGGCATTATTAAGACCGTAAGTGCTTCGCAATCTTGAAGCTGTTCCACTGTTAACTGTTGCTTTCATAAATTGCAACATTACTTGTCTGGTATAATCTGAATAGGCTTTTTCCTTTTTATTTTCAGGTTGAGATTCATAAATAATATTGCCTTTTTTATCTTCAATTTTTGTGATAAAAAATGGAACAACCGGTTTACTGTTGTTTACATAACTCGCATAAGCTCCTGTAAGATTCATTAAATTGATTTCCGCCACACCCAATGCTAACGATGGTTGTTTTGGCATTTTTTCAGTGATACCAAGTTTTTCAACTTGCCCAATAACTTTTGGGATACCAACTTTATCAAAAACCTTTACAGCAATAGTATTTACAGATTGGCTCAAGGCTTTTTCCAAATTGTAATTGATGTAAGGGTCTTCCTCTTTGTCACTAGAATTGCTTGGTGACCAATCATCATAATTGGTATAAGTAACTTTTGAGAGCGAAAAATAATCGCATGGTTTCATACCATCTTCAATGGCTGCTGTATAAACAAAGGGTTTAAATGTAGAACCTACTTGGCGCTTGCTTTGTGATACATGATCGTATTTAAAATAGCGGTAATCAATGCCACCAACATAAGCTCTAACCGCTCCGTCATTTGGGTCTATGGACAACATTCCTGTGTTTAAAAATTTCAAAAAATGTTTTAGACTATCAATAGCTGAAACATTTAGAACCGTATCGCCTTTCCAACTGAAGAGTTCAACATTGCGTTTTACATTCAATGAATCTTCAATTTGTTTTTCACTTAGTCCTTTCGCTTTTAATGATTTGTATTGAACTGTATTTTTTAGAGCAGATTTCAATAGTTTATCATTTGTTTGCCAAGGAGCATTTCTACCATAAGATTTTTCAAAAGCTAGCTGTAGTTGAGAAAGATGATCTTTCATAGCAGCTTCGGCATACTCCTGCATTTTATAATCTAAAGTGGTGTAAACCTTCAGTCCATCCTTGTAAAGATTATATTTTTCACCATTCTGGTCTTCTATAGAATCCAGAATTTTGGTCAGTTGTTTTTTAACGGCTTCACGGAAGTATGGTGCTGTGCCTAAATCGTGATTAAACGAACGATAGTCTAATTCTAAGGGCTGTTTTTTCAATAGCTCCAGACTATCGCTTTCCAAATAATTATACTTAACCATTTGATCTAAAACGACATTTCGTCTATTTTGACTGCGTTCTAAATGCAATCTCGGATTGAAATAATTATTAGCTTTAAGCGTACCAACAAGCGTCGCAGACTCAAGTTTAGAAAGTTCATTTACAGATTTATTGAAAAATTTTCTTGAAGCACTTTCTATACCATAGGTATTATCTGAAAAAGGAACTGTATTTAAGTATAGTGTTAAAATTTCTTCTTTTGAATATACTGTTTCAATACGTTTAGCAATGATGGATTCCTTAAACTTATTAATAAGCATACTGAACATGGCATAATTCTTTCTACCGTAAAGATTTTTAGCCAATTGCAAGGTAATTGTACTTCCTCCACCAGCCGATTTATCACCAAATAATAGATTTTTTACAAAAACACGAATCAAGCTGATGTTGTCCACACCATCATGTTCGTAGAATCTAACATCTTCTGTTGCAATCAGCGCATCAATAAGATGTTTTGGGAAGTTTTCAAACTCAACAGGTTGCCTATCGTAGATGTAATATTTACCTATAAGTTTTTCGTTTCTATCCAACAATTGGGTAGCTTCTTCCTGTTTTATGGAACCGAGTTCTTCCTGAGTGGGAATTTTTCCAAAAACACCCAAATAAATACTAATATAGAGTCCAAGTAGAAAAACAAAAACTGCTAAAACAGCAATGGTTACAACTTTAATCCATTTATTTTGCCATTTTGCAGCAAACCAAATTTTGAAACGTTCCCAGAGTACTTTCATTAAATAGAGAGGTTGGGATCTTCAACGTCTGGATAAAGGAAATTGTTGTATGGAAAACGTGT
Source organism: Winogradskyella pulchriflava (assembly GCF_042434315.1). Taxonomy (NCBI): domain Bacteria; kingdom Pseudomonadati; phylum Bacteroidota; class Flavobacteriia; order Flavobacteriales; family Flavobacteriaceae; genus Winogradskyella; species Winogradskyella pulchriflava. The sequence continues at coordinate 755,955 of NZ_JBHLTQ010000001.1, read as the reverse complement.
AATGTGGATGCGTCGTACTTCTTTATATACGCGTTTTCTAAATTCTTCCATATTCTCTTTATTAATAGCAGAAATAAAAAGTGCATTATCACCAAGTTTTGCCATCCATGTTTTTTTCCACTCCTTAAGCGTGTAGTGCGCTTTGGTGAGTTCTATCATTAAGTCCTCTTCATCATAAGGAACCGCTTTGTAAGCATCAATCTTATTAAAAACCATAATAGTTGGTTTGTCCTTACTGTCTATTTCATCTAAAATTTGATTGACGGACTCAATATGCTCTTCAAAATTTGAATGTGAAATATCAACCACGTGCAATAACAAATCTGCTTCCCTAACTTCATCCAAAGTACTCTTAAAAGACTCTACCAATTGTGTAGGCAACTTTCTTATAAACCCTACGGTATCACTGACCAAAAATGGCAAATTGCCAATTACTACTTTTCTAACGGTAGTATCTAACGTAGCAAACAATTTGTTTTCTGCAAATACTTCACTTTTGCTAATAACGTTCATTAATGTAGATTTACCAACATTGGTATAACCTACAAGCGCCACCCTCACTAATTTGCCACGATTGCCACGCTGTATAGCCATTTGTTTATCGATGGTTTTAATCTTTGCTTTTAATAAAGCTATTTTATCGCGTACAATACGTCTATCAGTTTCTATTTCCGTTTCACCTGGTCCACGCATACCAATACCACCTTTTTGTCTTTCAAGGTGAGTCCACATACCTTTTAATCGTGGCAACAAATATTCGCATTGTGCCAATTCTACTTGGGTTCTGGCATAGCTTGTCTGCGCACGTTGCGCAAAAATATCGAGGATGAGGTTGGTTCGGTCTAAAATTTTGCAGTTAAGTATTTTACTAATATTACGCTCTTGTGCTGGAGATAATTCATCATCAAAAATTACAGTGCCTATGTCATTTTCTTCAACAAATTGCTTAACCTCTTCCATCTTTCCCGTACCTATAAAAGTTTTAGGGTTTGGCATGGTCATCTTTTGAGTGTATCGCTTTATAACTTCTCCTCCGGCTGTATAGGTTAAAAATTCCAATTCATCTAAATACTCTTTAGACTGTTCTTCATCTTGATCTTGAGTTATAACTCCAATGAGTATAGCTTTTTCTAATTCTATATTTTTTTTCTCTATCATAAATTAATTAAAGTACAAAGTTAAGCAAATGGATTATTCTTAATAATGATTTAAAAACCTATATTTATTGCCATGAATAACACTTCTGAAACTTACACAATAGCTTTCTATAATATCGAAAATTTATTTGATATTGAAAATGACCCTCTAACCAACGATGATGATTTTTTACCAACTTCAGTTAAAAGGTGGACGCCTAAACGCTACAAAAACAAATTAAGAAAATTAGGTTCTGTAATTTCTCAAATAGGGGAAGAAAACACATCAGAAGCACCTGTAATTGTTGGATTAGCTGAGGTAGAAAACAAAACTGTATTGTCTGATTTAGTTAGAAGCAAAAATCTTATTGAAGAAAGTTATAGTTATGTCCATTATGATTCGTCTGACGAAAGAGGCATTGATGTGGCATTGCTCTACAAAAGTGATGTTTTTAAAGTTGAAAATTCTGAAACCTTTTCGGTATATCTTCAAAATGAATTTGGAGTGCAGGATTTTACAAGAGATATTCTATTAGTACAGGGTAAATTGCACAATGAAAACATAAATATTATTGTAAACCATTGGTCCTCTCGAAGAGAGGGTGAAAACGAGACTGAACACAAAAGGATTGCTGCGGCAAATGTGGTAAATTCTATCATTAAAATGTTAAAAAACGAAGATACTAATGCTAAGGTCATTGTTATGGGAGATTTCAATGATAATCCTAACAATAATAGCATTGCAATCATAGAAAAAGAAAGTAGTCTCTATAATCCTTTTAAAACTGTATGGTCTCGAGAAAAAGGTAGTTTAAATCATGATTTTCAGTGGAATTTTTTCGACCAAATTTTATTTTCAACTAATTTTTTTGACACCAGTAATTCCAACCTATCATTTGATAAAGCAAACGTTTATAACAGTAAATTTTTAACCCAATATCACGGCAAGTATAAAGGGCAACCTTTTAGAACTTATGTAGGAAAAAAATATAAAGGAGGTTATAGCGATCATTTTCCTATTTACATTCAACTAAAATCTTCATCTTAATTTATAAAAACCTTTTATCGATTAATACGGTAGTTAATCTATTATAGCATTGTTAACATCTTGTTAATAGGCATTTTTTATATCTTCGGGTGTGCATTAAAAAAACGGCTAACTAACGTAACTAATGCTAAGTTAAGCCTCGTTTTATTTAAAAAAAACCAATTCCTTTATAATCAATGTGTTATAAAGGGTTAAATAATTTCTAACAAACCGATTAATAATGAAAAAGATTACTCTATTTTTATTGCTTTTGTGCTTTTCCTTTACCATTAGTGCTCAAGTTTTAAATCAGTCTGCAGCTTGGCCAAATACCAACTGGACAGTAACAGGGACTTATAATGCTGCGGCAACAGCATTTGAAGCAGACCCTACATTAACTGCAAACTTTGCTTTTGATGATGATGATGCAGGTGCAGGAAGTGATGATGACATTGCTGCAGAATCACCAATAATAGACCTCTCTGCAGCTTTTACAGCTGGTGAGACATGGTTATTTGTTGATGTTGATTATACCTACAATGACTTAGGCGATGTGCTTAATCTAGAATATTGGGATGCCGATTCTAGCACATGGGTAGCGTGGCAACAATTTGTAGCTAGTGCAGATCAGCCTCTTGATAACTTTTGTAGCGGTGGAAGAGATAGTTTTACTAGCAATCAACTTAATATAGCTGGATTTACAGCCACACAACTTTCAGGCTTTCAATATAGAATAGCTTTTTATGATGATGGTCCTGGTGGAGCTGACGGATACGAATGGGGATTTTGCTTTGATGCTCCTACCATTTCATCTCAAGCACCTCCAACATGTCCGGATCCTGAGATGTTATCCGCAGCAAATTTTACTGCCTCTTCAGGAGAGCTAAGTTGGATTGAAAGCGGTTCTGCTACTGTATGGAATATAGAAATAGTTATTGCTGGTAATGCACCAACCGGAACTCCAACAGTTACAGTTGCTTCAAATCCTTATGTTGCAACTGGTTTGTCAGCTTCTACCAATTATGAGTTTTATGTACAATCTGATTGTGGTGGCGATTTTAGTAATTGGGTAGGTCCTTTTGCATTTGCAACGGAGTGTGCTACTTTTACTGCGCCTTTTACCGAAGACTTTGAAAATGGAGGGACTATTCCTTTATGTTGGGCTATGGATGGTGGTGAAAACTGGCTCTTCAGCGACACAGGTGCTGGCAACCACATTGGTAACAATGGTACTATAACTGGAACAACAGCTTCAAATAATTTCTTTGCTTGGGTTGATTCTTCTGGAAATGATGGTGTAACTACTTTAACAAGTCCATTCATAGATGTTTCAGGGCTTACAGATCCTGCACTTTCTTTTTATGAATTAAGTAATAATGAAGGTAATGCAAACAGTACTTTAGATGTTGAAGTTTGGGATGGCGCTGCTTGGAACAACGTAGGAACTTACAATACCAACACTGTGGGTTGGGAATTAAAAATTATAAACTTAAGTGGCTTAACCATTACTGGAGACGTACAGGTTAGGTTTATTTTTTCTGAAACAGTAACAGGCGATTTCTATGATGATATTGCTATTGATGACGTTACCTTAGATGAAGCACCTTCATGCTTTATACCTTCTTTTTTAACAGCAAGTAATATTACAACTACCACTGCAGATTTAGCATGGACAGAAGGTGGTTCTGCTACACAATGGAATATAGAAGTAGTTATTGCTGGAGATGCGCCAACGGGTACACCAACAGTTACTGGAGTTACAAACCCTTACACTGTAACTGGATTATCGCCTTCAACTAGCTATGAGTATTATGTTCAGGCTGATTGTGGTGGTGGTGATTTAAGCGACTGGGCAGGGCCTTTTGCTTTTCTTACTGAGTGTGCTACATATATAGCTCCTTATACTGAAGACTTTGAAAATGGAGGAACTATCCCTATTTGTTGGTCAATGGATGGTGGTGAAGACTGGCTCTTTAGCGATACAGGTGCTGGCAACCATATAGGTGACAACGGAACCATAATTGGAGGAACAGCTTCAAACAATTACTTTGCATATGTTGATTCTTCTGGAAATGATGGTGTTAGTACTTTAACAAGTCCTTTTGTAGACGTTACAGGACTTACCAATCCAGCATTATCTTTTTATGAATTAAGTGATAATGAAGATAATGCAAACAGTACATTAGATGTTGAGGTTTGGGATGGTGCTGCTTGGAACAATGTTGGAACTTACAACACAAATACAGTAGGTTGGGAGTTGAAAATTATAGACTTAAGTGGACTAACCATTACCGGTGATGTACAGGCTAGATTTATCTTTTCTGAAACAGTAACAGGCGATTTCTATGACGATATTGCCATAGATGATGTTACATTTGATGAAGCTCCTACTTGTTTTGCACCTACTTTGTTAACAGCTACAAATCTAAGTTTAACTTCTACTGAAGTGGGTTGGACTGAAGCGGGTACTGCAGCAGAGTGGAATATTGAATATGGAGAAAGTGGGTTTGCTCTAGGTACGGGTACCGTTGAATCAGGTGTTACAACAAACCCTTATGTTATCAATGGTCTAATGCCTGACACTTATTACGAGTTTTACGTACAAGCAGTTTGTGGACCTGGCGATGAAAGTACTTATTCTGGACCTTTTGAGTTCTTTACTGGTTATTGTCTTTCTGAGCCTACAAGTCTTGACGGTAATGGTGTAGGTAATGTTACTATAGGTGTTACTGATTTCCCTAGTTTAGGTGATGATGTTACATACGAAAATCATACATCTCCAGTTGTCAACGTATTTCAAGGTATAAATACAAATGTGGCTATTACATTTGAAACAGGATTTACATATGGCACAAATATTTGGATTGATTTTAATGATGATCTCGTTTTCGATAATACAACCGAGCTAGTTTACCAAGGTGAATCTACAAATGCAAATCCAACAACATTGGACGCTTCATTTATAATGCCAATAACAGCTCCATTAGGTCAACACAGAATGCGTATTGGTACAGCTGATACAGGTCAAGCAACTCCAGACCCTTGTTACAATGGCTCTTGGGGTGTAACGTTAGATTTTACTGTAAATATTCAGCAGCTTACTTGTACACTTCCTGAAGCAACCTTTACTACTACAACAGACTGTAACACAGACCAATTTTATATAGATGTTGATGTTACCAGTATGGGAGATGCTACCACATTAGAAATTTCAAATGACTTAGATGCAACTACAGTACAAGCAACAGCAGTTGGTGTTTATCAAGCTGGTCCTTTCCCATTTGGAAATACGGTTAAAGTCTTTGTCATGAATGAACAAGATAATAACTGTATAATAAGTAGTGAATCCTTCACAGTTTTAGCTTGTCCACCAGATAATGATGTGTGTGAAACTGCAACTGTTGCGGTTGTAAATGATAACGGAACTTGTGACTTAACAACTCCAGGTACTATATTAGCTGCAACACCTTCAGGAGTTCCTTCTGGAAGTTGTAACGGCAATCCTGATGACGATGTTTGGTTTGAGTTTACAGCATTAAGTGAAGTACAAATTATATCATTAAACAATATTGCAGGAGGAACTTTCAACATAGACCATGCAGTTTATGAAGGCGCTTGTGGTGCTTTAACCGAAATATATTGTTCTGATGACGAAGCAAGTGTTACACCTCAATTGGTAGTTGGAAACACCTATTATATTAGAGTGTTTAGTAGTGGTAGTCAGCCAGAAAGCTCTACATTTGATTTATGTATTAGAGCAGCACCTACTAACATTATTTGTGAAAACGCAGAAAATTTCTGCTCTGTTGGTGGCGCCCTTACAACTCCTAACATTGTTGGTATACCAAGTGATGGTCAAATTGCATGTTTATTTACTGCGCCAAACCCTGTTTGGAATATTATTCAGATTGGTGATCCTGGTACAATTGAAATTCAAATTAACCAGCAAGATGCCAATGGTAATGGTTTAGATGTGGATTTTGTTATTTGGGGACCTTTTAATTCTGTAACACAAGCATGTACGGACATTATTTTTGCCGATTGCCCAACATGTCCTAACAATACTACAGATCCTAATTTTTATCCATTTGGTAATATTATAGATTGTAGTTATTCCGCAGCTTCTGTTGAAAATTTAACAATTGACAATGCGCAAACTGGTGAAATTTATATGTTATTAGTAACCAACTATAACGGAAATCCTGGTGATATCACTATTGAACAAACCAATATTGGTGGAACTAATAATGGTACTATTACAGCTGAAATTGAAGCGGAACTTACGAGTCTTGAAGTTTTTATCGATGATACAAATGATCCGGCTGAAACTGATGAAGTATCAGTGTGTGGATATCCTTCAGTTACAATAGAAACCGATTCTCCTTTTGCTGATGAATTCATTTGGTATAGAAATGGTTTTGTAATGCCTGGCGAAACAGGTCCTTCTATTACGGTAACTGAATCTGACAACTATCAAGTACAAGCTTTTGATAATCAATGTGGTACTGATGCTTTTTCTCAGTTAGTTATTGTTAATCTATATGAAGATCCTGGTACAGTTGCACCTCAAACCTATGTGGTATGTGACGGACCAGTAGCTGATGGTGAGGAGAGTTTTGATTTAGATCAATTAACTACTGATCTTGGTTTTGGTGCAGACTTTACTGTAAGCTATTATACTAATATGGCTGATGCTAACCAAGCAATGAATGCCGTATCAACTCCTTATACATCTTCTGGTGAAACTTTAATTATCAGAGTTGAGGATGCAGATGCAGCGAATGACGGCTACTTAGGATGTCGTCAATTATCAGAAGTACAATTAGTTGTTAATCCTAACCCGGTAATTAATCAACCTGTAGACTTTGTGGTTTGTGATGATGCAGATGGTAACGTTGACGGACAAACGGAATTCAACTTAACTTCTATTGATTCTGAAGTTAGTACTGATCCTAATGTTACTATTACTTATCATAACTCACAAGATGATGCTGATAGTGGAAATGGACCAATTGCAAGTCCATATACTAGTGGTGGAGAAACTATATATGTAAGAGCAGTAGATAATACAACTGGGTGTCATAGTACAACTTCTTTTAACTTAGTTGTTAATGTAGTTCCTTTAGCCACGTTCGATCCTCAGTTTGATTACGAAGTATGTCCTAATGCAACCGTTCCTGTTATGATAGGAATTGTTCCTTCAAACTTTACAGCTGCAGATGTAACTGTAAATTGGTTCTTAGATGGTACGCCAATTGCTGGTAATGGTCTAGTTTTAGATTCTGTTTTAGTACAAGGAGACTATTCTGCTGAAATTACTTTCAACGCAACAGGCTGCGTTAATACTATAACTACTTTTGTTATGGAGTTAGAATCATGCATTATACCTCAAGGTATATCACCTGGTGTTTCAGAAGGTCAAAACGATACTTTTGACTTGAGTAGTTATAATGTAACAAGACTAGAGATATTCAACAGAAATGGAACATTAGTCTATTCTAAAAATAACTATATAAATGAATGGCATGGACAAACCAACGATGGAGAGGAACTTCCTGTAGGAACTTATTTCTATACCATGATTTATGAAGGTGGTGCAAAAAAACGTAGTGCTTGGATATATATTAACAGATAACAACTAACAGAAATCAACTTAAATTATAATGAAAAAACTCTCTATTATAGCGGTTTTGCTCTTGGCATTTCAAATGCATGGGCAACAAGACCCTCAGTACACACAGTACATGTATAATATGAATATAATGAATCCTGCTTATGCTGGATCACGAGAAAATCTGTCTTTCGGGTTATTATACAGAAATCAATGGTCTGGTATAGATGGTGGTCCAGAAACTGGAACATTTTTCGTTCACTCACCAATTGGCAATAACCTTGGTTTAGGATTGTCTCTAATTTCTGATCAAATTGGTCCAGTAAAGGAAACAAATGTCTATGCCGATATATCTTATACTTTAAAACTAGGCGGAGAACATCGTTTAGCTTTTGGTGTAAAAGCCGGTGCAACGTTTCATGATATTAATTTATCAAATAATAACGTTGCCGTAATTGACCAAACAGATCCTTTCTTTGGTATGGGTATAAATGAAACAACACCAAATATTGGTGCAGGTTTCTTTTATTATACCAATAAGTATTATTTGTCTTTGTCAGTACCTAATATGTTGTCTTCTGTACATTTAGATGATAATGATCGTAAAATTGGATCAGAAACTCAACATTATTTTGTAACGGGTGGTTATGTTTTTGATTTATCTCCAAACACGGAATTAAAGCCGTCATTTATGGTGAAATCGGCATTTGATGCTCCAACATCTTTTGATGTTAACCTTAATGCACGATTTTTTAAGAAATTTGAAATTGGTGCTTCTTACAGATTAGACGACTCATTTTCTGGGCTAGTTAATTTTTCATTATCTCCATCACTTAGAGTTGGCTATGCATACGATGCTGTATCTTCTGATATAAAAGCTTATGCACCAGCTTCGCACGAAGTTATGTTGTTATTCGATCTTAATTTCCCTAAGCGTGTTTCACGTTCACCTAGATACTTTTAATCCGTTAAGCTAAACTATTATGAAAAAATTAAAAACACTTTTATTTATCGCTTTGATGAGTGGTTTATGCTTAACCGCTCAAAATAATAATACAAAAAAAGCCGACAAAGAATTTGCAAGGTTTGAATATGTAGATGCTGCAAAAAGTTATAAGAAACTTGTAGATAATGGTGATGCTACACCATATGTGTATGCTCAATTAGCTGAGAGTTATTATAACATTTTTAATACAGTTGAAGCTGAAAAATGGTATGCTAAAGCATTAGAGTCTTCAGAAAATCCTGAGATGATTTATAAATATTCTGAAATGCTAAAAGCAAACGGAAAATATGAAGAGTCTAACCAGCAAATGGAGCGTTTTGCTTCCATGCGTCCTTCGGATAATAGAGCAACAGCTTTTAGAAAAAATCCTAACTACCTTCCTAAAATTTTAGAACAAGGAAAAAAGTTTAATGTACAAAATGGAAGTTTTAACACTGCGCAATCAGATTTTGGTGGTATTACAAACGATGGTAAACTCTATATTACATCTGCGAGAAATGACAACCGTAAAACTTACGGGTGGAATGATGAGCCTTTCTTAGATATTTACACGTTAACTAAGAATTCTGACGGTTCATACCAAGCTGCAACATTAATGAATAATAAGATTAACACCAAGCATCATGAAGGTTTGGTTTCTTTTACTCCAGATGGTAAAACTATGTATTTCTCTAGAGAAAGCTACTTTGAGAAAGATTTTCAAAAAGATTCTTTAAGTAGTGTAAGATATAGTCAACTATATTTATTTAAAGCTACAAAACTTGGTTCAGATTGGGATACAGTAGAAAGCTTAGCTATAAATAGCGAAAATTATTCTGTAAAAAACCCTTCTGTAAGTGCAGATGGCTCTACACTATACTTTTCATCAAATATGCCTGGAGGTTATGGACTATTTGATATTTACAAAGCTCCTATTAATGCTGATGGAACTATAGGAGAGCCAGTAAATTTAGGACAAAAAGTTAATACAGAAGGACAAGAAATGTTCCCTTACATAAGTAGCAATAACACACTTTACTTCTCTTCTAACGGTCATTTAGGCCTTGGTGGTATGGATGTCTTTTATACAAAGGAAATTGACGGAAAGTTAGCACCTGTTAGAAACGTAGGTATTCCTATAAACAGTAATGGTGACGATTTTGCTTTTACTATAGATGAAGAATCTGAAGAAGGCTTTGTGTCATCTAACAGAGAAGGCGGACAAGGTAGTGATGATATATATACGTTCAAAAAACTTCAACCACTTTGTGATGTATTAATAGTCTCTACTGTTTTGGACGATAAAACAAGAGAGCCTATTGAAGGAGCTTCTGTTACATTGTACGATGCTGAAGGCAATAAAGTGACTTCTAAAACTACAAATGCAGAAGGTGTTGCTGAATTTATTGTAGAGTGCGAGCAAGACACAGAGCTTGAAGTCGTAATGGAAGATTTTGAAAGCAAAAAAGTGCCAGTAAAAGGAAGTAATGAAGAAGAATTAGCGGTACAAATTTCATTAGACCCAATTGAAAAAATTATTACACCTGAGGCTATAGTACTTAATCCTATTTACTTTGATTTTGACAAATCTAACATAACTGCACAAGCTGCTTTTGAGTTGGATAAACTGGTTCAAATAATGAATAAATATCCTGATTTAGTGATTAATGCAACTTCTCATACAGACAGTAGAGGTTCAGAATCATACAATCAAAGACTTTCGCAACGTAGAGCAAAGAGTACTCAGCAGTATGTAATCTCTAAAGGGATTGATGCCTCTCGTATTTCTGCTGAAGGAAAAGGAGAAAGTGATCTTAAAGTAAAATGTGGTGCTAATTGTACAGATGAAGAACATCAACAAAACAGACGTTCGGAATTTTTAATAGTAAGCGGAGGGCCACAATCTCAAAAATAAATCCTATAACATTTATAATAATAAAAAAGCTCTGATTTTTATCAGAGCTTTTTTATTTCATTAACGTAGAGGAAAACCTTTGCCAGCCCACCAAGGATGGATTTCTATAACCAAACGACCAGCTTTGACCATTGGGTCTGCATTAGCCAAACTATCTGCCATTTTTAAGGTTGGTACATTATAAATTGTAATTCCACGTATTTCTCCATCATCACCAAAAGGTCCAGAAATATCTGCATAACCTAAATCATACATCTTTTTTAAATGCGCTAAATGCTCTTTTTGCAATCTTGATGCTTCTTCTTCATTCTGGTTTCTAATAGGTCCACTTTTAAGAAAGGCTATAAAATACTGCTGCATTAGTATCGTGTCTTGTGTCTTTTCATCAACATAGTCGAAAGTTTTATAACCTTTACTCGTAAGCGCTGTCTTTAGCTCTAATACAGATTGTTCTTTTATAGTTTCCGTTTTAGGGCTATCTGCCTTTTCTGTAATCACATCTTCTGTAATAATATTTTTATCAACTGCTTTCTCATCATTTTTACATGAGGATAAGCTAAAAATCACGAATGCGAATACCATTAATTTTTTCATAATTTCCAATATTTATAGGGTTGTTTGCTTAATTGTGAGTTATAATATTTTATATCACCTGTAACTTCTTCACCTAACCATTCTGGCTTTTCAAAATCTTCATTTTCTGAGTTCAATTCAATCTCTGCTATAATTAAACCTTCATTATCACCATAAAATTCATCAATCTCAAAGATATGGTTTCCACATTTTACTTCGTAACGTGTTTTATCAATAATACCGCTTTCACATAATTCAAATAATGCTTCAGCATCTGGTTTAGAAATTTCATTTTCCCATTCAAACCGAGACAAACCATTTTCTGACGACTGTCCTTTAATGGTTAAATAACCTTTATCTTTTTTCAACCTTACTCTTACTGTTCTTTCTTTATGACTATTTAAAAAGCCTTGCATTATAGAATAATTATTAAAAGCTTCTGCTTTAAAAGCCGAAGAGTTGACTAAAAATTTTCGTTCTATTTCTATCATCCTTTATTAATTATCTTATTCTCATAAATAGAGATTCCTGCCTTCGCAGGAATTCATAAATTTACAGTATGCTTAGCGATTTACCAATAAGAAAGATAATTCATGTCGATATGGACGCATTTTATGCCTCTGTAGCGCAACTAGACAATCCAGAACTTAGAGGAAAAGCTATTACCGTAGGAGGTGGCGGAACAAGAGGTGTAATCAGTGCCGCAAGCTACGAAGCACGTAAATTTGGAGTAAAAAGTGCCATGTCTGGTCGCTTAGCTATAAAATTATGTCCTGAATTAATTTTTGTACGAACAGATTTTGACCGTTATAAAGAAATTTCTAATCGCGTTAGAAAGATTTTTTATGAGTATACCGATTTAGTAGAGCCTTTATCGCTTGACGAAGCCTATTTAGATGTCACAGAAAATAAAAAAGGCCATCCTAGCGCCACTTTAATTGCCCAAGAGATACGACAGCGTATTTTTAACGAAGTAGGCTTAACGGCTTCGGCAGGCATCTCTATTAATAAGTTTATTGCCAAAGTTGCAAGCGATTATAACAAACCCAATGGACAAAAAACGGTAAATCCAGAAGATGTACTTCAGTTTTTAGAGGATTTGGATATTAGAAAATTTTATGGTGTAGGTAAAGTTACAGCAGAAAAAATGTACCAAAAAGGAATTTTTACCGGAAAGGATTTAAAGTCTAAGAGCTTAGACTATTTAGATGAAAATTTCGGAAAATCTGGCCGTTATTATTATTACATCGTTCGTGGTATTCAACATAGTGAAGTAAAACCAAACCGAATTCGTAAATCGCTAGCAGCCGAGCGTACTTTTAGTAAAAACTTATCCTCAGAAATTTTTATGCTTGAAAAACTAGAGCATATTGCTGAAGAAATTTCTAAACGACTACAAAAGAGTAAAGTCTCAGGAAAAACCATAACACTAAAAATAAAGTACAGCGATTTTACACTACAAACTCGCAGTAAAACACTTCCCTATTTCGTTAGTGATAAAGCTATAATTTTAGAAACAGCAAAGGATTTATTATATCAAGATAAACTGAACAATTCCGTTAGGCTTTTAGGTATTTCACTATATAACTTAAACACAGACACTAAAAAAAGGCAACCTTCTCCAATAGAAAATAAATCTGTTAGTGTTCAGTTAAAGTTTGAGTTTTAATCTATTGAATTTCTTAAGTTTATAGATACGCTAACACTAACAATCAAAAAATGAAACGTTTTTATTCGCTATACATTATTCTTCTAATTGTCTCGCTTGTATCTTGTAAAGAACATAACACATTAACTGAAACGCAAGAACAACCACCAACTAAAGTTGAAACCAAAGAAGGCGTGCAACCCTTTGCAGAACATATCTTTTCACAATTTACCAATGTTAGGGATTTTACTATGAGTACGGATGAAACTGAAGCTTACTTCTCGTTACAAAGTCCTGCGAGAGAACTTTCAGTAATTATGAAACTTGAAAAAGTTAACAATGAATGGCAAGAGCCAAAAATTAGTAGCTTCTCTGGTAGATATACAGATTTAGAGCCGTTTTTGTCGCCTGATAATTTAAAGTTATTTTTTGTTTCTAACAGACCTATTTCAGCTGATAGCACTAATACAAAAGATATGGATATTTGGTATGTTGAGCGCGAAAATAAAAGCTCAAATTGGTCAGAACCTAAAAATATAGGAGCTCCTGTAAATACTGAAGACGATGAATTTTATCCTGCAGTTGCTGCCAATGGTAATCTTTATTTTACCACCATAAAAAAAGAGCTAGAATCTGCCGATGATATTTTTATAAGCAAATGGGAAAATAACACCTACGCAGAACCCATAATTTTGGGAGAAGGAGTCAACACCAAAGGTGCCGAATACAATGCTTTTATAGCACCAGATGAGTCATATATCATTTTTGGAGCTTGGCGACGACCAGATGCACTTGGCTCTGGTGATATGTATATAAGCAAAAATATTGATGGCGAATGGACTATGGCAGAAAACCTTGGCGAAACTATTAATTCTAAACACATGGAGTTTTGTCCGTTTGTAAATAACGGAATTCTTTACTTTACAAGCCGTAGAAGTAGTGTTACTCAAAACACGTCTGGTTTTACCAGTACTGAAGAATTAATTTCTGAGATAAATAAGTATGATAATGGAGCTAGTAGAATTTATCAAGTAGATTTTAGCAAAAACTTAAATAATTAATTTTCTTGACTTTCTATAAATTTTCAACGAACTTCGTTTACTTATGCTAAACTTGTTTCAGTAACATTTGATAAGAAGAGTTGTTGAAACAGACTCATATCACTAAAGTTGTAAGTAATTTTAAAAAAACCTAAATCGAATGAAGAAAAGGCTTGACGAAAAACTCTATCAATATTTACTGCATCTTTTTGATAAACCCGATACCCAAAATATTCATGAGTTTTTAGCTCAGTCCGAAGTTTATTATTCCTCTGACATAAGTTCAAGTTTCAGAGGAGCCAGAGAAATAACCTTTATTCTTCACCCAGAAACTTTTAAAAAGTTTGATAACAGTTCTAAGGAAATTGAACATTTGATTTGCAGTAAACTTGGAAAAATTTCTAAAGCTGTAATCACGCGAAGTAATTCTGTCCCTGACTTCAAAAAATTTCAAGTTTTAGAGAACAGAATTATACCTATCTACACTGAATGGGAGGAAATCAATAATTTGCAAAAAAAAGCAATTAATCAATTACGAACCTCGAATGAAACTATTGATTATCAAAATATTGGGAACACATGTCGAACAATTATGCAAAGAATTTCAGAATTGGTCTTTGATGCTGAAAAACACCTTGCGCCAGAAGGAGTTGATTTAGGTAATGGTAAATTTAAAAATCAATTACATACATATATCAAAGCAGAAATCGGTGGCTCATCAAATAAAGAATTAAGAGATTACGCCGTATCGGCTATCACGACTGCTGAAAAATCGATTGACTTATCTAATAAACTCACCCACGATTTAAAGGCGAGTCAAATGATGGCAGAAGCCTGCGTAATTAGTTGCATTTCAGCTGTAGGAATTATAAAACTAATTAATAATTCGTAATAAAACTACTTACAATAACGCGTATAGTTCATTACTAACCCACGTAATTATTCATAGCCGAGACCGTTAACGAAACCCTTCACTAAAAACTACAACTCTCAATCTCAGTTACCCTCAAGGTGTTTACCATTCCCTTGGCTTGTATTGGCATAGCTGCAAGGCTAATTAACATATCACCAACTTCTAAGTAACCTTTTTTACAGGCAATTGCGTTTACGTCTTCTATGGTTTCGTCTGTGCTTACAAACTTATCATAATAGAACGCTTTAACTCCCCAAAGTAGGTTGAGTTGGGTTAAAATACGTTTGTTAGAGGTAAATACTAAAATATGTGCTTGTGGTCTCCATGCAGAAATCTGAAATGCAGTATAACCACTA
Source organism: Winogradskyella pulchriflava (assembly GCF_042434315.1). Lineage (NCBI taxonomy): Bacteria > Pseudomonadati > Bacteroidota > Flavobacteriia > Flavobacteriales > Flavobacteriaceae > Winogradskyella > Winogradskyella pulchriflava. The sequence goes on along the minus strand of NZ_JBHLTQ010000001.1, from coordinate 740,751 downwards.
TTAGTCAATGTAGAAATAGCTTTAGCATTAATCTCATTAGCCATGTGTGCCGCATGGTAGCAAATTGCTTTTGTAATATAGCGTTTGGTTCTAATATGTGGTGGAGATTGTGGTACTTCAATTAATGGAGAATCCTCTACACTACGTATAATATTTGCCATTTGGCGAATTACTTGCACAGGATATTGCCCAACTGAAGTTTCACCAGATAACATAACCGCATCAGCACCATCCATTACAGAATTTGCAACATCATTTACCTCAGCACGTGTTGGTGTTAGACTTGTAATCATAGTTTCCATCATCTGAGTAGCAATGATTACAGGTATTCTGGCGCGCTTTGCTCTAAGCACCAATTTCTTTTGTATCAATGGTACTTCTTCTGCAGGAATCTCAACACCTAAATCACCACGAGCCACCATTAAGCCATCGCAATAGGCTACAATTTTGTCAATGTTTTCAACCGCTTCTGGTTTTTCAATTTTAGCAATAATCGGGATTTTATGATCGCTATGTTCTTTAATCAGTTCCTCTAGTTGCATTAAATCTTCTGCATGACGTACAAAGGATAACGCTATCCAATCTACTTTCTGCTTAATAGCAAAGAGTGCGTCTTCAATATCTTTTTCGGTTAATGCTGGTTGAGAAATTGCCGTATTTGGTAAGTTAACACCTTTCTTAGACTTTAGCGGTCCACCTTGTATAACCTCTGCTTTTACTTCAGATTTTCCGTCTGTAGAAATAACTTCAAAAATTAGTTTTCCATCGTCAAGCAGAATTCGCTCACCTGGTTTGGCATCCTGCGGAAAATTATCATAGGTCATATAGACACGTTTTTTGGTACCTACGAAACGTTCGCCTGTAGCAAAAATAATTTCATCTCCTTCGTTGACAACAACTTCGCCTTTCATAGTTCCAACTCTAAGTTTAGGCCCTTGCAAATCGCCTAAAATGGCTGCATTGTAACCATACTCATCATTGAGCTCTCTAATCATTTTTATGCGTTCTTCTACATCCTTATAATCAGCATGAGAAAAGTTGATTCTAAATACATTAGCACCTTCGTCTAGCATAGCTTTTAAAACGGCTTTACTACTTGTTGCTGGTCCTAATGTTGCTACTATTTTTGTCTTTTTATTTGGCATCAATTCAAAAAATTAAATGGTCTTTTGATTTTATTTGTGACGGTTCTACCGTATAACTTGTAATAATCTGCGGAATATTCTGCAGTTTGTTCAAGATTAGTTTTTCGTTTACATTCTGAATTTCATCAGAAATTTTAATAAAGTAATCTACTTTTTTATACTCTGGCACAAGGTTAAAAGTTTTCAATACTTTTTCGTTTGTTTGAAACAATCCAGTACTATACAAACTATCTTCCTCTTTTTTACACACATTAGAAATCAGATTCCAAGTGACGTATTGCGCTTCGTTATTCCACTCAAAAATACTGTATGAAGATTTTAAATATTCAAAATCAAGATCCTCTGATTTACGCTCTAAGTTGAGTCCTAAGTTTTGGTTAAGCAAATATGCTAAACGATAATCTTCTAACCTACAATGAATAGCAATAAGCTTATAGGTGTCGTCATAGAAATCATCTACCAGTAGTTTGTGCAAAGCCATACAGTCATAACTTTAATTGGTAAATATAGCACAATATTAGGTTGGTTGTAACAACTTTTGGTTAATCTTAACCCTTAAAATCTACGAAAACGTTATAGTTTGACCGATTTAATTTCAATTACAGTTAAGCAGTTTAGATATGCTTTGTTATCTGTTTCTGAAATGCAAAAAACGCACGTTTTGATGCTTTTTCTTCGGCTTTCTTTTTTGATGTAGCTCTTGCTTTAGATACTACTTTGTTATTGATGCTTAATTTTACTGAAAAATGTTTTAGTTCATCATTACCAGTATCTTCATACACTTCGTAGTCAAAAGTATTTTTTTCTTTTTGACACCACTCAATAAGCAAGCTTTTGTAACTAATAACTTTACCTTCTAAAGTTTCAATATCTACATGAGGATTAATAACCCGTTTATAGATAAATTTTTCACAGGCTTTGTAGCCTTTATCTAAGTATATGGCACCAACTAATGCTTCAAAAAGATTACCATGAATATTATTTCCAAAATTAGCTTTAGGAATTCTACTTTGCACTAAATCAATAAGTTGAAGTTCTTTTCCCAATTCGTTAAGATGCTCTCTACTAACCACTTTAGAGCGCATTTTGGTTAAATAGCCTTCATCTCCATGAGGTACTTGTTCAAAAAGATAGGCAGCTACTACAGCACTTATCATGGCATCACCCACAAATTCTAAACGTTCGTAATTAATAGGATTACCTGTTTTGTCCTTAATATTCATAGAACGATGGGTAAATGCCTTAATGTATAGCGTTTCGGATTTTGGTTTAAAGCCTAGGATATTTTTTAGTTGTAAAAAAAAATTCCCGTCTTCTTGAGAACGGGAATTTTTTAATATGTTACGAATGAAACTCATTCGGGATTTAATCTAATTTTTTAAATAATACACAAGCGTTGTGACCGCCAAATCCAAATGTATTACTCATTGCGACTTTAATATCTCGTTTCTGAGCTTTATTGAGCGTTAAATTTAATTCAGGATCTATGTTTTCGTCTACCGTTTCGTGGTTAATTGTTGGTGGTACAATACCATGCTCCATTGCCATAATTGAAGCAATTGCTTCTATAGCTCCAGCAGCACCCAACAAATGACCTGTCATAGATTTTGTAGAATTAATATTTATGTTTTTAGCATGATTGCCAAATACTTCTGATATAGCTTTTAATTCGGCAACATCACCCAATGGTGTCGATGTACCGTGTGTATTAATATGATCTACATCTTCAGGATTTAAACCAGCATTTTCTAAACAATTTTTCATTACCGCAACAACACCTATTCCATCAGGATGTGGAGCTGTCATATGATATGCATCAGAAGACAAACCTCCACCTACAACTTCTGCGTAAATTTTGGCTCCTCTTGCTTTGGCGTGCTCATACTCTTCTAAAACAATCGCACCAGCACCTTCACCCAATACAAAACCATCACGGTTTGCATCAAACGGTCTTGAGGCTGTTTTTGGATCATCGTTACGAGTACTCATAGCATGCATAGCATTAAATCCTCCCATACCAGCAATTGTAACTGCAGCTTCACTTCCACCTGTAATTATCACGTCACAAGACCCTAAACGTATAGTGTTTAAAGCATCGATCATTGAATTTGCAGATGAAGCGCAAGCAGATACAGTGGTATAATTAGGCCCCATGAAACCATATTTAATTGATATGTTTCCTGGTGCTATATCAGCAATCATTTTGGGAATGAAAAATGGGTTGAATCGAGGAGTACCATCACCTGCAGCATAGTTTAACACTTCATCTTGAAATGTTTCTAAGCCACCAATACCAGCTCCCCAAATAACTCCAACTCTGTATTTATTTAGTGCATCTAGATCTAGTTTTGAGTCTGCAATTGCCTCATCCGAAGCCACCATTGCATACTGCGAAAACTTATCCATTCGCTTTGCTAACTTTCTGTCAATAAAGTCAGTAACTTCAAAGTTTTTTACTTCACAAGCGAACTGCGTTTTGAAGTTTGTAGCATCAAAATGCGTCACGGGTGCTGCACCACTTTTTCCACTAACTAGTGCATCCCAATATTCATCTTTGGTATTGCCAATTGGTGTAAGTGCACCTAGACCAGTAACTACGACTCGCTTTAATTCCATAAAAATAAAGTTCTTATTTTGCTTCTTCTATATAAGAGATAGCTTGACCAACTGTTGCAATGTTTTCAGCTTGATCGTCTGGGATTTGAATATCAAATTCTTTTTCAAATTCCATTATTAATTCTACAGTATCTAATGAATCTGCTCCTAAGTCGTTTGTGAAGCTAGCTTCTGTTACAACTTCGTTTTCATCAACACCTAATTTGTCTACGATAATCGCTTTTACTCTTGATGCAATGTCTGACATAATCTTTTAATTTTAAGTTTTAATTAGATGGCAAAAATAAAAAAACTTTATTTTAAAAATCACCTTTACCGATAAAATGTGCTTTAAATTACTAAAATCGATAGAAGTATTTTTAATTTGCACCCAATTATTAATTATTATTCTTTTTTTGTTTGAATAATATAAACATATAATGTCTGTAAATGAAATGTGCTTAAACAAAGGTTGCAGTGCATTCTGTGATTAAAATTAGCGAATTCTGTCAGACAGTAATTTAAAATGTAAATCAACTGATGAAACGTATTGTAATTTTTGCGTCCGGAAGTGGAAGTAATGCTGAAAATTTAATTAAGTTTTTTCACAACAGAGATAATGCGTCTGTTATTCAGGTACTAACTAACAATCCTCATGCCAAAGTTTTAGATCGTTGCAAAAAACTGAATGTTAGCGCTTTATCGTTTAATAGAATTGCCTTTTCTAAATCTGAAGACGTACTTAACATTCTCAAAGTTTCTCAGCCAGATCTTATTGTTTTAGCTGGTTTCCTTTGGAAATTTCCTGAGTTTATACTAAAAGTGTTTCCTAATAAAGTAATAAATATTCATCCTGCACTATTGCCAAAATATGGTGGAAAAGGGATGTACGGCATGCATGTACATGAAGCTGTTGTAACGAATAAAGAAACTGAAACTGGCATTACAATCCATTATGTAAATGAAAATTATGACGAAGGAGCGATTATTTTTCAAGCAAAATGCAAGGTGAATGCTTCAGATTCTGCAGAGAATGTTGCTGAAAAAATTCATAAATTAGAAATGGAGCATTTTCCTAGAGTGGTGGATGAAATTTTAAAATGATGAGATTCCTGCCTTGCGCCTCAGTTAAAGCTATGGCGACACGCGGACGCAGGAATGACAAAAAATGAGTAAAAAGAAAAAAAAATATTATACCGTTTGGAAAGGTCACCATACAGGAGTCTTTGAGTCTTGGGACGATTGCAAAGCCCAAATCAAAGATTTTCAAGGTGCTCAGTATAAGTCATTTTCAACTTTTGAAGCTGCAAAAAAAGCACTAAAGGGTAATTACAAGGATTATATAGGTAAATCGAAAACTTTTAGAAGTGAACTTTCTGAAGCACAACTAAAAAAAATTGGACAACCCAACTACAACTCAATTTCTGTAGATGCAGCTTCAAGCGGAAATCCCGGAAAAATGGAATATAGAGGTGTTGATACAAAAACTAAAAAGCAACTTTTTATTCAAGGCCCTTTTGAAGAAGGTACCAATAACATAGGTGAATTTTTAGCTATAGTACATGGTTTGGCGTTTTTAAAACAAAACAATAGCGACAGAATTATATACACAGATTCTAAAACAGCTATGAGTTGGGTTAAAAAAAAGACCTGCAACTCTAAGCTAGAGCGCAACAATAAAAACAAACCTGTTTTTGAATTGGTAGATCGTGCTGTGAAATGGCTTAACGAAAATACTTACAAAACAACCATTGTCAAATGGGAAACTAAAGCTTGGGGAGAAATTCCAGCAGATTTTGGAAGGAAATAATATCTTATTTAAAGCCACAATGCCTATTTCACAAGGAATATATTTTATGTAAATTTGCACCTTAATTCAAACTTGGGTAATGAGTAAATTAGTGATTGTTGGAACTGTAGCCTTTGATGCTATTGAAACACCTTTTGGTAAAACCGATAAAATTCTTGGCGGAGCTGGTACTTTCATTGGTTTAGCCGCTTCTAATTTTAATGTAGATGCAGCTGTAGTTTCTATAGTTGGTGGAGATTTTCCTCAAGACTATTTAGACTTAATGTCTGAAAGAAATATTGATGTTTCGGGTATAGAAATTGTAAAAGACGGCAAAACTTTCTTTTGGAGTGGCAAATACCACAATGACATGAATTCTCGTGACACTTTAGTGACAGAACTTAATGTTTTAGAACATTTCAACCCAGTGGTTCCAGAAAGCTATAAAGATGCCGAAGTTGTTATGTTGGGCAACTTGCACCCTTTAACTCAAATGAGTGTTTTAAATCAAATGTCTGAAAAACCAAAATTAGTGGTATTAGATACCATGAATTTTTGGATGGATTGCGCGCTTGAAGATTTACACAACACCATTAAACATGTAGATGTTATAACCATTAATGATGAAGAGGCAAGACAACTAACTGGAGAATACTCATTGGTTGTTGCGGCAAGAAAGATTCATGAAATGGGTCCTAAATATGTAGTTATTAAAAAAGGTGAACACGGAGCTTTATTGTTTCATAATGATAATGTGTTCTATGCACCTGCATTACCTCTAGAAGAAGTATTTGATCCAACAGGAGCAGGAGACACTTTTGCTGGTGGTTTTACTGGATATTTAGCTAAAACTGGCGATTTTTCTTTTGAAAATATGAAAAACGCTGTAATATATGGTTCCACCCTTGCGTCTTTCTGTGTAGAAAAATTTGGGACAGAACGTATGCTCAATTTAACAGATAAAGAAATATATAATCGATTAGACCAATTTAAGAGTCTAACACAATTTGATATAGAATTAACGTAATACCAACGCGCTCAAAATTGAGCGCGTTTTTCATTCTGTCCCCAAGTTTCGGGATTCAGAATCTAATAATGAATAAAACGAAAATAGCGGAGAATTAATCATGAGTGACGCTTTAAAACATGAGTGCGGTATAGCACTTATTAGACTTTTAAAACCTTTAGAGTACTACAAGAAAAAATATGGCAGTGCTTTTTATGGTGTTAACAAAATGTATTTAATGATGGAAAAGCAGCATAACCGTGGACAAGACGGAGCTGGTTTTGCAAGTATTAAGTTAGACACCAAACCTGGTGAGCGTTATATTAGCCGTGTCCGCTCTATTGCACAACAGCCAATTCAAGATATTTTTTCCCAAATTAATGAACGCATCAACGAAGAGTTAACCCAAAATCCAGAATACCAGGATAACGTTGCGCTTCAAAAAAAGCACATTCCTTATGTGGGTGAATTGTTATTAGGACATGTGCGTTATGGTACTTTTGGTAAGAATAGTGTGGAAAGTGTACATCCGTTTTTAAGACAAAACAATTGGATGCACAGAAATCTTATTGTTGCAGGAAACTTTAACATGACAAATGTAAATGAGCTCTTTGACAATTTGGTAGAAATAGGGCAACATCCAAAAGAAAAGGCAGACACCATTACTGTAATGGAAAAGATAGGCCATTTTTTAGATGATGCTGTTGCAAAAATTTACAAGGATCTAAAAAAAGAAGGTTATAGTAAAAGTGAATGTTCTCCTCTCATTGCAGAACGTCTAAAAGTTGGTAAGATACTAAAGCGTGCTGCTAAAAACTGGGATGGTGGTTATGCTATGGCTGGTTTATTAGGTCATGGAGATTCTTTTGTATTGAGAGATCCTGCTGGTATTCGTCCAGCCTACTATTATAAAGATGATGAAGTTGTCGTTGTTGCATCAGAACGTCCTGTAATACAAACGGTATTTAATGTGGCATTCGAAGACGTCATGGAATTAGAGCCAGGACATGCGATCATAACAAAGAAATCTGGTTCAACATCAATTAAGAAAATATTAGAGCCATTAGAGCGAAAAGCTTGTTCTTTTGAGCGTATTTATTTTTCTAGAGGAAGTGATGCAGAAATTTACAAAGAACGTAAAGAATTAGGTAGGTTATTAATGCCAAAAGTGCTTGAAGCTATTGATGGAGATACACAAAATACCGTATTTTCATTTATACCTAATACTGCTGAAACGTCCTTCTATGGTATGATTGATACCGTTGAAGAACACTTAAACCAAAGAAAAACACAGTCTATATTAGACGGTAATGGTAAATTATCTGCGGAACGTGTTACTGAAATACTTTCAGAAAGGCCTAGAATAGAAAAAATTGCTATCAAAGATGTTAAGCTAAGAACGTTTATTACCGAAGATAGTAGCAGAGATGATTTGGTTGCCCATGTTTATGACGTTACTTACGGTGTTATAAAACCATCTGACAATTTAGTAATTATAGATGATAGTATTGTAAGAGGAACAACACTTAAGAAGAGTATAATTAAAATGATGGATAGGTTAAAACCTAAGAAAATTGTTGTGGTTTCCTCTGCACCTCAAATTCGCTATCCAGATTGTTATGGAATTGATATGGCGAATCTAGAAGGCCTGGTTGCTTTTAGAGCGGCCTTAGAATTATTAAAAGAAAATAACAGATACCATATTGTAGAAGAAGTATATCAGAAATGCATTAAACAGGTAGATTTAAAAGACAAAAACGTTGTGAACTATGTTAAAGAAATTTACGACGGTTTTACGGACAAACAAATTTCCGATAAGATATCAGAATTACTTAGCGATGATGACGTAAATGCTGAAGTGAAAATAATATTTCAACCGGTAGAGAACCTTCATAAAGCCTGTCCTAAGAATTTAGGAGATTGGTATTTTACAGGGAATTATCCAACAGATGGTGGTAATCGTGTAGTAAACAGAGCTTTTATAAATTTCTACGAAGGAAATAAGGAGCGTGCCTACTAATTAGCACTCAAAAACAACATTTTATCCGAAAAAACGTGTATTTCACCGAAGAAAAATGCATTTCATCCAATATATGTACTGTTTTAACAAATAAGATTTACATTGGTATCACCATAACATAAGTAGGTTAAGTTCATGGTAGATTTGGGGCAAAAAAAGGTGAACAGTGTTCACCTTTTTTTATTGGCTTAATTAAAGTATTACTTTAAGTGAGTTTTTTACTTTCAAGCAGATTTCACAACTTATTCTTGTAGAATAACAGCACTTTCCACGCTTAGACTAATTTATAGGTCGTTTATCCAAAAAATTGAAAAGTTAAATTAATGTAAACCTATATTTGATTCACCATAACATAAGTAGGTTAAGTTTATGGTAGATTTGGGGCAAAAAGGATGAACGTCTGTTCATCCTTTTTCATTTTTATACCAGCGCCTTGGCTGGTATCTTTATTTATAAAAAATAGTACTCTCCTATTGAATTGCCACAAAAAAATCCAAACCTTTCAGCTTGGATTTTCAAATCAATATTTATTATTTGAATAGTTTACTTTGCTTCCGCATAGCGTCTCTCAACTTCATTCCAGTTAATCACATTAAAGAACGCTTCAATATAATCAGGTCTTCTATTTTGATAGTTTAAATAGTAAGCATGTTCCCATACGTCTAATCCTAAAATAGGTGTTCCGCCACAAGTAACTCCTGGCATTAATGGATTGTCTTGGTTAGGTGTAGAACAAACTTCTACTTTTCCTCCTTTATGCACACATAACCATGCCCAACCAGAACCAAATTGTGTTGCCGCAGCTTTAGAAAAAGCATCTTTAAAAGCATCAAAAGAACCATAAGCCGCTTCAATAGCATCTTTTAAATCGCCAGACAAACGTCCTTTTCCTTCCGGATTCATAACTTCCCAAAACAATGAGTGGTTGTAAAATCCGCCACCATTATTTCTAACAGCACCATTAGACATATCTAAATTGGTAAGTATGTTTTCTATAGTTTTACCTTCTAAATCAGTACCTTCAATAGCAGCATTTAATTTTGTTGTGTAGCCATTATGATGTTTAGTATGGTGTATTTCCATTGTTCTCGCATCGATATGAGGTTCTAAAGCATCATAAGCATATTTTAATTTTGGTAATTCAAAAGCCATAATATTTTGTGTTTTACAGTGTTAATATTTCATTATACACAAATTTACAATTTTGAAAACAAGAAATTCTAAATAAATTATTAAGATTCCCTATTTTGGTATAAAATTTATCTTTTGCAGAATTCGGCTTATAAAATATACGATGCCTCTGCTGGTAGTGGTAAAACATTCACCTTGGCAAAATCGTATATTAAAATTTTAGTTGCATCAAAAAACTACGACCAGTTTAAATCCATTTTAGCCATAACTTTCACCAATAAAGCAGTAGGTGAAATGAAGGAGCGCATTATAAAGATGCTGAGATTATTTTCTTCGGAAGAAGCTCTTGTTAATCCGCATCCTATGTTTAGGGATATTTGCAAAGAATTATCTATTTCTTCAGAGTACCTACATAATAAATCCAAATTACTCCTAAAATACATTATACATAACTATGGTGCCTTTGATATTTCTACCATAGATGGCTTTACACATCGCGTTATTAGAACCTTTGCTTACGATCTTAAATTACCTATAAATTTTGAAGTAGAGTTAGACCAAGATCGTTTGCTCAATGAAGCTGTAGATAGTTTAATTTCTAAAGCAGGTACTGATAAGGATTTAACCAACATACTTGTGGATTTTGCTCTAGAAAAAGCAGATGATGACAAGAGTTGGGATATAAGTTATGACTTTAACAAAATAGCTAAGCTCTTAGTCAGCGAAAATGACATATTTGCTATTGAAGCTCTAAAAGACAAAACATTAGAGGATTTCAATACCTTAAAAAAGAAACTGGCTTTAGACATTAATAGCTTAGAGCTTGAGATTGAAAAGATTGCAACAGAGGTTTTAACACTAATAGATGAATGTGGCTTACAGTTTGATGATTTTAATAGAAAATCGCTTCCCAATCACTTTAAAAATTTAAGTCTTAAAAAATTTAGCATTGGTTTTGAAGCTGCTTGGCAGAATGATTTGCTGGAGGGTAACAGCCTTTACCCAAAACGTGTTACAGATACTATTGCTTCTACAATAAACAGTATTCAACCACAACTAATAGAGGCATTTTCAATTACCAAAGCTTTAGTTTTTCAATTAAAGCTAAAAAAAGGGTTTTATAAAAATATCACTCCATTATCTGTATTAAATAGCATTCAGAGGGAGCTTAATATACTTAAGGAGGATCAGAATAAAATGCTGATTTCAGAATTCAATAAAATTATTAGCAATGAAATAAAAGGACAACCTACTCCATTTATTTATGAACGGTTAGGCGAAAAATTTAAGCATTATTTTATTGATGAGTTTCAGGATACTTCTATAATGCAGTGGGAAAATTTAGTACATCTCTTAGATAACGCTTTGGCGACATCTGGTGGTTCTGCTATGTTAGTAGGAGATGCAAAACAAGCCATTTACAGATGGAGAGGTGGTGATGCAGAACAATTTATTAACCTCTATAATAAAACTAAAAATCCGTTTCAGGTTGAAGCAGATGTTTTAACTCTGGACACAAACTATAGGAGCGCAAAAGAAATTATCAATTTCAACAATAAATTCTTTGAGTTTTTGAGCGAAAACTATTTTAATGATAATAGCTACGCTAACCTTTATAAAAATTCTCATCAAAATACAGATAGCGATATTGAAGGCTACGTTAATCTTAACTTTTTAGAATTTGAAAAAGATGATAATACCGATGAATTATATGCTGATGAGGTTTTTAAAACTATACAACAATGCCAAGGAAATGGTTATGCTTTAAATGATATTTGTGTTATTGTTAGAAAACGGAAGGAAGGTATTACTATTGCTAATTATTTAAGCGACAAAGGAATTAATATCACCTCTTCCGAAACCTTACTTTTAAAAAACTCACCTAAAGTTCACTTTTTAGATACATTTTTAAAGTTATTGCTTCAACCAAACAATGATAGCTTAAAAGTTGATGTGTTATCATTTTTGTCAGATCAAAAGCAGATTGAAGACAAACATCTTTTTTTTAAGTCCCATCTCCATCCCGATATTGAAGAGATGTTTAAAAGTCTAAAACAAATAAACATTTTTTTAGATAAAAACGAGTTACTGCGTTTACCGCTATACGAACTTGTAGAACAACTTATAAGAACTTTTAATCTTCATAATTCTTCTGATGCATACCTTCAGTTTTATTTAGATGTTGTATTAGAGTTTACACAAAATCAAAATTCGGATTTAGCTGCTTTTGTAAATTATTTTGATAAGAAAAAAGACAGCCTCAGTATTGTTTCATCCGAAGACACAAATTCGATTAAAATAATGACCATACATAAGTCCAAAGGCTTAGAGTTTCCAATTGTTATTTTTCCGTTTGCTGATCTTAATATTTATAAGGAATTAGAACCAAAAGTTTGGTTTCCCATAAATGAAGATGGCTTCGAAACCTTATTGCTTAACTATAATAAAGATTTAGAGCATTTTGGAGAAATAGGCAAGCAAATTTACGACACACATCAATCGCAATTAGAGCTCGACAACATTAATTTACTATACGTTGCACTAACCAGGGCTGTTGAACAACTTTATATTATCTCTAAAAAAGATACAGATGCTAAGGGAAATATAAATAACAACACTTATGCTGGAATGCTTATGCAGTACCTTAAAAATTCAGAAGATTGGTCAGACAATCAGTTATCTTATAACTTTGGAAAATTAAGCCCTAAGCAACAACAACCTGAAGAAGTTACTGTTCCTGAAGTTCTTCAACTAATCTCTGTTCCTAAAGAAGATCATAATTTAAGTATCATCACAAAAGCTGGTTTGTTATGGGATACAAAACAAGAAAAAGCTATTGAACGTGGTAATTTAGTTCATTTAGTCTTATCTAAAATAAGGACCATTCAAGATGTTGATTTTGCATTTAATGATTTATTGATTTCTGGAGATATTAAAAAAGAAAATATAGATGATTTAAAACAATCTGTGATTCAAGTCATTGAACATCCACAAATTAAAAGTTATTTTACCGATGATTTTAAAATTTACAATGAACGCGATATTATTACAAATTCTGGGCAACTTATTAGGCCTGATAGATTAAATATAAATTCTAAAAATGAAGTTGTTATAATAGATTACAAAACAGGCGATATTGAGATTTCACACAAATCTCAAATAAATGAATATGAGCATATTATAAACCAAATGAACCTTAGTGTAATTCAAAAGTTTTTAGTTTACATAAATGATACCATCAACATTATTAAAGTATAATTTATCAATTACCTTTGCATAACTAACAAAACGAAATATGTACGGAAATATAAAAACCTATTTACAACAAGAAATTGAGTCTATTAAAGAGGCTGGTTTATTTAAAGAAGAAAGAATTATCACATCTCCTCAAGGCGCAGAAATTACACTTAATACTGGTGAAAAAGTATTAAACTTTTGTGCTAATAATTATTTAGGGCTTTCATCTCATCCAGATGTTATAAAAGCTGCAAAAGACACCATGGACACACACGGTTTTGGTATGTCCTCAGTAAGGTTTATCTGTGGTACTCAAGACATACACAAAGAGTTAGAGCAAAAAATAGCTGATTTTTATGGCACAGAAGACACCATTTTATATGCTGCAGCTTTTGATGCAAATGGTGGTGTATTTGAACCTTTATTAACCAGTGAGGATGCTATAATCTCGGATTCGCTAAACCATGCTTCAATAATTGATGGTGTTCGTTTGTGCAAAGCTGCCAGATATCGTTACCAGAATAATAATATGGCAGATTTAGAAAAACAACTTATTGCTGCTAATGAAAATGGAGCTCGATTTAAAATAATCGTTACAGATGGAGTATTCTCTATGGATGGATTAGTCGCTCCACTAGATGAAATATGTGATTTAGCAGACAAATATGATGCAATGGTAATGATAGATGAATGCCATGCAACAGGTTTTATAGGTGAAACAGGAATAGGCACCCTAGAAGAAAAAGGCGTTCTTGGAAGAATTGACATTATTACAGGAACCCTTGGTAAAGCAATGGGAGGTGCAATGGGAGGTTATACTACAGCCAAGAAAGAAATTATTGAAATCCTTCGTCAACGTTCAAGACCTTATTTATTTTCAAATTCACTAGCACCAGCTATAGTAGGGGCATCAATCAAGGTATTTGATATGCTTAAAAATGATACTACCTTAAGAGACAAAGTAGATTGGAATACCAAATACTTTAAAAAAGGAATGAAAGACGCAGGATTTGATATTATAGACGGTGATTCGGCAATTGTACCTGTTATGTTGTACGATGCAAAACTGTCTCAAACAATGGCAAATATGTTACTAAAAGAAGGTGTTTATGTCATTGGCTTCTTTTACCCAGTGGTACCAAAAGAAAAAGCTAGAATACGTGTACAATTATCCGCTGCACACGAAAAAGACCATTTAGACAAAGCTATATCAGCCTTCATTAAGGTTGGAAAAAGCCTAGAAATTATTTAAAATCGATACAAACACGCTATTTTGGGGCATTGTAACAATATTTTTTTATATTTGTCTTTGTTAATAATATTTAACAACTTACTTTTGCCAACAATTAACACTTAAAATTAAATTGATTAGAATATGAAAAATCTTAGCAGATTATTTTTTGTTGCAGTGCTTTTGATTAGCTTCAGCACTACAAATGCACAAGATCAAAACAATCCTTGGGCTATTACCTTAGGAGTGAATGCGGTTGATTTTTATCCAGTCGGAGAAGATACACCACAAGGTGATTATTTTGACGAATACTTTAACGTAGAAGATCATTGGAACATTATGCCATCTCTTTCTATGATTTCTGTGTCTAGATATCTTAGCGATGGGTTTACTCTTAATGTTACTGGTTCTATAAACAGAATTGACAAATTTGGTACTAATTTCGATCCTGTTACAGGTGAAGAAACTACAAATAAAGTTGACGATTTAACATACTACGGATTAGATGGTAGTGTTTCATATAGCTTTATGAAATTAATTAACTCTAACAGCGTTGACCCTTATTTAGGTGTTGGTGGTGGATACACTTGGGTTGATGATATAGGTGCTGGAACTTTAAACGGTACATTAGGATTAAAATATTGGTTTAACGAAAAATTAGGTATCGTTGCACAATCTACTTATAAGCATGCTTTTGAAGATTACTTACCTACACATTTCCAACATTCAGTTGGTCTTACATTAAAGTTTGGCGGTACTGATACTGATGGTGATGGTATTTATGACCAAGACGATGCTTGTCCAGAAGAAGCTGGTTTAGAAATCTTTAATGGTTGTCCAGATTCTGATAATGATGGTATACAAGACTCTAAAGATGATTGTCCTAACACAGCTGGTTTAGCTGAGTTTAACGGTTGCCCTGATGGTGACGGTGACGGTGTAATGGATAAAGATGACAAATGTCCTACTGTTGCAGGTTTAAAATCTTTAATGGGTTGTCCAGATGCTGATGGTGATGGTGTTGCTGATGGTGATGATAACTGTCCTAACGAATCAGGTCCAGCTGCAAACAACGGTTGCCCTTGGCCAGATACTGATGGAGATGGCGTTTTAGATAAAGATGACAAATGTCCTAACGAAGCTGGTACAGCTGCTAACAACGGATGTCCAGAAGTTAAGCCAACTGAAGAAGTAATGAATACTTTAAATGAATATTCTAGATCTATCTTATTCCAGTCAGGTAAAGCGACTTTCCAGAAGCAAACTGACCAAGTATTACAAGCTATGGTAGCAATCTTTAAAGAATATCCTCAAGCAAACTTCTCTATTGAAGGTCATACAGATAGTGATGGTTCTAGAACAATGAACCAAGCTTTATCTGAAAGAAGAGCAAATGCAGTTAGAGATTACTTAATCGCTAATGGTATTAATGCAGACAGATTAACTGCTCAAGGTTTTGGTGAAGATAACCCTATCGCTAACAACAAAACTAGAGCTGGTAAAAAAGAAAACAGACGTGTTGAAGTTAAGTTGAAAAACTAATTAAACACTTCTAAAATATATTTTAAAAACGCTCCGAATATCGGAGCGTTTTTTATTTTTATAAAATGGAAAGTTTTATAAAAAGTGTATTGATTGATTTAAAGTCTAAAGGCTTAAGAATTCAAGATCTTAACTTTATACTCCCTAGCAAACGTGCTGGTGTGTTTTTAAAACACCAACTCTCTACCTTACTAGAACAACCCATTCTTTCACCTCAAATACTAAGCATTGAAGAGTTTGTTGAAGAATTGTCTGGCTTACAAAATCTCCCAAATACCGAGCTACTCTTTCAACTTTACAGCGCGTACTTAAATCTTACAAAAAAAGAAGAGCAAGAGCCCTTTGATGTTTTTTCTAAATGGGCTCAAATCTTACTGCAAGACTTTAACGAGATTGACAGATACCTCATTCCTCAACAACAAATATTCGACTATTTAAGTGCTATAAAAGAGCTAAACCATTGGTCGTTAGAGACAAACCAAACGGATCTTATAAAAAACCATCTGAAATTTTGGAAGCGACTTCAGGAATACTATCAAGCGTTTACAGAGATTTTACTTCAAAACAATCAAGGGTATCAAGGTTTAATATACAGAGAAGCATCCGAAAGTCTTGAAGCTTATATTGAAAACAATACTAGTAAAATTCATGTTTTTTTAGGTTTTAATGCACTTAACGAATCGGAATCAAGGATTATACAAGGTTTACTTCAAAATGATTTAGCTCATATCTATTGGGATATCGACAAAACTTTTATAGACGATGAAATCCATGATGCTGGTTTATTTACTAGACAACATAGGTCTCAATGGAATTACTTTAAAAAACATTCTTTTAATTGGGCTACATCATATTATTACAACCCTAAAACTATAGAGGTTATCGGAATTCCTAAACTTGTTGGCCAAGCAAAATATATAGGGCAACTTCTCGAGAAACTAAACATAGGTAATAAAGGCTTAACAAGTACTGCCGTAGTTATGGGAGAAGAGAACTTACTAATTCCTACTCTAAATTCCATACCTAAAAGTATTACCCACCTTAATGTTACGATGGGTTTGCCACTAAAGTTTGTGCCTTTATCCTCATTTTTTGAAAAACTATTCTACATTCATAAAACTAATCCAGATAAATACTACTACAAAGATGTTATTGATGTAATATCTCATCAATCTATCTATAGTTTGTTTGAAACGCAGCCTGATAATGCTTCTTCTTATATTTCAGCGCACATACA
Organism: Winogradskyella pulchriflava; assembly: GCF_042434315.1. Lineage (NCBI taxonomy): Bacteria > Pseudomonadati > Bacteroidota > Flavobacteriia > Flavobacteriales > Flavobacteriaceae > Winogradskyella > Winogradskyella pulchriflava. The sequence goes on along the minus strand of NZ_JBHLTQ010000001.1, from coordinate 723,818 downwards.
AAAAAACAACTTAGTCTATATATCAAATGACGAGTTAAAGCAACTGACAGATTCTAAAGGCTATCTTATAGACCTTTTGTTTAAGTCATGGGAGAATCAGCCTAAAAATGCACTAGAAGCCTGCTCGAATCTTGTTTTATTGATAAAGGAAAACCTTCAAAGCAATAAACATCTTAACAGTTTAGAGTTAGAATACCTTTATCGTTTCAATACGTTGTTTAATCAACTCTCGCAATTAAATAATGATTATGAATACCTCAACTCTATAAATAGTTTGCATGGCGTTTACAAAGAGCTTTTAAGTACAGAAACCTTAGATTTTAAAGGAGAGCCTCTTGAAGGTCTTCAAATTATGGGAATGTTAGAGTCTCGTGTATTAGACTTTGAAACCGTTATTATAAGTTCTGTAAATGAGGGTATTCTCCCTTCAGGAAAAACAAACAATTCATTTATTCCTTTTGATGTAAAAATTGAAAATAAGCTACCAACCTTTAAAGAAAAAGACGCTGTTTACACTTATCATTTTTTCAGGCTCTTACAACGTGCAAAAAATGTCTATATCCTTTATAATACAGAGGTTGATGCACTAAAAGGTGGTGAAAAAAGTAGATTCATCACCCAATTAGAGATTGAAGGTATACACAACATAAAGCATTCAATTATTTCTCCTGAAGTTCCTGTGATAGAAAAAAAGCTAACTCAAATCGCCAAGACACCATTGGTAATGGAAAGCCTTAAACAACTCTCTGCTAAAGGATTTTCACCATCATCTCTAACAAATTATATTAGAAATCCTATTGATTTCTACCATGAAAAAGTATTGGGTATTAAAGAATTTGAAGATGTAGAAGAAAATATTGCAGCAAACACCTTGGGCTCAGTTATACATAACACTTTAGAAGATTTTTATAAGCCTTTGGAAGGTGCTTTTTTAACCATAGAACATCTTAAAAATTTTAAAACTAAAGCTAAAGAAACAGTAACTTCACATTTTAAAAACCTTTATAAAGATGGCGATTTTACAAAGGGAAAAAATCTCATTATTTTTGAAATTGCATTACGTTACATATTAAATTTTATCAACTTAGAAATCGAAAGCCTAAAAAACGGTGATAAAATTAAGATCTTGGCTATTGAAGCTGATGAAACCATTGAAATAAAAATTGACAACCTAAACTTTCCAATTAAATTAACTGGTAAAGTAGATAGAATTGATCAATTAAACGGTGTAACCAGGGTTGTTGATTATAAATCTGGAAAAGTAGAGCAAAATAAAGTTGAGATTGTAAACTGGGAAGACCTAACAACAGATTACGATAAATACAGTAAGTCATTCCAAGTGTTATGTTATACTTATATGATGCATCAAAAAAACCTAATAAGCCTACCTGTTGAAGCAGGTATTATTTCGTTTAAAAATCTTAGTGAAGGGTTTTTAAAATTTGGCAAAAAAGAATCTTCAGGCAGTAGAACAAAAGACCAATTAATTACAGAAGAAACTCTTATTAAATTTGAAACTGAGCTTAAAAAACTCATTTTAGAAATTTGCAACCCAGACATAGATTTTCTTGAAAAAGAACTCGGCTAATGACAACGGAAAAGAACATTATTTTAAAACGAACAGGGAAAAAATCCATTCTCATAGATACGTTCTATTCAAAAGACATAATGGATCAACCCATTGTTATTTTCTGTCATGGTTATAAAGGGTTTAAAGATTGGGGAGCTTGGAATCTTATGGCAGAATCAATAGCAAAAGCAGGTTTTTGTTTCGTTAAATTCAACTTTTCGCACAATGGTGGCACCATAGAAAACCCAATAGATTTTCCAGATTTAAAAGCCTTCGGTAATAACAATTACAGTAAAGAGTTAGAAGATTAAGGTACCGTTATTACATGGGCTAAAAATAGATTTAAAAGCAACCCAAGTGTAAACACGAATAAAATCACTTTAATTGGTCATAGTCGTGGTGGTGGAATAGCGATCTTAAAAGCATCAGAAGATAACAGAATTACAAAACTCATCACTTTAGCTAGTGTATGCGATTTTGAAAAAAGAACAGCGACAACAGGAGAGCTAAAATCATGGAAAGAAACAGGTGTAAAGTATGTGCTCAATGGAAGAACAAAACAACAAATGCCACATTATTATCAATTTTATGAAGATTTTGTAGCCAATAAAGAAAGACTCCATATTGAATCTGCAGAAAAACGATTAAAAATTCCTCACCTAATTATTCATGGAGATAATGACACTTCTGTAAAAATTAAAGAAGCTTATACTTTACATAGATGGAATCCGAATAGTCATCTAAAAATAATAGAGTCAGCAGATCATGTGTTTAACATAAGACACCCTTGGATTAAAGAAACACTTACACCAGAGCTAAACAATGTAATTTCTTCTATAATTGAATTTATAAAATAAAAAACTCGTCATTAAGACGAGTTCTGTGGAGCATATCGGAGTCGAACCGATGACCTCTACGCTGCCAGCGTAGCGCTCTAGCCAGCTGAGCTAATGCCCCTTTTTATTTTAATCCGCTCAATACCAAAACTGGGATATTAGAACTATGAAAATCTTTCTTCAAGATAGTATCATCTTCCCATAGTTTTTTAAAAAATCCTCTTTTACGCCTTACAACACATAACAAATCTGGGTCATTTTTCTTATAATGCTCTAATACTGCCTGAAACGTTGTAGGACTATCCGCAATGGTTTTATTAGTTACCATTGCTGTTAACTCGTCGTTAAGGTTAAAATCACCCTTTTGGTGGTGTGGAGTCTTAACTAAAAGTATATTAACCACAGCTTTAAACTGATTTTTTATACTTGATAAAGGAACTAAAACACCCTCTTTCTTAATTACTGCCGATTTTAAAGCTATTAAAACCTTAACAATTGGTTTGTAAACATAGCCTTCCGGAACTATTAAAGCAGGTATTTGTGTACGTTTTATAATTTTACCAGATGTTTTCCCTAAATACACTTCGTCTTTAATGGAATTGGTTCTTGGTTCTAAAATAATTAAATCTACACCCAAAACATCACACACTTTTTCTATGGTGTCTATAAGCTTGCCTTTAAATGTTTTAGCAATAACCTCAACTCCTTTTGTATCAATAGAAGCTACATGTGCATCCAAAAAAGCTTTAGATTCTCGCTCTAGTATATGATCTATTTTTATCATTGTACCAGCTTTGGTATAAACATTATATATTTGAACAACATATACTTTGGCTCCAAAAGCTTTTGCAAAATCTATAGCATATTGCAAATGAGATTTTGCATTTTTAGAAGACCCAACAGGAACTAATATCGTTTTCATTCTAAAATAAATTTAAAACAAAAGTACACATTAAAAATGATTCGAAAAGGGAAGATTGAAGATATAGAAGCAATTATGAAGCTTACTAAAGCTTGTGCTAAATTCATGATAACTAATGGTATTTATCAATGGAACGAACATTATCCTAATCCTTCTGCTTTTGAAAATGATATAGAAAGAAACGAACTTTACGTTTTAGAACACAATGGATTTGTTAGTGGAACAATAGTCATTTCAACTTTAATGGATCAGGAATACATGCCCATAAAATGGCTTACTAAAAATGAAAATAATATTTACATACACCGACTAGCCATTCATCCAGAATTGCAAGGCAAAGGTTACGCTCAACAATTAATGGCTTTTGCAGAAAAGCACGCTATTGAAAACAACTATAGCTCTATAAGATTAGATACGTTTTCGCAGAACAAAAGAAACCAAAAGTTTTACGAACTTCGTGGTTACAAACGACTAGGTGATATTTACTTTCCAAAGCAAAGTGAGCATCCATTTCATTGTTACGAATTAATAATTTGAACACAAAAATAACTTTACAACAAATCAACAAGCTCGCCATACCAGCTTTAATTTCTGGTGTGTCAGAGCCTATCTTATCTCTAACAGATGCTGCTATAATTGGTAATATGGAATATAATGCCACAACATCTTTAGCTGCTGTTGGTATTGTTTCAACATTTTTATCCATGCTTATTTGGGTTTTAGGACAAACTCGAAGCGCTATATCATCTATTGTATCACAGTATTTAGGTGCAGGAAATATTGAAAAAGTAAAAAATCTGCCTGCGCAAGCTATATTATTAATTACATCGCTTAGTTTAATTATTATTGCAGTTACCTACCCTTTGGCTGCTCATATTTTTAAGCTTTACAACGCTTCTGGCGAAATACTTGATTTTAGTGTAGCTTATTATCAAATTAGAGTTTTTGGGTTTCCCTTCACGTTATTTACAATTGCTGTTTTTGGTACGTTTAGAGGTTTGCAAAACACATATTACCCAATGCTTATTGCTATTACAGGTGCGTTGGCAAACATTATCTTAGATGTTGTTTTTGTTTACGGCATAGAGGGAATAGTACCAGCAATGCACATTAAAGGAGCGGCTTATGCTAGTATATTGGCTCAAATTATTATGGCAATACTTTCTGCCTATTACATTCTTAAAAAAACAGATATTCCGTTGTTGGCAAAGCTTCCTTTTAATCCTGAGATTAAACGATTTGCATTAATGATTCTCAACCTCTTTATAAGAACCTTAGCCTTAAATTTGGCACTTTATTTAGCAACGAGTTTTGCAACCAAATATGGAGAAAAATACATTGCAGCCTACACAATTGCTATTAATCTCTGGTTTTTGGGTGCCTTTCTTATCGATGGTTATGCTAGTGCTGGCAATATTCTATCCGGTAAACTTCTCGGTGCAAAAGATTATAAAAGCCTTATAGATTTAAGCAATAAACTTATAAAATACGGAATTGCAGTCGGAGTAATTATTGCCGTAATTGGCGCCATTTTATATTATCCTACTGGCAATATTTTTAGCAATGACAAAGCTGTTTTAAACGAATTTTATAATGTGTTTTGGATTGTATTGCTAATGCAACCGTTATGTGCTTTAGCCTTTATTTTTGATGGTGTATTTAAAGGGCTAGGGAAAATGAAATACTTAAGAAATGTATTACTATTTTCTTCAATTTTAGTATTTACTCCAATAATTTTTCTAGCAGATTATCAAAACTATAAGCTTACAGGTATCTTTATTACCTTTACGCTCTGGATCATTGCTCGTGGTTTACCACTAATCATAAAATTTAGAAAAACTTTTATAACTCTTGCTCAAAACTCGTAAATTTAGCCCATAAATAATTCGATTTTAAATTATAAAAATGGATATTCTTAAATTTTTAGGCGGAAATGGTTTGTTTTTAATATTAGGCATTGTACTCGTTATTGCCTATTTCTACAACCGTAAACGTCGTTAATTATCGGGTTTTTAACCAACCTGTAATACTTAATCTTGGCGTATTAACAGGTTTTACCTCGTGCTCTAAAACCTGACTTTCAAAAATCACTACTTTACCAGGAAAAGGATATATAATTTCTTCTCCTTGCTCTAAGTATAGTGTGAGTTCGCCTCCATTTTCTGGTTTCCAATTTTCTTCATTCAAATAGCAAACAATAGATAGTTTTCGTCTATCGTCATTCTGAAACATATCTAAATGCCGCTTATAAAATGTACCTTTTGGGTAGATAGCGTAATGAAATTCCTTTTGATTAATTCCTAAAAAACAAGTTCTATTAAGGTAATCCTTAAGGTCATTTATCTTTTGAAAGAATAATGCCTCTGCATTATTTATGTTTTGTTCATCTATCCAAAGAATAATATCGCCTCTAACTTTGGCTTTTATTATCTCGTTTGTACGGTTACCGATTGCCGATTTTTTAAAGTTATCTTCTTCATATTTATGCAGCAAAGATGCCCTTAAGGCCATAACCTCGTCTGCTGTAAAAAAATCGTCAATAACACTGTATTTTTTAGTGGTAAGATCTGCTATAATATTCTCGTACAGAGCATTCTCTGCAAACGGAATGGCTTCAAAAAGACTATTCACTTTAGTCTAAAGAAAAAATGATAGATTTCATTGTTTGACGCATCGATTATTTTAAAAAAGTGCGCAAATGTAACCTAAAAAGTCATTCGTTTTACATTTATAATATCTTTGCAGTATAATTTAAGTTGGAATGAGTAAAATTCGAATTACAAAACAGTTTTCTTTTGAAACTGGTCACGCACTTTATGGCTATGACGGAAAGTGCAAAAATGTGCATGGCCACAGCTACCGATTAAATGTTACGGTTATAGGAATTCCGATTTCTGATACTACTAATGTAAAATTTGGAATGGTAATAGATTTTGGAGACCTAAAGAAAATTGTAAAAGAAGAAATTGTTGACGTTTTTGACCACGCTACCGTATTCAACAAAAACACACCTCATGTAGAACTTGCTAAGGAACTGAAAGACAGAGGACACAATATTTTATTGGTAGATTATCAACCTACCAGCGAAATGATGGTGATTGATTTTGCTGAAAAGATAAAACAACGTCTTCCAAATAATATTAAGCTTCACTCACTAAAACTACAAGAGACAGCGACCAGCTTTGCTGAGTGGTATGCTTCTGATAACTAAACATTAATGTCACGCTGAGCGCAGTCGAAGCGTCTCGTTTATTAAATGAATACTAAATCAAATCACATAACAATTTCCGAAGGAAAAAAAATCTATTTCGCATCAGATAATCATCTTGGTGCTCCAACCAGTGAAGCTTCAAAACCTCGTGAAAAGAAATTTGTGGCTTGGTTAGATGAAATAAAACACGATGCTGCTGCTATTTTCTTGATTGGAGATTTATTTGATTTTTGGTTTGAATACAAAACCGTTGTCCCAAAAGGCTTTACCAGAACCTTAGGTAAGCTGGCAGAAATCAGTGATGCTGGTATTTCTATCCATTATTTTGTGGGTAACCACGATTTATGGATGAATGGCTATTTTGAAGAAGAACTTAGTATTCCAGTCTATCACAAGCCTAAAGAATTTACATTCAATAACACTACTTTTTTTATTGGTCATGGTGATGGCTTGGGTCCTGGAGACAAAGGTTATAAACGCATGAAAAAAGTGTTTACAAACCCATTCTTCAAGTGGTTATTTAAATGGGTTCATCCAGATATAGGTGTTAAAATAGGGCAATATATGTCTGTAAAAAATAAACTGATTTCTGGAGATGATGATGCTAAATTTTTAGGTGAAGACAATGAATGGTTAGCCGTTTACAGCAAGAAAAAACTTGCAGAAAAACACAGAGATTTCTTTGTGTTTGGACATAGGCATCTACCGCTTGAAATTCAATTAAACGATAAGTCAAAGTATATTAACTTAGGTGATTGGATTCAGTACTATACCTACGGAGTTTTTGACGGAGAGACATTTGAGTTAAAAAAATACTAAGCGACTTCTTCCTTTTCATGCTCTTCAATATCATGTTGTAAATCAAGCTTGCGTAGTGGCTTATTTTTGATTCCTATTATTGCAACAATTATAAGTGTTGCCGAACCACCAAGCACAACTGCTAAAGGCGCACCAAAAATTCTTGCTGCTATGCCGCTTTCAAGTGCTCCCAACTCATTTGAAGAACCCACAAACATAGAGTTTACAGCACCTACTCGACCTCTCATCGCATCTGGAGTCTTTAGTTGAAGAATCGTTTGGCGTACTACCATTGAAATACCATCAAAAACACCTGAAAAAAACAATGCCAAAACACTCAACCATAATAATTTAGATGCTCCAAAAACTATCATACAACATCCAAACCCAAAAACCGAAATGAGCAGTTTTTTTCCTGTATTTTTTGTAATCGGTATGTATGTCGTTGCTAACATCGTAATAATACTACCGGAAGACAGTGCTGCATTTAATATACCAAACCCTTTTGGTCCTGCACCTAAAATATCTTTTGCAAATACAGCAAAAATAGCCACAGCACCACCAAATAAAACAGCTATCATATCTAAGGTTAAAGCTCCTAAAATAACCTTGTCGTTAAACACAAAACTCAATCCTGCTCTAAGGCTTTCTGTAATAGATTCATTAACTCCTTTGTTAAAAATCGGTTTTTTGCCAATTTTGAATACTAGTGCCAATGCTAACATTACTAAAGCGAATATGATACCCAATGTGTAGTGAACACCTATCCAAGCAATTAAAAATCCACCACACAAAGCCCCAAAAACGTTTGCTCCTTTCCATGTACTACTACTCCAAGTTGCTGCATTAGGATATGCTTTTTTAGGTACAAGAAGCGCAATAAGCGAAAAAATAGTTGGACCGAAAAAAGCTCTTAATACACCTCCAAAAAATACCAAAGCGTAAATTCCATATAAAATGGTGCTTGTCTGCCATGAGGATTCTACTTGGTCTGAAGTTAGCCAAAACAACCCAAAACTTATTAAAGAAAATAACGCAATACACAGTGTAAATAGGTTTCGTTTTTCTTTTTTATCAACTATATGTCCTGCAAAAGGTGCTAGAAAAAAGGCAGGCAAAAATTCACAAAGACCAATTATTCCAAGTGATAAAGGGTCTTCCGTTAGTGCATAAACTTGCCACTCAATAACCACAAATTGCATTGACCACCCAAAAACTAATGCAAATCGCACTAATAAAAAGATGTTGAACTCTTTAAATCTTAAAGCTGCGTATGGATCGTTTTTTGCCAAGAGCTAAGGTTTTATATCTTTTAATTTCAACTGTAAACTCACACTACCATTCCAATGGTTTTCATCAATTGAATAGGCTGCACTGAACGGTTTTCTGCTTTTAATGATGTCTATTTTATCTCCTAGTCCAAATCCTATACACACTATCTTATCGTTAAACGATTGTGTAGCTGTAAAGCGTAAATGCTTGTCGTCCTCACCAACACATTTACCATAACCTGTATCTTTTATGCCTTGTGTCATAAAGGTTGGTGACATATTTCCTGGTCCAAATGGAGCAAATTGTTTTAGAATTCGCATAAGCCTATCATCTATCTGACTTAATTCAATTTCTAAATCAACCTTTAATTCTGGTGTTAATAGTTTTGGGTCTATCGTTTCTTTAACAACACTTTCAAATTTTGCTTTAAATGTCTCATAGTTTTCTGGAAGTAACGTTAAACCTGCTGCATACTTATGTCCACCAAATTGCTCGATATATTCTGAACAGGCTTCCAGTGCATTATACACATCAAAACCAGAGACTGAACGTGCCGAAGCCGCTAATTTATCGCCACTCTTGGTAAAAACCAATGTTGGCCTGTAATACGTTTCAATTAATCGGGAGGCCACAATACCAATCACTCCCTTGTGCCAATTTTCGTTATAAACTACTGTTGTATAGCCTTCTTGTTCGTTCATTTCTTCAATTTGAAGTAAAGCTTCCTCAGTAATACGTTTATCAGTTTCTTTTCTGTCGGTATTAAAGTCATCAATATCTACAGCATACTCAGCAGCCAAATTGAAATCCGTTTCGGTTAAAAGCGTTACAGCGTGGTTGCCATGTTTCATTCTTCCAGCGGCATTAATTCGTGGAGCTATAATAAAAACCACATCAGTTATAGTGAGTTCTTCTTTTTTAACCTCAGCTATGATAGCTTTCATTCCTGGTCTTGGATTGGTATTAATTACCTGTAAACCAAAATAAGCCAAAGCTCTATTCTCACCAACAATAGGTACAATATCTGCACCAATTGCAGTGGCTACTAAATCTAAATACTCTACTAAATCTTCAACAGTTTGTCCTTGTTTTGAAGCTAATGCGGTAATCAATTTAAACCCAACTCCGCATCCACATAATTCTTTAAACGGATACTCACAATCGTCTCGTTTTGGGTCTAGAACTGCAATAGCATCTGGTATTTTATCTCCAGGTCTGTGATGATCGCAAATAATAAAATCAACGCCCTTTTCTTTTGCGTAAGCTACTTTTTCAATGGCCTTAACTCCACAATCTAAAGCGATAATTAGTGAAAAATCGTTGTCGTCCGCGAAATCAATACCTTTGTAAGACACACCATAACCTTCGTTATAGCGGTCTGGAATGTAGGTTGCCACATTAGGCGTCCTGGTTTTTAGGTACGAAGACATTAAAGCAACGGAAGTTGTCCCATCGACATCATAATCACCATACACCAAAATATTTTCACCATCTGCAATCGCTTTTTCTATGCGTGCAACAGCCTTATCCATATCTTTCATTAAGAATGGATCGTGCAAATCTTCAAAACTTGGCCTAAAAAAAGTTTTTGCTTCTTGGTACGTTTCAATACCTCTTTGCAACAACAATGTTGCAACAATATCATCTACTTGTAGTGCTTTTTTTAATTCCTCTACTTTGGAAGGTTCTGGTTTTGGTTTTAGTGTCCAACGCATAGCTACAAAATTAAGTTATGAGTTGCTCATAACTTAATTTTTTTCAGAATAATTATTGAAGTTCTTCTAAAACAAACTAATCAACATACTATGCCACACATTGTTGTAAACATGTGTTTACGTTCATTTCGTTTTGAAAAATAGGCTTCAGGAATCTTGAAAGTTGATCAAATTCAATTAAAAAGGCATCATGACCATGGATGGATTTAATTTCGCTAATGGTAACATTGTCTTTTACACTTTTTAGATTGACATAAGCATTCCAATTTTCTTCTGCTTTAAAGAACAAATCAGAATTTATGGTTATGATATGTATGTTAGATGAGATTTTTGAAGCTACCTCTACAAAGTTGTTTCTACCTTCAGAAATATCAATCGTTCTTAATATTTGATTCATCGTTTTATAAGCTGAAAGATGAAAACGATTGTTTAAACTATTTCCGTGATAATTCAACCATGATTCAATATTAAAAAGCGAATCATTTTTTTTAGTTCTTTCAAATTTTTGAGCTAGAGATTCTGGTGTTCTGTACAAGGTCATAGCATGCATTCTTGCATCTGCCAAAGGATCACTAGAGTGGTTTAGTATAGCATCTTGTATATGGCAATTGGCAATTAACCAATCTGTAGATTTCCAATCGGTAGCTATGGGAATGAGATGCTCTATTAAATTTGGTTTTAAAGCGGCTAATTCCCAAGCAATTCCACCTCCAACAGACCCACCTATTACAGCAAAAAGTTGCTCTATTTCTAATTTTTCTAATCCAGCTGCAAAGAGCCTGGCAATATCCTTTGCTGTAAAATCTTTGTAATTTTCAATTAAGTTTTCTGGTCTATTATCATAACCATTTCCAGGAATATTAAATGCCAAAATAGTATATACATTAGTATCAATACGCTTATTGTCACCTATTAAGTCATTCCACCAACCTTGCTCACCAATAACATTAGAATTGCCTGTAAGTGCATGGTTTACCAACACAATTGGAGCTTCATGTAATGCTTTGCCAAAAGTCTGGTAAGATAGATTTACATCTATACGCGCACCTGTGCCAGTAATAAAATTAGGGATATTTATGTATTGTAATTTTTCCATTTCGAGAATTAAATATTAAATAGATGCCTTTATAAAAAAGGCACCTATTAATGAACAAACATGATAAAGGCTAATCTTGAACTGCTAACTTCTGCTTTACAACAGCAAAAGCTTCTTTTAAATCGGCTTTTAAATCTTCAATATTTTCTATACCAACAGAAAGACGGATAAGATCTTTTGTAACTCCTGTACTTTCTTGTGCTTCATCACTTAGCTGTTGATGTGTTGTACTTGCAGGATGTATAATCAATGATTTTGTATCACCAATATTAGCCAGTAAGGAAAATAGTTTTGTTGTATCTGCAATTGTTTTTGCAGCCTCATAACCTCCTTCAACACCAAAAGTTACAACACCACTTTGTCCTTTTGGCAAGTACTTCTTGGCAAGATTTCTATACTTACTGGTTTCTAGTCCTGGATAATTTACCCAATTAACTTCTGGTTGCTCTTGTAACCATTTTGCAAGTTCTAAAGCATTTTCACTATGCTTTTGAATACGTAACTCTAAAGTCTCTAGACCTTGAATAATTTGAAAGGCGTTAAACGGACTTAAAGCTCCTCCATAATCTCTTAAGCCTTCAATTCTAATTTTTGCAATAAATGCTGCTGGTCCTATAGCTTCGCTATAAACTAATCCGTGATAACCCGCTGAAGGTTCCGTAAACTCAGGGAATTTTCCATTGGCCCAATCAAAAGTACCTGCATCAATTATAACACCTCCAAGCGACGTTCCATTACCGTTGATATACTTTGTTAATGAATGAATAACAATGTTTGCTCCATATTCAATTGGGTTAAGCAAAGAAGGGGTAGCAACAGTATTATCTACTATTAAAGGCACTTTGTGCGCTTTTGCTTTATTAGAAATCGCTTCAATATCTAAAACATCGAGCTTAGGGTTTCCTAATGATTCAATAAAGAAAGCTCTAGTGTTTTCTTGAGCTGCTTTTTGAAAATTCTCTGGGTCGGATGGATCTACAAACGTTGTGGTAATACCATGTCTTGGTAAGGTAACACTCAATAAATTATAGGTTCCTCCATACAAACTATTAGAAGCAACGATATGATCTCCTGCTCTTAAAAGTGTTAAGAGCGTTGTAGAGATTGCGGCTGTTCCAGAAGCTGTTGCTACTGCTGCAATACCTCCTTCTAAAGCTGCTAATCGTTGTTCTAAGATGTCGTTTGTTGGATTGTTTAGCCTTGTGTAAATAAATCCTGGTACCGAAAGATTAAATCGTCCTGCGGCATCATCCGAATCATCGAAAACGTAAGATGTAGTTTGATAAATAGGAACAGCTCTTGTTCCTCCTGTTTGACTAACGTCGTGTCCTGCGTGCAACGCTTTTGTTGCAAATTTTTGTGTACTCATTTTTCTAAGTTTTTGAGTTAAAATAAATTAAACCAAAAGCCAAATAAGCCTCGTTAGAAGCGTACTTAATAGAAAAATGTTAAAAAGAAAATGCTAATTACAAATGAGTAATTAGTCTTGAGTTATCTATCCGAAGTTGCAAAAAATGACTTGCTTCTTCAAGTAGAATTTAGCACCTTCTTAGTAAGTCTAAGGGTTGCTAAGGCTTCGTTGGGTCTATCCCTCCACCTTTCTTGATAACATTTCAGTAAGTGTTTGAACTTTGTGAGCACAAATATTGCAACACAAAAATTTAATATCCAAACTTTTTACCTTTTTTTTGATTTTTTTGTGAATTCTTAAAAATCAGGCAGAGTTTTTTGCTAAATACTTAGCCTTAATAATTTCACCCACTGGCTTATTCTCAATTTTACTCTCTAACCACGAAATAATATCCAAGTACAAAAATGCTCTACGTTCGTATGGATGGTCTTCATAAGTTTTTAGCGTTTTATGAAGTTCTTTAAAGGCATTTTTAAGATCGTGAGGGTAAATATCTTGAAGTCCTCTAATGAATTTTATCATTTCCTTTTGCACCTCATGAAGGTCATTCATCTTTATTAGAAATTTATAAGTACTTCTCAATAGTGTTTCTAAGTGATAGTCTAAACCTGCTTCATAATGGGCAACAAGGTTTAATACTCTAGAGAAACAAAGCAAATCCTCTCGCATGGATAAGGATTTATTAGAAATTATCTTATCCAAGTATTTTATACACGCTTTATTATTGCCTGCTCCAAAATGTAAACTGGCAAATTTGTAATAAAATATCATTTTGTGATGTGGATCAATTCGGTCATTAAATTGAACAAGGTTCTTTTCAATACTTGGAATCAGTTCTAAACCTTCCTCAAAACTACCATCAATAAAATGTTGATTAATGCTATGAAAATTGGTATATAAGAAAACGAGCGTGGATACATTTTCGTCTTTTATAAATTTCGAATTGTTTACGGCAGCTTTAAAATCTTCAAGTTTTTTTACAAATTTTGATTTATTGCTAATAAAGAACAATGACTCTAAGAGGTAATTATTCCCTTTTAAAAAGAAAACAGGATTAAGGTTAATCATGCTTGGATTTTGGTAAAATAAATCAACCCATTTTGAAGCATATTTATAGCAATTCAAAAAATCTTGCATCAAAAAACTATACCATAAATGTGCTTTGTATAACCAAAGTTTCTCTCTAAAACCGACTTTTTTAAGGTTAAATTCAGGCAGTCTATCGTTAAAATATTTAGTCACCTTTAGGCTCTCTTCTTCATTTTTTACATAGCCTGTTTTTAGAATAGTGCTATACAATTGAAGAGATAAATTAGACAGCTTGCTCGCTATTACATTTTGAGAACTCAGATCTTTGGCTTGTAAGGCCAACTCATCTGCTCTTGAGCTAATGCTTCGTGTAATATATTGAGATTCAATGATTTTTTCGAGTTCTACGATTTCAAAAGCTATATTTTTTTCTTCATTGGCAATGGCAAGTTCCTTTGCTTTATCTAATATTTTTAGACTCTGTTTATATAAGCCTTTGTGATATAAAATTGAAGCAAAATCAAGCTGTTCTCGTATTTGCGAACGTATATTTTGGTGTGACGGATTTAGTTTAAGGCTAATTAAAATTTGCTTGTACAAATGTGCTTTAACATTGGCTAACTGTTGTTTTTTAACAATGTTACTTTTTATAATTGCGGCTTCGTTATAAACTTTTGCCTTATCCAAAAGGTTGAATAAATTCAAAAATTTAGAATCAGAATTCACACCTAAACGACCAACGTACAACTTAAACTGTCGCTTTTCAGATTTAGTTAAAGACTTAACTAACGAAAATAAATTATCTTTTTGGTCTTTAGTTGTCAATTGAAATTGATTTTATAATACTGATTAACAGACTATTAATATCTTATTTTGCTTTTGAACATCGTAAAATGAAATGAACCATAAAAGCCTTAATGAAATTCAAAATATAAATTCGTAAGACAATACTATAAATATATTTTGATATATGTCAAATAACAATATACAAATCTTCGACACAACCCTTCGCGATGGAGAACAAGTTCCAGGTTGTAAGCTAAACACGGAACAGAAGGTCGTCATTGCAGAGCAGTTAGACCAATTGGGTGTAGATGTCATTGAAGCTGGTTTTCCCGTCTCTAGTCCAGGTGATTTTAAATCGGTTGAGGCAATTTCAAAAATTGTAAAAAACGCTACAGTATGTGGTCTTACAAGATCAGTAGAAAATGACATTAAAGTTGCAGCTGAAGCATTAAAGTATGCTGCAAAACCTAGAATTCACACAGGAATTGGAACTTCAGAATCGCATATCGTTCATAAATTTAAAACAACACAAGAAGATATTTTAGAACGTGCTTATGCTGCTGTAAAATATGCCAAGTCTTTTGTTGAAGATGTTGAGTTTTATGCTGAAGATGCTGGTAGGACAGACAACGAATATCTAGCTAGAGTGTGCGAAGCTGCTATTAAAGCTGGTGCTACTGTGTTGAATATTCCTGACACAACAGGTTATTGTTTACCAAGTGAATATGGTGCTAAAATCAAATACCTAAAAGAGAATGTAAAAGGTATTGAAAAGGCCATTTTATCATGTCATTGTCATAACGATTTAGGTTTGGCAACAGCCAATTCAATTGAAGGCGTAATTAACGGTGCACGTCAAATTGAATGTACAATAAATGGAATTGGTGAGCGTGCTGGTAACACTGCTTTAGAAGAAGTAGTGATGGTACTAAAGCAACATCCTTACTTAAAATTAGACACCAATATTAACACCTCAATGCTGTACGGAATGAGTCAATTGGTTAGTGATAGTATGGGAATTTATACCCAACCAAACAAAGCCATTGTTGGAGCCAATGCTTTTGCACATAGTTCTGGTATTCATCAAGATGGTGTAATAAAAAACCGTGAAACTTATGAAATCATAGACCCTAAAGATGTTGGAGTCACTGAATCTGCAATTGTATTAACTGCAAGAAGCGGAAGAGCTGCTTTAGCTTATAGAGCTAAAAATGTGGGTTATGAATTAACGAAACTTCAGCTAGATGAAGTGTATGCTAACTTTTTAAGCTTTGCAGACCGTAAGAAAGAAATCAATGATAGCGATATTCATCAAATTATTGAGACGAGTAAGATTTATAATCAAATAATTTCAGCATAAATGTCAAAGAAAACACTATTCGACAAGGTCTGGGATTCGCATGTGGTCAGTAGTATAGAAAACGGTCCGCAGATACTATATATTGATAAACATTTAATACACGAAGTAACAAGTCCACAGGCTTTCAATGAATTGGAAGAACGTGGAATTCCTGTTTTTAGGCCTAATCAAATTTTGGCCACAGCAGATCATAATACACCAACATTAAATCAAGATCAACCCGTTAGAGATGCATTATCTAGACAACAACTAGAGCAGTTATCTAAGAATTGTAAGAAGAATAATATTACATTATATGAGCTAGGACATAAGTATAATGGAATTGTGCATGTAATGGCTCCAGAGTTGGGTGTGACGCAACCAGGCATGACCATGGTCTGTGGCGATAGTCATACCTCAACACATGGTGCCTTCGGAGCCATTGCATTTGGTATAGGTACAAGCCAAGTTGCACAGGTGTTTGCAAGTCAATGCTTGTTGCTTAAAAAACCGAAAAGCCTTAGAGTTTCGGTTAATGGAAAATTAAAGAATGGCGTCTTACCAAAGGATGTCATTCTTTATATCATTTCAAAACTAGGCACCAATTCTGGTACAGGATATTTCTGCGAATATGCCGGAAATGTTTTTGAAGAGATGAGTATGGAAGGTCGTATGACCGTCTGTAATATGAGTATTGAAATGGGTGCACGTGGAGGCATGATTGCACCAGATGAAACAACTTTTGAATATGTAAAAGGAAGAGAATTTGCACCAAAAGGTGAAGATTTTGAAAAGAAAGTAGCCTATTGGAAAACCTTGCCAACAGATGAAGGAGCACAATTTGATAAAGAATATCATTTTGATGCTGAAGACATTGAGCCAATGATTACTTATGGAACCAATCCTGGAATGGGAATTAAAATTTCTGAAAATATTCCGGTTGATGAAAATCCGTCTTTCAAAAAATCATTAGCCTATATGAATTTTGAAGCTGGTGAAAGTTTAATTAATAAACCTATCAATTTTGTGTTTATAGGAAGTTGTACCAATTCTAGAATTGAAGACTTTAGAGTTGCAGCAAATTTTATAAAAGGTAAGAAAAAAGCTGATAATGTTACAGCTTGGTTGGTACCAGGCAGTAAACAAGTAGAAGCTCAGATTATTGAAGAAGGTTTAAAGACTGTTTTTGACGAAGCTGGTTTTGAATTGCGTCAACCAGGCTGTTCTGCATGTTTAGCGATGAATGATGATAAAATTCCGCAAGGAGAATATTGCGTATCTACATCAAACAGAAATTTTGAAGGACGACAAGGACAAGGCTCTAGAACCATTTTAGCAAGTCCATTAGTTGCAGCTGCCACTGCAGTAGAAGGAAAAATTATAGATATTACAAAACATTTAAATTAATGGAAAAGTTTACAACATTAAAATCAAGAGCCATTCCATTAAGTATTGAGAATGTAGATACAGACCAGATTATACCTGCGCGTTTTCTTAAGGCCACAGATAGAAATGGATTTGGAGATAACGTATTTAGAGATTGGAGATATCATAAAGACGGAACGGTAAATACCGATTTTGTACTTAATGATTCAAAATATTCTGGGAGCATTTTAGTTGCTGGAGATAATTTTGGTTGTGGGTCGAGTAGAGAGCATGCCGCTTGGGCAATTACAGATTATGGATTTAAAGTGGTTGTGTCTAGTTTTTTTGCTGATATTTTTAAAGGAAATGCATTGAATAATGGCTTATTGCCAGTTCAGGTTTCAAAAGAATTTTTAAGTGACTTACTTCAGCAAATTGAGTCCAATCCACAGACGGAATTAGAAGTTAACCTCGAAAAACAAACGATTTTAATTAAAGATACAAATCAATCTGAAGATTTTGAAATAGACGCCTATAAAAAGACATGCATGATAAATGGATATGACGATATTGATTATCTTGTAAATAATAAAGAATTAATTGAAGCCTACGAAAATTCAATGGCTTAGTACAATTAGCTTATTAAAGAAAAAAATGAAAAAAATAATTCTTTTATGCTTTTTATAAATGTTTTTAGGCATTCCAACAAGTTTAATAGCTCAAAATACTATTGAGTGGTCCAAAGACAGACCATTAAGCTGGGCGGATTTTAAAGCTACACCAAACACAGAAATATATGCTTTTGCTCTAACTACCTACGATATTGAGATACAACCTAGTGATATTTCTGTAGACGAGGATAATAATATTCAAAATTATGAAGACTTAAAAGTAGTAGCTAACTTTTATACTAATCTTTCTTGGGTATTTAAAGAAAGTGATGATTTACTTTCACACGAACAATTACATTTTGACATTGCGGCACTTTATGCTCTTAAAATGCAAATTGAGTTCGAAAAATTAAAAAAGCAAAAAGTTAAGAACTTTGATTCTTACTCAGAGATATATAGTAGTTTATGGGCTGAATGCAGGAAAATACAGAATGTCTATGATGAAGAGACCAGTCATGGTCAGCGGATTGAAGAGAACAATAATTGGATTAATAAAATTACCCAAGAAATTGAAAGCTTAGAATAAAATAAATTAATAATTAATAAAAAAGTAGGGAGTCACTCCTGCTTTCGTAAAAATTTATGAAATTAAACATCGCAGTATTGCCAGGAGATGGCATTGGTCCAGAGGTAACAAATCAAGCTGTAAAAGCACTAAAAGCTATTGCTTCAGAATTTGATCATAACTTTAAGTTTGTTTATGCAGACGTTGGTGCTGTTGCCATTGACAAACAGAATAATCCGTTGCCAGATGAAACATTAGACTTGTGCAAAACTAGCGATGCTATATTGTTTGGTTCTATAGGTCATCCAAAATATGACAATGATCCATCAGCAAAAGTACGTCCAGAACAAGGTTTACTCAAATTGAGAAAAGAGCTTGGTTTGTTTGCAAACATCAGACCTGTTAAGGCTTATGAAACGCTATTGGATAAATCTCCTTTAAAAAAGAATATCATTCAAGGCACTGACATTAGTATTTATCGTGAGTTAACTGGCGGGATTTATTTCGGAGAAAAAAGTTTAAGTGAAGACGGAAATGTGGCTTCGGATTTGTGTGAGTACTCACGTGAAGAAATTGAACGTATTGCACATTTAGCATTTAAGTCTGCACAATCTCGAAAACATAAAGTAACTTTGGTAGATAAAGCCAATGTTTTAGAAAGTTCAAGGCTTTGGAGGAGAGTTGTTACCGAAGTTGCTAAACAATACAAAGATGTTACATTAGACTTCTTATTTGTAGATAATGCTGCTATGCAAATGATATTAAACCCAAAACAATTTGATGTTATATTAACCGAAAATATGTTTGGAGATATTATTAGTGATGAAGCTAGTGTGATTGGAGGTTCTATAGGTTTGTTAGCTTCCGCATCTGTTGGAGATAAATATGCTATGTTTGAGCCTATTCATGGATCTTATCCACAAGCTACAGGAAAAGGTATTGCCAATCCTATCGCTTCCATTTTATCAGCTGCAATGTTGCTAGTGCATTTTGGTTTACATACCGAAGCCGAATTGATAAAAATTGGTGTAGAAAAATCATTGAAATTAAATATTTCTACTCCAGATATAAATACAAAATACGATAACATAACCACAAGTAAAGTTGGTGATTTCATTGAGGATTTTATTAATAATCCAAAAGACACCAACATGAATTTTACCAATATCCATTTAGGACAATCTACAATTATATAATAGATGCCCACACAGCCAAAACTTACACGATTTAATCAAAATGTACTTTCAAAGTACCAGATTTACAATAGCATATTTATGACTTTACCGTTTGATGCTATTACAAAAACTGGCGCTCTATTACCGTTGTTTCACGAAACATGTCAAAAGGGATTTGCCAATCAAGAAGATCCTACAACTATAGTAAATACGTTTTTCAAAAAGTATCAAGCAAGACGCACTCCAGAAAGTCAAATTAACCTTCTTTTTAGGTTTATTCAATATATCGAAAGACAAGTCGTATTATTTGATGCTATTGAAGATGCTGCTTTTCCGATAGTAAATAATATGGATGGTATCGGAACATTAAGAAGCTTAAAAGAATCCGTTACTGCCGAAAACAAGTTAGAAACGCTTCAAAAATATCTTGAAGAATTTAAAGTTAGAATTGTTTTAACAGCACATCCAACCCAGTTTTATCCTGGCTCAGTTTTAGGAATTATTACAGATTTAACCGAAGCCATCCGGGAAAATGATTTGTTAAGAATCAATGATTTGTTGGCGCAATTAGGAAAAACTCCCTTTTTTAAACACAAAAAACCTTCGCCATTTGATGAAGCTGTGAGTTTAATATGGTATTTAGAAAATGTGTTTTATAAATCTTTCGGAACCATTTACGATTACATTCAACAAAACATTTTCGATGGTAAACAGATAGATAACGATATTATAAACATTGGTTTTTGGCCAGGTGGTGACAGAGATGGAAACCCATTTGTAACGCCAGAAATTACATTGAATGTAGCAAATCGATTACGCGAAACTATCATAAAGAATTATTATCGCGACGTGAGAAGGCTAAAGCGAAAACTTTCCTTTCAAGGTGTGGAAGATCGTGTCAATACCTTAGAGAAAGAGCTTTATAAAATTATTACCAACAAAAAATCTAGCTTAACTTTAGATTATTTTACTTCAGAGTTAAAAGAGGTTAAAGACATCATTATTAAAAAGCATCAGTCATTATACTTATCTGAGGTTAATAGTCTTCTAAATAAAATCCATTTATTTGGGTTTCATTTTGCCAACTTAGATATACGTCAGGATAGCAGAAAACATGCACAATTCTTCAATGATATGGTAGATGCTTTAATTAAAAGCGGAAGTGCTATTTTTCCAAAAAATTATCACGATTTATCTGAGAAGGAACAAATTAAAATCCTATCAAAAATTAAAGGAGAGGTTGATTTATCTTTAATAAAAGATGAAGAAACCTTGAAAGCATTAAATACCATGAAAGCCATTAAAACCATACAGGAAACAAATGGTGAGAAGGCCGCAAACCGTTACATAATAAGTAATAACCAAACGACATTAAATGTTATGCAGCTGTTTGCAATGCTAAAGTTGGTGGCATTTCAAGATAAATTAACTGTAGATATTGGACCTCTTTTTGAAACGATTACAGATTTAAAAAATGCACCAGCCGTAATGGAGGAGTTATATACCAATCCAGATTACGCAAAGCATTTAAAATCTCGTGGTAACAAACAAACCATTATGCTTGGTTTTAGCGATGGCACCAAAGATGGTGGTTACCTAATGGCAAATTGGGCTATTTATAAAGCTAAAGAAGCATTGACAACTGTTTCCAGAAAATATGGTATTAAAGTTATTTTCTTTGATGGTCGTGGTGGACCTCCAGCTAGAGGTGGTGGAAAAACACACAATTTTTATGCATCATTAGGTCCAACTATTGAAGACGAAGAAGTGCAATTAACAATTCAAGGACAAACCATTAGTTCTAATTTCGGAACATTAGAATCTTCACAATATAACCTAGAGCAGCTTATAAGTTCTGGGATTTATAATAGCATTAGTGATAAGGATCTAAGCATGACTGATGAAAACAGAGTTGTTATGACAGATTTGGCAGAACGAAGCTATAAAGCCTATTCAGATTTTAAAGCACATCCTAAGTTTATACCATATTTAGAGCATATGAGTACACTTAAGTATTATGCTAAAACAAATATTGGAAGTCGTCCATCTAAACGTGGAAAATCTGAAGGTTTGGTTTTTGAAGATTTAAGAGCAATCCCTTTTGTAGGCTCTTGGAGCCAATTAAAACAAAACGTGCCTGGCTTTTTTGGAGTTGGCACTGCCTTGAAGCATTATGAAGATTCAGGGGAATTTGAAAAAGTCCAAACGCTGTTTAAAACGTCAGACTTCTTTAAAACGTTAATTGAAAATAGTATGATGTCATTGTCAAAATCGTTCTTTGATTTAACAAGATATATGGCAGAAGATGCTGAATATGGTGAGTTTTGGAAAATAATATACAATGAATACGAAACTACAAAACGCTTAATTTTAAAGCTTACAGGATATAAGGAATTAATGCAAGAAGAACCAGCTGGTAAAGCTTCTATTGCTGTAAGGGAATCTATCGTTTTACCTTTATTGACCATACAACAATATGCTTTAAAGAAAATTCAAGAACTTGAAAAAGCTGGAGCAAAACCAAACGATGAGCAGATGAAAGTTTTTGCAAATATGGTAACACGTTCTTTATTCGGAAATATAAATGCGAGTCGTAATTCGGCTTAATTATATTTATATATATATAAAGACCTTTCAGGCTTAAAAACCTGAAAGGTCTTTTTTAAAATAAAAAAGTCTGTTCAAGTTTTAGTAGTTGAACACGCTTTCTTAAAATAAAAAACCCTCTAAACAAATGTCCAGAGGGTTTTCACTAACAACTAATTATAAACAATTTATTTCAAAATTTATTAATGTTCATTTAGTCTAAAATCTGGATAAGCATCCATACCATGCTCGTGCGCATCAAGACCTTCTAATTCTTCACGCTCAGAAACTCTGATACCTACCGTTTTCTTCATTATAAATATGATTAGGAATGAAGATACAATACATATTGCTGCATAAGATGCAACTCCAATAAGTTGACTTAAAAATTGTGATACGCTAGCAAGAGCTCCAAAAAGACCTACCGCTAATGTTCCCCAAATACCACAAACCAAGTGTACTGCTATTGCACCTACAGGATCGTCTAACTTTAGCTTATCAATTAACGAAACGGCAAACACAATGATTGCACCTGCAACTGCACCAATAATTATAGCATCTGTTGGACTCATTTGGTCTGCACCAGCAGTAATACCAACAAGACCACCTAAGATACCATTAAGAAACATTGTTAAATCTAAATTTTTATATCGTAGGGTAGAAACTAGGGCAGCCACAACACCTCCTGCAGCTGCAGCTAAACATGTTGTTACTAAAGTAAGCGATGTTAATCCTGGATCAGCTGATAACACTGAGCCGCCATTAAAACCAAACCAACCTAACCAAAGGATAATTACACCAGCTGTTGCTAATGGAATGTTGTGACCTGGTATAGCTTGTAACTTACCATCTTTAAACTTACCAATTCTAGAGCCTAACAAGCATACAGCAACTAAAGCAGCCCAGCCTCCTACGGAGTGAACTAGTGTAGAACCAGCAAAATCATAAAAAGGAGTGTCCATTTGGTCTAAAAATCCACCACCCCATTTCCATGAACCAGCTAATGGGTATATAATTCCAACATATAATACTGTAAAAACCATAAAAGGTCCAATTTTCATACGTTCAGCAACTGCACCAGAAACTATTGTTGCTGCTGTTGCGGCAAACATTCCTTGAAATAAGAAATCTGTCCAATACGTATAGCCTTCATTATAAGCTAAGTCTAATGTGCCAGCATCAGTAAGTGGCGAATCTAAACCGAAACCTGCAAATCCTAAAAATCCATTAAATTCACCAGGATACATAAGGTTAAACCCTACTAAACAATAAAGTAGTAGTCCAACTGTAATAATAAATATGTTTTTAAATAAAATATTTATTGTGTTTTTTTGACGTGTTAATCCGATTTCTAAAAATGCAAAACCTAAATGCATAAAGAAAACGAGTGCTGTACAGATCATCATCCATACATTATTTGTAGTTAATAGTTCCATGTGTTTTATTTTAAAGTTTGTCCTCCTTTTTCTCCTGTTCGTATTCTGTAAACTTCCTCGATGTTAGAAACAAAGATTTTACCATCCCCAACCTCTCCAGTAGAAGCAGATTCTAAAATGGCTTTAATAGTTACCTCTTCAAAGTCATCATTTACGACAATGGATAAGTAGCGTCTTTGTATATCACTTGTGCTATACGAAACACCTCTATATACATGACCTTCTTTTTCATTACCAAGTCCGGTAACATCCCAATAAGAGAAGAAATTAACACCCACTTCATGCAGGGCATTTTTTACGGTAGAAAATTTAGATTTTCTAATTATTGCTTCAACTTTTTTCATTGTATTTATATTAGTTAGAATTTGTATACTGCTGCAACGAGGAAAGAGGCTAAGCTTTTTGTTGGCTCTAGGTCGTTGTCAAAATAAAAATCATCAGACCAGCTGTCCAGTCTTACTTCTGGTATAATTGTTAAGTCATCTACCGTGTAGTTAGCGGATAGTGTTGCTGCTATAACATTGTCATCGTCAAATCCATCGTAATGGAAACCAAAATATTCAGCTCTTAATCCTAATGCTAAACTTTCTGATAAAGTATATTGAGGGTATAATGCAGCTCCATAAAAACCGCTGCCATCTGTATCATTATAGGTTGCGTTTATTCCTAAGAAGAAATCATCCGCTAAGTCTGTACCACCTGTATAATCAACCTGCATGGTTGGATCACTGTTTCCTGTTTGGTTACCATAAACAAAATTTAAATATTGATCTTTATACCCTAATTGAGCACCAAGAGTATAACTTCCATCTAGATTAACCTCAGTAAAGTCAGTACTGTTCATTATGGCAAGCATTAGCGAAAAATCATCCGATAAAGCTATATCAGCTTTTAAACCCGAATGCGAAAATGGGCCATTTGAAAACATGTAAGAGGTACTGTAATTAAAATTACCCACTGGCGAAATAACTTCATACCCTAAAAATGTATTAAAGTTACCCAAGGTTAATGTCACAGTTTCACTAACATTATAATACACATATAGTTGGTTGACAATACTGCTTTGCCCCATAGATAAGAATACAGCATCTTCTCCCCTAGGTCCAAACACTAAGTCTGCAACAAATCCTACTTTGTCACCTTCATAGGACGCAATAACATTTGCCATACCAAAGCTAAAACCACTTCTATTTGCAAAAGATGTTCCTGGATTTAAGAAAAAAGTTTCACCATCTTCTTCAAAGGCTTCATTTGGTCCGGTTAAATTTGATCTAAAGTAAGCATCAACACTTCCTGAAATTGTGAATTTTTTTTCAGAAACCTCTTCAGCTTCTTGCGCGGTTAAAACTATTGTCATTAGCAATAGTGATAAAGTAAAAATTTTTCTCATAAAAAACTATATTTAATTAGTTAAGGTTGAGTCAAATCTATACAAAGTTTATTTATACCCCTAAAATAAATAGGGTTGTTGTGTTATTTTTATCAATATTTGATTTTAAACCCTATTATTTTTAGGGTTAAATCATTTTTTTAACGTTTTTTGATAAATTGATAATTTAAAAAATCAATATTTTTCAATTATTTTTACTTTTTTATGAAAATAATTTTGATAAAAGCGATTTTTGAAAACGATTTCGTAATAATTTGTGTTTATTATTGAAAATAATATTGTTGTACATTTTGCAATTTTAACCCTTATAATTGCCGAATTTTCAAATAGAATGTTCATTATTGTTGATATGTGAAAAGTTATTGCGCTTTTTTTTTAATCAAATTCTTAGGTATATATTAGAGGTGTAACGAGGCCTAAAAAAGCCTTTAAAATACTTGGAATTATGCTGAAGAAACAAGGACTTTATTTACCAGAATTTGAACACGATAATTGTGGTGCTGGTTTTATTTGTAGCTTAACCGGAAAACGTTCTAATGACATTATTCATAAAGCGTTAGAAATTTTAGTAAAATTAGAACATCGTGGTGCAGTAAGTGCAGATGGTGTCACTGGTGATGGCGCTGGAATTTTAATTGATATACCTCACAAATTCTTTAAAATCTTTTGCGACTTTGAGTTGCCTGAAGCTGGCGAATATGCAGTAAGCAATGTCTTCTTACCACGCAAAGAAAATCAACGCCAGTTTTGTATAGACGTTTTTGAAAAAGAAATTGAAACACAAGGTCTAAAACTTATTGGCTGGAGAGATGTTCCTGTAAACTCAGAAATTTTGGGAGAGATTGCAAAAATTACCGAGCCTTTTGTAAAACAAATCTTTATTGGTAAATCTGATGAAAACCAAACAGAACGCGAGTTTAACCTTAAGCTATTTGCAGCACGTAAAATCGCAGAACACACTATATATAATTCCAAACTATCAGAATCAAAATTCTTTTACCTTCCAAGTTTATCTACTAAAATCATCATTTATAAAGGTCTGCTAAAACCAGAACATATTAACGAGTATTATCTCGATTTGTTCAATTCAGCATTAGATACACGTTTGGCATTAGTGCATCAACGTTTTTCAACCAACACTTTTCCAACTTGGGATTTAGCTCAACCGTTTAGATACATTTGCCACAATGGAGAGATTAATACCTTAAGAGGTAATGTATCTCGAATGTTTTCGCGCGAAGAAATCATGAAAAGTGATGCCTTTGGAGATGACATCAAAAAGATTTTACCAACCATCTTAAGAGGAAAATCGGATTCTGCAACATTGGATATGGTCGTAGAATTATTATTAATGACAGGTCGTTCACTTCCTGAAGCCATGATGATGCTCGTGCCAGAAGCTTGGGAGAAAAACCCAAATATGTCTGATGCCAAAAAAGCCTTCTACGAGTACAACTCTTGCTTAATGGAACCTTGGGATGGTCCTGCTTCTATTCCTTTTACAGATGGCAACTATATTGGTGCCGTTTTAGACAGAAATGGTCTGCGTCCATCGCGCTATACTGTTACTAAAAATGGTAATGTTATTATGTCTTCAGAAACTGGTGTTGTAGATATTAAACCAGAAAATGTAGAATATCACGGTCGTTTAGAGCCAGGAAAAATGTTCTTGGTAAATATGAATGAAGGACGCATTGTTAATGATGAGGAAATTAAAGAAGAAATCGCTTCAAAACATCCATACAGACAATGGCTGAATGATAACCTAGTACACCTTCGTGATATTTCGGCAAAAAAAGGACCTATTAAATATGATGAAATAGAGCTCAAAAAACGTGAAATAATTTTTGGCTATACACAAGAGGATATCAATACCATTATTCGTCCTATGGCACAATTGGGTAAAGAGCCTATTGGATCTATGGGAAGCGATACACCAATTGCAATATTGTCCGAGAGACCACAGTTGGTTTACAACTATTTTAAGCAATTGTTTGCACAGGTAACCAATCCTCCATTAGATGGTATTCGAGAGGAATTAATCACAGATATTAGCTTGACACTTGGTAGCGATGTTAACCTTTTTGACATAAATCCGGAACACTGCAAAAAGCTTAAAATTCAAAATCCGGTGATTTCAAAACACGATTTAGATAAAATTAGAAACTACGATGCCAATCCAGATTTTAAAGTAGAATCTATTTCTATGTTATATGAAGTCAACAGAGGTTTAAACGAACTTGAAGTGGCTTTAGAAAACCTGGTCAATAAAGCTTCAAAAGCTATAGACGAAGGTGCAAACATTATTATACTTTCTGACAGGTATGTTGATGAAAACCATGCACCAATTCCAGCATTATTAGCATGTTCTTATTTAAATCATGCGTTGCACAAACTAAAAAAACGTTCTCAAATCAGTTTAATAATTGAATCCGCAGAACCACGCGAAGTGCATCATTTTGCACTACTGTTTGGTTATGGTGCAAGTGCTGTGAATCCATATATTGTAAACGAAATTGTTCAGAAACAAATCAACAACAAAGACGTTACCGATTTAGAGTATCTCGCAGCCATTAAAAATTACAACAAAGCCATTGGAAAAGGGATTCTAAAAGTGATGAACAAAATTGGGATTTCAACACTTAACTCCTATCGTGGCTCACAATTATTTGAGTGTATTGGTATCAATACTGCAACTGTGGATAAATACTTTCCAAATACACCAACACGAATCCAGGGTATTGGCTTACGCGAAATAGAACAGGAAATTGTAAAGCGTCACAAAAAAGCGTTTCAACAAAATGATACCGATTTAGATATAGAAATTGGTGGCGATTACAGATGGAGACGTGGACAGGAAAAACACATGTTTAATCCCCTAACTGTGGCAAAGCTTCAGGAATCTGTAAGAACCAACAAAGCATCTACATTTAAGGAATATTCAGAGTTGGTAAATAACCAATCTAAGAACTTAATGACTATTAGAGGCTTGTTTGAATTTGATCAATTTGACCCAATTCCATTAGAAGAAGTTGAGCCTTGGACCGAGATTGTAAAACGTTTTAAAACCGGAGCGATGTCTTATGGTTCTATTAGTAAAGAAGCGCATGAAAATTTAGCAGTTGCCATGAACCGAATTGGAGGAAAATCCAACTCAGGTGAAGGTGGAGAAGATCAGGAACGTTTCTATAAAAGCTCGCAAGGAGATTGGCGAAATTCCGCTATAAAACAAGTGGCTTCGGGTCGTTTTGGCGTAACCTCTAATTATTTGACTAGCGCTAATGAAATTCAAATTAAAATCGCGCAAGGTGCAAAACCAGGTGAAGGAGGCCAGTTACCAGGACCAAAAGTTAATCCTGAAATTGCCAAAACAAGAAATTCAACACCTTACGTCGGTTTAATTTCTCCACCACCTCATCACGATATTTATTCCATTGAAGATTTATCACAGTTAATCTACGATGTAAAATCAGCTAACCGAGAAGCACGTATTAATGTCAAATTAGTATCTGAAGTTGGTGTAGGAACCGTTGCTGCTGGTGTTGCAAAAGCAAAAGCCGATGTGGTTTTAATTTCTGGTTTTGATGGTGGTACAGGTGCTTCACCTCTAACATCATTAAAACATGCTGGTTTGCCATGGGAATTAGGGATTGCTGAAGCACAGCAAACCTTAGTGATGAACAACTTAAGAAACCGTATTGTTTTAGAATGCGATGGCCAATTAAAAACTGGTAGAGATGTCGCTATAGCGTGTTTGCTTGGTGCAGAAGAATTTGGTTTTGCCACGGCTCCACTGGTAGCTTCGGGCTGTATTATGATGCGCGTTTGCCACCTCAACACCTGTCCTGTTGGTATTGCTACCCAAAATCCAGAACTTCGTAAAAAGTTTAAAGGTAAGCCAGAGCATGTTGTCAATTACATGTACTTTGTGGCACAAGAATTACGAGAAATCATGGCAAAACTTGGCTTCAGGACCGTAAATGAAATGGTTGGCCAAGTTCAAAAATTAAACAGAAATAAAGCGATTGAGCATTACAAAGCGTCAGGAATAGACCTAACACCAATTCTTCACAAAGTAGAAGTTTCCAAAGATGTTAAGCTTTACAATACAGATAAACAAGACCATAATCTTGAAACGCATCTTGATTTCAAAATTATAAAGCAAGCGCATCAAGCATTATTCCGAAGACAGAAAACCAATTTAGAATTGCCAATTACCAATATCGATCGTGCAGTTGGTGCCATTGTAAGCAACGAAATTTCAAAAATTTATGGAGCTCAAGGCTTGCCAGATGATACCATAAATATAGATTTTAATGGTTCCGCAGGTCAGAGTTTTGGTGCATTTACCACAAGAGGTGTGAGCATGACCGTTCATGGCAATACTAACGATTACCTTGGAAAAGGCTTATCTGGTGGAAAATTAACTATCAAAGTTCCTGCTAATTGTACTATTGTTCCGGAGGACAATATCATAACTGGAAACGTCACCTTATATGGTGCCACAGCTGGTGAAGTTTATATCAATGGAAAAGCAGGCGAACGTTTCTGCGTAAGAAACTCAGGCGCAAAAGCCGTTGTAGAAGGTATCGGAGATCATGGTTGTGAGTATATGACAGGTGGTGTTGCTGTAATTCTAGGTGCTGTTGGAAGAAATTTTGGAGCAGGAATGAGCGGAGGAGTTGCCTATGTTTTGGACACAGATGGGACGTTTGAACAAAACTGTAATGGTGAAGATTTGAATATTGATCCTGTAGAAAACATAGCAGATCAAGTACAGCTGGAACAACTTATAGAAAATCACTTTATAGCAACAGGAAGTCCGTTGGCAAGACGACTTTTAGATGACTGGAAAAATAACCTTCCAAAATTCAAAAAAGTGCTACCAGAAGAATACAGACAAGCTTTGATAAGGCTAGAACAAGAACAATTACAAACCGCGTAGATTATGGGAAAGATAACAGGATTTTTAGAGTACGAGCGACAGGACGAAGCTTATATAGAGCCAAAAAAAAGGATTACTAATTATAAGGAATTTACCATTCCGCTTGAAGAAGAAAAACTTAAGGATCAAGGAGCGCGTTGTATGGATTGTGGTATTCCATTTTGCCATAGTGGTTGTCCGCTTGGTAATTTAATTCCAGATTTTAACGATAAGGTTTATAAAGGCAAATGGAAAGAAGCTGCTGAGATTTTACACAAAACCAACAATTTCCCTGAGTTTACAGGTCGTTTGTGTCCTGCACCTTGTGAAGAAGCTTGCGTTTTGGGCATAAACGAAGACCCAGTATCTATAGAGAATATTGAAAAAAATATTGTTGAAACGGCCTTTAAGGAAGGATGGATTGCTCCACAACCTCCTAAAATAAGAACCAACAAAACGGTTGCTGTAATTGGGTCTGGACCAGCAGGATTAGCAGCAGCACAGCAACTCAATAGAGCAGGACATTCGGTTACTGTTTTTGAACGCGATGAAAAAGTTGGCGGATTGTTGCGTTATGGTATTCCAGATTTTAAAATGGAAAAGCAGATCATTGATAGACGTATTAAAGTTTTAGAAGACGAAGGTATTGCGTTTAAAACCAATGCTCATGTGGGTAAAAATATAGATGCCAACAAACTAAAACAAGAGTTTGATGCTATTGTGCTGTGTGGTGGAGCAACTGTAAGACGCAGTATTCCAATTCCTGGATCTGATTTAAATGGTGTAGTCCAGGCGATGGATTTCTTAAAAAAGAATAATGAGTATGTGGATGGCTTAAAGGATTTTAATGACATCATTTCTGCAAAAGACAAAAACGTCATTGTTATTGGAGGAGGAGATACAGGAAGCGATTGCATTGGAACATCTAACCGTCATGGAGCAAAATCGGTAACGAATTTTGAAATTTTAAGCAAGCCAACAGAAGGTCGACCAGCGCACCAACCATGGCCTTATTGGCCTATGAAGCTAAAAACAACATCCTCTCATCAAGAAGGTGTTGAGCGTTTCTTTAGTATTTCAACTAAAGAGTTTCTTGGTGATAAAGATGGCAATTTAAAAGGCTTAAAAACGGTTGAAGTCGAATGGCTATTTAAGCCAGGTGAGCGACCACAATTAAAAGAAATATCAGAAACCGAAAAAACTTGGGATTGCGAACTAGCACTTTTAGCCTTAGGGTTTACAGGTTCTGAAAAAACATTGGCAGATCAGTTTGGTTTAACTATGGATTTTAGAACCAACATTGAAGCCTCGACAAAAGATTATGCAACTAATGTGCCTGGCATATTTGCGGCAGGAGACATGCGTCGTGGGCAATCTTTAATTGTTTGGGCAATTTCCGAAGGTCGTCAAGCTGCGCATCATGTGGACACCTATTTAATGGGAGAATCTTCTTTACCCTTAAAGGATGACAATGATTTACCAAGAGTATAAGATTTAAAAGGGAAGTCACTAGTTTTAGGGTTATGGCATTAATACTAGTGCAATAAAAAGCATCTTATTTAAGGTGCTTTTTTCTTTTTAATTTGGAAACTTCTTTCGAATATCATCCAAACACAAATTATGAATACTTCCAATATGAGAGTGTTCCTTTCCTAAATCGGGTTGGTAAGTTCCTGCTTGTACTTGGCTTCCAATTTTTTGGTATGCTTCTCTAAAACTCATACCATCAACCACTAAATTATTAATACTATCTACTGTAAATAAGTATTGGTATTTTTCATCGTTGAGGTCAATATCTTTTACAATGATTTGCTGAATGGCATAATTAAAAATGTCTAATATATCTTTCACATCTTCAAACGCATTGATGATATTTTCTTTCAATAATTGAAAATCTCTGTGGTAACCGCTTGGTAAATTGTTGGTAATCAGCAGCATTTCAGAATGTAAAGCCTGAATTTTATTGCACTTGCCTCGAATCAATTCAAACACATCAGGATTCTTTTTGTGTGGCATAATACTACTCCCTGTGGTTAATTCATCTGGAAACGTAATAAACCCAAAATTCTGACTCATATACAGGCAAATATCCATAGCAAAACGTGCCATAGTATTGCATAGTCCACCTAAGGCACTAGCAATAGCACGCTCGCTTTTTCCTCGGCTCAATTGTGCCGCAACCACATTGTATTTTAGTGTAGAAAAACCTAGTTCTTTAGTAGTAATATTTCTATCAATAGGAAACGAACTGCCATAACCAGCAGCAGAACCTAAAACATTTTGGTCTGTAATTTTTGAAACGGCATTTAAGACATAAACATCATCGATTAATAATTCCGCATATGCAGAAAACCATAATCCGAAAGATGAAGGCATCGCAACCTGCAAATGTGTGTAACCAGGTAAAAGTTTCGTTTTATGCGTTTCTGCAAGGCCTAAAAGTGTATCGAAAAACGTCTTTGTTTTATGATTAATGATCTGAAGATTTTCTTTATAGTAAAGTTGAAGCGCTACTAAAACTTGATCGTTTCGAGAACGAGCGGTGTGGATTTTCTTCCCGACGTCGCCTAATGTTTTAGTGAGTTCGTGTTCAATTTTAGAATGTACATCTTCAAACGACTCTTCAATTACGAATGTACCTTCTTCAATAGATTCGGCTAATACTTTTAAACCTGTTTTTAATTGCTCTAATTCATCAGAAGTAATAATTCCGATAGCTTCCAACATGATGGCATGCGCTAAAGAGGCTTGCACATCGTATTTTGCAATATGTATATCGATTTCTCGGTCGTTTCCAACGGTAAATAATTCTATTTTTTTATCTATTGAATAGCCTTTGTCCCAAAGTTTCATACAAATTCCTGCGAAGGCAGGAATCTCTGCCTCCTTTTTTAGTTAATCTTTTTATTCTTTGTCATTCCTGCGAAGGCAGAAATCTATTTTTAAATTTCAGTTTGTGTGTGGATTCCTGCCTTCGCAGGAATGACAGCACCTTACAATACCTTTTCCAACAACTTAATATATAAATCAACACCTTCCTCAATCTCAGCTAAATAAATAAACTCATCTGCTGTATGCGAACGTGTACTGTCTCCAGGTCCTAATTTCAATGATGGACAAGTTAATACAGATTGATCAGAAAGCGTAGGCGAACCGTAAGTTTCTCGTCCTAATTCAATGCCTGCTTTTACCAAGTCGTGATTAATTGGAATTGAGGACGAATTTAATCGTAAACTTCTTGGTGTAATACTTGTGCAAGGCGATTTCTTCGCCAAAATATCAGCAATTTCTTTGTTAGAATATTTATCATTCACACGTACATCAATCACTAAATCCACTTCAGCAGGCACAGCATTGTGTTGTTTACCTGCATTGATTTGTGTAACAGTCATTTTTACATCTCCTAAAACTGGTGATTTTCTCTCGAACTTATAATCCTTAAACCATTTTAAAACATCAATAGTATTGTAAATTGAATTGTCATTATTAGGATGAGCAGCATGGCTAGCTGTTCCTTTTACTTTAGCATCAAAAACCACCAAGCCTTTTTCTGCAACAGCCAAATTCATCAAGGTTGGTTCACCGACAATTGCAACATCAATTTTAGGGATGATACTTAACATGCTATTCAATCCGTTTGGCCCACTACTTTCTTCTTCTGCAGATGCCACAATAACTAAGTTATAGTTGAGGTCTTTTTTATCGTAAAAATAGGTGAACGTTGCAATTAAAGAGACTAAGCATCCACCTGCATCATTACTTCCCAAACCATATAATTTGCCGTCTTCTACAATGGCCTTAAATGGGTCTTTAGTGTAGCCGTTGTTCGGTTTTACAGTATCGTGATGTGAGTTTAATAATAAGGTTGGTTTGCTGTCGTCAAAATATTTGTTGGTAGCCCAAATGTTGTGATTGTTCCTTTTAAAAGGCACATTGTGAGTTGTAAACCAATTTTCAATGAGTAAAGCGGTGTTGTCCTCCTCTGATGAGAAAGACTGCGTTTCTATCAATTGCTTTAACAAAGCAATAGCCTCTTGGGTTAGTTTTTGAATCATTGCGTTATGGTTGTGTGTTTGATTGTTGTATTGAAAAGCATGTCTGATTTTCCGATACAAACTTTTTGAACATTTTGATTTGTAGCATGAAAGCAATTATCTAATTTGGGTAGCATTCCTTCAAATATGATATTGTTTTCTTTTAATGCTTTATAACTTTCTGTGTTGATGTTTTCTATCACTGAATCCTCATTTTCGACATCTTCAAGTACTCCATTTTTCTCGAAACAATAATATAATTCTGTGTTGAAAATTGAAGACAGACCAATAGCTAATTCTGAAGCAATCGTATCTGCATTCGTATTTAATAATTGTCCGTTTTCATCGTGAGTAATTGCACAAAAAACAGGTGTGATGTTATTATTAAGTAAAACTTCTAAAGCATTTGTATTTACTTTTTTTACATCGCCAACAAAACCGTAATCGATGGTTTTAATAGGGCGTTTTTCTGAAATAATCGTATTGCCATCTGCACCAGAAAAACCAATAGCATTACAATTGTTGGCTTGTAATTGTGCTACGATATTCTTGTTGATTTTACCAGCATAAACCATGGTGATAATATCTAAAGTGTCAGCATCAGTAATGCGTCTGCCTTCGTTCATTTGCACAGGAATGTTCATTTGTTTGGCCAATTTTGTTGCCAATTTGCCGCCTCCATGCACCAAAATTTTAGGACCAGAAATGGTTGCAAAATCTTTTATGAATGTAGCCAATGCTTCTTCATTATCGATGATGTTTCCTCCTACTTTTATGACTTTTAGTGTTTTCATCCCATCCTAACCTTCCCAAAGGGAAGGGAATTTTATAGTTAGAGACCTGCTAGGTTTTAAAAACCTGCGAGGTCTTATAATTTTTCTAAAATCTGCTTCAACACCACTTGCGCAGCATACGTTCTATTATTCGCTTGTTGAATCACTACGGATTGTTCGTTATCCAAAACAGCATCTTCAACCACAACGTTTCGTCTTACAGGTAAACAATGCATAAATTTTGCCTTGCCTAATTTGGCTTTTGTCATCATCCAATTTTCATCTTGATTGATTACTTTGCCGTAATACTTATAACTGCTCCAGTTTTTTACGTATACAAAATCGGCATCTTTTAAAGCGTCTTCTTGATTGTGACTTATTGGTGTGTCTTTAGTGATAGCTTCACTTAATTCGTAACCTTCAGGATGTGCGATGGTTAAATCTACTTCCATTCTTTGCATCATTTCTACAAACGAATTTGCAACAGCTTGAGGTAGCGCTTTTGGGTGTGGAGCCCAAGATAAAACCACTTTTGGTTTTACTTTTTCAGTGAGCTCAGTAATAGTAATAGCATCAGCCAACGCTTGTAAAGGATGTGCTGTAGCACTCTCCATATTTATTACGGGAACTGTAGCATATTTTTGAAAGCTATTTAACACATATTCCGATTCGTCCTTCGCTTTGTCTTGTAGCGTAGGAAAGGCTCTCACAGCAATAACATCTGCATATTGTGAAATCACCTGAGCTGCTTCCTTAACGTGTTCAGATTTATCCATATTCATTATGGTACCATCTTCAAACTCTAAATTCCAGGCATCGTTGACGTTTAAAATCATGACATCCATACCTAAATTTTTTGCTGCTTTTTCGGTACTTAATCGTGTTCTTAAACTCGAATTAAAAAAGAGCATCACTAAGGTTTTATGTTTTCCTAAATCTTGAAATTCAAAAGGATTCATTTTTAATAAAATGGCATCCTTAATAGTTTCTGAAAGGTTAGAAATGTCTTTTATTTTGGTGTAATTTTTCATCTCTGATTAAAGGCTATTTTAATTCTTTTTCTAAAGCTTCAAAAAACACATCAATATGTTTCTTCTGAATGGTTAATGGCGGAAGTATTCTAATTAAATTAGGATTCTTTGCGCTTCCTGTAAATATATGATGATTGAAAATGAGCTTTTTACGAAGTTCTGCAATGGGAAAATCGAACTCTAAACCTAACATTAATCCTCTTCCTTTAATCGACTTTAGTTTTGGTAAAGACTTGGCTCTCTCTTGAAAGTAGTCTGAAATAGTTTTAGCATTTTCCATTAAGTTTTCCTCTTCCAAAACATCTAAAACTGAAAGCGTTGCAGCACAAGCTAAATGGTTACCGCCAAAAGTGGTTCCTAATAACCCAAATGACGCTTCAATGGATGGGTGAATCAAAATTCCCCCAACCGGAAAGCCATTTCCCATGCCTTTGGCAATAGAGATAATATCTGGTGTAATATTGTGCTTTTGATAAGCAAAAAAGTCGCCAGTTCTGCCAAATCCTGATTGTACTTCGTCTGCAATTAAAGCCGTATTGTATTGTTTGCAAAGCTTGTCTAAACCTTGGTAGAATTCCTTTGTGCTTTGGTCCAAGCCACCAACTCCTTGAATAAATTCAACAATAACAGCACAAGTTTCGTTTTGTTTTAAAATCTTTTCGATGGCATCTAAATCACCAAGTTCAACGAAATCAACTTCTTGTTGCGCGTTTATTGGCGCTACAATCTTCGGGTTGTCTGTAGCTGCAACTGCTGCAGATGTTCTACCATGAAATGAATTCTTAAAGGCTAAAATTTTCTTTTTACCATTATGAAAAGAGGCTAGTTTTAAAGCGTTTTCATTGGCTTCTGCTCCAGAATTACATAAAAATAATTGGTAGTCTTTACAGCCAGATAAAGCTTCAAGCTTATCAGCCAATTCAACTTGTATCGGATTTTGAATGGCATTACTATAAAATCCTAGTTTACTAACTTGATTAGAAATTGCAGCAACATATTTTGGGTGCGAATGACCAATAGAAATTACAGCATGGCCACCATAAAGGTCTAAATATTCTTCACCTTTATCATCAAAAACGTAAACGTCTTTAGCGCTTACTGGTGTGATATCGTATAATGGATAAACATTAAATAAACTCATATCTGCTCTTTTTTAATGTTACTAATTTTGTTAAAGGAGGCTACCATACCTTGGATTAAAGACGAACTCAATCCCTTATGTTCCATTTCATTTAAACCTTCAATAGTGCATCCTTTTGGAGTAGTAACACGATCAATTTCTTCTTCAGGATGATGACCATTTGTAATTAATAAACTAGCAGCTCCTTCACTAGTGTACATCGCTAATTCTTGAGCTTCCTTAGCATCAAAACCTAACTGGATTGCGGCTTGGGTTGTTGCGCGGATTAGTCGCATCCAAAATGCAATTCCACTTGCGCAGACTACAGTAGCAGCTTGCATTTGTGATTCTGGTATCGCCAACGTATGTCCTAATCTATTGAATATGGCTTCAGCTATTTGTATACGCTTTGCACCTTTTTCATTACTACATAGACAAGTCATTGACTTTCCAACTGCAATAGCTGTGTTTGGCATGGCTCTGATTATAAATTGATCTGCCCCAACTATGGTTTCAATTTTAGGAATTAGAAACCCTGTAATTGTTGAAATAAGGACATGTTTTTCAGTTAAATGCGGTTTAATATCATTTAATATGTTTTCAAAATGTGCAGGTTGAACAGCAAAAATTATAATATCGGATTGTTTTACCGCTTCAATATTATCGGTAGTTAAAATCACGTTTTTATAACCATCTAAATCTTGAATACCTTTCAAATTTCTTTTGGTTAGATATAGCGTTGTAATAGCGTTGTTAGTGATGAGCCCTTTCGCTATTGACTTTCCTAAATTTCCTGTTCCTATGATTGCTATTTTCATGTTGTTGGTTTTTGTCATTACGAAGGAAGAATGACTGAAGTAATCTTTTTAAGCAGATTGCTTCGTTCCTCGCAATGACTATGTTATTTAAAAATAATTGGCCTTTAATTGTAAACCTTCTGTTTCATCAAATCCAAACATTAAATTCATATTTTGAATGGCCTGTCCTGATGCTCCTTTTAACAAATTATCAATGATGCTTGTTATCAATAATTTGTCTTCATGTTTATGTAAATGAAGGATGCACTTATTTGTATTAACGACTTGTTTTAAATGAATATCCTTATCTGAAACAAAGGTGAAGGCAGCATCTTTGTAAAACTCATTATATAATGCTTTTGCGTCTTCAAGTGAACCTTCAAATTTGGTGTATAGTGTGGCAAAAATTCCTCTTGAGAAATTTCCACGATTTGGCATAAAATTGATATCAGACTTAAAACTAGATTGCAACTGATTTACTGTCTGGTTAATTTCACCTAAATGCTGGTGAGTAAATGCTTTGTAATGCGAAAAATTATTATCTCTCCATGTAAAGTGTGTGGTTTCAGATAAAGATGTTCCTGCACCAGTTGCACCAGTAACAGCGTTAACATGAACATCGTTATAGATTATATTTGCTTTAGCTAAGGGTAATAATGCTAACTGAATAGCTGTAGCAAAACAACCAGGATTCGCAATATAATTTGCGTTTTTAATTGCTTCTCTGTTTAATTCTGGTAAGCCGTAAATAAACTCTTTTTCTTCAAAATTTTTATCTGCCACTAATCTAAAGTCATTGCTCAAATCAATAATTTTAGTTGCATTAGAAAAACTGTTTTTTTCTAAAAACGCTTTAGAATTGCCATGACCCAAACACAAGAAAAGTACATCAACTTTTGGGTTAATTTCACTAGTGAACTCTAAACCAGTTGAGCCTAATAAATCTTGATGAATCTTGCTGACCTTGTTTCCAGCATTTGATGTACTGTAAACAAAATCTATCTCTACTTTGGAGTGATGGATCAATAATCTTATTAATTCTCCTGCTGTGTAACCAGCACCTCCAATGATACCTACTTTAATCATAATTCTGAATTTACTTGCTGGTATATCTTATTCTGATTGCCAAATATTTTAATAAACCCTTTAGCTTCATCTGCTGTCCAACCTTTGTTCTCTTCTCCATAACTTCCGAATTTAGCATTCATTAAATCGTGTTTAGATTTGATACCATCTAGTGAGAAGTGATAAGGTTTTAAGGTCACAATAACATCACCAGTAACTTTGTCTTGACTGCTTTGCAAAAAGGCTTCCATATCTCGCATAACAGGATCTAAATACTGACCTTCATGTAAATGCATACCGTAAAAGCTAGATAAATAATCTTTGTGCTGTAGTTGCCATTTGGTTAATGTATGTTTTTCTAAAAGGTGATGTGCTTTTATTATGATTAGCGCAGCAGCAGCTTCAAAACCTACACGTCCCTTTATACCAACAATAGTATCTCCAACATGAATATCTCTACCTATAGCATAAGCAGATGCTAAATTGTTTAAGACTTCAATATTTACTTCAGGGTTGTTAGCAACACCATTAATGGCTGTTAATTCTCCTTTAGAAAATGTTAGAACTACCTTTTCTGGATCTGAGTGTTTTAATTGTGAAGGATAGGCTGAATCTGGTAATGGTTTTTCCGAAGTTAACGTCTCTGAACCACCTACACTTGTTCCCCAAAGTCCTTTATTAACAGAATACTTTGCTTTTTCCCAAGACATATCGATTCCGTTTTCTTTTAAGTAATCGATTTCTTCTTGTCTGCTTAAACTACCATCTCTAATGGGTGTAATAATCTTAATATTTGGAGCTAAGGTTTGAAAAATCATATCAAAACGTACTTGGTCGTTTCCTGCACCTGTACTTCCATGCGCAATATATTTAGCATCAATGCTTTTTGCGTACTCAATTATTTCAATGGCTTGAATAATGCGCTCTGCACTTACAGACAATGGGTACGTATTATTTTTAAGAACATTTCCGAAGATTAAATACTTAATTACTTTGTCATAATAAGACGCAATAGCATCTATATTCTTATAAGTTGAAACACCCATTTTATAGGCGTTGTTTTCAATCGTTTTTATTTCTTCAGCAGTAAAGCCACCAGTGTTTACGCTTACGGCATGTACATCATAACCTGCTTTGCTTAAACTTACTGCGCAATATGAAGTGTCTAACCCTCCACTATATGCTATAACTAATTTTCCCAATCTGTCGCCAGGCGACATCTTTCCCAAAGGGAAAGAATTGGTTGTTGTATTTTTATTGTTCATCTTTTTTCTCTTTTTTTAAGAACATGCTTTGTTTAATGTTTTTCAATCTTGTCCAAACTTTTTTATCATAAATATGGTTGTGTTGTTTTTTGTCTTTTTGCTTAGAAGGGTCGTATAACATACCTGTACACAAACACATTTTTTGTTCTGTTCTGGTTAAAACATCAAAATTTTTGCAGGTTTGACAACCTTTCCAAAAAGTTGGATCATCAGTTAATTCTGAAAAGGTTACTGGTTTATAGCCTAGTTCGCTATTCATTTTCATAACGGCCAAGCCTGTTGTTATACTAAAAACTTTAGCCTCGGGAAATTTTGTCCTCGAATGATGAAAGATGACTTGTTTAATTTGTTTTGCTAGACCTATATTTCTATAATCAGGATGCACAATTAAGCCAGAATTGGCTACAAATTTACCATGACTCCATGCTTCAATATAACAGAAACCGGCAAATTTATCGCCATCTAAAGCAATAACTGCATTACCGTTTTCCATTTTAGTAATGATATATTCTGGTTGGCGTTTTGCGATTCCTGTACCTCTTACTTTCGCGGCTTCGGCAATGGTTTCGCAAATAAGTTCTGCATAAATACTATGCGATTTATTAGCAATAACAATTTCCATTGTTGAATTAATTAAAAAAATTATCGTTGAATTTTGATCTTGAAAACGGAAATGGACTCACCTAATTCCTAAACTATAGCATACCCTTACGGGCGACGCGGGAAACGGCGACGCACAATAATATCATTATCTCTTAAGATAATTGATGATTGAAAAAGGTATTTAGAATTTGAGTTGTACACAATAAAAAAATGAAATGAATATAGAGTTTGTAGCTAAAAGAAGAATTAGCGACGGCGTTTTTCCAGATTAAGCTCTGTGGGCCTTACGGGTCTATATTTGTGTCTTAGTGTAAACATATAGCTAAACTACATATTTTATATTTATTCTTGGCGCTTAACAGCTTAATTGTAAGAACTTTTATGAATTTCTAATTTTCGGGTATTTAAAAATGTAAATATCTCATTTTTAAGCGCTTTTTAATTAAAGTATATAATCGGTATTTACAAAATTTGATGCTTTAGAGTCTAATAAATTGTTTAAAATAGCATTATTATAAGCATTGTCTTTTGAGGCAACAAAAGTTCTTATTGAAAACGAGCGTAATGCATCATGAACACTTAGTGTAGCTACAGCCGAATCTTTACGACCTGTAAATGGATACACATCTGGTCCACGTTGACACGAACTGTTTAAGTTTACACGACACACTAAATTAACCAATGTGTCAATTAAAGGCGCTAAAGTCTTTACGTCTTTACCAAATAAACTTACTTGTTGTCCGTAATTAGATTCTGCCATATCATCTAAGGGCTCTTCAATATCATTAAAAGGCACTACTGGAATAACAGGTCCAAATTGCTCTTCTTGAAACACTCTCATATCCTTTGTAACAGGATATAAAACCGCTGGAAAAATATAATTTTCTGTTGTTTCTCCTCCTTTTGCATTAATGACTTTTGCTCCCTTTTCAGTGGCATCATCTATTAAATCCTGAATATATGCTGGTTTGTCTGGCTCTGGTAATGGTGTTAATTTTACTCCATCTTCCCAAGGGTTTCCGAATTTGAGTGCATCGACTTTGGCAGAAAAACGTTTGTTGAATTCTTCAACGATAGCTTCATGAACATATAAAACCTTTAGAGCTGTACAGCGTTGACCGTTAAAAGAGGTTGTTCCAGCTATACATTCTGCAATGGCTAGATCTAAGTCAGCATCTGGTAAGACAATCGCTGGGTTTTTGGCTTCAAGACCTAAAACCAAACGTAATCTGTTACTTTTCGGGTGCTGATTTTGCAATGCATTTGCCGATTTACTATTACCTATTAAAGC
This sequence comes from Winogradskyella pulchriflava, assembly GCF_042434315.1. Classification (NCBI taxonomy): domain Bacteria; kingdom Pseudomonadati; phylum Bacteroidota; class Flavobacteriia; order Flavobacteriales; family Flavobacteriaceae; genus Winogradskyella; species Winogradskyella pulchriflava. The sequence continues at coordinate 681,802 of NZ_JBHLTQ010000001.1, read as the reverse complement.
TAAAACATCCACTTTTCCAGATTGCATAATTGGTGCTGCAACCGTCCTTCCACGACCATAAATAATATTAACAACACCTTTTGGAAAGCTATCTCTAAATGCTTCTAACAAAGGTGAAATTAATAAAACACCATGTTTTGCAGGTTTAAAAATGGCTGTATTTCCCATAATTAAAGCAGGAATCAACAAAGCGAAAGTTTCATTTAACGGATAGTTATAAGGTCCAAGACATAACACAACTCCTAAAGGTCCTCTTCTAATATGTGCGTGGACTCCATCGTGCTTTTCAAACTTTGCACTATCTCTATCCATTTGCTTATAATCTTCAATGGTATCGTAGATATATTCAACCGTTCTATCGAATTCTTTTTCAGAATCCGGAAGGTTTTTACCAATTTCCCACATTAATAATTTTACAACTTCGTCGCGTTTGGTTTTCATTTGTTCAACAAATTTTTCCATACAAGCAATTCTATCTACAACCTTCATTGTTGGCCATAAACCTTGACCTTTATTGTAAGCAGCGACAGCTGAGTCTAAGGCTTTCATTGCCTCTTTTTTTCCTAAAGTTGGTATACTACCAAGAAGGGTTGGTTTATAGTCCTCAGTAGACGAAATTGTAGAATACACCTTAGAGGTTTCTCCTCTCCATGGAATTAATGCTCCATCCACCAAATAGGTGTCTTGATCTACCAATTCTTTAATTTGAAATTGTTCTGGAATATCTACAAATGCTGAAGTCATAATAACTTGGTTTTAACTTTTTTGGTTAGTCATAAAGATACAATAATGCACCTTGTAATTTGGTTAAGCCTATGTTAAGCTATACTAAAAACTGAAATAAATCTGGTTTGTCGTTAAGATAATCTCCATAAAAATTATGAAGTTTCATTTTGGTAATTAACGGCTCTAAATCATCAGGTGATTTTAACTGCAAACCAACTACAGCAACATCATTTTCCCTGTTTACTTTTTTGGTATATTCAAAATGTGTGATGTCATCCGTTGGGCCTAAAATATCCACCACAAATTCTCTTAAAGCACCTGCGCGTTGCGGAAATTTAATAATAAAATAGTGCTTAAGGTTAGCGTAAAGTAAAGCACGTTCTTTAATTTCAGGAGTACGTGTAATATCGTTATTACTTCCACTTATAACACACACTACATTTTTCCCTTTAATTTCTTCTGAAAATTGATCTAATGCCGAAACACTTAATGCACCAGCTGGCTCAACAACAATAGCATCTTTATTATAAAGATCTAGAATGGTTTGGCAAATTTTACCTTCATCAACCATAACTATGTCCTGTAAGTTTTCTTTACAAATAAGGAAATTTAAATCTCCAACACGTTTTACAGCAGCACCATCAACAAAGTTTTCAATAGATTTTAATTCTGTGTTTCTGTTGTTTTTAATCGACGTTAGCATTGAAGGCGCTCCTTTGGGCTCAACTCCAATTATTTTTGTTTGCGGTGATAAAATTTTAAAAACTGAAGACAACCCAGCAGATAAACCACCACCACCAATTGGCACAAAAACATAATGAATAGGATGTGTTTTTGCTTGGTCTATTATTTCTAAACCTACTGTTGCTTGTCCTTCAATAACTTTTTCGTCATTAAATGGATGAATGAATGTTTTATTTAAACGTTCACATTCTTCAATCGCAGCATGGTAGGCATCATCAAACGTATCTCCAACTAAAACGACATCAATATAGTCTTCACCAAACATTTTTACCTGTTCAATTTTTTGATTAGGTGTTGGTGAAGGCATAAAAATGGTGCCTTTTATTTTAAGAAGTTTACACGAAATTGCCACACCTTGCGCATGGTTTCCTGCACTAGCACAAACAATCTCATTTTCTATTTGAGATTCTGTTAATGATGAAATTTTATTATAAGCACCACGTATTTTATAAGAACGTACCTCTTGCAAATCCTCTCTTTTAAAATAAACATTAGCCTCAAAAAGTCTTGAGTATTGTGCGTTTTTAATTAATGGTGTTACAGATGAAACGCCTTTAAGTTTTTCTGCAGCAGCCTCAACGGCTTCAAGAGTTGGCTTATATGTGGTTTGTGTTTCTTTCATGTTTACTTTCCTCGGAAGTGGAAGTCCTATTTAAATTCCTGCTTGTACAAGAATGGTAAGGCTATACCAAAACAGAGTCTGCGGTTTTTACATCAGATTTTATAACTTTCATTGCTGTCATAGCTGCACGTAAACGCTTTCCTACCGCTTCTATTGGATGATTTCTAATGGCATCGTTAACAGCAATTAACTCCACATTATCAACTCCATTTGATTTTGAAAATGACTTACCGATAATTGAAGTATCTACCGTTTTCATAAAATCCGTCAATAATGGTTTACACGCATGGTCGAATAAATAACAACCATATTCTGCAGTATCAGAGATGACACGATTCATTTCAAATAATTTCTTTCTAGCAATCGTATTGGCTATTAATGGCAACTCGTGAAGCGATTCGTAATAAGCTGAGTCTTCAATAATACCAGCAGCGACCATAGTTTCAAAAGCTAATTCTACTCCAGACTTTACAAAAGCTACTAATAAAACACCGTTGTCAAAATATTCTTGTTCAGAGATATGATCTGTAGTTAACGTTGTTTTTTCAAAAGCAGTTTCGCCTGTTTCAGCTCTCCATTTTAATAAGTTAACATCATCATTTGCCCAATCTTCCATCATGGTTTTTGAAAAATGACCAGAGATGATATCGTCCATGTGCTTTTCAAATAAAGGACGCATGATGTCTTTTAATTCTTCAGACAATTCGTATGCTTTTATTTTTGCAGGATTTGATAAACGATCCATCATATTGGTAATGCCACCATGTTTCAAGGCTTCGGTAATGGTTTCCCAACCAAACTGAATATGTTTTGCAGCATAACCTGGTTCTATACCTTCTTCAACCATCTTATCAAAAGATAAAATAGCACCTGTTTGTAGTAGACCACAAAGTATAGTTTGCTCTCCCATTAAATCAGATTTTACTTCTGCTATGAAAGACGATTCTAAAACACCAGCTCTGTGTCCTCCTGTTGCCGCTGCATAGGCTTTTGCCTGTGCCCAACCTTTACCTTCTGGATCATTTTCTGGATGTACAGCAATTAATGTTGGCACACCAAATCCACGTTTGTATTCTTCTCTTACTTCAGTTCCAGGGCATTTTGGTGCTACCATGATTACGGTTAAATCCTCACGAATTTTTGTACCTTCTTCAACAATATTAAACCCATGCGAATAGCTTAATGTTGCCCCTTTTTTCATTAAAGGCATCACCGATTTTACCACATTGGTGTGCTGCTTATCTGGTGTTAAGTTTAACACCAAATCTGCTGTTGGAATTAGGTCTTCATAAGTCCCAACATTAAAATCGTTATCCGTTGCGTTTTTGTATGACGCACGTTTCTCATCTATGGCTTGTTGTCGTAATGCATAAGAAATGTCCAATCCAGAATCTCTCATGTTTAGACCTTGATTTAATCCTTGTGCGCCACAACCTACAATGACGATTTTTTTATCTTTTAATGCTTCTACACCATCTTCAAATTCTGAAGCATCCATGAATCTACATTTTCCTAATTGTTCTAATTGTTTTCTTAATGGTAATGTGTTAAAATAATTTGCCATTGTTTCTAGTTGTTTTTGTTTGAAGAAAAAGAGAATAGCTACTACCTCCTCATTTCTTTATTCTATTTTTTAATTGCTTTATTTAATCTTGAAATGCTCGTAGCATTGTTGATATTTTCATTTCATCTTTAGTAACTGCAACACGTCCTGAACGTGTAAATTGCATAATACCAAAGGCATTTAATTCTCTATATAATAAATCTATTTCTTCCTTTCTTCCAGATTTTTCTATGGCGAAAAACTCCTTATTTACAGTTACAATTCTAGCATTGCTTTCTTTTATTATATTTTGAATTTGACGCTCATCAAATAACAATTCGGATTTGATTTTAAACAAGCACGACTCTTGATAAATGATTTCATCTTCCGTATGATAATACGCTTTAATCACTTCAATTTGTTTTTCAATTTGACCGATAATTTTCTTCATTTGAGATTCAGGAATATTGACCACAATTGTAAATCTAGAAACTCCATCAATTTCTGAAACTGATGTGTTTAAACTTTCAATATTGATATGTCTTCGTTGGAATATAGCAGAAAGCCTATTGAGTAAGCCGATATTGTTTTCCGTATAAACCGAAACTGTAAATTGTTTTATTTCGTTTTCCATAATTACTCTAATCTTATATCTGAAACACTTGCACCTGTAGGAATCATTGGAAAAACATTGTCCTCTTTTTCCACTCTAACTTCTAAAAAATACGGACCGTCACAGTCTATCATTTCTTTTACTGCATCTTTTAAATCTGTTCGTTTTGAAACCTGTTTGGCGTCAATACCATATCCTTTTGCAATGGCTACAAAATCTGGATTTACCATTTCTGTTGAGGCGTAACGCTTATCAAAAAACAGCTGTTGCCATTGACGTACCATTCCGAGGAATTCATTATTGAGTACCACAATTTTCACTGGTACACGTTGCTGAAAAATGGTTCCTAATTCTTGAATGGTCATTTGGTAACCACCATCACCAGCTATCATTACGACCTCTCGCTCTGGTGCTGCCATTTTTGCACCAATAGCTGCAGGTAATGCAAAGCCCATTGTACCCAATCCGCCAGACGTAATGTTACTTTTGGTTTTGTTGAAATCGGCATAACGACATGCAATCATTTGGTGTTGACCAACATCACTCACTATCGCAGCTTCGCCTTTGGTTTGGATGTTAATCTCCTTTAACACCTCTCCCATGGTTAAACCTTCTTTTGTAGGATGCAAGTCGTTTTTAATGACTTTATTGAATTCTATTTCATATAAGTCTTTAAATTTTTGATGCCATTCGCTGTGCGAATTAGCATTAAGCAATGGTAACAAAGCTTTTAAACTTGCTTTAGCATCACCTAAAACAGCGACATCTGTTTTTACGTTTTTATCAACCTCAGCTGGATCAATTTCAAAATGAACAATTTTGGCTTGCTTTGCATAGGTTGCTAGATTTCCGGTTACACGATCATCAAATCGCATTCCGATAGCAATTAAAACATCACATTCGTTGGTTAATACATTTGGTGCATAATTACCGTGCATACCTACCATACCAACATTTAATGGATGTGAAGTAGGAATAGCCGAAGCACCTAAAATAGTCCATGCAGAAGGAATTCCAGCTTTTTCAATAACGGCTTTAAATTCTTCTTCAGCTTGCCCTAAAATGACTCCTTGTCCCCAAACAATCAATGGTCTTTTAGCATTGTTTATTAAATCTGCAGCAGCTTTTAGTGTTTTCTCACTTGTGTCTGGTACAGGTTTGTAACTTCTTACTCCTTTGCATTTTTCATATTTAAAATCGAATTCTTCAAACTGAGCATCTTTTGTAATATCAATAAGCACAGGACCTGGTCTTCCGCTTTTGGCAATGTAAAATGCTTTTGCAAATACCTCAGGAATTTCTGAAGCTTTAGTAATTTGATGATTCCACTTGGTCACTGGAGTCGAAATACCCACAATATCCGTTTCCTGAAAAGCATCACTACCTAATAAATGTGAGCCAACTTGACCTGTAATACAAACCATTGGAGTACTGTCTATTTGAGCATCTGCAATACCAGTGATTAGATTGGTTGCGCCAGGACCAGAAGTTGCTATGGCGACACCAACTTTTCCAGATATTCGCGCATAACCTTGCGCAGCATGTGTTGCACCTTGCTCATGACGTGTTAAAACATGATGTAGTTGGTCTTGGTACTTATATAATTCATCATAAACAGGCATAATTGCTCCTCCAGGATATCCGTAAAGAATATCGACACCTTCCGCCAATAAGCATTTGATAATGGCTTCGCTACCGGAAATACGTTCGGTAGTTTGAGTGTCTTTTGATTCGTTTTTTATTGTTTTTGTTTCCATATTTTCCTGCGAAGGCAGGAATCTCATCCTACCGTTTTATGGTTTTTATTTTATACCTCTCGCTTCGCTTGAGGTTTGATTTAGTTTTTTTCTCAGCTATTGGTTTTTTCGACTGAGAGATTCCTGCTTTCGCAGGAACTAGAATTCATCAGTAACACAACCTTTTGAAGCTGATGATACTGTTTTTGCATATTTATAGAGGACTCCACGTTCAAATTTTAAATCTGGTGCTGTCCATTTTTTTCTTCTTTTTTGAAGTTCTTCTTCAGATACTTCTAAAGAAATTGAATTTGTTTCGGCATCGATAGTGATGATATCTCCATTTTCTACAAAGGCAATCGTACCTCCTTCTTGAGCTTCTGGTGTAATATGTCCAACGACAAAACCATGTGTACCACCAGAGAATCTTCCGTCCGTAATTAAGGCAACATCTTTACCTAAACCCGCTCCCATAATGGCGGCTGTTGGTTTAAGCATTTCGGGCATTCCTGGTCCACCTTTAGGACCTTCATATCTAATGACGACAACATCTCCTTTTTCTACTTTTCCATCTCTAATTCCGTCGTTTGCTGCATATTCACCTTCAAAAACTTTTGCTTTTCCTTTAAAACATAAACCTTCTTTTCCTGTTATTTTAGCCACACTTCCTTCGGATGCCAAATTGCCATAAAGCATTCTTAAATGTCCTGAGATTTTGATAGGCTCTTCAATTGGTTTTATAACATCTTGACCTTCTGTTAGGTCATCAACATCCAATAAATTTTCGGCAATGGTTTTTCCTGTAACAGTTAAACAATCTCCGTGAATTAAGCCTTTCTTTAAAAGGTATTTTAATACTGCAGGAATTCCGCCAACAGCATGTACATCTTCCATAAGGTATTTTCCACTTGGCTTTAAATCAGCTAAAAAAGGTGTATTATCACTTATATCTTGAAAATCTTTAAGTGTGAAATTAATCTGAGCAGCTCTTGCTATAGCTAAGAAGTGTAATACTGCATTTGTAGAACCTCCTAAAATGGTGACTAGTCGTACAGCATTTTCCAGAGATTTTCTAGTAATAATATCTGAAGGTTTTATATCCTTCTCTAGTAAAACTCTTAAGGCTTCACCTGCTTTTACTGATTCTTGCTTTTTGGCATCACTCAACGCTGGGTTTGATGAATTAAAAGGTAAAGTCATACCCAAAGCTTCTATAGCAGAAGCCATTGTATTTGCAGTGTACATGCCACCACAAGCACCAGCTCCAGGACAGGCTTTTTCAACAATGTTTTGATATTCGTTTTCAGACATTGTACCAGCTACTTTGCTTCCCCAAGCTTCGAACGCAGAAACTACATCTAGCTTTTTTCCTTCATGGCAACCAGAATCAATAGTTCCTCCATATACTAAAATAGAGGGACGATTCAAACGAATCATTGCCATTAAAGCACCTGGCATATTTTTATCACAGCCAACAACAGTTACCAAACCGTCGTAACTCATCGCTTGTACAACAGTTTCCATAGAATCTGCAATAATATCGCGAGAAGGTAGTGAGTAGCGCATTCCAGGTGTTCCCATAGAAATGCCATCGCTTACTCCAATGGTGTTGAAAATTAAACCTACGACGTCTTCGTTTTTTGTGCCTTCTTTGACCAGTTTCGCTAAGTCGTTAAGGTGCATATTACAAGGGTTACCTTCGTATCCAGTGCTTGCAATACCTACTATAGGTTTAAAAAAATCTTCCTTTGTTAACCCAATAGCATGCAACATTGCTTGAGCTGCTGGCTGCGTTGGATCTTGAGTAACGGTTTTACTGTATTTGTTTAATTGGCTCATAATTTAAATCAGGCAAATAAGGATTTGCGCAATCTAAATTACTTGTTATGGTATGTTTTATATTGAGGATTTAAGGTATTCCTCTAAACTCAATTAACACGACAGTATATCAAAACATTGATAATCAAAATTTTACATCTAAATAAATATGATGTTCAAAAGTGGTAATTTTTTATATCCTAAAAAGAAATTTAGGATGAATGAAAAAATACTTGCGTACTTACTTTAGAAAAACGTCTAAACATTTCCATAACACCACAGTATTTTTCAACGGAAAGGTTTACGGCTTTTTTACATTTGCTTTCGTTTAGATCTTTACCATAAAAATGGTAATCTACATTTACGGTATGATAGTATTTGGGATGCTCATCAGTAAGTTCACCTGAAACTTCCATTTTAAAATCATCTAGTTCTACTTTCATTTTATCTAAAATAGAAATAACATCTAAACCAGAGCAACCTGCTAAAGAGGACAGCATCATAGCTTTAGGCGATAAACCAAAACGCTCCTCAGAACCTTCTACATTGGTGTCCATTACTACTGTTTTTCCGCTTGGATTATCGGATTCAAAAGTTAATCCACCTTTCCAATGTGTTGTGATTTTATGTGACATTGATAGTACTTAAAGATTTAAGTGTCTAAAGTACTTAAAGTCCACGTTCCATACAAAATTAAATTGAGTGCAATTAATCCATTTTTACTTATTAACTTTAAACACTTTAAGTATTTGTAACTATTAAACTTTAAAAATGGCATTAGTAACACCATTGTCTGCGGACCACGATTTAGAAACCAAGGAATTGGCTGAATTTTTTAATGAAACCCTTGGGTTTTGCCCAAATTCAGTATTAACCATGCAACGTAGGCCTGCAATATCTAAAGCATTTATAAATTTGAACAAAGCAGTTATGGCTAATGAAGGTAGAGTCACCTCAGCCTTAAAACGAATGATTGCTTGGGTAAGCAGTAACGCTACTGGTTGTCGCTATTGCCAAGCACATGCCATTAGAGCTGCTGAACGTTATGGCGCTGAGCAAGAGCAATTAGATAACATTTGGGAATATAGAACGCATTCAGCATTTTCTGAAGCTGAACGTGCAGCATTAGATTTTAGTTTGGCAGCAAGCCAAGTACCAAATGCCGTTGATGCAACTATTAAAAAGCGCTTATATGATCATTGGGATGAAGGCGAAATTGTAGAAATGCTTGGTGTGATTTCACTCTTTGGTTACCTGAACCGTTGGAATGATTCTATGGGCACTGATATTGAAAAAGGTGCTGTTGAAAGTGGCAACAAATATTTAGGAAAACATGGTTATGAGGTTGGAAAGCATGATGGGTCTGTTTATTAGAATACAATAAACAGTTGCCAGTATGTCATTCCCGCGAAGGCAGGAATCTTGAGCTTATAACCTTACTAGAAATAGTGAGGTATTTTGTTTTATCCACTTCCCTCGTTCATGTGGAGGCTTTACTCATTTTTGGTTTTGTTTTTCAGTTCCAAATCATACATTTGAGTAAACCGACAAAAACACGTATGAATACATTACCACTAAAAATATTATTCCTTTTCTTGTTGTTCTTATTCTCAATTTCATGCTCTCACAAAGTAAATCAACTAACAACTCAAGAAAAAAATACTGATAAAGCAGAAATAGAAAAACTAATCTCAACTCTTTCGTGGGATTCATTTATAATTTATACTAACTATGCTACCACATTTGAGATTACGAATAAAAATGTTGCCATTTTAGAAAGTAAAGGAAAAAGCATAACACCGTATTTGGTCAATGCCTTAAAAGATGAAGAAAAAACAGTTATTGCACATATTATACTAACAAATATTTGGGAGCCCGAGGTTAATTTTATTAATTACTATTATTGTGTTGAAAACCCTTTTTATGAAATGCATTATCAATGTTTAATTAATAACTTAAAATGGTACATGCCAACGACAGAAAACAATACCCGTCAAATTGATGAACATGACCAAGATAGAATTTTTAAATATTGGGTAAATAGAACAAGTGATTAACTTAAAATTTCCTTTACCTTCTTCCGCAACTCAGGCACCACCAATTCCTCAAACCAAGGATTCTTACTTCTCCAAAACCGATTGGTTGGTGATGGATGTGGAATTGGAAAATACTTTGGTAAATAGATTTTATAATCGTCAACTCTCTCTGTCAACGTCTTTTTATCATCTAAATAATATTGCTGTGCGTACGCTCCAATTAAAATAATCAACTCAACATGAAGCATTTTATCTAACAATTGTTGATGCCATTGTGGAGCACATTCTGGTCGTGGTGGTAAGTCGCCTGTTTTTCCTTTTCCTGGATAGCAAAAGCCCATGGGTATAATGGCAAAGTTTTCGGTATTGTAGAATTGCTCATCGGTTACTCCCAACCACTCTCTTAGTTTCTTTCCACTTTGGTCGTCCCATGGAATTCCAGATTCATGAACTTTAGTTCCTGGTGCTTGGCCTATAATTACAATCTTAGAATTTGGATGTGCTGTTGCAACAGGTCTTGGACCAAGTGGAAGATGTGCTTTGCAAATGGTACATTGACTTATTTTGTGAAGTAGTTCTTCCAAAGCATAAAATTTAATTAGATTCTGAAATAAATTCAGAATGACAAGTTACTTCTTTCCAGCGACCACAATAACAATCTCACCTTTTGGAGGTTTATTGGTGTAATGTTCTAAAACCTCTTTGGCTGTTCCTCTAATGGTTTCCTCATAGAGCTTTGTCAATTCTCTTGAAACAGAAACTTGTCTGTCTTCACCAAAATACTCGCAAAAATGTCCTAAGGTTTTAACCAATTTATGCGGACTTTCGTAAAAAATAATGGTTCTGGTTTCTTCTGCCAATAATAAAAGTCGTGTTTGGCGACCTTTCTTTACAGGCAAAAAGCCTTCGAAAACAAATTTATCGTTTGGTAAACCACTATTTACCAACGCTGGCACAAATGCGGTTGCACCAGGCAAACAATCCACTTCAATATTATGTTCTACACAAGCTCTTACCAATAAAAATCCTGGGTCAGAAATGGCAGGAGTGCCAGCATCACTTATCAATGCGATAGACATACCAGATTTTAGTTTTTCTATTAAGCCATTCACCGTTTTGTGCTCATTGTGCATGTGATGGCTTTGCATCTGTGTAGAGATTTCAAAATGTTTTAGAAGTTTTCCCGAAGTTCTGGTGTCTTCTGCTAAAATTAAATCGACTTCTTTTAAAACGTCTATAGCTCTAAAGGTGATGTCTTTTAAGTTTCCTATTGGTGTTGGTACCAGAAATAACTTCATATTTACATTTGTTATAGCTCAAATTTACAATCTTTTCCTTTTCTTAACGCAACCATTTGATGTATTTAGCATCTTTATAAAAATAAAGAGTTTTAAGTAGGAAAATTCTAGACCAACTGTTATAGTATTGAAATCATCCTCTTTCTCTTTTCATTGGCAAAAAAACATGATATTGATGATTATAAAACTATTGCGCTTTTTCTTTTTATGTCTTCTATGTGTACAAGTGCATAGTCAAACCACAGATTTATCAATAGCAATTGAAGCTCAAAACTTAAGTGGAACCGCAATATCTCAAATAGATATTTACGAAGATTTTCAATATTTAATCACCATATCAAATTCCGGAAATGCAGTTAATGACGCTTCAATTTCTGTAGATTTTGATGATGATATAACTATAATATCTTCGAGTTCTCAAAACAATGTAAACGGAGCTTCAGATGTTTCTGGAATTAATATTACCAATAATGTTTTAACAGCATTAATCCCAGATATGCCCAATAACTCTAGTGTAGAATTATTGGTTTTAGTAACTGCTCCAACAAATTTGGGAGGTATTGCGGCTAACGGTACTATAACACCTCCACAGGGCACTACAGATACAAATACTAGCAACAATCAATCCATTATATCTATCGATGTTCTGGATGTTATTATTGATTTTTCTGTAACACATACGCAAATCCAACCATCACCAGGCACTGCTATAAATGCTTGGGGAGATGAAGTTACTTACCAATTTACTATTACTAATAATAGTGCTATTGATTTTCCTATAGATGTTATAAGAGGTGCGCTAAGTTTGGCAACGAGTATAGGTAATGGGCAGCCATTTGCAGAATTTGTTTCTTTGACTTGCCTTAGTGGTACTAATGGAATACCGTGTCCTGATTTAACAAATTTTACTGGTAATGTCACAACGGTTGATCCTGTGCTTAACTCGGTATTTGTTTATAATGCACCATTAGTTATGAGTTCTGGAGGAAGTATTTCTTTTGAAGTTGTGTATAGATATAATAACTTCTCATGTTCGCTTAATCCAATGCCTATTGATGTAAATAGTCTAATTCAGATAGAGCTGGATCATGCAAATATATCTTCTAATAATTCTAATAATGTTATAACAAATTTACTAAACGCAGATACTTGCCCACAAACAGATATTTGTATTGAAACTGTGCAAATCAATCCAGATATCACAGAAAACCTACAGTACAACCAAGACATTACATTAGAAACCACTGTTTGCAATAATGGCCCTTCTGATGCTCCAATGCGTTTCTTTCTTCAAAACTTAACACCAGCTATTCCTTGGAATATAATATCCATCACTTGTTTAGGCACTACAGGTCCTATTACATGCACTGATTTTGTAATTACTGAAAATGGTCAAATATGGCTAAGTAACGATTTCGTCTTACCTGCTAATACCACTATAACCATTGAAACGATTTTACAATTTGAGGAACCTCCTTGCAGCCCTACACCAAACTTAATACAAGTGGTACTGCGAAGTGGTACTAACCTTTTAGACTCTCAGTTAGTAGATACTAATGTTGAAAATAATATATTTAATAACAGTCTTTTCTTTCCAGGACTAGAACCTTGTAATAATGATGTTTCAGATATTCAGGTAACAAAAACACAAATAAGCCCACAGTTGCCTATTGGGAGTTCCACACAAAACACTTCAGAATGGGGAGATGTTATTTACGAAATTACTGTTACAAATGTTGGTGAAACTGATGAGCCAATTCTGGTACAAGACCACATGCCTGTTCCTGGACCAAATAGTGTGCCTATTCTTGGTACTTTAACAAATGTAGAATGTATAGGCACAACTGGAACTGCATCTTGTTTTAATATTGAAAACGCACATGTTGGTGTAACCTTTGACGGCCTCACTGAGGATGGAAGCTTCGATACGTTTTGGGAAATTTTACCAGAAGACAATTGGATTTTACCTGCAAATAGTTCCGTTACTTTCAGTGTTACCGTAAATTGGATACCAGAATGCTCCACAAACCCAATGGTCGGCACCAATGTCGTTAGGGTAGATTACGCTTCTATATTTGATATAAATACAACTAACAATGTAGCTATTGTTAATACTTATTTTGCTCCATGTATAGATTTAGTAGTTCAAACATATCCTGAATCTTCTCAAGTTGATACTGGTGAGACTTTTAATTGGATAGTTGACGTTAGCAATAGTACCACGAGTTCTGATGCTATAAATGTTTTATTTGAAGATACCATTAATCCTGCTTTTACTATTACAGGAACACCTTTTTGCACAATAACTTCTGGCAATGCAACCTGCATTTCAAATTTTAATGTAGTAGGAAATCTTATATCAGGAACGATACCTTCAATGGAGGCAGGTTCTACCGTAAGAATAACGATTCCTGTTACTGCACCGAATTTTGGCGGAGCTTTTAATAATATTGCTGAAGCCTTTCCGAATGCTGCTGACAATGAAGAGTTAACTCCAGAAACGAATATATCTATTAATAGTGTTCAGGTGATTTCGCCAGTGCTTGACAAAGTTTTCTCTCCTTCTACAATTTTTGAAGGCAATGAAAGTGAGTTGGTTTTTACAGTTTACAATATTGCTACAAGTCCAACTCAGAATAATATTTCGTTTACGGATAATCTGCCTATGGGTGTATTTCTTTCCGGAGTACCCAATTGGGTTCAGGCTAATGGCTGTACAACAACTTTTATAGGCAATGTTGGTGATGACTTTGTTGGCGTAACAGACCTTGTTTTTCCAGAAGGTGTAGAGAGCTGTACGTTTTCTGTTATGGTAACCTCTAACGCTGCAGGAATTTACCTTAATAATTTTGAAAACTTTACCAATACCAATAATATTGATGTTTCTCAAACCTCTGCAACTCTCAATGTTATTGTTGACACTTCCAATGTAGATATTGAAATTATAAAAACAGTTACTCCTACTGATGTATCAATAGGTGAAGAAGTAACATTTACAATTACAGCCACCAACTTAGGTACCACCACAGCAACTGGTGTTGAAATTTCTGATTATCTACCTCTGGGATATCAATACATTTCTGCTACTCCAACTTCAGGTGTTTTTGATAACAACACATTGCTATGGAGCATTTCCAGTTTAGGTATAAATGAAACTGCAACATTGAGTTTAGTAGCTCGTGTCTTATCCTCAAACGACTTACTAAATATTGCTGTTTTGAGTAATCTAAACGAAATAGATAGAAACCCATCTAATAATGAAGACGATGCTTTAGTTGAAGTTTCCGATTGTTTGGTTATACCTGAAGGCATTTCACCTAATGGAGATACAATAAATGATACGCTCGTGATTCCGTGTATTGAAGATTATCCTGATAATATCATTAAAATCTATAACCGTTACGGCACTCAAATATTTGAGTCTAGAAATTATCTAAACACATGGAATGGTAAGGCAAATATGGGAGTTTTAAAATCTTCAGAACTACTTCCAGTTGGCACATATTTCTATGTTTTAGAAGTGAAAGAAATTCAAAAACCGTTTGTGGGTTATGTTTACTTAAATTATTAGGAAGGGTGCGCAAACAATTTCTTGCGCTTACTATTTAGCTAAATTTCCCTTCTACAATTTCAATAAAACGCTCTTCATAGTCTTCTTTTCCTTCCCAATTGTTGTAATCTGGTTTTACCATATTGAAGATTAACGCTCTGGCTTCCGATAAAGAGTTTGTTGTGTTAATTTGAGAAACCACACGATCATAATCTTCATTCTTACCTTCAAATAAATGCTTAATAAAAGCCAATTTGTCATTTAAACCAATTTGAAGGCTTTTATCTTTTAGTTTGTCGTTTAAGGATTTCTTTCTTTCTTCAGCTTCACGCTTTTTGGCCTCATCTATAGGTTCAAATTCAGGAATTTCCGCAAAATCAGACGTTATGGTTTCAAACTCAATTGTTGTCGGTTTTTCATTAGAAACGGCTTCTTCAATCATAACATCAACTTGCTGGGTTTCTTCAGGCATTTGCGCCACCATGTCTTTAATTTTTTCCATTACAGGCTCCATGATACCATCATCTTCTACCTCATCTAAATTGATGTAAGTTTTATTTCCAACCTCAATATTATCGCTCACTTTGTTATTAAACGCCGTATCTAACATACCAAAAAAGGAAGAGTCATTACCAATTGTAGGCATGTCTTTTTCAAAATTCTCTTGGGCAAATTTTAAAACGGTTAGCTTTTCGTAAAGTTTAGCAACTTCCTCATGCATTCTATCAACGTCTTCTCTACCTTTAAGTTTTAGAATCCTATGAGCAATACTAACTAATTCTGATTCTAATTTCTTTTTCATGTGTCTTTTGTATTTTTTTGTTGTCACACGGAACCTTTAATTTTAAAATAATAATTTAAAGATAAAGTGATTATTATTTTAAAAATGACGGTTTCATTTTTACTTTTGATTTTTAATAAATTTACTTGACCTTTATACAAACGAAAAAAGGTGGTTATTTAGTGCTAAATTTACGAAATGTTTCTTGAAAATACGGTAAATCATAAAGAACAATTTGGATGGATTGAGGTAATTTGTGGGTCAATGTTCTCTGGTAAAACCGAGGAATTGATTCGTAGGTTAAAGCGTGCAAAATTTGCAAGGCAAAAGGTTGAAATTTTTAAACCTGCCGTAGATGTACGTTATGATGATGAAATGGTAGTCTCTCACGATTCTAATGAAATTCGTTCAACTCCTGTCCCAGCGGCTGCTAATATTCCCATTTTAGCGGATGGCTGTGATGTAGTAGGAATTGACGAAGCTCAGTTTTTTGATGATGAGATTGTTAGGGTTTGTAACGACCTTGCCAATAAAGGTATTAGAGTTATTGTTGCTGGTTTGGATATGGATTTTAAAGGCAATCCATTTGGGCCAATGCCTTACCTTATGGCAACCGCAGAGTATGTTACAAAGGTACATGCCATTTGTACAAAAACAGGAAATCTGGCACAATATAGCTATAGAAAAGCAAAAAGTGATGACTTGGTTTTACTAGGTGAAGTTGACGAATATGAGCCTTTAAGTAGAGCGGCTTACTATAAAAGTATGTTGCGCGACAAGGTAAGACAGATGAAAGTAAATGACGCAGAAGAAATACAAGGTAAAGAAAAAGAGCCTGATGCCTAAAGCCAAAGAAACCGTCCTCGAAATTGATTTAGCTGCGCTAACCCATAATTTTGATTACTTAAAATCTAAATTAAAGCCAACGACTAAGTTTTTGGCTGTAATAAAGGCTTTTGCCTATGGTAGCGATTCTGTTGAAATTGCCAAGCATCTTGAACATCTAAAAATCGATTACTTTGCTGTTGCCTATGTAAAAGAAGGCGTCGTTTTAAGAGATGCTGGCATAACTACTCCAATTCTGGTACTACATCCACAGCCTGTTAATTTTAAAACCTTAATTGACCGTTGTCTAGAACCAAGCCTTTATAGCGCTAAGGTTTTAAATGCGTTTATAAAAGTTGCCAAAGAACAATCTCAAAACAACTACCCAGTACACATTAAATTTAATACAGGCTTAAATCGTTTGGGTTTTTGGGAAAATGATGTGGATTATATTTGTTCGCAATTGAAGGACACAACATCTATTTCCGTAAAATCTATCTTCTCTCATTTAGCTGCAAGTGAAGCTGTTGATGAAATTCACTTTACAAAAAAGCAAATCAAAAACTTTGAAGGGATTGCCAAAGCTTTTGAAACTAAAACAGGCCAGAAACCTTGGTTACACCTTTGTAATACATCTGGTTTAATCAATTATCCGGAAGCGCATTTTGATATGGTACGTAGCGGAATTGGACTATACGGTTTTGGAAATTCGGCCAAAGAAGACGAAAACTTAAAACCTATAGCAAGTCTAAAATCAGTGATTTCGCAAATTCATAAGATTGAAAAAGACGAAACCGTAGGTTATAATAGAGCATACAAAGCTAGTGGGTTTGAAAAAACCGCTACAATTCCTGTCGGACACGCAGATGGTATTGCTCGTATATATGGTAAGGGTAAGGGCTTCGTTATTATCAATAATAAAAGAGCACCAATTATTGGAAACGTTTGTATGGACATGATTATGGTAAATGTTACCGATATTGATTGTTATGAAGGTGATGAAGTCATTGTTTTTGATGCCACTCATAAAGCCTCAACATTGAGTGAGTCTGCAAATACAATTTCATATGAAATTTTAACCGCAATATCTCAGCGCGTTAAGCGCCTTTTGTTGAGATAGAAAATTATTTTTTTTATAAGTGACTTTTTTATTTAACTTAGTGTCTTATAACATATCAACTAACTATTAAAAACACTAAATTATGTTAAAAGAGTTTAAGGAATTTGCAATGAAGGGTAACCTTGTAGACATTGCAGTAGGTTTTGTAATGGGTGCCGCTTTCAATAAAGTTGTAGCATCCTTCACAGGAGGGATTGTATCTCCGTTAATTGGATTATTATTTGATTCAGATTTTAAATCATTAAAATATAAATTAAAGGATGGTGAATTAAACGATGCTGGAGAAATGGTCGGAGAAGTATTTTTAGAATATGGTACATTTTTAACCAACGTTATTGATTTTATTATTGTAGCATTTGTAATGTTTATGGTTGTGAAAGGTGTAAACAAAATGAAGAAAAAAGAAGAGCCTGCTCCAGAAGCACCAGCTGGACCATCTGAAATTGATTTATTAATGGAAATCAGAGATTCTTTAAAAAAATAAAATAGCGTTACCGCTACACTATTATTTTAATAATTAAACCCAGACGTAATTGTCTGGGTTTTTCTTTACAATTGTTAAATATATAACATTTTGTTATTTGTTGTTAAAAGCGCTTATATATTTAAATTATAAGGCTTTTTTTTATGTAATTTTGGGGCTACAATTTAATCAAAAGTATAAACAATGAAAGTAGCTATAGTTGGAGCAACAGGATTAGTAGGGAATGTAATGCTAAAAGTATTAGAAGAGCGTAATTTCCCAGTTGATGAATTATTATTAGTAGCCTCAGAACGTTCTGTGGGTAAGAAAATAAAATTCAAAGGAAATGAAGTTGATGTCATTAGTATTCCTACAGCTATAGAAAAACGTCCTGACATTGCACTATTTTCAGCCGGAGGAGGTACATCATTAGAATGGGCTCCTAAATTTGCGGAAGTTGGTACTACTGTTGTTGATAATTCATCCGCATGGCGAATGGATTTATCTAAAAAATTGGTTGTACCAGAAATTAACGCCAACCAGCTTACTAAAGAAGATAAAATTATTGCTAATCCAAATTGCTCTACCATTCAAATGGTTATGGCATTAGCACCTCTTCATAAAAAATATAAAATCAAACGAATTGTTGTTTCAACTTACCAATCGGTTTCCGGTACAGGAGTTAAAGCTGTTGAACAAATGGAAAATGAAATGGCTGGTATAAAAGGGGAAATGGCCTACCACTATCCAATCCACAAAAATGCGATTCCTCATTGTGATGTTTTTGAGGAAAACGGCTATACCAAAGAAGAAATGAAATTGGTTAGAGAGACCCAAAAAATTCTTAATGACAAAACAATTGCTGTAACAGCAACAGCAGTAAGAATACCTACTGCTGGAGGCCATAGCGAATCTATAAACGTTGAGTTTGAAAACGATTTTAACCTAACTGAGGTTCGTGAAATACTTAACGAAACTGATGGAGTAACAGTACAAGACAATCTAGATGTTAACGTTTACCCAATGCCTATGTACGCTAATGGCAAGGATGATGTTTTTGTTGGACGCATTAGACGAGATGGCTCACAACCAAACACTTTAAATCTATGGGTCGTTAGTGACAACCTCAGAAAGGGAGCGGCAACAAACACGGTTCAAATTGCCGAATATCTAGTGAGAAATGCTTTAGTGTAGTCTTCTCAGCAAAACTTCGTAATAGCGGTAATTTTATGTATTTCAACTAATTAATTAATTTTTTAGTTGAATTTGTATATATATTGCTTCCCCTTTTTACTGTAAGTTTTAAGAAATTTTTGATGTTATTCATTTTGTTAAATCTTATCTTTGAGTTTAACGATGTTTATTTCAAAAAAACCTAATTATGAGAAAATTACTACTAATTACTGTTCTACTAAGTATTTTTGTTTCCTGTAAAAATGAAACCGAAAAATTGAAACCAATTAGCATAGATTATCCTGAAACGAAAAAAGTAGATACTGTTGATACTTACTTTGGCGAAGCGGTTACTGACCCATATCGTTGGTTAGAGGATGATAGAAGCGAAGAAACAGAAGCGTGGGTAAAATCTCAAAATGAAGCTACTTTCGGGTATTTAGATAATATTCCTTATCGCAAGGAATTAAAAGAGCGTCTTACCAAACTATGGAATTACGAAAAAATTGGCTCTCCTTTTAAAGAGGGCGACTATACCTATTTCTATAAAAATGACGGTTTACAAAACCAGTATGTAATTTACAGGTATAAAACAGGTGATGATCCAAAAACAGCAGAAGTATTCTTAGATCCAAATACATTTACTGAAGATGGTACAATCTCTCTAGGTGGTGCAAGTTTTTCTAAAGATGGAAAAACATTGGCATACTCTATATCAGAAGGTGGAAGTGACTGGAGAAAGATTCTGATAATGAATACCGAAACAAAGGAAATTATAGAAGACACTTTAATAGACATTAAGTTTAGCGGCATGTCATGGTACAAAAATGAAGGTTTTTACTATTCTAGCTATGACAAACCAAAAGGAAGTGAACTCTCTGCAAAAACAGATCAGCACAAAGTGTACTACCATAAATTGGGTACAAAGCAATCTCAAGACAAATTAATTTTTGGAGGTACACCAAAAGAAAAACATCGTTATATAGGCGCTACAGTTACAGAAGACGACCACTATTTAGTAATTTCTGCTAGCGTATCTACTTCTGGAAATAAACTTTACATTAAGGATTTAACGGTACCTAATGCTCCATTAGTAGAGGTTTTGGGACATACAGATTCTGATTCTTATATCATTGAAAATGTAGGTTCTAAACTTTATATAGTAACAAATCTTGACGCTCCTAACCAAAGAGTTGTCACTGTTGATGCTTCTAACCCAACTCCAGAAAATTGGCAAGATTTTATACCAGAAACTAATAATGTGCTGAGCCCTTCAACAGGTGGAGGCTACTTCTTTGCAGAATATATGGTAGATGCTGTTTCTAAAGTTTTTCAATACGACTATAATGGCAAACTAGTGAGAGAGGTGGAATTACCAGGTGTTGGAAGTGCTGGTGGTTTTGGAACTAAAAAAGAGGAAAAAGAACTATACTATTCATTCACTAACTACGTAACTCCTGGAAGTATTTACAAGTATGATATAGAGAAGGGAACTTCAGAATTATATCGTAAACCGAGTATAGATTTTAATCCTGAAGATTATGAAAGTCATCAGGTTTTTTACACCTCTAAAGATGGCACTAAAATACCAATGATAATAACTCATAAAAAAGGGCTTGAATTAAACGGAAAAAACCCAACAATACTATATGGCTATGGTGGATTCAACATCTCATTAACACCTAGTTTTAGTATTGCCAATGCCGTTTGGATGGAACAAGGTGGTATTTATGCTGTTGCAAATCTTCGTGGTGGTGGAGAATATGGAAAAGCTTGGCATGATGCTGGTACCAAAATGAAAAAGCAAAATGTGTTTGATGACTTCATTGCCGCAGCCGAATATTTAATTGAAAAGCAATACACATCATCAGACTATCTAGCAATAAGAGGTGGCTCTAATGGTGGATTACTAGTTGGTGCTACCATGACACAACGTCCAGATTTAATGAAAGTAGCTTTACCTGCAGTTGGTGTTCTAGATATGCTACGCTATCATACGTTTACTGCTGGTGCTGGTTGGGCTTACGATTACGGCACTGCCGAAGACAATAAAGAAATGTTTGAATATCTTAAAGGATATTCACCTGTACATAACGTAAAAGAAGGTGTTGAGTATCCTGCAACTATGGTTACCACTGGAGATCATGATGATAGGGTTGTGCCTGCTCATAGTTTTAAATTTGCTGCAGAATTACAAAGCAAGCAAGCTGGCAATAATCCTGTTATAATTAGAATTGAAACAGATGCAGGACATGGAGCAGGAACACCTGTAAGCAAAACTATTGAACAGTATGCAGATATTTATGGTTTTACATTATATAATATGGGATTTGATGTATTACCAAGTAAAACAAAAGAGAAAATAAAAGGATAAGCACCTGTTGAAATACAGGTGTTAAAACTAGCTATTAACCAAATCAATTTTTTGTCACTTAACCAATTACATAAACAACTCAAGGAAAAGAATATAAAATATCTTTTCACGGATTATTACGATACAATTGTTCATAGGCGCGTACACCCAAACTATACCCAAAGAATTTGGGCTAAACTGATGATACGTGAGCTGGGTTTACCTACATCTATAGACAATCTTTATTTCATTAGGCAAGAAGCGTCGCGATACCTTACAAAAACCTTAGGTAAAGAAGATGTTGAAGTCCCTTATGACGCTTTAAAACAAGAAGTTTGTAAACGCGTTATTAATGCAGATATCGTTTCCATTGAAGAAAAAGATTCTTTTATAAACCTGTTTGAAGATGCAGATGTTAGGGCTGAGTCTAGTGTACAATACCTCAACCAAAGTGTGGTTGATACCCTCAAGTATTTTAAGTCCAATGGTGGTAGAGTGTATTTGGTTTCAGATTTTTATGGCTCAAAATCACTCTTTGAAAAGTTGCTAAAGCAGCATGATATTATAGATTTGTTTGATGGTATCTATAGTTCTGCAGTATTAGAAACAAGCAAGCATAATGGAACGATTTATTCACCTATTTTAAATGAGCTATCCATTGACCCAACTGAGGTAATGATGATAGGAGATAATGAAAGAAGTGATTATAAAAATGCTATAAAAAACAACCTTAATGCTTACCATTTACCTCATCAAAAATATTTAAAAAAGAATAAGCGAAACAATTTTGGTAACGACCAAAAACGCTTAAACCATATTTTTAATGATGTCTATAAAACCTGTCATAAAAGCAAATCAATTCCATATACAGAGTATATATTACTTTACCATATTTTTGCCGAACGCATGTATGCTCTTGCAAATGAAAAGAAAATTAAAAACCTTTTCTTTTTATCGCGAGAAGGACAGTTTTTAAAGAAGCTATTTGATTCCTACCAAGACTTTGCCCGAATAGACAAATCAAAGCAAATAAATACGCATTATTTAAAAATATCTAGACATGCATCACTGCAAATGTCTTTAAAGGATATTGATGAGGAGGAGTTTGTTTTTCTCCGTAAAAAATACAGTAATATATCTGTCGATGATTTTTTAATTAATCTTAACTGTCCAGATGATTTAAGGGAAAAATTAATTTCTGATTTAAATGTAGATGGGCAATCTGAAGTAAAAGACTTCTTTAATTCAACCCTTTTTTCTGAGGTAAAAGCTAATGAAGACTTCAGATCATATTATAACGCACATAGAAAAGCAAGTAACGAAGCTTTTAAAGCTTATATTAATTCATTTAACGCTAACATAGAACAAGAAAGTATTGCTTTAGTAGATATTGGTTGGGGCGGAACTATGCAAGAAGCTATTTATAGCTTTTTTGACGAAAAAATACCTGTAACAGGTTATTACCTAGGTCTTGAAGGCATCTATGATATACAACCACTAACAAAGCGTTATGGTCTTATTTTTTCAGTAATGCCTTATACAGGTTATTATGACCGAATATTAATGGCAAATATGCAACTCTACGAACAGTTTTCGGCAGCAGATCATGGTAGCGCTCTAGACTATAGTCTGGATGAAAAAGGGTATGTCTTAGAATTTCACAAACCTGAAGAAAAATGGTTGTATGAAAGCCATATAAAGCAACATCAAGAAGAGATGTTAAGCCTGCACAAAACCCTATTAAAAGACTTAGAGCCTTTGTGCTACGATAGAGATTTAGTGCAAAATAGTCTTTCTAAAATAGCTTTAAAAATTGGTTTACTTCAAAACTCAAAAAAGCTAAAGTTTTTAGACACCTTAAGTAACGGATTCTACCAGAATATAGGAAAAAATCAAGTTGGTATTTCTTATGAACCACCAAAAATTAAAAGCCCTATTAAAAGCGCTATAAACTTTTTAATGACGCCTGAAAAATATTTTAGATACTTGGTAAAGTTAAAACCCGCTTTATATAAGAAAAACAAGATTCTCTCTATGTTCGCTCCAATGTATTTTATCTATCTTTATTATAGATTTAATAAATACTTAAGATTCAAAATTTTAAATCGTTTTTTCCTTTTAAAGTATAATGTCTTTAAATAGCAACTTGTCTTGTTAAATTGATTATTAGCGATTTAATAAAAAAGTATTAGATTTAGGGATTATTTGTTATAGATTAGGTAGGAGTTTTACCTAGTTAGTTGTTATATAATTGTGCTATTGATAGTTGTATGAAAAAAAAATACGCTATAACTTTATTATTACCCATTATTCTGCTCATGTTTTCATGTGGCACAGATGATGCTACAACACCTTTGAATATTGAAACTAATCCTGATTCAGCGACGCTATCTCAAAATACTGAAATAGAGATTTTCATTTTTCAAAATGATGAAAACATACCTCAAACTGGTCAACTGACACTTACAAATGCCTCTAAGGGTTCACTTACAATAAATAACAATAACTCACCAGACAATCTCAGTGACGATACTGTAATTTATACTGCCAACGCAAATACAATTGGAGCGGATACTTTTCAGTATACTGTATGTAATGCCTCTAATGAATGTAAAACAGAAAATGTCTCTGTTACAATTACTTCTTCATCAACAGTAGTATTTAATGTAGACGATATTCCTTATCAAACCTTATCTGAGTATAACTTTTTCCAAGGAGACTTAAAGGATTTAAATCCTAATTTTGGAGTTTTACCTTATACATTAAACTCAGTACTCTTTACGGATTATGCCAAGAAAAAGCGTTTTGTATGGATGCCAGGTAACACCAAAGCTACTTATATAAATGATGATGTGTCGCTAGATTTTCCTGTTGGTGCCGTATTGATTAAAAACTTTTATTACGACAACGTCCTTCCTAATGACGAAACCCATATCATAGAAACACGCTTAATGATAAGAAAATCCGAAGGCTGGATTTTTGCAAATTATGTTTGGAACGACGAGCAAACAGAAGCAAACTTTAACCTAAATGGAAGTTTTGTAGATATGCAATGGCAAGAAAACGGAGAAACAAATACCGTACAGTATAGAATTCCTGCTGGGTCTGAGTGCTTTACTTGTCATAAAATAATGGAAACACCTGAACCTATAGGTCCAAAACCCAGAAACTTAAATTTGGTGTATGCGTATAGCGATGGAGATGAGAATCAAATAAATAAATTAGTAAATTTTGGATATTTAGAAAATACTATTCCAAGTAATATTTCTAAATTACCTGATTACAACGACACCTCTAAACCTTTAGATTTAAGAGTTAGGGCGTATTTGGAAATAAACTGCGCGCATTGCCACTCAGAAGAAACACATTGTGCATACAGACCTATGAGATTTGGATACAATGACACCCAAGATTATAGCAATATTGGAGTGTGCGTAGATCCGGATACAGATCTTGGCGAAGGCCTTGGACATATTGTTGAACCTGGTGATGCTCGTAACTCGGTTCTTCACTTTAGAATCAACTCAACAGAACCTTCAACCAGAATGCCTCTTATTGGTAGAAGTCTTAGGCATACTGAAGGCATAGAGCTAATAGAAGAATGGATAGACTCCTTAAATATTGATTGCAATTAAACTAAATAATGATGAAAAAAACATTACTAATCACCCTACTTTTTACATTCTTTTGCTTTATAGTAAAAGCACAAGTTTTAAATCAGCCAGCAAACTGGCCAAATGAAGATTGGGAGCTAGATGGCTCTTTTGACGCTACATACCTGTATGAAGATCCAACAGTTGCTGGTGGCTCTTCTTCATTTTATTTTGATGATGATGACGCAGGAAGCACGTCCGATAACACTATTGGAGTAAGGTCTCCTATAATAGACGTTACAGCAGCCTTTAATGCTGGTGAAACAGAATTAGTAGTTACTTTTCAGTATGTGTATAGGACGTTTCAAACAGAAGTGCTAAACTTACAATATTATGATGCAGACAGTGACGTGTGGGTAAATTGGGGAAATGCACTTGCAGAAAACTCAAACTTATCTACGAATTTTTGTAATGGTACCAGTTCAACTTATACTAGTGAATTACTCGAAACCGCTTCGTTTACAGCCAACCAATTACAAAACTTTAGATACCGTATTTTTTATGATGATGATGAATCCTATGGTTATGGGTTTTGTATAGATTCTCCAACAATAAGTTCTTATGTGCCACCAGCATGCCCAACGGTAGATAATCTAATGGCAAACAATGTTACTTACAATAGTGCTCAGGTAAACTGGACTGCAGGCAGCTCAGAAACCTCATGGGAAGTAGCTTTAAGATTAGTTTCTGAAGGTCCTCCAAGTTCAGGAACAACTACAACGAGCCTATCGTTTAGTTTCTCTTCTTTGGCGCAAGAAACGCAATATATTGCTTACGTTAGAGCAAATTGTGCTTTTGACGGCTATAGTAATTGGGACACCGTTTCGTTTACCACAGGTACTGATTTGTCTGGTTATCCAGTAACATTTACAGCAAACCCAATTCCTACTTCTGGATCTTACGATATCGCCTTTGTTGATCTTAACGGTGATTTTTTAGATGATATAGTTTCTGTGAGCTTAACTAATATTAACGTGCACTACCAACAACCGGGAGGTGGTTTTAATATGGTAAATATAACAACCACATCTGCAGATAATCTTCCTACTTGGAGTTTAGCTGCTGGAGATTTTGATGCCAACGGTTATAACGACCTTTTGTATGGTTCTACTAGTGGAGTTACATTTATGAAAGCAAATAGCGACGGTACTGGTTATACCGAAATTTCTGGTCCTGAAAATGTCTTTTCACAACGTTCAAACTTTGTGGATATAAATAACGATGGTAATCTTGATGCTTTTGTATGCCATGATGTACAGGCAAATGTATACTATATTAATTCTGGATTTTCAAATGACGGTAATGACACTAACGACTATAATTTAACATTTTACCAAGGAGAAAGTGCTGGTGTTGTACCAAATGGCCTAGGATTAACTCCGGGTGGTGGAAATTATGGTACGGTTTGGATAGACTTTGACAATGATAGAGATATGGACTTGTTTATCGCTAAATGTCGTGGTGGATCTACCACCATAAGTACAAACGAATTATGGAGAAATGACGGTAATGGTGTATTTGTTAATGTGGCTGATAGTAATGGATGGTACAACACTAACTACCCAGGAAAAGGCCATAATAACTCTTCAAACCTTGGTGACAATGTACAAACGTGGTCGTCGGCATGGGCGGATTTTGACAACGATGGAGATATGGATGTCTATGTAGGCGCAAGTAGCTCTAGTAATGGAAATTCTAAATTAATGAAAAATAATGGTGATGGTACATTTACTGATGTTACTGCAGGGTCTGGTGTAGCTGCTGCCCAAATGGGTATTGAAAATGCACCTGCAGATTTCGATAACGATGGTTATGTAGATATACTTTCTAATGGAGATATATTGTTTAACAATGGAGATTTTACATTTAGCAATTACTCTAATAATATGCCTCCAAGTGGTGCAATAGGTGACAGTAACAACGATGGTTTTTTAGATATCTTTCGAAGTGGTCAAATTTATGTTAATAATACCAATACTAACAATTGGGTAAAAATAAATACAGTTGGTACTGTGAGTAACATTAATGGTATTGGTGCACGTGTTGAATTAGTTACAACTTCAGGAACCCAGATTAGAGATGTAAGAAGTGGTGAAGGTTTTGAGTTTATGAGTAGTTTAAACACACACTTTGGTCTTGGGACAGAAGACGCTATTGAAAGCATTACTATTTATTGGCCTTCAGGTATTGTAGACCAATTAGTGGACCCAGCAATTAATACAACGCATAATGTTGTTGAGGGCTCAGTACTAACAGTTGAGGACGAAACACTAACAGATATGGTGATTTACCCAAATCCTGTTGAGGATATCCTAACTATTGAAACTGCTGCAGATGTTACAAATAAAATAGCTACTGTTTTTGATATTAATGGAAAAAGAGTGTTGAATCAAAAATTAACTTCAAACACTTTGAAAGTATCAAGTTTAGAGAGCGGTATTTACTTTTTAAGATTAGAATCTAATGGTAAAACAATGAAACGAAAGTTCATAAAAAAGTAACTATTCGTTTTAACTAAAAAATTATAAACCGTTTGAGAAATCAAGCGGTTTTTTATTCGCTTTTTGTGGTATTTTTGCACATGCTTCAAGTAAAAAATCTCTCTTTCAAATATTCGAGCAAGGAAGTCCTTAAACAAATCGACTTTAAAGTTGACCTTGGAAAAACGTTAGCCATTATTGGTGAAAGTGGTTCTGGAAAAAGTACACTTCTTAAGATAATTTATGGAGAGTACGATTTAGATATTGGGCAGGTATTTTGGAAAGACAATGAAATTCTAGGCCCTAAATATAACCTCGTCGTTGGTTACGAATTTATTAAGCATGTTACCCAAGAATATAATTTAATGCCTTTTACCACTGTTGCTGAAAATGTGGGTAAACACCTTTCAAATTTCTATCCAGAAGAAAAACAAAAACGTACAAAAGAGCTTATAGCTGTTGTAGAGTTAGAGGATTTTGCGAAAGTAAAAGTAAAAAATCTTAGTGGTGGGCAAAAGCAGCGTGTTGCATTGGCAAGGGCTTTGGCAAAAGAACCTCAACTTTTGCTTTTAGATGAGCCCTTTAGTCATATAGATAACTTTAAAAAGCAATCGCTAAGACGAAATATTTTTAACTACCTAAAGGCTAATAACATTACTTGTATAGTAGCTACGCACGATAAAAATGATGTCCTAGGTTTTGCGGAAGATATGATAGTGCTTCACGATAAAAAGATTATAGCAAAGGACACTCCAAAAAACCTTTATGACAATCCAAAATCACCAATAACCGCTTCATTTTTCGGTGAATTTAACGTCATTGAACCTTACGGTATTGTCTATGCCCACCAACTCAAAATAGTTGATAAGTCCGAGCTAAAAGCTACAGTTACACATTCTTATTTTAATGGCAAGAATTGGTTGGTTGAAGCAAAACTAGATTCTCAAACTATTTTTGTTGAGCACGAAAATGAAATTAATCAAAATACAATAGTTAGCCTTAAAATTATTAAGTAGTTATTTATCAAGCTTCTTCAATAAGGCAGGTAAATAAAAGATGTCTGTAATTAAAGCAATTGCCACTGTTACGGCGCAAAGCAATCCAAAATCTCTTACCGATGGTGTTGCACTAGATGCAATTATTAAAAACCCACCAACCAAAGCTATTGTAGTAGAAAACAAGGCACTACCTGTATAGTTCATAGCATCATTCATTCGTTTTTCTGGAGATCCTTTAACGGTTTTACTTTTTCTGTATTTATAAACTAAATGTATGGTATCATCCATGGCAATACCCAACATTATTGGTGTAATCATGGCTGTAGAAACATCTAGCGGAATATCCAATATACTCATTACAATTGCCAAAACAGCTAATGGTAGTAAATTAGGAATTAGTACCAGAATTGTTGTTTTAAGACTTCTTATAAAAATCAACAAGCACAAAAAGGCCACAAAAAATGCTGCGAAAAACGACTTAAACTGTGTCTCTAAGATAAAGTTATTGAGCTGTGCAAAAACAACCGCAAAACCATTAATTTTTAGTTTATAATCTTCGTTGTTAAATGACGATTGAAATGCAACTTCAATATCTTCAAGGACTTGTTCTAGTTCAGAGGTTTTCATTTCTTTTAGACTTAATGTAAAACCAGCAGTGTTTAAATCTTTAGAGAATAATTTAAAGAAACTATTGTCCTCCGCATCCACCGAACCTAAAGTTTGCTTTATAGCCTCTTCTGAAACGTTAGATTGAAACAAAACAGGTGAGCGTTTTTCAAGGAACTGTTTAATATTAACAACCGAAACAGGATAAGAGATTAAGGGATTGTTTTCAAGTTTGTTTTGAAAATCTTCAAGTCGTTTTATAGCGTCTCTATTTAAGATTGTTTCATTAGTTACGCTCGAAATATTAATCTGAATCCGTGAACTTCCATTCAATAAGTTTTCTACAATTCTCAAATCCTGCTTTGCCTTTCCTTCCGCCAAAAGGTCTAAGGAAACAGTATCTATTTTAACTTGAAACACAGCATACATGCCAAGTAAAAGAACTAATGTAAAACCGATAATAATTCGGGTTTTAAAGCGACTCGTAACAACATTAAGCCAATTAATAAATCTCGTTTGAGAATAGGTTTTTAAGCTTAAAATAGGCTTTGCCTTTTCAAAATTTAATGTCATAAAGCTAAACCCAATAATAGTTATAACATATACTAACGTAAAGCTAAGTACTAATCCAATGCAGGTAAACACGCCCATATTTTTAAACGCAGGCAAAGGTGAAAGGTAGAGTGCAAAATAGCCCACGAACGTGGTTAGCGTTGTATAAAAACAAGGTGTAAAGCTTTTTCTAACTGCAATTGTCAGTAACTCTATTTTAGATAGCGATTTGTTTATTAGGCCTTCCTTGTGATATATATTTATGATATGAACAGCATCGCTAACACTATACACCATAAGTATTGTTGGAATAAGCATTGAAATCATGTTCAGCGCAAAACCTAATGAAGTCATAATTCCAAAAAGTAAGCTTACAGGTACTGCAACCGAGAGTAATGAAATAATGAGGTAACGTTTACTGGGCAATAAAAACAACAACATTATAGTAATTACCAAAACTGTAAGCACACCAAAGGTTAAGCTCTCCTTATAAATACCCTTACTATAGGCTTCATTAAGTATTGGCGGGCCAGTTAAGTAATAATTAGAATACTGTTTTTCTATAACTGAACGAACCTCATTTGCAATATCTTTACGCTTTTCTTCAATGGTTGGTGTTGGGTTAAGCTGAATATAAAAAAACTGGTTTTTATAATCATTGCTTACGAGTTGCGAAGTAATACTTGGTAATTTTGAAAACAGGTTTTTTAAGCCTTTTTCACTTCTTTTAGAATTGTATAAGTCATCAAAAATTATTTTATTGTTGTTGTAAATAGGGTATTTGGCAGTTGCTAAACTGAAACTCGTCTTAACAAAAGGCAAGGCATTTATATCTTTATGTAAAATTGTTAATTGGCTTAATTCTTCTTCTCCAATTGCATTTTCAACAGGAAACATGGCAACAAAAATTTCATCTGAACCAAAATCCTCTTGAAAATCAATATATGCTTTATAACTTGGGTCATCCTCTAAAAACCATATTGAAAGCGAATTATCTACACGAAGATATTTTAAAGTGAAATAACCTGAAATTGCCATTAAAACCATTAAAATGGCAATAACTGTAATCCTGAATTTAATAATTATAGTTATAATACGCTCAAGTTGCTTCATCAATTCAACGACTTTAATGATAGTGACCTATTTATTCAATTTTATTAATAACAAAAGTACTGCTTCTAAAGTGAATACTATCACCAACTTTTTTAGATAATAATTGTTTTGCTATAGGTGTAACTGGAGATATGGCATAGTATTTTTTATCGTTAATTGTTAATTCACCAGAACTAATGGCAATAAAATAGTTTAAACCTGAAGTCTCTACTATAGATCCTAAAGCCACTTTAGTGAATTGCTTTTCTAGATCTATTTTTTGAAGTAATTCTTGAAGCTTTTGGACTTCTGCTAATTGTTGTCCAGCCTTTTCGCGCTCAAGTTGAAGCATCGCTCTACCTGTTTCGTGCTTATCTCCTGCACTGCTTTTGGTTTCAGAGTTAAGACCTTGCTCAATGTCGTTGATAGTGCTTTTAATCGTTTCTAAACGATTATTTACATATTCCTGACACATATTGTACAGTACTTGTTTTGTGTTCATATTTAGAGTATAGTTGCAAGTATTTTTACAACCGTAAATACATCATCTATAATAAATTTATGGTATTAAATCTGCTAGTTCCCTACCAACCAAACTCCCAATAGCCACTCCCATGCCGCCCAAACGCACTCCGCAATATACATTATCGCTAATTTGCTTTACTATAGGTTTTTTTTGCTTACCAACTCCCATAATGCCAGACCATCGGTGGTCTATTTCAAATGGTGTGTCTGGTAAAATAGTGGTTTTTAAAAGATCTTCTAGCTTATTTTGAATGATTTTTGTCTGACCAAATTCTGTGGTTTCTTCAGTCTTAAAATCTAAATGTCGTCCTCCTCCAAATAAAATTCTATTATCTATATTTCTGAAATAATAATACCCTTTATCCAAATGAAAGGTTCCTTTAATCTTTAAGTTTTCAATAGGTTTTGTTACTAATACTTGTGCTCTAGCTGGTTTTAGATGTTCTCCAATTAAACTATTAGCAAATCCGTTTGTAGCAATTAAAAGCTTTGAAGTAGAAAACTCAAAATTGTCTGTTTTTACTCTTACTGTATTTGAATCATCAGAAAATATTTCAACAGTAGAATTATTTATAATTTTTACACCTTCTTTTTGAACTCTTTGGAGTAATGCCTCCATCATCTTACCTGTGTCTATCTGTCCTTCATATTGGTTATAGCTTACTTTTGGTTTTATGTTTTTGAAACCAAAAGAATTCTCCTTAAATGAAAACGTATCTGATTTAAAAATGGGATAAAGTAATTTGTTAATCTTTTCTTTTTTAGTTAAACAAGAAAAATACAGCTCATCATCAGATTCTAAATATAATTCATAACCACCCAACTCTTGGTAACCTATAGCTTTATCTCCTAACGTTTCTCTAAGCAATTGTAAGCCATCTATTCTCTTTTTTATCAACTCAATAGTTTCTTCTTCTGTATGCTGTCTAAAATCGTCTAAGATTTCACTAATACTGCCAAAACATGCAAAACCTGCATTTTTTGTGCTTGCTCCTTGTGGCAAAAGTCCTTTTTCTAATACCAAAATTTTTGATTTAGGGTATCTAAGCTTTAATTGCAATGCACAGTTAAGCCCAACTATTCCGCTACCAACAATTGTATAATCAATGTTAGATAGCCATGTTTTTATTTCCCAATATGATAACTCCATAATAAAAAAGCCCCTAATTTCTTAGGAGCTTTTAAAGTATAAATTAAATTCTTAATCTACTATAATTTTCTTTGTCACTTTATGTGAACCATCTAAAATATTCAATAGATATACACCAGATTGTGCATTGTTAAGTCTTACAACCTCCTCAAAAAGAGTTGAAGTATTATAACTGTTTTTATAGATAGATCTCCCTCTAATATCATAAACTTGAATTGTAATATCTTCTCCAGATTTAGGAGTGAAACTAATACTAAACTCACCATTATTAGGGTTTGGATACACGCTTAAGTTTTCTAAAACATTATCGTCAACACTTAGGTTATTTATAACATTTAAAGTGTAGTCCTCGACCTCTCCGTCAAATCCTGTTTCGCAAGATGTAGGAAAATCATTTGAACCTGGGTCAGTGTATTTAGTACTCACCCTCATAATAGTACTGCCCTGAACGGCATCGTTTGGTACAGTAATAGTAAGCGGAGAGCCGTCTGTTAGCTCGTCAGCAATATCTGCACTAGTTCCTAAATCATATTCTTCACCCGCATCGTCGAACGAACAATTTTGGTTCCAATCTATCCATACTTTAGTAATTATCTCATATGGTCCATCGGAATTTGCTCTTACAGATAAATCATAGTTCATACCAGCTTCTACGGTAGTACTAATTGCTGTAAAATCTGAGTATGGCACCGTTTTAGGACCTGAATCAAGGTTGTTTATAGTGTTAAAGATGACGCCAGTAGTTCTTGTTTGAAAACTTAAATCTCCTTCTGAAGGGCACACATCATCAGTAATAATTAAATCAACAGTAGCCTGCTTAGTAATTGACGTAGAAGATCCTGTAAGCGTTAGAGTATAAGTGTTATTTGCAACAGCATTGAGCCCAGTTAAATTTAGTGTCACTGTACCGTCCGAATTCAAAGATGTAGGACTAATCGACGATCCTGCACCTGCAGGAACACCAGATACTGTAAATGTTGTGGTTTCAGAAAAACCGTTTGAGGTGATGTAACTAAAATCAAAAGAAGCAGTATCACTACTACAAACCGTTTGGTCTCCAGTTACAGAGCTAATATTAAAGTCTTGTGTACTTGAGATTGAAAATGCGTTTGATACAGCATAAAAAATGTTATCTGCCGCCTCAACGAGTACTTTAGCATTATTAGTATTACCAGCACCTGGAACTGTAATTGTTGCAGTACCCGTATTGGGAACACCAGAAGCTAGAGTTGTAAAAGAAGCACCGTTATTTGTTGTAAACAAAATATTTACCGTTTGGCAGTCTATAGGAGCTGCACTGGTTTGTCCAACAACCCAAGTTACTTGCTGAGTAGAGTTAGCAGCCCAATTTGGTGGTGTGTTTACTGTAAAAGGCGTTACATCTTCCACATTAATTATCATACCGTCAGACCCTGTTGCTCCTCCATTTAATTCGTTGTCTCTAACGGTTAATGAGAAGTTCATCGTTCTGGCAACAGATGGTACTACCTCCCATGTTGTAGCTAAAGATCCTGACATTACAGTGCTAAGTGGAGGCATATATCTATCTGGTGATATTGATGGATCTAAAGATCTAAATACTGGACCATTTGTATTTGTAGATTGTGGAGGCATAGTTGCTGGAGTGGCATCCGTTTGCTCCCAACAATACGTTAATCCAGAAGCTGTATCAGCATCCATGGCTGAGCCTCTTAATACAAATGCTGTCGATTTTGGAATGCTGTAATTAGCACCTGCGTTAGCAGAAGGTGCAGTATTATTTGTAGGACTACCTGTAAAACAACTACTGCTGTTACCTGTAGAGATATTTGCCCACATTTCCTTTATGTTTTCACCATTGAAATAATCGTCGCTATTGTTTTGAACATTTGGTGCGCAAATACCAGCGTAACCCATAATGGTTGAAGCACTACCTGGTTCAATGGAAACACCTGATCGTTGACAATTGTTATTTTGAGTATGGTTTCCTCCGTACTGGTGTCCCATTTCATGAGCGACATAGTCAATATCAAAAGCATCTCCTTGAGGAACAGGTGACCCTGTAACTCCTCTTGCTTTATTACTTGTACAAGGAGAGCGTAATTGTGCGACACCTCCACCTCCAGTACTAAATACATGGCCTATATCATAATTTGTAAAACCTATATTAGCATCACAAGTGGTTTGATTTTGTCCAAGCATAGCATTCCCATTATTATTGGTATATGGATCGGGATTTGTTGCGGTATCCTCCAAGAATATTACATTTTGGTTGTTTCCTACAAGCACCATAGTTAGCCCTAAATCTCTTTCAAACACACCATTGACACGTGCCATTGTCGTATTCATTGCGGCCATAACGCCACCTAAAGTGCCACCATGAAACTGAGCGTACTCAGCCGTACAAGCTAATGCCAAACGGTATGTTCTCAATGTACCGTCATTTGCATTTCTTAATGCTGTATATTCTTCATCTGAGATACTATAGTTTGCCGGTTCGTACTCTGTTTCACATAAAAATGCTTCTCTAGGACCATCTTCATTAGAATTTATAAATGAAATGTAAGTTTTTAAATCGTCTGTATAAGGTTCTATAAAAACTGTTTTCCCATCAGAAAGTACCATACCACTAAACCCTTTTTGAGGAGAAACGCTAAATCTTAATATTGCTGCTGGATTGTCTATACCTTTGCCTACAAACGATCTTATTTCAGGAAATTGTATTTGAAGCTCATACTCCATAACCGAAGCTTCTTGTACTAAGTAAGTTTCTGGCTTCCCTAAATGATTTGGAAACTGTAGAACTATTCCTTGGTTCTTATTAGAGAGATGACGTTGAGGTGCATTTACCAATTGTTCATTTAACATATCAATATCAATGTCTATTAATGTAGAATGTTTGGGTGTAGATTTGTAAAAAATAACGTTCTCTTTATTAATATTCTTAGCGCTATTTATTGACCATATATTATCTTTTACCTGTGCATTTAATGCAAAGGCTAAGAATATCAATAAAAAACTAAAAAACATTTTTGGGTAATGGTTTTTCATGGTTATAAGTTTTGGTTAATTTCCAAAGGTATGTTTATATTAAGACTTTACAAAAAATGTATTTCCGTATTATGGTCTTAAAATGAGTGTTTTGTCGCGATAATCGTCAAATCATTTCATAAAATGCTAAAGCAAATGCACGTAAATAAAAAAGAGCGGCTAAATAGCCGCTCTTTTTTAGTCTTCAATTACTTCTTTAAGTTTAAAGTCTTCCATAAATTTAGTGGTGTAATTACCAGCTAAATAATCTGGGTGCTCCATTAATTGTCTGTGGAAAGGAATAGTAGTTTTAATGCCTTCAATTACAAACTCATCCAATGCACGCTTCATTTTGTTGATAGCTTCTTCTCTTGTTTGAGCTGTAGTAATCAACTTAGCAATCATTGAGTCGTAATTTGGAGGAATACTATAACCGGCATACACATGCGTATCTAAACGTACACCATGACCACCTGGTGCATGAAGTGTAGTGATTCTTCCTGGTGATGGTCTGAAGTCGTTAAATGGGTCTTCTGCATTAATTCTACACTCTATTGAATGTAAATTTGGTGTATAATTTTTTCCAGAAATTGGTACTCCTGCAGCAACTAAAATTTGCTCTCTAATTAAGTCAAAATCGATAACCTGTTCTGTAATTGGATGCTCCACTTGAATACGAGTGTTCATCTCCATGAAGTAGAAGTTTCTGTGTTTATCAACTAAAAATTCTACTGTTCCCGCTCCTTCATATTTAATATATTCTGCAGCCTTAACAGCAGCTTTTCCCATTTTATCCCTCAACTTATCCGTCATAAATGGAGATGGTACTTCTTCGGTTAATTTTTGGTGACGTCGTTGTATTGAGCAATCTCTTTCTGATAAATGACAAGCTTTACCACGGGAATCACCAACAATTTGTATCTCTATATGGCGTGGCTCTTCAATAAGCTTTTCCATATACATATCGTCATTTCCGAATGCAGCTTTAGATTCTGCACGAGCAGATTCCCAGGCATTTTGTAGGTCTTCTGGCTTCCAAACAGCACGCATTCCTTTACCTCCTCCACCAGCTGAAGCTTTTAACATAACTGGATAACCTGTTTCTTTAGCCAGTTTTTTACAATCTTCAAAAGATTCAATAACACCATCACTACCAGGTACGCAAGGTACACCAGCTGCTTTCATAGTAGCTTTAGCATTGGCTTTGTCTCCCATTCGCTCAATCATCTCTTCAGACGCGCCAATGAATTTTATGCCGTGTTCTTCACATATTTTTGAAAATTTAGCATTTTCAGATAAAAATCCATAACCTGGATGAATTGCATCCGCATTCGTAATTTCAGCAGCTGCAATAATATTAGATATCTTTAAATAGGATTCGCTACTAGGTGCAGGACCTATACAAACCGCTTCGTCAGCAAATTTTACATGTAAACTATCTGCATCTGCTGTAGAATAAACAGCTACAGTTTTAATGCCCATTTCTTTACAGGTTCTAATAACACGTAATGCTATTTCACCTCTATTGGCAATTAGTATTTTTTTGAACATAACTTTTGTTTTAAAAATTCAACTTCCAAGCACCAAATTCCAATAATTGGGTTTAGAGATTTGTAGATTGGAATTTTCAATTGTTATGATGGGTCAACCAAAAATAACGGTTGGTCAAACTCAACTGGAGAAGAGTCATCAACTAAGACTTTTACTATCTTACCTGAAACTTCTGATTCAATCTCGTTAAATAACTTCATTGCCTCAATGACACAAAGTACATCACCTTCTTTAACTTCTGTTCCTACTTCTACAAATACAGGTTTGTCTGGTGATGGCTTACGATAAAATGTTCCAATTATTGGTGATTTTATCGTAATATATTTTGAATCGTCACTAGCTGCTGCCGGAGCCGCTGCCGCTTCAGGAGCTGCTGCTGGTGCAGGCGCTTGCTGCTGCATTACAGGCGCTGCTTGCATTGGCATTTGTTGAACGATTGTTGTCTCATGGTCTGAGCCTGTTTTAATGGTAATTTTAACATCATCCATTTCTAACTTAACCTCACTTGCGCCAGACTTGGCTACAAACTTTATTAAGTTCTGAATTTCTTTTAAATCCATAGTATTTAGATATTTGTCAGTTAGTTTATTTGTTTTAGGAATTATAAGCCCATTTAAAATAAATAGAGCCCCAAGTAAATCCGCCACCAAAAGCAGCAAATATAATATTATCGCCTTTTTTAAGTTGGGATTCGTAATCGAATAATAATAAAGGTAGTGTAGCTGAAGTTGTGTTACCATACTTCTGTATATTCATCATTACCTTTTCTTCTTCTAAATTAATTCTGTTGGCTGTAGCATCAATAATTCGCTTATTAGCTTGATGTGCTGCCAACCATGCAACATCTTCATTAGTTAAATTATTTCTTTTTAATATGCGCTCTGCAACATCAGCCATATTAAAAACCGCATTTTTAAATACAGTTTTTCCATCTTGGAATACGTAATGTTTTCCTTCTTTGAAAGTGTTTTCGTTAATCGGGTATGATGAACCACCGTAAGTGGCTTGTAAAAAATCACGGCCTTCGCCATTGCTTCTTAATAATTCATCTTGTAAGCCTAAACCTTCTTCGTTAGGCTCAAAAAGCACCGCACCTGCACCATCTCCAAAAATGATACATGTAGCTCTGTCTTTATAATTAATAAACGATGAGTTTTTATCCGCTCCAATTAAAAGAATTTTTTTGTAACGACCAGATTCAATATACGCTGCAGCAGTCGACATTCCGTATAGAAAACTAGAACATGCTGCTTCTAAATCGAATGAAAATGCATTTACCGCACCAATTTGTGTTGCTGTATAAGCTGCGGTTGATGCCGCTTTCATATCTGGTGTTGCCGTACAAACAATAACCAGTTCAATTTCCTTAGGATCTAATCCCTTTTTTTGAATTAAATCTTCCGCTGCTTTTATGGCTAAAAAAGACGTTCCTTTTCCTTCTTCCTTAAGGATTCTCCTTTCTTTAATTCCTGTACGTGTGGTAATCCACTCATCATTAGTGTCTACCATAGTCTCTAATACTTTATTGGTTAAAACAAAGTCTGGGACATAGCCTCCTACAGCTGTAATTGCCGCTGTGATTTTACTCATTATTAGGGTTTAGTTAATTAAAAGTATTTAAAAAAGACAAAAAACTACGGCTTTTAGTCTTTTTATGACATTTTTAGGCAAATATTTATGCAAAGTAAGTAGTTTTTGCCTTATTCAGGAAATTATAACAAAAAAAACGCTCATAAGAGAGCGTTTTATTATATGCGTGCATAATAGTTATGCCGCGTTTTCTTCTTCAGCAGAGTTGTCGATTAAAACTTGGCCTCTATAATATAGTTTGCCTTCGTGCCAATGTGCTCTGTGGTATAAGTGTGGCTCACCAGTTGTTGGGCATGTTGCTATTTGAGGAACAGAAGCTTTATAGTGTGTTCTTCTCTTGTCTCTTCTTGTTTTTGATATTTTACGTTTTGGATGTGCCATTTTAAATGTTATTTATCCGTTAATAGTTTCTTTAAATTATTCCAACGAGGATCTATATCCTCTAATGATTTTGTTTTTGAGTCCTCTTTTGGACTTAATTCTTCTAATTTTGAAAGTATATCTGATTTTAAAGTACCATCTTCAACACCTGGATGAATGCGTTTTGCAGGAACTGCTAAAACAATAAGTTCATAAATGTATTGCGCTACGTTAATTTCGTATTCACCATGTGGTACAATTAAGATATCTTCATTATCGTCATTGTATTCAGAGCCAAACTTAACAACCAATTTAAATTCATCTTCAATAGATTGATTGTAGGGTTCGTTTGTGATATCGCAATTAACATTCACAAAACCCGAAGCTGAAAAATACAGCTCTAACAATGTTGTTTTCTTAATGAGTTTTAGATCAATTTTTACATCAACCTCATTAAACTCTTCGTATTCAAAATTTTGAAAGAACGTGTTATTAATATCAAAATCGTAATGGTGCTCTCCTTCTTTTAATCCTACAAATGGGATTGTGTAATCTTTTAATGCCTTCATTACCATACTCATTTTGAGCCTGCAAATATATAAATTTTTAGTTATTTAGAAGCTAGATATCAACAATTTTTGTTTATATCTATTTTGATGCCTTTTTTAAAGGGTTTTTACTGTAATAATTATACTCTTCTCTGTTTCTAAAAATCTGGATTGCGGTGTAGATAGCCTGCTTAAACGAACTCTCATTAGCCTCACCCTTACCAGCTATCTCATAAGCTGTGCCGTGGTCTGGAGATGTTCTTACCTTATCTAGACCAGCAGTATAATTAACACCTTCGCCAAAAGCTATAGTTTTAAATGGTATTAACCCTTGATCGTGATACGAAGCTATGACAGCGTCAAAGTTTTTATAATTGTTTGAGCCAAAAAAGCTGTCTGCGGAATAAGGGCCGTAAACTAAATCTCCTGCTAATTTTATTTTTTCTAAAGTTGGTTTTAATATTTCATCATCTTCATTGCCAATTACACCATTATCTCCTGCATGAGGATTTATGGCTAATACTGCAATTTTTGGTTTACGAATGTTAAAATCTTGCTTTAATGATTTGGTAACCGTTTTTATTTTTTCTGTAATTAAAGCTTCAGTTATGCAGTTTGCAGCATCCTTTAGAGGAACATGATCTGTTAAAAGTCCAATGCGCAAACTATTAGAAACCATAAACATTAGGCTTTTACCGTTTAAGGCTTTAGCTAAGTAATCCGTATGTCCAGGAAAATTGAACTTTTCTGATTGAATGTTGTGTTTGTTAATTGGCGCCGTAACTAAAACATCTATTTTTCCTTCTTTTAATGCATTTGTTGCTGCTTCAAGAGATTTGATAGCATATTCTCCTATTTTTTTGTTTTCACTACCAAATTCAATTTTTACAGGTTCTCTCCAAACATTAACAACATTAACTTTTCCATGGACTATCTGATCTGGTGTGTCAATGTTGAATAAATTAATTTTGCTATTAAAGTGGTTTTTAAAAAACTGCATCGTTTTGCCTGAAGCAAAAATAACAGGCGTGTTCAACTCCAATGCTCTAGGATCTTCATATGTTTTAATGATAATTTCTGGTCCAATACCATTAAGATCACCAACAGAAATGCCAACAATTATCTTTTCTTCCTTTTTCATTTATATGCTATCCTATTTTTTTATTAAAATTAATAATTCCCTTGCAATATGTGTTTAACTTTGCAATGACAAATTTAACCAAATAAAGAACATATATGTTTACTGGTATTATTGAAGACATAGGAAAGGTTGTAAAACTCAATAAAGATGGTGGAAATCTTCATATTACCATGGCATCTACTATTAAAGACGAATTAAAAATTGATCAAAGTGTTGCCCATAATGGTGTGTGCCTAACCGTTGTTGACATAAATGAAGGCTCTTATACCGTTACTGCCATAAAGGAAACACTAGACAAAACCAACCTTGGGTTGCTTTCTGAAAATGACAGCGTAAATATTGAACGCGCAATGAAGCTTGGAGACCGTTTGGATGGACATATCGTACAAGGTCATGTGGACCAAACAGCGAAATGTACATCTGTTGAGAAAGAAGAAGGAAGTTGGGTTTTTACTTTTGAATATGATAAAGACCTGAATAACATCACCATAGAAAAAGGATCGATTACCGTAAACGGGGTAAGTTTGACAGTGGTTGACTCTAAGCTAAATAGTTTTTCTGTGGCTATAATTCCTTATACTTATGAACACACAACATTTAAGTTCTTAGAAAAAGGTGATTTGGTTAATCTGGAATTTGATGTACTGGGCAAATATGTAAAGCGACTGAACGAGCTAAGGTTTTAAGAAACTGGCTTAGATAATTTATAGGCTTTATAAATCCCATAACCCAACGCAACAATAAATAATACTACAATTCCTCCGTCTATTGGAAGCCCAGGAGGTGGAGGTGGCATTGGTGGAGGAGGTGTACTTCCCTGAGCCATAGACACAAAACCTACGAAGAAAAATAAGAATGAGGCTAACATATTCTTGTTTTGCATACTACAAATTATGGTGTAAAAGTATAAAAAAAACCGAGCTAACAAAATAAATTCTAATTAAAAACGTCTTTAAAAGGCAAATATTATCGATGAAATGCGTTTTTTGTGATCAAATTAGGGAAGATACTCACATTTTCTATACACATTTAACGCAAATATAATATTAAATTTAGAATTTCACTTAGCTTATAAACGCTTAAAGTTATGAATGTGTGCTTTTTAAACAAAACAAGCTGTTTCAAAGATATGAAACAGCTTGTTTTTTGTGGTCCCACTTGGGCTCGAACCAAGGACCACCTGATTATGAGTCAGGTGCTCTAACCAACTGAGCTATGGGACCTTTTGGTAAAAACCAACCTCTTTATTTCTAAAGAGTGTGCAATATTACTATATATTTTAAAACTCTACAAGAATTTTAATTCAATTTAATCTTCTATATCTTGACATAGCTCAATAAGAACACCATTTGTGGATTTTGGGTGTAAAAAAGCAATAAGCTTATTATCTGCTCCACGTTTGGGTTTTTCATGAATCATTTGAAAACCCTCTTCTTTCAGGCGTGCAATTTCCTCTTTAATATCAGTTACCGCAAATGCGATGTGATGAATGCCCTCTCCTTTTTTTTCTATAAATTTTGCAATTGGACTGTTATCATTAGTAGCTTGTAATAGCTCTATTTTATTTGGTCCGCATTTAAAAAATGATGTTTTAACGCCTTCACTTTCTACATCTTCAATTTTATAATGTGCTTTTCCGAATAAAGCTTGAAATAAATCATTGGACTTTTCAATGTCTTTTACGGCAATTCCTATGTGTTCAATTTTTTTCATCTGAAACTTGTTTCAATATCTTAAAAAAGAAATCTACTTATTATTTTAATGTCAAAAATACCATAATCCTTAAATATCCTCTACTTTTGCAGAGGATTAGTTATAATAGTCATCATGGAAGAATTTACACAAAGACAAAAAAAAATAGGAGGTATCCTCCAGCAAGATTTAGCAGAAGTATTGCAGAAAGCAGCAACTGATGGTGGTTTAAGAGGTGTTATTATATCTGTTAGCAAGGTAAATGTTACGACTGACTTATCTGTAGCTAAAGTTTATCTTAGTATTTTTCCGAATAAAGAAGCTCAACCTCTTTTAGAAGGAATTAAATCTAATAAACCTTTAATTAGGCATGAGTTGGCACAACGCACTCGCCACCAATTAAGACGTATGCCTCAGCTTGAATTCTTTATCGATGATTCTTTAGAATATATTGATGGTATTGAACGATCTCTTAAAGGAGAGGATGATCCTCTTGAAAACCCAGATTTATTAGGTAAGCGCAAAAAATCTTAAGTGAATTTTCCATTATATATAGCAAAACGTTATCTGTTTTCTAAAAGCAGTAATAATGCTATAAATATAATGTCAATGATAGCTTCAGGTGGAGTTATAATTGCGTCCGCCGCTCTATTTATTGTATTATCTGTTTTTGCTGGTTTAAAGGACTATAGCCTTCAGTTTTCCTCGTTTGTAGATCCGGATTTAAAACTAATTCCCAGTGAAGGAAAATCGTTTATCTTTTCTGAAGAAGATAAGTCTAAATTATTAGCCATTAATGGTATATCGTCATATTCTAAAATAATTGAAGAACGAATTATCATTAAATCTGAAAACAAAAACCTTTTAGCAACTTTAAAAGGTGTTGATTCAAATTTTCTCAATGTTACCAATATAGACTCTATGGTTACAAAAGGCAGTTGGTTAACACCTGAAAGTAATGACGTGGTTTCTGGTTGGGGAATTTCTCACAAACTATCTTTTGGTATTCTAGATTATAGAAAACCATTATCTATTTATGTTGCCAAACCAGGAAAAGGTCAAATATCAACATTGAAGAGTGCCTATAACGCTGCTTATGTAAATAATGTTGGGCTTTTTGACATTAACGAAGAATTAAATGCCGAATATGTATTTGCGGATATTGGTTTAGCAAAACAACTCTTAAGTTATAAAGACAATCAAATAAGTGCTCTTGAGCTAAAACTAACTCAGGAAGCTGATGAATCTAAAATTAGAGAACAACTTGAGGAAGCTTTTCCTAATAAGTTTTCAGTTAAAAATAGGGAACAGCTCAACGATGCTTTATTTAAAATGTTGAATACTGAAAACCTTGCTATTTATCTCATATTTACTTTAGTCATCATCATTGCTTTATTTAACGTTATTGGAGCTATCATCATGATGATATTGGACAAAAAGAAATCATTAAACACATTGTTTAACCTTGGAACTGAACCTAAAATAATTAAATCTATTTTCTTTTGGCAAGGAAGCCTAATGACTGTTATTAGCGGAGTTATTGGTGTTACCCTAGGTTTACTGATTGTGTTTTTGCAACAATCCTTTTCGCTGGTAATGCTAACGCCGGAATTGCCTTATCCAGTACGCCTAAATTTCTTTAATGTGCTTATAGTATTGGCTACAATTTTTGCTTTAGGAATTGTAGCATCGAGAATTGCGTCACAACGCATCACAAAACAATTAATTCAGTCTTAAGACGTGAACTGATAATCTGGAAAGGCTTCCAAAACCTCATCAAAAGCTGCAAATACATCTTTAGAGTCGTCACTTGTTACCATTTTCATTCTATATTCTTTAAAATGAGGAATCCCTTTAAAGTAGTTTGTGTAGTGTCTTCTTGTTTCAAAAACTCCAAGTGTTTCGCCTTTCCAATCAATTGCCATTTGCAAATGTCTTCTGGCTGCTTCTACGCGTTCGGCAAGTGAAATCGGTTCTAGGTGTTTTCCTGTTTCAAAAAAATGTTTTACCTGCTTAAAAAACCACGGATTACCAATAGATGCACGTCCAATCATTGCTCCGTCTAAACCATAAGAATCTCGCATCTCAGCTGCCTTTTCTGGAGTGTCAACATCTCCGTTGCCAAACACAGGAATATGCATTCTAGGATTGTTTTTTACAGCTGCAATAGGTTTCCAGTCGGCATTACCCTTATACATCTGTGCTCTGGTTCTGCCATGTATGGCAATCGCCTTACAGCCCACATCTTGCAAACGTTCGGCAACTTCAACAATTTTTATAGAGTCGTGGTCCCAACCCAATCTTGTTTTTACCGTAACAGGCAAATTGGTGCGTTTTACCATTTCAGCTGTAAGCTGCTCCATTAAGCAAATATCTTTTAGGATACCTGCACCAGCACCTTTGGAAACTACTTTCTTAACAGGACAACCAAAATTAATATCTATAATGTCTGGATTGGATTTTTCTACAATATCTATAGTCTGTAACATACTT
Source organism: Winogradskyella pulchriflava (assembly GCF_042434315.1). Classification (NCBI taxonomy): domain Bacteria; kingdom Pseudomonadati; phylum Bacteroidota; class Flavobacteriia; order Flavobacteriales; family Flavobacteriaceae; genus Winogradskyella; species Winogradskyella pulchriflava. The sequence continues at coordinate 636,961 of NZ_JBHLTQ010000001.1, read as the reverse complement.
TCCATATTGGCACCAAAAATCTGAATACCAACAGGTCGTTCCTTTTCATAGATGTCTAATTTCATAACGCTTTTTGCAGCATTACGAATTAACCCTTCACTAGACACAAACTCAGTATATACAACATCTGCGCCTTGCTCTTTACACAATGCACGGAATGGTGGGTCGCTAACATCCTCCATAGGTGCTAAAAGCAATGGGAAATCTGGTAACTCTATGTCTCCTATTTTAACCAAGTCTTAAATTTTGATGCAAAATTACAGCTTTTTAGAATATTTGCTGTTTAAAATCCAAAGTCCATAAAAACCGATTAGAAATTCTCCTATAATTCCCAAAACATAAGCAGAAGTTGGTGTGCCGTCTATAAAAAAACTAAGTAGCCTACCAATGGCCAAACCCAACATAAAAATAGTATTGCTTACCAAAGCTAGTTTTAGATGGTTTTTTTTAAATATTCCTAAAAGCCAAAACACAGAAAATCCTAAATACAAACCCATTATAGCTTTAAAAAAATTGTGCTCATCCACAGTACCAAGAAATATATTGAACCGAGTTCCTGGATTAAACCCATAAATAAAAGAAACGGGAACTACAATCAACACGGAAATAACCAGGTGGATTTTAGATATAAAGTCTTTCTTTTTCATCTGATTATTGTCCTGAACTTTAAAAGTTCAACTCTAAAAGAGAACTATTATTGTCTTGACCAAACAGAAATAGAATTTACCGAATTTACAATTTCAGTTCCTGTCATCCCGTCTGTTTCTGTAACAGTTTCTATTTGCGTGAAAGTAAGAGTCTGACCGTCATTTGAAATTTCAAAATTTGCCGTTTGCTCACCTTGCAGCACAGAATTGTCCATACCATCAAATTCAAACTCGAAAAAAGAACCATCAACGGTCATTTCATCTCCTGATGTAGAATACGTTCCGTTTCCTGTAACGTTTTCTAGGGATTGCGGTTCACTTGAAATAGTCTCTCCATCAAACACTACATTGGTGCTGTAGGAATAACTTCCGTTTGTAACAAATGAGCTTTGTGTAAATTCCACAACATAATCTACTTCAGTGCTGGCAATATCAATATCCGATGAAAATGTTTGCCCCTCAAAACTTGTGGAGCTATTAAGCGTTACACTGAATTCTTGTAAATCCCAAGCTCCAACTAAATCCAGGTTAGTTGTAGTACTTGCATTACTTAAATCCGTATCTAAAGGTTCGTTTTCGCATGTAAAAGCTGTTAATAATGCAAAAAGAGATAAGAGTCCTAAAAATTTCTTCATTTTTGGTGTGTAATTATGTTGAAGTTATAAATGTACAATTAAAAAACTTTTTGAAAGAAAAGACCAGTTAAAATGCTTAAAAAACGACTTTAGTTTCAATAATCTTATCACCTCTTTGTACAGTAATAGCGGCTTCATCTCCATTATCAAACACTGAAAGTGCTCTCATATAACTCATCATGTCTGTAATAGTACTATCTCCTAATTTCACTACAATATCGCCTTTTAGTAGGCCTGCATTAAATGCTGGTGTTTCTTCACGAGTTCCGTCAATTCGCATGCCTTTTCCATCGTATAAGTAATCTGGCACAACACCTAAACCAACTTTAAAGCGTGGAGTTTCTTCGCTTTCATTTTTTGTTTTTCTAAAGGCTAATTCTCCGTTATCATCCAAATCGCTGATGATATTATAAATGTAATCTGAAATTAAATTCATGCCATCATAATTCAACTTTTCGGAATCATCTCCTGGTTTATGATAATCTTCATGCTGACCAGTAAAAAAATGAAGGACTGGCACATCAATTAAATAAAAAGAGGTGTGGTCGCTTGGGCCTACTCCACTTTCGTTTTCAACGAGTTTAAACTTATCGTTATTAGATTTTAATGTCTGTTTAAACATTGGCGAAGTTCCAATACCATAAACCGCAAGTGTGCTATCGGCTTTCATTCTGCCAACCATATCCATATTTATCATATAGTTTATGGATTTTGCATCTATAGTTGGATTTTTAGAAAAATAATTAGAGCCTAATAATCCCATTTCTTCACCAGAAAAAGCCATAAATAAATAATTATTCTTGTCTTTAATATCAGCATTTATTGCTTTGGTTTTTAATCGGCTCGCTAAGTTCAACATTACAGCAACACCACTTGCATTATCATCAGCTCCGTTGTGTACAGCTTTTTCTTTTTCCCTATACAAAGAGCCTTCACCTCCAAAACCCAAATGGTCGTAATGCGCACCAATGACAACTGTTGTTTTTGCATTATTATCAATAAAAGCAATGACATTATTACCTGTAATTGTACTATCTGCATTGGTTGTAAACTCAACCTCTTTATGCGGATCTGTTTTTGGTTTAAAAGAAAACGGTTGCAAATAGCCTTCTGTACCTTTAGGTTCTAAACCAATTTCTTGAAAGCGTTTTACCAAGTATTCAGATGCCTTTTTCTCACCATCAGTTCCAGTTTGACGGCCCTCTAATTTGTCATCAGCTAGATAAGCAACATCTTCTTTTATTTTATTTTCTGCTACTTCTGGTTCGGCTTTACAAGAGAGTAATGCTACCAAAACACCTAAAAACATTATTTTTTTCATTGGTAAGTCTTATTTTTGCGCAAAATTAGGCATTAATCGCCATTTATTATAATACTTTATTATGAACAGATTAGCTGTTGTTCTTTTTGTGTGTCTTTCATTTTTTTCATGTAAAAATGAAACTAATTCATCTACTACAGATGCATCTTCGGGTGCCACCAAGACTTATAAATCCTTAATATATCCTGAGGAAACTAATTTTAAATCTTTACGACAAGTTACCCATGGCGGAGATAATGCTGAAGCTTATTGGAGTTTTGATGACAAGCAAATTGTCTTTCAATCTAACAATACAAAATGGGGAGTTAATTGCGACCAGATGTTTATTATGGATGTTAACGAAACCTTTACCGATAGTATTGCACCACCAATGGTAAGTACAGGAAAAGGTAGAACTACATGTTCCTATTTTTTACCAGACAATAAGCATATTATTTATGCTTCTACTCACTTAGGAGATGATAATTGTCCGGAGGTTCCACATAAAGAAAACGGCAAATATATTTGGCCTATCTATGATACTTATGACATTTTTGTGGCAGATTTAGAAGGTAATATTGTAAAGCAACTCACCCACGAAGATGGCTATGACGCTGAACCAACCGTTTCTCCAAAAGGAGATAAAATTGTATTTACTTCTACAAGAAGTGGCGATTTAGAACTCTACACCATGAATATTGACGGAACCGATGTAAAGCAAATTACTAACGAACTTGGTTATGATGGTGGAGCGTTCTTTTCTCCAGATGGTAGTAAACTTATCTTTAGAGCTTCGAGACCAAAAACAGAGAAAGACAAGAAAGAATATAAAGATTTATTAGCTAGAGGCTTAGTAGAGCCTAGTGATATGGAATTATTTATCTGTAATGCTGATGGAAGCGATATGCGCCAATTAACTTTTTTAGGAAATGCTAACTGGAGTCCATTTTTTCATCCAAGTGGCGAAAAGATTTTATTTTCTTCAAACTTTGAAAGTGAAATCGGGTTTCCTTTTAACCTTTACATGATCGATATTGATGGTAAAAATTTAAAACGTGTTACGCACGGTAATACTTTTGAAGCCTTCCCGGTGTTTTCTAATGACGGTAAGTATTTAATTTTTTCTTCAAACCGAAACAACGGAGGAACCAGAGACACCAATTTGTTTATCGCGGAATGGCAAGACTAACTTAGTTTAAATCTTTAAGCCTATCGCGCTCTTCAGCAGATGTTGCGCGTTCGTTTGTGCTTAGTTTTGTGTTTCCGAAATTATATCTAAAACCTAATTTAATGTACCTAGAGTCTACATCTCTAAAGCTACTATTTTGTTGGTTTAGATACTTAACACTATATGTCTCATTTTGATAATTGAAAATATCTTCAACCTCTAAAGAAATAATAGCTTTCTTGTTAAATATGGATTTAGAAATACTTAGAGAAGAAAACAGTCTGTCTTCTACAGTCGATAAGCTAATTAAACTCTCACCAACCCACGTTAATATTAAGCTTACATCTAGGCTTCTATCTTCTAACAATGATATGCTGTTTTGTAAAACACTGTAATTAGACCATTGGTCCTGTTTCACAAAACCTTCACCAAAATCAGATTCTTCGGTTATGTTATAAAACGATGTTAAAGCATATAGAAAATAACGGTCTGTAATGTTCTTCTGAAAGAGAAAATCAAAACCATAATCAACTTTCTTGTCTAGGTTTGTTGGTGTAAAGGCAATAATATTAGTGTCGTTGTTTTGCCTAGGTAATTCTACTATTTCACCATCATAATTATCGTAATATGCTGAAATGGTAAAGTACTTTAAAAAATCAATTCCTATGTCAAAATGATCTCTATAGGTCGGTACCAAATTAGGATTACCCAACACAATTGTGTTTTCGTTTATAAAGAGCGTAAATGGGTTTAAGTCTGTGTAGCTTGGTCTGGTAACACTGCGCTTATAATTTGCATTGATGCTTACGTCTTCTGATATTTGGTGTGATATGCTCGCATTAGGAAACCAATTAAAATAGTCTTGGGTGTTTGTTTCGCTCAATGTTAAAGATTTGCCTTCGATATTAGTTTGCTCAACCCTTAAGCCGAGGCTTAAATCCCATTTGTCCCAAGATTTACTATAGTTGGTATAGGCAGCTAAAACCTTCTCGTCATATTCAAAAGCGTCTGTGTTTTCTGCGTTCACAACTTCAGAGCCATTAATGATATCTAATCTTGAAATATCACTATCCGTATTTATGTTAGAATATTTTAAACCCGCATCAAACGTTGAGCTGTCGTCAACGGACAAGCTATAATCTACTTTTCCAGTAATAATATTTGTGTTTTGATTGGCCAGTGTTTTAAATTCTGAGCTGTCGTCAAACATATTATTTTGGTCAAAGAAGTTACTCAACACACTTTGGTTGCGCTCATAATCATAAACAGTATAATGCGCATTGAATGTTAAACTTGCACTATCGTCAAAATCATGTCTAAAAATAATATCTGTGCCTATATTGTACTTATCGTCTCTGGATAAATTGTCTGATGTAAAACGCGATGAGAAGTTTTGGTTATTGTCTAAAATAACTGTGTTGTTCTTTATTTTGTTTTTTAAACGAGGTGTATAAAGCCCTGTGCTAGTTAAGCTAAGCGTGTTTTTTTCGTTGATATAGTAATCAAAATTAAAATTGAGGTTATGTATTTCTGACCAAGTATTTCTGTTTACATCAGAGCTCCATATTTCTTCAATATTGTTTGAGTCATCTAAGAAGTCAACGGTTTCTTCTTGGTCTCTATTAATTTTTTGGTTGTTATAATTATAATTGATATTAAGATTTACATTGTTGTTTTTAAAATAGTGGCTTGTTCCGGCATTATATCTTGGGAAAACGCCTTGGGTAAAATTGGTTGACACACTCCCTCTATAGCCAGTAACCAAGTTTTTACTCATTATAATGTTAATCACAGAGCCACTATCAGCATCATAACTTGCTGGTGGATTTGTAATCACCTCAACAGATTTTATGCTGTTTGCTGGTGCACTTTCCAACAGTTGTATTAACTCATCTGAGGTTAACTGCACTCTTCTATTGTTGATAAAAACCGTTGCTGGTGTGCTTTTAATATTAATACTTCCGTCGCCTACAATAACACCAGGCGTACTTTTTAAAACTCCCAGTGTTGAGCCTTCTGTAAGTGCTGTGTTTTCAATGTTAAAAATTAAGCGATCCGGTTTTCTTGTAATGGTAGGTTTTTGGGCTACAATGGTAACTTCATCTAAACTTTCAGGCAACTCCATTAGCTGAATGGTTTTTAAATTTAAATTCCCAGAAAGCGCTATTTTTTGAGAAAATTCCTCGTGCCCAATAAAGCTAATTCTAACATAATAAGTTGTTGCCTCAAGATTTTCTATTATAAAATTACCCTTATCGTCGGTAGAAGTACCTTTAAAGAATTCATCTTCGTTCTCAACAGATAAAATTACATTGGCAAACTCAATAGGACTGCCATTAGCATCAACAACAGTTCCTGAAATGGAAAAATTCTGAGCTAAAACAACAAAAGGTACTGTGAAAAGGATAAAACACAGATAAATTCTTAAGGGCGCAATCATTAATTAGGTTTGTCTTGCAATATAAAGATTGTTTTTTACTTTTTAATATGGTTTTTCCGCAATTCACCTAGTGCTTAAAGTTATTTTTGATAGTACAAAGCACAAGAAATCGATTATATTTGCATTCTTAATGTTGCCCTTAGAAAAAGACAGATGAAGAACATTCGCAATTTTTGCATTATTGCACATATAGACCACGGAAAAAGTACACTAGCCGATAGGTTACTAGACTATACTGGTTCTGTAACTGCGCGCGAAAAACAAGACCAACTATTGGATAGTATGGACTTGGAGCGTGAGCGTGGTATTACCATTAAATCCCACGCTATTCAAATGGATTACGAGCTCGATGGTGAAAAATATGTGCTTAATCTTATTGATACTCCTGGTCATGTGGATTTTTCTTATGAAGTATCTAGATCTATTGCCGCATGTGAAGGAGCGTTGCTTATTGTAGATGCTGCTCAAAGTATACAGGCTCAAACCATTTCTAATTTATACTTAGCCCTAGAAAATGATTTAGAAATTATTCCTGTGCTTAATAAAGTCGATTTACCAAGTGCAAATCCAGAAGAGGTGACTGATGACATTGTTGATTTGCTAGGTTGCGATCCAGAAGAAGTAATTCACGCTAGTGGTAAAACAGGTTTTGGTGTCGATAATATTTTAAAAGCCATAATTGAACGAATTCCTGCACCAAAAGGAAGTGTGGACGAACCATTACAAGCCTTAATATTCGATTCTGTTTACAATACATTTAGAGGTGTTGAAACATACTTTAGAGTATTTAATGGCGAAATAAAAAAAGGACAAAAAATTAAATTTGTTGCTACCGACAAAGAGTACTATGCCGATGAGGTAGGTACTTTAAAGCTGCGCCAAGTACCTAAACAAAGCGTAAAGGCTGGTGATGTTGGATATTTAATAACTGGTATAAAAACAGCAAAAGAGGTAAAAGTTGGTGATACTATTACCGATTTTGCAAAACCAACAACAAACATCGTTGAGGGCTTTGAGGATGTAAAACCTATGGTTTTTGCTGGTATCTACCCTGTTGATACAGAAGACTATGAAGAGCTTCGTGCGTCAATGGAAAAACTTCAATTAAACGATGCTTCTTTGGTGTTTCAACCAGAAAGTTCAGCTGCATTAGGCTTTGGCTTTCGTTGTGGTTTCTTAGGAATGTTGCACATGGAAATTATACAAGAGCGTCTAGAACGCGAGTTTGATATGACGGTTATTACCACAGTGCCTAACGTGTCCTACCACGCCTACACCAATAAAGAGCCAGATGTACCCTTTATAGTTAATAATCCTAGTGATTTACCAGAACCAACGACTGTTAACCGCGTTGAGGAACCTTACATAAAAGCAACAATTATTACAAAATCTGATTTTGTTGGTAATGTTATGAGCCTTTGTATTGAAAAAAGAGGGATGATTATTAACCAAACGTATTTAACCACAGAGCGTGTTGAGTTAATTTTTGAAATGCCATTAGCTGAAATCGTTTTTGATTTTTATGATAGATTAAAAACCGTATCTAAAGGTTATGCTTCTTTTGATTATTCTCCTATTGGAATGAAAGTGTCTAAATTAGTAAGGTTAGATGTCTTGTTAAATGCTCAGCCAGTTGATGCGCTTTCAGCCTTAATACATGCCGACAATGCACAACATATTGGGAAAAAGATGTGCGAAAAGCTAAAAGAATTAATTCCAAGGCAACAGTTTGATATTCCTATTCAAGCAGCAATTGGTGCAAAAATTATTTCTCGTGAAACGGTAAAAGCACTTCGTAAAGATGTTACAGCTAAATGTTATGGTGGTGATATTTCCAGAAAGCGTAAATTACTTGAAAAGCAGAAAAAAGGTAAAAAACGTATGCGACAAGTAGGTAATGTTGAAATCCCGCAACAAGCATTTATGGCTGTTTTGAAACTTAACGATTAAAGCTATTTCTATTCTTTTTTAGTATCTTTCTTGGTAGGTTTTATACTCATGAGTAATCCAGCCAAAAAAATACTTATTTGCGAAGACCATCAAATTGTTATTGATGGTCTCATATCTATTTTTAAAAATCAACCCGATTATACCGTTTTAGATTATGTGAAAAACGGAAATGATGTTCTGCCCACTATAAAACTTAAAACTCCTGATGTGCTTTTACTAGACTTAAATCTTCCTAATAAAAATGGGCTAGACATTCTTAAAGACGTAAAAAACTTCAATTCTAACATAAAGGTTATTGTCCTAACCATGTACAATAAAGAGAGCATTATTAACAAAGTAAAACAATACAATGGCGATGGGTTTTTGCTAAAAAACTGCTCTTCGGATGATTTATTAAGGGCTCTAGATTGTGTTTTTGAAACCAAAGTTTTTTATCGCGGAAAAGGTGTTAAAACCAATGTAAAAGAAACTGATGGTTTTCTAGACAAAATAAAAATTACCCGAAGAGAGAAAGAAATTATTTTAGAGCTGGTTAAGGGAAACAATGTGCCTCAAATAGCTAAAAACCTATTCATTAGTACATACACCGTTGAAACCCACAAAAAGAATATTTTTAAAAAACTAAATATTCATAATTCTATAGATTTGATAAAGCTTGTTAATGAAAAACAATTGCTTTCATAAAAGTATTTTGGGCTTGTTGTTTTTAAGCTTTGGTTACTTCCAATGTTTAATGGCGCAAAAAATAGATACACTTTATGTAAATTCTAACTTCAAAGAGGCAAACCTCAAGACATTTTCAATAATAAATAATGGGCAATTAACCGATAAACGTTCGTTTTTCTATTTCAGTTTTAACAATGAGCTTAATACCGTTGACTTTGTAATTAAAAACGTTGATAGTAGTTCTAAAAATTTAATTCTAGAGTTCTCAAATGCTCTAATTAGGGAAATAACGCTCTATAAACTAGAAAACAATGTGTTGACCCAACACAATAAAGCTGGTATAGATTTTCCAATCTCAAAGAAACCAAACGAGCATCGTCTTTTTGCATTTCCAATTCAATTAGAACATTTAGAAATAGGAGTGTTTCGGTTAGAGCTCAAAAAAGAATCTGGCAAACCTTTGGTGACATCTGCGCTTGTAAAAAGCGAATCTTTTTTTAATAAACAAAGTTCTGGTCAGTTGATATTTATTGGCTTGTACTATGGTATTAGCTTCCTATCTGTGCTTTTTAGTTTGTTTGTTTTCTTTGTTTTAAAAAAAGCGCGCTACCTTATCTATGCGTTTTATATTGTTTTTTTAGGCCTTTTTATTAGCTCATACACAGGCTTATTTTCTCAGTTATTTCTTAACGATACAGACATTTTTAATAAATACAGACACTATGTTTTATTTAGTGAAATTTCATTACTGCTGTTTATTATTTTCTCTCAAAAAATATTAGAGGCCAACATATATATGCCTAGACTAAAGAGAGTAGTTGATATTTTATTGGTTGTACTTGTTTCTATTAGGCTCTTAATTCATTTTGTTTTTACGGACCTATTTGAACAATATGTTACAATATTCATGAACTTGTGGTACGGTGTTTTCTTAATTATGGTACTGTTAATTACTGCAGAAATTATCTTGTTCTTCAAAACCAATTTTAAACGCTCGTCCCTTTTTGCAATAGCTTATATTTTCATGATTACAGGTGTTTGTATTACAATTCTATATCATAGCTATGGTCTTATTAACACAACAGTTTATGGTCTGCCGGTTATATTTTATTCATCATTTTTAGAAATACTTTTCTTAACGTTTACTGTTGTTTTAATGGTAAAAGACATCTACGATGAGCGTAATTCATTATCAGAAAAAATAGTGATAGAAGAAAAGAAAAACTTAACAGCGTTTATTAAAGGGGAGGACAAAGAGCGTAAAAGAATTAGCAAAGAGCTACATGATAATATTGGTAGTCAATTAAGCTACTTAAAACGTTTTGTTGCAGACAAGTTTAAAGACAGTGATGTTAATAGTGCTATTGACACTATTTGTAATGATGTTAGAAATTTATCTCATGAAATATCTCCCTCAGACCTAAAACTTATTGGGTTTAAGAATGCTGTTTCTGATTTAACTGATAGCTTATCTTCTCAAACCTCGTTATCAGTTGATTTTAATAGCTATCATTTTCCTGAAAGGCTTGAAGAAAATACAGAGGTGCAACTTTATAGAGTTGTACAAGAAACCCTTAATAATATTTTGAAACATGCAGAAGCAACCCAAATTGATGTGCAATTAATAGGTCATGATTCTTATGCTACAATTACAATTGAAGATGATGGAAAGGGATTTGATACAAAGACCAAAGAAAAAGGATTGGGTTTAAAAAATATATCGTCTAGAGTTCAACAAATCGGAGGCAAACTTGAGATTGATTCAAAAATAAATAAAGGCACATCAATACTTATTACCATTCCCTTATAAAATCTACCTGAACTCTGGTATTGAATTTATTCTTTTTCAAGATTAATTTTACCAATCAAAATAGTTTGCTATTAATTTAATAATCTCATGATTACGACCATCAAGATGTATGTTTTAAATTGATCACTATTATCTTGAAAGAAGAGGCTTTATATGATAAAGCCTCTTTGTTTTTGGCTAATTTAAATATACCTGAACTCTGGTATTGACTGAAAGTAACTTTGCAACGTAGTTTTACTACTATCAATTTAAAACCATGCATTATGAAAACAAAATTACTCACGCTTTTTGTGTTATTTTGCCTTATCAGTGTTTATTCTCAAACAGATGGTTGGCGTGTTTTCTCCAAAGCAACAGAAATCACTAAGATAGTTCCTGATGATGTTAATGCTAACGAGATGCATTTAGCAACTGATTTTGGTTATATAAAATATAACACCGCCACCAACACTGTAGTTGACTATCTTAATCTAACCTCTCAAACTCCCGCCATCGGTACAGTAAAAGATATAGCATTAGACCCAACGAGTAACAATATTGCGCTCACATTAAAAGATGGTATAGCAATATATGATGGTCTTTCGGTATCCTACTACAACTACAATAATTCTGATTTAACTATTGGTGAGCTTACTAGTCAGTTTTATTATTTACAAGTTGACTATGCAATCAATGGCTCACTATATATCTATAAAAAGGATGCCTTTGGCTATCAAAAATTTAGTGGTGGAATATTTGATGCTGAAATGACTACTGCGTTTAGGCCACAGGACATTGTAGAAAACAACTGTGGTACAAAAGCTTATTTTGCAGGAGACAACAATGGGTTGTGGGAGTTGGACAAAACAACGGACACTTGGACAAACTTTACGTCATCAAACTCTAATTTATTTCAAAATTTTTTGACTTCATTAGCAATGGACAACTCAGATAACTTATATATAGGCCATTACCAAGGTTTAAGTAAGTTTGAACCCGACCAAAACATTACAAATTGTAATGCAACATCTCCAATTCCTGTGTTTGATATAAATATCAATCCAATAAATGGTGTGTTATTGGTTACAAATTCTCAAACAAGTAGTGCAAGTATATTTGGATTGAGTCTCGTGGATTTTAATATCTGTTCTTGGGTCAACTACAGAGAAGATGGAATAAACTGTTTGAACGAAAATGTTATTAATGCTTGTAATTATGATAGTAGCGGAGCAATATATGCGGCTCCAACTAATTTTTCGGATCCAGGGAAAGTTATTCACTTTAATCCAGGAAATTTCTGCACACCATTAGACATAGACTACATAGATGTCCCTGAGCCAATGAATACTTTTAATACTGGAGACTTTGCCATCAGGCAAAAAACTACTGGAGAAATAGAAGTTGGAATAATTAAATCGGATAAAGTTCATATGTTGGAGTTTGAACTTGGTGTTGGCAACAACTATACTGGATACATTACGGTTGACACAGCAGAAAATAGCTGGAGCATTACCTCGGACAATGACTATTTTGTTGTTGAAACCAATACAGGTTGGAGCTTTATAAATGGTAATAATTCAATTAACTCTTTTGCACATGGTTTACCCAATCATTTGGCATATGTTTCAAAAAAAACCAGTGTTGGTGAGTCAGATAATGGCATTATAGCTATAATGCACAAAGGGTTTGATGCAGCTTATAACTATCTGGTGTACCAAACTATTTGCGACCTTCCTAATTCTACTTGTTCAACTCCTCAAGAAATATTAAACAACGATAGAGACTTGTCCCAAGACACAAGCTATGGTGGGCGGGCAACAAACCTTAGTGGGTTGCAAGTTCCTAATTTAAGAGCTTTAGCTATCTCCTCCGCTCTACCTCCTGATACTGGAAAAGTAATTAATATCGTGCCTGATGAAAATTCTAACGCTCCTTCGTCATTTGCAGTTTCTATAGACCCAAGTTTTGTTCCTGTTTCGGACCCTGTCGCAATGCATATACCAAATAATTCTGATGATAATTTTTCATTTCTTGTTGCCAATAAAACCACTCAAGAGCTTTTGCACGTAACACTAGATGAAAACGGAAATGATGTTTTTCATCCTATTGCCATTGACGAAAATAACGATGGAAATAATGATGAGATAGGCACCACAGAATCGTTTGTCATTACATCAGAAGAAGGAGAGGTTGTGGGCAACGCTTTTGTTATAATGTTCGCCTATTTTTCAACAAGTGGCCGAGGGTTAACTAGTAATACTTCTAGGTCTATGCGAATATATGCTGTTTCCCCAGATACTAGCAATAGCTCCTTTTTAATGGTAGAAGAAATTAATAGTGCTATGCTGGATAATGACCTGCCTAAAGATTTAAGTATTTCAAAGGCCCTATTTAAACAATATAGTCCAACAGAAGGCCTTTTTACACTCCTTACAAACTATGGTATTTTAGTTAAAACTGGAGTTGATATTTCACAATTAACACTTAGTGATAATGATTTTGAGCCAAATGGTGGCAACATCACTTTGTTTCCAAACCCTTCAAGTGATATTGTTTCATTTTCTAATGACCAAATAGATTCTGCAATGGTCTATGACCTTAATGGAAGATTAATTTTAACAGCAAGTGAGAATACTTTTTCAGTTAAAAACTTAAATACAGGTATTTATACCGTAAAAGCCAAATTAAATAATGGTTTATTCGTCGTTAGAAAGTTGATTAAAAATTAAATAAACAACCAAAATTCACATATTATGAAAACTAAATTGTCTATTGTATTAAGCGTGCTCATGTTGTGCTCTTTAATACATCTAAACGCCCAGTCTAATTTTTTAGCTGATTTTAATCTCAATAATAAAGAGATTAAAGCTGGAGATTTTACCAGCCTCGAAACAGACTTTATCCTAGACGACTTTAATTCCTTTATGGAAAACAAACCTGAGCTAAGCAAAAAAGCTTTTGAAGAGCAAATAAACCCAGAGGATCTCATATTTGTTATGCAAATGTTGGCAGTAGGTGCTGGTGTTGGGTTTGGAGAGGATGAGACCTTATGGTGTTTACAAGCCGCCTATTACTATAGATTAAAGTTGTTTCAGCGTTCAGCACTTTACGCGTCTCTAGGTGCAGCTTACGAAGGTGCAAGTATTGGAGACAGCGCGCAAAGCCTAGTAGATTTACAACTAAGTCTATTAATGTTTCAAACTATTTCTCAATTTAATGAAATCCGATTAATATATGGGCTTCTTGGGTCTTACGGTTTTGGGAGTGATAAGTATAATAGTTTTACAACAGACATTACAAGAATTACTTTAGCGGTAGTAATGGGTGTACAGTTAATGCTATCTACCCGTTGGTCTATTGCTTTACAAACTAATATAATAGCTCATAGAGCTTTAACTTATAAACCAGAAAGTGGTGGAGAGTACAAAAATGACTTTACCAATTTTTTAATAATGAAGAACAATCTATTGACCCTAACCTTGCTTTTTAATCTTGGTAAATAATAAAATTTTTGTTTAAAAAAATCATTTTTTAAAGTCATAAGACCTCGGTAAGTAAATTGCTGAGGTTTTTTATACCTTCTCTACATCAAATGGCTTACCTAAATACACAAGCTTATAACCTTCTTTTATATCCTCGAGATCTGTGTTATAGGAAGACAAAATATGAAGCTCCCCTTCATTATCTTTTAAGAATAAAGGGATTATATTCTTATCTTTATTTGTTGTTTCTATAAGGCTTAAGTAATGGTCTTTATCCTCAATTTCTATTTCTTGGATTGAAGGGTATTTCCTAGTAACTTCAGCTAAATTATTGTAATCATCGGTATGAGAAAACAGACCTTCTTTTGGGTAATTTTCTGGATCATTCATCTCTTCACTAGTAACTAATCTAAAGGATCCGTTTTCACCAAACTGCTTACTAAATTTATTAATGGCATACTTGTTTATATCTGAACTGCCTGTCATCGCCATTAAATAACCAACATCATTTAACTCAATATTATCCATTAGTGTATCTGAATAAATGTTAGTGTTAATGGCTTCCAAATCTAGTTCTTTAGCTTTAGCTATATTGCTTTGATTACTGTCTATAAGCACCACATGTCTTCCGTTAGTTTCTAAATAATGACCAAGTAACCTAGATACTTTTGAAGCACCAACAATCAATATGCCGTCAGATTTTGTAAGAAATACTCCCACTAACCTTGCAAAAAACCTTGCAGTTGTTGCATTTAACAAAACGGTTCCAAGAACTATAACAAAAACCAAAGGTGTTATATATTCTGCTCCAGAAACACCTATACTGGCTAATTTAAGCCCAAATAGAGACGCGATACCAGCCGCAACAATACCACGAGGGCCAACCCAACTAATAAATAGTTTTTCGTTCAGCTTTAGTTTAGAGCCGAAAGTACTTAAAAACACTCCTAAAGGTCTTATTAAGAGCACAATAATTAAGAAAAGTATTGCTGTCTTCCAGTTATAAATTAATAAAAGCTCATTAAAATTAATGTTTGCTGCTAATAGTATAAATAGTATGGAAATAAGTAGAACACTTAACGATTCTTTAAAGTATAAAATGTCTTTTAGATAAGGTGAATTTGAGTTACCAAGCACCATACCCATTACCACAACGGCTAATAAACCAGATTCATGTGCAAATGCATCTGAAAGCACAAACACGCCTAAAACAGCAGCTAAAGCAAAGACGTTCATTAAATAATGAGGCACCCATTTTTTATTAAGAATAAGATTTAGTGCGTGTGCAAACGTAAAACCAAAGGTTGATCCGAAAAGTACAATTTTACCAAACTCAATTAACGCTGTTTTAGTGAACTCTCCTCCTGCATCAACACTAATAAATTCGTAAACCAAAACGGCAACTAATGCTCCAATTGGGTCTATAAGAATTCCTTCCCATTTCAACACGGCTGAAACATCTTTTTTTAGTGGTATATTTCTTAAAATTGGCGTTATTACGGTTGGTCCTGTTACAATAATTAAACCCGAGAACAAAAAACAAATTTCCCAACTAAGCTCAAATATATAATACGCAGCAATTGCCGCTCCAAAAAACGTCACCAACGACCCAACGGTTATAAGTTTAGTAATTACTGGGCCAACATTCTTTATCTCACTCAGCCTTAGGGTTAATCCACCTTCAAACAGAATAATACTTATGGCTAAAGAAACAAAGTAAAACAAGCTTTCGCCAGGAAACAAGCCTTCGTCGCCATTCCAAATAGGTTCTATCCATTTGGTGCTATCTCCAGAAAGAAACTCTGAAGCTATTGGACCAACCAAAAGACCAATTAATATTAATGGTAAAATTGCTGGTATCTTAAACTTCCATGCGACCCATTGAGCCAAAATACCCAATATGATAATTCCTGCTAATTCTAACATGCCACTTGTTTTTTGGTGAAAATAATAAAATAATAATAACTAAGACTAGTGGTGGTAAATATTGCTATTGCCTAATGGTGCACAAGCAAAGGATAAGTAACTTAGGTTCTTTAACTTAAAACGGAAAGAAATAAGGAATAATAATAGATGCTGCTACCCAAATAATAAGGTTTAAAGGTGTTCCCATTTTTAAAAAATCCGTAAATCTGTAATTACCTGGAGCGTAAACCATTGTATTGGTTGGATAGCTCATTGGTGTCATAAACGTTAAAGAACATGCAAACATAACAGCCACCAAAAATGGCCTTTCACTTATTTGCATCACTTGGGATAAACTAATTACTATCGGAGTCATTAAAGCTGCTGTAGCCTTGCTTGAAATTAAATTTGTTGAAATAAATGTCGCCAAATAAATTAAACTTAACGTAATATTAGCACTATACTGACCAAGCGTTTCCTCAATAAAACTGGCTATTAACTCTGCTCCTCCTGTTTTTTCTAAAGCGGTTCCCATAGACAAGACTCCTGCCATCATAAAAATCACCTTCCATTCTACGGCTTTGTAGGCTTCCAATGGTTTTAAAATTCCTAAAACTACCATTAATAACGCACCAATCATAGCGCTAATTAAAATAGAAGTTAAATTTAACGAGGCTGCTAATACAACACCTATTCCAATTAAAACAGCTGGAATTGCTTTTTTGTAATTGGTTTTCTTTTTCTCATACTCTGAAAGCCCTACAACGAGATTTTGAGATTCTAAATTGTTTATTTCTTCCTTTTGACCTAAAACGAGTAACATGTCGCCCTCTTTCAGTATCACGTGGGTTAACTTATCGTACACCTCATTACCACGTTGCCTAATGGCAATAACCGAAGAATTGTATTGTCTTCTAAAGTTTATACCCTTCAATGTATTATTGGCTAAACTAGAGCCGTAAGGAATAATTACTTCGTAAAGATTAAAACTTTTGTATTCATCTTCGGCCATTTTCATACGTTTATTCCCTTTTATGCTATAGCCAGAATAATCCAATAGCCTATTTAGTGTTGATGGAGGTGCTATAATTTTTAAAATATCTCCTTTCATAATTCTGGTGTCCATTCCAAAATTATGTTTCAATACTCCATTTCTTAAAATAGAAAGTATGTTAACATTAAAGTCTTTTACTAGTTCAGATTTTCCTAAAAATTTATCAATATCACTACAATTATCTTCTACATAAAGCTCGGTAATATATGTTTCGGCTTTTTTGGTAAACTCATCGTTAGACCCTCTATTTTTGGGCAACAATATTGGTCCTAAAATAAACATGTAAATAAACCCAATTGCCAATAGACAAAGTGCTGCTCCACTAAACTCAAACATACCAAACTCCTCTACCCCATATTTTTTTGCATAGCTACTAATTAAAATATTGGTTGAAGTCCCTATTAAGGTGCAAGTCCCTCCAAAAAGAGCTGCGAATGAAATGGGCATTAATAGCCTACTAGGTGCAATTTTAGTTTCCTTGCATACGGTAAGCGCTATAGGCAACAACAAAGCCACAACAGCTGTATCATTGATAAATGCTGAAAACAAGCCTGAAATTGAACAAAATACAATTAAAGCAATACTATAATGAATCTTGGCTAATTTTATAATTCTGTGACTGAGACCATCTAAAATGCCTGAATTAAAAATTCCACCACTCACCACAAAAATACATCCCAAAGTAATGGTTGCAGGATGGTTAAATCCCGAAAACCCCTCCTCTGGGCTCAATACACCTGCCACAATAAACATTGCCATAATTAATATAGATGTTGTGTCTATGGAAAAATAGTCTCTCACAAAGAGAATAACTCCAACTGCGATAATGGCAAACGAGATAATGAGCTCTGCGGTCATTGTAATGGTTTATTAGTTATCAGAACCTTCTTGTTCTTCAGATTTGTAATACACGCGTTTTAAGCTCTTTTTTAAAAGTGTAAATCTATAAACACCAATTACAAAAAAAATAACACTAAATACTAGGGAAAGTATAGCTAAATATTTAAAATTTGGATATTCCTTGAGTTGAAAAAAAGCAATACCTCCTAATAACAAATACAAGGAGGATCTTATGTAAGAAAGCAACGTGCGCTCATTGGCCAAACGTGTACGTTCTATAGCTAGATAATCTCTTAAAATTACTTGCTGATCTGGTTTAAAATCGCGTCCAAATCTCAATAATTTCATTTTTTTGACTTTCAACTTTGATTTTTTTATTTGCTTCATCAGTAATCCATTAATCTTTATATAAATGTAATTATTTTAAAGTCAGTTTGAAAAACTAGCCCATTAAATTGTTAAATATCGCTTAATTAAATAAGCACAATCCTTTTTAGTTTTTATGCTTTTAGTAATTTGCAAACTTTAAAACACATTAATTTAATGCAACTATATCCAATAAATGCTGGCAATTTTAAACTCGATGGTGGAGCCATGTTTGGTGTTGTCCCTAAATCCCTTTGGACAAAGACAAATCCTGCAGATTATAATAACATGATTGATATTGCGGCACGTTGTTTGTTAATTGAAGATGGTAACCGCCTAATTTTAATTGACACTGGCATGGGAAACAAGCAGAGCGATAAATTTTACGGTTATTATTTTCTTTGGGGAGATGACACTATAGACAAATCTCTTGCTGCATACGGCTTTCATAGAGATGATATTACTGATGTCTTTATGACGCATTTGCATTTTGATCATTGTGGAGGGAGCATTCAATGGAATAAGGATAAAACAGGTTATGAGCCCGCTTTTAAAAATGCGCATTTTTGGAGCAATGCTGACCATTGGAAATGGGCTACAGAACCCAATAGAAGAGAAAAAGCATCTTTCTTAAAAGAAAATATTTTACCAATGAAAGAATGTGGGCAACTAAAGTTTACGTCACTTCCTGAAGAACATATTTTAAAAAATTCTGAATTAGGTTTTGACATCTTTTTTGCAAATGGACATACAGACAAACAAATGATTCCTATGATTAATTACAAAGGAAAAACCATTTGCTTTATGGCAGATTTATTACCAACGGCTGGTCACTTGCCATTACCTTTTGTAATGGGCTATGATACAAGGCCTTTATTAACCTTGGATGAAAAAGAATTATTTCTTAACATGGCAGCAGACCGGAATTTTTATTTATTTTTAGAACATGACGCACATAATGAAATTATAACAGTGAAGCACACTGAAAAGGGTGTTAGAATTGATGAAAATTTTACGTGCAAAACTATATTTAACTAAAGCAACAATTTAATGAAATTTAATTACAGATTATTAGCCTGTTTAGGCTTGGTGACAACTCTATTTATGGGTTGTGGAGGAACGGCAGATATTCTTTCTACTCCGGTTGAGAATATTGATACTTCTCCTTTAAAAGTAACGGAACTCACAGAAGATGAAAAGAAAAATTGGGGACACCTAGACCTTGCAAAAGACACCATTCCAGGTATGTCGGTGGACAGAGCTTACGACGAGCTTATTAAGAACAGAAAGGGCACAAAAGTTATTGTAGCTGTAATAGATTCTGGTATTGACATTGACCACGAAGACTTGGATGATGTTATTTGGACAAATAAAGACGAAATTCCAAATAATGGAAAAGATGATGACAATAATGGTTATGTAGATGATATTCATGGTTGGAATTTTCTTGGTGATGCTTATGATGAACAATTAGAATACGTTAGAATTTTAGCAAGTGGCGACACATCGAATCCTGATTATGAAAGAGCTAAATCTACCTACGAGTCGGAATACCAAACTTGGACAGGTAGAAAAACCCAATACGATCAAATTGCTCAAGCAGTTAATAATGCGCATGAAACTTTAGCAAATCATCTTAAAAAAGAAGATTATACTATGGAAGAGGTTAATGCCATTTCATCTGAAGACGAAAGTGTACAACAAGCGGTTCAAATAGCGCAAAATATAAACGCTAACGGCTTAACTTTAGTAGACGCTAAAAAAGAGTTGAAAAGCATTCAGGAACAAGTAAATGAACGCTTAAATTATAACCTTAATAAAGATTTTAAAGGAAGAACCACAAAAGATAATATCAACGATTTATCTGATATTGGTTACGGAAATGGCAATGTTAAACCTGTGAAAAAATCTGAGGCTCACGGTACTCATGTTGCAGGTATTATAGCGGCAGAACGCAATAACGGAAAAGGAGCAAATGGTGTGGCCAACAATGTGGAAATTATGGCTTTAAGAACCGTGCCTAATGGTGATGAATATGATAAGGACGTGGCATTGGCTATCCGTTATGCTGTTGACAATGGAGCAAAGGTAATTAATGGTAGTTTTGGTAAATCATTCTCACCACACAGCCAATGGGTGAGAGATGCTATAAAGTATGCTTCAGATAATGATGTTGTATTTGTACACGCAGCTGGAAATGATAGTAATAATGTAGATATTGAGCCAAACTTTCCGGATGACAACGTTGATTTTGTTGAGGTTTCTAACACATACATTAGAGTTGGATCTTTAACTGAAAAATATGGTTCTAAATTGGTTTCTGGTTTTTCTAACTATGGAAAAAAGAATGTAGATATTTTTGCACCTGGTTCGGGTATTTATTCTACGATGCCAGAAAATGAATATGATTTTAACGGAGGAACATCAATGGCAGCGCCTGGTGTTGCTGGTATTGCGGCTTTAATCCGCTCTCAATACCCAAATCTTTCTGCAGCACAAGTAAAGCAAGTAATCTTAGATTCTGGTTTACCATTAACAACCAAAGTTGTGGTTGGAGGGGATGCATCAAACGTTAAACCATTTGCAGATTTATCTACCTCTGGTAAAATAGCTAATGCTTATAACGCCTTAATAATGGCTTCCAAAATAAAATAAACATGAAGAGATTTCTTTTAGGATTTTCTTGTTTTGCTCTTGCTTTATCTTGTGGAGCAACAGAAGATATAACCCGAAATAATGATAATCCCACAATCAATACTGCAGATCATTATTGGCAACAGCATGTCGACTATGAAATGGAAATTGACATGGATGTTAATACGTTTCAATATAAGGGTAAACAAAAATTGGTATATACCAACAATTCACCAGATGTACTGAATCGCGTATATTATCATCTGTATTTCAATGCTTTTCAGCCAGGAAGCGAAATGGATGTGCGTTCTCGTACTATTGCAGATCCAAGTCCTAAAATTGGTGATCGTATAAGCAAGCTTTTACCGAATGAGATTGGCTATATAAAAGTGAATTCCTTAAAACAAAACGGAACGGCAATTTCTCACGAAACTGTTGGTACCGTTTTAGAAGTAAAACTAGACAAGCCTATTCAACCAGGTGAAAAAGTAACTTTTAATATGGATTTTGATGCTCAGGTTCCTGTTCAAATTCGTCGTTCTGGAAGAAACAACAAAGAAGGTGTAGCGCTATCAATGACGCAGTGGTACCCTAAACTAGCAGAATACGATGATGAAGGTTGGCATGCAGACCCTTACATAGGAAGAGAGTTTCATGGCGTTTGGGGAGATTATGATGTAAAACTAACCATAGACAAAGACTATGTTGTTGGTGGTACGGGCTATGTGCAAAGTGAAACAAAAGCCAAAAAAGGAAAAAAAACAATTCATTTTAAAGCTCCGAAAGTACATGACTTTACTTGGGCCGCAGATCCAGATTTTATTCATGATACATTTGAAATGCCTAATGGTCCAAAGCTTCATTTCTATTATAAAAAAGATTTGGAGCCAAAGTATCTTGAAAACTGGAAAAAACTACAGCCAGATACTGCTAAACTTATGGAATACTTTAGTAATAATATTGGTCAATATCCTTACGAACAATATTCCGTTATTCAAGGAGGAGATGGAGGTATGGAGTATGCAATGTGTACGTTAATTACAGGTCAACGTAGTTATGGAAGCCTATTAGGTGTTACAGCTCATGAAATGGCGCATACTTGGTTTCAGTTTTTATTAGCAACCAATGAAGCTAAACACGAGTGGATGGATGAAGGATTTACAAGTTATATTTCTTCTTTGGCTATGAATGAATTGTCAGAAAAAAAGTCTGATAATCCTCTAGCCGGTTCGTATAGAAATTATTTAGGTTTAGCCAACTCTGGTTATGAGCAACCGCTTACAACTCATGCGGACCGCTATGCCTACAACCAAGTTTATGGTGCTGCTGCTTATAGTAAAGGTGCTGTATTTATTGCGCAATTAGGTTATATTATTGGTGAAGACAACTTAAAGAAAACTATTAAAAAGTACTTTAATGATTTCGCGTTTAAACATCCTAAACCTATGGATATTGTTAGGACAGCTGAGCGTGTTACTGATTTTGAATTAGATTGGTATTTAATAGATTTTGGACAAACCACTAACACCATAGATTACGCTGTAAAATCTATTGAAGGAAAATCCGTAACACTAGAACGTATTGGTTTAATGCCAATGCCTATAGATTTATCTGTAACCTATACAGATGGTACAACAGAAGCCTTCTATATTCCATTACAAATGATGCGAGGTGAAAAACCAACGTCTGCAACCATAATTAATGATTGGGCTTGGGCAATGCCAACTTATTCTTTTGATGCTAAAAAAGCAGTTAAAAGTGTAGAAATAGACCCATCGCAAATGATGGCGGATATAAAACGTGAGAATAATACCTTTACTTTAGAGTAGTATTTATTTAAATATAAACACAAAACCACATCTTAATAGGTGTGGTTTTCTATTTTTGCTTAATTGTAATTAAATTCATGAGCTTCAAATATTCAAAAAAAGATAAATTAAAAAGCAAAAAACTTATTGAGCGTTTGTTTAATGAAGGAAAGGCTGTTAGCGCATACCCTTTGCGGCTTATTTATCTTAAAACTGAATTTGATGACGGCTCAACACTAAAAACAGGTGTTTCTGTAAGTAAACGACTCCATAAAACAGCTGTGGGTAGAAATCGAATAAAACGCTTACTGAGAGAAGCCTATAGGCTAAACAAACCTCTATACTTTAACAATAGTTCTACATCTTATGCGTTTATGATTTTGTATCTTAGTAAGGATGGAACAACTTTTGCTAAAATAAATGACGATATGAAGCAATTGTTTCAAAAATTCTTAGACAAAACCTCAGATAATGAAAAAACTAATACATAAAAAACTAATCATACCTGTTCTGGCTGTTGTTATATTCTTTAGCACCACAGCTTTTAAGAATGATTTTTTTGAAATTGCTAAACAGATAGAAATCTTCACCACATTGTTTAAGGAAATCAACATGAACTATGTTGACGATACCAATCCTGGTGACTTGATGGATACTGCTATTAAAAGTATGTTAGATGATTTAGATCCTTATACACAGTTTTATAACGAACAGGATGTAGAAGCCTCTCGTATAAACAATGCTGGAGATTACACTGGTATAGGTGCTAAGGTACTTACTCTAAAAGATAAATTAGTTATAGTTGAGCCCTATAAAAACTATGCTGCGGACAAGGCTGGCCTAAAAGCAGGTGATGAAATCATAAAAGTAGATAATGTTGTTGTTGCCGATTTTAAAGATGATGCCGCCAACCTACTTCAAGGTGCTGCTGGTACTGAGGTTAATGTTACCTATAAGCGACAAGGAAAAACCAACACCGTAAAAATTACTAGAGAATCCTTAGAAATAAAAGCCGTTCCGCATTATTCTATGGTAGATGATAAAACAGGTTACATAGTATTAAGAAAGTTTAATGAAAAAGCATCTTCTGAAACCCTTGGTGCATTAAGAGCTTTAAAAAATCAAGGAGCGACGCAACTTATCTTAGATTTAAGAGGTAATCCAGGTGGATTGCTAAATGAAGCGGTTAATGTTACAAACATTTTTGTGCCTAAAGATCAGCTGGTGGTTACCACAAAATCTAAGGTTAAAAAATATAATAAAACCTATTACACCAAGCGCGATGCTATAGATACCGAAATTCCTTTAGTGGTACTAATTGATGGAAGTAGTGCTTCTGCCAGCGAAATTGTTTCAGGTGCATTGCAAGATATGGATAGAGCTGTTGTAGTTGGTGCGCGTAGTTTTGGTAAAGGTTTGGTGCAACGTCCAAAATCCTTGACCTATGGTACACAAATGAAGATTACAATTTCTAGATACTATACGCCTTCTGGTCGTTGTATACAGGCTTTAGACTATTGGAATAGAGACGAAAACGGTAAAGCTACACGAGTAAAAAAAGAAAATTATAACGCCTTTAAAACACGTAACGGACGTGATGTTTTTGATGGAGGTGGTGTTCAGCCAGATGTTGAAATTGAACTTTCTAAACAAACACCTATAACTAAGGCTATTTTAAACGAAAACTTAGTTTTTAACTATGCAACACAGTATTATTACGATAATACGGTTGAAGATTTAAGTAACTTTAGATTATCAGATTCAGATTTTAATGATTTTAAATCTTATCTTAGAGAAACAGGATTTAGCTTTGAAACCAAAACCGAAAAAGCTCTGGATGATGCCATAGCTGTTTCAAAAGAAGAAGAGCTTAATGGTGTTATTAATTCAGAAATAAATGCGTTAACGGAAGCTTTACAGACTTACAAAACCAATGCTATAAATGCTAATAAAGCGCAATTAAAGTCGTTATTAACAGATCAAATTATTAAACATTTCTTTTATAGTGAAGGCCTTTACGACTATTATACAGCAAACAATACTGAGATAAAAAAGGCACTAGAAATTCTTAATAATCCAAAGCAATATGCTAGTATTTTGAGATAGAAAATAAAAATTCTCTATATTTAACACTATGTAAATTTTCAATTTTTGAGAAAATTCAACAGAAATGAAATCCCTACTTATAATTATATGCTTTAGTTTTCAGTTTGTTTTGGCTCAAGAAGAGCTTAAACACCAGGTATATTTTGATACTGGTAAATTTGAAATTCCGGAAACCGAAGAAAGCCGACTTCTATTATTCTTATCTGAAATAGAAAATATGGATATTCAAAAAATATCCATCTATGGATTTTGTGATGATAGAGGTAGTGACTCTTATAATTTAGTACTATCACAACAACGTGCCGACGCTATAAAAGAAGTATTTTCTAATAATGAGTTTGATGAATCTGTAATTACCAATGTAGATGGTAAAGGAGAAATTTTACTCAATGTTGTTAATGATAATGATCTTTATAAAATACGAGGTCTAAACCGTAAAGTTGAAATTATTGTACAACCTTATGATCCTCCAAGAGAAAAAACAGTTGTTGAAGCACCAAAGAAAGAAACTACCGAAGATTTATTACGTGGAGAATTAAAAGAAGGAGATAAAATTCAATTAGAAAATATCTTATTCCGTACAGGTTATAGTTACCTAACCAAACAATCTAAAGCAAAATTAGATAATATCGCAAAAATATTAGTAGAACGTACAGATATTTACTTTAATATAGAAGGGCATGTATGCTGTACTCAAGGTTCTCGAGATGCTATAGACCGTAAAACAAAGAAGCGTAATCTATCGTTAGCTAGAGCAAAAACTGTATATGATTATTTGGCAGACAAAGGAGTTAAACGCTATAGAATGAAGTTTGTAGGCCAAAGACGAAAATTTCCGCTTGGTGGAGAACCAGAATTAGATAGGCGTGTAGAAATTGTTGTAACTAGGATTATTAAACCAAAAACTTCTGATTAAGATTTAATCATTGCTATATGCGGAATACCATCTTCAAGGTACTCCTCTCCTACTTCAAAAAAGTCTAAATTATTATAAAAATGCTTCAAATAAGTTTGAGCGGAAATTTTAATTTTGGTTTCGTTATAATGTTGTTTTATAGCTTCTATTGAAGCTTTCATTATATCATAACCATAGTTGTGCTGTCTTTCATTTTCCTTAACCACTACCCTACCAATACTGGCATTTTCAAAATAATCACCTGATTTAAAAACACGTGTATAAGCCACTAACTTTTCGCCTTTATAACCTAAAATGTGTAATGCTTTTTGGTCTTTACCATCAATATCTTGATAAACGCAGTTTTGTTCTACCACAAAAACTTCAGAGCGCAATTGCAGCACATCATAAAGCGCTTTGCTAGTTAATTCATCAAATGTTTTAGTATAGATAGCTAACATTAGTCTTGTACAATTATTTCTTTAGGATCTTCCTTATTAAATTCGGGTTGAATGGTAACATGATTGATATTAAACTCATCATGTAATATAGTTTCAATAGTTAGAAGTAGTTTATTGAATTCTGACGTAGAAATATCTTCTTCCAAATCCAAATGCGCTTCTAAATGCAACTCATCATCACTTAAATTCCAAATGTGTATATGATGTAGTTTACTAACTTTTGGTAGTTTGTTAACAGCTCTTACAACATCTTTAATATTAATATGCTCTGGAGTAAAGAGCATGAGCATTTTAGTTGATGTTTTTAATAAATCATAACCCACCCAAACTAAATACAAAGCAATTAACAAGGTAAGTAAACTATCTACCCAAAAGAGTTGATAGTATTTCATTAATAATCCCCCTATTAACACGGCTACACTTGCTAACATATCTGTTAATAAGTGCAAATAGGCAGAACGCATATTAATGTTATTTTTAGAATCCTTTTTTAATAACAATACACTAAAACCATTAGCTATAATAGCCAACAGAGACAACCATATTACTAAATTAGATTCAATATTTTGTGGATTTTGAAAGCGCTCTATAGCTTCTTTTATTAAAATAACCGCAACTATAATTAAAGTTGAAGCATTAACAAAAGCCGCTAAAATTTCAGCTCTTTTGTAGCCAAAAGTTCTATTGATTGACGCTTTTTGTTTGGATAATTTTGAAGCTACATAACTTACAATTAGTGATAATACATCACTAAAATTATGCAAAGCATCACTTAAAAGAGATAAACTACCAGAAACCAAACCACCAATAACCTGTGCTACAGTAATAACTATATTTAATACTATAGATATTAAAAGCTTAGTACCTTGTAAATCTTTATGATTGTGATTATGAGAATGCGAATGACCCATTTTATACCAATTTTATATTGGTACTAACAAGATAATGGAATTTTATTTACTCTATTTTGATGACGACCTCCTTCAAATTCAGTGTTTAGAAACGTATCAACCATTTTAATTACTTGAGGAATAGAGGTAAAACGAGCCGGAATACAAATAATATTTGCATTATTATGTAAGCGCGTTAACTCTGTAATTTCGTTAGTCCAACACACACCAGCTCTAACATTTTGATATTTATTAGCAGTCATTGCCACACCATTAGCACTACCGCATATAAGTATTCCAAAATCTACTTTATTAACATCAACATCCTTTGCTACTGGATGAACAAAATCTGGATAATCCACACTATCAAAACTATCTGTACCGTAATTAGTTAATGTATAGCCTTTTGATTCTAAATGCTTTACAATAGCAAATTTATAATCTGGTCCTGCATGATCGTTACCTATTGAAATAGTCATTTTTTTTCTTTTTATAGCTGTTACACAAAGCGCAGTTAAATTGCTTTTGTATGACAACAATTATTACCTTATTTTTAAAAGACAAAGTTACAAATAATTAAAGTCGGTTAATAGAAAGACTGATTACTTGTTAATAACTGTTCACAACTCTTTAAAACAAAAATTAGGATTATCTAATTATTTTTTCAAACCAAAATAGCATTTTAAAAACCTAATTTTTTAATCACTTTTTTGGAGTGATGTTATAAACATACTTTTAATTGAAATGAACATTTTTTCATAAAATACATATGAGCTATTACTATTAACATTGCTTATCAACAGTTGTTAATAGCTTTTCTATATAGCTTAAAAATGAAGCTTTTAGATGTAAATTTAATGTTAACTAAACCGTAATAAATTGTAAACTACATTAAATCAAAATAAAAGTTATAAAAGTTATACTACCTATTAACAGACTATAATAAACATTATTTTATTTTTTAAAATTTAAAAGAAAAATGATGATATGTATATATGTGTTGATAAGTACGTTTCTTTTTATTATTAAATCAATAATTGTATATTGTTATATAAATATTTAATTAATTTATGAAAAAATTATTATTCATATTTATTTTAATTCCTTTTTTAGGATTAAGTCAAGTGCAAATTGGTAATGATATTAATGGTGAAAGTGCAGGAGATCAATCAGGTACCTCTGTAAGTACATCTGCAGATGGTAATATTGTAGCAATTGGTTCACCATATAATAATGAAAATGGAGCAAGATCTGGTCAAGTACGTATTTATGAGAACCAAAATGGTAATTGGGTTCAAATAGGTTCGGATATAAATGGACAAAGTTCTGGTGATAATTTTGGTTACTCAGTAAGTCTATCTTCTAATGGTAGTATTGTAGCTATTGGAATGAGAGATAGCAATGCTATTGGTTTTGGTAAAGTGCAAATTTACGAGAACCAAAATGGTAGTTGGATTCAAATAGGATTAGATATAGTTGAAAATTTTTTTAGCTTTGGAGCATCAGTAAGTTTATCCTCTGATGGTAATGTTATTGCAATTGGAACTTTTACTTCCAATGGTTATGTACGTATTTATGAGAACCAGAATGATAATTGGATTCAAATAGGATCAAATATAACCAGAGAAGAATCTAGTGATTATTTTGGTAAAGCTTTAAGTTTATCCTCTAATGGTAATGTTATTGCTATTGGAGCATTCCATAATAGTGGAAATGGAACTAATTCGGGTCATGTTAGAATTTTTGAATATCAAAGTGGTAATTGGATACAATTAGGCTCAGATATAGATGGAGAATCCACAGGTGATGCTTCAGGTTGGTCAGTAAGTTTATCCTCTAATGGTAGTATTATAGCTATTGGAGCCTATCAAAATGATGGTAATGGAAGTCAAGCAGGTCATGTTCGTGTATATGAAAATCAAAATAATAACTGGGTTCAAATCGGTTCAGATATAGATGGTGAAGCTGCAGAAGATTTATCAGGTTCATCAGTAAGTTTATCCTCCGATGGTAGTATTGTGGCGATTGGTGCACCTATAAACGATGATGGTGGAATAAATACAGGTCATGTACGAATTTATCAGAACCAAGCAGGTAATTGGGTTCAAATAGGCACAGATATAGATGGTGATGGCAATTATGATTATTTTGGAAGTTCAATAAGCTTATCTTCGGATGGTACTGTTCTAGCGATTGGTGCATTATATAATGATGGAAATGGAGTCGATTCAGGGCAAGTAAAAGTTTTTGATTTATCAGGTGAATTATCAACAGAAAACCAAACCATTTCAAATTTCAATATCTACCCAAACCCAACAAAAGGCCAATTCACCATTCAATTAGAACATCCATCAGATTTACAGAATGTAAACATATACAATAATCTAGGTCAACTAGTTTTAACTACTAAAGAGAGCGTAATAAATACTTTAAAATTAGCTACAGGATTATATGTTTTAGAACTAGAAACTACAAAAGGAAAAGGCTCTAAAAAGTTGATTATAGAATAAGGAATCAAAGCGTTATGAAATTAAAAGCACTGTAAATTTTACAGTGCTTTTTTATTTATTTAACCTTAACTAAACACTATTAAATTTTAATAACGTAGCTTTGCATAAACTTTTATTCTCGCGAAAGCGGGAATCTCTTCACCAAAACTAAAAGTTTTAATAATAAGATCCCTTTTTCCAAAGGGATAAATATGATTACAAAATTAAATGACAAAAAAGAAAAAAAGGAAATCTAGAAATAATAAGATTTCTAACCTTACAAATACAATTCTAGGTATTTTAAAAAAAGAAAGAAACAAAACTTTTAACTATAAACAAATTGCTGCTAAACTCGGTGTTAATGATGCTAGTAGCCGCAATCAAATTATCAAAAAACTTCAGCAATTAAAGGCTAAGCAAGAAATTGAAGAAGTAGAACGTGGTAAATTTAAAGCTCTTGTAACTACCGAATACCATACAGGTATTTTAGACCTAAGTTCTAAAGGTAATGGATATGTAATTAGTGATGATTTTGAAGAAGATGTATTCATCGCTTCAAACAATATCAATAAAGCCTTAGATGGCGACGAAGTAGAGTTTTATGCCTATAAAAGACGACATAGAGGCAAGCAAGAAGGAGAAATCACTAACATTATAAAACGCGCTAAGAGCGAATATGTTGGTACCATTCAAATTCAGGATAAAAAGAATTTTGCCTTTGTAGTAGCAGATAGTTCAAAAATGTATAAAGATATTTTTGTACCTATCAATAAGATTAATAAAGCTGAAGATGGAGATAAAGTCTTGGTTTCTCTAGAAGATTGGCCAGAAAAAGCAGATTCTCCTTACGGAAAAGTACTTCAGGTTTTAGGAAAACCAGGAGAACATAGCACAGAAATACACTCAATTTTAGCAGAATACGGTTTACCAAGTGAGTTTCCGCATGAAGTTGAAGCTTTTGCAAATCAATTAGACACGTCTATAACAGACCAAGAAATTGCAAAACGTAGAGATATGCGAAAAGATCTAACCTTTACAATAGATCCAAAAGATGCTAAAGATTTTGATGATGCTTTATCGTTTACAGTTTTAGAGAACGGCTTGTACGAAATAGGAATTCATATTGCTGATGTTTCACATTACCTTCAACCAGGAACAATTTTAGATGACGAAGCTTACGAACGTGCTACATCTATTTATTTAGTAGATCGTGTTGTACCAATGTTACCAGAAATTCTATCAAATGGAGCATGTTCATTACGACCACATGAGGAAAAATACACTTTTTCTGCAGTGTTTAAAATGAATGATAAATGCGAAATTAAAGACCAATGGTTTGGTAGAACCGTAACCTATTCTGATGCGCGTTTTGCTTACGAAGAAGCGCAAGCTATTATAGAGTCTAAAACCAATAATATTCCACAAGAAGTTTCTTTAACAGGCAAAGCTTATAACACAGACCAAGCTATAGCAGATGCCATACTCAAAATGGATGAATTAGCTAAAAAGATGCGTTCTAAGCGTATGCGAGAAGGAGCAATTTCTTTTGATAAAGTTGAAGTAAAATTCGATTTAGACGAAGAAGCGAACCCTGTTGGAGTTTTCTTTAAAACCAGTAAAGATGCTAATAAATTGATTGAAGAATTTATGTTATTAGCCAATAGAAAAGTATCTGAGTTTGTGGGTAAAATGAAGCCACAAAAGACATTTGTATATCGTGTACACGATGAACCAGACGAATCTAAATTAGCACAATTACAAACAGTTGTTGGTCGTTTTGGACACAAACTAAACTTTAAGGACAAGGGCAGTATAGCATCGTCACTAAATAATTTATTAAAGGATGTTGTTGGCAAAAAAGAGCAGAATTTAGTAGATACCTTAACCATTCGTACCATGTCTAAAGCTGAGTACACAACGCATAATATTGGACATTACGGCTTAGCTTTTGATTATTACAGTCACTTTACATCACCAATTCGTCGTTATCCAGATGTTATGGCGCATCGCTTGTTACAACAGTATTTAGATGGAGAAAAATCGGCAAATGAAGAGATTTACGAAGAAAAATGCAGACACTCAAGCAATATGGAATATTTAGCGACAAAAGCTGAGCGCGATTCTATAAAGTACATGCAAATTCGTTTTATGCAAGATCATCAAGACGAAGAGTTTGTTGGAGTTATTTCTGGTGTTACGGATTGGGGAATTTATGTTGAAATTATTTCGAATAAATGTGAAGGCATGGTAAGTGTTAGAGATATGAAAGATGATCACTATCAATTTGACCAAGACCAATACGCTATGGTTGGAAAGAATTCAAAAACAATGTATCAACTTGGAGATGAGGTTATTGTAAAAGTGAAAAACACGGATTTAGTAAAAAAACACTTAGATTTTTACTTATTAGGAAAACCAGAAGCTCAAGACTAATACAAGACATTCTGTGTATATCAACTGATTTTGTTTAATCCGTTATTATTAATAAAATTTGTGTTTCATTTTTTATAAAAAATAAAACCATGATTTTAACGACCACTAACTCAATAGAAGGGTATAAAATAATAGATTATCTAGGCATTGTAACAGGAGTTGCAATGAACGAAAATAAATTAGCAATGAGTTTTAGTATGTCTAAATATTATAAAGCTGTTAGTGAGAGTATTGATGTTGTAA
Organism: Winogradskyella pulchriflava; assembly: GCF_042434315.1. Lineage (NCBI taxonomy): Bacteria > Pseudomonadati > Bacteroidota > Flavobacteriia > Flavobacteriales > Flavobacteriaceae > Winogradskyella > Winogradskyella pulchriflava. The sequence continues at coordinate 604,760 of NZ_JBHLTQ010000001.1, read as the reverse complement.
AAGAAGAAGCTTTTAAAAAACTAAGAGATAATGCTTTAAAACTCAAGGCCAATGCCGTTGTTGGTATAAAGGTTGAAATAGAATTAACCACACACAACTACGCTATGGTTTCCATTACAGGTACAGCAGTAAAAGTGGCAGTATAATAGCATTTATATAATATTAGCCATATTGTCCGTTATCTATATAAATTTATAATGTAATGAAGAAAATACTTTTTGTTTTAGCTGCAATAATTAGTTTTACAGTCAACGCACAAGACGCTGTAGAAAAGATTATTGGCGAATTTTCAACTGTCAAAGTTTATGATTTAATTAATTTAAAAATGGTTAAATCAACAGAAAATAAAGTTGTTATATCAGGAAAAAATAGAAATGATGTAGAGGTTGTCAATAAAAACGGGAAACTAAAAATTAGAATGAATCTTGAAGAAAGTTACGATGGTAACGATACGGTTGTAATTTTACATTATACTGCAGTTGATGTTATCGACGCTAACGAAGGGGCAAAGGTCACTGTTAAAGACCCAATTGAACAATACGAAATTGACCTAAAAACCCAAGAAGGTGCGGAAATTACAGCCACACTAAAAACCACTTATGCTAATTTTAGAGCAGTTACAGGCGGAGTTATTAATGTAGAAGGCAGTTCAAAAAATCAAGATATTTCTATTTATACAGGAGGCAATTTTAACGGTGAAGCCTTTGTTACAGAGCAAACCGAAGTAAGTGTTAATGCTGCTGGAGAAGCCTATATTCATGCTACAGAGTATGTCAATGCAAAAATAAAAGCGGGCGGAAATGTCTTTATTTACGGAAAACCAAAACAGGTAGATGAAAGCCGTGTTCTTGGTGGAAGAATAAAACGTATGTAAATTCCTATTACTTTTTGTTACTTTTGTGTAAACCGCAAGATTTACATGTTAGATGACATTTTAACAGCGATTCCCTTTGGGATTATTTTAGCCTTTACTATTGGTCCGGTTTTTTTTGTGCTATTAGAAACCAGTGCAACTAAAGGATTTACTAGCGCTTTAGTTTTTGATTTAGGCGTAATATTGGCAGATATAGTCTTCATTCTGCTTATTTTTAAAAGTACAGATACACTTTTAGATAAAATTAAGGACGACCCTAAACTATTGGTTTTTGGTGGTGTTTTACTAGTTGTTTATGGTATTATTAGCTTTATAAAAACATCAAAATCGTTTCGGTCTATAGTAAGAGAACATCATAGGATTGAACTACCCAAAAAGGACTATGGAAAGCTATTTGTAAAAGGGTTTCTACTCAATTTTATAAATATTGGAGTGCTTTTAGGATGGTTGGGATTTATCGTTATTGGCACATCTATAACAACTTCAGAAAATGGTGTGGTAATATTTATAGTAACCATGTTAATATCCTATTTTATTTCAGATCTTTTTAAAATAGCTGCAGCAAAACGCCTTAAAAGCAAATTAACACCACGACGCATTTTTAAGACCAAAAAAATAGTAGCCTTGGTTATTTTGGGCTTTGGAATTCTGTTGCTGTCACAAGGCCTTTTTCCAGATATATATGAAAAAGGGAAGCAACAAATTGATAAGGTGAATCCGTTGGATTAAGAAGTATTATATGAATATTCTAAGAGTTTTTTTCTTCCTTTTACCAATTTTTATTCATGCTCAAAAGACATATAATTTTGATTATTTACTAGATTATGAGCAGACACATTTTAGAGCTGATACCATTAAGCAAAATAGAATATTCCTTACAAACTCTAAGGACAATTCTTATTATGCTGTTATTAGCGAATTAGACAGTTTACATTATGAATTAATGCTTCATGATAGGAATAAACTTCATTCAAAAGTAAAAGTTAAAAAAGCTGAGTTTTTAAATAATGAAGATATAAATATAGACTGCAATCAGGTTTTAGCTTATGAAAACAGATATAAATTTCAAGTTAAAAATTATGAGTTTATAAGCCTAAAGGACACATTATTTAATAGGAAATATTGTAAAGTTTATAAGCTAAAAAGCACTTTAAAGAAAAAAAAGATAATTCGAAAAAAAATAGGATCACATATTTATATAATTGATTCATCTACCAGTTTTCATTTACCATTTTTGGAGCATGACACGGAGTATGAAGAATGGTTAAAGGAAAGAAGCTTACCAAACGGCATATTCTTAAAGAAAATATTGTTAAACTATAAGGATGAAATTTCAACGATTCAAGAACTAAAAGAGCTTAAAAAAGTTGAAATAAACATCAATATTTTAGGTAACTGTGATCATGTAAAAATTAAAGTCACAATTGACGGCAAAGGTTTTTAGATACAATAATCTAAAATAGAATAAACCTAAGTTTCCTTAAAGGTTAGAAGATGTATTGATAACATTTCATTTTTGAACCGCGTCATCATTACTATAAATTTTCTTAAAATTTAAGAATAAAAAAACCTTCAACATTTGTTGAAGGTTCTTGAGGTGTCGAGCGGATTCGAACCGCTGTAGATGGTGTTGCAGACCACTGCCTAGCCACTCGGCCACGACACCCTATATGCCTGCGAAAGCAGGTATCTCATCATTTTTCGAAAAATCGAACGAGATGGCAAATATAAAAATTATATGTAGTATAACAATTATAATTTAAGCGATGTTTAACAGCGCAATAGTGGTTACGACTGAAAAGTATTACTTTTTTCGCCTTTTGGTCATTTTTATAGTGACCATTTCAACATCTCCACCAATTGGAGGATTGATTTTACTAACAGCAACCGTAGCTTTATTTATTAGATCATCCTCTTTAAAAACACGATCTAAAATTCGTTTAGCAACAGTTTCTAGTAATTTAGAGGGCTTAGCCATTTCTTCCCTTATCACTCTATTTAAAAAGACATAATCAACAGTGTCTTTAAGTTCATCAGTTACGGCAGAGGTACTCAAATCAGCTTTAACTTCTATATCCACCCTATAATCACTACCAATTGCCGTTTCTTCCTTTAGACAACCATGGTGCGCAAATACGCGTATATTTTCAACTTTAATTAATCCCATAAAGCAAAAATAAGGCTAGTTTGTAAATAAATCGAAGATATTACTCAAAGCACTGGTTTTGGCCTTAAAAAATTCGGTATAAGAGCATTTTTTGCAAGTTACGGAGGTAAACTTTTTGTTCTGCACATCAAATATTTTAGACAAAGTACCTCCTGTGGCTCTCATCTGATCAATTTCGTATGTTCTGTTATCGCATTTAGGACATTTATAGTTCATATCTTCTGTTTTAGTTTATCTATTCTATTAGTGTAGAATAGTGGATTAATGTTACAAATTACTTAATTTTGCTCGTCTTAGTATTTGGTTATTGGAGCTTCATTAAGAGCCAACAACCAACAGCTAATACCTAATACCCAAAATATGTCAGAAGAAACAAAATCACTCAATTTTATTGAGCACATTATAGAAGAAGATTTAGCCAATGGTTTAGAAAAAGACAAACTACGTTTTCGTTTTCCACCAGAGCCAAATGGTTATTTACACATTGGTCATACCAAAGCTATTGGTATTAGTTTTGGTTTGGGTGAAAAATATAATGCACCTGTAAACCTTCGTTTTGATGATACCAATCCAGCAAAAGAGGAGCAGGAATATGTAGATGCCATAAAAAAAGATGTGTCTTGGTTGGGTTATCAATGGGAAAATGAGCTGTATTCTTCAGATTATTTCCAAACACTATACAATTGGGCTGTTCAGCTTATAAAAGATGGTAAAGCCTACGTAGATTCACAATCTTCTGAGGCTATGGCAGAACAAAAAGGAACACCTACACAGCCGGGAGTTGATGGACCATATCGCAATAGAAGTATTGAAGAAAACCTGGATTTATTCGAAAGAATGAAAAATGGTGAATTTGATGAAGGAGAGCATATCCTTAGAGCTAAAATAGATATGCAGCATCCCAATATGCTTATGCGCGACCCAATTATGTATCGTATATTAAAAAAGCACCACCACCGTACAGGTAACGACTGGTGCATTTACCCAATGTACGATTGGACGCATGGTGAGAGTGATTATATTGAGCAAATTTCACACAGTTTATGCTCACTTGAATTTAAGCCACACAGAGAGCTTTACGACTGGTTTAAAGAAAATGTATACCAGTACGCTTCAAACGAGCTTCCTATGCTTCCTAAACAGCGTGAATTTGCGCGTTTAAACCTAAGCTACACCATTATGAGCAAGCGAAAGCTGCTTAAGTTGGTAGAAGAAGGTGTGGTTTCTGGTTGGGACGATCCACGTATGCCAACGATTTCAGGTTTAAGACGAAGAGGATATACACCAAATTCTATAAGACAGTTTATAGAAAAAGTAGGTGTTGCTAAACGCGAAAATATTATTGATGTTTCGCTTTTAGAGTTTTGTATTCGAGAGGATTTAAACAAAACTGCAAATCGTGTTATGGCGGTTTTAGACCCAGTTAAGGTAGTGATTACTAATTATCCTGAAGGAAAAGAAGAGTGGTTAGAAGCGGAAAACAACCAGGAAGATGAATCGGCAGGTTATAGAAAAGTTCCTTTTTCTAGAGAAATATTTATTGAAAAAGAAGATTTTAAAGAAGAGGCAAGTAATAAGTTTTTTAGGTTAAAACTAGGTGGTGAGGTAAGGCTTAAAAATGCATACATCATTAAAGCAGAAAATGTTGTTAAAGATGCTAGCGGAGTTATTAAAGAAATTCATTGTACCTACTCTGAAGATACAGATAGAAAGGTTAAGGGCACATTGCATTGGGTGTCTATAAAACATGCTATAAAAGCAGAGGTGAGAGAGTATGATAGATTGTTTATGGATGAAGCACCAGACAGCCATGAAGGAAAAGATTTTATGGAGTTCTTAAATCCTAATTCTTTAAAAATTGTTGAAGCTTTTGTTGAACCAAGCCTAGCAGATGCTAAAGTAGGAGAGCAGTTTCAATTTCAACGTTTAGGTTATTTTAATGTGGATGACGATTCTATTTCAGATAAATTGGTGTTCAATAAAACTGTTGGCTTACGTGATAGTTGGGCTAAGCAAAAGCCAAAACCTCAAAATACTAACGAAAACAAACCTAAACCACAACAAAAACGACCTGCGATTAGTGTTGTTCAGCAGTTGGGTAAAAAATACACCAATCTACCAGAGGAAAAGCAACTAAAAGCTAAGGCCGAAATACAAGAATTGGCTAAGGACTTAGCTTATGATGATTTGGAACCGTTATTTGGTACAGCAGTTAAAAAAGCAGGAACACGTATAGCGGTAATGATTGCGCTAAAGGAATTGCTTAAAAACGGATTGCAACGCAATGATGCTATCGATGAATTTGTAAACAAGGCAAAATCAGACCAAAATGAGCTTTTGGTTAAGGAAGCTTCTGAGGTTTAACAAAATTTTGAGAGTGTTTTAAAGCATAATTCCTTACCTTTTATAGAAACTATGATATTATGCAAAAGACACAAAAAATACTTGCGGAAATTTCAGCTATCACAAGAGAGATTGAAGAGCAGTATCCTGAGCTTCAAAAGTATCTTAGTGAAACCCGAAGCACATTACCTAGTGGCTCTAATGCTAATGCAGACATCAATGAAGAGGATTTAAAAAACTATTTAAACCAATTGAAGGAAATGCTAGAAAAGTATAAAAAAGAGCATTAGGAAGCACTTAAAGCAAAAATCTTATAAACCTCAGAACAATTAATTCTGAGGTTTTTTTTTGTACATTTAATTATACTAACTATAAAAATCAAAAAAATGGAAATTAATTTTTTAGCAGTTTTAGTTGCTGCAATTGTGCCCATGGTTATGGGTTTTTTGTGGTACAACCCTAAGCTTTTTGGTAATGCTTGGATGCGAGAAGCTGGCATGACCGAAGAGAAAATGAAGAGCGGAAATATGGGTGTAATTTTTGGAGTGTCGTTTTTACTTTCAATTTTGCTAGCCTTTTTTACTCAGACACTATCCATTCATCAGTTTGGTGCGTTAGGAATGATAGGTGGTGATCCGGCTATGGATGGCATTTTACCCTCATTTCAAGCTTTTATGGACGACTATGGAACAGCTTACAGGACCTATAAACACGGTGCTTTTCACGGCTTATTAGCAGGTCTTTTCATTGTGTTTCCTATTTTAGCAACTAATGGATTATTTGAGCGTAAATCTTGGAAGTATATTTTTATAAACACAGGATATTGGACCGTAACTTTAGTTATAATGAACGCAATTGTTTGTGGCTGGGTTTAGACCAATAAAAACAAATAAAAAAAGCCTCGAAGTTTAATGTTTCGAGGTTTTTTTTATTTAGAAACGGAGTAACTAACTATGATTCTCCATCTTTCTTCTTTTTAGCATTTTTCATGGCTTCACCAATTTGATTACTAGCAGCAAAACTCGCCACCATATCATTAAGCATATTGCTACCAGCTTGCGGAGCATTTGGTAATAAGATTAAATTACTATTGGTTTCCTCGCCTAAAGACTGAAGCGTATCATAATGTTGCGTTACAACAATCAGTGCAGAAGCCTCTTGAGAGTTAATACCAACACGATTTAACACCTCTACAGACTCTTCAAGACCACGAGCAATTTCACGTCTTTGGTCTGCAATACCCTGTCCTTGTAAACGTTTACTTTCCGCTTCGGCTTTTGCTTTTTCAACGATAAGAATACGAGCAGCATCACCTTCAAATTGTGCTGCAATTTTTTCACGTTCTGATGCATTAATACGGTTCATAGCTTGCTTTACCTGACCATCAGGATCAATATCCGTTACTAATGTTTTAATGATGTCAAATCCATAATCTAACATGGCATCATTGAGTTCTGCTTTTACAGCCAAAGCTATGTCATCTTTTTTAACAAAAACATCATCAAGTTTCATTTTTGGTACTTCTGCACGCACCACATCAAAGACATAAGACGTAATCTGATCGTGAGGATAATCTAGCTTATAGAAAGCATCATATACCTTATCCCTAATAACTTTATACTGAACAGAAACTTTTAAACGTACAAACACATCATCTAGAGTTTTAGTTTCGATGATAACGTCTAATTGCTGAATTTTTAAGCTTAATTTCCCTGCAATTCTATCAACCAGTGGAATTTTTAATTGTAATCCAGAATGACGAATACTTTGAAACTTACCAAAGCGTTCTATAATTGCAGCAGTTTGTTGTTTCACCACAAAGAATGATGAAATAATAATGATTAATCCAAGAAATATAATTGGAACGTAAATAAATTGACCCATAACAAGTTTTTTAAAGGTTAGTGAATACGAAATACTAAATGTAAGTAATATTAAATTATTTTACTTAGGTTTGCTTTAATAAGCCTTAAATCGCTATGAAAAAAACAAAACACCTCTTATTAGTAGTCATTTGTACTGCTTTTGTTACAGTTAGTTTTGCGCAACACAAAAACTACAATATAAAAAACGGTATTGGTATTCAAGGAGGCATAACGCAGTTTGATATTATTACGGATAATTTTGAAACCAAAAGTAGTACAGGTTTTTTAGGTGGTTTAACAGCTTCGGTGGACATTCCGCATCGTTGGTATAATGTAAGTTATAATATTCAACTATCTGAAAATAATATAGATATAGCTGCATTTTCATTAACCAATCCAACCAAAGAGTTTGTTGAATATAAAATGTTTACGGCTCAAATTTCATTTTTATTCCATATAAAGTTAATTAGTAACAATGTAACATTAGATGTTGGCCCAATGCTACAATACAATAGTGAATTGGAACTAAAAGATGAATCTAAAGAGGGATATATAGTTGCTAATTACGACAACCTTCTAACTGAAGACATTACTGATATTTCTAAGTTCAATGCAAATGGAGCAATAGGCATATCGGGAGGTTTTGGCAGTTTTTTATTACGAGCACAGTATGTTTATGGCTTTACAAATATTCTAGGTAAGTTAAATGATAACGATTTCAACCTAAACAATTCAGATAGGTTTGAAGGCAATCAATCGTTAATGGCTTTTACGGCTATTATTACTTTTTAAATCTTTATCCTGAATTGGTTTTAGGATAGTATTCAGGTTATTTTTTGGTTTCCACTAAAGCCTCAATGCGTTTAACCGTTTCAGCTTTACCAATCATAAACATAATATCAAACACATCTGGACCTTGTAAAGCACCAACCAAAGCTAAACGCAAAGGCATCATTACTTTTCCAAAGCCAATTTCGTTGGTTGTAATCCAGCCCTTTATATTTGTTTGAAGGTTTTCTACTGTAAAATCTTCCGTATTATTAACTAATTCTATAACCTTGTTTAGAATATCAGCTGTATCGTCTTTTAAAGCTTTTTTAGATGCTTTTTCATCATAATCTGTTGGTGAAACAAAGAAGAAATGACTTAATTCCCAAAAATCACTAACAAATGTGGCGCGTTCTTTTATTAATCCAACAACTAAAGCAATGTAATTAACATCAATGTCCTTTAACAATATGTTTTTAGCTTTAAATTCTGTTGCTAAATCCAAATCTAATTGCTGTTGCATATAATGATGATTAAACCACTTGGTTTTGTCTGGATCAAAACGAGCACCAGCCTTATTTACTCTTGCTAAATCAAAGTCAGCAACTAACTGCTCTAAGCTAAAAATTTCCTGTTCTGTGCCAGGATTCCAACCCAAAAAGGCCAAGAAATTAACTACAGCCTCTGGAAAATAACCATCTTCCTTGTAACCTCTAGAAATGCTTCCGTCTGGTGACGAGTACTCTAATGGAAATACAGGAAAGCCCATTTTATCGCCATCTCGCTTGCTTAATTTTCCTTTTCCTGTTGGTTTTAAAATTAAAGGTAAATGCGCAAATTCAGGAGCCTCCCAACCGAATGCGTCGTATAATAATTGGTGTAAGGCTAAACTTGGCAACCACTCTTCACCACGAATGACATGCGTAATTTCCATTAAATGGTCATCAACAATATTGGCTAAGTGATAGGTTGGCATGCCGTCGCTTTTAAACAAAATCTTATCATCTAAAACATTGGTGTCAATAGACATATCACCACGTATAAGATCTTTTAAAGCCAATGTTTTATCTTGTGGCGATTTAAAACGTACTACATAATCTTCGCCAGCATCAATTTTTGCTTGTGTTTCTTCTTTAGTTAAAACTAGAGAATTTACTAAACGTCCTTTTTCTCTGTTGTGCCAGTTGTAGATAAACGTTTTGCCCTCGGCTTCATGACCTTTTCTGTGCGTATCTAATTGTTCAGACGTGTCAAAAGCATAGTAGGCTTTGCCTTCTGCAATTAACTGATCTGCATACTGTTTATACAGGTGCTTGCGCTCACTTTGTCTGTAAGGGCCAAATTTTTCATTTTTCCCTGGACCTTCATCAAACGGAATGTTACACCAATTTAAGGACTCTACAATATAATCTTCCGCTCCTTCAACATAGCGATTTTGATCCGTGTCTTCGATTCTGAGCACAAAATCACCACCATGTTTTTTAGCAAATAAATAGTTGAATAAAGCAGTTCTTACACCACCAATATGTAAAGGTCCTGTTGGACTTGGCGCAAAGCGCACGCGTACGTTTTTAGACATAGTTGATAAACTCTCAAGGGTTTGTCATTCTGAATTTGTTTCAGAATCTTGCGCAAAGATAACGTGATGAAAACTTAGAACAAAGAAAATCCGTATTCCCGTAATCAATTTATGAAAAGAAGAGTAGATTTGAAATTATATAACTTAATAAGATGGAAGCATGCGGAAAAAGCATCAATATGGATTAGAAAATGCGGCCAGATATTTTAAGTCTTTCATTGAAATACTCCCGATTTAACAGTTAAATGCTCTAAATTAACAGAATCTTACCAAAATTAACCAAATACCAATTAAAATAAAATTGTAGATTAGTCAGTTATTAGGGAAATTCAAAGTTCAAAACTTAAAATTCCAAAATCAATACGTTTTGAGTTTTCGCTTAGAATAACAGTTTTAGTGACCGTATAAACCTAGAATTGAAAACGAGTATTATATAACTACTTGAAATTCCGACAAGGTCGGAAGCAACGATTTTAAGAAATAATGAGCAAAACAGATGACTTGAAAATCAAATTAAGGATTGAAGGTTGGTGTTTAATATTAATTAAAATTATTCAGTTAGTAGCGAATGGTGCTTAAGCAATTTCCTAATAAATCGTTTTGATTTTTTGGTTCGTTTTGTATCAAGACAAAATGAACGAAGAGAAAACAAAAAGCAAGAAATGAGCAATTTCGAAACCATAAAAAACAAATTACAGGAGTTCATTAAAAAGTACTACACTAATGAACTGCTTAAGGGCGCGATATTATTTTTTGCCATAGGTTTGTTATATCTCTTGGTTACATTGTTTGTAGAATATGTGTTGTGGCTAAACCCTACAGCTAGAACTGTTTTATTTTGGGTATTCATTGCCGTAGAACTTGGTCTATTTATAAAATTTATAGCAATTCCGATAGCACATTTATTTCATTTAAGAAAGGGTATTAATTTTGAAACAGCTTCTAAGCTAATTGGTAATCATTTCCCTGAGGTTAATGATAAATTGTTAAATGTATTACAGCTAAATCAAAGCCCAGCGCAATCAGATTTATTAATAGCGAGCATAGAGCAGAAGTCTCAAGAATTACAACCAATACCGTTTAAATCCGCTGTTAATTTTAAGTCCAACACTAAATATTTAAAGTATGCTGCCATACCAATAATCATATTATTGATGTCTTACGTAACAGGAAAAATAGATTGGTTTAGCGATAGTTACGAACGCATTGTGAACTATAAAACAGCTTACGAGCCACCAGCACCTTTTCAATTTTTTGTGCTTAACGAGTCACTTCAGGCCATTGAGGGTAAGGATTTTAAGCTAATAGTATCAACAGCAGGAGATGTTATTCCAGAGAATGCACAAATACAATTTAATGGACAATCCTATTTCCTTCAGCAGTTAGGACCAGGTGAGTTTCAGTACACCTTTAATTTACCAAAAAACAACATAGAGTTTAGCCTGTCCGCCAACGGAGTTAATTCCAAATCTTACCAGTTAAAGGTGGTTAATACGCCTAATTTGGTAAATTTTGAAATGATTTTAGACTATCCTGTATATACCAAAAAGCAGGATGAGGTATTGAAGAGTACAGGTTCTGCTGTAATTCCTGAAGGCACAAAAGTCACTTGGAAGGCACTAACAAAATCTACAAACGAAGTTAATATATATGCAGATGACACTTTGAGTTTTGTACAAAATGAAAGCGGAAAGTTTGAAGCCTCAAAGCAATTATATAGAAACTATAATTATAGTATTTCAACAAGCAATGACAATCTTAAAGATTACGAAAATTTAGCTTATAGTATTAGTGTTGTTAAGGATTTAAGTCCTGAGTTGAGTATAAAAGTTCAAAAGGATTCTACAGATCAACAAAGCTTGTATTTCTATGGTCAGGCAAGTGATGATTTTGGCTTAACACGATTAAACCTTGTGTACTATCCGTCTGATGATGAATCCAAAAAGACCGTTGAGCCAATTGCAATTTCCAAATCTAACTTCAGTGAGTTTGTAAGTGCGTTCCCTAATCAGTTTAATTTAGAAGAAGGAGTAAGTTATCAGCTTTATTTTGAGGTTTTTGATAACGACGCATTACATAATTATAAGCGCACAAAAAGCAGTGTGTTTAATTATAGAAAATTAACAAAAGAAGAGGAAGAGCAGAAGCAGTTACAAGAACAAAACGAAACGATTAAAAACATCGGTAAGACTTTTGAAAAGCTGCAAGAGCAAGACAAAAAACTTGAGGAATTTTCCAAAACGCAAATGGAAAAACAACAGCTCAATTTTAATGATAAAAAGAAGTTTGAAGACTTTTTAAAGCGTCAGAAGCAACAAGAGCAGTTGATGAAAAACTTCAACAAAAAGCTTCAGGATAATTTAGAAGAATTTCAAGAAGAGAAGAAAGAAGATCAGTTTAAAGAAGATTTAAAAGAGCGCTTAAAAGAGAATGAAGAACAACTCAAAAAAGACGAAAAACTTTTAGAAGAACTGGAGCAGTTAAAGGATAAAATTAACAAAGAAGAATTTACTCAAAAACTTGAAGAATTAGCCAAGCAAAACAAAAACAAGAAACGTAGTATGCAACAACTCTTAGAGTTGACCAAGCGTTTTTATGTGATGAAAAAGGCGGAGAAAATTGCTAATCAATTAGAGGAGTTATCCAAGAAGCAAGAAGAACTTTCAAACAAAAAAGAGGAAAACACAAAAGAAAATCAAGAGGAGTTAAACAAGGAATTTGAAAAGCTTCAAAAAGATATTGAAGAGTTAAAACAAGAAGACAGACGACTTCAAAAACCAATGAAAGTTCCTGTTGACGAATTTTTAGAAGATGGTGTTAAATTTGATCAAAAAGAAGCTAAAGAAGCCCTAGAGAAGAAGGAACAAAGCGAAAGCGAACAAAAGCCTCAAGAAGCACAGGAACAACAGCAAAAAGCACAGGAAAAGCAAAAGAAAGCGGCCAAGAAGATGAAAGAAATGAGCGAGAAGATGATGTCTATGCTTGGTGGAGGTGGTGGAGGCGGAGATCAAGCATCTGAGGATATTGATACACTCCGTCAAATTTTAGAGAATTTATTACTGTATTCATTTGACCAAGAGGATCTTATGAACACTTTTGAGAGTATAGATATTAATAATAATAAATACGGAAAGTATATTATTGCCCAAAGTAATCTTAGGGAACATTTTGAGCATATAGACGATAGCTTGTTTGCGTTGTCCTTACGCCAACCTAAGATTTCAGAGAAAGTAAACTCCCAAATTACAGAAGTGTATTTCAATATTGATAAAGCACTTGGACAGCTAACAGAAAATAGATTGTATCAAGGTGTTTCTTCACAACAATATGCAATTACGGCAAGTAATGAATTGGCAAGTTTTTTAAGTGATGTTTTAGATAATATGGAAATGGAGATGAATGCTTCTCCAGGATCTGGCGAAGGTGGAGGTCAGCAGTTGCCAGATATTATTATGAGTCAAGAAGAGCTGAATAAGCAGATGGAGGAAGGTGTTAAGAAAAATGAAGAGGGTAAAAAAGGTGAAGAAGGCAAGGAAGGAGAAGGAGAAAAACCTGGTCAAGAAGGACAAGAGGGAAAAGAAGGTGAAGGAAAAAAACCTGGAGAGCAAGGTAAAGAAGGCGAAGAAGGAGAAAGTGGACAAAGCGGAAAGAACGGACAAAGTGGAGAGCAACAAGGTGAAGGAGGAGAAGGTGGACAGAATGGACAAAACGGCAACCAAAATGGAGAAGGCAATCAAAATAGTGACGGAAAGGACGGTAAAGGAGGAAAAAATGGTAAAGATGGAAGAAACGGAACCGATGGCAATGATGGAAAAAATGATGGTTATGGAGAAGGTGGAAACGAAGAGCAAAATGCAGAACTGTTTAAAATTTATCAGCAACAACAACAACTGAGACAAGCTCTAGAAGACAGACTTTCTAAGGAAGGTAAAATTGAATCCGCAGGACAACTCATTAAGCAAATGGAAGAGGTGGAGTTAGATTTATTAAATTATGGTTTTACAAACCAAACGTTGCAAAAAATGATGGATTTGCAACATCAGCTTTTGAAATTGGAAAATGCAACATTTATACAAGGACAAGATACCAAGCGAGAGTCTGAAACCAATAAAAAGGAATTTCAACCAGCTAATGCCAATCAAATTCAAATGGCTAAACAATATTTTAATACTACTGAGATTTTAAACCGTCAAGCCTTACCTTTGCAAAATCATTTTAAGAAAAAGATTTTAGAGTATTTTAAAAACACCGATGATTAGTTTTAACTACGAAACCGATTTTAATTTAGATAACGAAACACAATTGTCTAAATGGATTTCCAATACAATTATAGAAGAAAACTGCAAAGAAGGAGAGATTAATTACATCTTTTGTTCGGATGATTATTTACATAAAATCAATGTGGATTTTTTAGAACACGACACCTTAACCGACATTATTAGTTTTGATTATTCAGTAGGAAAAGAACTACATGGCGATATTTATATTTCCGTAGATCGTGTTAAAGAAAATGCCTCTGATTTTAATGAATTATTTGAAGATGAATTGTCAAGAGTAATTATTCATGGTGTTTTGCATTACTGTGGATATAAGGACAAATCTGACGAAGACGAGCAGTTAATGCGTTCAAAAGAGAATTACTACTTATCTAAGCGTTAGTACTTATCGCTATTTCGATGTATCTTTGCAAACTGAATTTTTTAGAATTATAATTGTTCCACGTGGAACAAAATTAAATTGAATTATGTTTAACGATGTTTATGATGTTATAGTTGTTGGTGCTGGTCATGCTGGTAGCGAAGCTGCTGCTGCTGCTGCTAATATGGGAAGTAAAACATTGTTAATTACAATGAACCTTCAAAATATTGCGCAAATGTCTTGCAATCCCGCAATGGGAGGAATTGCAAAAGGACAAATTGTAAGAGAGATTGATGCACTTGGTGGTTATAGCGGAATTGTTTCAGACACGTCTGCAATACAATTTAAAATGCTCAACAAATCTAAAGGCCCAGCAATGTGGAGTCCAAGGGTTCAGTCCGACAGAATGCGTTTTGCAGAAGATTGGAGGATGCTTTTAGAAAATACACCTAACCTTGATTTTTATCAAGAAATGGTCTCGGGTTTATTGATTGAGAATCACAAAGTCGTTGGTGTTAAAACTTCTCTTGGGATTGAAGTAAAAGCAAAATCAGTAGTACTTACTAATGGAACGTTTTTGAATGGTTTAATTCATATTGGTGATAAAAATTTTGGTGGTGGAAGAGCTGGCGAAAAAGCAGCAACAGGAATAACAGAACAGTTAGTTGGTCTTGGTTTTGATTCAGGTAGAATGAAGACTGGAACACCACCAAGAGTTGATGGAAGATCTTTAGATTATTCTAAAATGATAGAACAACCTGGTGATGAAAACCCAGAGAAGTTTTCATATTTAGATATAACGAAACCGCTTCAAGATCAACGTTCTTGTTATATGACTTACACAAGCGAATTGGTTCATGATTTGCTAAGAGAAGGTTTTGATCGTTCGCCAATGTTTAATGGTAGAATAAAAAGTGTTGGCCCAAGATATTGTCCCTCAATAGAAGATAAGATTAATCGTTTTGCAGACAAGGACAGACACCAATTGTTTGTTGAACCAGAAGGTTGGAATACCGTTGAGGTTTATGTAAATGGGTTTTCAACTTCGCTTCCAGAGGATGTTCAGTTTAAAGCATTGCGTTCTGTGGCTGGTTTTGAAAATGTCAAATTTTTTAGACCAGGTTATGCTATAGAATATGATTATTTTCCACCTACGCAATTAAAGCACACCTTAGAAACTAAGTTAGTGGAAGGTTTGTATTTCGCTGGTCAAATTAACGGTACTACAGGTTATGAAGAAGCAGCTTCTCAAGGGTTAATGGCAGGAATTAATGCGAGTTTAAAAGTTCACGAAAAAGAGGCTTTCACTTTGCAGAGAGATGAAGCATATATTGGTGTTTTAATAGATGATTTAATTACTAAAGGCACTGAAGAGCCTTACAGAATGTTTACCTCAAGGGCAGAATATAGAACATTGCTTAGACAAGATAATGCCGATTTTAGACTCACTCCTAAAGGTTATAAAATTGGTTTGGCATCAGAAAAGCGACTTAAACGAATGGAGGAAAAGAAATCTCAATCTGATGCTTTTGTTCAATTTTTTAAAGATACTAGTGTAAAACCAGAAGAGGCAAACCCTGTTTTAGAATCAAAAAAATCCGCGCCAGTAAAACAACAAGATAAAATGTTTAAGCTGTTTGCTAGGCCTAATATTACTATAGATGATGTTAGGAAATTTGAAGCCGTCGAGACCTATATTCAAGACCATAAATTAGATGCTGAGGTTATTGAGCAGGCAGAAATTCAAGTTAAATATTCTGGTTATATAGAGAAGGAAAAGAATAATGCAGATAAATTAAACCGATTAGAAAACGTGAAGATTCCTTCTGATTTCGATTACTCTAAATTAAAGTCTATGAGTATGGAAGCAAGGCAGAAACTCTCCGAAATACAACCCGTAACCATTTCTCAGGCGTCTAGAATAAGTGGTGTTTCACCAAATGATATTTCTGTTTTATTAGTGTATTTGGGACGATAAAAAACATGTTCCACGTGGAACGTTTTAGCGAAAAAACATATAATTTGTCATTCTGAACGTATTTCAGAATCTAAATATGAATAACAAACCAACACATTTAACTGTTAAAGACCATTCTGTTTCAGGAGAAGAATTTCAATTGTTATATAATAAAGAATTGGATATGTTGGAGACATTTCCTCAGCCAAAAGCAGATCAGCTTTCAAACTATTATAAAAGTGAAGATTACATTTCGCACACAGATTCTAAACGAAATCTGTTTGAAAAAGTGTATCATCTAGTTAGAAGTATTTCTT
The DNA here is from genome assembly GCF_042434315.1 of Winogradskyella pulchriflava. Classification (NCBI taxonomy): domain Bacteria; kingdom Pseudomonadati; phylum Bacteroidota; class Flavobacteriia; order Flavobacteriales; family Flavobacteriaceae; genus Winogradskyella; species Winogradskyella pulchriflava. Next base: position 588,252 of record NZ_JBHLTQ010000001.1, on the reverse strand, counting down.
TAAAACGAAAATTGAAACTGATTAACTCTTTTAATTCAGAATCAAAAAATCTATTGGACATTGGATGTGGCACAGGAGATTTTTTGGAAACCGCAAAAAGTGATAATTGGAATGTAGTTGGAGTGGAACCGAACGAAAAAGCCAGAAGCATTGCAAATAGCAAAACACAAAATTCGGTTTTTGATATTTCACATTTAGAAACTTTAAAGAAAAACAGTTTTGATGTTATTACCCTTTGGCATGTATTAGAACATTTGCCAAATTTAGAAATGCATACAACTTTATTTAAATCGCTTTTAAAACCCAACGGGACTTTGGTGATTGCTGTTCCTAATTATAAAAGTTATGATGCCGAACATTACAAAAACTTTTGGGCGGCTTATGATGTACCAAGACACCTTTGGCATTTTTCTAAAACATCGATTTCAAAATTATTTAAAAAGCACGATCTGGTTTTGGTTAAAACTTTACCGATGATTTTTGACGCTTATTATGTGAGTTTACTTTCAGAAAAGTATAAATCAGGATTTATGAATTTCTTTAAAGCATTTTGGATTGGAATGCGTTCAAATGCAAAAGGAAAGTCAACTAAGGAATATTCATCCCATATTTACATTATTAAAAGTTTAAATTCTTAATTTAAGAGCGACTACAAAGAGAACGGTGTTTGAAATGTTATATACACGCTCTTAAAACCAAAGTGCTCTTAGAGCCCTTTATTTAGCTTAATTTATTATAGATTATAAAAATACAAAACGGGTTTCTTTATAGATACTGTCAATAGTTGAAAAAATAAGGAAATCACAACCTAACTTTTATACATTTGCAAAAATTTAATTATAACAAAATATGAAAAGAGTAATTATAGTATTAATAGCTTTGGTGGCATTTTCATCTTGCCAAGAACAACAAAAATTAGCATTTATTGACAATGGAGATGTTATAAATGATTATCAGATGAAAATAGACATTGAAAAAAAATATGAAGATCAAAACAATGCATTTTCAAAACGAAGAGATAGTATTGGAAGAGTGTACCAAATGGAAGTACAGACGATTCAAATGCAATTGAGTAAAATGTCTTTAAGAAAGCAAGAGGAAGAATCACAAAAATTTCAACAGAAGTGGCAACCAGTTCAACAACAAATGCAATATGAGCAGCAATTGATGGAACAAGGTTTTAATAAGGAAATGGATTCTGTGATTTCAAAAGTTAATGATTTCGTAGACGGTTACGGCAAAAAGAACGGTTATACCTTTATATTAGGAAAAAATCAGGCGGGAAGTGTTTTATACGGAGCAGAAGCTAATGATATTACCAAAGAGGTAATTAAAGCCATTAATTTAGATTATGGTGCTAAAGCTGACGAGAGCAAAGACGAAGAAGCAAAAAACACTTCAGAAGAAGAAGACACAACTGAAGAATAAACACTATTTAATTACTAGAAAAAGCCGAGCCTATGCTTGGCTTTTTTTATGGAGTAAACGGGTAAGTTTGATAGATAAATCTGTAAGAATAATCTTAGGGTTACCGTTTCGTTCTATATGATAAATGGCATCTTGCAATTCATCAGAAATTTCTAAAATATTTGAGTCGTGAACAAAAGGAGCAAAGTTTTCGAGTTTAAAACTTTCAGACCTAGGCTCAAAATAAACCAAACTATTAGCTTTATAATTAAGAAGTAGTGCTTGCCTAAAATAGTTAAGGCAAAAGTCTAAAAACTTCTTTTGGGTTTCTCGGCCAGTTTTTGCAATTTCTTCAGACCAGGAAATTAAATCGTGAATAGCCGCTTTGTTCCCTTTGGCTTTAAATGCAGAACGCACCCAAAGAATAAACCATTTTTCAAATTGAATATCTTCACTGTCCTGATAGATTAAATCACAAGCTTTGTTATAATTACCATTTGCTTGGTGTGCAATTTTAGTGGCAACAGACGTTTCAATATGATAATTTTTCACTAATGCCTTAGTAATTGCTTCCTCTGCCAAAGGAGGAAAATGCAATATCTGGCAACGCGATTTTATAGTGTTTATAATTTGCTCTTCATCTTCAGCAATAAGAATAAATATGGTTTTTTCTGGCGGTTCCTCAATTAACTTCAAAAGCTTATTGGCAGCAGAAGTGTTCATTTTTTCAGCCATCCATATAATCATCACTTTGTAACCTCCTTCATAAGATTTTAGTGAAAGCGATTTTACAATTTCAAGTGCTTCGTCAACACCTATCTGCCCTTGCTTATTATCTACTCCAAGAAGCTTGTACCAATCAAATAAATTGCCATAAGGTTGTTGATCTAGAAGCTGCCTCCATTCTTCTAAATAAAAGCTAGAAACAGGTTTGCTTTTTACTTTGTCGCTAGTGGTAACAGGAAATGCAAAGTGTAAATCTGGATGTGAAAAGTTTTTAAATTTCAAATTACAAGCATCATTACCACCTTTATTTTCGCCATTACTATTACCACAAAGTATATACTGTGCGTAAGCCAGTGCCATAGGCAATGTGCCCGAACCCTCTGGACCAACAAATAATTGGGCATGGGCAATTCTGCCAGCATCAACACTTGTTGTAAGGTGATTTTTAATGTGTTTTTGTCCTAAAACTTCAGAAAATTGCATAAGGCAAAACTATGTAATTTTTTTATGCTTTCTAATCTTTATATTTGTTGACTTAATTAAATCATTGATATACTTTTAATAAAACTTATGAAGACTCTAAACGATTTCAACTTTCAAGATAAAAAAGCACTAATCCGAGTAGATTTTAATGTGCCTTTAAATGATAATTTCGAAGTTACCGATGCAACTAGAATTGTTTCAGCGAAACCCACAATCATTAAAATTTTAGAAGATGGCGGAAGTTGTGTTTTAATGTCGCATTTAGGACGACCAAAAGGTGTGCAAGATGAGTTTTCTCTAAAACATATTATTCCAAAAATTGAAGATATATTAGGTGTTGAAGTAAAGTTTTCTTCAAATTGTGTAGGATCAGAAGCTGAAGAAAAGGCAAATGCATTACAATCAGGTGAAATTTTATTACTTGAAAATCTACGTTTTCACGAGGAAGAGACAAAAGGAGATAAAGATTTTGCTAAACAGCTTTCAAAATTAGGAGATATTTATGTTAATGATGCCTTTGGAACAGCTCACAGAGCTCACGCCTCTACTACCATTGTTGCAGAGTTTTTTCCAGACGCAAAATGCTTTGGGCAATTATTAGCCAAGGAAATTGAAAGTATTAAAAAAGTGATGGAAGATGGAGAAAAGCCTGTTTTGGCTGTGCTTGGTGGAGCAAAGGTGTCTTCGAAAATTACGGTAATAGAAAATATTTTAGATAAGGTAGATCATTTAATTATTGGAGGCGGAATGACTTTTACCTTTATAAAAGCACAAGGAGGAAAGATTGGAGATTCCATTTGTGAAGACGATAAAATGGAGTTGGCTTTAGACATTATGAAGCAAGCTGAAGCTAAAGGAGTAAAAATCCATTTACCTGTAGATGTTGTTGCGGCAGATGCTTTTAGTAATGATGCTAACACACAAATTTGTGATGTAAAACAGATACCTGATGGTTGGCAAGGTTTAGATGCTGGGCCAAAATCGTTACAAAATTTTGACGATGTGGTGAAGCAATGCAAAACTATCTTATGGAATGGTCCACTAGGTGTTTTTGAGCTAGAAAGTTTTGCTAAAGGAACAATTGCTTTAGGTAACTCAATTGCGGCTTCAACCAAAAACGGAGCGTTTTCTTTAGTTGGTGGTGGTGATTCTGTTGCCGCAGTAAAACAATTTGGTTTTGAGGACAAAGTGAGCTATGTAAGTACAGGTGGAGGAGCCATGCTAGAGAGTTTAGAAGGAAAGACTTTACCAGGTATTGCGGCTATTTTGAGCTAGAACTCATAAAAAATACTATTTTTAGCACTAACAACGTTAAGAACTTAATATACTCAATCAATTATTATGACCATTAAAACCTTTCAGTTAGCTTGCTTTTGTATGGTTGTATCTTTTGGGTTCGCTCAAACCAAAACGGATAGTATTGCAAAACAACCAACACTTACAGTTGTTAAAGATTCTGTTATAGATGGTAAGCTTATTGCGCCACAAAAAACAATTCCTGCTGAAATCGATTCACTAGGCATTAAAAACCTGCAAGATTTACCTGAAGCAGTAGAATTAGATCAAAAATGGTTAGAGGAATTGTATAGCAATGCTTTGTTCGATACCATTTACAAATCTGTAACAGAACTCACTTATGAGCCTATTGATTATCCTGAATTAACTACAGACACCTTAAAGGCAAGGCTAAAACGCCTTAATGCTAGAACACCTTTTAATGTGGAATATAACCCATCTTTAGAAAGTGTGATAAAGCGCTATTTAAAGCACAGAAGAACGTCTTTAGAGCGTTTAATGGGTTTGAGCCATTTCTATTTCCCGATGTTTGAGCAAGAATTTGACAATTACAACATACCTTTAGAGATGAAGTATCTTGCCATTGTGGAGTCTGCTTTAAAACCAAGGGCAAGATCACGTGTTGGAGCAACAGGTTTGTGGCAGTTTATGTATGGTACAGGGAAGGAACACAAATTAGATGTAAGCAGTTATGTAGATGACCGCAGCGACCCAATAAAATCCACAACTGCGGCAGCACAATATCTGTCGAGGTTGTATAGAATATTTGGTGATTGGGACTTAGCTTTAGCGGCATACAATTCAGGACCAGGTAACGTAAATAAAGCGATAAGACGCTCAGGAGGCTACAAGAATTATTGGAATATTCGTCAGAATTTACCAAGAGAAACAGCTGGTTATGTACCAGCTTTTTTAGCAACAATGTACATTTTTGAATTTGCTAATGAGCATGGTTTTAAACCAGAACGACCACCTTTTCAACATATACAAACGGATACTGTACATGTAAAACACATGATATCTTTAGATCAGGTTGCCGAAACAACAGGTGTTAAAATAGAGGAGCTTCAATTTTTAAATCCTTCATACAAGCTTGATGTTATCCCAAAAGTTGAAGGCAAAACCTATACGTTACGTTTGCCAAGAGAAGCTGTTGGAATTTTTACAGCAAACGAAGATAAAATCTATAAGTTTGCAAAAATAGAGTTTGATAAGCGCGAAAAACCATTGCCACAACTGTTCAATGCGGACACCAAAATAAGTTATCGTGTTAGGAGTGGTGATTATTTAGGTAAAATTGCTAGACAATACGGAGTAAGGGTAAGCCAAATAAAACGATGGAATGGATTGAGAAGCAACAATCTCAAAATAGGACAGCGGTTAACGATATATCCTAGAAACCCAAGTGTTACATCTAGTCCCACGACAACAAAAAAGGTGGTTAATACCAAAGACAAAAAGACTTACGTAGTAAGGTCTGGAGACTCTTTATGGAGTATTTCTCAAAAATTTTCTGGAGTTTCTGTCCAAAATCTTAAAGATTGGAATGATATTAGTGGTAACAAATTGAAAATAGGAATGACACTCATTGTGTCTCAATAAATAAACCGACAAAATTTTAAAATTTATGAGAGCTTTATTCACCGTATTTTGCTGTGTGCTTTTTTTGGCATGTGGAGAGAACAGCAAGGAAGACAAACAAGCATATTTACCAGGATCCAATGGTAAACTAAACACCATCTCAATTGTAGTAGATAACTTATTATGGGAAGGAAATGTGGGTGAAGACATCCGAAAAATTTTTGCAGCGCCACTAAACGGCTTACCTGTTGAAGAGCCAATGTTCGACTTAAAACAAATTCCACCTCAAGTTTTTGATGGTTTTGCTACACGAAGCAGAATTATACTTAAAATTGAAAAAGGAGCAGAGCAATCCGCAACTAAAATTGCAAATGAAGTTTACGCTAAACCTCAAACTGTCGTTGTTGTCAGTGGAAAAACAAATCAGGAAATCATTTCTCAGTTAAAAGAAAACAAAGAAAAGATTATAGATGCTTTTAATAAAGAAGAAGTTAATGAAAAACAAAGACGTATAAAACTGTCTTTATTGGATATCAACAAGGTTGAAAAGAATCTTGGTATAACTATTAATATGCCATCAGTTTATAGAATTGCAAAAGCTGAAGATGACTTTATTTGGGTTAGAAAAAACCTAAGTAATACAAAAACCATAGAGTTGATGTTATACGAAGTGCCAATGGAAACCATTTCACAAGACAGCACTGTCGTAGATATTGTAAAGATGCGCGATGAGATAACTAAAACAAGAATTCCAGGTGAAGATGGTATATATATGGCTGTAGAAGATGCTTATGCGCCTGCACTTTTTAATACGATTATAGACAACAAACCTGCTTATGAGGTAAGAGGTCTTTGGGAGATGAAAGGCTATACCATGGCTGGACCATTTATAACTTATGCCATTGAGGATAAGGTAAACAAGCGTTATTTAATTGCAGATGGATATGTGTATGCACCATCTTTAAACAAGCGAGAATATGTTTTTGAGTTAGAATCCATGATTAAATCTATAACTATCAAGTAATAAAAAAAGCCAACTAATTTAGTTGGCTTTACTTTTTATGTTACGAATATATACTATTCTTTTTCTTTACCTTCCGCAGGATCTTCCTTACTTGCATCTTTAAATTCTTTGATGCCGCTACCTAAACCTCTCATTAATTCAGGAATTTTTCTTCCTCCAAAGAGTAACAAAACAACAACTACAATCAGAATTATCTGAGGAGCTCCAATTGCTAATGGGACAATGCTTAAACTCATAATTTTAAATTTAGATTACAAAGTTAGTAATTATAGTTTAAATATAACGTTGTAAAGCCAACTTTAGCACTTATTGATAGTGCTATTTCACTATTTTAACTAATTTTGTTCTGATGCCAAAAAAGGAAAAGAAAGAAAAGAAATTTGCTAAGAAGCTACTTCATAAGTATCGTCTCGTTATATTAAATGAAGATACTTTTGAAGAACGGTTTGCTATTAAGTTAACACGACTTAATGTTTTTGTGCTTACTTCGCTTTCAGCAATTTTCCTTGTATTTTTTACCATTTTATTAATTGCATTCACTCCTCTGCGCGAATATATTCCAGGTTATTCTTCGGCAAAATTAAAGAAAGAAGCGTCTATGCTTAATTACAAAACAGATTCTCTGGTTCAGGAGTTAGAATTAAATAAGCGTTATTACGCCTCAATCCGCAAGGTATTAACAGGAGATGTGACGACTGTAGAGTTTAATAGAGACTCTATTATAGAAGCCGCAAAAAATGATTTGGATATTATTCAGGTGTCAACTAATAAAGAAGATTCTTTGTTGAGGGAAAAAGTCGAAAAAGAAGACAAATACAATTTATTTGAAGAGTCGTCTAACCAAGTAAACTTTGTGTTGTTTCCGCCAGTTAATGGCACAATATCAGAAGGATACAATATTGAAGAAAAACATTTTGCAGTAGATGTGGTTGTAGCAACGGAAACACCTGTAAAAGCCACTGCAGACGGAACGGTTATATTTGCAGAATGGACAGTAGAAACGGGTTATGTGGTAATTATAGAGCACAATCAGGAATTGATTTCTGTTTATAAACACAATTCTGCTATAACAAAAACACAAGGAGATTTGGTTAAAGCAGGAGAAGTTATTGCCATGTCTGGTAGTACAGGCGAATTAAGTACAGGGCCACACCTTCATTTTGAACTTTGGAGCAAGGGTTATCCTGTAAATCCAACTAATTTTATTGATTTTCAGTAATGCCATCGGTTAAAGCAGCACTTTCGAAACCTTTTGCCAGCCTTATAGCCAAGCGTATTAGGAAATGGGCATCCAAACCTGTTGAAACACAAAACAAAGTCTTTCAAAGCCTTATAATAGAAGCAAAAGAAACAGTTTTTGGCAAGGACCATAATTTTGGCACTATTAAAACATATGAAGATTTTAAGGCTCAAGTTCCTATAAGAGATTACGAAGAATTAAAACCTTATGTAGAACGTGTAGTAGCTGGAGAGAAAGACATTCTTTGGAAAGGAAAGCCTGTTTATTTTGCCAAAACCTCAGGAACCACATCTGGTGCAAAATATATTCCAATTACAAAGGAAAGCATGCCAACACATGTTGAAGCAGCAAGAAATGCAATTCTGTTATACATCCACGAAACAGGCAATGCTAAGTTTGTAGATGGCAAAATGATTTTTCTTCAGGGAAGTCCAATTCTCGAGGAAAAAAACGGAATCAAACTTGGAAGATTGTCAGGCATTGTGGCACATTACGTTCCTAAATATCTTCAAAAAAACAGAATGCCTACTCTAGAAACTAATTGCATTGAAGACTGGGAAACCAAAGTAAATGCCATTGTAGACGAAACAGAAGATGAGAATATGACTGTGATTTCTGGAATACCATCATGGGTACAGATGTATTTTGAAAAACTCATTGAAAAGAAGAACAAAAAAGTAGGTGATATATTTAAAAACTTTAACCTTTTTATTTTCGGAGGTGTTAATTATGAACCTTACCGCGCAAAGTTTGAAAACTTAATAGGCAGAAAGGTTGATAGTATAGAATTGTATCCAGCTAGTGAAGGTTTTTTTGCATTTCAAGACAAACAAGATGAAAAAGGAATGTTGCTTCAGCTAAACTCTGGTATTTTTTACGAATTTGTTGAAGCAGAACATTTTTTTGAAGACAATCCTAAACGAATTACAATAAAAGATGTAAAGCTTGGATTGAATTATGTAATGATTATCTCTACAACTGCAGGTCTTTGGGCATATAATATTGGAGACACTGTTGAGTTTACTTCGCTAACACCTTATAGAGTTATTGTTAGTGGCAGAATAAAACATTTTATTTCCGCTTTTGGCGAACATGTTATTGGCAAAGAAGTTGAACAAGCCTTAAGGGAGGCCACAGAAAACACTCCTATTTCAGTAAATGAATTTACTGTTGCACCACAAATTAATCCCAAAGAAGGCTTACCGTATCACGAATGGTTTGTTGAGTTTGAAAACGAGCCTGAAGACGAATTAAAATTCATTAAAGACCTAGAGGAATCACTTCAAAAACAAAACAGTTATTATTTAGATTTGATAGTGGGTAAGGTGTTGAGGCCTTTAAAGGTAACTAAAGTTAAAAAAGGAGGATTTCAAACCTATATGAAATCTATAGGTAAATTAGGAGGGCAAAATAAAATACCAAGACTTTCAAACGATAGGAAAATTGCGGACAAAATATATGAGTTTCAATTAACTAAATAAAGCTATATTTGTAGGTTAAAATAACGTATGAGTACAACAAAAAAGAGACATGAAAGAACGAGAGCTCAAGAAAGCTCTAATGCAATAGAACGCATGTATATTACGATGCGTCACTTGTTTAATCGTGGGTTTTATAAACCAATGGGAGTTTCAGGTGAAACATTGCGCGAAGCTCTATTATTATTACGCCCAGAAATCTATGGTTCAATTGCAGATGAAAAAGCCGAGCTAGAAGGCTTATTATATGTTATAGACCGCTTACCTCAAGGTATAGAAGAGTGTACGTTTATCAACCTAACAAGTGATGAAGGTTACGCTAATTCGCATTTTAAACCTATAATTCCACCCAAAAGACGTCGTAATTGTTACCGTATTGACGATGAACAAATGAATATTGAAATTACAAGAGGGCGTTCAGAAATCTATGATATCTTGACGCATCTTACTTTTCTATTCGTTGAGTCTCATAAAATTAGCAAACGCATTATTATTGATGAAGAAGGTGGTACAGTTAGGGATTGGCAAAAATTAGAAAGCGCAGTTACATCTACTAAAAAGCTTAATCAAAAAGAGCGAGAAATTGCCATTACACATACGGCAAATATTTTAGGAAGAACTTTTAACGAACTAACAGAAGCGTACCCTAAATTTGCTAGAGAAAATCAACCAGAGCGTTTGCTTCACATTGTTTATTGGTTGGGTAAATTGGCGATAGAAGAAATCATTAACAACAAAAAGAGAACCATAACATTTAGTCCGGTTTTAAGAGAGCGTCTAGGTCACCATATTCACGGTGAAGCTTGGGCAGACACCATTAAATCTGTGCTGCACAAAAATGGCTTGTTGGAACGACCAATCCATATAATTAGTGCGAATATGCATAGTGTTATGAATTCACTTTTTGCTAAAAGCGCATTAAAGGGTGCTGAAGCTAAAAAGGATATTTTTGAGGTTTTTGAAACTTTAAGCGATTCTAAAAATTTAACACAACGCAATAAAGTAGAAAAATCTGCGTTGCAAAACGGAATGATCTATATTAAAGATACTTCAGGAACCAACATAGATGTGCAAATATTTGACACAGATAAAATAGATTTTTCTAAAACTGACTTTAAGTATGCAGAATCAAATAAGGATGACAAGGCTGTTATCTTTGTAATGGACTATGCTTTTGGTGAACAAGCCTATGAGACTTTAGATGAATTTTTGAAGCCAATAAAAGTGGACGGTAAAAACGTACATTTAAATGTTAAGTCTATTTCAATTATGGGTAAAGCAGGTATTCTTGAAGGAGGGAAAGGAGATGTTATGATTCCTTCTGCCCATATTTTTGAAGGAACGGCCGATAATTACCCATTTAAAAACGAATTAAGTAAAAGTGATTTGTTAGATTGCGGAGTTGATGTTTTTGAGGGCACTATGGTCACCGTTTTAGGAACATCACTACAGAATAAAGAGATTTTGAAATTCTTTAAAAAATCCACTTGGAATGTTATAGGTTTAGAGATGGAAGGTGCGCATTACCAAAAAGCTATACAAGCAGCATCCAAAGTTAGAGGAAGTATTAATGAAGATGTAAAAGTTAGATATGCATATTATGCCAGTGACAACCCATTAGAAACAGGGAGTACTTTAGCATCTGGAGGTTTAGGGGCCTCAGGAGTTAAACCTACATATGTAATAACAAAAAAGATATTAGAACAAATATTTAATTCATAGAAAATGAGTGAAAAATTACCACAAGGAGAGCAGACCGAAGAAGTAGATTTAGGGCAGCTTTTTATTGCTATTGGCAAAATGTTTGAAAAACTATTTAGTTTTATAGGTAAGGTTTTTAGGACACTTTTTTCAATAATTATATATTCTCTAAAACCATTAGTAAATAATATTAAAACGGTTCTTGTCATTTTAATGCTGGCGGCAATAGCTGGTTTTATTATAGAGAAATTAAGCAAACCTGTTTTTGTGTCTAGTATGTTGGTAAAGCCTTATTTTGATTCAAAATACCAACTAGCGAATAATGTAGAATATTTTAACGCCTTGATTAAAGCAAAAGATTATAATCAGTTGTCAAAAATATTTGAATTTGATAGTGTTGTAGCAAAAGAATTAATTGCTTTTGATATAGAAATAGGTCCAGAAACACCGAACGATCTTTTGGTGGAATATGACACCTATATAAAAGGAATAGATAGTACCTTGGCACAAAGTCAAGAACTAACATATGAAAGTTTCATCGAAAATAGAAATGTGTTATCAGGGAGTACTTTTTCTATTACTGCGGAATCCTATAAAAAAGATATTTTCGTTAGTTTGGATAAAGGCTTTGAAAAAACTTTTAAAAATCAATATTCTGAGAAACTCAAAGACTTAAGAGATAAGTCATTTAAGATTAAAAGAGAGACATATATAAAACAATTAGAACGGAGTGATAGTTTACAACAAATATATTTACAAGTCCTAAAGACTGAATCAGAAGAAGGTGGAAAAATAAGCATAGAGGGGCTTCTTCCTATGACCAAGGAAAAATCTGTTACTCATGAGTATGATTTGTTTAATCAAGAAATAAGACTAAGAGATTCAATAAGAAGTTTAGACGAGCAATTAATTACAAAAAGTGATTTTTATGATGTATTGTCTAATTTTGAAGATATAGGAACTCCTGAGAAAAAGTTTGAAAAGAGGTATTCGATTTTATTTCCTATTATAGCACTGACCATTATTGTTCTTACATTCTTGTTTATGAAAGCTTTTAAATTCATTAAAGATTATGAATAAAAACCAGACCATATTAATATCTGGCGGAGCAGGTTTCATAGGGTCAAATTTTATTTTATTTTATTTACAAAAATATCAAAACATTAAAATTGTAAATTTAGATAAGCTTACCTATGCCGGTAAGCTTTCTAATTTAAACACTGTAGAAAGTAATACCAATTATACTTTTATTAAGGGAGATATTTGTGATGCGGAATTGGTAAATAAATTATTTACGACCTATAACATTTCAGATGTAATACATTTTGCAGCTGAATCTCATGTAGATAATTCCATTAAAAGTCCAGACGCATTTATCAACACAAATATATTTGGCACTTATAACTTGTTGAATACCGCTAAGTCTTTTTGGATGGATTCATCATTTTCATATAAAAAAGGTTGTGAGAACAATAGATTTCACCATATCTCAACCGATGAGGTTTATGGAACTCTAGGAAAAACAGGGTTGTTTACAGAACAGACACCTTATGCTCCAAATAGCCCATATAGTGCCTCTAAAGCATCATCAGATTTTATAGTTAGAAGCTACCATCACACTTACGGAATGAATGTGGTAACCACAAACTGCAGTAATAATTATGGACCAAAGCAACATGATGAAAAATTAATACCAACAATTATAAAAAACGCTATAAATGGCGATAATATTCCTATATATGGCGATGGTAAAAACGTAAGGGACTGGTTATATGTTGAAGATCATTGTAGAGGGATTGATTTAGTTTTTCAAAATGGAAAATCAGGGGAAACTTACAATATTGGAGGCAAAAACGAAAGGAACAATCTATATATTGCTAATAAAATATGTGAAATATTAGATGAAATTAGGCCAAAGAAAAAAAACTACTCGGAACAAATAACTTTTGTTAAGGATAGACCTGGACATGATTTTAGATATGCGATAGATGCTTCAAAGGTTGAAGATGAATTAGGTTGGAGAGCTAAAGAAAATTTTGAAACAGGGATCCTAAAAACAGTAGAATGGTATCTGAATAAATACGAGAAAGCATGAAAGGAATTGTTTTAGCTGGAGGCTCTGGCACAAGATTACATCCAATAACCCTAGCTGTAAGTAAACAGTTAATGCCAATCTATGACAAACCTATGATTTATTATCCTATATCAACCCTCATGTGGGCCGGTATAAACGAGATTTTAATCATTTCTACTCCACAAGACCTACCGTTGTTTAAAAGGCTTCTAGGTGATGGTAAACAATACGGTTGTAACTTTCAATATGCTATACAAGAATCACCGAATGGATTGGCTGAGGCCTTTCTAATAGGCGAAGATTTTATAAGAGATGACAAGGTTGCCTTAATTCTTGGGGATAATATTTTTTATGGTACGGGTCTTGCAGATTTACTACAACAGAATAATGACCCTGATGGTGGAATTATTTATGCATATCATGTTCACGACCCTGAACGTTATGGTGTGGTTGAGTTTGATAAAAACGGGATAGCGGTTTCAATCGAAGAAAAACCGCTAAAGCCAAAATCTAATTATGCAGTACCTGGAATTTACTTTTACGACAATTCAGTTATAGAAATTGCTAAAAGTATAAAGCCAAGTAAAAGAGGTGAGTTAGAAATTACAGATGTTAATAAAATATATTTAAGCCAAGGTAAACTGAATGTAAGTGTATTAGATAAAGGTACAGCTTGGTTAGATACAGGTACGTTTAAATCGCTGATGCAAGCCTCGCAATTTGTTCAGGTCATAGAAGAACGCCAAGGATTGAAAATAGGAGCAATAGAAGAAGCCGCCTATAAAATGGGCTATATCAACAAGGAACAATTTAAAAAAACCATAAAATCATTAACAAAAAGTGGTTATGGTAAACATCTTTTAAGTCTATTGATTGAGTAAGAAAAATGATAATAAAAGAAACAAAATTAAAAGGGTGTTATATAATTAAACCAGAGGTTTTTAAAGATAAGAGAGGTTATTTTATAGAGAGTTTTAACAAATACAAATTTTATAAAAACACAGGATTAGACATCAATTTTGTACAAGACAATGAGTCACAATCTTCTAAGGGAGTGTTAAGAGGGTTGCATTATCAGACAGGGAAATTTGCACAGGCCAAATTAGTTAGAGTTATAAAGGGACGTGTTTTAGATGTTGTAGTTGACCTCAGACCAGACTCTAAAACTTTCGGTAAACATATATCTACAATTTTATCTGAAACCAATAAAACCCAAATCTTTATCCCTAAGGGTTTTGCACACGGTTTTTTTACTTTAGAAGACATGACAATATTTAGTTACAAATGTGATAATTACTACAATAAAAAAGCTGAGGCAGGTGTCATATACAGTGACAAGAAGTTAAACGTAGATTGGGGCTTTACAGATGTTAACGAACTAATAATTTCTGAGAAAGATTTATTACTTCCAACCTTTGAAAATGCCAAATTATGAAATATATTGCTGTTTTAGGCTCCGAGGGTCAGTTGGGTAAGACATTACAGTATTTGGTCAATCAAGAATCCTGTAAATATAAGTTCTATTCAAAGCAAGATGTAGATATAACCAATAGGCAAAGTATTGAAAGTGCTTTTGCTCAACATAGTTTTAATTTTTGTGTTAACTGTGCGGCATATACTGACGTAGAAGCTGCAGAAAAAGACAATAAAGAAGCGTTTTTAATCAATGTTGAAGGTGCAAAGAATGTCGCAGATACCTGTAGAGAAAAAAACATAAAACTTATACACATCTCTACTGACTATGTGTTTGATGGAAAAAAGAGAACACCATACACAATTAGTGATAAGACTAATCCAATCAATGAATACGGAAAGTCAAAACTAAAAGGAGAATATTGTATTAAGGAAGCTTTAAAAGAGCATTATATTATTAGAGCGTCGTGGTTGTATTCTGTCTATGGTAGAAATTTTTTTAAGACAATAGTTAAGCGTATCGGAGAGAATAATAGTTTAAAAGTAACCACTGAGGAAATAGGTACACCTACGAGTTGTATAGATCTATCTCATTTTATTTTTCATATTGTAAATGAAGATAATTTGCCATTTGGTATTTATAATTTTTCAGCTCAAGGAAGCACAACTTGGTATGGTTTTGCTAAAGAAATAGTGAAAAATCTATATCCAGACAGGCAAACAAATATTTCACCAACTGATAATTTTAAAACAATAGCAAAAAGGCCTAAATATAGTGTGTTAGATAACATTGAAACTCAAAGGGTTTACAAGAAGTTTAAAAAATGGGAGGAAAGCCTTAAGGAAGTAATAAATAAACTAATAGATTAGCATCAGTTTATAAAATACGAGACGCAAAAGTTTATTAAAAGTTTACCTTTGCAAGCTATAAGCTATATTAAATAAGATTACATATAATGAAAAAAATAGCACTTATTACAGGAGTAACAGGACAAGACGGCGCTTATTTAAGCGAATTTCTTCTAAAAAAAGGATATATAGTACATGGAGTTAAAAGAAGATCGTCGCTTTTTAATACAGATAGAATAGACCACCTATATCAAGATCCTCATGAAGAAAACCAAAACTTCTTTTTGCATTACGGTGATTTAACAGACAGTACAAATCTCATAAGAATCATTCAGGATGTAAGACCAGACGAAATCTATAACCTAGCCGCAATGAGCCATGTACACGTGTCTTTTGAAACACCAGAATACACTGCTAATGCAGATGGTATAGGAACCTTAAGAATACTAGAGGCGGTTAGAATGTTAGGATTAGAAAAAACAACCCGAATATATCAAGCCTCAACATCAGAACTTTATGGAAAAGTTCAAGAAGTACCACAAACAGAAACCACTCCATTTTACCCGAGAAGTCCTTACGCAGTAGCTAAAATGTATGCTTATTGGATAACAGTCAATTACCGAGAGGCCTATGGCATGTATGCGTGTAACGGCATATTATTCAATCACGAATCTCCTATTAGAGGAGAAACCTTTGTTACAAGAAAAATAACCAGAGCCACTTCAAGAATTGCTTTGGGAATGCAAGACAAGATTTACTTAGGAAACCTTGATGCCCAAAGAGATTGGGGACACGCTAAGGATTATATAAGAATGATGTGGATGATTCTTCAGGCCGACGAGCCAGAAGATTGGGTAATAGCAACCGGTAAAACCACTACAGTGAGAGATTTTATAAAAATGTGTTTCGCCCATGTTGGAATTGAACTAGAGTTCAAAGGAAAAGGCTCTGATGAAAAAGGCTATATAAAGTCATGCAACGGCAATTACCAAATTGAAACTGGAAAAGAAGTTGTGGCAGTTGATGAAAAATATTTTAGACCAACAGAAGTAGATCTACTAATAGGCGACGCTACAAAAGCAAAAGAAAAATTAGGATGGATACCCGAATATGATTTACCAGCACTGGTGGAAGATATGATGTCTAGTGATCTTAAATTAATGCAGAAACAGCAATACCTTCAGGACGGTGGTTATAGAATCAAAAATTATTTTGAGTAAAAATGCATAAGGATTCTAAAATATATGTTGCGGGTCACAGAGGCTTAGTAGGCAGTGCTATATTAGACAACCTCCACACAAAAGGTTACAATAACACTATTGTTAGAACCCATAAAGAACTCGATTTAACAGATTCGGAGCAAACAAGACGCTTTTTTGAAACCGAAAAGCCAGACTACGTATTTTTAGCAGCAGCTAAAGTTGGAGGTATCATTGCAAATAATGTTTATAGAGCGGATTTTATATATGAAAACTTGATGATACAGAATAACGTGATTCATCAAAGTTATAAAAACAATGTAAAGAAACTTTTGTTTTTGGGCAGTACTTGTATTTACCCAAAAAATTGTCCTCAGCCTATGAAAGAGGATTATTTATTAACAGATACTTTAGAATACACAAATGAGCCATATGCCATAGCTAAGATTGCAGGAATAAAAATGTGTGAAAGCTATAATTTACAATATGGCACCAATTTTATATCTGTAATGCCTACTAATTTATATGGGCCTAATGATAATTTTGACCTAGAAAAATCACACGTACTACCTGCTTTGGTTAGAAAAATTCATTTAGCAAAACTTTTAAGTGAAGATCGTTTTGAAGATGTTTTATCAGACACGAAACATAAAACCATAGAAGAGGCAAAAGTGTATCTATCAACATTTGGTGTATCGGCTGAAAGTGTAGAAATTTGGGGAACAGGTAAACCTAAACGCGAATTTTTATGGTCTGAGGATATGGCAGACGCTTGTGTATTTATTATGGAGAATAGAAATTTTTCAGACACCTATAATAAAAATGAAAAGGAAATTAGAAATACACATATTAATATAGGAACAGGGAAAGATGTTTCTATAGCCCAACTTGCGGAAACTGTTAAGGAAATAATTGGTTTTAATGGAAAATTAATCTTTAACTCTGATAAACCAGACGGGACTATGCGTAAACTTACAGATGTATCTAAGTTAAATGACCTCGGATGGCAACATAAAATAGAGCTTGAAGAAGGTATAAAAAAGGCTTTTAATTGGTATTTGAACAAACGACTTTAAATTATACTAATTTTGATTTATTATCAGCAAAGAAGAAATATTTATTTAAAGATGGTGTTAAAATTTAAAAACTAAAAATAATGAATAGAATAATTTTAATTCTCTTATTGGCATTATTTTCTTGCAAGAATAAAAGCAAAAAGATACCAGACAATGATGGAAATAAGTTAGACACACCTATTGAGGTGGTTACTAAAATTGAATTTGCTCCATTTCCGGCATGGGGAACTGTCGGTACAGAGATTAAAGAAACATCTGAAACATATCTTGGAGAATCAGTTTATTTAATATCAAGGAACAAGGAATTAACAGAATCATCTTATGCGCACACAAGAAGTATTTTCGTGGAATATGAAATGACCTATAGAGCGAGTGTAATTGTAAAGAAGGCAGAAAATGGTAGTTTGTTTGGGTTAAGAATTATGGGAGTTTATCCAGATAGAGTAGATGCTGTTTTTAATTTAGAAGACGGTACTGTAAAAGGCGTGCAAAAAACAAGAGATTTTGAATCAGAAAACGCAACGATAGAAGAATTAGGTGATGGATGGTATAAATGTATAGTTAGTGCGGTTGTCGTTGCTGATGATGCTAAAATATTCTTAGGGCCTACAAAAGGGAACGAAAACGTAAATGGCTGGACAATTAGAACACCTGATAATTGTGATATTTATGTATTGCCATCTAGTTTAACTTTAGAGAAAGTATCAATAGAATAATCAGGCTTAGAAAGCTACCTTTATTATATTAAACACTCACTATTTAAAAAATTATTATGCGATTAAATATACTTTTATTATTTATTTTAGTGATATTTTGTAATAGCTGCAGTGAAAAGACAGATTATTATAACTTACCCTCACTATCTTCAGATAAAAATGTTAATGCTGTGATTGAGATTCCGGCTGGTACGAATAAAAAAATTGAATACAACAAAAAAATAAGAACCTTTGAAATAGACAAGAAAAACAACAAAGATAGAGTGATAGAATTTTTACCATATTTAGGTAATTATGGATTTATTCCCTCAACATATTCAGATCCTAAAAAGGGAGGAGATGGAGATGCCTTAGATGTTTTGGTGCTCTCAGAAAATGTTGAAATAGGCACTGTAATGGAAATCACACCTATTGGGATGTTAAAATTAATAGACAAAGGCGAAATAGATTATAAAATTATCGCTGTACCTAGCGATAAAGAAAAAAAAATAATTGATATTGAGAGTTTTAATGGTTTAACAAAAGATTTTCCTGAGGTTAAAAACATGATTGAAATATGGTTTTTAAATTATAACAAAGAAGATGAAGCCATTATTAATGGATGGGAAAATGAAAAAGTAGCTTTTGAAGAAATCTATAAAAACAAACTACAATGAAGTCCTTATTAGTATTAATAATTTTAATTGTAACCTTAAGCTGTTCTGCTCCTAAAAAAGTTGATTACTCTTTCTTTGCAGCAGGCCATACGTATGGTAATCCTATGGATGAATCTCACCCATATGGTCTTTTTAAGCCTTTTAAGGAAAAAATCACATTTATTAATGAAGATAAGACGCTAAAGATGGGGTTTTTACTTGGAGATGTGGTGTGGAAACCCAGCTATTGGGATGCTGCCATAAAAGATATATCGCTATTCCAAGATTCAATTCATATTGTTAGAGGAAATCATGACGGTTCGTTAAAATCGTTTCAAAAGAGATTTAGAGAATCCTACTATTGCTTTAGTGAAGATAAAGACCTATTTATTGTTCTTGATGGAAATATAGATAGCTGGAGCATTTCTGGTGACCAATTAATTTTTTTAAAGAATACAATAAGGAATAAAGGAAAAAAAGCTAGAAACATATTTGTTTTTGTCCACCAAATAATTTGGTGGACACCAAGTGAATACTCAAAACCCTTCCCTAATTCTACATACGGAAGGGGCGAAGAAGTAAATTATTGGTCAGAAATAGAGCCTCTTCTTACAAAATCAGGAAAACCCATTTTTCTTTTCGGTGGGGATTTAGGTGCCTTTTCAAGCGAGCAAAGAAAAAAGCGTTATCCAACAGAGTATTTATATTTTAAAAAAGATAATATTACATATATTGGTACTGGTATGGGAGGAGGAATAAGAGATAATTTTGTGATTGTCGATGTTTTAAATAGTGGAGAAGTTAATTTTAGATTAATTCATTTAAATGGAGAAGATATAAATGGATTAGGGAAGTTAGAAGACTATAGTACAAATGATTCTTTTTAATTTTAATAAAATGACTAATAACAAAAATAAAACACCCTTAAAACTGTTACTGGGAATTCCAGTATTGTTATTAATATTATCGTTGTTTTTAACTAAGAATAAAGACAGTTTATTTACGTCTATTAATAGCATAAATCCATATTTTCCCAATATGCCTAATGCATATGCTCAATTACTAAGCAAGGTTGAAAAAAATGATTCTACATTTTATTGCTCTGTGTTTGAGGACCTTGCTATAAGAGAGCTTGTTATTTTTAAAACATTCCCCAGCATTGTTGATGTGAAACAAGATTTTACTGTAGAGCTCTACCCATTAGAAACTAGACACCGAAAAGAGTTTACAGATTATTTAACATTAAATTTAACAAAAGATGCAGTAGTATTTAATAGTGACAACAAAGCTTATGGTGTGTTTAAAATGGAGTTACCAATAATAGACATTAAAAAAATCGTAATTAAACAAAACGGAAATAACTCAAAAAATGAACCATGGTACACTACTATTGAAAAACCATTTAGAGATTTAGATAAGAAAGCTCTAACAGGTATTCTACAAGATGCAAACGATAAAAGCCAGCCTTATCAGCCAAACCCTTACATTTCACTATTTATAAAAACATTAAAAAACCATAATATAGATGTTTTGTCAAGTTTTTATTCAGAGAGAAATGACAGCCTTTTCAAGACAAACGAAGATATTAACGACTATTGCAATTCCAGTGGTAAGACAATTGGAAAAATCACCCAACACGAAACCTTTTGGAATGGAATTAATAATAGAGAGCAAGGATTATTAAAGCAAATTAAATTTGTAGGAGTTCATAGCGATCAGGCAAAACAATTATTAATGGGTTTTATTAACGAATCTTCAGCTTTTGAGGAGGTGTTTAATGTTGAAAAACTTGCTCTATTCAATGCGCTAAAGAATGTGTTTGTTGACAATTGTAATGAAGAAATTTATTTAGCCTATAATACCGAAGAAAACATATTAGAACCATTTTATGTAGACTCGAATTGTTCATGGACTGTACAGAAGTTTGTTAGAAAACCGAATATTAAAAACCATAATTATTTGGTATCCTTAGTTAAGGCTTTAGACCAAGTCTCTAATATGGATTTTTATAGCACATTAATTAAGGATAATGTTTCTTTTAAATATGAGCTGGCATTAATTAACAATTATAATACTAATATAGTATTTAACAAAGATGTAATAAAGGCAAACCAAAATGCAATAAAAAAGAGTTTAAATCCTTCCTCTGCCTTAAAAGTTGAATTGATTTCTGTTAACCCTAAAAAAATGATTGTTAGTGCTTTTAATCTTTCCAACTATCCTATTGAAGTGCTTGGGTTGAATCATCTAGACAAAAAGGAAATAACAAGTTTAAACCCTGTAAGAGAAATTTCAAGTGGTCAAAGAGATACAATAACTATTAATCTGCCTCGAAGTTTCGAAAATTTATTTGTTAGTAAAAAGAAAAAAGTGACAGGTTTTGTTTTGCCAAAGCACATATATGATTTAAATATTCAATATCATATTGTTGGAGTCAATAAAAACTACGCCACATCAATTATACCATATCAAAAAAGCAATAATGTTAAGGATGATTTATTTAGAACATCTACCTATACAAATAATCATCAAGATATTGTTATTGAAGAAGAAAAAAAGGAAATTTCTTTTTCTAAAGATTCTGTAATGATATCAACTCCACTAGTAATTAAAAAAGGATATACCTTTAAGCTAAACCCAGGAACAATTGTAAACATTATGGAGGGCGGAAAAATAGTTTCTCACTCTCCATTAAGTTTTATAGGTTCTGAGACAAGACCTATTAAAGTTTATTCATCTGATAAGAGAGGACAAGGCATTTTAGTATTAAGTAAGCAAAAGAAATCGACATTAAAGTATGTTGTTTTTGATCAATTAAGGAATCCTACGCACGGAAGTTGGGGTGTTACGGGTGCTGTTACATTTTATGAATCTCCAGTAGAGCTTGAGCACGTTTCTGTTAAAAACAATAAATGTGAAGATGCTTTGAATATTGTAAGGACAAACTTCACGATGAATCAAGTGAGTATTTCAAACACACAGTCTGATGCTTTTGATGGTGATTTTGTAAAAGGGAGCATATTGAATTGTCAGTTTGATAATTTAGGAAATGATGCTATTGATGTTTCGGGATCTGATTTAGTAATTAAGAATGTAATTATTACTGGAGCGGGAGATAAAGGACTCAGTGCAGGTGAGGATAGCATAATGACTGTAGATGGTGCTGATATACACAAGAGCGCAATTGCCATTGCGGGAAAAGATTTATCAATAATAAACGCTAAAAATTTAAAAATTTCAGAAACTAAACTTGGTTTTACTGCATTTCAGAAGAAACCAGAATTTGGACCGTCACAAATTACTGTCAACGGGGTTTCAATGAAGGGTATAGAAACAAAGTACTTAATAGAGAGTTCTTCATCACTTTTTGTTGATAATAAAAAAATTGAAACCACACAAAATGTAAAAGACAGAATGTACGGTGTTGAGTTTGGAAGAAGTAGTGATGAAACCAGAAATACACCACAATAATGATAGTAGATGATTTTCTAGAACAGGTTAAAAATTTCACTAAAAGTGAGAGTTTTCACTTACTTGATATAACGCACAATTATAGATACGAACGTAAATTTACAGTTCCTAATGAGTTTTCATTAAATTCTATCGAGCAAATTATTAAGAGAAATAAAGCATTATTTAGAGAAGTGTTTCACATGCGCCAAGTAAATAATATTTACTTTGACACAGTAGCCCACAATGATTATTTTGATAATGTTCTTGGTGTTTCAAATAGAAAAAAAATAAGAATCCGCTGGTATGGAGATACTTTAGGTGAGATAAAGAACCCTGTATTAGAAATAAAGATTAAAAAAGGCTTGGTTGGAGATAAGTGGTCTTACAAACTAACTCCTTTTGTTTTAAACAATAATTTTGATAACGAGGCTATCCAAAAGGTTTTTAAATCATCTAATTTACCATTACCAATATTAGAATCCATTAAAATGGTTTCACCAACCTTATTAAATTCATATCTAAGAAAATATTTTTTATCAGCAGACAATAAATTTAGGCTAACGTTAGACCATAAATTACTTTATTATAAGATTGACAAACGATTTAATAATTTTAACTTTGCACCAAATTCTGACCCAAATAAAATTATAGAATTGAAATATGGTTTATCGGATGATAAAATGGCAAATGCGATTTCAACTCAATTTCCTTTTAGATTAAATAAAAACTCAAAATACGTTAATGGCGTAAATACAATTAAACAATTTCCACAATAAAGTAACAAATACAAAACAGAATGCAAGGAGAAAATTTTTTAACTGACATAGCAAATCAATTCGGTTCAGGTGAATCATCAATAGTTGATTTTTTAATTAATATATTTATGACAATTATACTATCCTATATTATGGGATTAGTATATTCTAAGTATGGCAATTCATTATCAAATAGAAAAAAATTAATGCAAACCTTTGTATTAATATCTGTTACTGTTATGCTTGTTATTTCAATTGTAAAGTCATCACTAGCGCTCTCATTAGGGCTAGTGGGCGCCTTGTCTATCGTTAGATTTAGAACCGCGATAAAAGAACCCGAAGAGCTCGTTTATTTCTTTGTAGCAATTGCATTAGGATTAGGTATGGGTGCAAATCAAAGATTGGTAACTTTAGCTGGTGCAATAGTAATTATTTTATACATTGTTATTCAAAACATGAATACTGTTAAAAATGTAGTTCAACAAAATTTAATCGTAACCATATCTAATACATCCGATAAATCTTTAGATGAAAATAAAATAGTAGAGCTACTTAATAAATACTCTAAAAAAATAGATTTAAAAAGATTAGATGCGGTTAATAATTCTTCAGAGATATCTCTTAATATAGAATTTAATGATTTTGAAAGTATTATTAAGGCTAAAAACGACTTAAAAACTATTGGAGACATTCAGTTTAGCTTTATTGAAAATTATTAATTAGATGCAACTAAAATCCTCAAAAAAGTTTCCTTTATGGTTTGTTTTAATTTTAGTTTTTCTAGTAGTGCTTTTACTTTCGCTAAGTAGCAATAGAAAAGTTGAAAAGTACCCTAAAACGCCTGATTTTGAACAAAAAACTAGCTTTGATTTAATTCAAATAACATTTAATGAAAAGTCGTTTAAGAAAATTGAAAAAAAACGACTTGAAGCTTTAGCGACTGGCATTCTAGAGACAAGAGATAGTGATTATGTACCGGCTACTATTTCTTTTAATGGTGAAGATTTTAGGGCTGAAGTAAGACTAAAAGGGGATTGGACAGATCACCTCAAGGGTGAAAAATGGTCATTTAGAGTTAAGCTAAAAAATGATAAGACTATTTTGGGAATGCGAAAATTCTCAATTCACCACCCTCAAACTAGAGGACATCATTACCTTGCGGAATGGCTGTATTTAAAAGCGGTAAAGCGAGAAAAATTATTAGGTTTACGCTATAATTTTTTAGAAGGTGCAATACATATAAAAAGTAATAATTCATCAAAATATGTAAGTAGAGATGTAGGTTTATATGCAATGGAAGAAACCTTTGATAAGAGAACCTTAGAGAGTAACGCAGCTAAAGAAAGTGTAATACTAAAATTTTCAGAAGATGTTTGGTGGAATGAAGTTAAAAAAAGCATCAAGGCCGGATCATCGCTAGGGTACTCTTGGGAAGACTTCATGAATCATAGTATAGTAGAAAGAGCAAAGTTCCCAATATTACCATTTTCTGAAGAGAAGACTATTTTGGATAGCACCATGAATGGCTATTTTAAACTAAGCAAAGGATTACTTGAAAGTGTTTATATAGGAAATACAACGATTGACGAAGTTTTTGATGTTAAAAAACTTGCAATGCAAAATGCTATTTTAAATCTTTTTGGAGCTGTACACGGCACCTATATTATAAATTTAAGATTTTATTACAACCCTATTACTTCTTTACTAGAACCTATCGCATTTGATGGTAACTCAGGAAATAAACTTGTAAAATACACGCACTTTATGTTTGTAAATAAAGAAAAGGATTCGGTTTATTTAAAAGAATTAGCATACGCACTAGAAAAAGTATCAAATCCCGAATACCTAAGGGGTTTAATTTCCGAGTATAAAGAAGAGTCAGAGAAATTGGAAAAAACATTGATAAAAGAATTTTATAGTAAGGGTCTTTCAATTGAGAATCTAGAATTTAATCAAGAAATAATGAGAACTGAGCTAATGAGCCTTAAAAACAGATTTGGTATTGAAAATATTACATTAGAAACTAATTCAATAGCTAAAGGTATTATAGTTCAAAGCGCAGTAGTAGAACGTATAGAAGTACCAGATGCGGCTAACTGGATAAATAACAATACAATATTGTCTAAAACAAAAATAACTAGTGATAATAGAGATATTTATAATCTATCTAGAGACGATGCTTCTACAAATTCTTATACTGTTACTCCTAATATTAAAGTAAATCCAGGGAGGGTATATAAAACTAGCATACTTGTAAAAAAAGGAAGACGAGACGCCTATTTTGGGCTTAGAATTCAAGGAGATTATCCAAATAGAGTTGACGCTGTTTTCGACTTAGAAAATGGACAGGTAAAAAAGAAAAGCTTGGGAGGGAATTTTGAAAACGTAAATGCAACAATAAAATCAATAAGTAAAGATTGGTTTTTGTGTTCGCTTGAGGGTAAAATAATGACAAGTAATGTGAAGATTATTTTGGGGCCAACTACAGAACAAAAAAATAGTGAAGACTGGGAGGGGGTGACTAATAAAAATTGTGATGTGTATATTTTACCATCATCATTATTAGTAGAAGAGATTTCTAAATAAAAAGTCACCAAGAATAATGGCTTGATGTTATATTTAGAAAATTTAAGCTTAATAAAGAAAAAATATTGCTCAATTTCAGTAAAGACAATTCAATTATTTTAAAAAACCTTTCGTTTTTAACAATCCTGAGAGGTTTCAATATTGGAATAAAATTCTTTCTAGTAGCTTATTTAGTAAGGGTCTTAGGTGAAATAAACTATGGTATATATACTTGGACAGATTCTGTAATACAATATTTCCTTGTGTTTATCAATTTTGGGTTTAATGTCTATGCAGCAAAATACATTGTAGACAATAAAGAATCTAAAAGCAAACTGAATAAAATAATTTCATCCATATTTATAATTAAAATGATGTTGTTTTTTGCAAGTTTCTTTATACTTTTTTTATTATCACATCTCAATGTTTTTCTTCCTTTTAGGGAATATTTGTTTTTGCTATTGCTAATAGGAATAGGAGATGTGTTTTTTCCAATCTGGTATTTTCAGGGTATTGAGAAACTAAATATAGCAACTTATATCACGGTATTCTCAAGACTTTTACTGGTTTTAGGCACTTTTTTTTTAGTAACATCTACAAATGATTTAAACGTTTATATTTTAGTAATGGTATCCTCGAATGTTATAATGGGATTACTAGGTTATGCCACTTTAGTTAGACATTACAATTTCTCCTTTATTTGGGTTGGATTTAATATGATAAAACGATTCTTTAGAGAGGCTCATATGTTTTTTCTAGGTGGTTTTTTGTCTCTTACATTTAATTTCCTATCCATTTTTTTAATAGGTATATATTATACAATGGATTATGTCACAGGTTTTGATGTTGCATTAAAAATCGTATTAGTTTGTATAGTGCCTTTTGATATGTTGCAACAGGCCGTTTTTCCAACAATATCTAGAAATAAAAATAAAAAAGTATTAAAGAAGTTAATAATAATAAGCATTTTCGTTGGCCTAATATTTACAATTGTATTGAATGTTTTTTCACACGAATTATTGACACTGTTCGGTGGTGACGGGATGGACTCATATAACGATGTTTTAAAAACCCTATCGCCTATACCTCCTATAGTTGCTCTTTCATTTATGCTAGGCACCTGTACCCTAGTGGCATTTAACTACAATAGAGAATTTAACCAATCATTAATTATTGCTTCTCTTATATATATATTGATAATAATTATATTGCTTATAATTGATAAAATGACATTTTGGAATCTCGTATATTTAAGAGTTTTTTCGGATATTGTGTTGGTTTGTATTAGACTATATTTCACTTTAAAAAATAAAATATTAACTACCAATTAGTTTTTTTAACTTCAAATAACTATGAAACTTAAATCGGTTCTTACTTTTTTATACTTAGTTGTAAGCATACCGTTATTTCTTTTTTTTAAGGCAGAGATTGTCGTTTGGGTTTCCTTTTTTATTAATATTCTTTTAATCACTGCTATTACCTATTATCATCTAAATATGGAAAAGGTCTTTTCTCCATTTTTAACCTCTTTTTTAGTTTTTGTTTATTTGTTTTTTATTGTTGCACCAATAATACAAATATCTTCTTTTACAATAGACAACTCTACCTTTCCAAATAACTATCCTTTTGAAATTGCGGATATTATCTTCACAAACGTTTTAATATTTGTCTTTGTCTTTATTTTTTTTATTGGCTATGTTTTTTTAAAAAAGAAACAAAGAATAAACAAGAATAATAATATCAATAATTATAATAAATCGCCCATAACACCACTAACAATACTAATATTATTCGTTCTGTGTGTCATTATTTTTTGGTTAAACTACGATTATATAATTGAAGATATTACACAATCTATTTATACAGCACAAGAGGAACCTGTATCTAGTTTATTAATAAAAAGGAAGGTATTATTTTTAATTCCCTTAGGAGGTATAGCAATCACATTTATTTATTTAAAACAGAAAAAAAAGTTAACCACAAATGCGCTTGTAGCATTCTTCGTTCTTATTGTACTTATTGGAATATTATTTTTTTTTAAAAATCCTTTGGCCGAGAAGAGGAATGCACTAGGGCCAATCTACATAACATTAATTTATATTTTTAAACCAAAGCTCATTAACAGTAATTCGAAGTTTTTTCTTTTTATGTTTTTGTCAATGGTGGTAATATTTCCCATTATGTCTACATTCACTCATATTGATGCTAGTCTTAAAGAAATGATTACAAGACCAAAGTTAATTATTGACTCATTTATTAGATTTGGCGGTATATCTACTGCATTTAGTTCATTACACTATGACGCCTACGCAAATATTATGGCAACGGTAGATTATGTTAGTGCCAATGGTTTTTCTTACGGATATCAATTACTCAGTACGTTGCTTTTTTTTGTACCACGAAGTTTATGGGGCGCTAAACCAACCTCGTCAGGTGAATTAATTGGTAACTATTTAATTGATGAATATAATTTTGGTTATAGTAACTTGTCAAACCCATTAGTGTCAGAGGGTTATGTAGATTTTGGTTTTTTTGGATTAATTTTTATGGCATTAGTTTTGGCATACTTCATTATCAGATTATTATTGTGGTTACAGAGCACAGACCCGCTTAAAAAACACATTGCTTTCTATTTTGCTATTCACCTTATGTTTTTACTTCGAGGTGACCTTACAAATGGCTTTTCATATTATGTAGGTACATTTTTAGGGGTTTATACTGTCCCGAAGCTAGTCAATTATTTTGCAAAATTTTTAATAAAATCTAGTGTAAGGAAGTGAAGACTATCAGCAACATAAATTTTTATAATCAACTATTGTTGTTTTTAATTTATATGAATAGCGCAACTATTTTAGTACCTGATAAGTTTAAAGCATGGCCTATTGCCTTGTTAGTGCTAACAGTTATTATTAGGTATTTAAAGATGGATACCAAACCTGTTTTAGATATTAAAAAATTTATAATATGCATAGGTTTCTTTATAATTTTAATATTAAGCATTGCATATTCAAGTGACATTTCTTACGCGCTCAAAAAATTGGAAACGGGCTTGTCTCTACTAGTATTTCCGTTAGTTTTCTATTTAATAGCTGGAGATAAGGCTCTATTTAATAAGAAAACAATTCATACAGTTAAGCTTACTTTTATTATTTCACTTGTATTTTTCCTTATTTCAACTTTTACATATTTTTTTTTTACCGAACCCTTTTTTACTTTTAAAGACACGTTAGAGCATTACACTAACCTAGTGGATATTAGGATTAGTGAATACAGTATTCATTCAATTTATTTGTCAATATACATTGGGGTAGCCATTATTTTCTCTTTTTCTCTTTTTAAGGGTAAAAACGAGTCTGATAATATGAATATAATTATATATTTTATACTGCTCATTCTTATTGTATTTATGGCAATATTAAATAAAAAAGGACCTATTATTTCTTTAGGTATATTGGGTGTATTCCTAGTAATTAAAAATAAATTTAGCTACCAGAGATTTATATTTATATCGCTAACAGTAATGGCTTTAGTGGGTTTAATAGTTGTCTTGCCAAGATTTAATGATGAAAATAAATTCAGAGAATTATTAGAAATAGGGGAAAATAGGGGGTCGTCAACGGGCTTAAGATTACAAATTTATGAATGTGCACTCCAACAAATAGTGAAGTCACCTATTGTTGGGCATGGCTGGGGTGATATAAAAAATGTATTAAATGATTGTTATTTAAATGATAACCGTAAGCTATTGTTAGAAAGCAATTACAACTCTCATAATCAGTATTTAAGTATTTTATTATCAATTGGTGTTTTGGGTTTTTCCGCCTTTTTATATTACCTTTTTTATATCTTTAAAATATCAAAAAAGGAAGATTCACAAATTTTGTTTTTTTTAATATTATATTTCTGCTTAAATATGTTAACCGAAAATATTTTAGAGAGAGAAGATGGTGTAATCCTATTTGCTTTCTTTGTTAATCTTTTTACATTTGAAAATTCAAAAACACAAATTCGCTGATGGTTATACAAACACTGGTTTAACTATAATTAAATTTAGTATTTGTTGTAATACGCGTTAACTAGAAAAACAAGGTGTATATTTTAATCACTTTAGCTGTTTTTTGCTAGACTAGTTTATCTTTTAATAAATTTGCTAAAAACTTGATGAGTAAAAAATATCAATGGTATAATTTTATTTTTTATAATTAAGCCCTTGTAAGCTGATTTTGTTTAAAAGATGTGACTTCATCAGCAAGGGGATTGTAGTCAAAAAACTATATTAGCAAAAAATTATATTTAAAAAAGTAATATCAAAATAAATGAAGGCAGTAATTTTAGCAGGAGGATTAGGAACTCGTTTAAGCGAAGAAACCGTTTCAAAACCAAAACCAATGGTTGAAATAGGCGGTAAACCTATTTTGTGGCATATAATGAAAACCTATTCACATTATGATATTAATGATTTTATCATCTGCTGTGGTTACAAAGGGTATGTAATAAAAGAATATTTTGCTAATTATTTTAAACATCAATCAGATATTACGTTTAAAATGAGGGACAATAAAATGATTGTGCATAAAAAAAGAGCAGAACCTTGGTCTGTAACTTTAGTAGATACAGGAGATAAATCAATGACAGGAGGTCGACTAAAAAGAGTTGAACCCTATCTAAAGGATGACGATTTATTTTGTTTTACATATGGTGATGGTGTTGCAGATATTAATATTAGAGCCCTAATAAATTATCATAAATCTCATGGAAAAGATGCTACTCTAACAGCAACATTTCCACCAGGCAGGTTTGGTGCGCTTGATATTGAAAACGGAAAGGTAAAACAGTTTCAAGAAAAACCAAGAGGAGATGGAGCATTAATTAATGGAGGTTTTTTTGTACTATCTCCAAAAGTAATTGATAGAGTCTCTGGTGATGACAGTGTTTGGGAGCAAGAGCCTTTAAAAACATTAGCAAGCGATGGTCAATTAATGGCATATAAGCATGAGGGGTTTTGGCAACCAATGGATACCTTACGAGACAAAAATTATTTAGAAAACCTTTGGAATTCTAATAATGCACCTTGGAAATTATGGAAAGATTAACCGATAGGACTAATACTACATTTTGGCAAAACAAACGCGTTTTTTTAACAGGGCACACAGGGTTTAAAGGTAGTTGGCTATCATTGTGGTTACAATCTATGGGAGCAATAGTTAAAGGGTATTCTCTCGAGCCCCCAACAAGTCCTTCATTGTTTATAGAGGCCAAAGTTGGAGAAGCCATGGAATCTGTTATAGGAGATATAAGAAATCTTGACTTTTTAAAAAAACACATGGTTTCTTTTAGTCCAGATATTCTTATCCATATGGCAGCACAACCTTTAGTTAGATTATCTTATTTAGAGCCAATTGAAACATATACAACTAACGTTATAGGCACGGTAAATGTTTTAGAGGCCGCTAAATTATGTGAAAATTTAAAAGCAATTGTCTCCGTAACAACGGATAAATGTTATGAAAACAGAGAGTGGCATTGGGGTTATAGAGAAAATGAGCCTATGGGTGGCCACGACCCCTATAGCAGTAGTAAAGGGTGTGCAGAACTTGTAACCTCTGCTTATAGGCGTTCTTATTTTTACACATCAGACACAGCTTCGGTTGCATCAGCAAGAGCAGGAAACGTTATTGGAGGAGGTGATTGGGCAAGTGACAGATTGATTCCAGACACACTAAGAGCCTTTGAAAAGCAAAAACCAGTTATTATAAGAAACCCTTTATCAACTAGACCTTGGCAACACGTATTGGAGCCTTTATCAGGCTATTTATTACTTGCTGAAAAGCTTTATACTGATGGCGATAAATTTGCAGAAGCCTGGAATTTTGGACCAAAAGAAGAATCTGTTAAGCCCGTAAGCTATATACTTGATAAAATGGTGGATAATTGGGGTAAAGGCGCTAGCTGGGAATTGGATAAAGAAAATAACCCACATGAAGCAGGGTTTTTAAAATTGGATTGCTCAAAAGCCGCTGCAGAACTTAAATGGAAACCTAAATGGGAATTAGACCATACTTTAAACTTAATAACAAATTGGCATCAGAAATGGTTAAAAAACCATTCAGTTAAAGAACAATGCTTATTAGAAATTGAAAGCTTTAATAATTAAAGCGAGATAACTTACAACGACTATAATTTCTAAAATGCCATTAGAAAAAAGGAAAATATTTATAATTGGTAGCAGAGGTAGGCTTGCAAAAGCAATAGTAAATTACTATTCAGAAAATAAATGTTATTGTCTGGAAAGAGAAATTTATGAAGATTGGTCTGATGAGAGCAAATTGCCTGAAATAAGAGATTTTTTTGAATCTACAATCGTTGATGAATCTGTTATTTTTATTACCTCTGGTGTTTTAAACTCTAAGGCCGATAAAGCACTTCTAAATAAAGTGAATTATCATTTACCTTGGAACATTATAAAGTCTCTTGAAGGATTAAAAATAAAGATTGTTACATTTGGGACTATTCATGAAAAACTAGCTGACAGCACAAATCCCTATGTAAAAAGTAAAATTAGACTATCTAGCAAGATTGACTCATTTAGCTCAAAATCAACTAAGGTTTTTCATTTTCAAATTCACACCCTTTACGGTTATGGTTACCCAAGTGACTTTATGTTTTTAGGACAACTTTATAATGCAATTAAAAAACAAGAAAAGTTCAATATGTCTTCTGGACATCAAATTAGAGAATATCACCATTTAGATGATGTTGTTAAATCTGTAGATATTATTTTATCTAAAAATACACAAGGAGTTATTGAGTTAACAAACGGAAGTGGAATTAAGTTGAGAGATTTAGCAATGGGAGTGTTCAAAGAGTTTAATCTAATGCACCTTTTAAATATTGGAAATTTAGATATTCAACATAAGGACAAGTTTATAAATGACTATACAAAAAATAAAGATATAGAATTAGTTGATTTTAGAAATCCAATTAATGGAGTTTGTGATTATCTTAGATCTATATTATAATATATAAAAAATGAGTAACCCTTTAATTACAATAGCTATACCAACTTGGAATAGAGCAACTATTCTTGACAAAGCACTAAATGCTTTATTACCACAAATAGAAAATAATAAAGATAAAATAGAGATTGTAATTTCTGATAATGGTTCGGATGATAATACAAGTGAAATTATTGAAAAACATATTTCGCTACATAACACACTAAATATTGTCCATTTTACGCAAAGGAAAAATACTGGCTATTATGGTAATTTTAAAAAATGTAGAGAATTATCAAATGGAGATTATTTTTGGCTTTTGTCAGATAATGATTATGTTGCAAATGGACTAATAAACTATTTGTTAGATATTTTAATAAATAATCAACCATCGTTTGTGTTTTTAAGAGATTGGAAACATGATGCTAAAGTTGGCGCATACTCAAGTTTTAAAAGTAGTGTTTATACTGTTAAAGAAGGTATTGAAAAATTCAATTACAAAACCACACTCATAAGCGCTGTTGTTTTTAATAATGATAAGTCAAATGATACTGTTTTGTTTGAGAAATTTAACGAGAATACCTTTCTAGGATTTGCTTACTTTCTTCAATCACTTAAAAATAAGGACAAAGCGTTTGAAATAATAGGAACGAGCCTTTTTATTAATGACGCTAAAGTGAGTTTTAATGCTTTTAAGTCTTTTGGTGTGGATTTAATGGCATGTTTTAAGTTTGCTATTGAAGAAAATATACTCTCAAAAGAAACTGTTGCAGTCTTTATCAATAAAGTAATCACAGGGTTAACAGTAAAACATTATATTTTGTATAGAATTACAGGTTCATTACATGGAAAAAAGCATAAAAAAGAAGATGTTGATAAACTGATTACTGAAGGCTTTTCTGATTACAAAGCGTATCATGAAGAACTCAAGCCGCTTCAAGAGTCTTCAGGGCTTAAATTTTATATATTAGTGTTTAAAAAGCATCTATTTAAAATAATTAAAGAACAATTATTGAAAAAGTAGCTTTAAAAACTAAAGAAAAGTACTTAGTTTAAACCTTTATTGAAAATGCAGTTAGTATATTTAAAAAATGAATCAATCAATTCAAGATTTAAGTTTATATAAAACACCAAAAGGTTTTAGAGGGAAATCTAAGTATGTCGTACAGCTTTGGTGGATAACTTATGCTTTGTTTTTTAAACCCTCTCCACAAATTTTATACGGTTGGAGGCGTTTCTTACTTAGATCTTTTGGCGCAAAAATTGGAAAAGGAGTAATTATAAGACCCTCTGCACAAATCACATATCCATGGAAGGTTTCTATTGGTGATCATAGCTGGATAGGTGATGAGGTAGTACTCTATTCCTTGGGAGAAATAGAAATAGGATCTAATACTGTAATATCTCAAAGAAGCTATATATGTACAGGGTCTCATGATTACAAGTCAGAAAGCTTCGATATTTATTCTCAAAAAATAACAATAGGTAAAAAATGTTGGTTAGCAACAGACGTTTATGTTGCCCCATCAGTGACTATAGGAGATTTCACAGTTGTAGGTGCTCGAAGCAGTGTTTTTTCAGACCTACCTCATAATAAAGTTTGCATAGGTAGTCCAGCCAAACCAATCAAAGACCGAATATTAATAAGTGAGTATTAAAAACATAACCTTCATAAGCCTCAATTACGCACCAGAAGATACCGCAATTGGTTTATATTCTACCCAATGGGTAGAATTTTTAAAAGAAGCTGGCTTCAATGTTACAGTTGTAACAGCTTTCCCTTACTACCCTAAATGGGAAATTTCTGCAGCTTATAAAAACAAAAAAAAGTTTTTAAAAGAGCAAACAGATGGCACTACAGTTTTAAGGTATAAGCAATATGTGCCAAAATCACCAACATTCCTAAAGCGAATAATTCATCTTTCAGATTTCACTTTAGGCTCGTTTATCAATCTATTTAAAATAAAAAAATGTGATTTAGTAATATCTGTTGTGCCGTTTACAACATCAGTATTCCTTGGGTATATTCAAAAGAAGAGGTTTAAGGCTAAGTTTTGGATGCACATTCAAGATTTTGAATTTGATGCAGCATTGCAAACAGGTGTTGGAAAAAAGAAAAACATAATTTTTTCGCTACTTTTTAAATTAGAAAAATGGCTATTTTCAAAGCCAGATCTTAGCAGCACCATTAGCAATAGTATGTTAAAAAGACTATCCGAGAAGAGTAAATCTGAGCAATTTTTCTTACCAAATTGGATAGATGACAAAAAAATTGATCCCGAGAAATCCAAGACACATCCATATTTATTATCTGACAAAATAAAGATTTTATACTCTGGTAATATTGGAGATAAACAAGATTGGGAGATTTTTATTCAATTCTGTAATGACATAGAAGAGAGTAAATATGAAGTAGTTATTGTTGGTGACGGATCTAAGAAGGACTGGTTAGTCAATAAAATTGAAGATTTTGATAATGTAAGTTATTACCAACCTGTGCCATTTGAAGAACTCTCAGACCTTTTATGTAGTGCAGATTTGCATATTTTGTTTCAAAAGCCGGAAGTCATAGATACTGTAATGCCCTCGAAAGTATTAGGGATGATGGCAAGTGCTAAACCATCTATTATTATCGGAAACGAAAACTCTGAAGTAAAATCTATTTTTGATGCTTCTGATGCAGGTTTTTATTTTTCCGAATATTCTCATGAGGTTATTGATTGCTTGGACAGGATAAGTCGCGACCGTATCCTTTTAACAGAAAAAGGAAAACTTTGTAGATCTTTTGTCATTGACAATTTTTCTAAAACTAAAATTCTTTCTAAAATGCTTGAAAGACTAAAAGAATTATAGAATGTAAAAATTAGTAGGTCCCACTATTTCAATTTTGAGAAACATATTCTCTTTAGCCAAACAGTTAATGTTCTAAAGTTTCAAATACACTTGCTTATATTGGGTTTTTATTCTAAATTTAAAGTAGTAAAATTCATTCACAATTAAAACCAATAAACTCAGGAAAAAAATTACTTTTGTTAACTATTTTTACGGGATTTGAGTTTATTTAAACACGGAAGATATTCAGGATATTTAAGGCCTATTTCATACTTGATAGATTTAAGTGTAATTAATGGGATAGCTATTCTTTACTTGTTAAACGGTAGGGATCCATTAATTTTTTCAATCTTTATGTCTGTGGGTTGGATACTGTTATCTATTTATTCAAGATTTTATGAAGTGTATAGATATACTAGGCCAGTAAATATATTATCACTGGTTGTAAAGCAATTAATTTTGTTTTTGTTACTTATTTTTGCTTTCTCAGGTTTATATTATGAGTTAAATATTTACCCTAAGCCAATAGTAAAGTATACCCTTCTCTGTTTTTTATTTATTACAATTTTTAAGTTTACAGTTTATTACCTTTTACAGAAGTATAGACTATCTTTTGGAGGTAATTTTAGGTCTACTGTAATTTTTGGGTTGAACAAAAAAACAATTGCATTAGAAAACTTTTTCAATAAAAACCCTGAGTACGGTTATCTGCACAAAAAAACGTACAATTTCAAAAACAAAAACCAAACACTAGAAGAATGTTTTAATTATGTGCTTAATGAGGGAATAGATGAGATATATTGCTCTATTTCAGAACTTACAAATTCACAAATAGCAGATATTGTTGATTTTGCGGACAATAATCTTAAAATCTTAAAATTTATACCAGATAGTAAAGAGATTTATTCTAAAAAATTGAGGTATGAGTATTATGATTATATACCTGTTCTAACCTTAAGGACCATTCCGCTTGAAGATTCTGCAAATATGGTTATAAAACGAGGTTTCGATATCTTGTTTTCAAGTATTGTAATAGTCTTTATTTTGTCATGGTTGACACCTTTAATTGCTTTACTTATAAAATTAGAATCCAAAGGGCCTGTATTTTTCAAGCAATCAAGAAACGGATTTAACTACAAAGAGTTTGATTGTTACAAATTCCGCTCTATGACTCCAAACAAAGATGCTAATTTGTATCAGGCTACACGAGATGATCACCGTGTAACAAAAGTGGGTAAGTTTATAAGGAAGACAAGTATAGATGAGTTACCTCAATTTTTCAATGTACTTTTTGGTGATATGTCTGTAGTTGGACCTAGACCACACATGGTAAGCCATACTAATATGTATGCCAAAAAAATCGATAAGTTTATGGTAAGACACTTTGTTAAACCTGGTATTACAGGATTAGCCCAAGTAAGTGGTTTTAGAGGTGAAGTAGAAACCGATAAGGATATAATAGGTAGAGTAAAATTCGATATTTTCTATATAGAAAACTGGTCTTTATTGTTAGACCTTAAGATAATTTCTCAAACCTTTATTAATGCAGTAAAGGGTGAGGATAAGGCCTACTAAAGTATCTCTATTAAACTAGCTAATTGTTTGTCAAAATTAAAATTTTCAAAAGCTTTATCTTGAATTTCTCTCTTTCGCTCAATACCATTAGACGATAAATCCATTAATCTAATGGTAGAATTTAGATGATTATAGTTGCCAACTTCTGCTATCCAGCCTAAATCGTATTCCTTTATTATAGTTTCACCTTCTCCGCCACCAAAATATAACATG
Organism: Winogradskyella pulchriflava; assembly: GCF_042434315.1. Lineage (NCBI taxonomy): Bacteria > Pseudomonadati > Bacteroidota > Flavobacteriia > Flavobacteriales > Flavobacteriaceae > Winogradskyella > Winogradskyella pulchriflava. The sequence continues at coordinate 550,966 of NZ_JBHLTQ010000001.1, read as the reverse complement.
GGCAGTCCTAATTTGGCATATTCAAAAATTTTAGAAGGTACAGAGCCGTATATTCTATTTAAAAGTGGAATTATAGCAACATCGTATTTCAGCAGTGCTTTGTGCAATTCTTTTCTATCAATTCTGCCATAAAAGAATATTGACAGGTTGCTATTGGCCTTAACAAAGGCTTTTATTTCATTTTCTTCTGCGCCAGATCCGTATATGTGTAGTTCAATAGTATCATAATTTAAGTTTTGGCATAGCTTCAAAATACCTTGAGCAACTCCCAAAAGACCAGCATACACAATTTTCAGTTTATTGTTTTCAGAAGAATTTTCAATTATTACAGGACGTTCAATATTAGGATAGTTGCGATAAAGAAATAAATCTGGTTTCTTGGTAATTTTCTCAATATGAGAAAGTATTTCGTTACTCTGCCCAAGGATGAGATCTGCATTTTTGTAATTGAAAACTTCTAGTTGTTTTAAAATCTTATAACTAAGATTTTTTTTCAGGGCACCTAATTCATAGCCAGCACTTGGCCAAAGGTCACTCACATTTAAAATCAATTTTCGTTTTTTAGACCTTAAAAAAAACATACAAGTGAAAGCCACAAGCAAAGGAGGTGATTGCACAATAACCTTATTCGGTATTTTATTCCAAATAAAAAACCAAATTAAACTGAAGCTGTAAGATAACATGGCAAACAGCCGTATAAACTTGTTTTTAGACTTACTTGCATATATCCAAATTCTATTAACTTCAATATTTTCTTCAATAGCTTTAGATGAAAAATTCCCTTTGTATTCCGAAAAAATCTTCCCTGTGGGATAATTTGGAAGAGGTGTTACAACACGAACATTGTAATGCGATGTCAATCCATTTGCCAAATGATATATTCTGTTAGATGCCGCACCAATCTCTGGAGGGAAATAACTGGTTATTATCATTAGTTCTTGCATAGATGGTTATTGGTTTAGATGAGATGTAAATTGCTTTAGCTTGCCAGATTTAGAGCGATTTAATTGTTCTACACGTTCAAAATCAATAGAAATTCCGGGCTCAAGATAACGCTCCATTTCTTGGGTAATTATGCTTTTTTTATCAGATGAAAGCATCTCTCTACTTACAAACTTAATTATAAAACGGTCTAATGCTACTTGCTCAATTATAAACTCAGAAACATTACCGTCATTCTCAATGACACTTTTAGTAATATAGTAAAAAGTAAGTCCAGCTGCTTTTTTTCCACTTGGCAAAATGGCAATATCATTCGTTCTTCCAATAAGTTGTTCTAAGAGAGGCTTCCTCAGTGTACTATGTTTAGATAGGATTCCAATATCGCCGATATCATATCTAATAAACGGATGAGCCTGGTTGTATAAGGATGTTATTACAATTCTTCCTTCTTTTCCATAGGGTAAGACATTGCTATTTTCATCTAAAATTTCCACAAAAAGCGTTTCACTATTTACCTGCCATTCGCCATTAGTGTTTTGATAAGCAATTAAATCAAGTTCCGAAGCACCATATTCATTTACCACTGGCACGCCAAATTGTTTTTCTAATAATTGTTTATCATCATCAAATAACATTTCAGAGGTAACAACACAGACTTTAAGACTTGGGCAAACCGTATTTAAAACTACGTTATTTCGTTGTAAGTATTTAGCAAATTGAACAATTGGGCTAGTATAGCCATTTATGTAATCAAATTTTGAAGTTTTAAATTTCTCGAGTGCTTTATCGAAAGCAGCATCACTCAAGTCAAAAACCGAAAACCGAAAACGATTACTAAACCAGTCTTTTAATCGTTCTTTATAATACCCTTTTTTATTTAAGGGAATACCATAAAAACGCGCTTGCTTTGAAGTGTTAAAGTCAATACCAAACCACGAGAAACGATTCATAATTTCTGCCCATGTCATAGCATGACACCATTTGTCTTTGGCAAAAATAAAAGGGTCGCCAGAACTCCCAGAAGTTTTATTTATATAAACATTAGTTATTTTAAAACCATCACTCAACCGTTGCTCTAGTGGTTGTTGCAAATGACGTTTGGTCATTATAGGTATAGAATCCCAATTATTAATATCTATCGATTTTCCAAAGGATTTGTAAAACGGATTGTTTTCTAAATGGTATAAAGTGATTTCTTTTTTCTTGTGCTCTACGTAACTATTAAATTCAGAATCGCTTAATGCTTCAATATTAGCCAAAGCCAATTTAGCCTTGTTTATGTCAAAGCCGTTAATTCTTAGAGAAAAATCGAATAGTCGCAAGATGTTTAAAGCGAAAAGGTTTCCGTAAATTAATTGTTTTTTCATCTCAAAACCAATTATTTTTGCGCAAACAAATTATAAACATGAATATTTTAGTACTTGGCTCTGGAGGAAGAGAACACACATTTGCATGGAAAATTGCTGAAAGCGACCGTTGTGATAAGCTTTTTGTTGCACCAGGAAACTCAGGAACTGGAGCTATTGCCACAAACCTAGCGATTGGCGTAACGGATTTTGAAGCTATAAAAAAAGCTGTTATTCAAAACAATATCGATTTGGTTGTTGTAGGTCCAGAAGATCCTTTGGTACAAGGAGTTCATGATTTCTTTTTAAAGGATGAAGCTATAAAGCACGTGGCCGTTATTGGTCCTCAACAAGTAGCTGCAGCATTAGAAGGCAGTAAAGAGTTTGCGAAAGAATTTATGATGCGTCACAATATACCTACTGCTGCTTACGAGAGCTTTACTAAAGATAATGTTGAAGATGGTTATAAGTTTTTAGAAACGCTGAATCCACCTTATGTATTAAAAGCTGATGGACTTGCGGCTGGTAAGGGTGTTTTAATTTTAGAAGATTTAAACGAAGCAAAAACTGAGCTAAAAAATATGTTGGTCGATGCCAAATTTGGCGAGGCTAGTACAAAAGTGGTAATTGAAGAGTTTTTAGATGGTATAGAGCTAAGTTGTTTTGTTTTAACAGATGGTAAAGACTACAAAATTTTGCCAACTGCAAAAGATTACAAACGTATTGGCGAAGGCGATACAGGATTAAATACAGGTGGAATGGGAGCTGTATCTCCAGTACCTTTTGCAACAAAAGATTTTTTAAATAAAATAGAAACTCAAATCGTTAAGCCTACGGTTGATGGTTTAAAGAAAGATAACCTTCCTTATGTAGGTTTTATTTTTATCGGCCTAATAAAGGTGGGTGACGATCCTAAAGTGATTGAGTACAACGTAAGAATGGGTGATCCTGAAACAGAAGTTGTATTACCAAGACTTAAAACAGATTTGGTAGAAATCTTCCAAGCTATGGCAAATAAAACCTTAGCTAATATTGATATAGAAATTGACGAACGTGCTGCAACAACTGTGATGTTGGTGTCTGGAGGTTATCCTGAAGCTTACGAAAAAGGGAAAGAAATTAAAGGAATAGAAAAGGTTACAGATTCAATAGTATTTCACGCAGGTGCAAAAACCGAAAATGGAACAACCATTACTTCTGGTGGACGCGTTATGGCAATTACATCTTTTGGCAATACTTATAAAGAAGCCATAAAAAAATCTTACCAAAGTATAGAAAATCTACATTTTGATAAGATGTATTATCGTAAGGATATTGGTTTTGACTTATAGATAAGAGTGTGCAGATACACTTTTATCTTCTTCGTTATTGTTATTGTATTTTGCCAATTGCATCATCCAATAAGTAAATGCTACCAAACCTATAATCATAAAGATCCATGACATAAAGTTGGCTCCAAACCAGCTTTCTAGCTCTAAAGCTCTAAGTGCATCAAATGGAGCAAATAGCACATCAACAAATAAATCTTGTATTCCGTAAAAGAAATCCTTCATAACTTTATAAATTTACAGAGCAAAAATACAAAAAGAGTTAATGATTACAAGCATTTTTAGTAAATCTAAACCGATAAACTTCATTGTTGTTGCGATTTTTATCGTTTTAATTTTTGTAATCTCTAATTTTAGCAACCTATTTAATGATTGGAATGAAACCATAAAGTCAGTAGTTAAATTGGTTTTAGCACTGTTTTTAGTTTTCTTATTTGACTTTATAATTTCAAAAAATAGTCTCACCCAAAAGAATAGTTATGCTATTATGACCTTTGGTTTATTGTTCGGGATGTTTCCTCAAGCACTAAAGCATATGGACTTATTATTGTCTAATTTGTTTGTGCTTTTTGCATTGCGAAGGTTAATAAGTCTGCATTCTAACATCAACATAAAGAAAAAATTATTTGATGCTGCCTTCTGGATAATGTTTGCCACGCTCTTTTATTTTTGGGCTGTGTTGTTTTTTGCACTTGTTATTGTAGCACTGATATACCATTCTCAAAATGACATAAAAAACGTCATTATTCCCTTTGTGGGAGTTGCAACTTTTTTTGCGCTGCTATTGGTGTATAACATCATTTTATATGATACTTATTTAAAACCATCTGATTTTGAACGCTATGCCAGTCTAGATTACACGGCATATAACAGCAAAGAAAACATTTTAAGGTTTACAGTGTTATTCACATCATTTGTATGGATACTTGTTTACTTTTTTAGGGCATTACCAGATAAAAATAAAAAACTAAGACCGTCATATTTTTTAATTGCTTGGTCATCGATTATTGCAATTTTAGCAGCTATCATAGCGCCATTAAAAAATGGAAGCGAATTTATATTTCTATTTGCACCATTTTCTATAATTATGGCAAATTATATCGAAGTTATTTCAGAACGTTGGTTTAAAGAAGTGTTTGTAGTACTACTTATAATTACTCCAATTATTGGCTTACTGCTGTAGTTTAATGCCAAAAGCCAAGTCACCAGCATCTCCTAAACCAGGAATTATATAACCCTTATCATTTAATGTGTCATCTATTGCGGCAATCCATAAATGTGTTTCTGCATTAAAAGCCTTAGCAACATAATCCACACCTTTTTGTGCACCAATAACACTAACTAAATGAATCTCCTTTGGAGTTCCAAATGGTTTCAGAGCTTCAAAAGTTGCAACCATAGATTGACCAGTCGCCAACATAGGATCAGCTAAAATTAATGTTTTTCCCTCTATACTTGGGCAAGCTAAATACTCTACAACAATTTCAAAACTTTCCGGATTATGTTTGTGCTGTCTGTAAGCCGAAATAAAAGCATTTTCCGCTGCATCAAAATAGTTTAATAATCCATTGTGAAGCGGTACACCAGCTCTTAGAATAGAACATAGAACAATATCATTTTTATGCATTGTAGTATTAGCAATGCCAAGAGGAGTAGAAACGTTGTGTGCTTCAAAGCTTAAAGATTTGCTCAATTCGTAACCCAAAATTTCACCAATACGCTCAATATTTCTTCTAAAACGCATACTGTCATTCTGTATAACCTTGTCTCTAATTTCAGAAATAAAAGTATTTAATATCGAAGGTGTTTCTGAAAGATTGTGAATCTGCATATAATGACTTTTGGTTGAGGTGCTAAGTTAATAATTCAAACTATATTTGCATATTCTTAAAAATTAATTGATTTATTTATGTTTTCAGAAAAAGCCAATTCAATATTCCAAGATGTTATTAAAACGTACAAAGTTTTAAATACTGTTGAGCAACCTTTCACTAATAAGTATGATAAGAATGACGACTTAATAGCACATTTATTATACAGAAAGTGTTGGATAGATACGGTTCAATGGGCTTATGAAGATATAATTAGAGACCCAAATATTGATCCAGTTGCAGCATTGAAGCTAAAGCGAATGATTGATGCTTCGAACCAAGACAGAACAGACACTGTAGAGTATATTGATAGTTATTTCTTAGATAAATACAATGATGTTGAGGTAAAGCCAAATGCTAAAATTAACTCAGAAAGTCCGGCTTGGGCGATAGACAGACTATCGATTTTAGCTTTAAAAATTTATCATATGCATCTTGAAACTGTAAGAGAAGATGCTTCTGAAACACATAAAGCAGCTTGCCAAAAAAAGTTAGATGTTTTGTTAGAGCAGCGTAAAGATTTAAGCACAGCAATAGACGATTTACTAAATGATATTGCTAACGGAGACAAGTACATGAAAGTTTATAAACAAATGAAAATGTACAATGACGACGAACTTAATCCTGTTTTAAGAGGACAAAAGTAATTTGTCATCCTGAACTTGTTTCAGGATCTCATTTACTGTAACAAATGCCAAAACCAACTCACATACTTGTCATTAGGTTTTCTGCCATGGGTGACGTGGCAATGACTGTACCCGTTTTAAGAGCACTTACAGAACAACATCCCGAATTAAAAATCACTGTAGTCACAAGAGCTTTTTTTAAGCCTTTTTTTCAAGATTTAAAAAATGTTGAAGTCTATTCTGCCGATTTAAAAGAAGAACATAAAGGTGTTTTAGGGCTCTATAAACTTTCTAAAGAATTAAAAGCCTTAAAGTTTGATGCCGTTGCGGATTTGCACAATGTCCTACGTAGTAAAATCTTAAAATTCTTCTTTACAGGAAAGAATGTTGTACAAATAGACAAGGGTAGAGCGGAAAAAAAGGCATTAACTTCTGGGAGACAGTTTCAGCAATTAAAAACCACACATCAACGTTATGCAGATGTCTTTGATAAACTTGGTTTTTCAGTTGAATTGTCTAATCCAAATTTTTCTATTCCTAAACCACTTACTGAAAATCTAAATTCATTTATTTCAAATAAAGATTTTAAAACCATAGGAATTGCACCTTTTGCAGCTCATAAAAGTAAAATGTATCCATTGGAGCAAATGGAACATGTAATTACAGAACTTTCTAAGAACTACAATATTATCTTATTTGGAGGTGGCAAAAGAGAGATTGAGGTTTTAAATGAGGTAGAATCTAAAAACAACAATGTGTCTTCTGTTGCAGGGAAACTGAATTTAAATGAAGAATTGATTTTGATTTCTAATTTAGACCTAATGTTATCCATGGATTCTGGAAATGCGCATTTTGCAGCAATGTTAGGTGTTAAAACCATAACAATTTGGGGTGTTACGCATCCCTATGCTGGTTTTGCTCCATTCAACCAACCAGAAGATTATGCTTTACTAGCAGATAGAAAACAATTTCCTTTGATACCGACTTCGGTTTATGGCAATAAATTTCCTGAGGGTTATGAGATTGCCGCTGGTAGTATTTCGTTTGAAAGTATTGTTGCTAAAGTGAACGAGATCTTTCAGGTTTTCAAAACCTGAAAGGTCTGAGATGAGTCTTATTTTCAAAAGCAGCTAATTCCCTTCCAACTAGGAAGGGTTAGGATGTGCTTATTTTTTATACATCATCATAATCCACAACCAGACTATCTGAAGTAGGATGTGCTTGGCAAGTTAATATCAAGCCTTCGGCAACTTCGCTATCTGTTAGGATATTATTCTGTCTCATTTTTGCTTGGCCTTCAGTTAATCTAGCAATACAACTACTGCAAATTCCACCTTGGCAAGAGTAAGGGGCATCAATGTCTTGTTTTAATGAAGCTTCAAGAATAGACTGTTCCTTAGACATTTCAAATTCAAATTCTTCATCGTCAACAAGCACTTTGATTTTTGAATTTCCAGTTAGAGTTTCAGTGTTAGACTCTGACTCATTTTCTACAGGAACTGTAAACAATTCAAATAAAATAGCTTGTTCTTTTACGCCATTTTCTGTGAGAACATCTTTAACGGTGTGAATCATTTGCTCTGGTCCACAGAGGTAAAACTTTTCAATAGTTACGTCTTTGTATTTATTTTTTACAATAAGATTGACTGTACTTTTTTCAATACGGCCAAATAAGGCATCTTCCTCACGAGTCTGACTGTAAATAAAGTGCACATGAAAACGGTTGCCATAAAAAGCTTGTAATTCTACAAGCTCTTTAAAAAACATGGTGTCTTCAGAAGATTTATTACCATAAACCAATATAAAATTACTATAAGGCTCGTCCTCTAAAAGCGTTTTTGCAATACTTAAAACAGGTGTTATACCACTACCAGCAGCAAAAGCAGCCACAGTTCTGGTCTTAGCCTCATTAGCTTCAAAAACAAAACGACCATTTGGAGCTGAAACCTCAATAGCATCACCAGCTTTTAATTGAGAATTTGCATAAACAGAAAATGTACCTCCTTCTACGGCTTTTACCGCAATAGTTACTTCTCCGCTATTTTTTGAAGAACAGATAGAATAGTCTCTTCTAATTTCTTCTCCGTTAATTTTAGTTTTAAGCGTTATGTATTGTCCAGCCTTAAAGCTGAATGTTGATTTTAAATTTTCAGGAATCTCAAATGAAATAGCTACGGATTGATTTGTAACTTTTTCTACTGATTTTATATTTAGTGTATGAAATTGCGACATTAAAAATAATTTTCTGCAAAAATAAGGAAGCCAACTTTTAAAGTTAAGTTTGTTTGTAACAAATTAACAATTAAGTTTACTTATATAAAAAACCAACCTAACTCTATGATAAAACAATTTATAAACCTAGAATGGAAAGCGTTTACACGCTCAGCTTCATTTAAAGTTAATTTGGCTCTTAAAATCTTAATGATTATCGGAGCATTTTTTATGATCCTATATGCTTTAGGTGCTGGTGTTTTTGCTTATTATGGTATTGAAAAATTTATAGATCCTAATCCTTTAAAAATCATTAACAGGTTTTTAATTTTCTATTTTATTTTCGATTTAGTTTTTAAATATTTTCTACAAAAAATGCCTATTGTAAATATTAAACCGTTGCTCTATTTACCATTAAAGAAGAATCAGGTGGTAAAATTTGGAATTAATAAAACCATGATTTCGTTTTTTAATATTTGGCATGCTTTCTTTTTTATTCCTTTTTCAATTGTATTGCTAATTGAAGGCCATGCTTTCCTAAATGTATTGGGATGGCATATCGCAATGCTTGCTCTAGTATATTGTAATAATTTCATAAATATATTCGTAAACAGCAAGGACAGTGTTTTTTACGCCGTAATAGGAACTATAGTTACGTTAGGAGCTTTACTTTATTTTGATATTTTCGACATTACACAGTTTACAGCGCCTATTTTTTCGGCACTTTATAATCAACCGTATCTGGCTATAATTCCCTTGGGTTTAGCTTTTGTATTGTACAAAATGGCATTTAAATATTTTAGAAATAATTTTTATTTAGATGCAGGTTTAGCCAAAAAAGTGGATATAGCAGAAACCGATAACATGATTTGGTTAGACCGTTTTGGAAGCGTGTCAACATTCTTAAAGAATGATATAAAACTTATTAAGCGCAATAAACGATCAAAGATGACCATCTTTATGAGCGTCCTATTTATTTTTTATGGCTTATTATTTTTTACAGGAAGCATTGAAGCCTATGACGGCCCGTTTTGGCGAATTTTTGCAGGTATTTTTGTTTCGGGTGGCTTTCTGTTTAGTTTCGGTCAATTTGTGCCAAGCTGGGACAGTGCCTATTATCCGTTGTTAATGAGCCAGAATATTAGATACAAAGAATATTTAGAATCTAAATGGTACCTAATGGTAATTGCAACTATTTTTACCACAATTCTCGCTTCGTTTTATCTCTATTTTGGTTGGCAAGCGTACGCAGCGGTTGTTGTAGGTGCAATTTATAATATTGGGGTAAATTCTCATATGGTGCTTTGGGGTGGAGCCTATATAAAAACTCCAATAGATTTAACTTCTGCCAAGAAGGCGTTTGGTGATAAAAAATCGTTTAACGTTAAAACATTACTATTAACCATTCCAAAACTTTTATTGCCAATGGTGATCTATGCTGTAGGGCATTTTGCTTATAGCGAAGTTTTAGGCTTTGCTTTAGTTGCAATAACAGGATTAGCAGGATTATTATTTAAAAACAAGGTATTTGGTATTATTGAAAAGATTTACAAATCTGAAAAATATAAAACACTAGTAGCTTACAAACAAACCAATTAAAATTATGATTATTACATCTAACTTATCAAAAACATATAACGGCAACACGGTTTTAAAAATCGATAGTTTAGACATTCCAAAGGGACAAAGCTTTGGACTTGTAGGCAACAATGGTGCAGGTAAAACCACTTATTTTAGTTTGCTATTGGATTTAATTCAACCAACCACAGGACACATAAAAAACAATAATGTTTTAGTGAACGAAAGTGAAGATTGGAAACCATTTACATCAGCCTTTATAGATGAAACTTTCTTAATTGGTTACTTAACACCAGAGGAATACTTTTATTTCATAGGTGAGCTTAGAGGACAAAACAAAGCAGATGTTGATGCTTTGCTGGCACAGTTTCAAGATTTTTTCCATGGAGAAATACTTCAACAGAAAAAATACCTCAGAGATTTAAGTAAAGGAAACCAGAAAAAAGCAGGTATTGTTGCTGCATTAATTGGTAACCCTGAAGTTATTATTCTTGATGAACCTTTTGCAAATTTGGATCCAACAACCCAAATTCGCTTAAAGCAAATTATTAAAGATTTAGCCGAAAAGAAAGGAGTTACTGTGTTGGTATCTAGCCATGATTTAATGCATGTTACAGACGTTTGCGAACGCATAGTTGTTTTAGAAAAAGGAAACATAATTAAAGACTTAGAAACCAACCCAACTACGCTAAAAGAACTCGAGGCACATTTTGCTGGTGGAGCAATAGCAACACAAGAGGAACAATAACAACCAATCAATTATATTTAGAAAGCTCGTAATCATTTTTTATTACGAGCTTTTTTTGTGCTTTGAGATATTTCAAAACCTCGAAAATCCTTGAAATAACCTCAAAAATTCAAAAAGATGCTTATTTTTACCACGTTACACACTAAAAGCCTAACATTTTAGTTATCTATTAACCAAATAGAACCAACGTTGAAGACCTATTATAAAATCATATTATCCTTATTTTGTGTGGCATTGATAGCCCAAAGTTGTTCACGCAAAAAAGATACATTCATCAATAGAAATTTTCATGCTCTAGGCACTAAGTACAACATTCTATATAATGGAGACATAGCGTTACAGAGAGGCATAGAAGGTGTAAATGATGCGTTTACCGAAAATTTTTGGGAACTACTTCCTGTAGAACGTATGGAGGTTAGTGAGGATATCTTTTTACCAGGTCAATCAAAAAATGCAGATTTTGAGCGTGCTGAAGAAAAGGCGATTAAAGCCATACAGAAGCACGGAATGAATATAGACGGTAAGGAAAAAAACTACCAAATAGACGAAGCGTATTTGCTATTGGGTAAAGCACGATATTTCGATCAGCGATTTGTGCCTGCGCTTGCAGCGTTTAACAATATTCTTAATAAATATCCAACAAGTGATAAGATCAATCAAGTAAAAATTTGGCGCGAAAAAACCAATATGCGACTAGACAATAATGAAGTTGCCATAAAGCGACTTAAGCGCTTACTTGATGAGGAGGAAATTGAGGGTCAGGATTTAGCTGATGCTTCAGCAGCTCTAGCTCAAGCATATATCAATATAAAATCTAAAGATAGTGCCCTGGCAGAGTTAGGTGTTGCGGCAGAAAACACCAAGGTTAAAAACCAAAAGGCGCGTTATCATTTTATAAGAGGTCAACTTTATAATGAATTTAAAGAAAAGGATAGTGCTAATGCAGAGTTTGATGCTATTATAGAAATGCACAGACAGATTCCAAGAGCATTTTACATTAATGCACACCTTGAAAAATCATATAATTTTGATGCTTCAAACGGAGATGAAATTGAATTTCAGGAATACCTTACAGAACTTGAGGAGAATCGTGAAAACAGGCCTTTTTTAGATAAAATTTATTATCGTATTGCAGAATATCACCGCAAAAATGCTTCAGATAGTTTAGCCGAAGCGTATTACAACAAGTCGCTTAGAAAAACTTCATCAGATAAATACCTAAGAGCGCTCAATTACGAGACACTTGGCAACATGTATTTTGATCGCAACATATATAAAACAGCAGGTGCGTATTATGATAGTACTATGACTGCGATGGTTCAAAACTCTAAAGAATTCAGAATTATTAAAAAGAAGCGTGAGAATTTAGACGATGTTATCTATTACGAAGGTATTGCAGTGACTAATGATAGCATTTTAAGAATTATAAGCCTTCCAAAAGAAGAACAATTAGCTCTTTATACAGCGCACACAGAAAAGCTAAAACAACAAGCTCTGGAAGAAGAAGAGCGCAAAGAACAAGAGCTGAAAAGGCAAGCAACGGCAAACAATAACATTGAAACTCAAAATGTAAGATCGGGAATTAATCCAAAAGGAATGCCTGGTGAATTTGCTTCAAAAAGTAAAAGCGTTGGGCCAGGTGGTATTGCTAGTAGTTTTTATTTCTATAACCCAACAACTGTGGCTTATGGTAAAAATGAATTCTTAAAACTTTGGGGTGACCGTAAACTACAAGACAATTGGAGGCTTTCTAACCAACGTGCTAGTATAGCCAACGAAACAAAAGGAGATGTTGCGACAACAACAACTGAGCAAGCGCGTTTTAACCCTGAAACTTACATAGCTTCGCTTCCTACAAGCCAAGTTGAAATCGATAGTATTGCCAAAGAAAGAAACTTTGCCTATTACCAATTAGGGATTATTTACAAGGAGAAATTTAAGGAGCTGGAATTGTCTAAATCCAGATTCGAAGATTTATTAAACAACAATCCGGAAGAGCGATTGGTTTTACCTTCAAAATATAATCTGTACAAAATATATATAGAATTAGGACTTAATAGAAAAGCGGAAGCAATGAAGGCTGATATAGTGGCAAACTATCCAGATTCACGATATGCTGAGATTTTATTAAATCCAGAATCTGAATTGGCTAAGGACGAAAATAGTCCAGAAGTAATTTATACAAACCTCTATAGACAGTTTGAAGAAGAAAATTACGCTCAGGTTATTGCCGAAGCAGAAACACAGATTAAAAGATTAGAAGGTGATGATTATGCGCCTAAGTTCGAGATTCTTAAAGCCTCGGCAAAAGGGCGTCTCTATGGGTTTGAAGCGTATAAAGAAAGCATAGACCATATTGCTTTAACCTATCCAAATACTGAAGAGGGTAAAAAAGCACAAGAGATATTGCAGAATGCAATTCCGGTATTAGCAAAAAAGGAATTTGTAGCAGATGACCAGGCTAAAAACTTCAATGTTATTTATCAATTTAATAACAATTCTGGTGAAGATATTGATGCCTTTATTAAAGTATTAAATGAGGAAGCTTCAAAAATCAAATACTTTGATTTAACGGTTTCAAAAGATTTGTATGACGAAAACACTACCTTTGTTGTAGTGCATGGCTTAAAGAGTATTCAAGGAGCAGGAGGATTTGCACAATTGCTTCAATCTGAAAATATTGATAAAAACGGCAAGCCCTTGAAACCAAAAATTACCAAAGACTATTTTGCAATTTCCTCACCAAACTATGCTATTATTCAACGACATAAAAATTTAAACAGTTATTTAAAACTAGAGTAACCTAAATCGAATCATCATGTTTTCCTCTGATAACAAAAAACCTAAACAAGTAACAACTATGGAAACAAGTACGCAACAGAATATTATAGCGCAAGGCACAAAGATTGTTGGTGATATAGCTAGCCAAGGTCCTTTTAGGATTGATGGAACTGTAGAAGGTAACGTAAAGACTTCGGGAAAAGTAGTAGTGGGTAAATCTGGCTTCATAAAAGGAACCTTACAAGGAGAAAATGCCGATTTTGAAGGTAAATTTTCAGGTAAACTTATTCTATCTGGTACATTGTCTTTAAAATCCACAGCACATATTGAAGGCGAGGTACACACAAGTAAATTGGCTGTAGAACCTGGTGCAACATTCAATGCAACCTGTAGTATGAAAGGAACAGTTAAAGCATTACCAAATGAGCCAGCAAAACCAACCCAACCACAATCACAAGCAGAAGCCATTAAAAAGCCAGAAAGACAAGCTTAATAGTTATGCGCGTTTTTCGGGTATTGTTATACAAATGGTGGCAATCATTTGTGTAGGGACATTTATTGGTGTAAAACTAGATGAGCGTTACCCAAATAAAAACAACCTCTATACACTTTTTTTTACATTAGGTTTTGTCATAGCATCGATTGTTTTTGTAATAAGACGTATTATTGCAGCTTCTAAAGATGATAACTAACCACAATGGAAGATTTTAAGAAAAGACAAATCACATTTTTACTACAATTAATAGGTGTTAGTGTTTTAATTTATGCTATACACAGTTATTTTTTACACTATTTTGCTAATGAAATAGTTTTCTTTTTCCCTGTTTGGCAGATTTACGCACTTCACTTTATCATTACTTTGGCGCTATACTCAATTATTAATTATAGATTTTCTTCAGGTAAAAAAGATATTTTTAATCTGTTTATGATCATGACATTCTTAAAGATGGTGTTGGCCATATTATTTCTGTTGCCATTATTACTTTCAGATTTTGAAAACAAACAGCCAGATGTTTTTAATTTTTTCATTCCTTATTTCTTGTTTTTGTTCTTCGAGGTTTTTGCCTTAACACGATTTCTTCAAAAGTCTTAAGAATTAGTTTTTAAATCACCTATAAATCAATGCTTTTTACCGATAAAAAGCCATTGGAAATTATAGCAAAATTATTGTTTGTCATTTCATTTAATGTACGTACATTTGCACCGAATTTAAAGCAAGGTATTTTTAAGCCCATTAGAATGAGAATAAGCACCTTTAAAAACATAATATTTTCAGCGTTATTTTTAACGGTATTTAATATTGGTTTTGCCTCTGAGACAAAAGAAGGAGGAGACGACGAAAAATTCGATCCCAAAGAGATGATCCTACATCACGTTAAGGATGCCTACGGAATGCATTTATTTGATTGGAATGGTCATGCGGTTTCAATTCCACTTCCATTAATTTTATGGACAGACAACGGTTTAACTACATTTTCGTCTTCAGAGTTTCATCACGATTATAATGGTGAGGTTATTGTTGAGAAGAACGGTCAGCGTTTTGTAAATGTACATGAGAAAGTATATGTATTAGATGAAGGAGCAACGGCTGTTACTTATGATGCTGAACATCACCCAACTAATGCGCACAGACCTAAATTAGATTTGTCTATTACCAGAAACGTGTTTATGATGTGGGTCTCTATAGCGGTATTGTTTCTAATATTCTTAAGCGCAGCACGTCGCTATAAAAAATCAGAAAACTATGTACCATCTGGTATTGCTAGTTTCGTGGAGCCTCTAATTGTATTTGTTAGAGATGAGATTGCTAAACCAATGATTGGTGAGCATAAGTATAAAAGATATATGCCTTACTTATTGACCATATTTTTCTTTATATGGATTAATAATATTTTTGGATTAATTCCAATTCTTAATGGTGCTAACTTAAGTGGTAACATTGCGTTTACATTTACATTAGCAGCTATTACATTTATCATCACAACATTTAGTGGTAACAAAAACTACTGGAAACATATCTTTTGGATGCCAGGTGTGCCAGTGCCAATGAAAATATTTTTAATGCCAATTGAGATTATAGGAATGTTTGTAAAACCTATCTCATTAATGATTCGTTTATTTGCTAACATTACAGCAGGTCACGTTATCATCTTAGCATTAATGTCATTAATATTTGTATTTAAATCGTACGCAATTGCACCTGTATCTGTAGCATTCTCATTGTTTATTACAGTTATTGAAGTTATTGTAACGGCAATACAAGCATATATATTTACAATATTGTCAGCTCTTTATTTTGGGATGGCAACAGAAGAAGAACATCATTAATTAATTTAAATTTTATATTATGACTATTACTGGAATTGCAGCTATTGGAGCTGGTTTAGCAGCTATTGGAGCTGGTGTTGGTATTGGTAAGATTGGTGGATCAGCTATGGAAGCTATGGCTCGTCAACCAGAAATGCACGGAAAGATTCAATCTTCTGCATTAATCTTAGCAGCCTTCGTAGAAGCGGTAGCACTATTTGGTGTTGTTGTTGCTTTCTTACAAGGGTAAGACATTAAGATACAGAAGTAACGGTTGGTTGCTTCTGTATTTTTAAAATTTAAGTTATTTAAAACAAAACAGAATGGATTTAATTACACCGGAATTTGGACTAGTCTTTTGGACGTTAATTACATTTTTGATTTTACTTTTTATTCTAAGAAAATTTGCTTGGAAACCTATTTTAGGTGCTGTAAGCGATAGAGAAGAAGGTATTAAAAATGCTTTGGCTTCTGCTGAAAAGGCGCGTAAAGAGATGGAAAATCTTCATGCAGATAACGAGCGTATCTTACAAGAAGCACGTGCTGAGCGCGAAGCTATGTTAAAAGATGCACGCGATATGAAGAACAAAATTGTTTCAGACGCTAAAGACGAAGCGCAAGCACAAGCAAGTAAAATGATTGAGCAAGCGCAAGCGGCAATTGAAAGTGAAAAGAAAGCAGCAATGGCAGAATTAAAAAGTCATGTTGCAGGTTTATCATTGGATATCGCTGAAAAAGTAGTACGTGAAGAACTATCTAACAAAGACAAGCAACTAAAATTGGTTGAAGATATGTTAGGTGAAGCAACTTTAAACTAATAATAAATGTCAGGATCTAGAGCAGCAATACGATATGCAAAAGCAGTTTTAAGCTTGGCTACAGATAATAAATCTGCTGAAGCGGTAAATAATGATATGAAATCTATCAGCAATGCAATCGCTCAGAGTGAAGATTTATATCAGATGCTTCAAAGTCCTGTAGTAAGATCTTCAGATAAAAAAGCGGTATTAACATCAGTATTTAAAAATGCTAATGTTGCTACAACGAATCTTATAGATACTTTAATTTCTAATAAGAGACTAGCACTTTTAAATGATGTAGCTGCTAGTTATACGCAGTTATACGATCACATGAGAGGAACGCAAGTAGCTACTGTTACTACAGCAGTGCCTCTAACAGCTGATTTAAAAACTAAAGTATTAGCTAAAGTAAAAGAACTTACAGGTAAGGAAGCAGAAGTAGAAAATATTATAGATGAAAGCATTTTAGGTGGTTTCATTTTACGAGTTGGAGATATACAGTATAACGCTAGTATCTCAAACAAACTCGATAAATTAAAAAGAGTATTTACATTAAATTAATATAGTTTTAGATTGGCTATTTTCTAAATAGCTAATGGCTAAAAGCTAAAGACTAAATAAAATGGCAGAAGTAAAACCAGCTGAAATATCAGCAATCTTAAAACAACAACTTTCAGGTTTTGAAGCAGGAGCTTCATTAGACGAAGTAGGAACAGTATTAACTGTAGGTGATGGTATTGTACGTGCTTACGGATTGGCTAACGCACAATATGGTGAATTAGTAGAATTCGATGGTGGTGCAGAAGGAATTGTACTTAACCTTGAAGAAGATAACGTAGGTATTGTACTTTTAGGTACTTCAGTAGGAGTAAAAGAAGGTTCTACAGTAAAACGTACTGAGCGTATCGCATCTGTAAAAGTAGGTGAAGGTATTGTAGGTCGTGTTGTAGATACTTTAGGAAACCCAATTGATGGTAAAGGACCTATCTCTGGTGAAACTTATGAAATGCCATTAGAGCGTAAAGCGCCAGGTGTTATCTATAGAGAGCCAGTAACAGAGCCATTACAAACAGGTATCAAGGCGATTGACGCTATGATTCCAGTTGGTAGAGGACAACGTGAGTTGGTTATTGGTGACCGTCAGACTGGTAAAACAACAGTTTGTATTGATACCATCTTAAATCAAAAAGAATTTTACGATGCAGGTAATCCTGTATATTGTATATATGTAGCAGTTGGACAAAAAGCTTCAACAGTTGCAAACATTGCAAAAACATTAGAAGAAAGAGGAGCTTTAGCTTATACTACAATTGTAGCGGCTAACGCATCAGATCCTGCAGCGATGCAAGTATATGCACCAATGACAGGAGCTTCAATTGGAGAATATTTTAGAGATACTGGTCGTCCAGCATTAATCATTTACGATGATTTATCTAAGCAAGCGGTAGCTTACCGTGAGGTATCGTTATTATTACGTCGTCCTCCAGGACGTGAGGCGTATCCAGGTGACGTTTTCTACTTACACTCTAGATTATTAGAGCGTTCTGCAAAAGTTATTAATGATGATAATATTGCAAAAGAGATGAACGATTTACCAGAGTCTCTTAAACCAATGGTAAAAGGTGGTGGTTCTTTAACGGCTTTACCTATCATTGAAACTCAAGCAGGTGACGTATCAGCATATATCCCAACAAACGTAATTTCTATTACTGATGGTCAGATATTCTTAGATGGTGATTTATTTAACTCTGGTGTACGTCCAGCAATTAACGTAGGTATTTCTGTATCTCGTGTTGGTGGTAACGCACAGATTAAATCTATGAAGAAAGTATCTGGTACATTAAAATTAGATCAAGCTCAGTTCCGTGAATTAGAAGCTTTTGCTAAGTTTGGTTCAGACTTAGATGCATCTACTTTAAATGTAATTAATAAAGGTAAGCGTAATGTTGAGATTTTAAAGCAAGCACAAAATGATCCTTTTACTGTAGAAGATCAGATTGCAATTATCTATGCTGGTTCTAAGAACTTATTAAAAGACGTTCCTGTAGAGAAAGTAAAAGAATTTGAAAGAGATTATATTGAATTCTTAAACGCTAAGCACAGAGGTGTTTTAGATACGCTTAAAGCTGGTAAATTAACTGATGAGGTTATTGATACATTAACTAGTGTAGCAAAAGACCTTTCGGGAAAGTTTAGAAACTAAATAAGTACAAAAGTAATAAGTGTAAAGTAGTAAGTTTTACTAGTTAGAGCTAAGTACTTTGCACTAAACACTTAATACTAAAATAAATGGCAAACTTAAAAGAAATACGTAACAGAATATCATCAGTTTCATCAACGATGCAGATTACCAGTGCCATGAAAATGGTATCTGCTGCAAAATTGAAGAAAGCTCAAGATGCTATTACTGCTATGCGTCCTTACTCTAATAAGTTAACTGAATTACTTCAAAGTTTAAGCGCAACATTAGACGCAGATTCTGGAAGTAAATACTCGGTTCAAAGAGAGGTTAAAAATGTTTTGATTGTTGCTATTACTTCTAATAGAGGTCTTGCAGGTGCTTTTAACTCTAACATTATTAAGGAGGTTAGTAAGTTAGCTAATGAAACCTATGCAAACCAAGAAGTGTCTTATTTAGCAATAGGAAAAAAAGCAAATGATGCTTTCAAGAAAACAAATAAAGTTATTGCTAATAAGAGTGAACTTTATGATGATTTAACCTTTGATAATGTAGCTGCAATTGCAGAATTATTGATGGATAAATTCATTGAAGGTGAATATGATAAAATCGAGATTGTTTATAATCACTTTAAGAATGCTGCAACTCAAATAGTAATGACTGAACAGTTCTTGCCTATTGTACCAGTAGAAAGTGATGCTAATGTAAACTTAGATTACATCTTTGAACCATCAAAACAAGAAATAGTTGAAGCTTTAATACCAAAAGCATTAAAAACACAACTATACAAAGGAATCAGAGATTCTTTTGCTTCAGAGCATGGTGCACGTATGACAGCAATGCATAAAGCAACGGATAACGCTACTGAGTTAAGAGATCAATTAAAGTTAACTTATAACAAAGCAAGACAAGCGGCAATTACTAACGAAATCCTTGAAATTGTTGGTGGTGCTGAGGCATTGAATAACTAATTTATGAGGTCACTTAGAGCGTAAGCTAAGACTACTTATATAAAACAAAACCCAACTCATTGAGTTGGGTTTTTTGTTGATTAAACTTACAGTAAAACTGCATTTCATCGATAAAATGCATAAATCACCGATTAAATAATTTAATTTTATATATTGTGCCTCCAAATATTAACCTACTTAACAATGATTAAACTTAAAAAGGCGATTTATGCCATTGTTTTTGCCACTGTATTTTCATTAAATTTTCAATGTGCAAGCTCTAAAGTGGCTGAACCAACTTTTGAAGCACAAGCTCCGTTTTTAGTCAAACCCGCTTCTTTTCAAGAATGGTATGCTGGCATCAAAGTTGGTGGTACAGGAATTAATATTTTCTTACCTATTTATAAAGTGACAGAAAATATTGAGTTCAAAAATGTTTACTTTAGAAATCTTAAAGGAGAACTTACATGGAAGGAAGGGAAGTATGTAGCAATTCTTAAAAATCCATCTAAGAGTTACACTTTTAGAGTGGCAGAAAAACCTGCGGATTATCCTTTTGACTTAATGGACAATGAATGTGCTATTAGCTATATAGAAAACGGACAAACTAAGTATTATAAGATTTCAGCACTAAAGGAAGTCGCTGGTACTTATTATGAAAATGGACCACCATCAATCTATGCAAGAAATAGTTCAGAACGAATGGCTTCGCTAGACGAAGAAGAAGATGACAATTAGATTATAACAAGTATAAATTTGAGCCTTACGTTTTGTGAGGCTTTTTTTATTTCAACAAACTTATATTTAATACATTTGAGTTTATTAATTACAGACTATATTGAGCGGATTCAAATCACTTTTTAAACAAACATTTATTTACGGTTTAGCTACCGTACTACCTAGAATGTTAAGTTTTTTGCTAGTACCGCTTTATACGAGCGAAGCCGTATTAGCAAATCCTGCGGAATACGGTAAGGTCTCAGTAATATTTTCATACTTCGTGTTATTCAATGTTATTTTGGCCTATGGTATGGAAACTGCTTTTTTTCGTTTTTTCAACAAAGAAGATGATAAAGACAAAGTTGTAAGTACATCTACTGTTTCATTAATCGTGTCTTCATTAGGATTTTTTATTCTGGCTTTGGTTTTTCAAAATCAAATATCAAGCTTTATAGATATTGAAGTGAAGTATATCAATTTAGTGATATGGATTTTATTGCTAGATGCTTTGGTTATTATTCCTTTTGCTTGGTTAAGAGCGAACGAAAAACCAATGCGTTATGCTATTATTAAAATACTTAATGTTGGTATTAATATTGGCTTAAACCTGTTCTTCCTTTTAGCCTTAAAGGATTTAGCACATAATGGAAATCTATTTGACAGTATTTATAAACCCAATTTTGAAATCAGTTATATTTTCATTGCTAATTTAGTTGCTAGTGCAGCTACGTTAGTACTAATGCTTTCATTTTATAATAAGCTAAGCTATACTTTTGATAAAGCGCTTTGGAAACAAATGATGAAATATGCTATTCCCGTTTTGTTAGCCGGAATTGCGTTTTCAATCAATGAGACGTTTGATAGAATTTTACTGAAAGAGTTATTACCAGTTGATGTTGCCGAAAATGACATAGGAATGTACTCAGCATGTTATAAATTAGCCTTATTTATGACATTATTTGCCACAGCTTACCGCTTAGGTATAGAACCCTATTTTTTTAGCCATGCAAAAACAAAAAATCCTCAAAAAAACTATGCTAATATTTTAGAGTTTTTTGTGGCATTTGGTTCAATAATTCTGTTAGCTGTTGTTGTATTTGCAGATGTATTAAAACCAATTATAATCAGAAGCGAAGCTTATTGGGAAGCGATGTGGATTGTTCCTATCATACTCTTAGCAAACTTTTGTTTGGGCATTTACCACAACCTTTCGGTTTGGTATAAAATAACTGACAGAACCAAGTTTGGTGCCTATATTTCTGTAATCGGTGCTTTAATAACACTACTTATTAATTTTATATTTATTGAGGCATATAGCTATAAGGCATCAGCCGTTGCAACTTTAGTAGCTTATGCTGCAATGATGCTATTATCGTACTACTTTGGAAGAAAATACTACCCAATACCATACAATCTTAAAAAAATTGGATTATACCTTTTCATTTCAATAGGCTTATCTGCATTGTCTTTCTATCAATATCGAGGTGAATATATTATAGGAATTGCAATGTTAATTGTATTTTTGGGATTAGTTATTATGTTGGAAAAGAACCGACTAAAACAGCTCTTAAAACAATAATGAATTTAGGATTCAGAGTTTTAGCGTAGAATCTCGAAAAATAAAGTATAATTAAAAAGTTTCTTTCCTTTTTGGAAAGACGGAAGGTAGGAATGAAAATTAAAATCATAAACAAATCTAGACACGACTTACCAAATTACGAAACCATAGCTTCGGCAGGTATGGATTTACGTGCAAGCTTAACGGAATCTAGAATACTTAAACCATTAGAAAGAACAATAGTTGGCACAGGTTTATTCATAGAATTACCAATTGGTACTGAAGCACAAGTAAGACCAAGAAGTGGCTTAGCGGCTAAAAAAGGAATTACAGTGCTTAATGCTCCTGGTACTATAGATGCAGATTATAGAGGTGAAATAGGTGTGATTTTGGTAAATCTTTCAAACGAAGATTTTACAATTAATAACGGCGAGCGTATAGCACAATTGGTTATAGCAAAGCATGAACGTGCTGAGTGGGAAGAAACGGAAGAATTATCTTCAACTGATAGAGGTGAAGGTGGCTTTGGAAGTACAGGAACCAAATAAACGAATCAACAAATACACAAATCAACTTTTAAAAGAATGAAAATAATAGTACCCATGGCAGGTAGAGGCTCTCGCCTTAGACCACATAGTTTAACAGTACCAAAACCATTAATTCCAGTCGCAGGTCAACCCATAGTGCATCGTTTAGTAAAGGATATTGCTAAAGTTTTAAAACAACCTATTGAGGAAATTGCATTCGTTCTTGGTGATCCAGCATTTTTTGGAGATGAAGTTGTTGCTAGCTTAACTGAGCTTGCTGAAGATTTAGGAGCCAAAGCATCAATCTATAGACAAGACCAACCTTTAGGAACTGGTCATGCCATTATGAGTGCAAAACCATCTTTATCTGGCCCAGCAGTAATTGCATATGCAGATACTTTGATAAGAGCAGAGTTTGATTTAGACCCAACAGCAGATAGTGTTATTTGGACAAAACGTGTGCAAAACCCAGAAGCTTACGGAGTTGTAAAATTAAACAGCGATGAAAATATCGTTGAGCTAGTAGAAAAGCCAGAAACTTTTGTAAGCGATCAAGCCGTAATTGGCATCTATTATTTTAAAGATGTAGCAGTTTTGAAAGCTAAATTGCAAGAAGTTTTAGACGAAAACGTAATGAATGGCGGAGAATACCAAATCAATGATGGCATTAAACGCATGATGGCAGATGGTAAAGTTTTTAAAACAGGTACTGTTGACGAATGGATGGATTGCGGAAACAAAGCTGTGACTTTAGAAACCAATGCTAAAATGTTAGGCTTTTTAGCATCAGACGGAGAAGAACAATTGGTTAATGATTCCGTGGTATTAGAAAACTCTAAAATTATTGAGCCATGTTTTATTGATAAAGGTACTATTTTACGCAATACAACAGTAGGACCATACGTTTCTATCGGTAAGAACTGCGTCATAGAAAATACAACCGTTAAAAATAGCTTAATTCAAAACCAAACGACTATCAAAAACGCTAATTTAGATGAGGCTATGATTGGTAATCATGTAAAGTATAATGGTGAGTTTACTAAAATTAGTATTGGTGATTATACGCAAATGGAATAACATTCCTTTAAATACAGGAATCTCTTTCTAGTTTGGAACAACTTTTGAAACTATAATGTCATTCAGAGCGATAGCGAAGAATCTCTTATGAAATTGAATAAGAAAATAACAAGAGTTTTTATGGTACTTTTAATAGTACCTATGTTCGCTGTGGCTCAAGTTGATTTCAACAAAAGACCAGATGACGATTTAGGTAATGTAGAAGATGAATTTCAAGAGTATTTCTTTGAAGCTCTTAAACAAAAGGGCATTGAAAATTATGATAAAGCTATAGATGCGCTTCACAAATGTTTAAATCTCGATAGTAAAAAGCCAGTTATATACTTTGAGTTGGGTAAAAATTACAACAAGCTCAAAAACTTTGGTGCTGCAGAAGATAACCTTAAAAAGGCCATCAGTATGCAACCAGACAACGAATGGTTTTTAGACGAATTATATGATGTTTATTATCAACAAGACGATATTAATAATGCCATTAAAACCATAAAGCAGTTGGTAAAATATCATCCTGATTACAAAGAAGATCTAGCTGCATTATACTTTAGAGAAAAACGCTATAAGCAAGCCTTGGAACTTTTAGATGAACTGGATGAACAATTGGGTGTAAGTGAGGCCAGAGATGCTATGCGAAACGATATTTACAGCATTACTGGCAATGCAGATGACCGTATAGAAAACTTAGAGCAACGCATTGCTAATAATCCTAATAACGAAGACAATCATTTAAAACTAATATACAGATATAGCCAAACAGGAGATAAAGATAAGGCGTATAAAGCTGCTCAAAATCTTTTAAAGGTAAAACCAGATTCAAAATTTGTGCATTTGGCTTTATATAAATTCTATTTGCAAGATGATAAAGTAGAAGACGCTATAAATTCTGTAAAAACTGTTTTAACAAGTCCTGAAATTAATGCGGATGCTAAAACCAAAGTTCTAAAGGACTTCGTTGCTTTTGTTCAAAAAAATCCAGAATACGAAGGTGATTTAATGGATATCACGGCTTTGGTCGACAACAATAAGGACGCACAAACACATAGTGACTTAGGTAGGTACTATTTGCAAGCTGGAGACAAGGTAAAGGCGCTATCTAATTTTAAAGAAGCTTTAAAACAAAACCCTAGCGACTTTAAACTTATCAAGGATGTACTATTACTTCAATTAGATATAGAAGACTTTAAAGCAGTAGTAAAGGATGGTAATGAAGCTTTAGAATTGTATCCTGCTCAGCCCATTTTATATTTAGTCAACGGAGTTGCAAATAACAAGCTTGGCAATTACAAACTAGCTATTGAAAATCTTGAAATGGGATTAGATTTCTTGATTGATAACCCTAATATGGAAGGCGATTTTTACTCAGAATTAAGTATTGCCTACAAAGCACTAAATAATATTAGTAAATCTGAAGCGTTTGCTAAAAAGGCGCAAGCTCTAAAAGCTCAACAATAATTATATTCCTGCTAAGGCAGGAATCTCATAGAAGAGAATGAAAAAAGAACAAAAACATAAAAATATTCAATTTATAAAAGTCTTTTTCACGCTTTTATTGGCTGTTTTTTTAATCAATTGCAAATCAACTAAAAGCGTTATTGCATCTGGTGAAGCAAGTGACAAGCTATCTGCTAAGCAAGTAATTAAGCAACATCAAAAGAGTGATGCCTCTTTTAAAACGTTAAGTGGTAAAGTAAAAATAGAATTAATACAGGGAGATAAAGAGCAAGGGCACACGTTTAACATAAGAATAGAAAAGGATAAAGTCATTTGGTTAAGCGCATCTTTTGGTATGGCAAGAATGATGATAACTCCAGAGCGTGTTGGGTTTTATAATAAACTAGATAATGAATATTTTGATGGTGATTACAAACTCTTAAGTGATTTTGTAGGAGTAGATTTAGATTTTACTAAAGTTCAAAACATACTTCTAGGGCAAGCAATTTTTGATTTAAAAGCAGAACCACATACTGTTTCTGTTAATGAGAACTCTTATGCGTTACAGCCTAAAGACCAAAACGCACTGTTAGAACTGTTTTATTTAATTAATCCGTCACATTTTAAGATGGACAGTTTGCAATTATTTCAGCAATTAAAAAAACGCATTCTTCAAGTGGATTATAAATCGTACCAAGAAGTTGAAAAACAAGTGCTACCAAAAAACATTAGAATTATTGCTGTAGAAGATGCAGATGAAGTTGCTATAACTATGGAATTTAAATCTTTATCGCTAAATGAAGAAGTTCGCTTTCCATTTAATATTCCTTCTGGTTATAAAGAAATTGTAATAAAATAAAATTATATTTATTTGTCTCTTTTAAAAGGGACTTTAGTGGTGCTATAAACAATGAACAAACGGTTACATATCATAATTATTTTAGGATTTCTACTATCCTCTATCTCGCTTATAGCCCAAAGTGATAAACAAAAAAAACTTGAAGCACAGCGTCAGCAAGTTTTAAAGGAGATGAAGCAGATTAATGCACTCTTGTTTACCAAAAAGAAAGAACAAAAATCTGCCATTACGCTTATTGAAGATATTAACGCTAAAGTTAATGCCAGGCAAAACCTTATCAGAATTACAAACGAGCAAGCCAATTTACTGACACGCGAAATCAATGCCAATCAGAATGAAATTACGAGCCTTAGGGCACAACTACAAGAATTGAAAGATGATTACGCTGCTATGGTCGTAAAGTCATACAAAAGTAAGTCAGAACAGAGTAAAGTCATGTTTTTATTGTCTTCAGACAACTTTAAGCAAGCCTATAAAAGACTACAGTACATTAAGCAATATGCTAATTATCAAAAAGAGCAAGGTGAAGCTATAAAAGCTAAAACCAAGGAGCTTCAGGATTTAAATATTCGGCTATCAAAACAAAAAGAAGATAAGCAAAAACTTATTGAAGAAAATAGAATTGCCAAGCGCGAACTGGAAAAGGAATTAAAACAGCGCGAAGTGCTAATGGCTTCTATAAAGTCAGATATGAGCAAATACGCAGCTCAGATAAAAGAGAAGAAACAAGAAGCAGATCGATTAGATAAAGAAATTAATCGTTTGATTAAAGAAGCTATTGCAGCTTCAAATAAAGAAGCTGGAAATAAGACATCTACAGGGAAATTTGTCCTTACACCAGAAGCTAAAAAATTAGCAGCTAGTTTTGAAGCTAATAAAGGGAAATTAGGTTGGCCTGTAAAAACAGGTGTCATAAAAGGAAAATTTGGAAATAGACGTTCCCTAACTGATAATTCGATAACTCAAAATTACAAAAGTATATATATAGCCACTGAAGAAAATTCTGATGTAAGAGCAGTCTTTAATGGTGTTGTTTCAGAAATCCATGTTATGAAACGTGGCAACCCAACAATACTGGTTAGGCATGGTAATTATTTTAGTGTTTATATGAATTTAGCTTCTGTTAATGTAAAAAAAGGGGATAAGATTTCAACCGGACAGGTAATAGGTAAAGTATTTACAAATAAAATTAAAGGTGAAACACTTCTAGGCTTCAGAATTTATAAAAACGATCAGGTACTCAATCCAGAATACTGGTTGGCTAAGTATTAAAATCACTTTTTGTCATTCTAAACTTGTTTCAGAATCTCAATGTAAAATTCTTTTAAACTCTAACAACCACATAACCATTTCTTGTTTTTCTGTAGTGTTTTCTATTAAAATAGTAATAACGTTTTCCGTTTACTCTTACAATTTTGTAGTGTCTAGGTAATTTTTTTACTACGGTTACTGAAGCAGGTTGTTTTACCACAACACGACTCGCACAAGAACTAAAACTTAATGCTATAACGATAACGAAGGTGTAAACTAAATATCTCATCATTAATAAATTTGGTTCAATGATAAGACTGGTAATGTTGGGAAAGGTTTAATTTGTTTAGTGATTGATAACTGTATAACCCATCCCTAGCCCTTCCCAGGAAGGGAATTTTCCCAATAATGTTTCTCGTTTTGATTTCCCCTCTTGGGAGGGGATTAAGGGGTGGGTTCAGAGTGAGATTCCTGCCTTTCAACTACACCAAGGTTTCGTTGAGCATAGGCGCAGGAATATGTTACTCAAAAAGCGCTTTCAACTCAGTAGCATCCGAAGGTTTCATTTTGCCAGCCAATACCAAGCTTAATTGCTTACGACGCAAGGCAGCATCAAAACGCTCTTTTTCTAATTCAGTTTCAGGGACAAGCTCAGGAACTCTTACAGGTCGTCCAGTTTCATCTACTGCAACAAAGGTGTAAATGGCTTCATTAGCCTTAATACACTCACCAGATTCTCTATCCTCTATCCAAACATCCATATAGATTTCCATAGAAGATGTAAATGCTCGCGATACTTTTGCCTCAATAGTAACCACGCTTCCTAAAGGTACCGAACGGTTAAAAGCTACGTGATTAACCGAAGCTGTAACCACAATACGACGCGAGTGACGCCTTGCAGCTATACTAGCAGCACGATCCATACGCGCTAATAATTCACCACCAAACAAATTATTTATTGGGTTGGTTTCAC
Source organism: Winogradskyella pulchriflava (assembly GCF_042434315.1). NCBI lineage: Bacteria > Pseudomonadati > Bacteroidota > Flavobacteriia > Flavobacteriales > Flavobacteriaceae > Winogradskyella > Winogradskyella pulchriflava. Next base: position 522,906 of record NZ_JBHLTQ010000001.1, on the reverse strand, counting down.
TAGGTAAAACTAAATCGGTAACTACAGTTTTTGACTGAAATGCGGTTCTGGCTTGCATAAATATTTTAAAATTTGTGCAAAGATAGGTTGATTTTGGATTGTGGAAGCACGTAGCACGAAAAAATGTGTTGAGTGTAAGGTTTTGGTAGATTTTCAATTGCGCTTTGTGTCACTGCACCTTAGCGAGAAAAGAAAATACGAAAGAGAAGTCTATTGAATTAATCCAATTTTTTAATCAATAACCAAGCATCACGATTGTGCTCACGACGGATTTCATAAAGTGCCTGTTGCGCTTCTGCTCTGGTTTTATAACTAGCATACACTACTTCGTGCAAGCCATAGCGGTTTTTACCAATTTTTCGCGCTTTGTAACCTTTATCTCTTAGTTGGTTAACTTTTTTATCAGAGTTAGCTTCAACTCTAAAAGCACCAGCAACAATATGATAATTTCCTGTTTGCTTTTCTAAAGAAAGCGTAGCAGCAGGTAAAGGATTGCTAATTACAAAAGTTGCTTCCTGTACTTTAGCGTCTAATTGTGCATTAGCTTCTTCTTGAGCTAACTGATTGTGGTTTTCAATAGTGTTATTATAATACTTTGCAGCACCAAAGCCACCTAACCCTAAAACGATAACTGCCGCAGCAGCATATTTTAACCAATTGTTATTAGATCGTTTTTCTGGTGTAAATGCAATAGGTGCAGTTTCCTCAATAGCTTCAACCTCATCTTTATAAACTTCGCGCTTAATATCGGTAGATGTAAAGTGAGACAACCCAAAAGCATCAGTAAGATAATTGATATGGCTAGAAGGACTAAAAACAATATTTCCTTCAGAATTTAGGATAAGCTCACCAATATTGTCGAGCTTAATGGTTTCGCCTTCAATTAAGTATGATTTTATAGCTTTGACTTGTTTAGAGATTTTATCTATTGAAGTAGAGTAAGGTATTTTCTCAATCTCTGCAATATAGTTAGCTAGTAAACCATCGTTATTTTGCAATTGTTCATTAAAAGACAACACCTTTTTTGGAGGATAAAAGGTATGGGTAGATTCATGAACCTTGGCTGAAACACGATTGGTCAAAAATGCTCCAAAACCAGGCACAGTAACACAATCGTAACGGTATAAAAGGTCGCTAATGTAAGTCTCTAACTGCATAGTAGAGCAAAGTTAAAAATTTTTAATTCTGAATAAAGTTTAGTGTGATTTAGTTATTAACATCAGAAAAATTTAGTTTCTTGTAAGTTTGAAATCAATACTTTAAAATGACAGATCAGCAACTTATTTATGCTTTAGCCTTACAACATGTGCCGAAAATTGGGTCAACTACAGCTAAAAAATTGATAAATCATTGTGGTTCAGCTGAAGCGGTTTTAAAAGAAAAAAAATCAAAGCTTTTAAAAATAGATGGTATTGGGACAATTACTATTGAAGGTTTGTTTGATAAAATCCATATTGAAGAAGCCGAACAAGAACTAAAATTCATTAAAGATAATGACATCGTATCTCATTATTTTACAGAAGACACTTATCCTGAAAAGCTTAAACATTGTATCGATGGGCCAATTTTGTTATTTCAGTCTGGAAATATCAATTTAAAGCAACAGCCTATAATTAGTATTGTTGGCGCTCGAAAAATAACAACTAACGGTATTGCATTTTGTGAAAAACTGGTGGAAATGTTGTCTCCATATAACCCAATAATCGTTTCGGGTTTTGCCTATGGAACGGATATTACAGCTCAAAAAGCAGCAATAAAGCATAATCTTCAAACTATTGGTTGTCTTGCACATGGTCTAAATCAAATTTACCCCAAAGTGCACAAAAAATATGTAGTAGATGTTGAAAGGCATGGTGGGTTTTATACGGATTTTTGGAGTACAGCTGTATTTGATAGAAATAATTTTCTAAAACGAAACAGAATCATTGCAGGATTAAGCGAAGCTACTATTGTCATAGAATCTGCTGAAAAAGGTGGTAGTTTAGTTACTGCAGACATTGCCAATTCTTATGATAGAGAGGTGTTTGCTGTGCCAGGAAGAACCACAGATAGCCAAAGTGTTGGGTGCAATAACCTGATAAAGTTTCAGAAAGCACATTTATTATCCAATCCATTAGATGTGCCTTATCTTTTGAATTGGCAATTAGAAAATGAAGAAAAACCAGTAGTACAAAAACAATTGTTTGTAGAACTAGAGCCAGATGAAAAAGTCGTTTATAATTTTCTAAAAGAGAATAATAAAGAGATGCTAGACGTCATTGCCCTAAAATGCGAAATGCCAACCTACAAGCTCGCAGGTATTTTGCTCAATATGGAATTAAAAGGAGTGGTTAGACCATTGCCAGGTAAGTTGTTTGAGGTCATATAGTTTTAATTCTGTTCTTGAAGTCTTTTAAAAAACCAACCACATAATCTAAAACTAAAATATGTCAAAAGGACACTTAGTATTACTATAAAATAAGCAATGTGCTCTATTTCAAAATGATTTTTAAGGTTTGTTTTTGCAAATAGACTTACCAGAAAATAACCATACAGGTAAACACTTAATATAAAAACAAGTGAAACAATGAATAAGGACAGAAGTCCTTTTAGATAACGTAACATAGTACCTATTAGTCTAAAAACAACAGGGTTTGTTACGTTTAAGCAATGTTATTCAAGATATCCTTTGACTATTCTAAAAACAGCAATTAATATCAATATAATTGCAGCATATCCTACCCAGCCTATCGACTTGTCATCCAATAATTGAGAAATTACCACTAAAATCATTGAGGCAGCTACGAGGAAATTACTAGTGATTTCTTTTTTCATATTTTAATATCCAACTTTTTCTCTTACTCGTTTCAACACATCATCCGCAACAACTTTAGCCTTAGCAGCACCTTTTGCCAAAGCAGCATCAATTTCTTCGAGATTATTCATATAATAACTGTAGCGTTCTCTTGGCTTTGAAAAACGCTCTAAAATTAGTTCAAACAAAGCTTGTTTTGCGTGACCATAACCATAGTTGCCACTTTCGTAGTTAGCCTTCATTTTAGCAATTTGATCTTCTGAAGCTAAAAGACTGTATATAGCGAAACAGTTACAAGTCTTCCAGTCTTTTGGTTCTTCAAGTGGAGTACTATCTGTCTCAATAGACATAATTTTTTTACGCAGTTGCTTTTCTGGCAAAAAGATATTGATAAAATTGTCTCTACTTTTACTCATTTTTTCACCATCTGTACCAGGAATAAGCATTGAGTTTTCTTGTACTTTCCCTTCAGGCAATACAAAAGTCTCTCCCATTTTAGCATGAAAACGAGATGCGACATCTCGAGTCATTTCGATATGTTGTAGCTGATCTTTTCCAACTGGAATAATTTCTGCATCATACAATAAAATATCAGCAGCCATTAGCATAGGATAGGTGAACAAACCAGAATTAACGTCTTCTAAACGATCTGCTTTATCCTTAAAACCATGTGCTAATGTTAAACGCTGGTAAGGAAAGAAACAACCTAAATACCATGAGAGTTCGGTTACTTGTGGAATATCACTTTGTCTGTAAAATACCGTTTTGTCAATATCTAAGCCAAAAGCTAACCAAGTCGCAGCAACAGAATACGTGTTGTGTCTTAGTTCTTCAGCGTCTTTTATTTGTGTTAATGTATGTAGGTTTGCAATAAATAAATACGATTCATTATCACTTTTCTCAGACAACTCAATTGCTGGTAAAATAGCACCTAATATATTGCCTAAATGTGGTGTTCCTGTACTTTGTATACCTGTTAAAATTCTTGCCATACTCACTTCCTGCGAAAGCAGAAATTTCTTTAAAATTAAACTTCAGTCTTAAATCGAAAACAAAGATAAATTTTTGAAAGAACTATTAGAAGCTATTTGAATTAAATACTTAGTTTTGACATTATGGCTATACTCAAATATCCTTTTTGGATTTTTTATCGCATTTGGTTCTACATTTTAGTGGCCATACCAATTATTGTAATGTTTCCTATTCTATTAATTTCTATTTCTAGAGAGAAATGGTATCCATTTTTCTTTAAACTAGCACGTTTATGGGCCAAATTTATATTAATTGGTATGGGCTTTAATTACAAAATTGCCAAAGAGGAAATACCAGACCCGAAAAAGAGCTATATGTTTGTTGCCAACCATACCTCTATGACTGATATTATGTTAATGTTGGCCACAGTAAAAAATCCTTTTGTGTTTGTAGGTAAAAAGGAATTGGCTAAAATTCCCCTTTTTGGCTTTTTTTATAAACGCACTTGCATTTTAGTAGACAGAAGTAGCGTAAAGAGCAGGCAAGGTGTTTTTTTAAGAGCTCAACGACGACTAAAACAAGGATTGAGTATTTGCATTTTTCCTGAAGGCGGTGTGCCAGAAGAGCATATTTTATTAGATACCTTTAAGGATGGAGCCTTTAGGTTGGCTATAAATCATCAAATACCAGTTGTACCTATTACATTCTATGACAATAAAAAGCGATTTTCATATACCTTCTTTAGTGGTAAACCTGGTAAGATGCGTGCTAAGGTTCATAAGTTTATAAAAACAGAAGGATTAACCATAGAGGACACAAAGCATCTTAACGAAAACACAAGAGCAGTAATTTTGAATGAATTAAGCAATGCTATAGAATCAAAAAAGCTACCCTAACCAAGAGTAGCTTTTTTTATCATTGCATTCATCATTGCTTAATTTGAGCTGCAATAACCTGACTTAAATTTAACCTAAAACTTAAAACTTAATCCTGTATATACTCCAATAAAGAAAGGTCTATAATCACCTGATGTGTTATTGAAAGTATTTATTTGATACTTGAACTGTGGCTCAAGATTTATATTCCATTGTTTTGATAAACTGTAATCCAAGCCTAATCCAAAATTGGCGCTAAAGCTTGTTGAATTTATATTGCTAGCCTCACCTATTAAAGTTGAAGACCCATCAATATCTGCATATATTTCGTTTTTATTTAAGAAAAATGTACTAAATCCACCAATCACATTTACCCCAAACTTTTTGTCTAATAAGCGGTACTCTAATTCTAAAGGCACCTCAATAAAACCAAAACGTTGATCAATATCTCCGGCGATTTTAGTGTTGAATATTTCAGGAGCATTTCCATCAAAAATATTAGTACTCATTAGGGCTACATTGTTATAACCGCTTTTAACATTAATATTACTCATTTGGCTTACCGCACCTCTCGACGCTAGTTCATTACCAGTAAAAGTAAGCACATCATTAGTGGTTTGGCTGAGGTTTACACGGTTAACACCTGCACGTATTCTTATTTTTTTCGAAAGAGCGTAAGTGCCAGTAATACCGTAACTCATATTAATGTCGCCACTTTTAGAATTCTTATTAAACTGATTACCTATTGAAGACCCTTGACCCAATGAACTAAAATAAACAGGCGCAACATTAGGAGCAATGCTCCACCTGTTTTGTTCATCTTCTTTTTCTTTTTCATCAATATTTTCTTGAGCCGCAATAGCGTTTTCAATAGATTCTTTCTTAGGATCTTCAGTTATGGCATTTGCCTTTTCATTAGCTTCGTTAGTGGTAGCATCTGTGTTTTCTGTATTAGAGTTTTCTGATGCTTCACTTTGTGGGTTTTCTGTAACTGCAGTTTCCTGATTTTTTATAGTCTTTTTAATTACAGATTTAACTTCATTGTCATCAACAACAGTTGTTTTGTTATTGTTTTCAGAATTTTTAGTGTTTGTGGCAGCTACTTTAGTAGTTTTATCCTTGTCTATAACTGTAGTTAAATTATTAGAATTCTTAGAAGAAGGCTTGTTTTCTTTCTGGTTAGAATTATTTACAACTGCATTTGACTTAGAATCGCTAGAGGAAGTAGATGTTAACTTGTCTTTCTTTTGAAGTGTTTTGTGTTCTTTGTCCTTTAAAATAGTTTCATCATTATTATCAGAATCTACTAATTCAAGATTTTGAGATTTAACATCGTTCTTAAGCTCATTTTGCTTATTAATAGGCAATGACTTTTTCTCTTCACTATTATTTTCTTTCTCTTCAGTATTAACAATAGTTGGCTCATTAGGAGTGTCTCCGTTAGAATTAAAGATTGAAGTACCAACCGTTAAGAGTAATGCAATTACTGCCGCAACACCTCCCACTTGCCACCAAAGTGCAATAACTCTACGTTTTTTCTTTTTCTTAGGCAGATTTTCGCTTATACGATTCCAAACTGCATCATTTGGTGCAATTTCAAAATCCTTAAACTTTTCTTGAAAAAGTCTATCTATGTTCTTTTTATCATTCATTATTATAATGATTGCGAATTTAAATTCGCTTTGTAATCTTCAATTTTTTCTTTTAAAATCAATCTTGCTCGCGCTAGATTAGATTTTGAGGTCCCTGTTGAAATGTTTATTAATTCACTTATCTCAACATGCGAATAGCCATCTAACACATAGAGATTGAATACCAACCTGTAACGGTCTGGTAATTCCTGAATGATTTTTAGCAAAAAATCAATACTCAAGTCTTCATCATTGATATCTACCGAGACATCTTCTATATTACCTTCATTTACAATGTCGTAAACACCAACATTGTCTCTATAGCGTTGCAATGATGTATTAATTGCAATTCGTTTTAACCAACCTTCAAAAGAACCTTTATTGTTATACTGATCTATTTTACTAAATACAGTTATAAATGCATCGTGAAGGTTATCCTCCGCTTCTGCATAGTTTTTAGAATACTTAAGACAAAGCGAAAATAATTTACTTGCATATTGCTTGTATAATTGGCTTTGAGCTTCAGCATCTTTATTAATACAATTTTTTATGAGTCTATCTAAACTCACATTGGTTTTGGAATTAATTAATAATTAGTTTTTTGAGCCAGCAGGCGCACTTCTGCCATCCACAACAGGGATTTCTATAATATAATATTGATCTGTGCCTGTCTCATCTTCGCCTTGGAAAAACTTAAATATATAAGTATCGGTTCCGGTAACTGTAAAATCAAAGGACACTGTATTTAAGACAGGTTCTCCAACACAATTTGCACTTGAACCAGTATAAACAGTGTTGACAACAGCTATGGTTCTCTCGTGACCATCAATATCATAAGCAAAATTATTAAATTGATAACACGAGTTAGGCTTAATATAGCTAACACCAATAGAATATGTTTCTCCATGCACAAATTCTTCAGGCATTATTATATCCTCAACTGGCATAAACTCTAAATAGAAGTCATTATTAGGGTCATCTTCAAGAGAACAAGACACTAATAAGGTGAAGACCAGTAATACCAAATAGGCACACTTTTTCATATTAATATATAATTAATTCATTCTGTAGATGCAAAAAAGGTAAAAGGGTTGCGTCTAAAAACAAAAAAAATCCTGATTTTTCAGGATTTTTGTCATAACTTATTGATTATCATTTATTAACGCTCTTACTTTTTCTTCAAGTTCATCCATTAAATCTGGATTATCCTTTACTAAGGATTTAACAGCATCGCGTCCTTGACCAAGTTTTGTGTCTTCGTAACTAAACCAAGAGCCACTCTTTTTTACAATATCGTGTTCTACAGCAAGATCCAAGACTTCACCTACTTTTGAGATGCCCTCACCATACATAATGTCAAACTCAGCAGTTCTAAAAGGAGGTGCAACTTTGTTTTTAACGACCTTAACTCTAGTTTTATTACCCATTACGGCACTATTACTATCTTTAATTTGGGTTGAACGTCTAATGTCTAATCGTACAGAAGCATAAAATTTTAGGGCATTACCACCAGTTGTAGTTTCTGGGTTGCCAAACATTACACCAATTTTTTCACGTAATTGGTTGATGAAAATCATAGTACAATTGGTCTTGCTAATTGATGCCGTAAGTTTTCTTAAAGCCTGAGACATTAAACGTGCATGTAAGCCCATTTTTGAATCTCCCATTTCACCTTCAATTTCACTTTTAGGTGTTAATGCTGCTACAGAATCTATAACTACAATATCAATAGCGCCAGAGCGCACTAAGTTATCTGCTATTTCTAAAGCTTGTTCTCCATTATCGGGTTGAGAAATAATTAAGTTCTCTAAATCAACACCTAGTTTTTCGGCATAGAAACGATCAAATGCATGTTCTGCATCAATAAAAGCGGCGATACCTCCAGCCTTTTGAGCTTCAGCAATGGCATGAAGTGTTAAAGTCGTTTTACCAGAAGATTCTGGACCATATATTTCTATAACCCTTCCTCTTGGATAACCACCTACACCTAAAGCAATATCCAAACCTAACGAACCAGATGAGATGGCATCAACATCTACAATTGCCTGGTCGCTCATTTTCATTACAGTACCTTTACCATAGGCTTTGTCTAATTTATCTAATGTTAACTTTAAAGCCTTTAACTTTGCGTCTTTTTCACTACTCATCTCTTCTAAATATCTTAATTGTTATAGCTTCAAAAATACCACTTATTTTAATTATTTCAATTTTATGACGCAACCATTTTACACTTTTTGCATCTACTAAATGAAAAAGGAAAAAATTGCTATGATTACTTATTGCATTTAGCAAAAACATTTAAAATTACGGCTATTGGTTTTCAGTAGCCGTTTGATTAGGTGAAATTGTTTCTTACGTTTAAGTTTTAAGTTAGTTGGTTAGTAAAAAAAGCACCTTAAATATTTTTTAAGGTGCTTTTTTAATGGTAGTTAACCAAAAATAATACCTTTGCACTATATTCTTTAACCTTAAAAATTAGTATAGCATGCAACTGTACAACAACTTAAGTGCTAAAGAAAGAGCAGAACTTATTGAACAAGCGGGAAAAGAACGCTTAACAATCTCTTTCTACAAGTACGCCAAAATTGGCAATACCGAAATCTTTAGAAACCACATGTTTTTAGCTTGGGATGAACTAGAAGTCCTTGGTAGAATTTATGTAGCTAAGGAAGGCATAAATGCCCAACTTTCTGTCCCTGCAGAAAATTTTGAAGCTTTTAAAAAGCATCTGGACACCATTTCATTTTTAGAAAATGTAAGATTGAATATTGCTATTGAACACGACAATTTTGCCTTTTTAAAACTAAAAGTAAAAGTGAGAGATAAAATTGTAGCAGATGGATTGAATGATGACACCTTTGATGTCACCAATAAAGGTGTACATGTCAATGCAGAAAAATTCAATGAACTAATTGAAGATCCAAATACTGTTTTGGTAGATATGCGAAACCACTACGAAAGCGAAATAGGTCACTTTAAAAATGCCATTACACCAGATGTAGATACCTTTAGAGAATCTTTAGACTTAATTGAAGAAGATTTACGCGAGCACAAGGAAGACAAAAAGTTAGTAATGTATTGCACAGGAGGGATTAGATGTGAAAAAGCAAGTGCTTACTATAAACATAAAGGCTTTAAAAACGTTTTTCAATTAGAAGGAGGCATCATAAATTACGTTAGGCAAGTTGAAGCGGAAGGCTTAGAAAATAAATTTCTTGGCAAAAATTTTGTGTTTGATCAAAGACGTTCAGAGCGAATTTCTGATGATGTAATAGCTAACTGCCATCAATGTGGTAAGCCAGCCGATATGCACACCAATTGCGCAAACGAAGCCTGTCACTTATTATTTATACAGTGTGATGAATGCAAGGAGAAAATGGAGAATTGCTGTTCCACAAACTGTATGGAAATAAACAGACTACCATACGAAGAACAAAAAGCTTTAAGAAAAGGACAAGGTAATAGTAATGATATCTTCAAAAAAGGAAGAGCAGATCATTTACCTTATAAAAAAGATTTGAGAAATATTTTTGAAACATTAAATACTTCAAAATAAATCCATGTAAGATTAAGCACAGTCGAATACCATTCCATTTAAATGTAGTTAATAAATATTTCGACTGTGCTTAAATAAACATTTAAAATTTACTGTTTAACTAGTTTAACAGTTTTTTGCTGACCTAATTCCCCTTCTAGAATTATAAAATACATACCGTTAGAAAGTTCTGATAAGTTCAGCTTCTTTAAACCTTCGGTTGAATGTTCTTCAAATTTCACAATCATTTTGCCCGAAACATCAACAATGCTTGCGTTCTTTATTTTAGCACTAGATTTAATATTTACAATGTCATTAAAAGGGTTAGGGTATATAGTAGCAGATTTTAGAGTTTCTTCTTTTACGCTTAATTGGTCCGTAACATTAAAACCATGTGATTCTGTCTGACCTTGATAAGTTACTTCCCATGTCCAAGCACCAACAGCATCTACAGGGAAAAACCAGTAATAATACCATGAAGAAGCTGTAGTGGTAGTATTAAGAGACCATTCATATAAATAACTTCCATTTGGTCTTATAACTTTTAATGATAAAGGAGTATTAGCAATTTGGTCTCTTAAAAATACTGATAAGTAAATATCTTCAGAAATATCAAAATCATTGCTTTCATACGTGGTTTCTGTCGTTGGGCAAGTAGGAAAAACGTCTGGAGCCTGACTATGCGTCATTACTGCATTAATATTTGGGTTACTATATGGTATTTGATTTGCCCACCAAGAGTCTGTATTCATACCATTACAGGTTCCAGAGAAAGGATCTACTAATTGCGTAAAAGATGCATCGGTATAAACTTCAAAATGCAAATGTGGTCCTGTTGAATTTCCAGAACTTCCTACAATACCCAAATATTCACCTTGTGCTACTGTATCACCAACATTTTTAGAGGTCACAGATCCATTTTTCATGTGTCCATACCAAGCCACACTTCCATCTCCATGTTGCACATATACGGCATTCCAAATATTATTATTAAAGTTGCAACTTCGATCAAATTCGCCATCATGTTTTGCAATGATTTGACCGTCAGCAGCAGCAATAATTTCTACGCTGTCATCATCCATAAGTTTCCAGGTAAATGGCCAATTGTAGATATCAACACCTTGGTGATTGTAACCACCAGCAGTATCATAGGTTATGGTGCCACAATTGTAATCTGTAAGTTGATTGGGAAAATTTGCATTATGATCTACATATCCAGAAATAGCCCATACATCGTTAAAAGTAACATTGCTGGCTTTTTGTATTGGCCAAGCAAATAAAGGATGTCCACCTCTTTTAGCTTCAGAGAAAACAAGCTTATTTTTAGATTTCAATTCTGTTATTCCCTTAATAACAGTTTGTTTAACGGCTTTGCGTTGTTCTGGTGTTAGACAAGGTTGATCATTTTTGTTAAAAACAAATTCGCCACCTCTGGCTTCCATAGGCGCTTTCTGTGCATTCAAAATTGAAACAAAAAGAAAAAGAACAAATGTAATTTTTGGATTCATGATTATAAAGTATTGGTTTATACTATAATCGAAGTCATTCAAAAATGTGAGCACTTATAGAATGAAAAAAATGTAAATTTTTAAGTTAAACTATACACCACAGAGTTTTAGTTAACTAAAGAAATAATCTTATCTTTACTCATTAATAAATTATGAATCCTTTATCTAGGTTATTAAACATCTAGATTAAATATATATAACTTTTATGGCTTGTAACAGTTGCTCAACTGGTAAAGACGGCCAACCAAAAGGATGTAAAAACAATGGTACTTGCGGCACAGACAGCTGCAATAAACTTACTGTTTTTGACTGGTTGGCAAATATGTCACTTCCTAACGGACAAGAACCCTTTATAGGTGTTGAGGTTCGTTATAAGAACGGAAGAAAACAATATTACAAAAACACCGAAAATCTTACTTTAGGCATAGGCGATATTGTCGCTACGCAAGCAAAATCCGGGCACGACGTTGGTATGGTAACCTTAACGGGTGAATTAGTTCGTGTACAGATGAAACGCAAAAAAATTGACATTGACGATTCTGAAAATGTTCTAAAGATATATCGTAAAGCATCTCAAAGAGATATAGATATCTGGTCTCAATCACGAGATAAGGAAGAACCGATGAAGGTGAAAGCGCGCCAGTTTGCTATAGATCTTAATCTAAAAATGAAAATCTCGGATATTGAATTCCAAGGTGATGGTAGCAAAGCAACCTTTTACTACACTGCAGAAGAACGTGTTGATTTTAGAGAGCTAATAAAAGTCTTTGCCCGAGAGTTTAAAACACGTATTGAAATGCGTCAAGTTGGTTTTAGACAAGAAGCGGCTAGACTAGGAGGTATTGGTTCTTGTGGTAGAGAATTATGCTGTTCTACTTGGCTTACAGACTTTAGATCTGTAAGTACTTCTGCAGCAAGATATCAGCAACTGTCACTCAATCCTTTAAAATTAGCAGGTCAATGCGGAAAATTAAAGTGTTGCTTAAATTATGAGTTAGATGCTTACTTAGATGCATTAAAAGCTTTCCCAAAAAACGATACTAAATTATTTACAGAAAAGGGTACTGCTGTTTGTCAAAAGACGGATATTTTTAAAGGTTTAATGTGGTATGCTTATGAAGGTGAATGGATGAATTGGCACGTTATTACTACAGAACAAGCTAATGAAATTATTGCCAAAAACAAGAAAAAGGAAAAAGTTGCCAGCCTAGAGGAATATGCTGCAGAGCATATCCAAGACACTAAAACCGAATTTGAAAACGTTGTAGGACAAGATAGTTTAACACGTTTTGATAATCCAAAATCCAAAAAGAAACGTAAAAACAATAGGAACAGAAATAAAAACAATAACAGAAAACGTAATCAAAAGCAAAATGCCAAGAAAAACTAAATGTTTCCTATTAGCTATTGTCTGTGTGCTTTTAGTTGCGAGTTGTGATTCTAAAGCGGTTTATGATGTTTATAAATCAGTTCCTAATGCTTGGCACAAAGATTCTATAACAAGTTTTAATTTTAAAGCACCAGATACTATAAAGAATTATAATCTTTATGTTAACCTTAGAAATAACAACGAATACAAGTTCAGTAATTTATTTCTTATTGTAGAGTTGAATTACCCTAATGGTAAGGCTGTAAAGGATACTTTAGAATATAAAATGGCTGCGCCTAATGGTGAGCTTTTGGGTACTGGATTTTCTGATGTAAAGGAAAATAAGCTATGGTTTAGAGGTTATAAAAAACCATTTAAGTTTAATGAAGAAGGAGAGTATAAAGTAAGCATACAACATGCAATGCGAAATAATGGAGAGGTTAGAGGTGTAGAAAATTTAGAAGGTATAACAGATGTTGGTTTTAGGGTAGAACAGGCTCAAAAGTAATAATTATGGCAAAGAAGAAAACAACAAAAGCTAAATCAGAAATAGAGGATTTTTCAAAATATATACGTTGGTTTTGGAGGCTTTTTGCTAGTGGAGTCCTAGTTATTGTACTGTTGTTTCTATTTGCTTCTTGGGGATTTTTAGGCGAAATGCCAGATCATACAAGATTGGAAAATCCTGAAACTAATTTGGCTACTGAAATTATTTCTTCGGACGGAAAAACTTTAGGAAAGTTTTATTTTGATGACAATAGAACTCCTGTTGGTTATGAGGATTTGCCTAAACATTTGGTTGATGCTTTGGTTGCCACAGAAGACATTCGTTTTTATGACCATTCAGGGATTGATGGTAGAGGTACTCTTCGTGCAATTTTTAAACTCGGCAGCGGAGGAGGTGCAAGTACTATTTCTCAACAATTAGCAAAACAACTCTTTACAGACCAGGTTTCTAAGAACAGAATAGAACGCGCTCTTCAAAAAGTAAGAGAATGGATTATTGCTATTCGATTAGAGCGTCAATATACCAAGGAAGAAATCATCACACAGTATTTTAATATTTACGATTTTAATAACCATGCTGATGGAATTCGTTCTGCAGCAAGAATATATTTTGGCAAGGAGCCTAAAGATTTAGATATTAAAGAATCCGCAATGTTGGTTGGAATGTTTAAAAATTCCTCATTATATAATCCAAGACCTCATAAAAATCCGGTTGGCACTAAAAACAGAAGAAATGTTGTTCTGTCGCAAATGCATAAATATGATTATATATCTGAAGAGGTCAAAGATTCATTACAGCAAACAGAATTAGATTTAAATTACTCACCAGAATCGCATCGCGAAGGTATCGCTACTTATTTTAGAGAGTATCTTAGAGGTTTTATGAAAGAGTGGGCAAATGATAAGAACAACAGAAAACCAGATGGCAGTAAATACGATTTATATAGCGATGGACTTAAAGTGTTTACAACAATCGATTCTCGTATGCAACAATATGCAGAAGAGGCTATTGCGCAACACATGCCAAGATTACAAGCTGAGTTTGACCACCAAAATACTCCAGATAGAAACAAAACAGCACCCTTTTTAGAGCTAGACCAGTCAGAAATTAATAAATTAATGAAAGACGGAATGCGAAGAGGCGAACGATGGAGAATCTTAAAAAATCAAGGGAAATCAGATAAAGAGATTGAAGCTTCTTTTTATGAGCCGGTTGAAATGACAGTTTTTAAATGGGTAGATGGCAAAGCAAGTGAGGTTGATACCGTTTTGAAACCTATTGATTCTATGCGCTACTATAAATCCTTTTTACGTCCAGGTATGATGTCTATGGACCCATTGACAGGTCATGTAAAAGCTTGGGTAGGTGGTATGAATTATAAGCACTTTCAGTACGATATGGTAAAGCAAGGAAAGCGCCAAGTAGGTTCAACGTTTAAGCCTTTTGTTTATGCTACCGCTATAGATCAACTGCAAGTTTCACCTTGCGATTCTTTTCCAAGAACACCTATCACAATTGAAGCAAATAAATTTGGAAATCCAGAGCCTTGGACAACAAAAAATTCTGATGGTAATTATTCAGGCATTCAAACATTAAAGGACGCACTAGCAAGTTCAACCAATACGATTACTGCACGTTTAATGAACGAAATAGGGCCACAACCTGTTGTTGAAATGGCTAAGAAGTTGGGTGTAGAAGAGGATATTTTACCAGTGCCTGCAATTGCTCTAGGTACTGCAGATATTAGTGTTTATGAAATGGTTGCAGCCTATTCTACTTTTGTAAACAAAGGAGTTTATAACAAACCTGTAATGGTAACACGTATCGAAGACAAAAACGGAACTGTACTTTACCAAGTTGCACCAGAAAGCAAAGATGTGTTAAGTGAAGAAGTAGCCTATGTTACGGTTAATCTAATGGAAGGAGTGACTCAAGCTGGGTCAGGAAGAAGACTAAGGCATAAAGGTTTTGATAAATGGAATGCCGTTTACAGAGAAATTATAACTGGCTATCCTTATGAACTTAAAAATCCTATAGCTGGTAAAACAGGAACAACACAAAATCAAAGTGATGGATGGTTTATGGGTATGGTACCAAACTTAGTCACAGGTGTTTGGGTAGGAGCAGAGGACAGAGCTGCACATTTTAAAAGTATAGCTTACGGTCAAGGTGCCTCAATGGCTCTGCCAATTTGGGGATTATATATGAAAGCTTGTTATGCCGACGAGACGTTAGATGTTTCAAAAGGCAACTTCGAAAAGCCTTCAAACTTATCTATTAATGTAGATTGTACTGCTGTAGACGAAGGTGATTTAGGTGATATTTCCAATAAAGATGATGATGTTCAAATAGATGTAGATTTTTAGAACATTTCCAAATTATTCATTTTTATTTAAGGCTAATTTTAATATGAATTTTGCTGAGTGTTTTGTATTTTTCAGCTTATAAATTTCTTTATTTATGATTAATAAGAAAGTAGCAAATGTTACTGATGCTTTAGAGGGCGTAAAAGATAATATGACATTTATGTTTGGTGGATTTGGCCTGTCTGGAATCCCTGAAAATGCCATTGCAAAACTCGTAAAACTCAATATAAAAGGATTAACCTGTATTTCTAATAACGCTGGTGTTGATGATTTTGGCTTAGGCCTATTATTGCAACAAAAGCAAATTAAAAAGATGATTTCTTCTTATGTAGGCGAAAATGATGAGTTTGAACGCCAGATGCTCTCAGGAGAATTGGACGTTGAGTTAATTCCTCAAGGAACGTTAGCAGAACGTTGTAGAGCAGCCCAAGCAGGTTTTCCTGCAGTATATACACCAGCAGGTTTTGGAACCGAAGTAGCAGAAGGAAAAGAAACAAGAGAATTCGATGGTAAAATGTACGTTTTAGAACATGCATTTAAGGCAGATTTTGCTTTTGTAAAAGCTTGGAAAGGAGATGAAGCAGGGAATTTAATCTTTAAAGGTACAGCACGCAATTTTAATCCTAATATGTGTGGTGCTGCAAAAATTACAGTTGCTGAGGTTGAAGAATTAGTACCTGTGGGCGAATTGGACCCTAATCAAATTCATATACCAGGAATTTTTGTACAGCGAATTTTTCAAGGTGAAAAATATGAAAAGCGAATTGAACAAAGAACTGTAAGACAGAGAAGTTAAAAAGTTTTAAGTACCTAAAGTACCTAAAGTTTAAGCTTCTTTATAATTTTTAACTTAAAGAAATGTTAGACAAAAACGGAATAGCAAGACGAATAGCAAAGGAAGTACAAGATGGATATTATGTAAACCTTGGAATTGGTATACCTACTTTGGTAGCTAATTATGTTAGAGATGATATAGAAGTAGAATTTCAGAGTGAAAACGGTGTTTTGGGTATGGGACCATTTCCTTTTGAAGGAGAAGAAGATGCAGACATTATCAATGCAGGAAAACAAACCATAACCACATTGCCAGGTGCATCTTTTTTTGATTCGGCTATGAGTTTTTCAATGATTAGAGGTCAACACGTTGATTTAACGATACTTGGAGCTATGGAAGTATCAGAAAATGGCGACATTGCTAACTGGAAAATCCCAGGAAAAATGGTAAAAGGTATGGGTGGTGCAATGGATTTAGTAGCTAGTGCAGAAAATATAATTGTGGCTATGATGCATACCAACAGAGCCGGAGCTTCTAAGTTATTGAAAACATGTTCGTTACCACTTACGGGAGTTGCTTGCGTTAAGAAAATAGTAACTAATATGGCGGTTATCGAGGTTACTGATAAAGGCTTTAAGTTATTAGAGCGTGCTCCAGGTGTTTCTATAGAAGCGATTGAAAATGCAACTGAAGGTCATTTAATTATTGATGGAGATATTCCGGAAATGGAATTATAATTAACTTAAGTACTAATTTATTTCTGCTAAAATCCTATTCTAATCTTTTTGTAAGTAAAATCTTCACATTGATCTTGAAATGTTAAATAAAAATGCATTTCATCGAATTTTAGTGTATTTAAACTGATTAAATAAAAAATAATCACATATTAGCAGTCCCAAATTATAAACTAAATTAACCAAATTTACCATAAACTTAATTTATAGTTTTGCCCCAAATCTAACATAAATTTCTGCTTATGAAGACCAAATCAAATCTACCAGAACCTACTTTGAACGAAAACGTTTTGTTTTCAAACTTAAAAAATACAATGAGAGTAATCTCAGGTGTTTTAAAGTTAACCAAAAAAATATTCATGCTATAACCCCTTGGGAATAGCATGAATTAATTTTTTGGTATAATCTTTTTCGGGTGATTCATAAATTTTGTCTGCATCACCAATTTCTTCAATTTTTCCTTTATTCATCACTAATAACTGGTCGGCCATATATTTTACAACAGCCAAATCGTGCGAAATAAAAATATAGGTAAATCCAAATTTTGTTTTTAAATCATTTAATAGATTCAAAACTTGTGCCTGTACAGAAATATCGAGTGCAGATACAGATTCATCACAAACTATAAGTTGAGGTTCTACCGCAATAGTCCTAGCGATACCAATACGTTGTCGTTGTCCACCAGAAAACTCATGAGGATATCTATAAAATGCAGAAGCATCTAATCCAACATTTTCTAAAATATGTAATGTTTTGGCTTTCCTATCTGCATCCGAACTTCCAATATTATGAACTTTCATAGGTTCCATAATAGCATTACCAACAGTTAATCTTGGGTTAAGTGAAGCAAACGGATCCTGAAATATAATTTGAATGTCTTTACGTAAGCGACGTAATTCTTGCTTATCAACATGTGTTATATCTTTCCCTTTGTATTTAATAATGCCAGATGTGGCTTTGTCTAACTGTAGTATAGCATTACCTAATGTAGATTTTCCACAACCAGATTCACCAACCAATCCTACAGTTTCTCCAGGATATATTTTAAGGCTCACACCATCAACAGCTTTAAAAGGGATAGCTTTTGAAAATAAGCCAGTTTTTGAGAGGTAAGTTTTTTCAATATCAATAATTTCCAATAAAGGTTGCTGCGCATATAGCGCTTTGTGATGCCGTTTTCGGTCTTCTTTTGAGATTATTGTTTTATCAATTTCACCACTCAAAAAATCTGAAATTGTTGGTAATTGTTTTAATCGTATTTCTGTTGAAGGTCTTGCCGCTATCAATGCCTTTGTATAATTATGCTTAGGATGATTAAAAATGGCATCTGTATTACCTTGTTCTACAATTTCACCTTTGTACATTACCAAAACTCGGTCTGCTAATTCAGAAACTAAAGAAAGGTCATGGGAAATGAACAGCACACTCATTTTAGTTTCTTTTTGAATGGATTTTAGCAACTCTAAAATTTCTTTTTGCACGGTAACATCTAATGCAGTTGTGGGTTCGTCTGCAATTAGTAGTTTTGGCTTGCAAGCAATTGCCATAGCAATCATAACGCGTTGTTTCTGACCTCCAGAAATTTCATGAGGATAGGATTTAAAGATGCGTTCGGGATTAGGTAGTTTTACTTTGTTAAAAAGATTTATAACCTCCGCCTTAATTTCAGATTGAGGCAAAACAGCATGCTGTATTAAGATTTCTTCCACCTGTTTTCCGCATCGCATTGAAGGATTTAAAGAACTCATAGGTTCTTGAAAAATCATGGCGATTTTATTTCCTCTAATGTTTTGAAAATCTCTATTGGAATAATTAACAAAATCGTCGCCTTGAAAAAGTATTGAACCAGCTGTAATTTTTGAAATGCCTTTTGGGAGCAAACCCATTAATGCTAAAGAGGAAATAGATTTACCCGAACCAGACTCTCCAACAACCGCTACAATTTCGTTCGGCTTTATTTCAAATGAAATTGATTTAATAATTTGTTTCTCAATGTTTTCATTAAAAAATGAAATTGAGAGCTCATTAACTTTGAGAAGGCTTTTTTCAGGCATATGTAAAAATAGCTAAATTCCATAAAGAAAACGAGAGCACAATCATCATTCTTACTTTTAGTTAGTTTAAAACCAACATTTTATAAGGTACTGAAAACCAATACTATAATGTTTTGTAAATAAAACCAATAATGTAGTTCATCGATTTTATATGTATTTCGTCTGTATTTCGTAAAATTTTATGATATATTAGAACACTAAACAACATTCATTTTAAGCCCCAAGAAATGAAAAAAGTTATTTTAGCTTTAGCGGCTATCATTTTATTTATATGCAGTATAAATGCTCAGGATTTAGAAAAGCAAAAAGCTGAGAATTATTTGTCTCAGCAAGGAGAACTAATTTTTACTTTTAAAATTGAAGACCCAAGTCAGCTAGAAAGCTTCACACAAAACATATCTCTTGTAAATTTCGACCGAGACACCAAAACGGTAAAAGCTTGGGCTAATGAAACCCAGTTTAGACACTTTGAAACTTTTAATATTCCTTACAAAGTTCCTATAAGTGAAAATGAGGTTGATGAAAGGGCCTTGTATGATGTAAGGCCATTAGCAAATAGGACTGCCACTTCTACCTTAACTTTTCCATTGAGCAGTTATCCTACATACGCAGAATATGCACAGCAGATGCAGGATTTTGAAGATGATTATCCAGCTTTAGTTGAAAAAGTTAGTATAGGTACTACCACAGAAGGAGATAAAGAATTGTTATTTGTTAAAATATCTGATAACGTTTCAATTGATGAAGCGGAACCAAAATTAATGTTTACTTCATCAATGCATGGAGACGAGATTGCTGGCTATCCAATGATGCTAACATTAATTGATTATATATTAAAGGTATATAGTGATACAAATCATGCTGACCACGCCAGAGTTAAAAACTTGGTTGAAAATGCAGAAATTTGGATTAACCCAAGTGCCAATCCAGATGGGACATATTATAATAGTCCTTCAAACACATCGGTAGCAAAAGCAAGAAGAGGTAATGCCAATAATATTGACTTAAATAGAAATTACCCAGACAATGTAATGGGAGATCATCCTGATGGGGAATTTTACCAAAAAGAAACTATCGCATTTATGAATTTTGCTAACGCTCATAATTTTGTAATATCGGCTAATTTTCATGGTGGTTCTGAACTTGTAAATTATCCATTCGATAATGCCTATGCGTCATCGCAATATACACATGCCGATACAGATTGGTTTGAACTAATAGGTGTTGAATATGCTACGCATTGTCAAAAAGCTGCAAATGCTGGGACAACTTCTACACCAACATACAACAATAAAATAGCTTATATGACTGATGATAATGATTGGGATGAAAATGTTGGAGATAGTGTATGGCACAATAATTACCAACAAAGCCCAGGAGTTACTCATGGTGCTGAATGGTATAGAGTTTACGGAGGAAGACAAGACTATATGAACTTTTACCAACAATGCAGAGAAGTAACTATTGAATTGTCTGACACTAAACTTTTGCAAGAAAGCCTTTTGGTTGATTATTGGTATTACAATAAAGATGCTTTACTAGCTTATTTAACCCAAGGAACTTATGGATTTAGGGGTATTGTAAAAGATGCTATTACTAACAATCCTATTGAAGATGTAAAAGTAACGGTTATTAACCATGACGCGTATGGTTCTGAGGTTTACACAGATAATCATGGGGCATTTTATAGACCAATTAAAGATGGTACTTATAGTTTATTGTTTGAAGCTTCATATTACCAACCTGTAGTTGTCTCTAGTCAATCTATTAGTGATGGAAGTACTGTTGTATTACCTGATGTGTTACTAATGCCAATTTCGCCATCCGTGTCAAGTAATTTGAGTACATCTTCAATTACTACAACACCAGCAACGATAAACCAAACATCTACAGACGCTGCTTTTGATATAAATTATAGTGAAACTGGTGTCACTCCTTGGACTGATTTTTAATTTATTTGCATTTAAACGATTAAGTAAATGTATTCTTACTTTTTGTTACGGTTTTTCCGCACATTTTTAGTTTTGAGACCTATTACCCAAAGAGACTAAGTTTTTCCGCTAAAAAAATTATTACTTTCAGAGGAGAAAGCTGTTAATTAATCTATTTAAATAACCCTCAACATTATGAAAATTAAATTATTGTTGCTCATCGTAACGATGGCAAGTACTTTTGCATGGTCTCAAAGTAAGGTATTATGGCAAAAACAAACTGTAAATTCTAGTACTGTTTTAAAAAGCAATCATCAATCACTAAAAGAATTTCATTCTTTTAATTTAAATACAGAATCTTTAAGACAATCACTTAATGGAGTTGCACAACGAAACAACTTTACAACTCAATCAACTACAATCTTACTTTTTCCAAATTATGAAGGAAAATTAGAACGTTTTTCAATTAAGGAAGCTTCGGTTATGCATCCAGATTTGCAGGCTAGATATCCAGATATACGATCTTATGTTGGCCAAGGAATCGATAATCCTTCTTCTGTATTGAGGTTTAGTTTATCGCCAAACGGATTAAATGCAATGATTCTATCTAGTAGCGGAGCTAGTACATTTATTGAGCCAGTAAGTAATGGCTCAAACTTGCATATAGTTTTTAATAGAAAGAATAGGTTAAGTTACAATGACGACTTTGAATGTGAAGTAACTGAAAACATTAGAAGGTCTTTGAGCTCTGGAGTAGTGCAAAAAAACGCAGATGATGGAGTTTTAAGAACATACAGAATAGCAGTATCTGCTACAGGAGAATATACCCAATACCATGGAGGTACTAAAGCTTTGGCTCTTGATGCTATTAACACAACAATGACAAGAGTTAATGGTATATATGAGTCGGATTTTAATGTAACACTTCAGCTTATTGCTAATACGGATGATGTTATTTATACCAGCACATCTTCAGATCCATACGGAAATTCAACAAGTGGGTATAATTCGCAACTGCAAAGCACATTAACATCGCAAATAGGTGAGTCTAATTATGATGTTGGTCACTTATTTGCCAACCTTCAAAATAATGGAAATGCTGGTTGTATAGGATGTGTATGTGTTAACAATCAAAAAGGAAGTGGTTGGACCTCACACACAACACCAGAGGGTGATCCTTTTGATGTAGATTATGTTGCACACGAACTAGGGCATCAGTTTGGGGCAAACCATACATGGACTTTTGGAGGTAATGAAGGTACAAACGTACAATTTGAACCAGGAAGCGGATCTACTATAATGGGATATGCTGGAATTACTGGCTCAACAGATGTACAACAAAATAGCGATCCGTATTTTCACGCAGCTTCTATAGAGCAAGTTACAGATTACATTAAATCTACAAGTTGCCAAACAAATGTAAATACAGGTAATGCTACACCTTCAGTAAACGCTGGCTCAAATTATACGATTCCTAGAGGCACTCCTTTTATTTTAGAAGGTTCTGCAACAGATTCTGATGCGGGAGATGTATTAAGTTATTGTTGGGAACAAATGGATGAAAACAATGCGTCATCTACCAACCCAAGTACTACGGCTACATCAGGAGTTGCATTTAGATCTTTTAATCCTACAACAAATCCTGATCGTTATTTTCCTAGACTACAAACTGTTAAAACTGGAGCAACGTCTTGGCAGTGGGAAGCAGTTCCTAATGTTGGTAGAACCTTAAATTTTAGACTCACAGTAAGGGATAATGTTGCTGGCGGAGGAACAAATAATAGTGATGATATGGTGGTTACCGTAAATGGTTCAGCAGGTCCTTTTGTTCTAAACTCGCCAAATACCAATGTAACATGGAATGCTGGTACCACACAATCTGTAACATGGAATGTTGCTGGCACTACAGGTAATGGAATAAATGCTGCCAATGTTGATATTTTCTTGTCTGTAGACGGAGGTGATACATATCCTATTTCTTTAGCATCTGGAGTTCCTAATGATGGATCGCATGATATTGTTGTGCCTAATAACCAAGGCAACCAAAATAGAATAATGGTTAGAGGCTCTAATAATATTTTCTTCGATATTTCTAATACTAATTTTACAATTGCAGGACAAGTGGTGTGTAATGCCGATGTACCAACAGGCTTAGTGGCTTCTAATGTTGCTACAACGACTGCCACTTTAAGTTGGGATGCTGTACCTGGTGCAACCTACGACTTAAGATACCGAGAAGTCGGTACTTCTACATGGACAACTAATACCGTAACGGGAGTTTCTACTAATTTATCAGGCTTAACAGCTTTAACGCAATACGAAGCACAGGTGAGAAGCAAATGTGCAGGTGGTTCTAATTCAGCATATAGTGGTTTAGTAAATTTTACAACAACAGATGTTCAATTAGACTATTGTAATTCTGCAAGCACAAATGTTAACGATGAATATATAAGTAGAGTACAATTAAATACAATAGACAATGCTTCTGGAGCACAATTTTATTCTGACTTTACAAATATTTCTACGACACTAACTAAAGATTCTCAATATACTATAACAGTTACGCCAACATGGACAGGAACAGTTTATAATGAAGCCTATAGTGTTTGGATAGACTATAATAGAGATGGTGATTTTTCTGATGCAGGAGAACAAGTATGGACTCAAGGAAATACACAAGCAACTTCTGTTAGTGGTACTTTTACGATACCTTCTAGTGCTGTAGAAAACGCAACACGTATGCGTGTTTCAATGAAGTATAATGGAATTCCTTCAGAATGTGAAACTTTTACCTATGGAGAAGTAGAGGATTATACGGTTATTATTGAAGGTAATGGACCAGATACAGAAGCGCCTATTATTACATTAAACGGAGCTTCGATTATAGATTTAATTGTTGGAGATACCTACACGGAGTTAGGTGCAACTGCAACTGATAATGTTGATGGAGATTTAACCTCTAGTATCGTTATAGGAGGAGACTCAGTTAATACTTCTGTTGCAGGTGTTTATAATGTTACTTACAATGTTAGTGATGCTGCTGGAAATGCAGCTACAGAAGTTATAAGAACTGTCAATGTAACGGCAGATACAACTGCTCCAGTAATAACATTAATTGGAGCTTCTGTAATTAATTTAGAGCAAGGAGATGCTTACACAGATCAAGGTGCAACTGCAACTGACGATATTGATGGTGATTTAACATCGAGTATAGTTGTAGGTGGAGATTCAGTAGATACAAATGTTGTTGGGTCTTATGTAATAACTTATAACGTTAGTGATGCAGCTGGAAATGCAGCAGTTGAGGTTACTAGAACAGTCAACGTTAATCAAGACACTACAAAACCTGTAATTACGCTAATAGGTTCGGCAACTATTAACTTAAATATCGGTGACAATTACGTAGAACAAGGAGCCACTGCAACTGATAATTTTGATGGAGATATTACAGCAAACATTATTATCTCAGGAACGGTTAATACTTCTGTTGCGGGAACTTATTTTGTAAATTATGATGTAAGTGATGCTGCAGGAAATGCTGCTGATACAGTTACTAGGACTGTTGTTGTTGCTGAAGATACAACTCCTCCGGTAATTAACCTTATTGGATCATCGACCGTAAATTTATTTGTAGGAGATGCTTATACGGAACAAGGAGCAACAGCTACAGATAATATAGATGGAGATATATCGTCAAGTATTGTAATTACAGGAAATGTCGATACCTCTATAGCTGGAACCTATACAGTTGAATACAATGTAAGCGATAGTGCTGGAAATGCGGCGGCCGAAGTCGTAAGAACCGTAATCGTATCTGAGCAACCAACAGGTTGTACTGATAACGAAGTGACTATTACAATCACTTTTGATAATTATCCAGAAGAAACATCATGGAGTTTGGTTACGGATTCTGGTCAGACTGTAGCTTCAGGTGGTACCTATGGAAATCAGCCTGATGGTTCTACATATACAGAAACTTTATGTCTGCCAGACGATTGCTATACATTCACAATTAATGATACTTATGGTGATGGTATTTGCTGTTCTTATGGTAATGGTTCATATTCGGTAACGGGTCTTTCAGGCACATTAGCTTCAGGTGGTTCTTTTACAAATTCTCAAGCAACCAATTTCTGTTTAGGAAGTCAACCAGAACCAACTTGTGATGACGGTATTCAAAATGGAGATGAAACAGGTATTGACTGTGGAGGAACGTTTTGTGAGCCATGTTCTGCAACTGATGTTGTATTACACGAAGGTTACTTTGAATCTGGATGGGATAATTGGATTGATGGTGGAAGTGATTGTGCAAGAGTGTCATCATCTAATTCTTATGAAGGGAATTATTCTATAAGAATTAGAGACAATTCCGGAACAGCATCAGCAATGACTTTAAATAATATAGATGTTTCTCCATTTGCTCAGGTTGAAGTAGATTTCTATTTCTATGTGTTGAGCATGGAAAATGGAGAAGATTTCTGGTTGCGTTATTTTGATGGTTCTAGCTGGAATACCGTACAGACATGGACTAGAGGTGTAAACATTAACAATAATACGTTCTATAACGCTACTGTGACGTTAACATCTGCTCAGTATAATTTAGTTGGAAACTCTGGATTTAGATTCCAAAATGACGCCTCAGGAAACAATGATCAGATTTTCATTGACCAAGTTACAATAACAGGTATCTCTGGTGGGTC
This sequence comes from Winogradskyella pulchriflava, assembly GCF_042434315.1. Taxonomy (NCBI): domain Bacteria; kingdom Pseudomonadati; phylum Bacteroidota; class Flavobacteriia; order Flavobacteriales; family Flavobacteriaceae; genus Winogradskyella; species Winogradskyella pulchriflava. The sequence continues at coordinate 497,154 of NZ_JBHLTQ010000001.1, read as the reverse complement.
TAAAGGGAAAGCAGATCGCTTAGAGATTGTAGGTTATGGTGATTCGCCTGAGCTTTCAGAGTTTGACATAAGATTATACCCTAACCCAGTAAATGGTAATATCTTAAATGTTGAAATACCTAGCCTTGAAACTTTTAATTATAAAATAGTTAATATTCTTGGGAAAACTGTTTTAAGTGGTACTTCCGAAGGAAAAATCAATGTTTCAAAGTTAGAAGGAGGTATGTACTTTATCGAAGTTAATGATGGTGATGAAATAATAACTAAAAAATTCATTAAGAACTAGTTAGTAATAGTCCCTTAATTTTTTAAAAGGAGGTTTTATGAAACCTCCTTTTTTTATAAAGTAATTTTATGTGTGTTTTGTTTTTATATGGTAGCTCATCACAATAAGATGGTAAGAGATTTTGATTAAATGTAGCCGTTTTCTTCAAAAGTGTTATTGAAAAACCACAATAATAATTCTGTTAAATGTATTTCAACGAAAACGTTTTCGTAAAATTTTTGTTTTAACAAAATTTTAATACTTTCAATCGATTTTTGAAAATAACTAACTTAAAATTTTATCAATTCGTATGAAAAAAAACTATTTTAAAACTATTATCGTAATTGTGTTAATGTCGTCGGTTCTAACGGCGTTTTCGCAAACCAAATCTGAAAAAGAACAAATCACAAGTCGTTATGATAAACAAGCGATACAAGAATTCAGTTTAAAGCTTAACCAACAAGCAAAGGCAGAAAAAGAAAAAGCTATACAATTAGCACGTATTAATGGTTGGCCAATAATTATTCAAAAAAACGGCGTGTATTCTGAAATACAAAAGGTAACAGAAGAGGGCACACCAGTTTACTATACAACGTTTAATGTTGATGCCGCTAAATCTACACGTACAGACCATTTAAATTCTGGTGGTTCTTTAGGTCTAAATTTAATGGGTCAGAATATGACAGCACACGTATGGGATGGTGGAATTGCTACAATAGCACATCAGGAGTTTGATGGCGTTGGTGGTACTAATAGGTTTTCTGTAGGTGATGGTACTTCATCTCAAAATTTCCACGCAGTACATGTTACAGGAACCATAATCGCTTCAGGTTTACAGCCTAATGCACAAGGTATGGCACCTCATGCAGATGCAGTAGGTTACGATTGGAATAATGATACTTCAGAAGCCTCTACAGCTTCAGGAAACGGTATGCTACTATCTAACCATTCTTATGGCTATGCTGCAAGAAATGCTCAAGGACAACCTCAATTACCAGCATATTATTTTGGAGGGTATATAACTGATTCTAGAGATTGGGATCAGATTATGTTTAATGCTCCTAATTACTTAATGGTAGTAGCAGCAGGTAACGATGGTGATGACAATTCAGCTAATTCTTCTCCGCTAGGAGGTAACTCGTCTTATGATAAGCTATCTGGACACGCTACAGCTAAAAACAGCTTGGTAGTTGCCAATGCTGATGATGCCAATATAGATGCAAATGGAAATTTAATATCTGTAACAATTAATAGTTCTAGTAGTGAAGGTCCTACTGACGATTATCGAATAAAACCAGATATTACAGGTAATGGGACGAACCTATATTCTTCATTTAATTTTGCTAGTTACGACCAAACTTATGGGACTAATTATGCAGATGGAAATATAAATGATGACTATGCAAGTATAACAGGTACATCAATGGCATCTCCAAATGTTATGGGTAGCTTAATGCTATTGCAGCAACATCATAACAACCTTAATGGTAGTTATATGAAAGCCGCAACCTTAAAAGGATTGGCATTGCATACTGCGGATGATGCTGGCCCAAATGGTCCCGATGCTGTATATGGCTGGGGACTTTTAAATAGTAAAAGAGCAGCTGAAGCAATTACCAATAACGGTAACGAAACTAAAATTGAAGAGTTAACATTGATGAATGGTCAATCGTACCAAATAACTGTTGACTCTGATGGAATTAACGATTTATATGCGTCTATTTCTTGGACAGATAGAGCAGGAACAGCTACAACATCTACCAATTCTACTAGTGCAGTATTAGTTAATGATTTAGATATAAGAGTAACCAAAGGCGGAACAACATATACTCCATGGAGATTGACAGGTGTTACAACGAATGGTCAGGGTGATAATATTAAAGATCCTTATGAGAGAGTTGATGTTGCCAATGCATTAGGTACATATACTATTACAATTACACATAAAGGTTCTTTAACTGGAGGAAGTCAAAATTACTCATTAATTGTAACAGGTCTATCGGGAACTCCTGTAGTTTGTAACGCAACTACACCAACTAACTTATCTGTAGATGGTTACGGTTCTTCAACGGCAACCTTATCATGGGACGCTGTTTCAGGTGCTTCTTATGATGTAAGATACCGCGAAACAGGAACTTCAACTTGGACAACAACTTCAGTTTCTAGTAATTCTGTTTCTTTAAGTGGATTATCTCCTGAAACATCATATCAAGTACAAGTAAGAAGTGAGTGTCCAGATAATTCTACATCGTCTTATTCTGGTACAGTTAGTTTTACAACTACTGAAGTTCAACTTAACTATTGTGCTTCAACAAGTTCAAATGTTAATGATGAATATATAAGTCGTGTGCAATTAGGATCAATTGACAATTCATCTGGAGCACAGTTTTATTCAGATTTCACAAATGTTTCAACAACCTTAACCCAAGGGGACAACTACACGATTACTATAACTCCAACATGGACAGGTACTGTGTATTCAGAAGGTTATGCTGTTTGGATAGATTATAACCATGATGGTGATTTTTCAGATTCAGGAGAGCAAGTATTTTCTCAAGCCGCAACACAAAATGCGTCTGTAAATGGAAGCTTTACAATTCCTTCAGGAACTTATGTAGGGAATACTAGAATGCGAGTTTCCATGAAGTATAATGCGACTCCAACAGCTTGCGAAAGCTTTACTTATGGTGAAGTAGAGGACTATACAGTTAATTTAAGTGCCGGAACACCAGATACGGTAGCACCAGTTATAACTCTAAACGGATCTTCTACAATGAATTTAGAAGTTGGTGATACTTATAACGAACCTGGAGCAACGGCAACGGATAACGTGGATGGAGATTTAACCTCTAGCATCGTAATCACCGGAACTGTAAACACGAATTCAGCAGGTACTTATACTAGATTTTATAATGTAAGTGATGCTGCAGGTAATGCTGCAACGCAGGTTACTAGAACGGTAATTGTTACGGAACCAGCTGATACTGTAGCGCCAGTAATTACATTAAACGGAGCTTCTACAATGAATTTGGAAGTTGGTGACACCTACAACGAACCTGGAGCAACAGCAACAGATAATGTGGATGGGAATTTAACTTCTAGTATCGTAATTACTGGAACAGTAAATACCAATTCAGCAGGTACTTACACTAGATATTACAATGTAAGTGATGCAGCAGGTAATGCGGCTACGGAGCGTACCAGAACAATTATTGTTACTGAGCCATCAACAGGAAGTTGTACAGGAGGCATCACAAGTTTCCCATATACTGAAAGTTTTGAAAATACATTTGGAGCATGGTCTCAAAGTACAAGTGATGATTTTAATTGGGCGACTAGAAGTGGTACAACACCATCAAGTAATACTGGTCCATCAAGTGCAGATTCTGGTTCTTATTATATTTATATGGAATCTTCTTCTCCTAATTACTCTACTAAAAGAGCAATTTTAAATTCACCTTGTTATGATTTAGGTTCAGCTACAAATGCAACTTTTGAATTTAAATATCATATGTATGGTGCGACTTCTATGGGAAGTTTAGCATTAGAAATTAGTGATAATAATGGCTCTTCTTGGACAAGTATCTGGAGCAGATCTGGTAACCAAGGAAATTCTTGGCAAACAGCTAGTGTTGATTTAGCTAGTTATGTTGGAAGTTCAGTTCAGTTACGTTTTAATGGTGTTACTGGTACAACTTGGCAAGGTGATATGGCAGTTGATGCTGTTAATTTAGTTGCAGGTTCTGGAAGCTCATGCACTAACGTATCTTTATCAATTACATTTGATAACTACCCAGAAGAAACAGCTTGGAGTGTAAGAGATGCATCAGGTACAACGGTTGCTTCGGGTGGAACTTATGGTTCTCAAGCAGATGGTTCTACATTAAACATTAATGTTGGTTGCTTGGATGTTGGATGTTATGATTTCATAATTACAGATACTTATGGTGATGGTATTTGCTGTTCTTACGGAAATGGGTCATATACTCTAACAAATACAGATACTGGTGCTACATTAGCTTCAGGAGGTCAGTTTACAAGCTCCCAAACGACTAATTTCTGTGTAGGTACTGGAAGTACTAACTATGCTAGTAATCCTGGTATAATTACGGACAATCCTAATCAGTATTTTAGAGTTCATCCAAACCCAGTTAAGCAAACACTTAAGGTTGATTTAGTGGGTTATGAAGCTAATACTTTTGAAATTAAGAACATGTTAGGACAAACAGTTTCTATAGGACTGTACACGTCTAATATCGATGTTTCAAAATTAGATGATGGAGTTTATATCCTTCAATTAAATATTGGAGAGAAAACTAAAACACAACGATTTATTAAACAATAAGCATCTAGTGCTTTAATTAAAAACCCAGAAGTTTTGCTTCTGGTTTTTTTTATATATGCTTTATTTCATTGTCGTGAAGCAGTTCGTCTCCACGCAATCGTAGGAAGATTTGAGCTACGGCAATAGTATCTTTTTCGCAATAGGTAATGATTCTGTCAATATCATTCTCTTCGTAATAGACACGATAGACTTCGCTGCCATCAATATCATCTTTTGGTGAAGGAATACCAAGAACGTTCGTTAAGAGCTTTAAAGACGTATAAGTCTTATAGTCACCAAATTTCCATAATTCTAAAGTGTCAAGATGAGGTACTTCCCAAGGCTTTTTTCCAAAGAGATTGAGTTTGTATGGTAATTCTATATTATTGATAATCATTCGTCTTGCTATGTAAGGAAAGTCGAACTCCTTGCCGTTATGTGCACAAAGCAAGTGTTTGTTTTGACTGAAATGTGAAATGACAAGGTTTTTAAAATCTTTCAGAATTTTAGCTTCTTCACCATAAAAGGAAGTGACCCTAAAATTTCGGATATCACCTTCCATTTTAAAATAGCCAACCGAAATACAGATAATCTTACCAAACTCTGCCCAAATGCCAGCTCTGTCGTAGAATTCTTCAGCTGAAAATTCTTCTTTGCGTTGGTATTTGGATTTTGCATCCCAAAGATCTTGTTTGGTTTGGTCTAAATCCGAAAAATTTTCAGTTTCAGGAACCGTTTCTATATCTAGAAAAAGTATGTTTTCAAGATTTAATTTGGAAATCATTCTTCTATTTTAATTGTAATATAAGAAATCAACTTTAAATTTTAAAAAAGAGACTGTTGTTTGTATTCACTTTCATGGTTAAGTAACCATTGTTTTCTGTGCAGTCCACCAGCATAACCTGTAAGGCTTCCATCGCTTCCAATAACACGATGGCATGGTACTATAATCCAAAGTGGATTTTTGCCATTAGCACTAGCTGCAGCTCTAATTGTATTAGCATCTCCGAGTTGTTTTGCGAGTTCTAGGTACGATATGGTTTTGCCATAAGGAATAGTTTGGAGTTGTTTCCAAACTTTTTTCTGAAATTCAGTGCCTTGTGGATTGAGCTTTAAATCAAATTTTTTTAAATCGTTTTTAAAGTACGCCTTAAGTTGCGTAATACAATCTAATAACGACTCTGGAATAACTTCTGATAGTTGTTCCTGTGCATCTAATATTGAAACTGAAGTTATACCGTTATTGTCTCCAATAATTTTGGCTATACCAAGTGGTGTTTCAATATAACAGGTTTCCATTAGTTTTCAGGATTTTCTTTATCAATCAATCCTAGGCGTTTAGCTCTTGTTTCCCAACTTTTTCTAGCTAGGAGTTGTAAATCTGAAACGTTATCACTTTCGTCCATAATTTCTAAGCCGAGAAGCGTTTCAATAACATCTTCCATAGTAACGATACCACTTACAGAACCGTATTCGTCAACCACCAATGCCATATGGTTACGACTTTCTACCAATTGCTCAAAAAGCGTCGGAATTGGTAAACTTCGGTTGACGATAATAATGCTTCGTTTAATTTCGGAAAGTAATTTGTCGCCATTACCTAAGCCCATCTCTTTGAACACTTCATCTTTTAGTACCAAACCTGTGATGTTGTCTGGGTTTTCAGTATAAACAGGAATTCTTGAAAATCTAATGTTAGAATTGGCTTCAAAGAAATCTCTGACGTTCATTTTTTCGTTTTCAGTTTTCATAACTGTACGAGGAGTCATAATATCTTTGGCTTGTACTTCTTTAAAGTTGAGCAGGTTTTTAATGACCTTGCTTTCACTTTCTTCAAAAACACCTTCTTCGTGGGCAATTTCTGTCATAGCTACAAAACCCTCACGACTTAAAACACTACCATGTCCTTTACCACCAATTAACTTTGTGGTGAGTTGTAATAACCAAAGCATACCTGTCCATTTTAATGGAAAGATTAAAACGTTTAAAGCTTTTGCTGTGAAATTTGCGAGTTGTTTCCAGAAAGTTGCACCTATTGTTTTAGGGATAATTTCTGAAGCTACTAAAATTAAGATTGTCATGATTGTAGACACCACACCAACCATTAAATCTTCGGTAAATTCTATACCTAGAATACTACGTTTGGTATTTCCGTAAAGCTCTGCATAAGCGACTTTTGCTTGTACACCAACTAAAATAGCACCAACGGTATGTGCAATGGTGTTTAGGGTTAAAATGGCAATTAAAGGACGATCAACGTCTTTTTTTAGTTCTTCTAAGTCGTTAGCGTAAGTTTTACCTTCTTTCTTTTTTACATTGATAAATGTAGGAGTAATACTGAGTAAGACAGCCTCTAAAATGGAACATAAAAATGAAAAGAAAATAGATATGACAGCGTAAAAAATGAGTAAGCCCATTAATATATTGAAGTTTGATTATTGCGAAGTTACGAAATCAATTTCACAACATCCTTAGCAAAATAGGAAGTAATTATATCAGCACCAGCACGCTTAATAGAAGTGACTTGTTCCATCATCACAGCATCATGATCTAACCAACCTTTCTCTGCTGCAGCTTTAAGCATGGCATATTCACCAGATACTTGATAAACTGCAAGAGGTACATCAAAAGTGTTCTTAATATCTCTAACGATATCAAGATAGCAAAGTCCTGGTTTCACCATGACAATATCTGCTCCTTCATTAATATCCATTTCGGTTTCGCGTATGGCTTCATCTCTATTGGCAAAATCCATCTGATAGGTTTTTTTGTCTTTTGGTACATCTACCATATCTACGGGAGCAGAATCTAAAGCATCTCTAAAAGGACCATAAAATGCTGAGGCATATTTTGCAGAATAGCTCATAATGCCTGTATCAATGAAGTTAGATTGATCTAGTGCTTCTCTAATGCCTAGAATGCGACCATCCATCATATCACTAGGCGCTACAAAATTAGCTCCAGCTTCTGCGTGAGACAAACTCATTTCTGCTAAAGCCTCTACTGTAGCATCGTTAATAATTTTACCACCTTCAACAATTCCATCATGTCCATAAGAAGAATATGGATCTAGAGCCACATCAGTCATTACTAGCATCTCTGGACAAACATCTTTAACCGTTTTTATAGCACGTTGCATTAGTCCATTTGGGTTCCAGGCTTCGGTACCTTTATTATCTTTTAAAGCATCTTCAACCTTTACAAACAATAAAACCGATTTTAAACCTAAGTTCCAAAGTGTTTTTACTTCGTCTTTTAGTAGATCTAAACTGTAACGATAGTAATTGGGCATTGAACCAATTTCCTCTTTAACACCTTTACCTTCCACAACAAAAAGCGGTACCAAAAAATCATTTGGAGTGATGTAAGTTTCTCTAACTAAACTTCTAATAGCTTCGTTGGTTCTTAGTCTTCTATTTCTTCTTATTGGAAACATAAAATTTTATTTTTAGTAATTCAAGGGTTTCGACTGCGCTCAACCTGACATTCAATTTCATTTAAACCCAATCTTTTGGATTCTGTAATACCTTAATTAATTTTTCTTCATCACTGCCAACTTCTGGTTGATGGTCGTAAACCCATTGTACATGTGGCGGTAAACTCATAAGAATACTCTCTATACGTCCATTGGTTTTTAATCCGAATAAAGTGCCTTTATCATGGACTAAATTGAATTCTACATAACGTCCACGTCGAATTTCTTGCCAGTCACGCTGTGGTTTGGTGTATTCTAAAGCTTTTCGTTGTTCAACAATTGGCACGTAAGCTTCTAAAAAACTATCACCTACTTCGGTAACAAAGTCGTACCAATTTTGCATGCTCATGTCTTCCGTAGCTTTGCAATAATCAAAGAATAAGCCTCCAATGCCACGTCCTTCATTTCGGTGTGCATTGTAAAAGTACTCATCGCATCGCGTTTTGTATTTTGGGTAGAAGTCAGGATTATGTTTATCGCAAGCCGTTTTACAAGTTTGATGGAAGTGTTTGGCGTCCTCTTTAAATAAATAATACGGAGTTAAATCTTGTCCTCCTCCAAACCACTGATCTACAATGTTGCCATCTTGGTCGTACATTTCAAAATAGCGCCAATTAGCATGTACTGTTGGTACCATTGGATTTTTAGGATGTAACACCAAACTTAATCCGCAAGCAAAAAAATCAGCATCTTCTACACCAAAATATTTTTGCATAGAATCGGGTAATTTTCCATGGACTCCAGAGATATTTACGCCTCCTTTTTCAAAAACGTTTCCGTTTTCTATTACTCGCGTTCTTCCACCTCCACCTTCTGGACGTTTCCAAATATCTTCTTGGAATTTGGCTTTGCCATCAATGGCTTCAAGCTTTGAAGTGATAGTGTCTTGTAATTCGTGTATGTATTTAAAGAATTTGTCTTTCAAAATCTAGTTTTTATATAATTCATACAACTCCATATCCAAAGGTTCCTCTCCAATTGGTGTATAGTCATTTTTCAATGTTTTAATCCATTCAAAATTACTATTAAAAGCCACCTTCACGCTTGGTAAATTGTCTTTATGTACAATAATTTGAAGTGTTTCTAACTTTAATTCATTGAAAGCATATTTTGACAAAGCATTAATAGCTCTTGAGGTTAATCCTTTCCCTTCAAAGGTATAACCAATGCAGTAGGCAAACTCACCTTGTTTTTTATCCCAGTCTAGTTCTTTAATGTAAATAAGTCCGACTAATTCTCTAGTTTCTGAATGTTTTAGGGTAAACAGAAATTCTTCTTTATTTTCAAACTGTTTTACCTTTTGATCTACAAAAAATTGTGATAAGGTTGGATTTAAATTTTGCTCTAAAGTCTTAGGAAAATAGCGTTTTAGACGGTCTGCATTTGCCACCACGAGGTTGCATGTTTTCCATGCATCACCATTATGTATTGGGTTAATTTCAAACGTATCAAACTGTGCTATCATAATTAGGAGTTTAGACCTGTAAGGTTTTCAAAACCTGACAGGTCTTTATTTAATCGATTTTCATCTTTTAAAAGTTGTACAGTGTTCAATGACGAAGCGGTTACACTCATGGGTAATACCAATATAACGCCTACAACAGGAATCAATAAAAACAGCATAAACACTATGCCGTTTCCTATTGCGACACCTCTATATCTCCTTACAAATTGAATACTTTCTCGATACTTAAAATGACGTTCTAAAGTGTAATCCATATTACCAAAACCTGCATAATAGGCTTGAACTAAAAAGAGTAAAGCGGTAGAAAAAATATTAATAACCGGAATAAACTTTAGTAATAAAATCGGAAGCGTAATTAGGAGTTCCTTACCTAAGTTTCTAATGTTGATTCTTATACCTCTCCACAGTTGTTCTTGAAACGTTGTATTACGATGGTGATGCTTATCTATACCTGTTAGATGTGCTTCTATTTTCTCTGAAACCGGACTCATAAATGGCGCAGAAAATGCCATGATAATATGTTTATATAAGATTAGACCTATAGCAATAACTATGATGGCTCCGATAAACGTAGAGATGGTAGTAAAGGTTTCACTTCCCCAATCCCAAGGCCAAATATTAGCTATAAAACGTCCAATCTTATCTGATAATCCGTAAGCTGATATAAATATTATTGCAGCAGTTATAACACTAATTGCAATAGGAATAGCAAAGTATTTCCAAAGTTTTAATTTTGAAATTAATGCAAATGCTCCTGTGTAGGCTTGTAACCCTTTTAATATGTTTTTTATCATCCTATCCCTTGCCCTTTCCGAAGGAAAGGGAACTTATTTTGAGTGTTTATTTAACTAAAGTAGTTCAATTCAAAGTTAAGATTTTTGGCAATCATTTCTACCTATGTTTTGAGCAACAGTTCCTTCCCTTTGGGAAGGCTAGGATGGGCTTATTTAATTTGGACTTTTATACTCCTTTACCGCATCAATAAACGCCTTGGCATTATCTAATGGAATATTAGGCAAAATACCATGTCCTAAATTTACAATGTATTTATCTTTTCCAAACTCGTTAATCATTTGGTGTACCATTCGCTTAATTTCCGCAGGTGGTGAAAATAATCGTGTAGGATCAAAATTACCTTGTAATGTAATATTTCCACCTGTTAAATAACGTGCGTTTCTGGCAGAGCAGGTCCAATCAATACCTAAAGCTGAAGCGCCAGATTTAGACATTTCATTAAGCGCAAACCAACAGCCTTTTCCAAAAGCAATGACTGGAGCATCATCTTTTAAAGCATTGATAATTTGTTGAATATATTGCCATGAAAACTCTTGATAATCTACAGGAGAAAGCATTCCTCCCCAAGAATCAAAAACTTGTACAGCATTACAACCAGCTTTTACTTTCTCTTTTAAATAAGCAATCGTTGTGTCAGTAATTTTCTGTAATAATTGATGTGCTGCAATAGGGTTTGTAAAGCAAAACTCTTTGGCTTTGTCAAAGTTTTTAGACCCTTGACCTTGCACACAATAACAAAGAATTGTCCAAGGCGAACCGGCAAAACCGATTAAAGGAATCTCGTCATTCAGTTTTTCTTTAGTTGCTTTTATGGCTTCGTAAACATAATTTAAAGCTTCTTTTACATCTGGAACAATAACATTATCCACGTCTTTTTGAGAACGCACAGGATTTGGTAAATAAGGTCCAAAGTTAGGTTTCATCTGTACTTCAATATTCATAGCTTGTGGAATGACCAAAATATCTGAAAATAAAATTGCAGCATCCATTCCGTAACGTCTAATAGGTTGTACGGTAATTTCGCTCGCTAGTTCTGGTGTTTGGCAGCGTGTAAAGAAATCGTACTTTGCTTTAATTTCCATAAACTCTGGCAAATAACGTCCTGCTTGACGCATCATCCACACTGGTGGACGCTCAACAGTTTCACCTTTTAATGCTCTTAAGAATAAATCGTTTTTAATCATAGTTGTTAGTTGTTAGTTACTAGTTGCTGGACGGATTACCAACAACTATCAACCAATTACAAATAGTTTTCATTCACCAACTCAATAACACTCTCAACAGTTGGTACTTTAGCAATTCTCACATCTTCAAAATATTTCTTTGCTTCCTTTGCTGTGGTTTCTCCAATACAAAAAGCAATTCCGTTGGCTTTATTTTGTTTCAAATAAGCTTCAACTGTAGATGGACTATAAAACATTACACCATCTAAATTACCTTCAACTTTATCCGCATCAAACTTAGTTTGGTAGGCTTCAACTTCGTTTACTGTAATGTTATTTTCGGTTAAGATATTTGGTAAATCATCTAATCTTAAGTCACTACAGAAATACGTAACTTCGGTTCCGTCAATATATTCAACCAAGTATTCTGCAAGTTTCTTTGCGTTTGGTTCTGTATGCGCAACTTTACCAATACGTTTTTCTACCATTCGCTTGGTGCGTCTGCCAACACAATAGATGTTTTTAAATTGTAATTCTACAGCAGAAAAGTTAGTTAGTAGCGCTTCAACAGCATTTTTACTTGTTATAATGACATTCTGAATTTCATTTCTAACAAGTGTCTTCGGAATACGATTCAAGCTTATTTTTATAGCGTCGTTACTTTCTGAAACGACATCATTATGAAATAACATCACCTGATCGTCAGTTAATTTTTTGGTAGAATAAATATTAGTGACTTTATCTCCACGCTGTAGTTGGTCTATCAAAGTTTTCCCACCCTTACCAATAATGTAATTGGCACAGAATTCTGCTAATTCCTCATGTTTTCCTAATGGCACAACTTTAGAAACTTCAATCTTTTTTGTACCGTCTTTACTTAGAAGAATACCTTTAAAATTGACTTCTTCCTCTTTGTTTATATAACAAATAGCTCCGATTGGTGCTGTACAACCGCCTTCAAGTCGATTTAAAAATTCGCGTTCAATAGATGTGCAAATTTCTGTGACTTCATCATTAATTTCTGCGCAGATAGCTCTAGTTTCTTCGTCAGATTCTAATGCTGTAATCATTATAGCTCCTTGTGCAGGAGCAGGAATCATCCAATGCAGATTTATTGAATTTTCGGGTGTAATATTTAAACGTCCTAAACCAGCACCAGCAAAAATGGCGGCATTCCAATCATCATTATCTTCAAGTTTCTGAAGTCTAGAAATTACATTCCCTCGTAAACCTACAACTTTATGAGTAGGATAGCGATTTAACCACTGTGCACGACGTCTTAAACTCCCAGTTGCAATCACTGCATCTCGTGCAGATAGGAACTCTTCATTTTTTTTAAAAACCAAAGTATCATTAATGTTACCTCGTTTTATAACCGCAGCTTGTACGATGCCCTTTGGTAAAACTGTAGGTACATCTTTCATAGAGTGTACAGCAATGTCAATATCTTCGTTGAGCATTGCAATATCGAGTGTTTTGGTAAAAATTCCTGTGATACCAAGCTCGTACAGTGGTTTATCTAAAACGATATCTCCTGTAGATTTTATTGGGACTAAAACGGTTTTATGACCCAAATGTTCAAGTTGAGATTGAACAGTTTTTGCTTGCCACATAGCGAGCTGGCTGTCGCGTGTGCCAATGCGAATAATTTTAGACATTATTGGTAGTTTCTAACTGAAATATTTTTTTGATGAGTTCTATACTTTCATCAGAAGTGTTGCCATCTTCTCTAAGATGATGCGCAAACTGATTTGTAATTTTCTGAATAAGATTATTGGTAATTATTTCGGCTTGATCTTCGTTAAAATCAGCTAATTTTTTACGTTGTGTATTGAATTCAGAATTTTTAAAATCCGTTAATTTATGTTTTATGGCTTGTATTGTTGGTACAAACTTAAGTGTATCTAACCATGCATTAAATTCTGCCATAATCTCTGTAATAATAGACTCAGCTGCTGGAATATATGCTTTTCTCTTTTCTAAAGTATCATCCGTAATTTTTGCCAAATCATCTAAATGTACTAAAGTAATATTAGATAGCTCTCTAATATCTTCGTTTACGTTTTTTGGAATAGATAAATCCAAAACCAATAATGGCTTATTTGTTGAAATTAAAGATTTATAAACTGTTGGATTTTGCGCTCCTGTGGCTACTATGACAATATCCGAAGCGTTAATTTCTTGTTGCAAATCTTCATAATCTTTTACAATAAGATTGAATTTACCTGCAACTTCTTCGGCTTTATCTTTAGTTCTATTAATTAGGGTTATATGCGAATTCTTGGTGTGTTTTACTAAATTTTCACAAGTATTTCTTCCAATTTTACCTGTTCCGAAGAGTAGAATGTTTTTGTCTGAAACTTGCTCAACATTATTCATGATATACTGAACTGAAGCGAAAGAAACAGAAGTTGCGCCAGATGATAATTCGGTTTCAGTTTTTATGCGCTTACTTGCTTGGATAACTGCGTTCACTAAACGTTCTGTAAAGGAATTAAGCAACCCTTCTTTTTTTGAAGCTCTTGCGCCAAACTTAAGCTGGCTAATGATTTCAAAATCACCAAGAATTTGGCTATCTAATCCAGATCCAACTCGGAACATGTGATTAATAGCTTCTTTATTTTTGTGTACGTAAGCTACTTTTTGAAATTCTTCAACTGTACCTTTTGTATTATTACATAACAATTGGATAAGCTGATAAGGATGTTCTGCAAAACCGTAAAGTTCTGTTCGGTTACAGGTAGAAATTAATAAGATACTCTCAATACCGTTTTGTTTGGCTTGGCCTAAAATATCTTGCTTTGCAGTATCGCTCAAACTAAAATGACCACGTACTTCGGCATCAGCTTTTTTATAGCTAAGTCCAATAGCGTAGAAGTATTTGTTTTTGTTTTGTTGCATTTCCTTTTTTACATAACAACCAACGGTTGCATTTTCCTGAAAACTAGTTCTAAACTTTCGAGACAAAAATAATTTTGTTGAGTGCAAAAAAATAACGCTATAAGAACTTAAAGTGTCGTTTCTGGTTTTTTAAGATTGATTTTTACAAAAACATGATTTTTGTCATACTTTTGCAGTAATACCAAGGGTCTTTTGTGCTTTTGTTTAGAACGAATCTAAATAACGACGAAATGAATTTAGAAAAAAAACCTTTAAAAAGTGTCGCTAAAGGTACTTTTGAAGAAACCTTAATCGAAGATGGCTTTTTTGTGTTAACACATAAGAATGAAAATGATTCCATTGAAATTCTTGAACGTGAGATTGATAGCAGTTATATTCAATTTCATTTTTGCAATAAAGGCTCATTGAATTTTGTTTTTAATCAAGGTAATTATACGTTGAACATTAATGAAGATACCTCTTTGTTGTTGTACAATCCACAACGCGATTTGCCAATTCATTTAGAAATGCAACCACATTCTTGGTTGGTGTCGCTAGTAATTTCCATTAAGAAGTTTCATGGGTTATTTTCTGATGATGCTAATTACATCACTTTTTTAACTGACGATAATAGAGATAAGAAGTATTATAAGGATGGTAAGATTTCTCCATCAATGGCTGTGGTTTTAAATCAGGTTATCAATTTTAGTTTAAACACCTCTATCAAGCCTTTGTACTTTAAAGGCAAAGCTTATGAGCTGTTGAGTTTGTTTTTTAACCGAAGTGAAGATGCAGATATTGAGCAATGTCCATTTTTGGTCGATGAGGTTAATGTTGCTAAATTGAAAAAGGCAAAAGACATTATTATTGCCAATATGGCTGAGCCGCCAAGTTTACAAGAATTAGCAGATAGCATTGGCTTAAGCTTAAAAAAATTAAAGGAAGGGTTTAAGCAAATTTATGGAGACACTGTTTATAGTTTCCTTTTTGACTATAAAATGGAAGTGGCTCGTAAGCTTTTGGAATCTGGTGATTATAACGTTAACGAAGTAGGTTTAAAAGTGGGTTACAGCACCTCTAGTCATTTTATTTCTGCATTTAAAAAGAAGTTTGGAACTACGCCTAA
Source organism: Winogradskyella pulchriflava (assembly GCF_042434315.1). Classification (NCBI taxonomy): domain Bacteria; kingdom Pseudomonadati; phylum Bacteroidota; class Flavobacteriia; order Flavobacteriales; family Flavobacteriaceae; genus Winogradskyella; species Winogradskyella pulchriflava. The sequence continues at coordinate 481,661 of NZ_JBHLTQ010000001.1, read as the reverse complement.
GAAGTATATTACGGCTTCTAGTTAGTGGTTTTTAGTCTTTTTTATCTGTTTTTCAACAAACCAAATTATTGCTGTAAAAATAGATAAGGGTAGTATTAAATAGCCTATGCTATTTTCTATGTCTTCAGGGCTCATTCCTTTAATTCGAGAATTAAAAAGGTACTTGTTTAGAATAAAATATGATGTCAGAATTGTAAATAAAAAAAGAATTACTAAAAGAAATAAACGAAGTTTTCTTAGAAATTCGCTCATCCTTTATTGATTTTAAAAGTCAGCTCTTTCGTTTTTTTTTATTTCTGTTAGCCTATCTAATTCGGGTTAAGCTTCTAAAAATCATAATATCCACCTCCACGACCACTAGCCGTAACACGTTGCCTATCTTTGTAAATAGCTAGGTTTATAATCTCTTCGTATTGCTCTTCTAATTCCTTAGTTTCATCTACAATTGTGCCGTAACTTTCAGATTTAAAATAATGATCTACAACAAGTTGCTTAGGTTTTTTAGGCTTAATGAAAGAGATGTAGTGTAACACTTCGGATTTACCTGAGTATTCATCATCCTTATCAATTTTAAAGAAATACATTACAGCATCTTTTCCCTTATCGGTTTTAAAATCACGTTTTAGAAGAAACTTAACCGAGTCTTTTTCTTTTTCGTAATTGGCTTGAGATAACAACTTGGATTTAGCAAATTGCTGTTGGTCAATGTTTATAGATTTCATTTTGCTCAACAGCTTTGCTTTGCTTAATTCCTCTAAAAGTAAATATTGCTTCTCTTCGTCATCAAGTATTTTTTCCTTCAGTTTATCAGGAATTGGTTCTTTATGTTTAGTTAATAGCACATAGTATCTTACTAATGCAGATTCGTCTTCTACATTAAGCATTTTTTCGAAAAAGTCTTTAGCTGTACGCTCTTTTCTGTAAGGAAAAATTAAGTTGACATAAGTGGATAAATCATCAGAATAAGAATTGTAACCATAACTGGTATTACTCAAGTTACGCTTCACTTCAATTTTACCATCATTAATCAGTTGGTTTTTGTACTTGCTGTATGTTTTGGTTTTAATATAGCCACTATCTTTTATGCGAGCCAATAAATCATATAGCGGCTGTTTGTACTCGCTTATAGTACTATATTGAAGTATTTTTGGATACATCGTAGCTTTTAGCTGTAGGGAATCCTTTCCGTAATAGTTGTAAAAAATGCCTCCAATACCACCTAATGGCAAATCGCGCTCCATTAAATCTAAAGCTAAATCGTAATTTTCTTTTTTATTGGAATCAAACAAGCCTTCTAAAATAGAAGTTTGTGTTTGTGTGTCTGAGTAGCTATCGTAATACAGCTGCTTTATAAACTCTAAATTGTTTTTTAGGTCTATTTCTATAAGCTGTTCTACCAAATGCGATTTTATATTTAAGCGTTCTTTTTCAAACTCAAAGTCTTTAAGAACAGCCACAATATCTTTGCTATTATGTTTTTTGAACTTAATAAGATTGTAAGACTCTAAAACAATACTGTCATTTTCTCTTAGTGCTTCAAAGAACTGTTTAGTTTTATCTTCAAGCACGCTTTTACCCATTAAAGTATCAATTGGTGTAAAGGACTCATAAAATTTAGTAACAAAGTCCGAAGGACCACTTATAGAATCGATTAAGGTTTTTAACTCAAAAAGAACTCCTTCTTTTAAGATGTTTTTCACCATCACTTGCTTTGCGCTGGCCGAATCCGTATAGCTAAAACTGTAATAATAGGTGTCATCTACTTTGGATTTAGAGCGGTTAGAAATTTTAAATTTCTTTTCTGGTGTATAAAAACGACTGCTAAAATTTACGTTGCGCTCAAGATCTTTCCACAAACTATCTACATTATGAAACATTTGTAAATCATGAAACTTTTGTCTCGAGATCTCTATTTGCTCATTGGCTTTTGTGGCATAGGTAGTTGACTTTGTCTTTTCTTCGTAATCTTTATCGTCTTTTCCGTTAGAGTTGTAACTGCCATATCCGTAAGGGTTTGGAATAGGTGCTTTTGCGTTTGTTAGCACAGAAAAATGCAACGACGTATCAATGACTTTCTTAAAGTTCGTGTATTTTGTTTTGTTGAATTTAAACGAATTAAAGAAACTTGTTTTTTCTGTTTCATTTTTGCCCACATAACCTAAGAGGTAATAACTACCATCTTTTACTATGGTCTTTAAGTAGATATTTTTGCCAGAAGTAGAATCTATAACTGCTTGCGATTCATAAGTTTTGTAAGTGCCTCCTTTAAATTCCCCTTTTGTTTGTTCTAGTTTGTAGGTTTTATACAGTGCTTGGTGAAAATATTTTGCCTCAAAACCATCTTCTTCAAAGTAAGTTAAGTCGTGCAATGCAGCTTCTTCTACAAAATAAAAGGCATCATTTTTATAACCTTCTAATAGTTTTTTGCCACTATTTTCCATATTACTGGTAACGTAATACTCTGGAAAATCAACTTCAAATTTGTTGTTTGGAGCCACAAATTTTTTGTTGATGTTTGAAGGCTCTTTTAATGTTATGGAATTGAAGATTTTTTCTTCATGTTGCAATACAAAATCACTGCGACCAGCAAATTTTATGATGATAATTTCTAAAGGTGTTTGATAGATATGATATTTTTGAAACTCTCCTTTTTTGGTTTTATTGACGATACTAAGTCCTGGATAAGGATTGGTTAACTCTTCTTTTCTTACAATATCTCCAGGTATATCCTCGTATAGTAAATCGTCTATTTCCTTTAAAGTTATGTTTTCCTTTTCGTTTGGCAAGTACGTAAAACGACTGATTCTGTTAACTGTTAGGTAGGCACCATTGGTCATATCTGGATCTAAATAGTACTTCTGCCCTTCATAAGAAAACTCTCTAAGCTTATCGTAAGTATTTAACCCTAAAAAACCATCAGGAGTTTTGTGCTTTTTAAGAGTAGGTGCAATAAAAAGACTATCGAGTTTTGTTTTTTCTGTTTTACTGAAATCGGTTTGCTCGGAAGTTAATGCCTTTACAGTATAACCTCTTTGTCTAAGCATGTTAATCATACCTTTATCACCAGGTAGATGAGCAGCTCCAACACCTGCAAATACAGATTTTTTAGGTAACAATTTCACCAATGAATTCACCATATTTTCATTACGAATAAACAGCATATTCTCTCTGTAGAATTTAGTATTAACTCCAGCGCCAATAGAATCTAATAAATCAAGGTTTCTGTCGCGATATAAATTCTCCTGAATAAGGTATGGGTTCTCTTTGGCGTAAAGCTTTTGTATCCAAGGGTCTAAATCTTTTTTATTAGCGTTGTATGCCGCTTTTGTAGTTAAATAACGAGACTCTGCAAGATCTTCTAATCCGTAAATTTCTTTGTTGTTTTTCTTTCCGGCTTGGTAAATAAACATGTCCAAGTAGGTTTCCTCTTCAAAATTATCGGAAGCGCTATTTTTTCTATATAAGTAAGCGTTAACTGCTCCATTATCCATTCTTACAGATGCTCTTACAGCCATTTCTTCAGGATGTGTTAACTTAAAAAGGTTGGTATAAAACTCATGTCTGTAGTTGGTATAATATGCCATTTCACTTAGCATCATATCATAATTAAAACCTGGCCATGTTACAGGGTCAGATTCTAATGCAATGCATTCACTTTCATTTAAAGCTTTGTAAAACACATCATCTAATCGAAATGCAACTTTTTTGCTTACGTGCATTGTGCCGTATAAATACGAAGGTTTTTCAAGTCCGTTACCAGTGATTTCCCAAAGTAGGCTTTGGTATTTTTGTTGTGCAAAGCAAGTTATTGAAGCGAATAATATAAAGGCTGTAAGAATTTTTCTCATTGTCAATTTTATAATCAGAACTCGTAAAGATATTTAAATACTTTAAACAGCCATAAGCAATTCAAAAAACTCGTTTAAAAACGGATATTATAGATGTTTATAGTTAATAATAATAACACTGAATTAAAGAAAATATTTGATGATAGTATTAAAAAAACCAATAGGTAGAATTGTATGCTATTGAATATAGAGTTGTATTTTTGTTTTTGATAAATTGATTATGAAAAAAGGAATACTACTTGTTAATCTTGGTTCACCAGATAGTCCAAACCCTAAGGATGTAAAAAAGTATTTAGGTGAATTTTTAATGGACGAACGTGTAATTGACGTTCCACTTTGGGCACGAACATTATTAGTAAAAGGCATAATCTTGAATACAAGACCTAAAGCATCCGCTGCCGCTTACAAAAAGATTTGGTGGAAGGAAGGTTCTCCATTAATTGTGTTATCAGAAAGACTACAAGAGAAAGTTCAAAAAAAAGTAGATTATCCTGTTGCTTTGGCTATGCGTTATGGGAGTATGACACTTAAAAAAGGACTGCAAGAGTTAGTTGATAAAGGTTGTACAGAGATAAAGACTATTCCATTATATCCACAATTTGCCATGGCAACTACCGAAACGATTGATGTAAAAGTAGATGAGTTGGTTGCTAATTATTTTCCTGAAGTAAAAATTACACGAACACCAGCATTTTATAATCGCGAAGACTACATCAATGTGCTATCAAAAAGCATAGGTGAAGTTTTAAACGGATTAGATTACGAACATATTTTATTCAGTTATCATGGTGTTCCAGAGCGTCATATTCGCAAAAGTGATATTACAAATGGAAATTGTAAGATGAACGGCAAATGCTGTTTTAAAATGGGTAGTAAACAACACGAGTTTTGTTACCGTCATCAATGCGAAATTACCACAGTTAACGTCGCTAAAAAACTTGGTTTAAAGAACGGTACATATTCAACTACTTTTCAATCTAGACTTGGTTTCGATCCGTGGTTAAAACCCTATACAGACAGAACCATAGAACGCATGGGAAAGGCTGGTATTAAAAAGATGGCAATTGTAACTCCTGCTTTTGTAAGTGATTGTCTGGAAACATTAGAAGAAATTGCCATGGAAGGCGAAGAAATTTTCCATGAAATGGGAGGTGAGGAATTTACAGTTATTCCTTGTTTAAATGAACGTGATGATTTCGCTCAGGTCTTAACCAACATTATTGAGGAGTGGGCCACTACTAAAACCACAGCCGTTTAATGGCAAAAGTATCTTCACAAGATTTAGGCAATCAACCCATTGGTAAGTTACTGATAAAACAAGCCGTACCAGCATCTATTGGCATTTTGGTGATGTCGTTAAATATACTTGTAGATACTATTTTTGTTGGAAATTGGATAGGGTCGACAGCTATAGCTGCTATTAATGTAGTGCTGCCTGTTTCATTTTTTATAGCTGCGCTTGGTATGTCAATTGGTGTTGGTGGCTCATCTATGATATCGAGAGCTTTAGGAGCATCCAACACCACAAAAGCCTTAAAAACCTTTGGAAATCAAATAACCTTAACAGCCGTAATAACCATACTTTTTGTGGTTTTTGGGTTGCTTTATATTGACGATATTATTCCTGCATTTGGAGGTAAGGGAGCCATTTTTCAACCTGCAAAAACCTATTACAGAATTGTATTATACGGAGTGCCAATTTTAGCACTTTGTATGATGGGAAATACCGTAATTAGAGCTGAAGGAAAACCAAAATTTGCAATGTATGCCATGATGTTTCCATCCGTTGGAAACTTAGTTTTAGACATTCTATTTATTAAAGTATTCGATTTTGGAATGGCTGGTGCAGCATGGGCAACCACAGGATCTTATGTGCTCTGTTTTGTGTTTATTTTATGGTTCTTTTTATCTAAAAACTCTGAATTAAAAATCAATTTCAAGCATTTTGGTTTAGACCTGCCAATAGTAAAAGAAATAAGTTCTTTAGGGTTTGTAACTTTGTCAAGGCAAGCCATAGTTAGTGTTACTTATTTGCTAATGAATAACATCTTATTTGATTTGGGAGGAGAAACATCGGTAACCGCCTACGCAATTGCTGGACGTATGCTTATGTTTGCCTTATTCCCAGTCTATGGTATCACCCAAGGCTTTTTACCTATTGCTGGCTTTAATTATGGTGCGGAAAAATATAGTCGTGTTAAGGCAACGATTATTACTGCCATAAAATACGGGATGCTATTAGCTGCCATCATTTTTGTCTTTTTAATGATATTTCCTGAGGACATCACCAAGTTCTTTACCAAGGATGCAGAAGTTCTCAAAGAGGCACCTTCTGCTATGCGATGGGTTTTTGCCGCAACTCCAATTATCGCAGTTCAATTAATTGGAGCAGCATATTTTCAGGCAATTGGCAAAGCTATTCCAGCGTTATTATTAACATTGCTGCGTCAAGGCATATTTTTTATTCCGTTGATTTTTATCCTACCAAAGTTTTATGGTGAGCTTGGTGTGTGGATGGCTTTTCCGATTTCAGATATTTTGGCAACGATTGTAACTGCTTATTTTTTATATCGGGAAGTGAAGCTAAATTTATTGACAAAAGCGGCAGAATAATTTTTAATCGTAATTTTGATCTGATTCATCCGCTTTAATATGCAGATTTCAATATGGAATACTACAACTACATAAAATCCCTACACCTAATCTTTGTAGTCACATGGTTTGCTGGTTTATTCTACATTCCAAGGTTGTTTGTATATCAAATTGAAGCCTTTCATAAACCGTCTCCTGAAAAGGAAATTTTGGGCAAACAGTTAAAGCTAATGGCAAAACGGTTATGGTATATTATAACTTGGCCTTCAGCAATATTAGCAACTATTTTCGCTATTTGGTTATTGATTTTAATACCAAGCTGGCTAGAACAAGGTTGGATGCATGTAAAACTCACTTTTGTTTTACTTCTATTTATATACCAATACAAAACACACATCTATTTCAAGCAGCTTCAAAAAGATGAGGTTAAAGTCACATCAAACTTTATGCGTATTTGGAATGAAGGAGCAACATTTATTCTATTTGCAGTAGTGTTTCTAGTGATTTTAAAGAATTCTATCAATTGGATATTTGGCATTCTGGGAATTGTAGTTTTAGGAATATTACTTATGTTAGGTTTTAAACTCTATAAAAATATTCGCTCTAAAAACCCAGATGCGTAGTTGGCTTGATTATTGCTATATTTAGCTCAATGAAAATAAAAAGACTGTCCTTAAGAGCAAGAATATTTGTAGCCATGATACTTTTAGTGTTATTGGCTTCTATTTTGATTGCTGCAGTTACTATTTATCAGTATAATGAAGAAGCAAAAGATTACCATAGAGAACGTTTAGAACGAAAGGAAAAAGCCATAAAACGGAGTATAGATTTCGTAATTAGAGAAACAACATACGAAGTTAAAACGGAAAAAATCCCTTTAATTTTTAAAGACGAAATTTTTGATATAGATGCCATACATAATCTTCAGGTTAATCTATACGATTTAGAAGGGCAACTGCTCGTAAGCTCAAAACGTACTATTGAAAGAGACTCAACAGAAACTTGCCTAAGTGCCGAAGTTTTAAACACACTATCTAACACCATAGAGCATAGGCACATTGTTAAAAATGAAGTAAATGGACAAACGTTTCAGTCGTCATATACTTATATAACAGATGAAAAATTTAAAAACTTAGCCATACTAAACCTGCCGTATCTTGAAAATGATGATTTTTTAAATAGAGAGCTAAAAGAGTTTTTATTCAGGTTAGGTTTAGCATATATGGTAATGATATTTGTGGCCATTTTCTTTGCTTATTTAATTTCAAAATATATTACCAGATCACTAAAAACCATTAGTGATAAAATGAATGAAATCCGCCTAGAAAAACAAAACAAAAAGATAGTAATAGAATCCTCTAGCGAAGAAATTGAAGCCCTCGTTAAATCGTATAACAGTATGATTGACGAGTTAGAAGATTCTGCTGTTAAGCTCGCAACAAGCGAAAGAGAACAAGCATGGAGAGAAATGGCAAAACAAGTAGCACATGAGATTAAAAACCCATTGACACCAATGCGTTTGAGTGTGCAAAGTTTTCAGCGTAAGTTTAATCCAGAGGACGAAAATATACACCAAAAGGTTGAAGAGTATAGCAATACTTTAATTCAACAAATAGACACTATGAGTTCTATAGCTTCAGCATTTTCAAACTTTGCAAAAATGCCAGCGCAAAAAAGTGAAAAACTCAATGTTGTTAATATTGTAAAGTTAGCCTTAGATATTTTCAACGAAGACTACATCACTTTTGATGCTAAAGAGGATGAGGTTATTGCTAAATTTGATCGTACACAGCTCATACGAGTGGTTACTAATTTGGTTAAAAACAGCATACAAGCTATGCCAGACGATGCTGAAAATCCAATGATTTTAGTTCGTGTTTATAGCGAGGCAGAAAATGTAAAAATCACTGTAGAAGACAATGGATCTGGTATATCTGAGGACAATGAGGATAAAGTATTTGAGCCCAAATTTACAACCAAGACTAGTGGTATGGGATTAGGGTTGGCGATGGTAAAAAATATAGTTGAAACTTATAACGGAAGTATTACCTTTACATCAGAAATTGGAAAAGGAACGACTTTTACAGTGTCTTTTCCTAAAGAATAATTAAGCAATAATATCACACTGAGCGCACCTGTGGACCGAAGCCGTCGCGAAGGTGTAGTCGAAGTGTCTTTTAAATAACCTCTCAATGTCATATAACAATATTATTTCAGAGTATTCAAACGGAATTACAACAATCACAATCAACAGACCTAGTAAGCTCAACGCTTTAAATAAGGAAACCATACAAGAGTTGCATGATGCTTTTGACGAAGCCAATGCTGACAGTGATACTAAAGTCATTATTATTACTGGTAGTGGAGAAAAGGCTTTTGTCGCTGGTGCAGATATTAGTGAGTTTGCCGATTTTAGTGTAGAAGAAGGAGGAAAATTAGCCGCTCAAGGGCAAGACTTATTATTCAATTTTGTTGAAAATCTAAGTACGCCAGTCATTGCTGCAGTCAACGGTTTTGCGCTTGGAGGAGGATTGGAATTGGCGATGGCTTGCCACTTTAGAGTCGCAAGTACCAATGCTAAAATGGGCTTACCGGAAACTTCTCTTGGAGTGATTCCAGGTTATGGAGGCACACAACGTTTACCCCAATTAGTTGGAAAAGGTAGAGCTATGGAAATGGTAATGACAGCTGGTATGATAGATACTACCCAAGCGCTACATTACGGTTTAGTAAACCACGTAGTAGAACTAGATGAGCTTATTCCGTTTTGCGAAAAAATTGCAAGTAAAATTATGCGAAACTCTTCCGTTGCTATTGCAGAAGCGATTAGGGCAATTAATGCCAATTACGAAGATGGTGTTAACGGTTACGATGTAGAGATTGAAGCTTTTGGTAATTGCTTTGGAACTGAAGATTTTACAGAAGGAACAACAGCGTTTTTAGAAAAACGTAAGGCTGATTTTCCTGGGAGGTGAATTGTTAAGGATAAATGATAAAATGATTTACCGATTAAAAAAAAGATTTGAAAAGATAAAAACTAAAAAACTAAAAAATAAGTTTAAAAGATCCTTAGAAGAATCTGAAAAATTACGAGAGTTAGATATTAATTCAATTCATAATACATGGGTAGCACTTCAAAAAGCAAAAATTAATGATTATGATGAATTTTATAATGTATCACTATATTCTTCAATTGTAAATCGAGACATAGCTATTTTGTGGAATAATTATATTTTGACAGAAAGTAAGAGTGAAAAAAATCTATATGGACGATTATTGAGTATGACTATAATTGAATACTTGGATGACATTAATGGATTACTCGGAAAGAAATTAAGATTAGAACTCGAGGAAAATAGTATGAACGAGTATATTCATGTTTTTAATAAAGTCAATAAATCCTTTGCTAAAATTAAAACTCAGTTTAATTCTGAATTAAGAAAAATTAGAAATAATTCAGCTGCGCATAAGACAAAAAAATCTAAAGATTTGTTAGATTTTACTCGTGATGAGCATTTAGAAAGCTTAAATGAGATAGCTAGAATAGTTTCAGAGATTAATTTGATTTTAATTAAATTATCTTCACAGATAGTAATTAAAATAACAGAACAAATTAAATCAAAAAAATAACACAACTTCCCTTACAAAATTTGTGAATAACCAAAACTGTTATTAACAGCTATTAGAACAATTTATAGGTAATTTTAAAGTCCTACTTTTTAAGTATTCACACTTTAAACTTCTTTTAATGAGCTCTAAATCTGTAATAAAAGGGCGTGGTGCCCAACAAAATGTCCACAATCGTTTTTTTGAGCTGTCTTACGAAATGCGAGACGACTTCTTAGAGTTCTGCCATAAAGAAGGCGAAGTAGCAGACAAAAACAAAACACAATACCTCAATGTGTTTCCTAAAACCATAGTTAATAAAGTAACGAGTCCAGATGTTGGTATGGCATATTCTATGAATATGTATCAAGGTTGTGAGCATGGCTGTATTTATTGTTATGCACGCAATAGCCACGAATTTTGGGGCTATAGTGCTGGTTTGGATTTTGAGCGACGAATTTTGGTTAAAAAAGATGCTCCAAAACTGTTGGAAGCTTTATTAAAAAAGAAAAGCTGGAAAGCGCATCCTATAGTTATGTCTGGTAATACGGATTGTTACCAACCAGCCGAAAAGAAATTTGAAATTACAAGACAATGCCTAGAGGTATTTTTAAAGTACAAGCATCCTGTGGCCATCATTACAAAAAATGCTTTAATCTTAAGAGATTTAGATATTTTAAAGGAACTCTCAAAGGATAATTTAATATCAGTAAATGTTTCAATTACTTCATTGTCAGAAGCCACCAGGCGTATTTTAGAACCTAGAACTGCCACTATAAAGCGCCGTTTGCAAGTGGTAAAGGAATTAAGCGACAATGGCATTCCTGTTAATGTTATGTTGGCTCCAATAATTCCTTCAATAAATAGCCATGAGATTTTACCAATGGCAAAAGCAGTTTCAGAGGTTGGTGCTTTAAGTATTGCCCATACCATCGTAAGACTAAACGGAGCTATTGGTGAGATTTTTACCGATTGGATAAAGAAAACAATGCCAGATAGAGCAGACAAAGTACTGCATCAAATAGAAAGTTGCCATGGAGGCACACTAAACGAAAGTAGATATGGAGTTAGAATGCGAGGTGAAGGACAAATTGCTAAACAAATCAATGATTTGGTGAAATTAGCGCGACAAAAATATTTTAAGGACAAAGCAATGCCTAGGCTAAACACGGAAATTCATGAGCCTTATAAAGTAGGGCAAATGAAACTTTTTTAAACAAAAAAAGTGGGCTACTAAGCAAAGCCCACTTTCTTACTAATAAACTAATATATAAACAACAATCTATATTCGGAAATTTTGGATGAATACTCTATCGTTAGATCTTACAATAGCAGTATAGTTACCATTAGTGTTTTTGTCTAACTTATAAATTCTATTTAAAATGTCTTCAGTACCCTCAACAGTTTCAGTGTAAATCAATTGATCTTCAAAATAAATCTCAACGTTTATTTTTTTAGTATCCAAAGCTAATTTTGATACAATTAATTTATCCTTTTCGGTTCTAAAAACTGGTTTAAATATTTTTTTCTGAGAACTAGCTAAAAGCGTTACTATTTTGTTCTCTACCTTTAAGTTTATAACATCAATCTCAAAAGCTTTATTAATCTCAACAGTATAAGTACCGTTGTTTAATTCGCTAAAGTCAAAAAGTCTTAAAAGGTTTCCGTTATAGTTAATGCGGCCGTTGTAAATTACTTTACCCGAAGCATCGGTTACAGAAATACTATCTCCTTCATTTATATATTTAAATGTAGGTAAAACTTCTACTGTCTCGTTGGCGTAACCTGTGTATGTTCCAAACATCACTGCTACTACTAAAATACTTTTAATAAGTGTTTTCATTGTTTTCATTTTTTGGGGTTAAACTAAATTAACACTACAAAGGTATGTTAGAACTAGAGTGTAGAAAACAAGGATTTTGGCACATATGTATTCTAAATTAACCTTTATAAGGGGTAATATCGACATAATGGTTAAAATAACATATATTAGTGGTAATTCACTATAGGTTTTAATTTTCTTTTGACTTAACTTTGCATTAGCAAGTTGTAATATGAAAACGAGAAAACCTACATTAGAGAAAATAAGTCCTGAATTTGGAAGCTCATTAAAGATTAAAAAAAATGAAGCTTATAAAGGAGAGAACAAACCATTTTGGCATTTTCATCCAGAATTTGAATTGGTATATGTTAATAAAGGCCAAGGGAAGCGTCATATAGGTAATCACTTATCTTACTTTAATAATAGCCAGTTGTTACTTTTAGGGTCTAACTTACCACATAATGGATTCACTGACCGATTAACTATAAACGGTAGTGAAACTATTGTACAGTTTAAACCCGATTTTTTAGGAGATACTTTTTTTAATGTTCCAGAAATGGAATCTATTAATAAATTATTTGAACGTTCTAAAAAAGGCATTCTTTTTGGAGTTAAAACCAAAAAGAAATTGGGTAAGAAGATTGAAAAGCTAAATGAAAAAGAAGGGTTTAAAAAAATATTAATATTACTCGAAGTTTTGCACGGCTTGGCAAAGGCTGAAGATTATACTTTATTAAATGCAGATGGATTTGCTTTTGAAACAGAGCCTCAAGACAGTGCTAAGATTGATATTGTTTTTAAACATGTCAATCAAAACTTCCAAGAGCATATTAGTTTAGAGGAAATAGCAGATAAGGTGAGTATGACGGTTCCTGCGTTTTGTCGTTACTTTAAAAAAGTTACAGGAAAAACATTTACTAAACTGGTCAATGAATATCGTGTAGTACATGCCACTAAATTACTCTCAGAAAGCCAAATGAGTATTACGGATGTTTGTTTTGAATGTGGTTTTAACAACTTCTCCCACTTTAATAAACTATTTAAAGAGTTTACTGGTAAAAGCGCATCAAAATACAGAGGCGAGTTAAAGATGATGGTTCAATAATAATCTATAATTCACTTTGCCACTCTGCATAAAACTGTTTAAGATATTGCTCCATAAAGGCATGACGCTTTTCAGCAATTCGTTTGCCTGTTTTTGTGTTCATTTGATCTTTTAGTAACAACAATTTTTCGTAAAAATGGTTAATTGTAGGTGCTTTAGCGTTTTTATACTCAGCTTTAGTCATGTTAAGATTTGGTTTTATTTCAGGATCATAGAGTGGTCTGTTTTTAAAACCTCCATAATTAAAGCATCGCGCAATACCAATAGCTCCAATAGCATCTAATCGATCAGCATCTTGTACAACTTCCATTTCTCTTGATGAAAACGACGTGTTTAAATCAAATGAGTTTTTAAAGGACATGTTTTCAATAATCTTAGTAACATGCTCAATAATTTCACTATCTACATTTTGATCGAGTAAAAATTTACTTGCTGTTTTAGGGCCAATGGTTTCATCTCCATTATGAAATTTAGGATCTGCAATGTCATGAAGTAAAGCAGCTAAAGAAACCACTGTTATATCTACAGTTTCATGTTTTGCTATTGCTAATGTATTTTTGTAAACACGTTCTATATGAAACCAATCGTGCCCACCTTCCATGTCTTTTAGCTCTTGTTTTACAAATGCAATAGTTGATGCAATGAGTTGATTTTTAGAATGCATTGTATGGTTTTAAGCAGGCTCTACCCATTTAAATTGATAAGAATTTTCCGGAATGGTCATGCGTTCTGCCAAGCGACGCATTCGCATAGGTAATTTCATTAGATAATCTCTTGCTTTTTCGGCTTCATCAGTGAGGTTTTTGATGTTGGCAATATCCCAACGCGCAATCAGTTTTTCTAAAATATCTACATAATCCGTAGAAGTATAGACACCTATACGTTGTGCAGTATTAGAAAACTCCTGAAATGCTGTACTCACTTGCCCACCAGATTCGCGTAGAAAATGCGCTGGCATTGTTATTTTCTGCTTTATCATATAATGAAAAGCCATCATCATTTGACTTGGATCTACGGTAAAAATACGTTCAACGAATTCGGCATACGCATTGTGGTGACGCATTTCGTCTCCAGAGATAATGCGGCACATCTTGGCCAATTGCTTATTGCCTTTTTCCTTTGCTAATTTTGCAACACGATTATGTGAAACATAAGTAGCCAATTCCTGAAATGTAGTATAGACAAAGTTTTTATAAGGATCTCTGTCTGTACCAATATCAAAACCATCAGAAATAAGATGTTGTGTGGTTTTTTCTATTTCACGCATATTTACACGTCCAGATAAATAAAGGTATTTATTGAGTACATCTCCGTGGCGATTTTCTTCAGCTGTCCAATGTCTTACCCATTTAGACCAACTATTGCGCTCAACTTGCCCAACACCTTCAACATCCATTAACCAGGATTCGTAGGTTGGCAAAGCCTCTTCAGTAATCATATCACCAACGAGCACTACCCAAAAATCATAAGGCAATTCCTTAGAAAGTTCTCGTATTTCGGTTAACTCATCATAGAATTTTTCACTTTCAGAATTTGGTAAAAAATCGGTAGGTTGCCATATTTTTTCTACAGGAATGAGGTATTTTTCTATTAACGATTCAACATCTTTTTCGAGATGCTGCATCACTTCCAATCTTACATTTTTCAACGACATAACTAAGTTTTTATAGATTAATTTTGAATGGATTCTACAATTGTTTTTTCAACTTGCTGAATCAACTCGTGCTTATCTGTAAAGTTAGTCATTTCTAAAGGTTTGTGTACAGTAAATTTAATATGATTTCCAATTCCCATAGGAAATTTTCCATAGCGTAGCATTTTCCATGAGTTATTAACGGTTATTGGCACTATTAAGGCTGATGGTGTCTTTTTCATTAAGATTTCGAGTCCACGTGTTCTAAAAGGTTTTGGTGTACCGTCCTTACTTCGTGTTCCTTCTGGAAAAATAACAGCGGCTCGCTTGGTCTTTTCGATGTATTCTCCAAATGCCATCATGGCTGGTAATGCTTGACGAGGATTTTTTCTATCGATTAAAACCGAACCTCCATGACGTAGATTATAAGATACACTTGGGATGCCTTTGCCCAATTCTTTTTTGGCAACAAATTTTACGTGGTGTTTTCGCATGTACCACATAATGGGTGAAATATCGTACATACTTTGGTGGTTAGATACAATAATCAAAGGGCGATCTGTGGTAATGTTATGCGGATTTGTAAACGTAAATCTTGTACCCAAAATATTGAGACAACGTATAAGAAAAAACTGTAACCAATCTACACTGATTTTATGCGCTTTGTAACCCAAAGCATTTTTGCAAAACCACTGGATAGGATGAAAAATGACCAAGGTTAAGCCAAAGCAGATAAAATAGAGTACTGTAAGTGGGTAGGCGATTAGTTTTTGCATAGTATAAAAATAAAAAAACCACGATGATAATCGTGGTCTAATTTTTAAAACTTTTTACAATTTTAGCAATGCTCATTATAAGCATCCATAAGGTTTTCTGCAATTAATTCTGCAGGACGTCCTTCAATATGGTGACGCTCTAACATGTGTACCAATTCTCCATCTTTAAATAAAGCCATACTTGGCGAGCTTGGAGGAAAAGGAATCATATATTCTCTTGCTTTGTCTGTAGCGTCTTTATCTACACCTGCAAAAACGGTTACTAAATTATTTGGACGTTTAGCATTTTGTAAACTCATACGAGCTCCTGGTCTTGCATTTGCTGCAGCACAACCACATACAGAATTTACAACCACTAAGGTTGTACCTTCTTTTGCTAATGCATTATCTACAGCTTCTGTTGTATGTAATTCTTCAAAACCTACCTTAGTTAGGTCTTCGCGCATTGGTTTTACTAATTCTGCTGGATACATATCTTTATTTTTTTATTAATCTTTAATGAATTGCAAAGATACGGAAAAAATAGCGTGTTTTTGTGTCTATTTGGTTAGCAGTTTGAATGGTAGTATTTCGATTTTCAATTATAAATACAAAGAGCGCTATCTACTAAAGGTAAGTAAGAAACCATCGAGTGCTATACCTTCATCGATTACTAGTTGGGATGAAGTTAATGATGTAATTCTATAAGTAAACGTATTGATTATAATGGAAGTATCTCCATCAGTTGTAAGTAATTCATAATCATAAGTTCCTGAAGGAAAGCCATCATAAACAACATTTGCAGTATTAGTATTGGTAACGGTTAGCTCTGAATTGTCTTCATCAAAATCCCAGATTATTGTGCCAACATCAAAATCATCATCAACTCCTGCTAATCCACCAAAAACATTGACTAAAGACCATTCACCATCTAGTGTTGGTATATTAGTTTGATGGTTGTCATCGTCACTATTACAGCTTAGTGTTAGTAACATTAAGGCTAAAATGTAAAAACAGGTTTTCATAGTATTAAAGTATGGTTATATATATAAGATGTGATTATATATAAAAGGTTGCATATAAAACGTAACAAAATATATATTCATACAACTAACAAATAGTATATTTGGTTTTCAATAAAAATAAAAACATGAGTTTTGCAAAATGGATTGGAGGTGCCTTAGGCTGGTCTTTTGGCGGTCCAATAGGTGCTATTATTGGTTTAGCAATTGGTAGTTTTGTTGATAATCTTGCCGAAAGCGGAACACCTCTTTTAGGCGAGCGACAAACAGGAAGACCACAACGGGATCCTTATCGTCAAAGATCTACCCAAACAAGAAGACAAAGACCACAAACACAATCTGGTGATTTTGAAGTGAGTTTGTTAATTCTTGCTTCAATAATTATTAAGGCAGATGGAAAACAAGACCAACGCGAGTTGGATTTTGTGCGTCAGCAGTTTACCAATATGTATGGTAAAGATAGAGCTAACAAAGCTTTTGAATTGTTTAAACGTATTAGTAAGCAGAACATTTCTATGAGGCAAGTCTGTTTACAAATTAAGCAGATGATGGATCATCCATCACGCTTGCAATTACTTCATTTTTTATTTGGGATAGCAAAAGCTGATGGCCATGTTGCTGAAGTAGAAATGCGTCAAATTTATACCATGTCTGGTTATTTAGGCATTAGTAATAAAGATTACGAAAGTATTAAAGCAATGTTTTACAGCGCTTCAAATAATGCCTATAAAATTCTTGAGATTGATAAATCGGTTTCAGATGATGAGGTTAAAAAAGCGTATCGTACCATGGCTAAGAAATACCATCCAGACCGCGTTGGACACTTAGGTAAAGAACACCAAGAAGGAGCAGAAGAGAAGTTTAGACAGGTGCAGGAAGCTTATGAGTATATTCAGAAAGAGCGTGGGTTTAAATAATGTATTGGTTAATAGGTGTCATAGCAATTATAGTGTTAGCTATTGTTATTATCAAGCTAACAATTAATACTAAAGAGAATCCAGACTCTAATTTAGGTATTTTAGAACATCCTAGTACTTTTAAAAAGCAAGGTATTGAGATGGTGGATAAAAGTCTAGAAGAAAAACAGTAACTATAGTATATTTACTAAAATTAAGACTTAGTTTTTCATCACTTTTTTAGTAAGCATCACTTTACTGTTATTATCTAATACTTGTAAAAAATATAAACCATTGGATAAAGGGTTTCTTAGTTTTAAAGATGTTCCTTCGGTCTCCATTAGTGTTTTCCCCATGCTGTCTAATAGCCTAAATCCAGAAATATTAGAAGTTAATCCTGTTGGTACATCTAAGTTTAATTCGTTCTTAAAAGGGTTTGGGAATATTCTAATTTGTGCTTCTAGCGAATGTTCTGGTATGGACAGATTAGCTCCTGCACAAACAACTTCCATATCAGCGATAGAACACCAAGGTCCTGTATAAGTTGCAGCTCCTGTAACGGTAAGTCTAATATATCTCACTGTTTGATAACTAAACGAATCACTGATTACTGTTGCACTAGAAGTGTTGGCTTGTCTGTCCACCAACGTTATATAACCACCTGTAGGTGAGGATTGCGATCCTTCAACCAAGTACTGGTAATCTCGACTTTGATATGGGTATAAGTTTATACCACCAACATAGTAACTATCTCCTAAATCTATAACCATGTTTTGAGGAAATGTTTCTGCAGACCAGCGATTGTCAGTATCTCCATCAATAACATTAGCCGCTGGATTCGTTGATTGCTGATCAGAATAGCTCACTACGGTTGCATTGAGAGATAGATTAGTATCCATAACACAATCTGGTGCAGAAAGTGGTGGTAAAACTTCAATACTTGCAGTATCTGTAAACGACCCATCATCTGTTGTAACGGTTATTGTTGCTGTTCCTTCTCCAGTTGCAGTTACCAACCCGTTTGTGTCAACAGTAGCGATACCATCATCATCCGATAGCCATGTTACTTGTATGTTAGTGGCATTACTTGGCAAAATAGTTGCTGTTAATTGTTGTGTGTCGTTTACGCCTAATATTGCATTTTCTGGACTTACACTAACACCTGTTACTGGAATAGGTGCGCAGCTAGTGCCATAATCTGTAGGTGAGCAAGTAGTAGCAGAAGCCATTCCTGTTGCATCTATATAACAAGCACCAATGCCATTACCAACATTTGAGTCTGTTATTGGTTGCGAATTAGTAGCAGTACCTGTTCCACCATCCACTTCGTGTGCACCAACATCTTTGCCTGTTGCTGGTCTTGTGTAGCCTTCAATGTCTATACTCACTTGGTTGTATGTACCTATTGATACATTTGCAACTGGTCCAGTAGAGTTAGGTTTAAAAACCTCTCCAAATGCACCAAAATTAGCATCAGCTTCTGTAATACCAGGATCGGAAATACCTACACTGGAACCGCCAAAAATATTACCCGAATAGCTCATAGCATCACCAATATTAGAAACTGCACCAGAAATTAAAGTGCCGTTAGTACTGTATATACAATTATTAGCCATTGTAACTTGAGGGTCTGTGCTA
Source organism: Winogradskyella pulchriflava (assembly GCF_042434315.1). Taxonomy (NCBI): domain Bacteria; kingdom Pseudomonadati; phylum Bacteroidota; class Flavobacteriia; order Flavobacteriales; family Flavobacteriaceae; genus Winogradskyella; species Winogradskyella pulchriflava. The sequence goes on along the minus strand of NZ_JBHLTQ010000001.1, from coordinate 462,744 downwards.
CCTTGTAGGTCATTAAAGTATATAGGGTCATCAGAATTGTAAATCGTATTAAAGGCAACTAGTACATTGCTTACATTTTGATAACCACTACTCGTACCACCAGATGAAGCATTGCCTCCCATTAATGTAATACCGTTATTATAAGCATCAGAGCTATTATCCAAATCTTGCATGTAATTATTGATGATGACATGATCTTGGTCGGATACTCTGATACCACCAGATTTAGCTTTGTTTTCTCCAATAAAATAGTTGCCTTCAACTAAAGCCTGCGCACCATGTCTAAGCACTAACGAGCCTCTACATTTTCTAAAAGTGTTGTTACGATAAGTATTACCTAAACTTTTATTGGAAATAATTTCATTTTCTCCATCTACCTCTTTAAAATAATTACCCTCAACTGTTACAGAAGCATCAATGGATTGATAGGTGCTTACTCCTATTCGAATTGCTTCAGAATCATTATCGTTTTGTCTACCATCTTTTGGTGTAATATTATAAAAGTAGTTATCCTTTATAGTATGGTTTACCGGTGCACCTGCAGCATAAAGTAGCTCTACAAGAACACATGCTCCAGTAGTATCTTTATTCATAAAGGTGCAATTTTCAATTGTATTGTTGGAGCCATAAAGTACTATCCATCTACTTTTAGCATCTGGTTCGGTTACATCTTCTACTTGTAAATCATTGATTGTACAATTTCGTAAAATACAATTGGATGCAAAATCTCCTGCAGCGGCATCATTACCACCACTTCTCCTAAACTCTATATGGTTGTTAAACCCTATTCCACCATTCCAATAAAAGCCATCTACTATAAGGTAACTTCCCCAAATATTCAGTTTAGATTCACCCGTAAATATTACACCACCAGGTGTTTCAGCTTTTAAAACTATTGGACTTCCAGATTCACCTATGGCATTGAAGGTGATTTCCTGATCGGAATACGTGCCATTCGTCCAAGTGACTACATCACATGGTTGTAAGCTAAGTGCATTGAATTCACTGGCTGAGCTAACTGTGTAATCAGTAGCATATATGCTGTTAATAAAAAACAAGAAAAAAAATGAAAAGCGGAAGAAACGTGATTTAAAAACCATGGGATTAACTATTTATATTGGATAACCAAAGTGGTTAACCAATTATAAATATAGATAATATTTTCTAATTTCCAACTTAAATAAATAAAATAGGTCGTTTGGTCGTAAAGTTTTAAGTAAGGTATTACCCTCTAAACAAAAAGAAATCATCTTTCATATCTTCAATCTGCGCATCTTCGTAGGTCATAATATAGTCGATGGCTTTAGAGGTAAATTCATCACCTTTTTTGGTTAGTGAAACCACTTTATTCTCAATATGAATCATATTATTTTTCTGTGCTAAATCGAGAACTGTTTTTGCACGTACTTTTTGCCAATTAATGTGCTCTCTAAGGTGATTGACGTGGCGTTCCTCAATTTCATCATGATTTTTTAGATGTAATAAAAACGTCAATAACGATACTTCTGTACGTTGTTGTTTTTCTCGGTACATTACAGCAATAATACCTTTGCTTGGTGCAAATAAATAAACGAGTAAAAATACTAAACCAAGTACAGTTGTAATAGAACCAGCAATTGAAGCATCAAGCCAATGTGCAACCCAATAGCCAAAAATGGCGCTAAAAACACCAAAACTAATGGCTAGTGCGAGCATCTTTTTTAAGTCAGTTGTCAATAAATATGCAGCAGCAGCTGGCGCAATCATAAGGGCAACAACTAATATGGCTCCAACTGCATCAAAAGCTCCAACCGTAGTTATGGAAGAGACAGACATTAACCCATAATGGATAATGGCTGGCGAAAAACCTAAAGAAGCCGCCAAACCTTTATCGAATGTACTTACCTTTAATTCTTTAAAAAATAGAATTAAAAGTGTAATTGTAATCAATAGAATTGAACCAATTACCCATAAAGATTTTGGGCCAATATCAGTTCCACTAACCACCAATCTGTCAAAAGGAGCAAAGGCTAATTCTCCCAATAAAACAGCATCAACATCTAAGTGTACGTCGTTAGCATTTTTGGCAATCATAATCACGCCAATACTAAACAATGCAGGAAATACCAAACCTATGGCTGTGTCTTCCTTTACCAATCCTGTTTTTTGAATATATTCAACAAGTATAACTGTAATAATACCTGTTAAAGCGGCTAAAAGAATAAGTAGTGGTGAGTTTAAGTCTTGAGTAATAAAAAAACCAATTACAATTCCTGGTAGTATAGCGTGGCTAATGGCATCACTAATCATAGCCATTTTTCTGAGCACTAAAAATGTTCCAGGAATAGCGCAAGCAACAGCAACTAAACTTGCAATAAGTTGTATTTCTATCTGTGCGTTACTCATCGTCTTCGTTTTGTTGACTGTATAGGTTTTCGGCTGTTTTAAAGCCTTTTGGTGTTAAACTCCACATAGTGCCTTCAATAGAAACATAACCCTTGTCTTCTAATTTTGAAAGCGTGCTTTTGGTATAACCTTGAAAGTTATTCAATATTTTTATAGTGTGTGGATGCGAAATATTTTCATGAGTTTCGGCAATATGGTACATAAAAGCTAGTGTTTTATGCAATTCTAAATCGCGTCTGTTTTTAATAAATCGAATTTTTTTAAATAGCAAGCCTCGACTTGGTGAAAACACAAATGAAACTACCACAAAAACACTAGCAACAAGGACTATAACAGGTCCTGTAGATAAGTTATTCTGACTGGCACTAATTGCTGTCCCAAATGCTCCTGAAAACGCTCCGAAAAGTGCAGCTAAAAATACCATCATAGATAAGCTGTTGGTCCATTGTCTTGCAGCAGCGGCAGGCGCTAATAGCATAGCACTCATTAACACAACTCCAACAGTTTGAAGTCCTAAAACAATAGCAAGAACAATAAAACTTGTAATTAAAATATCTATAGTTTTAGTATTAAATCCGAGTGTTTTGGTATAATCGGCATCAAATAATAGGATTTTGAATTCTTTCCAAAAAGTAAGCATTACCAACAAACAAATTCCTGTAACTATTGCCATCATCCACACATCACTTTCAACTAAAGTTGCAGCTTGACCAAAAAGATATTTATCCAATCCAGCTTGGTTGGCATTGGGTTGTTTTTGAATGAATGTGAGTAGTAACATACCAAATCCGAAAAACAAAGACAAAATGAGACCGAGAGCTGTATCTGATTTTAAATGGGTTTTGGTAACGATGCCTCGAATCCAAAATGTACCAATTAGTCCACTTACCAAAGCACCCAACAATAATGTATTGCTATCTTTTGCTCCAGTAATTAAAAACGCAATGGCAATGCCTGGAAGCGCTGCATGCGAAATAGCATCACCAAGTAAACTCTGTTTTCTGAGTACTGCAAAACTACCAAGCATACCACAAATTGCTCCTAAAATAGCAGTGCCTAAAGTGATAGTTCTTAGTGTATAGTCTGTAAAGACGAGTTCTATGTATTCTATTATATCCACAATTCCTGCGAAGGCAGGAATCTCATCCTGCTTTGCAATATTTAATATTTTTAGTTTTAGTTCAAAAGATTCCTGCTTTCGCAGGAATGACAGTTACTCCTGTATACTCACCTTATAATTTATACCATAAGTCTTCGTCAAATTATCATCATTAAAAATATCTTTGACAGGACCTGTGGCAATTTTTTTCACGTTTAAGAAGGTAACCCAATCAAAATATTCTGGTACGGTTTGTAAATCGTGATGCACAACTATAACTGTTTTACCAGCTTTTCTGAGTTCCTTTAATATATTAATGATGGCAATTTCAGTGGTGGCATCTACACCTTGAAACGGTTCGTCCATAAAATAGATGGATGCATTCTGAACCAACGCTCTTGCTAAAAAAATACGCTGTTGCTGGCCACCTGAAAGCTGACTGATTTGTCGGCTTTTAAAAGCTAACATGCCTACTTTTTCTAAGGCTTCTAATGCTGCTTTTTTTTCTTTTTGTCCTGGTCGTTTTATCCAACCGAGACTACCATAAGTTCCCATCATAACAACATCTAATGCCGTAGTAGGAAAATCCCAATCCACACTTCCTTTTTGAGGTACGTAAGCCACTAATTGGCGTTGCTTTTCGTAAGGTTTGTCATAGATAGTTACGCTTCCAGCAATAGGTTTTAAAATACCTAAAATAGCCTTTATAAGTGTTGATTTCCCTGCTCCGTTAGGTCCAACAATAGCCATTAGGACTCCTTCTGGAATTTCTAAATCAATATCCCAAAGTACTGGTTTGTAATTGTAAGCTACGGTTAAATCGTCAACCTTTACTGCTATCACTCCTGCGGAAGCAGGAGTCTCGCGAGGAGGAATACTATTCTCTATATTTTCCTTAGATACTTTTTCCATTTGTTTTGTCATCCAGAACTGTTTCAGAATCTTTTTGATTCTATTTCATTCATTTTGTCTATTCCTGTTCTTTTGGTTTTCGTTGTTTAATTTTTACTAATCACTTCAACGCATTAACTATCGTATTCACATTATATTCAAACATTCCAATATATGTGCCTTCAACAGTTCCTGCATTTCCAAGTGCGTCAGAATATAAAGTACCTCCAATTTCTACATTATGTCCTTTAGATTTTACGGCTGCCTGTAGTGCTTCTATCGTTCGTTTTGGAACGGAGCTTTCTACAAAAATAGCTTTGATTTCTTTTTCAATAATAAATGCCGCTAATTTCTGCACATCTTGTACACCTGCTTCGGTTGCTGTTGATAGACCTTGTAAACCAACCACTTCAAAATTATAGGCTTTTCCAAAATAATTAAAGGCATCGTGTGCTGTTACTAATATGCGTTTTTCTTTTGGAAGTGTTTCTATTACTGATTTTATAGTATTTTGAAGTTCATTTAACTGATTGATATATTTCGTTTTATTGGCTTGAAATATGTCAGCATTTTCTGGATTTTTTTCGGATAAAACTTGAGTTACTTTTTCTGCAAACTGCTTAAAATAATCAATATTAAACCAAACATGCGGATCATAGTTAGAAGCAAAATAATCTGAACCAATAAGAGTTGTTTTATCTAATTCATCGGCTAAAGCAATAGGTGTTTTGGTTTTGCTTCCCATTTTTTCAAAAACTTCAACAAGCTTACCCTCTAAGTGCAAGCCGTTATAAAATATCACATCTGCATTAACTAATTTAGACACATCGCCTTCGCTAGCTTTGTATAAGTGCGGATCAACTCCACTACCCATTAAACCTTGGACATTTATAGAATCTCCACCAATGTTTTTCACCAAATCGGTAATCATTGTTGTAGTTGTTACAACATTTAGTTTACCATTAGCTTTTGTATCGTTTTTGCAACCGTAAATAGATATTGCAATTAAAAATAGTAGTATTTTTTTCATTATTAGTTCTTTCTAATTCTATAACTCAATCCCATTCCTAGCAGTAAATCCTGCCCTTTTGTAATGCTTGTACCTCCATAAATATCAAACTGTAAATCGTTAGAAGCTAAATAAGTAAAGCCAGCATCCCAATAATGGTTAGCCGAATTGTCTTCTGGGAAATCGCCATATAATTCGGCATAGAACCCAAACTTATCGCAAATACTGTAACCATAAGCCATGGTGTATATCGCTGAAGCTTCTGGCGAATCATTTCCCCATTCAGCACCCAAGTTATAGCCTAAACTCGATTTTTCGCTTAAAGTATGGGAAAGAGACAATCTAAAATCTACTCCTGTATATTCTGGTTTATAATCGGTTGAAGCGCTAAACACAGGAAATACATGACCAATAAGCGCAATTTCTGGCATGCAACCGTTCTCTTCTGCGATGTCTATTTTCATTCCTAATAATAAAGGTGACAATCCACTGGTAACATTATCTAGTTTGTTGCCATTAACCTTGGTGACACCTTCTACAAAATCCCAGCCAAGTCGTAGTTCGAGATTGTCTAATACTCCATAACGAATAAGCATAGTGTTGTAGGTGTAATTTTCTGATTGAATGTTGTTTTCCTCAAAGGATTCATATAAACCACCTGTTTCAAATTGAAGAACACCTTTTCCAGCGGTCGAAGATGCTTCTGTAGCGTCTGGTCTGTCGGTTACTAAAGGCTCTGAAGTATCAGTTTCTTGCGAAAATGAAAACATTGATGAAGAGCATATTGCTATTAAAAGAGCGAATTGTTTATTGATTAATTTCATTGACATATATTAGGGTTGTAAAATCTTCGTTTAATAAAATAGTATGGTTGTCTACTGACAGTTCAGTCATTTTATTGTTTTTGAACTGTTTTGAAACTTTTACCTCATGACCAAATTTTAATTTGTGATGTGCACAAAACTCAAAAAATTCTTTGTCATCGCTCATTAATCGAGAAATGAAATAGGTTTTGCCTTCTATTGTATTAGAAAGTGGAATAGAAGTATCTATAGTTGTAATTTCTCCATCTGCATTTGGAATAGGATCTCCATGAGGATCGAATTTTGGATTACCAAGATATTCACTGATTTTGTTAGCCAATAAATCTGATGTTTGATGCTCTAAAAGCTCTGCTTCTCTGTGTATATCGTGCAAAGACATATCAAACATCTTAAATAGGAAAGCTTCCCAAAGACGATGTTTTCTAACAACATTCAAAGCCATTTTTTTACCCTTGTCGGTAAGCTGCAATTCTTGATACTTTTCGTAATGCAATAAATCTTTTACGGCTAACTTTTTAGCCATATCTGTAGCTGCTGCATTAGAGATACCTAATTTTTTTGCGATGTTGCCAGGTTTAGTGTCTTTAGCATCGTGAGAATTATTGTTGTAAATAGCTTTTACAAAGTTTTCAATTGCAATTGACATTTATTGTTACTTTAATTAAAATTTAAGTATGCTTAAAAATATTTTCAAATGTAATTAAAAAAATTAAAATGCCCTTAAGTAAACCATGATTTTGTAACATTGTTTAATATTTAGTGTCTTTAGATTAAAAAAATAAATAGCACAATGAAATCTTATCTCGTCGCAGCAATTTTCTGTTTAACATCAATTTATTGTACGTTAAATGCACAAAGTCAGGTAGTAAAAGATTCATTAAGTGTAGCTAAAATAATTGGGCTAAATCAAAAAGTGAGTTATGGAGATTACGATGTAAAATTTAAAAAGGTAATTACAGATTCTAGATGTCCTAAGAGTGTAATGTGTGTAAGAGCAGGAGAAGCTGACGTTTTGGTTTCAATTTATAAACGTGGCAAATTTATTGAAGACAGAAAAATTAGAATTGACGCTAGTGGTTTTGTTATGGAAACTACCAATTTAGCATTTAACGCAGAAGATTTTAAGATCTATGGGTTTGGTTTAACGCCTTATCCTGAAGGTGTGAATGAGATTATAATTGAAGATTATCGGTTAGAAGTAGTTTTTAAATTGAAAAGGTCAGAATAATTAGAATGAGATTCCTTTTTTCAAAGGAATCAATTAGTGGCATCCACAGCCATCATCACTTCCACAGGCTTTAGCTGATTTCTTCTTGGGAGACCATATAAATTTTCGTACTAAAAATAGTAGTGCTAAAGCTAATGCCGAAAAAACTAATATGTTTTGAATAACAGTATTCATATTATTTTAGGACTTGAAAAGCGATTAATGCTACAATATAAGCAAAACCACTCATTATAACTAGTTGGTATATTGGCCACTTCCAAGAATTGGTTTCACGTTTTACAATAGCCAGCGTACTCATACATTGCATAGCAAAAGCATAGAAAAGCAATAATGATATTCCTGATGCGAAATTAAATAATGGACCACCAAGAATTGGGTTAACTTCACCTGCCATTCGATTTTTAATGGTCTCTTCTTCATCGTTACCTACACTATAAATGGTTGCAAGCGTACCCACAAAAACTTCGCGAGCAGCGAAAGAACTCACTATGGCAATTCCAATTTTCCAATCATAGCCTAACGGTCTTATGGCAGGTTCAATAGCGTGGCCAGCAATACCAATAAAGGAATGCTCTAACTTGTGCGATGCTATTTTTTGTTGTAATTCTTCTTTAGATAAATTTTCTGAAGCATAGTGTTCTGTTACAATAGTTTCAGCATTATTAAAGTTATCGCCAGGACCATAAGATGCCAAAAACCAGAGTACAATTGATATTGCCAGAATTATTTTTCCTGCACCAAAAACAAAAGCTTTAGTTTTTTCTAAAACCGTTAATGCAACATTTTTAAGCAATGGTAGTTTGTAGTTGGGCATTTCAACCACAAAAAAAGTTTTGCTTCTTATTTTAAGCACTTTATTTAAAATCCAAGCCGATCCAACTGCGGCTCCAAACCCAATAAGATAGAGTAGCATTAAAGTTAATGCCTGATAACTTAACCCGAAAAACCGACCTTCTGGAATAACCAACGCAATTATAATAAGGTAAACAGGTAATCTTGCAGAACAAGTTGTAAAAGGAGTTACCAAAATGGTGATGAGACGCTCTTTCCAACTTTCAATATTACGTGTTGCCATTATTGCTGGTATAGCGCATGCTGTACCAGAAATTAAAGGCACAACGCTTTTACCGCTAAGTCCAAACCGACGCATAATCCTGTCCATTAAAAACACCACACGACTCATATAGCCACTTTCTTCCAATACCGAAATAAATAGAAACAAAAAGGCAATTTGAGGAATAAAAATAACAATACCACCAAGACCAGGAATAATCCCTTCCGATAATAAACTTGTAAATGCTCCCTCTGGTAACACACTTTTAGTCCATTCGCTTAATGAAGCAAATGTGCTATCTATAAAATCCATCGGAACGCTAGACCAGTCATAGATAGCTTGAAAGATTGTGAGCAGAATGATGCCAAATATTAAATAACCCCAAACTTTATGAGTTAATATTCTATCTAATTTTATTCTAAGATCTTTTGCAGATTTTAAATCAATGGTTTGACCAACTTTAAGCGTATCGTTAATAAACTGATAGCGTTTTATAGTTTCTTTTTGCTGAAGTCGTTTTAAATCTGCTTTTGATTTGGTTTTAAAATCCGAAACCGCATCAATAGTTTTTCTGTCCGTTTTTCCAAAGTTAACATCTTGTGTAATTACCAACCAGAGCTTGTATAACAATTGATTAGGAAATGCTTTTCTGAGATTGTTAAAGTAATCTTGGTCTATAGTTGAAGCATTTAAACAGGGTTTTGTTGAAAGCTCTTTGTAATTAGTGATGAGTTCTTTTAATTCGGCAATACCTTGGTTTTTCCTTGTGCTTATTAAAGCGATTTTAGTTTCAAGTTGCTGTTCTAAATATTCAATATCTAAAGAAATTCCTTTATAAGTCATTCTATCAGACATGTTAATGACCAAGACCGTAGGGATTTCTAAATCTTTTATTTGGGTAAAGAGTAGTAGATTACGTTTAAGATTTTCTACATCACTAACCACAACAGCTACATCTGGAAAATCCTTGTCATTTTTATTCAGTAATAATTCTATCACCACATTTTCATCAAGCGAAGATGCATTAAGGCTATACGTACCAGGAAGGTCAATAATATGCGCTTTTACACCACGTGGTAACTTACAGACTCCTTCTTTCTTTTCAACTGTGATACCAGGATAATTACCTACTTTTTGGTTAAGACCAGTTAAGGCATTAAAAACAGAAGTTTTTCCGGTGTTCGGGTTTCCTATTAAGGCTACATTAATCTGCTTACTCATTTGTAGTTTCAATTAAAATATGAATAGCAGTTTCTTTTCTAATAGCTAAATGAGATCCGTTAATATTAAGGTACATTGGATCTGCAAAAGGTGCTACTTGCACAAGTTCAACAGAATTACCAGGCAAACATCCCATTTCTAGGAGTTTTAAAGGAATATGAATAGAAGATACATCTTTAATGATGCCTCGTTGTCCTCGTTTTAATTCTGCTAATGTCAACCTTAAGCTTATTTAGATTAATTTTAAAGAAGCAAAAATAAGTGAAAAATTTTAGTGTAAAAAAGGAGAATCGATAAAACTATTGTTTGTATTCCTTTTTTAGAGTTTCTATATCTTTCAATAAAGAGTCTATTGCACTTTTTCTTATGCCACTATATACGCCTCTAATCTGTCTTTTCTTGTCAATTAAAGCAAAGTTTTCGGTGTGTACCATGCCATAATTTCCCATTCCATCATCCTCAACAACAAGGTAAGACTTCCTCGCCAAATCATATATTTCTTTACGATCTCCCGTAACCAAATTCCATTTACTATCAACAACTCCTTTTTTGTTCGCATATCTTTTTAACTGTGCAACACTATCAATTTCGGGTGTTACAGAATGAGATAAAAGCAATATGTCGTTGTCTTCTAATACATTATTCTGAATGTAAACCATGTGATCTGTCATAATCGGACAGATGGTTTTGCATGTAGTAAAAAAGAAATCAGCAATATAAATTTTGTCTTTGTAGGTGTCTTGCGTTATGGTATCACCATTTTGGTTGATTAAGCTAAAATCGGCAACAGTATGGTATTTCTCAATATGTTGAATGGTGCTGTCTACCAATTTTGGTTCAAAATTTACAGGTTGGTATATCGGTAAAGGTTTTTCAACATTTAGAATATTATAAATAATTGCTATGATTGCAACGCATAGCACCGAAAAGAAAATTCCAAATTTTTTATACCGTTTAAAAAACGAAAGAAAAGCCATACTTAAAGGTTCAAATTTTGAATTGCAAAGGTACAATACAAGCTAATTTTCAAATACCTTTTTAACAGAAATATGACGTTAAAATCTTAGTATTTATAAATCTGTGTTAAAAATAAATCGATAAAAAATACAATTATTTTCTAAGTTACTTGAAAACATTACTTTTGTCAATCGAAATTTGAAAATGACTACATGGAATTTGTAATTAAGATATCCCAATTTTTACTGAGTTTGTCCTTACTAATCGTGTTACACGAGTTAGGGCACTTTATACCTGCAAAACTGTTTAAAACCAAAGTAGAAAAGTTCTACCTCTTTTTTGATGTAAAGTATTCGCTTTTCAAAAAGAAAATAGGCGAAACCGTATATGGTATTGGTTGGTTGCCACTTGGTGGTTATGTAAAAATCGCGGGAATGATTGATGAGAGTATGGATAAGGAACAAATGGCACAGCCACCACAACCGTGGGAATTTCGTTCTAAACCAGCTTGGCAGCGTTTAATAATTATGCTTGGTGGTGTAACGGTGAATTTTATTCTGGCTTATGTCATTTTTGTATTTGTATCATTTATATATGGTGATACAGACATTAAAATAGATAGTCTTAAAGGTGGTTACCTTATTGAAAATCCTGTGCTTATAGATGCTGGATTTAAAACCGGAGATAAGGTCATAGCTATTAACGATCAACAAATTGAAAAGGATTCTGAAATAGGTCAATATATTATTGAAGCAGAACAAATGACTGTTGAAAGAGAAGGGGAGAAGAAAGTAGTTAACCTTCCTGAGAACTTTTTAGGTCAGCTGTCTGATGAAGGAAGTAGAAACTTATTCAAATACCGTTATCCTTTTATTGTGGAGTCAGTACCAGATTCTTCTGCCAATAATTCTGTTGATTTAAAGCAAGGTGATGTATTATTAGGTATTAATGGTAAAAAGCTACCTTATTTTGATCAGTATGAAGAAGAACTGAAAAATTATAAAGGACAAACAGTTACTGTTGAAATCCTAAGGGATGATAAAACCATTACAAGAGACCTTAAAGTTAATAATGATGCAAAGCTTAATATTTTTAGGTTAATTGATGCAAAGCGTTTTATAGACTTAGGCTATTACGATGTTACCAGACGAGAATATACTTTTGGTCAGAGTTTTGCGGCTGGTGCCACAAAGTTTAAATCTACAATAGTTAACTATTTTTCTCAGCTTAAAGCTATTTTTAACCCTAAAACAGAAGCATACAAAGGTCTAGGTGGTTTTAAGGCTATCTTTGATATTTTTCCAGACTTTTGGAGTTGGGAAGCCTTTTGGAAGCTAACTGCATTTCTTTCTATAATGTTAGCCGTATTAAATTTATTACCAATACCAGCTTTAGACGGTGGGCACGTTATGTTTTTATTATATGAAATGATTTCTGGACGCAAACCAAGCGAGAAATTTTTAGAACGTGCACAAATAGTTGGATTCTTTATTTTAATAGCGTTAGTGTTATTTGCCAATGGAAATGATATTTTCAAAGCCATAACCAGATAAATAAATTTTGTATTAGTGCTTAAAAAATTGAAGTTTGGCATTGTAGAGATTAAAAATAATTTTATATTTGCGCTCGCTAAAGCGAAAAAAATCTTCCTCTTTAGCTCAGTTGGTTAGAGCATCTGACTGTTAATCAGAGGGTCCTTGGTTCGAGCCCAAGAAGAGGAGCAAAAAAAGTCTAGTAGAAATACTAGACTTTTTTGTTTTTGTGTAGTCCTAAAATCAATGGAATTTCAGGACGAATCACTTTATATTCTTTTTAAGGGTTATATTTCTTTTTCAATTCTTTAAGCATTACGGTTGTCATAGCTTCTAAATTAAAGCTTTCTTTCCAATTCCAATCCTTTCGCGCAACACTGTCATCAATAGACGATGGCCAGCTGTCTGCAATGGCTTGTCTAAAATCAGGATTGTAGGTGATTTCAAAATCTGGAAGATGATTTTTTATACTTTCAAAAATATCTTTTGGCGTAAAACTAATTGCAGATAAGTTATAGGCCGATCTAATGGTCAGTTGCTCAGAAGGTGCTTCCATAAGATTTATAGTTGCCTTAATGGCATCTTCCATAAACATCATAGGTAAGCTTGTGTTTTCTGATAAAAAACACTCATAACTACCATTTTTTATAGCTTCATGGTAAATTTCTACAGCATAATCTGTAGTACCACCACCTGGCATAGCTTTGTGACTAATAATACCTGGATAACGAATACTGCGTACATCTACACCATATTTATTGTTGTAATATTCGCACCAACGTTCACCAACTTGTTTTGTAATACCATAAACCGTTGTTGGCTCACAGATAGTATGCTGAGGTGTATTTTCGCGTGGTGTTGTTGGCCCAAAAACAGCAATACTACTTGGCCAAAATATTTTTTTAATATTACCGCCTTTAGCTAAGTTAAGCACGTGAAAAAGCGAATTCATATTCAAATCCCATGCTTCCATTGGATACTTTTCGCCAGTAGCACTCAATAATGCAGCCATAAGATAAACCGTATCTATATTATGATTTTTACAACAATCTTTAATGGCATTAAAGTTTTTGGCATCAATAATTTCAAACGGACCAGAGTTGACTAAATCAAGTTTTCTAGTATTAATATCACTAGCTATAACATTATCTACGCCATGGATTTCCCTTAACTTTGCCGTAAGCTCAGTACCAATTTGCCCACAGGCACCAATAATCAATATTTTAGAAGACATGTATTTGTTTTAAAGAATTGTCAAAAGTACTAAGAATTTAGCCGTCCAAAAATTAAAATTTTTATAAAAAACGAGGTTTAATTAAGAACTTTATACTTTAAACACTAATTAATAGTTTAAGTATATTTACAATCAAAAATCAATTAAGTTTATGAAGATAGGATTAGCCCTTCTCAATATATGTTTTTTAGTGCTTATTAGTTGTGATAATAACAAAGCTAATGGTGAGGTTGTTGATAATGAAAATACCAATAAGAAAACATTAATTACGGCTAAGGCCATAGAGAATTTTAATTACTCAGATTATGTGCTTAGCACAGATGGTGAAACTGCTGTAGCTGATTGGGAAAAATATCAAGAGTTCGCCATTCAAATAAGTTACCTGAAAAAAGCAGATTTGTCCTTTTTTAATGGAGATAAGGAACTCCTTAAAAAGTTTATAGAAGAATTAAAAGCTGGGCTGCCTAAAAACTTAGAAACAAATCCTATTGTTTCTAGAGTAGCAATTATAGAGACTACCACTTTGCGTCTTAATGAAAATTTGCGCTTAGATAATATCTCAGACCAGGATAAACTAAAGAGCGTAAAGGAGGTTGTCGTTGCGTTCTCAAATCTTAATTATCAAATTAACAAGAAATTAGAACGCGATAAGTACGATAAGATTCAATCGGAGTATTGATGTCTTAAAGTTTTGTTAAGTTGTAACAAATGTATTTTTCGTAGGTCTTATTAGTAATAACAATTAATTCGAATTAATCAATCTAAACTATGAAAACCAATCTTAGCCGCGTACTAGCGCTATCAGGTTTGGCGTTCTTTACTATTGTAGGATGTAAAGAAGAAGCCAAGAAAGACTCTGCAATGGCAGAAGAAAAAATCCCAGGAATTATTTTGGAAAACATGGACAAAACCGTTAGTCCAAAAGAAGACTTTTACAATTTTGTTAATGGTAATTGGATGAAAACTAATGCTATTCCAGATGATGAGTCGCGTTGGGGCGGATTTGGTGTATTACGCAAATCTACAAGACAAGATGTATTAAATATTTTAAATACATCGAAAGAGTTAGGAACTTACACAGAAGGTTCTGACCAGCAAAAAGCCTTATTGATTTTTGAATCGGAATTAGATACTGTTGCTCGTAATGAAGCAGGTATAAAGCCCTTGCAACCCTTATTAGATAAGATTTCTGGCATTAATAATATTAAAGACATGCAAACGGTTTTTGCTTCTACACTTGGTGTATCGGCACCTTTTGCTGGTATTGGCTCAAATCCAGATTTGAATGATAGTAGTATGAATACAGCTTGGGTATTTCCTGCTGGATTAGGATTACAGCGTGATTATTACTTAGACCAAGACGATAAGACCAAAGAAATTAGAGCTAAGTATATTGACCACGTAACAAGAATGCTTCAGTATATTAATTACACTCAGGCAGATGCTCGTAAAGCAGCTGAAAAAATCCTAGCCATGGAGACGCAATTGGCAGAACCTCGTTTAGATAAAGTGGCAAGTAGAGATATTAGAAATTTTAACAACCCAACTTCTTTAGAGGATTTACAAACTATGGTCCCAGTTATAGATTGGAAGAAATTCTTAAATGATATGGGTGTTGAAAAACAAGTAGATACACTTTTAGTAATGCAGCCAAAATATATGAAAGCTATGAATGCATTCTTAAAAAGTACGTCTATAGAAGATATAAAAACCCTTATGGATTGGAGTACACTAAACAATGCTGCAGGATTTTTAACCACAGAAATAGAAAAAGCGAATTGGGAATTTTATGGCAAAACATTAAATGGATCCAAAAAAATGCGTCCAGCTGATGAGCGTGCTCTTGGTACTGTAGATGGAAGCGTAGGTGAAGCTGTAGGTCAATTGTATGTACAGGCTAAGTTTCCTCCAGAGGCTAAAGAAAAAGCTGAAAAAATGATTGCTAACGTTATTACGGCTTTTCAAAACCGTATTACAAAGTTAGACTGGATGAGTGATGAAACTAAAAAGAAAGCTATTGAAAAGCTAGATAAATTTACGGTTAAGATAGCCTATCCAGATGAATGGGAAGATTACTCAGATTTACAAGTTAAAGAAGGCAATTCTTATGCAGAAAATATGTTGGCTGTAGGTGCTTGGGCACAAAAGCAAAACATTGAAGATATCAATGAGCCAGTCGACAAATCTAGATGGGGAATGCCACCACAAATGGTAAATGCATACCATAATCCGTTAAACAATGAGATTGTTTTTCCTGCGGCTATTTTACAGCCACCATTCTATAATTACACAGCAGACGAAGCTGTAAATTATGGAGGTATAGGAGCTGTTATTGGTCATGAAATATCTCATGCTTTTGACGATTCTGGAGCGCGTTTTGATGGTGATGGTAATGTAAATAACTGGTGGACTCCAGAGGATTTAGCTGAATTTGAGAAGAGAGGTAAAGCCTTGGCAGACCAATACTCTGCAATAGAAGTTTTAGATAGCGTATATGTAAATGGACCTTTTACTTTAGGTGAAAATATTGGTGACCTTGGTGGAGTACTTGGTGCTTATGATGGACTTCAGTTACACTTTAAAGAAAATGGAAGACCAGGTAAAATAGATGGTTTTACACCAGAGCAACGTTTCTTTATGTCTTGGGCAACGGTTTGGAGAACATTAATCAGAGAGGAAGCCTTAAGAACACAAATTAATACAGATCCTCACTCACCTGGAAATATTAGAGCAACACAACCTTTAAAAAATATTGATGCATTTTATGAAGCATTTGATATAAAAGAAGGCGATGCCATGTATTTAGAACCAGAAAAGCGTGTAAGGATTTGGTAATAAACCAAAAAATAAAAACAAAAAATGCGGCTCATAAGCCGCATTTTTTGTTTTTATAAAGTCTTTTCTTTAGTTTTTATTTGTAGCAGCAGCTTGTTGTGCTTTTTGGTTTTCTAAAGCTTGACGAGTTACTTTTGCCATGTTAAAATTAGGATCAATGGCTAGTGCATCGTTCATTAATTTTATAGCTGTATCAACATTAGCCGTTTTATTTTCAGAAAAAAGCATTAAGCCTTTAAGATAGGTTAAAGCCGCTTTCATCGGAGTTTCATAAGGCTGTTGTTTTTCGTAAAAGGCACGTTTCATATCGTCTTTTACATTTGCCAAACCATATTCAATATTACTTTTTGCACCGGCAATATCATTAATCTGAAGTTTCATATCTGCCATTTCATAAGCTAAATACACATTAGGATCGCGCTTAAATAAAATCTCATAATGTTCTAAAGCCATTTTTGGCTGGTTTAGATTTTTTAGTGCTAAAGCTTTTACCTCTACATTCATATCAGAATCTGTAGCGTTTTTTTCAACACCAATAGTGTTTAAGGCTTCCATATATTTTCCTTCAGAAAGGTATAAATAAGCCAATGTATCTTGTCTAGCTGCTGAAGGTTCTAAAACATTAAGATGCGTTAAGGCGTTTATTATACCTTGCACATCTCCTTGCTTCTTCATTTGTTCATAATATGCCTTGTAGTGTTCTTTTAAACCTGCTTTGTCTTGAGCAAAAGCATTTGTTGAGCATAACACAACTCCAAGAATAATTGAAAAAAGTTTAATCTGTTTCATTTTGTTCTATTATTTGAGGGCTAAAACTATAAAAATTAAAGAGAATAGGTCTTAAAAAACTATTAATTTCTTTGTTTTTGTGTTGTATGCCTGCATTCTTCAAAAAAAATGTAGAATATAAAAGCGTTGCCTTTCTATTTTGCAATACAAGTAATTTTCACTAACTTTAAAATTAACTCTAAAATTTTAACGTTATGGGAATAAAAAGTTTTCAAGGTGCACGCAAACAGCAACAAAACGTTAGCCAACCTGTTGCTTTAAAGGTAAAAGATTATATGTCTACCAATCTTATAACGTTTAAACCAGACCAATCTGTACAAGAAGTTGTAGAGGCTTTAATTAAATTTAAAATATCTGGTGGCCCTGTTGTAAATGATAGGCATGAATTGGTTGGCATTATATCCGAAGGTGATTGTTTAAAACAGTTAAGCGAAAGTCGTTATTACAATATGCCTTTAGAGCATGATAAAGTAGAAAAACGTATGGTATCTGATGTTGAAACCATTGATGGAAATATGGATGTTTTTGATGCTGCCAATAAATTTTTACAGTCTAAAAGACGACGTTTTCCTATTGTAGAAAACGGAAAACTTGTTGGACAGATTAGTCAAAAAGACATTTTAAAAGCAGCATTACAGCTTAAAGGTGAAAACTGGAATAACACCACCAAAGGTTAATTAGTTAATCATCTCGTTTTACTAAAGCATAATACTCACCTTCTAGGGGTAAATAGCCTTGGTCGTACACAAAATAATAGGTCGTACCTGCTTTTGTGGTATAAATACTTGTGAAATAATTAAAATCGAAACCTTTTTCTATGAGCTTGGCTCTTGAGCATTTTGTCTTTTGATTTGGGTTTAAAGCTTCAAGAATGCGGTAGTTTTTACGCAATCTGTTATTTGTATTTCTAATTAGGTTTTTAGCGTCTTTGTTATTACGATTATTATGTGTGTTTCTACAACCATCACTACAGAATTTTTTGTCAATTCTGCCAATGATTCTATCTCCGCATTCGGGACACTCTCTTTTCATAATTAGTAATTTAAAATAGAAATAAATGCTACCCAAGCACCAAATTATAACTTATGTTGTTTTCGTATGATACTTTATAGTTAATACAAGGTACAAAATAATCGCTTACAAACGTTTACAATGATTTTAAAAGAACCAATGTGTTAGTCTTATTAACGTTATCAAAAACATCAACCTTATACACTTTTGTTTTTAAGAATGCAACGAGATTTTGAATGGTTTCATTTTTAGAATCACGTACTGACGCATTAAAAATCACATCTCCTTTTGATGATTTTGAGTTGAGGACATTCTCCCAAAATTTAGTTGAGAGAAATTTATGAGGTACTGTTAGGTCTATAAAAAGATCCACGATGATTAGGTCGAAAGTTTCTGTATTGTGCTTAACAAAATCTAAAGCATCTTCGCAATAAATAGTTAGGTTTTTGCCTTCTGAAATTCCAAACTCTGTAGCTGCCACATTAATAATAACTGGGTCAATCTCTACAGCAGTAATAGGTTTTGTGTAATTAAAATGCTCTCTAAGTGTTGCAATTACACTTCCACCTCCCATACCTAAAACCAGTACAGAATTAACTTTTGAAAGCGCTATTTTTTCTAATCCATATTTTAGGATTTGCTGTAACGAACCATAACTGTAATTGGCATTTTGAGAATTAAGATACTTTTTACCATTGTGCCAGGTAATTTCTAGAGTCCCACTGAATTTAGATTCAACTGTTTTAGTAACAGGTAAAATATAGCTGAGAAGTTGTCTCATTATTCGGTTTTTAACCAAGTATCAAAATCGGCAAGTTTTTCTTCATTGTCGGTTAACCATTGCTGAGCATTTTCATTAACGTTTTGAGTTATGTATTTGCAATAAGTTTCTAAATGCTCACTTTTTGCCAAGTCATAGAAAAAAGCCGTGTAAAAGGTCCACCAGATTTCTTTATTCTTTTTCTCCTTTAACTCTCCAAGTACTTTAAAGAAAGATTCGGTGTTTTCAACAAACATTTCATCATCAGATTTACCTTCGTTTTTTTCTAAAGTCTTAGATGCTTCAAGCATTGAAACCATTAACTCTGCCGCACCGAATTGGCTATCGTCATTAGGAGAAAACATAATGTTTATTGTATTTGGTTTGTTTTCATCTTTAGAAACATTACCACCAAAATTTTCCTTTAACATGGCATAAGCACCTTCAGATCTAGGTGAATTGGGTTCTAAAAAAAGAAAGTAATGTGTTGCTAATAGCGTTTGGACCGTATTTCCTTTTTGATGGTGAATTGTAGCCAACATTAAGTGACTGCTAGGATGATTAGGATTGTTTTCTATACCCAAAATTACATTTTCTTCTGCATCATCTAGGGCGTTTAGTTTATAGTAATTTAAAGCCAAATTATAATAGAGTAGGTAATGACCTTCTGTTTTTTTAATGGCTTTTTTAAATAGTTTTATAGACTCTTTAGTTTTGCCTTGCATATCTAAGGCAGAACCTTTGGTCATATACGCTTGGAGCACATGTTCCTTATTTTGCTTAAGCACAATATCTGAATGTTTTATGGCTAGCTCATAGTCTTTATTATTAAAATAGCTGAGTGCAATTTCGTAGTTAACCAATGTAGATAAAGGATCTAGTTTTAATGCTTTTTTATAAGCCTTAATAGCTTTGTCATAGTCACCATTATCGTGATGCTCTATACCTTCTTGAACAAATTCTTCCACACCTGATTGTGCAAAATTTTGCAGTGAAAAAAAGAGTAATAAAGTAAATAACACAGTTGGTTTTAGTTTCATAGTAGAGGGTAAAAAGGTTAAGTTTCTAATTTAGCAAAAGAAACCGATATAGATAAAATTTTTAGAAGTTTTGTTTGCAGGGTAGAGTTGGAAATTTACGCATACAATTGTATTTAGCTTATGTTTAGTTTTTATTTAATTACGTTAATTCTCCATTGAGCAATAAATGGGAATTTTAATTCAACTTTACACCAATTTTCTACAATCATTTTTTCAATTTAGCTACTTCTATCGGAATAAATTTTGGAAGATAGCTTGGCACGCAATTTTTCGCCACCATTTCATCTTTGTAAAGACCTGTTTCCTCTCCAATAGAGATGCATCTATTGCGATATTTTTCTTGCCATTTTCCTATTTGACCAGCGGTATAATTCATAGCCCATTGAACCTCTGGTTCTTCTTTCATTAGGTTCTTTTCAATTAAATCTAGCAGCTCTTCTGTATTAGATTGGTTTGTGTTTCCCATCCATCTTAACCTTGCTTGATAATACCAAAATACTCGTCTTTGTAATTTAGAAGAACTATCTTTCCAAGATTCCATTAGCGAAATTATCTTTTTGTCTTTAGATAATTGATTGGCCATTAACCAGTCTATCAAAGTATTTCGCTCATCAAAATCGTGTTTCTGGATATCATTGTCTAATTGGTCAATAACTTCTTGATTTAAAAGTTTTTTATCCATTATTAGAATCGCTAGCTGACGAGGCAAAAACTCTCTAGTTGACCAAAGTTCCATAGCCAAAGCATGGTCTTTCTTTATTTCTTTTGCGATTTTTCTTAAATCGCCCAACTTTGTCGTTTCCTTGTCTATTTTACTATAGATTTTTTGAGCTTTTGACGATAATTTCATTTAGTTCTTGATTTTTTTAATTTTAAACCATGGCTTTATGCATGGCTAGTTTTTGCCAAAGTAATTAATTATATATTGTTTGGTACAGGTTTTATTTTTGTTTTTAGGAATTCAGCGATTTCATTAAATTCAGATTCTCCAACTTCAGATTTTCCAATAATATAGCTGTGATTAACATCTTTAGTTTTAATAAATATATTATTGTTAATTATTTCAAATCCACTGAATAGTGACCAATCTAATTTTAAATCACACTTACAGCATTTGTATCTAAAATATTCATCTTTAAATTCCCATATACTTACATCTTGGACTTCTTTCTGCTCTAATGAAAATATTTCAGATTCAGAGAAGTATCTTTTTTTATTCTTTTGATAATATTGATAGTATTCATAGTATTTATAAAAAAAGATTAGACTTAAAATTATGAATAAATAGCCAACATTTCCATTACCATATACAGCTAATATTCCTAGGATGAAAAATGGAACGCCTATGTATAATTTTGATCTATTCTTTTTAAAACCTTCAGACCAAACATTGTCAAATTGAAGTTTCATTTGTTCATTATAAATATTCTCGTCAAAAGGAATTTTAAATTTCATTACGATGCGGTTAGTCAACTTGGTTCCAACGGTTTGGTGTATGATTTCGTTGAGGAAAAGGAAGCAAGTCATTTTTCGACGTAACCGAAAGATAGCAAATTGCAATGAATTTTGATTAAGAAATTCAGGCGCAATGATTTATATGCATATTGTTAAGTGTTATTTTTTATTCAATTATTAAGACAACTTCTTATTTTATCAGCTCTTCCATTACCGTCTTTTTTTTATAATGTATGTGTCTTAATTCTATAATTAGGCCTCCATACATCTTACTTAATGGCTTCTGGTGCGTCTGAAAATTTTTTGAACTTGCCTGTCAACTTACCAATAAGCAGTAGAATTGGAAATACTATTTGTTTAACAGGTTTTGGTATTACAAGCATATCCATTTCCGATTTATATTTTGTCAGCAGGAATGCTACATCAAAAGGACTTGGTTTATCGTCATTGGCTTCGTTAGACGATTGGTAAATGTGCTTTATAAAATATTCGTAATTGTTTGATGGTTTTACGTGTCCTGTGTAATGCATAGTTTGGTCTCCTTCATTCCAAAACCGATGTGCTTCTCCGGCTGCAAAAGTATATTCCTGTCCTTCTGTTAGGGAAAACTCTTTTGCTAAGGTTTTAATACGCATTTTGCCTTTAACAACTTTCACTTTTTCTTCCTGTTTAAAGTGAACGTGCATAGGTGGACCTATTCCAGGTTCTTCCATACCTTCAAACTCGGTGATTTGTCCATTGGTCTCTGCTGCGGATTTTGTAATAATCAATGTTTCACCGTTTTTATTAATCTTTAGGATTTCTTTATGCATAACTCACTTTTTTATGAAAGTTATCTTTTATTACACCTGTTTTTAGTGCTGTCTTATTGTAGGTTTTGTGAGTCCCAAGTAAAGTATTATAGCCAATACAGTGATAATTACAGTTCGGATTAAGCTTAAATTAATCCACAGTCTGCCTCGTTTTACAAGCGCTTCATCCACAGTGTCAGATATTTCGGTTCCAATTAGTTCTAGTAATTCGGGAACGAAATAGAAATTAGTAATCACTAAAATAATGAAATAGGAAATGAAAACAATCAGAATATGTTTTCTGCGTGCTGACTTCCATAAGAGTATAAGATTGATGACAAATAGTAACAAGGTTACTGGGTGTATTTTGCCCCAAAAATTTCCAGCGTTTAGAGCATATTCACCTTGAAACATAGTTAAGGATTTTGGCATGGCTTCATAGGCTTGTGGCCATACGGAAAGATGTTCAAATACTGCAGCTCCTACTATAATGCTAAAAGAAAGGCAGACCAAGGCGTAAGTAAAGTCTTTGTACGTATTCATTATTCTAAGATTTTTAGGTTGCAGACATTAAGCAAAGCTACAAAGCCAGAATTACTGAAAATTGTAAAAAACAGACATTCAGAAATTTAGAGGATGGCCAAAAAAGGTATTTTTTGTATTCTTTTGGCAGGCTAAAGGCGTTGTTTGTGTAAAGTTTTTAAACTCACGGATAAAGTGTGACTGATCAAAATATCCAGCGTTTAATGCAATTTGGGTTAAGGAATCATACTCCGTTTTCATTCGTTTAATGGTGAAATAAAAACGCTCTAGCCTAGAATACAGTTTTGGTGAGATACCCATTGTTTCAATAAAATTTCTGTTGAATTGTTTTTCGCTCAAATCCACGCTCTTGGCAATGTCATAGATTTTTTCCATTCCAACCGAATTTTTAATAATGTTGCACGCGTATTGCATTCTTTGGTCTATTGGTACATTTTTGAGTATGGAAATTAGGAAGGATTCTATGGCAATAAGTCTTTCTGCATCATTGTTTGCGTAAAGTAGTTTGTCTTCCAATGGCTCTATTTTAGCAGAATATAGGTCCTTTAATAAAATGCGTTGACCAGCTTCTTCTTTGATATGCAAAGGAATAAAATTATGTATTCCCCAAGGCTTAAAGCATACCACAATGATTCCAAAATCATTATTACCAATAAATTTGCGTTTTTTTAAAACATAAGTGTCAAGTGCAAAGTCCGAACTTGGTTTTTGTTTTTGCCCTTTATCGAAACATTCCCAAATGTCCTTATTTCCGTAAGTAAAAACCATTGAGGGATTTGAAGATGGAAAAACGTCCACAACACCCAATGGGTTGTTGGTGCTATTTTCAAAAATAAAATAATAGTCTATATAACTTTTTAAAGGATCTGATGGTAGTGCAAAAACGTGTCTCATAACGTTATATGTGTTTCTTTATAATCCTTTGGTAATTAGTCTCTTTATTCTAAAAAAAAAGTATTACCTGTTTTAATTTGCCTATTTCTTTTATTTTATAGTATGATACTTCAAGTTTTGGATAACGGACTAGGCCATAATTTCGTTGTGGAACCACACGCAGGATTAATCCGCCTGACTGAAAGATAGTAAATTGCAATGAATTCCGATTAGGAATTTCAGCCGTAATGAACTATAGTCGTTGTGTAAAACGTTTTTTTTAATTCAAATATTCGACGTCAGAACGAACTTTTTTTCGCCATTTCATTCCGTATTTTTTGTCCATCAGTTCAAATATTCGCTCGTTATATTCTTTTATGCATTCAGAAATTGGTGGTTCGCAACCAAAATCTAAATATTTAATTCCAAATTTTTTCTCAAATCGATTGTCGGCTGGCGAGTTTGCTATTGGTGCAATTGAGCCAAATAAAAGTAAGTTCGCATTTCCGTTATTCCAATCAGTTTCTGCACGTTCAGCATTATATTCGCAATCAGCTTTTAATTCAAACGTCAAGTTATTTATTCCACTTTTTGTTTTTACATTAAACGTCTGTTTTCCATATCCGATTGCATTAATTTCTATAATATAATTTTTATTCGGTTCAAGATATTCAATTCGGAAGTTGCCCAAACTGTCCGCCATAGTTAGTGGTTGTTTAGTAACCAATTCTTGAACATAAATTTCTGAAATTGGCATTTTTCCAGAAATTTCGCTAATCACTTTTCCTTTGATTTCTGTTTGTCCAAATGAGATTCCGCAAACAAGAATTAAATTCAGTTTGATAATTGTTTTTAATATGTTCGGGATTTTTTTCAAAATGTATTACATCGTTTATGTATATGAAATGTTGCGTGGTTTAGCACTTAACTTTACAAGTACACGCCAAACTGAAAATCCGCGAGAATTTTAGAATTAGGCGAGAACAAGCAATTACTTATAGCCATTGTTGTATGCAGTTATTTTATCAGTCTGAACGAATTTAGATATTTATCAATTAATTCTTGTTCTTCTCCGAGATAAGTCAGTTGATAAGACCTATTTCCAACAAAGAAAATTTTGCCTTTAATTCCGCCTTTAACTCCTCTTGGAACATTTGCATCTGGATTTAAGGAGAATTCATAATAAATTCCTTTCAGATTATGTTGTTCAGTTGGCTCTTGTTTAGTCAATTTGAAAACTCCACCGTATTTTGCTTCAGTTGTTTTTAAAATTTGTTGATAGGCTTGGTCTTTATCCCAAGATTCCATTACATATTCAGGAAAGTCAATGTATTCAGCCATATATATCATTTGTTGTCCAGCAACTGCTTGATAATTAAAGATTTTGTATTTGTCTGTTCCGATTTGATTATCGATTACTTGTAATCTTGGTTTCATCGGAAAGTCAATTATGAAATTTCCGCTTTCAGAAGCGTATTGGCCACTTTCGGTCTTGTACATTTCAGTTTTGTCTTTCGACTGTGATTGACAAGAATTTAAAGTGAAAATTGTCAAAAGGATAATTAGCAAGTTTTTTTTCATATAGTCTGGTTTTAATTGCATACAACGTGTTTGTATATGGTTTGTTGCGTGGTTTAGCACGTAATTTAGCTAATAAAAACCGAATAGAAAATCCGCGAGGATTTTCGTAAGTAGGCTAGAACTAGCAATAAATTATATACGTTGTTAGCCATAGTTATTTATTCGATTCAAGAAATTTAGTCATTATTATGTCATTCATTTCTTTTGCCTTTTCAAGAGATTCAATTCCGTTTAGGTCTAAATAATATCCACCATAAACAAGGTGATTATTTATAAGAATCAAATTGTATACATAAACCACTATGATTTCGTGGTCGTCATAATAAGGCTTTATTAATTTTAAAGCAGATAATATGTTTTCATTCGGTTTATATTCTTCAATAACAATTGGCTTTTCGGAATGTAAAAAAGTTGTGTCAGAATACACTTTTTTTAAAGCTTCCAATCTGTCAACATTAATAGTTCCAGTTTTCTTTTTTTGAACTCGAAATATTCTTTCTAAATCGTTCCCAGTCAATTTCCATTTTTGCTCATTTTTGTTAATCATAAAAACAGCATAATCTTCAAAATCGAGAACATCTAGACTGTCTTTTTTTGAAAATGTATAATTGTTTAAATAAACTCCTAGAGTTTTAAACTTATCAGAAATTGATAATTCGTCAAAGTATAATTTTACTGATTTATCTGCGTAACATTCCGTCCATTTTCCAAAAGTCGGAAGATTAAAATCGATATGTTCAATTTCATTTTTTTCTTCAGAATAGTAGTCTTCTTTTTTTTCAGATTTACATCCGATTAATAGAAGTAAAAATATGATGTAAGTTCTGGTCATTCTTAATTATGGCTAACTAGCATATATCTACACTTTCATAAAATTAGCTTAAATTATTATAAAATCCAATAACAGTAAATGTTTAGTTGTTTACAAACGACAACAAACATTTACAAACGAATTTAAATAGGTAACTACCGACTAATATTTGCAAGCTGTACAATCTTTGCAGTGTCGAAACATAAGAACTCGATAGTATTAACTGTTTAACATTAAAAATTTAGAACACATGAACACATTAAGAAACAAAGTACAGTTGATTGGTAACTTAGGTAATGACCCAGAAATTATCAATTTAGAATCAGGTAAAACCTTGGCAAAATTTACATTGGCAACAAACGAAAGCTATAAAAATTCACAAGGCGAAAAAGTAACAGATACCCAATGGCACAATATTGTAGCTTGGGGAAAAACAGCACAAATTGTAGAAAAATATGTAGCTAAAGGCAAAGAAGTGGCTATAGAAGGTAAACTTACAACACGCTCTTGGGAAGATAAAGACGGCATGAAACGTTACATCACCGAAGTAGTTTGTAGCGAGCTATTAATGCTTGGCAAATAACATCAAATATTAATAATGCATTAAAAAAAGAGCAACCCACTGGGTTGCTCTTTTTTTATAATTAATTTTAAGCTACTTTTTTAAGAAGATCAAAGCAAGGACATTTTTTACAACGCTTGTTTTCTGCCTTTTTATACTTTTTACAACACTTGGATTTTACTTTGCCCAAAGCATCATAACCAGAAGTTTCAAGAACTTTAATTCGTTCCTTTTTAAGCTTTTTGTTTTTCTTTTTTTTGCCCATTTGCAGTTCCCTATGGATTGGGATCTTTAAATTCGGCAACAAAAATAGTTATTTTTATTAATTCTAAATAAACTTTAACACTTAAATTCCAGCTCCAGGTGTCTGAGCAGCAGAGCTTACCGTAAGTTGTTGTATATCTCTATCAAACAAATACAGTCCACCTTTGTCGTCTCCAATCATGTTTATTTTATCAAGGATGGTTCTTGCCATGGCTTCCTCTTCAATTTGCTCGGCAACATACCATTGCAAGAAGTTGTGAGTAGCATAGTCTCTTTCCTCAAGTGAAATATGAACAAGCTCGTTGATGCTTTCGGAAACAAAAACCTCGTGTTCTAATAGTTTTTCAAACATTTCTTTAAAAGACGTAAACGTAACATTTGGTGCATTAAGCTCGGATATTTGCGCATGGCCTCCACGCTCGTTAATAAACTTCACCAATTTTAGCATATGTTCGCGTTCTTCATCAGATTGGTCGTACATAAAGTTTGAAATACCTTCTAAGCCTTTAACTTCTGCCCAAACAGCCATGGCAAGATATACCTGAGACGATTCGGCTTCTATACGTATCTGCTTGTTTAATGCAGCTTCTATTGATTTTGATAACATAATTCCTTTTTTACCAAAGATACAGACAATCAGCTTTATTCTAAAACTATTCAAAGCGCGATGTTGCCTATAGATCGTAATTCAGATTTAATCTAATTTGAGTCAGAATTTTGATTTTACCCATATTTTATAGCATATTTGCAACACTAATGAGAAAAACAATAGTACATAGAGCACCAAAATCACTGATGTGTCAGTGGGATTATCGTGGAAATAGTTTTGAATTATTTCAACGACAAGGACGTTATGTATCTATTTTTAATCATTAATTGTATATGATTTAAACACAAAAACTATACATAGATACAAGCGTCCAAGAAATTGGACGCTTTTTTTGTGAAACTCGGTTTTGAAAAGTCTTTATAGACGACTTCAAAATGCAAGTTGAACAAATCCCGCTGAAAAGCGGGATCTAAACAACATAATTTGAAAGAAAACAAAAATGAATTAAAAAAATTTTCATAATAATTGAAACTAGACTTTAAAAACTAAAATAACACGTATTGAAGACTAAGCAATTGGGAGACAGACGCTTGCCAAAAACCTTCAAACATCTGCATAAAGCGGACAGGAATTTCCTTGCTTAAAAACAATGTAATTAATTGAAAATCAATAAATTAAATTGATTTTTTATTTGGAAGTTTCAAAAATTACATTTTATATTTGCACCGCAGAATTAAACAATTCGCAAAAACATTATTAATAAAAACAAGAAGCCATGCTAAAGCATATAGTAGCATTTCAAAATTTAAGTTATGACCTCGAGTCATTTACAAGGCTTCGGTATTTTCTGTAGATAATTTATTTCCCAGAGAAGAATCCGAAGCAAACAAACTGTTTCGGATTTTTTATTTCAAAAAATTTAAGAATACATCAATCTGAACAGTTTTAAGAGCATCACCAAATGGTGTTGCATTTTAAAACAGTAATAATCTATTGAATTAATATATCATGGAAAATAATTTACATAACATCCATTTGTTTAGAGCCATTGAAGCCTATCCATGGGAATTAGAAAGAGCAGTTGAGGCGTTGAATTATGCTTTATCCTACGACCCAGAAAATGTAAAAGCCTTGCATTTAATGGCAAAAGTGCACTACGAGCAATTAGGTGATAATGAAACGGCAAAAAAGTACTTTGAAACAGCTTTAGCGAGTCGATTGGACATACCAGATGTGTATCCGGATTACATACGGTTATTAATTAATAATCACGATTTTAAAGAAGCACAAAAACTAATTGATTTTGCCAAAACCGTAAAAGGAATTGATAGAGCAGGTATCGCTTTAACTCAAGGACAGTTATATGAAAGTATCGCTAAATACGAAGATGCTGAAAAAGTCCTTAAAGACGCAAAGCAACTAGCCCTAAATGATGATTTTATAAGTTTTGTTGATACTATTTTATCTCGAGTTAAAAAGAAGAGAAAGATTCAAACCAATGAAAATAGAATCATAGAAAATCAGGCTAAAAAAGAAGCCGAAACAGAAGCTAAAAACAGTTGGTTTCAGAATCGGTTAAATAATTTATTGTAATTAAAAAAGAAAGGAGAATTAACAAATCGGCAAGCTTCGGTTTGCCGATTTAATGGGAATTCGTCAGCGGTGGAGAGCTGAGACAGGCTGTAAATCTGTTACCTCTGGTTGAGTAAGTTCGAATCTTTCAATTCCCACAAATAGTATCGTAGCTCAATGGCTAGAGTGCTCGGTTGTCTCCCGAGAAACTTGTCCCGCAGTTGCGGGATCGGTACTGCGAAAACGGAGAGTAGGCAAATATTGGTTTGTTGCGCTTACCTGCTAAGTAAGTTTACCAATTTTGGTAATGAAGGTTCAATTCCTTTGCTCTCCGCTAATGCTCCGTTGGTCAAATGGTTTAAGACGCCTGACTTTCTATCAGGAATTAAGGGTTCAATTCCCTTACGGAGTACAAAATGAGGTATAGCTCAGTGGAAGAGCGTCACGCTTACATCGTGAAAGTCATCCCGCTGAATTGCGGGATTACCTTAACAATTTGCAGGAATGGTGGAATTGGCATACGCTCTTGTCTTAGAAACAAGGTTTTGAGAGTTCGAATCTCTCTTCCTGTACAATGCTCCACTAGCCCAATTGGGAGAGGTAACGGTCTTAAACGCCGAAAAGTCCAAGTTCGAATCTTGGGTGGAGTACAATAAACACAAAGTGTCTATAGTGTAATGGCTCGCACAAGAGGTATATCCTCTAAGATCAAGTTCGACTCTTGATAGACACTTAAACCGGAACAGTAGCAAAGTTGGTCAATGCACCAGATTGAAGATCTGGCGATATAGGTTCGAATCCTATCTGTTCCACAAATGAAATAGTTCGTTGAAAATATTCCTGCCTACGCAGGAAATGATATCAAGCTGGTCTTGTTGGGTGTTTCGGTATAGCACTATTGTATAATTCGTTGCAGAGATGCATTATGGTTTTATATACAACTAGACTTGAAGGATTGACTGTTATCCAAAAAATAGTCTCGACTCTATAGGTCGTGGGTTCGATTCCCACTCCCAGTGCATCTGGGATAGTTCAGTAGGTTAGAACAATAGATTGTTTTGTTGTCGGTTCGAGTCCGATCAAGATGTTCAGAATCTTGTAACTCAATTGGTAGAGTAGACACTGCACTTAAAATGCAGCTTTAGGGCAAAGGATGTCCACCAAAGCTTATCATCTTGTAAAACTGATAACCAAGCAGTCCGTCACACTGCTCAACAAAAATGACTAAAATAGTGGATTGTGAATTGGCTTTAGATTCCTGTTGAAGCCTGTCTTGAGCTAAGACGAAAGGCAGGAATGACAGTAAAGGAGCAATCTTAGATGTACCAGAACTACTGATTTGTAATTTCAAAAGTAGTTACTGCTTTGATAGAAAGTTTGAAAGACAAATCGATAAGATACCTTTTTCAGCAAAATGTCATTGCACTAATTGTGGATGGTTTTACTATGAGTATTTCCGTACGGAAGAGATGATTTGCAATCTGCTATTTTTTAAAAAGAAAATAGAATAAAAATATACTTTAAAAATTATTGAGCTCGTCAGTGATTTTTGAAGCTGGTAATCCGTCCGTTACAAGAATTACCAATCCGCCTTAATTGGCAAACACTAATGTTTAATTTTAAAAACAAAAACAATGTTACGAGTAAGAATTAATGCAGGAAAAGTAGGTTTAGTATTCAAAAGAGGAGATTACGTGAAGGTAATTACTCAAGGAGTACACTGGTTAGGACTCAATAAGCGTGTTTTAACGTATGATTTGAGTGCGATTTTCATAGCACCAGTAGCATTAGAAATCTTATTGAAAGATGAGGTTTTAGCTAATATGCTAGATGTTGTTGAGGTAAAGGACGGAGAAATCGTTTTTCTATACGAAAAGGGAAATTTTAAATCTGTTCTAACCGCTGGTCGTTATGTGTACTGGAAAGGACTAATTGAACGTGATTATGTACGTGTAGATTTAAGTAAAATTTACATTACAGAAAAATTAGACAAATCGCTATTTAGCAAATTAGAAGTGAATAAATACATCAGAACATTTGAAGTCGCAACTTACGAAAAAGCGGTGCTTTTAGTAGATGATGTATATACCAAAACTTTAGAAGGTGGTACATACCGTTTCTGGAGAAATGACACTACCATTAAAATTGCAAAAGCAGATTTACGTCAGTTGCAATTAGAAATTGCAGGACAAGAATTGTTAACTAAAGATAAGGCAGCAATCCGTATCAACTTTTACACACAGTACAAAGTTACAGACGTAGAAAAAGCGCTTTTAGATAACAAGGATTACGAAAAGCAATTATACATTACTATGCAATTGGTATTGCGTGCATATGTTGGTGCTTACACTTTAGATGAATTGTTAGAACGTAAAGAAAATATTGCTGAGGCTGTATTTGAAGACGTAAAAGCAAGTGCAACTAAATTAGGTGTAACCGTACTAAACTGCGGTATTAGAGATGTGATTTTAACTGGTGAAATGAAAGATATCATGAACCAGGTATTAGTCGCTCAAAAGAAAGCACAAGCTAATGTTATTATGAGACGTGAGGAAACAGCTTCTACACGTAGCTTGCTAAATACGGCAAAGTTGATGGAAGAGAATGACATGCTGTACAAGCTAAAGGAGATGGAATATGTTGAAAAAATCGCTGAGAAAATTGGCGAAATCACAGTCTCAGGTAATGGAAATATGGTAACACAATTAAAGGAGATTTTCTCTGGAAAATAAGTGGGTGAAAAAAAAGCGCAAGTCATTGACTTGCGCTTTTGATTTTAGACTAAAATTCTATTTTTTAACCAATTCAAAATTAAAACTTATTGAAACTTCGTTTGATAATTTATTGGCAACAATCTTGGGTATTTCAATATCAAAATCTGATACCAATACTTTAAAACTTCCAGTTATAATAATGTTGTTGTCTTCAACTTTAATAGTTAGCGGAATATCATCAATTTGTTTCGTAACTCCATGAAATGTTAATGAGCCATCAATAGAAGTAGAGCTATTACTTTCACCTAAAGCATCTAAACTAAAGCCTTCTATACTCCCTTTAAAAGTCGCTTTTGGGTACTTATGGGACTCAGCATAATTTTCATTAAAATGCTCTTCCATTAAAGCATTTTTAAACCTAAAGGCTTTCACTAAAGCCAATGCTGCAAAGTCTCCATTTTCAGTATTTAAGATTGCTGTAACCGATTCATTTTTTGCTGCAACTTCTTCAAATGAAGGCACTGAAGCTTCGAATGAAAGTGTTCCGGTTTTAGTTAGATATTTGGTTTGTCCTATGGCACTTATACTAAGTGATATAAGCAATAAAAATGTGATCTTTTTCATAATAGTTTAATTTTCTAATAAGCCTTCGGTTTCCCATTGAATTACGAGATCTATTAAATTTTGTGGTAATCTTGGTCCACCAAAAGGCATACCAAATCCAGGATCGGTTGATGATATTCTGTTAATTAAGCCTCTGTTTTCAACAGCGTTTTTTACATCTTCATAAGTTGTTAGAGACATTGGTGCTCCGTTTACAGGTGGATTGCTGTGGCAACCAATACAATTGTTGTCTATAATCGATTTTATGTTGTCATCATAAGTCACAAAATCTTCGATTATAGCGTCTTCAGTCAGGTCGTCTTCGCTATTATAAGAACAGCTAAATAGCAATGAGATGACCAAAATAGATATCAAATATTTATATTTCATAATCATAAACTTTTAAAATACACGACTTAAGTTAAACCCAAAATAGATGTTACCATCACTCCAATCTCCTGTGGCTTGTCCCAAAAATCCGTTGGTATTCATAGCCTGTGCATTAGAGAAGTGCATTTGGAATACGTGACCACCAGTCTCTAAATCAAAACCAATGGATAGCGGATTTTTAAATGGCGAGTTATCCGCTCTATTTAAATGCCAACCATAATCTAAGTTTATAGACCAACGTTTTCCTAGTTTTTGCCTGCCTCCAAGTCCAATGGCATATTGTGAGTTGTGCTGTTCATCGTAAGGCACAAAGTTGTCGTGAAAAAAAGTAGGAGCTATTTCTAACGACAAATTTGTATTCACTTTTTTAGATATCAGCAATTGAATTGTATAACCAAGCCGATCACTAAATTCTAATTTTGGTAAATTTTCTTTTTCTAAAGCTGTATTTATTAAAATAGAATTATAACCAACAATGGTAAATGGAAAGCCATTTTCTTGCTGTCTTGCTAGTCTGTATTTTGCAGAAGCTTCATATATTTTTTGAAACGAACTACGAGATACACCAATATTTATAGCATCTGTTAAACCGTAAACAAAGTTGAGTCGTGTTACGGCATCATCGAGTCCAAAAAAACTATCAAAACCATTTTCTATGCTTCCAAAACGGTGCGAAACGATAAGGGTTAATTCTTTTTTTGCAACGAGTTTTGTAGATTCAAAATTCACGATTTTCAAACCTTTAAAAGCTGCTGTAGCATAGTAGTCACCAACCGAATCCGTATCAATTTCGCTCAACAAATCATCTTCTTGAGCAGTTGAAATTAGGCATGACAGTAACAGTATGATTATATATGTATATCTCATTTCTTTAAAAATTTAAGATGTATTACGGTTTTTCTCGTATGGTTAGAGCAAGTGCTTATTGTTTTATAAACCGTTTGGTTTGATCTCCATATTCCGAAGATATTTTAACCAAATACAAACCACTATCCCAATTGGTAACATCTATTTGCGATAGATTATTAGACGCTATAGATTGAACAAAAACTTGTTTTCCTAATAAGTTGAATACTTCTAAAGTGCCATCTGTAATTACAGATTTAAATTCTATGTTTAAGGTTGCATTTGACGGATTAGGATACAATCTTAAATTACTGCCTTGTTCAAAATCATCAATGCCAAGTGTACTCCAAAATGCTACACCGTATTGTGTGCCGTCTCCAGTATATTCAAAAGGTGGAGCAACACTTACAAACGTACCAGCATCCCACACACCAGCTCCAACAGCTATAGATTCTCTTTGGTGGCCTGAATTTCCCCATTGTAAATAATCTATCATATCACTAGAAGCTCCAAAATTACTTGAGGTATAAAGCCCAAATTCTCCATCGGCTACACCAAAATTGATAGAACTTCCTATGTTTACTTCTTCTCCTGGTCCTAAATTAGCAACACCAGTCATTGAGCTCACCTGAGCATAAGCCGGAAAATTACAAAACCAATAACCAGAAATCGTTGCGTTTGCATCTCCAAAGTTTTTGAGTGTAACAGAATTCGTCGATGGATCTAATTTTAATATTCTAACATTTTCTTGAGCACCTATATTCGATGTGCAGAAAATGGCAAAGATGGCTATTAGCAACACCTTTAATGTGTATTGTTTTTTCATAGTAATTGGTTTTTAGTTAATTAATAATTGTGCATTGGTCCAGTTTTACTTGTTCTAGTAAATCATCGTAACCAATAACACGTCCTTTTATTTTTAATTTTGAATTATCCTTTATGGAAGGCTCTACAGCTTCAGAAAACTGACAAAACACTTTATCATCTAAAGTAATGTTGTTGGTGTTTATTTCTGAAATCAATCCGGAGACTTCAATCGTTTTATTTAAATAGGTTTGTTCTGAGGCTAATAGGTTTTCAGAAAACTGAACCGCTATTTCATTTGAGGTTAATACAAATTCTGCTTTTTCATTTTCAATAGATCTATGATCTTGATAGATATAGTTATAGCCAACAATAGCAGCGACTATGATAATACCGAAAATGACTATTCTTTTAAGCATTTTTAAAAATTTAAGTTAAAATGGCCTCAAGGCTTCGAGGCAAAGAAGCCATTTTTTGCTATTAACTAATGCGTATTCTGAGTGTGTGAAAACACATCTATTAAAGAGGGAAATTTTTCTTTTTCATTTAATTCTTAGTAAACACTAAGGTGTCGGTTCCTCCGTTTCCGCCACTTATGTCAATGAGATTTATTGTAGTATCACTATGGGTAACAATATCCCAGTCGTCATTTAAATCTTCAAAATCATCTGTATCTGGAACAGGGAAGAAGATATTGAAATCAATATCGCTATCACTACTGCTACCATCGTCGTCACTACTGTTACTATTACTGCCTGTTACAGACCAAGTGCCTGTGTAAGTGGTAGTACCATTTGTAGCTGTTAAAGTTCCGTCTGGTGAAAATGTAAAGTTATAACCGTTAAAGTCATTGGTTTCATCATCTCCAGAATCCACATAACTTGTAACGCGCCAAGTGCCGGATTCTACTGCGCTTTCAATTTGGGCAATTTCTTGTGCGTTGTTATTTGAACCACTTCCGTCATCGTCTGATGAACACATGGAAGAGAGTAGTGAAAAACTCAGTGTGAGTATTAAGCCATAAATCAATTTATTTTTCATAATTAAAGTGTTTTTTGAGTTTTATATTAATTACAGTCATTTTCGTATCGTAGTCTATCATCGTCTCCTACTCTTAAATCTATTTTGGTTTCGTCAGAACAGTTTTCGATTTCATGCAAAATCCAATTATTATTACATAGCGGTAGGGAAGGCACATCAATAATAACTTCTAAATTATTACCTGTACCACTAGTACTCCAAGTGCCATAAACTGTTGTAGTATTCCAATAGACGGATAAGGTGCCATTGGCAAAAAAGTTAAATTCATAGTCCTCGTAAACATCATCATAATTGTTGTCGTTTCGTCTTAACTTATCCACTTCCCAATTTGTACAACTGGTTAGTATAGCTTCTAATTGGGCAGGAGTGCAATTATCACAATCATCATCATTATAATCGTAATCATCATCTTCGTCACAGCTATCTATAGCATTTTCAATTGCAGTTTCCAGTTCGTTAAAATTATTAATGCTTATTTCGGAGCCATCATACAATATGATAGTGATGGGAAATTGAAAACTTGTAATATAATCCTCGTCGATATCATCAATAAACTGATAGAGTTGGCTATCGTTTTCTAATGTAATTGTATCTAATTGTTCGGTATTTGGGTTAAAAATTGAGACTTCAATTGGGTATTGAAAATCTATACATTCTATGTCGTCATCACTTACATTTTCACCATTGCAGTTATTACTGTAAGTATTAAATTCTGTAATATTATTTATGATAACTTCAGTGAAATCTGCCAAAATAATGGTAATAGGAAAGTTGATTTCAATGTTATATGTATCGGAATCAGATTGGTCCAAAATGCACTCAATTACGGCATAATCTTGTTGAGAATTCACAGTGATTTGTTCTCCATTTACAGTTATGGTATAAGGAAAAGCAATTCCAAAGCAGTTAGCGTTATCTACTATATTATCTAGAGAACCATCATTTGAGCTTGTTCTTTGCATTAAAATTGCAATGTTAGAATTTGCTTCAAGAACCTCTTCTTCTGGAGCTTGCTCAAATTCGGTTTCCTCCTTTCTACAAGATGTAAAAGCGAGTACAAAAATTAATAGTATTAAAGTGATGTTAGTCTTCATCATGGCTATGATTTGATTAGTGCCATTTAATATATAACAACTGAAGTTTAAAAACTACTGAACTTTTCTAAAAAAATATTTCAATACCTTTACATAAACTAGTAGAACTTTGCCAAAACATCTTACTGAAAATATCTGTGAAGAAGCAGCTTTTGAGCGTGTTTATAATAAATACTCGGAAGATGTACACAACTTTTTATATTATAAATATGGCTCTAAATATAATCCTAGAGACAAAGTGCAAGAAGCCTTTATAAAGTTATGGGACAATTGCAAACAGGTAACTTTTACTAAAGCAAAATCTTATTTATTCACTGTTGCCAATAATATGATGTTAAATGAGATTAAGCATGAAAAAGTGGTGCTTAAACACCAAAAGACAAAACCAAAACATTATACCAACGAAACACCAGAGTTTGTTTTAGAACAGGAAGAATATTTAGAAAAATACAATAAAGTACTTTCAAGTTTAAAAGAAGAACAACGTGTTGCATTTCTACTCAGTAAAGTTGAAGGAAAAAAGCACAGTGAAATAGCAGAGTTGTTAGGTGTTACTCAAAAAACAGTAGAGTATAGGATATATACTGCTTTTACAATTTTGAAAAATGAGTTGGAAGGATTTAAGATAAAGTAGCATACGAATAGAAATCGTTTGTCTTTAGCATCTTTTTAAATATTAATAAGGAGAAAAGAAATTTAAGTTGTTATATAATTAAGGTGAATAATTTATGACTGAGGACGATTTACTAAAAAAATGGCTTAACAATGACCTTACAGATGCTGAAAAAGAAGCATTTAGTAAGCGAAACGACTATGCTTTAAATCAAGATATCATTGATAAAGCACAATACTTTAAAGCTTCAAATTTTTCTAAAGCAGATGATTTTGAAACTTTTAAAGCCAAGTATAACGTAAGGTCATCCGTAAATCGCCTTAACTGGCTAAAACCTGTATTGCGCATTGCTGGTATTTTAGTGATAGGCTTAGCGGTTTACTTTACGATGTTTATAAACAACAGTCTAGTAGAAGAACGCACACTATTGGCTGAAAAGACAACCATTCATCTTCCAGATGTATCAAAAGTAACTTTAAATGCAGATTCTGAAATCACCTATGACAAGGACACTTGGTTTGATGCACGACAATTAAATCTTAAAGGAGAAGCCTATTTTAAAGTTGCCAAGGGTAAAACCTTTGATGTTATTACAAAAAACGGAACCGTCACTGTAGTTGGTACAGAATTTAATGTAAAGTCAAGAACCAATTATTTTGAAGTACAATGCTATGAAGGTATTGTAAAAGTGACTTCAGATACTATTGTAAGACAATTATTGGCAGGTGATACGTTTCGCGTTTTAAATAATAGTTTTACTGAAAATAAAACGGACGATACTGCTCCACAATGGACAAATAATAGAAGCAGTTTTAAATCTGTTCCACTGCGTATAGTTGTTGAGGAACTAGAGCGTCAATATAATGTAAAAGTAATATTAAAGGACGTTGATGACACAAGACAATTTTCGGGTGGATTTGCCCATAATAATCTAGAAAATGCCCTTTTTGCTATAACACAACCAATGAATTTAACGTTTGAAATTAGTTCATCCAAGCAAGTACTAATTCATGGCAATAAAAACTAAGCAGTATATAACAATACTACTTTTGTGCTTTATCTTTTCTCTTGATGCCTATGCGCAGGAGACAAAAAAAGAATTGCCTTTATCCAAAATTCTTTTAACACTCCAAGACCGTTTTAAGCTTCAGTTCAACTATGCAGAAGATGCTATTTCTGAAATAAAAATTATAGCTCCTACAACAGACCTTTCGCTTAATGAAACCTTAATTTATTTAGAAGCAAAAACCAATTTTTCATTTACATTGACCGATGATAATATCGTTTTGGTTATTTCAAAGGCACCAGATTATGCGCTTCAACACCTGGCAAAAGTTGTAGTCTCTGGTTATATTGTAAAAGGAATTAACAAGTTAAATAATGGTACGTTTGAAATCGATATTTCGGATTTTGATATTCTTCCAGGCTTAATTGATACGGATGTTTTACAAGCAGTTCAGGCTTTTCCTGGTATAAAAAGCATTAACGAAACGGTTTCTAATATAAATATACGAGGTGGTTCCCACGATCAGAATTTAATCCTTTGGGATAATATTAAAATGTACCAATCTGGTCACTTTTTTGGACTTATTTCTATGTTCAATCCGCAAATTACACAACGTGTGGCGCTAACAAAAAATGGTTCGGGTACTGAGTTTACAGATGGAGTTTCAGGGACAATTGCCATGGAAACCGATAACGCTATCAACTCAACATTTAAAGGAAATATTGGTGTCAATTTTATCGATGCTAATGGCTTTGCAGATATTCCTTTGAGTGAAAAATCATCATTGCAAATTGCAGCTAGGACATCTATTAGTGATTTCACGGAAACACCTACCTATAATAACTTTTTTGAACGTATTTCTCAAGATACTGAAGTAGAAAACAATACTATGGATATTGTAAATAGTGATAAGGAATTTAATTTTTATGATGCATCGCTACGTTGGATTTACCAAATCAATCCCAAGGAAAAGCTTCAGGTTAACTTCATTAATGTCGCCAACAAATTGGTTTTCAATGAAAATGTGATGAGCAATTTGGTTAATGATTCAAGGGAAAGTAGTCTTACACAGAATAGTATTGCAGGAGCTATTAAATACTCAAGAATTTGGAACAGCAAATGGCAAACAATTTTTGAAGGTTACGAAACGGATTATAAGCTAAAATCCGTTAATGCCAATATCCTCGAATCGCAACGTTTTCTACAGGAAAATATAGTATCAGAAACCAGTTTAAAGCTAAAAGCAAATTATAAGATAAATGATAGATTGCAGTTATTGAATGGCTACCATTTTGTGGAAACTGAAGTCACCAATTTAGACGATGTGGACAATCCATTGTTTCGATTATTGGTGTCTGAAGTTGTAAGAACACATGGTGTTTTTTCAGAATTAAATTATAAATCTAAAGATCGAAACACAAACCTAACAACTGGATTACGGTTTAACTACATTGGTAAATTTGATAAGCACATTTTAGAACCAAGATTGAGTTTTTCACATAAATTTCTCAACTACCTTACAGTTGAGGTTTTGGGAGAATTAAAACATCAAAACACCTCTCAGGTTATTAATTTTCAGAATGATTTTTTGGGCATTGAAAAGCGCAGATGGCAATTGTCTAACGCTAATGATATTCCTGTAATAAGAAGTCAGCAGGCTTCCGTTGGACTAACTTATAATAAAAGTGGTTGGTTGATTAGTGCAGAAGCATACTATAAAAAAGTAAAAGGAATTACGACACAAAGTCAAGGGTTTCAAAATCAATATGAATTTGAAAAAGCCAGCGGATCTAACGAGGTTAAAGGTGTCGATTTTATAATGAGAAAACAACTCAATAACTTTAATTCTTGGTTAAGCTACTCGTTTATGAATAGCAACTATAGTTTTAAGGACTTGCCGAATAAAACCTTTCCAAGTAATTTTGATATTAGACATGCTTTTACACTTGGTACTAATTATACTTCCAAAAGGTTAAAACTTTCAGCAGGTTTAAACTGGAATTCTGGCAGACCAACAACATCTCCAGTAACTGGCAATGAAATAGTTAATGATGAAATTAACTACGCAGCGACCAATTCTGACAACTTACAAGACTACTTTAGAGTAGATGTTTCTGCCTTGTACGATTTTAATTTAACAAACAAAACTAAAGCCAACTTGGGAGTTTCCGTTTGGAATCTTTTAGACAGAAATAACGTTGTTAATAGTTTCTATCGTATTAATAACGGAGAAGTTATTGAGGTAAAACAGTACTCTTTAGGGATTACTCCAAACGTGGTTTTTAGGGTTAGTTTTTAAAGTCTAGTTTAGTGAGACATTTTTCTCTTCAATTATAAAAGAGCCGTCATTTGCTATACCTTCAATATAAAGCTTAACTGCAGTTTTTGGTTTGGCTATTTTTAGAGTTACATTACCGTTAGTATTTGTAATAAGTTTAGGCTCCCATGCTATGGTACCATAGCTTTTATAAAAATTATCATGGTAATATTTGTATTTAGGCGTATAGAATTTTTTATCAGCACTAAAAGTTAATGGGAGTTTGTATGTTTGGGTTGTTTTGTTGTCGTAACGATTAACGTCTACTTCATCTTTAGTATAAATTTTCACCATTCCATTAGGGCTTCTAAACCCATCATCTACACCAAATCTATTAAACTCTATAGACTCAATGTCGGATAAATACATTCCTTGTAAAAGTCCAACATCAGTTAATAATACGTCATTCAAAAAATAATTAATGCTAAAACGTTCAATTTTAAGCGAGGAATCATTAGTACTTTTATATCTCACATTCTCGTTATATATTCTGTCGTTGATATACTCTAACAAATTAACGTATTGTTTGTTGTCTTGTTGATCTATAACCGTAATTTTTCCAAATTTGCCAACATTCAATTCGTTTTGTTTATACCTTTTCTCTAACATAGAGTTGGCTAAAACTGTTACCTCTTCCAGTTCTTCGGCATCGTCTGGGATATTAATTTTATTAGAGCTTCGTTTTGCTACTGCAATTTTTTGTTTTTCATAAGCTGGCATTTCTTTTTTTAAACTCTTAAATTGAGGAATGTCATTTGGAAAAAACTGGAGATATAATGACGCAGGTTTTATACCTTCATCTGTAGTTATTTTAGAGAGATAGATTGAAGGTGTTCCTTCGGGAAATAAATTTTCAATTACAAAACTATTTCCTCCTTTTTCAACTGTAAAAACTCTTGGGTCTTCGTTTTTTATAGCATGCATTATAAAATTTGTACTCAATTCTTCATCTATATCTTTAGAGGTTAAATTGGCTTTTATGGTAATACCTTGTTCAAAAGGGTATTTTATGTTTTGCGTATTTTGAAAAATATCCTCCCAACTATAACTACTCCATCCTTGCGTTATTAATAAATTATCGAGTTCATATTGTTTTTTGCTATCTACATCGGTAAAGTAATATTTAGCTTGTTCAATCATGCCGTTAACATATGGCTCTAAATAGGTATAAGAAATAATGTTATGATGACTGTTATACGACTTAGTATCTTCGGGTAAAACAGAAATGCTAATAGCATTATTAAAATTAGGATTTACAGCCTTAAAATTGAGGTTGATGACTGTGGAATCCTTTTGTTTTTCTGTAGTGATTGTGCTAGGTTCTAAGTGGTTAATTCCTTCGTAATTAAAAAATAGACGTTCTGCTATTGGCTTATCATTTTCATTAAACAAGGTGAGAATGTTAATACCAGTAGCCGTATTACCATTGTCAATTACCTTTGTTATTTCTGTATTGTCTGTGAAGTAAACATCCATAATTTCGTATTGGGATCCATTATGAATCATTAAAGTGTGTCTTTTGTTTTTAATAGACTCTAAAGTTTCCGCATTAGTTTTTATAGATATATAGACTTTTGATTTCAGTTTTGTTACTGATAGAACAATACCTTTGGTTTCAATATTTTGGTTGAGCTCAAAACTCAAATTTTCATCATTATGACTGATTTTTACAGTATAAGTGTTCTCTGTTTTTGGTAGTAACTGAAATTTCCCAATACCAAACTGATTGGTTTCAAAAGAAGAAATTGTGTTATTGTTATTATCTACCACTTCGCCTTTTGCATAAGGAATACCATAACCAAGATGATCTTTTATGGTTACACCAACGACATTAATAATACCGTTGAGTAGATGTCCACTTTCGGGAAGAAATTGCGCATCAATGTTAGTGTCATTGGGTTCGGTTTTAATTTTCTTCACGTCTTTTAAATCAATAATTCGTATAGATTCTGAAAAATAGTTTTTCTCATTAAAATTTCGCATCCAATTGGTATAGGCTTTTATGGTGTAAAATCCTGAATTAAAGGTGGTATCTATTTCAAAAGTGTTAGTAGCGACACCATCAAAGACTTTTATTAATTTTTGCTTTATTACCTTTTGGTTTTTATCCTCTATACTCACATAAAGGTTTGTTGTCAGTAGAGATGGTTTTTTGTCCTTTTTGTCTAAAACATAGGCAGTAAAACCAATGTCTTCTCCACCAATATAAGTAGACTTATTAAGATGCATATAAACGACTTCTCTAGCTGCATGCATATAGGTTTGGTATGCGTCTATAAGCTTGGAGTCTTCTTGTGCATTAGAGGGAATAACGCAGAATAAAAAAAGAATAATAAACTTTGAATATAGAGAGTGGAACATTTTCATAGGTGCCAGTTTTTGAAATATAAATTTATCAAAAATTGCGCTATAATACTGTTAATTTAGCTGTGGGTTTAGTAAAGAATACTAAAATTTAACTTGAAAATTCTGATTTAGCTATGAAAAGTATAAATAACTAATCCATTTTAATGTACTTGTAAAGTCCAGTTTCTTTTTCAAAATAACCTAAGATGTACTTTTCTTTTATTTTAAAAACTGACTTATGTTTAAATTTTATGTCTGTATTATTATCTACATAGGCTTTGATTTTATCAAAACCATTTTCTGGTATGGTACCGTCAATACTATTAAAATCTTCATCAAACAGACATTCTATTCTAGTAGATTTAGTGTGTGTATATGAATAGTAAGAGGGCGTTAAGATTGCAGTTGTAATTCCAAATGCCAAACCTCCAAAAAAGCCACTTACAAAAGCAAATTGGTTAGACATTTCTACGGTTTTGCTACAACCAATAGTTATTATATAACTGTCGTTTTGTTTGTAGGCAAATAAGCCAGCGTTAGAGTTAGATACTTTTCTGAGAAATTGCTTTGTCCTCTCTAACTCCCTGTAATTATCAAACTCACCACCTTCAAGAATTATTGGCGAATTTTTAAATGCTATAGAGTCGTTTTCAGTAATTGTAATAGATTTAATTAACGATTTAGAATGGATATCATATATCGAAAAATCTAATTTTTCTTTTGATGCATACAAATTGAAAAAATAATCATCCAACACAAAAGAATTGGACTTGCTACCTCTATCTTTTTTATCGAATGCGGCTTTAGAAAACTCAGTATAATCTGAAGTTTTATTGTCGAGATCTATAGACAATAAAATTGTAGAAATATCATAAGTATCATTGGTTAATATGAGTTTGTTTCCGTCCAAAAACAATTTATTTTTTTTAGAAGAAGACTCTAATGATCCTGGCTCGTTGTTTTCAATTAATGAAGCTTTAGACTCATCGTAACCACCATCTAAAAGCTGATTTAAAGTAATATCAAAACCTCTTGGTGAGGTAAATTTAATATGAGAAAAATCAAATACATCTTCAGTAACCTCATTATGATTGATAAGCTTGTAAAGCTTTAATTTTGAGGATCTTTTAAGAGAGGTTAAAATATAGATATGTGATTTGTAC
Organism: Winogradskyella pulchriflava; assembly: GCF_042434315.1. NCBI lineage: Bacteria > Pseudomonadati > Bacteroidota > Flavobacteriia > Flavobacteriales > Flavobacteriaceae > Winogradskyella > Winogradskyella pulchriflava. The sequence goes on along the minus strand of NZ_JBHLTQ010000001.1, from coordinate 418,936 downwards.
TCTAGAGAACCAATCAATGATTCTGTGTTAGGAATAGCATTTATTTTATCCGTAAACTCAAAACCGGAAGTACTAAAATTAATAGTTAGTGCACTAAACTTTGTGCCGTAGTCATTCTGAAAAAATAGCGTGTAGTCATTACCGTTTATTGATGCTCCTAGATAATTGTTTTTATATTTAGGAAGTGCATTTGCACTAAAGGTATTTAATAATTCACCTTCTTTGCTATGAAGATATGCTGCAAAGTGCTTAAAGTATTTAAAAAATGTAACAAACTCACCAGACTCTTCATTAACAACTTGAAAAACTTGCTGAAAATTTTTATCTCCAGAACGATCTTTGGTATCAATAGAAATCCACTCGGATTGCGCATCTACACGATTAATAGAATAACAAATAATAATTAGTGCTATTGCTATAAACCTCATTCTAGCTGATCCTTAAACCATTTTGTACTTCATCCTTATCAGGATTTACAAATACCAAGTTACCACCTTCGTCTTCTGTCATTAAAATCATGCCTTGACTCTCAACTCCACGCAAAGCTCTTGGAGATAGATTAACTAAAACCGTAATACGTTTACCAATAACATCTTCAGGAGAAAAGCTCTCTGCTATACCAGATACAATAGTTCGTGTGTCAATTCCAGTATCTACTTTTAAGACTAAAAGCTTTTTTGTTTTTGGCATTTTTTCAGCTTCGAGAATAGTACCAACACGTATATCTAATTTAGAAAAATCATCAAAAGTGATTTCTTCTTTTTGTGGTTCTACAGTTTTCTTAGCTGCTTCGTTTGCTTTTTTGCTCGCTTCCAGTTTTTCTAATTGTTTCTGAATTTCAGAATCTTCAATTTTTGAAAACAATAACTCTGCTTTTCCTATTTTATGTTCAGCAGGAAGTAAAATGTCTTTTGTTGAAACATCTTCCCAAGTAGATTGAGCTTCAAGATTAGAATGACAAAGAATAGATTTTAACTTGGTTGACGTAAACGGTAAAAAAGGTTCAGCTAAAACCGCTAAAGCAGATGCAATTTGTAATGCGACAAACATTACTGTTTTTGTTCGTGCTTCATCTGTTTTGATGGTTTTCCAAGGTTCTTCGTCAGCCAAATACTTATTACCGAGTCTGGCTAAATTCATTAATTCTTGGCTGGCTTCTCTAAATCGATAACGTTCAATAGAGCTAGAAATTACAGCAGGATATGCTTTTAAAGCAGCTAGTGTTTCTTCGTCTATTGCTGCGTATTCTGATGGATTTGGTACAATACCATCATAATATTTGTTGGTTAAAACCACCACACGATTGATGAAGTTACCAAAAATAGCAACCAATTCGTTATTGTTTCTAGCTTGGAAATCTTTCCAGGTAAAATCATTATCCTTAGTTTCTGGCGCATTGGCCGTTAAAGCATAACGCAACACATCTTGCTGATTTGGAAAATCTTCTAAATACTCTGGTAACCAAACAGCCCAGTTTTTTGACGTTGATAATTTTTGACCTTCTAGATTCAAAAATTCATTTGCTGGTACATTCTCTGGTAAAATATAAGATCCTTCTGCTTTTAACATCGATGGGAAAATAATACAGTGAAATACAATGTTGTCCTTACCTATAAAGTGAACCAACTTGGTGTTTTCATCTTTCCAATAGTCTTCCCAGTTTTTTCCTTCACGTGCAGCCCATTCTTTGGTAGCAGAAATGTAGCCAATTGGCGCATCAAACCAAACATAAAGTACTTTGCCTTCTCCTCCTTCAACAGGTACGGGAATTCCCCAATCTAAATCTCTAGTTACTGCTCGAGGACGTAAACCATCGTCTATCCAAGATTTTACTTGACCATAAACATTTGGCTTCCAATCTTTTTTATGACCTTTTAAAATCCACTCTTTTAAGAACGCTTCATGCTTATTTAAAGGTAAAAACCAGTGTTTGGTTTCCTTTAGAGTTGGTGCATTTCCTGTTATTGCCGATTTAGGATTTATTAAATCCGTAGCATTATGGCTTGTTCCACAGTTTTCGCACTGGTCTCCATAAGCTTCTTCATAGCCACATTTAGGGCAGGTGCCAACAACAAAGCGATCGGCCAAAAACTGATTAGCTTCTTCGTCATATAATTGTTCAGAAACTTCTTCTACAAATTCGTTTTTATTATACAATTCTAAAAAGAATTCTGAAGCTGTATCGTGATGAATTTTAGCTGAGGTACGCGAATAATTGTCTAAAGAAATACCAAAGTCTTCAAACGATTTTTTAATGATAGCATGATACTTATCTACAATATCTTGAGGTGTAACACCTTCTTTTTTTGCCTTAATCGTAATAGGTACTCCATGCTCATCACTACCACAAATAAATGCAACGTCGTTACCTAATAATCTTAAATATCTCGAATATATATCTGCAGGTACATAAACACCAGCCAAATGCCCAATATGAATTGGCCCATTTGTGTATGGTAATGCTGCTGTAATAGTATATCTTTTTGACATGCTTTCTTATTTTTTCAAGGGACAAAAGTACACAATATAAAGGCTAATTAGAAAAATAATGTAAATTTACAGAAAGCACTTTTTATGATTTTGAGATACCATTTATTATATACATTATTTAGCCTTGTTTTAAGTGTGAATATTGCCCTAAATGCTCAAAATAAAATAGATAATTCTACTAAAATGACATCAGAACTAATTCAACCACCATATCTTAAAGCAGGTGATACTGTAGCCATTGTTGCTCCTTCAGGGATTCTAAAAAACAGAGAGCGCGAAGTGCAACAGGCAGTAGATTTGCTAAAAAGTTGGGGTTTACATGCTGTTGTTGGGAAACATGTATTTAGTAAAGCAGATCATTTTGCTGGTACAGATGATGAACGTTGTGAAGATTTGCAAAAAGCAATGGATGACCCAAAGATTAGTGCCATTTGGTGTGCAAGAGGTGGTTATGGAACAGTGCGAATATTAGATAGATTAGATTATACTAAGTTTAGAGAAAAACCAAAATGGATTATTGGCTATAGTGACATTACAGCTTTGCATAACCAAGTCCATAATGAAGGTTTTGAGTCCTTGCATGCGCTGATGTGTGTGAGTTTAACAAAGGATTTAAGTGAAATTCAAAGTACAGTAGATACGTTTAAATCGGCTCTATTTGGAAGTCCTGAAAACTATGATTTAGAAGGCTCAAGTTATAATAGGGAAGGTGAGGCTAAAGGTCAGCTTATTGGTGGTAATTTAACTATGCTTCATACGATGTTGGGTTCTAAGGAAAGTATTGATACTTCTGGGAAAATTCTGTTTATAGAAGAAATTGGAGAATACAAATATCATATTGATAGAATGCTGCAAAGCATGAAACGCGCAGGTTATTTCGATAATTGTAGTGGATTGGTTGTTGGTGATATGTCTAAGCTGAGAAAAAACACAACACTTTGGGGAACTTCGGTTGAACAGCTAATTCTAGATGCTTTAGAGGATTATGATTTCCCAATTGCTTTTAATATGCCTGCAGGACATGAAATGGATAATCGTGCTTTGGTTTTGGGAAGGACTGTTGATTTGAAGGTAGAAAAGGGGAAGACTTCATTAGTTTTTGAGAAATAAAAAGGCTTTCTACGATCTCACAAAAGAGGAACCCAACCAGCTTGTTGAAAAAATCAATCAAGAGATTGAAAATGACTTAAATCAAAATAAAGCTAAAAATATTACTAGGTACTTTTCAGGTAAAGACTCAATACGTGTAACAATAAGGTATTGGTAGAAAAAGCTCTTGATGCGATTGTAGATGTACACAACTGCTATAAAAAGTTTGCAGTTTTAACGTAGCAAGAAGCAATTGCTTATATTGATGCTAATTATAAAGCTTAACTAAAATAAATATGTTATGCAGGATAAATGAGATTCCTGCTTTAGCAGAAACAATATGGCACAACACAATGAACTTGGTAAAAAAGGAGAGCAGCTTGCTGTAGATTTTCTATTAAAAAACGACTACGATATAGTTGAGCGCAACTATAGATTTGATAAAGCTGAGGTAGATATTATTGCTCAAAAGAAAGATGTTCTGGCAGTAATTGAGGTAAAAACGCGTTCAACACTAGATTTCGGGAATCCACAAGATTTTGTAAAGCCTAAGCAAATAAAAAATTTGGTGAAAGCAGTAGATGAATATGTTACCGAAAACGACTTAGATGTTGAAGTTCGTTTTGATATTATTGCAATTGTAAAATTAAAACAAGGATTTGAAATAGAGCATTTAGAAAATGCCTTTTATCATTTTTAGAGGTAAATGTTAGTAACAACAATTAAAAGGCTGTAAAACATAACATTCACAATTTTATCCTTAGCATTTAAAGATAAAAATCTTTTAAACTCAACTTTAAGAACTTTATAAGATAAAATGGCACCTGTAAAAAGCACACCCAATCCAATAAACCAATATAGAGACTGAGGGTAAGGTAATGTAGCATTTGTAATTAAAAAAATCACCAATAAAACACCAGTAATTAACACACGTTTTTCGTTTTTGGCGTCTAAGTTGTTTCTAAGCACAATAGTTTTGGTTTTTGATACAATGAGGGCAATAATTAGCGTCAAAAAAACTATGGTAAATGTCATTTTTTCTTAAAGTTTTAAGTCAGTATAAATGTAAATATTCTATTTGCAAAAATAAAAGCATAGGGGAAATAACTTCAAAAATGTTTATAAAAATTCATTTCGTCTATATAATTCCACACATTATCGGATAGCATAGGTCTTACGTTTCTTCCGTCTTTAATTTCTTGTCTTATAAACGTAGAAGACAGCTCCATTATTGGCGCAGAAATGTTAAAAATTTTAGGGTGATTGTTAAATTTTGTTTCCACCTTACCTTCAGACAATCTTGGGTAAACGTAAATGTTATGATTTTCTAGAATAATCTCATAATTTTTCCATTTGTGAAAAGTCTTTAAGTTGTCTTCTCCCATGATTAAAGAAAATTCGTGCTCGGGAAACTTTTCGCCTAAATAAGTTAAAGTGTCTATGGTATAATTGGGTTGCTTTAGACCAAACTCAATATCAGATGGTCTTAATTTTGTATAGTCTTTAGTTGCTCTATATACCATCTCTAAACGCTGATGGTTATCAAGCAAACTACTTTTTTTCTTAAATGGGCTTAAAGGAGTAACAACAAACCAAACTTGGTCAAGGTCACTATGTTCTGCTAAGTGGTTGGCAATGGTTAAGTGTCCTACATGGATTGGGTTAAAGGTGCCAAAGTATAAACCTATTTTCATTTTATGCTGAATTTACATGTGCTGAATTTATTTCAGTATTTCAGTATCTATTCTTTTACAAACTCAGAAACCAAATTATACGCATTCTCTAGTGCTTCATCTAAGTTAGAGTTAACCACAATAACATCAAAGAGTGGTGCTGTAGCCAATTCAGCTGGTGCTTTTGCTACACGCATGCTAATTTTCTCTTCACTTTCTTCGCCTCTCTCTTTTAATCGCCTTACGAGTTCGTTTAAATCGGGTGGCTTAACAAAAACAGCAAGGGTTTGTTCTGGGAATTTTCGTTTTATACGTAAACCTCCAGAGACATCAATATCAAAAATGACATGTTTCCCTTTTGCCCAAATACGCTCAACTTCGGTTTTTAAAGTACCGTAAAAATTATCTCTATAGACTTCTTCCCATTCTAAAAACGCATCTTTTTTAATCTTGTCTTTAAATTCTTTTAGTGAGAGATAATAATAATCTTTACCGTGTACCTCATTGCCACGCTTTTCTCTAGAAGTTGCAGATATTGAAAACTCTAAGTTGAGTTCTTCTTGTTTTAGTAAGTGACGAACAATGGTTGTTTTGCCAGAACCTGATGGCGCTGAAAATACAATGAGTTTGCCTTGTTTTTTGTTTTTTAAGTCTGACACGTCTATGATTTACAGGTTAATAATTAAAGCACATTCAATAACTGTTCCTTAATTTTTTCGAGTTCATCTTTCATCTGTACCACCAATTTTTGCATAGGAGCATAATTGGATTTTGAACCAATAGTATTTATCTCTCTACCAATTTCTTGAGAAATAAAGCCTAACTTTTTACCGTTGGAATCATCAGAATTTAAAGCTTTTATGAAATAATCTAAGTGATTGTCTAGTCTTACCTTTTCTTCAGTTATATCAAACTTTTCAATATAATAGACCAACTCTTGTTCAAATCGGTTTTCATCTACTTTTTCTTTAATATCGGCAATGCCTTTTTCCAATCGAGCTCTTACACCATCAATACGATCAGGATCCATAGTAATGACCTCATTCAACAACCTTCTTAGGGTTGTAATTCTGTCTGAAAAATCTTGCTTTAGTATAGCTCCTTCATCTTGTCTGTAAGCAACAATTTTAGAAATGGCTTCATTAATTTCAGCGGCTATAAGACTCCATTCTTCTTCATCGATGTCATCACGTTCTGTAGTAACGGCATCAGGTAAACGGATGGCCATTTTTAATAACTCTGTAGTATCACCATCTACAACATCTTTCAGTTGTTTTATATATTCCTTAACTACAGTTTTATTAATTTTAGAACTGGTATCTTCTCCAGTAATTTCTACATATAAAGAAAAATCTACTTTTCCTCTTCCAAGATGTTTTGCAATGAGCTTTCTAATTTCTAATTCTTTTGCACGATACATGGATGGCATGCGAGCATTGAGGTCTAAACTCTTGCTATTGAGGGATTTTAATTCGATGGAAATTTTTTTGGTTGGGAGCTGTAATACAGATTTCCCATAACCCGTCATAGATTGTATCATTAATTTGATGCGATTAAAGTTGCGCAAAGGTACAAAAATGAATGTTTAACGCTCCATTTAAATAATTTGAAAAGTGTTGAACTTGGATATGATACTTTTATAACTTTGCACCTCTTATTTTAGATAAAATATATGTACAAAAAACAATTTGAAATCCGCTGGAGCGATGTGGATGCTAATGGTCATTTAGCTAATTCTGCCTATACTAATTTTATGAGCCACACACGTATGGCCTTTTTTGCTGAATATGGATTTTCTATGCCTGAAATTAAAAAGCATAATGTTGGTCCTGTGGTATTTTACGAGCATATGTATTATTTTAAAGAATCTTTTATAGGTACTCCAATTACAGTAACTGTTGAGATTTCTGGACTTAGTGAAGATGGTATGTTTTTTATGTTTGAACACAATTTCTATAATCATAAAGGCGAAAATTTAGCCTATTGCGAAATGCAAGGTGCTTGGATTGATTTAAGAACTAGAAAGTTATCAGGCTTACCAGCATCTTTATTGACTCTTGCTAACAAGTTTCCAAAGTCTGAAAGTTTTAAAGTATTGACTAAAGAAGATACGAGAAAACATGGAGTACGACCAAAGGCATTAGAAATGTAGTACTACTTAAATGGCTGATGTTGTTTAAAAGATTTTATCTGCACATTCTTTATAAATGGTTTTAAAACCTGATTAGGCAAATTCCGTTTGTGCTTACAGTAGCAGGTTAAAGTTTTTGGTTCAGCACCAAGAGTACTTTTAATTTCAGAAGCTGTTCTACCTAGATTAATTTGTTCAGATTGGTTTGCAATGCCAAGCCTTACGTAATCATTCAGAATTCTGGGATAAATAGCATATTCCTTATTATTAGAATAATCGATACCTATAAAATGTGCGTCTAAATGTGTTCCGTTTTGCATGGCAGAAAGGAAACCAACAAGTTTATCATTAAGAAAATATCCTTTTACGATAAACTTATCTTGATATGTTTTTTTAAGATGAACGTAAGTTTCTAGATTTAAGATTTGCGCATTAAAATCCGCATTATCAATGGTGTTTTGATACAGCTCTTGAAGTTCATTTTTATAGACTTTAATCGCGTCCTCGGTAAAGAATTTTGCTTCTAAAGCTTCACTTTTGGCATCTGCTCTATTGGCCTTTACTCTATATTTAGATTTTAAGGAGTTAATGTAATCATCAAAAGATTGCCATTGTGGTTTCAAGTAAATTATCATATTTGGCTCCACATGCATAGATGCATAATCAAATGATTTTAAATGATCAGTAATGTAAAGGGATTCATCTTCAAAATCCTTAACAAATATGGCGTGTAACTTTGTAGATTTATAGAGTTGTTTTACTGCGGTTGCAATAGCTCTAAAGGTTTCAACTTTATCCTCTCCATCTTTTAAAAAAGTACCGTATTCACCACTTAAAAACACATTGCCACAAAACAAAACTTTAATATGGTTGTTACAAAACATATTGTTAACCACATGTTTAATTTTGGACGACATTTTAATATTCTTGGTAATTGTTTTTACTCCAATGGTTACAATTTGAGTATAGGCAAAGGCTACCGCTTTATCATTTTTAAGAATAAAAATATAGCGAAATACGATGTCTTTATTGGCTAGTTCAAAAGCTTCTAAAAATTCAGGAGAATAGTAAATATTGGTACAGCAACCCACATTATCCCAATAGTTTTTAGGAATAGTGTTTACAGTTTTGAATATTTTAGAGGTTAATTGCAAATCAGGTTGCTTTTTTATGTTTTTTAGAAACTAGGTAAACACCTAAAAATATAATAAGCATAGCTGTTATTTTTATGGCATCTATAAAATCTACTCCCATAGCAAGTGCAAAAAGTCCGGCTATAACAGGTTGAAGATAAATAAATATACCAACAGTGGACGCTTTGAGCCTGTTTAATGCCAGGGGATTAAATAAATAAGTGCCAAATGTTGCGCCAATTACAACAAACAAAACTGAAAATGTTGTGTATGGCGTAAAGGTGTTCCATTCTACAGCTTTCAATTCTTCATACCCAAAAGGAATTAACATTAGCAAGCCAAATAAAAACAACCATTTTATAAAAGTAAAGGGATGGTACTTAGCTGTTAATTTTTTAATTAGGATAACATAAATACTATAGGAAATTGCATTTAAAAAAATGAGCAAATTTCCTAAAGGCACATTATCTCCTGCCCTAGCAGATTTACCGTAAATAGTTAATATTAAAGCCCCAATTAGCCCTAAAACAACACCGACAATTTTAAGAGATGTTACTTTTTCTTTTAAAATTAGAGATGATAATATTAAGATAATTATGGGAACAATTATCATTATAGAGGATGCATGGATTGGTGAGGTATATTCTAAACCTTTAAAGAAGAAAAGCATATTTATAGTCACACCAAATATGGCGGCCACAAAAAATTTAATAAAGTCTTTTTTGTCTATTTTTTGTTTAGGTAAAAAGAGACTCATTATCCAAAATAATAATGTAGCTCCAGCAACACGTAGCAATACAAAGCCAAAGGGTTTAATGTAATTTTCGTTCATTACGGCTTTGGCAATGGTATAGTTAAGTCCGTATAAAAGTTGCACCATAAAAAGTGCAAAAATGGCAAAGCTTCTACTGTTCATGTATGGCTTGTTTTACGGCTTCTACAGTTTTTTTAGAATTACCTATAAAGATTTGATTATTAAATAGTATTACCGGACGCTTTAAAAAAGTGTAATGTTCTAAAATGTAATTTTTATAATCATTATCAGAAAGTGATTTATCTTTTAAATTTAATTCTTTATACAATCTAGCACGTTTACTAAATAAGCTCTCGTAACTCTCCGAGAGCGCTCTCATAGTTTCAATTTGTTGTTCTGTAATTGGCTCAGTTCTTATATCTTGAAGTTTAAAATCATCAGGTAAATTAAGGTCGTTAATAATACGTTTGCAAGTATCACAAGTACTTAAATAGTATATTTTTTTCATATTATAAGTTTTCAAAGTACAAAGAAACCTATTTCGTTTTAAAAAGAATTACATTTAATAAATAATCGCATTATTATATTTTTGCAGCACAGAAACGCCTTACTATGGAATATTACTCAATTGCAACAATCCTAATTGTTTTATCTGCAGCCTTTGGCTATATAAACGTGAAATTTTTAAAACTACCAATAACCATAGGTTTAATGGTAATTACAATTGTGTTTACGGTAGTTTTGGTAGGTATTGGGCAGTTTGATGATACATTATTGTTAAAAGAAAAAGCATTTATTACAAGTATCGATTTTAAAACAGTTCTTCTGGATATCATGCTAAGTTTTTTGCTGTTTGCAGGTGCGCTTCATACTAATTTCAACCAGCTAAAAGTGCAACGTTGGCCAATATTGGCATTTGCCACATTTGGTGTATTGGTTTCAACCTTTTTAGTAGGAGGCATTATGTTCTATTTGTTACAGTTGATGGATTTAAATGTAGAATTTATCTACTGTTTATTGTTTGGTGCTTTAATCTCACCAACAGACCCAATTGCGGTACTTGGTATTTTGAAAAAGGCTGGTGCTCCAAAAAAATTGGAGACAAAAATTGTTGGCGAATCCCTATTCAATGATGGAGTAGGAGTAGTCGTGTTCTTAACCATATTTGCTATTGCAGCCAAACCAGGAGTAGCTGTTGAGTTTTCAGATATAGCAACGCTCTTTGGGCAAGAAGTTATAGGAGGTATTGTTTTAGGTTTATTGCTAGGTTGGATTACCTATAAGCTCATGAAATCTATAGACAACTATGAAGTAGAAGTGATATTAACATTAGCAACCGTTATGGGTGGTACCATGCTAGCACACGAATTTCATTTGTCTGCACCACTGGCTATGGTTACAGCCGGACTAATAGTTGGTAACGATACCGTAAGAAACACAGCTATGTCTGAAACTACAGAAACTTACGTAGATAAGTTTTGGGAACTTATAGATGTACTGTTAAACACTATTTTGTTTGTAATGATTGGTATGGAAATGTTGGTCTTAACTTTAGAAGGAAAGTATATTTATGCAGGTCTTTTGGCAATTCCAATAATTTTAATGTGTCGCTACATTTCTCTTTGGATACCTATAAAGTTCTTTGCAAAACGACTGGATTTTGTTCCAAAAACAAACCTTATAATGACTTGGGGAGGTTTGCGAGGAGGTATTTCAATTGCATTGGCTCTAAGTCTAACAAAAGATATGCATAGAGAATTGTTTTTAGTCATAACCTACATTGTCGTTGTGGTATCTATTGTAGGGCAAGGCTTAACCGTAGAACCTATAATTAAAAGGTTAACCAGAAAAATAGATTAGTGTACTAAAAGATGAGATTCGGCTTCGCTAAACGGAATCACAAATTCTGTATAACCTTGGTCATAAGAAGCGATTTCGTAAACATTGTAAAGCAATACTAAGCCATCATCACTAAAACCGATATTTTCAGGTAACTGAAACGGTTTTCCAAAGAAAAGTGCTTCAGTATTTAAAGCATCATCTTTATTGTTTAATGACTTTAAGAAATGGGATTTTGCTAGTTTTTTAAAAGCATCAATGTTTTTAATTATATCACTTCTTCCCAAGACGTTTCCGGTTTTTGCATCTAAGTTTAAGAATTTAATTTTATCATTGCCATGTGCACCACCTTTAAACTCATATGTGTTTATGGCTATGGTGATAATAGCTTCAGATTGATAAATTTTTTCGGTTTCAATATGAAGTTCCCAAACCGAATCAGCTTCATCAGGAAATTCACTTTTAAATTTCACATATTCCGAATTAAAATCACTTAAAACAGAATCTAGATTTGTTTTTTTTGCCGCATCACTAAGTGTTGTAATTATGCCTTTTTCAATATTAAAGTTAATCGTTTCGCTCAATTCGTCATTGCCAACAGCATTGTCATAAGTAGCAGAAATTTCAGCTTCATATGCAGTATCTACAGAAGTAGTTTTAAAGCTAGCAGGCTTAAATTCTGAATTACAAGAATTCAATAAGCATAAAAAAACGAAAAAGATAAGTGACTGCTTCAAGGGTTAAGGGGTTTTAGTTAAACATAATATAAAGGTATTGCATAGATTTGAATAGAACGAATTATAAATTAAATTTGTTGTACTTAAATAGCCTATTTGCGTTAAATTAAAATGCACATTTCATTAAAGGCAGTTTAGTAAAATTAAAGTATGAAAGTCCAAAATGGGCATTTGGCAGGCCATGGCCAATACCACCAAAATAATTAAATTACTAACTAACAGATTGTTGCAAAAAATTAAATAGATGAAATTTAATACAAAAACAATACATGGAGGCCAAAAGCATGATCCTGCTTATGGCTCTGTAATGCCACCAATTTACCAAACATCAACTTATGCGCAATCCACACCGGGAGGTCATAAAGGCTATGAATATTCTAGAACACATAATCCAACACGCCATGCCTTAGAGAACGCTTTTGCAAGTATAGAAAATGGCACTTACGGTTTGGCATTTGGTTCTGGTTTGGCGGCTATAGATGCGGTTTTAAAATTACTGCAACCTGGTGACGAAGTGGTGTCAACCAACGATTTATATGGTGGCTCTTACCGCTTGTTTACAAAGATTTACGAAAATTTTGGTATTAAATTTCATTTTATTGGCATGGGAAATGCTAAAAATATTGAAGAATATATAACGCCAGACACAAAATTGATTTGGGTAGAAACTCCAACAAACCCAATGATGAATATTATAGATATAGTTGCGGTTTCAAAGATTGCTAAAAAGAACGATGTTCTATTGGCGGTCGATAATACTTTTGCCACCCCTTATTTACAAAGACCATTAGATTTGGGTGCAGATATTGTAATGCATTCAGCTACAAAATACCTTGGCGGCCATAGTGATGTGGTTATGGGAGCACTTGCGGTTAAAGATGAAAAATTAGCAGAAAAACTTTATTTTATTCAAAATGCTAGTGGTGCCGTTTGTGGTCCACAAGATTCATTTTTAGTGTTAAGAGGTATCAAAACTTTGCATATACGTATGCAGCGCCATTGCGAAAATGGTAGAGCTGTTGCAGAGTATCTAAATACTCATACTAAAATTGAAAATGTTTATTGGCCTGGTTTTAAAAGTCATCCTAACCATGAAATAGCAAAATCTCAAATGCACGATTTTGGAGGTATGGTGTCTTTTACTACAAAAGGAAATAATTACCAAGAAGCGATAAGGATTGTAGAAAATTTAAAGGTTTTTACACTAGCCGAATCTCTTGGAGGTGTAGAGTCGCTAGCAGGACATCCAGCAAGTATGACGCATGCAAGTATTCCAAAAGAAGAACGTGAAAAAACAGGTGTTGTAGACTCCTTAATAAGGCTTAGCGTAGGTATTGAAGATGAGGAGGATTTAATTGCAGATTTAAAGCAAGCTATAGGTTAATTAAAACAAAAAAGACCAAATCACGTGATTTGGTCTTTTTTGTATGTATTAGTTATTTTAATCTAAATAATAAATGTAGCCAAAGTTGAGCCATAGATTCCAATCATTATTTTTATTGGAAGGTAGTTTGTGGTTTAGTCCATCAACAAAATCATCAAAATAATATTGCCATCTTAATTCTACAAACAGGTCAGAAAGTATGGTTAATTTATAACGCGTACCTATACTTGCCACAACAGACCAAGTAGAGCCAGATTCATCACTTACAAAAGGGTCTCCCTCAGAGGCAGCATCCCAAAAACTATAAAAATTATCATTATCTAAGATATTACCATTTCCATAAGAAGTGGCAACTGAAGGGTTATAGGAAACATAATGTGCTCCAAGGGCAGCAAATGGCGCAAATGAGTACGCACCAGCAGAAAAAGCTCTAATACTTTTAGGGAAATACTCTAATTGCATACCAATATCCCAATTTTGAGCTTCACCTGTGTGTGCTCTTAGACGATCTGCATTATTACTGGTTCTAGAATCATCTACCCATTTACCAAAATGTTCTAGTTTTGTTTTATTCCATGCTATTTCAGATCGTATTTTAAAATGGTCATTAAAATAAGTATCTGTTGTATAACAGTTACAATCTGCACGATATGCAAAATTTATATAATGAACAATGCCTAGTGCAACACCTGTATTCCCAGCATTTGTTTCAAAATCTCTTCTTACACCAAAATCGGATTGAAAAGCAACAGCACCAACAAAAGCGCCAATTTCATGAGAGAAGCCCAATTGAGCTTGCGATGTTTGCATTGTAAGTATAAATACAAGCAAAAGGAACAGTTTTTTCATGTGTATTGCCATATAACTTTCATGGTATTGTTATAGTTATCAAGCAAATATATAAAAACTCGATAAACTACCAAATAAAACGGATAAAATGCATAAATCTTATTAGGGAGAAGAAATTGATTACAATTCTTAAAGATTGAAAAAATAATTGAGAATATAAAAAAAATAAGGTGTTATTTTTAAAGATACCGTATCTTTGCGCCTATTAAATCACAATTTCTTAACAATTTTTTATATGAAAGATAAAATTGAAGCTTTTTTGGAACTTGTAGAAAAGCGTAATGGACACGAGCCAGAATTTTTACAAGCAGTTCGTGAAGTTGCTGAAACCGTAATTCCTTATATCGTTGAGCATGATATTTATCATGGAAAGAACTTACTCTTAAGAATGGTTGAACCAGAAAGATTAATCTCTTTTAGAGTATGCTGGGTAGATGATTCTGGAGAAATACAGGTTAACAGAGGGTACAGAATACAAATGAATTCTGCCATTGGCCCATACAAAGGAGGTATACGTTTTCATCCTACAGTAAACGCAAGTATTCTTAAATTTTTAGCTTTTGAACAAGTGTTTAAGAACAGTCTAACTACACTTCCTATGGGTGGAGGTAAAGGCGGATCTGATTTTGATCCAAAAGGTAAATCTGATAATGAAATTATGCGCTTTTGCCATGCTTTTATGACAGAATTATACAGACATATTGGGCATAATACAGATGTACCTGCTGGTGATATTGGTGTGGGAGCAAGAGAAATAGGATTTATGTTTGGGATGTATAAGAAGTTAAACAATACATTTACGGGTGTTTTAACAGGAAAAGGGCAATCTTGGGGAGGATCTTTAATTAGACCTGAAGCTACAGGATACGGTAACGTGTACTTTGCCGAAAACATGTTAAAAACTAAGAATGATTCTTTTAAAGGTAAAAGAGTTGTTATTTCTGGTTCTGGTAATGTAGCTCAATATGCTGCAGAAAAAGCAATAGAATTAGGTGCAACTGTATTAACCTTATCAGATTCTGGTGGCTATATTTTAGATGAGGATGGAATAGATACCGAAAAGCTAAAATTTGTAATGGATCTTAAAAATATTAAGAGAGGTCGCATAAGCGAATATGTAGATAAATATCCTAATGCTAAATATGTTGCTGGTGAAAGACCTTGGTCAGTGGTATGCGATATAGCATTGCCTTGTGCAACTCAAAACGAGCTTAATGGTGAGGAAGCAAAACAATTAATTAAAAATGGTTGTATGTGTGTTTCTGAAGGAGCTAATATGCCATCAACTCCAGAAGCCGTACACGAGTTTCAAAAGGCAAAAATATTATTTGCGCCTGGTAAAGCATCTAATGCTGGTGGTGTTGCTACTTCTGGTTTAGAAATGAGTCAGAACTCACTTCGTTTAAGCTGGACAAGAAAAGAAGTTGATGAAAAACTTAAGGATATTATGGAAGACATCCATGATTCTTGTGTTAAATACGGGAAAAATGATGATGGGTCTATAGATTACATAAGAGGTGCAAACATTGCAGGCTTCGTTAAAGTTGCTGATGCTATGTTAGCCCAAGGAGTAGTTTAAGTTTAATAATAACTACAATATAGATAAGCTTCCGTGTAATCACGGAAGCTTTTTTATGACATAATATATGATAAACACTATATTATCGTTACTATTAAATATATTTGGACAAATTAATTTATAATGCATAAAACGGTTTTAAAAATCTTTCTCTTAGTAGTTTGTTTGTCTACTAAAAGTCATTGCCAAGATTTTTCAACGCTATGGCAAGGGCATTATTCTTACAATGATATCGTAGATGTTGTAAGTGGTGGTGATAAAATTTATGCAGCTGCACAAAATGCGGTTTTTGAGTATGATGTATTAACCGAAGAATTAAAGACCATCACAACAGTCGAAGGGCTATCTGGAGAACAGATTACTACTATAGCTTATAGCGAAATCTACCAATACTTACTTATTGGGTATGAAACAGGGTTGATAGAGGTTTATTCTGAAACAGACAACTCCTTACTATCGGTAGTAGATATTATCGAAAAAGAAAATATCACACCTGTAAATAAAAGAATTAATCACTTTTACGAACACGAAGGCTTAATATATATATCAACAGATTACGGTATTTCGGTATATGACTTAGACCGATTAGAATTTGGCGACACCTATTTTTTAGGGAATGGTGGATCTCAAATCACGGTAAGTCAAGTTTCGATTTTAAATGATGAAATTTTTGCAGCATGCTTAAATAGCAATGGTATAAAAAAGGCTAACTTAAACAATCCTAATTTAATAGATTTTTCACAATGGCAAACCGTTATTGCTGGCGATTACCACACTATTAATACATTAAATAATAAAATCTATTCGGTTAGATCTAATAGAGTTCTTTACGAAATAGATGGAGCTTCAACTAGTACATTACTCACTTTTCCTATACTTCCTACAGATACTGAAGTTGCAGAAACTAATCTAATAGTTTCTACAATCGACATCGTATATGTATATAATACAAATATTCAATTGGTCAACACTTTTCAGCCTAATGAAGAATTTGATACTAGTTTTACTTCTGCTACGCAAGTGAACGATTTTATTTACATAGGCACCAATGATTTTGGTATCCTAAGGAGCTCAATTAATGATAATTCAAGCTTTGTAGAGATTAAGCCAAACGGCCCATTGTTTAATGAAACATTCAGGCTAAATGCAGAAACAGAAGTGGTTTGGGCAAGTTTTGGAGACTACTCAGAATCTTTAAATCCTGCACCTTTTAGAAGTAGAGGCATAAGCTATCTTATAGATGATTTATGGGAAAGTATTCCTTATGACAGTGTTCTAGGTGCTCGTAATCTCTCTGAAATTTCGATTAATCCATTTAATCCTAATCAGGTTTTTATAAGCTCTTTTCAAGACGGTATTTTGGAGATAAACGATTTCGAGCCAACAATTTTGTATAACCAAAATAATAGTGGACTAGAGTCTTTAGTTGTTCCTGGCGCACCAAATTTTGTAAGCATAAGAGTTTCTGCTTCAACTTTTGATAGAAATGGTGTACTATGGTCATTAACTTCTCGGGCGCCAAACCCGTTAAAGTCTTATGACCCAAACTCTGGTAGTTGGGTAGGACACGATTTTTCTGCCTTTATAGAAGATCCGTTGTCTGATGAATTTGGTTTTTTTGATGTGGCTATAGACAATAATGGAACCAAGTGGATTGGTGGTTATTCTAATGGGTTGTATGCTTACAATGAAAATATTGCATCAAACCCATTGAGAAACATAAGGTCAGAAGAACAAAACTTACCTTTTCCTAGAGTGACTTCCTTAGAGGTTGATAATAGAAATCAGCTTTGGATTGGTACATTCTCAGGGTTAAGAGTATTGTTTAATACATCTGGTTTTTATGATGACCCTAACCCAACACTTAGCTCAATAATAATCTTAGAAGATGGCATTCCAAAAGAATTGCTAGAAGGACAATCCATCACTGATATTGAAGCAGATGGCTCAAATAATAAATGGGTTGGTACAGTTGATTCTGGAGTGTTTTACTTTTCACCAGATGGGCAAAATACCATTTATCATTTTACAAGTGATAATTCGCCATTACCATCAAACCGAATAAATGATATTTCCATAGATCCAAATAATGGTATAGTCTATATCGCCACAACAAAAGGACTGCTTTCGTTTAGGGCTGGTGGCTCTAAACCAGAGGATACACTTGAGAATGCTTTTGTTTATCCAAACCCAGTACGTCCAGAATATAATTTGCTTGGTTTTAATGACCTTAATGATGTTAATAAAGGCGTTAAAATTAGTGGACTTACTGATAGTGTGAATATCAAGATTACAGACATCGAAGGTAATTTGGTGGCTGAGGCACAGTCTAACGTTAACTTAAGAACCTCTAATGCCAATTATAATTTCGCTATAGATGGTGGTACGGCCGTTTGGAATGGTAAAAACCTCGCCAACTCCGTTGTAAGAACAGGTGTGTACTTGGTGATGATTTCAGATTTAGATTCCTTTGAAACCAAAGTTCTTAAGGTTCTTATAGTTAGATAAGCATGCTTACAAAAAACAATAGCATTGTTCTTTCAAAATTAAAATATAGAGAATACGATCTTATTGTAAAATGCTACACCCAAAACCGTGGTATTGTCAGTTATATATTAAGAGGTGTTCTTAAATCTAAAAAAAGTCAGACAAAAACAGTTTACTTTCAAGCCTTGTCACAACTTCAGATAGAAGAAAACTTTAAGCCTAACCAGTCACTTCATTCCATAAAAGAAGTAAAGCTAAATTATATTTACAAAAGCCTTCACACTAATATTTTCAAAAGTGCTATTGTTTTGTTTTTATCCGAAATTCTTTCAAACGTACTAAAAGAGGAAGAAAAAAATGAAGACTTATACCACTTTATTGAAGCCACTTTACAATATTTAGACAACGAAGAGCACTTCGCTAATTTTCATCTACTGTTCCTTTTAAAGTTAACACGTTATTTAGGATTTCAGCCAGAAAACTTAAATAAAAACTATGACTATTTTAATCTTGAATCCGGAATTTTTGAAGCCTCAAACAATGGTATTTACTCTATTTCAGGAGAAAATTTAACACTACTAAAACAGCTGTTGGGCATAAATTTTGATGCGTTATCTACTGTAAAAATTAATGCAAAACAAAGACAAGAGTTTTTAAATATGTTATTGTTTTATTTTGAATTACATTTGAGCGGCTTTAAAAAACCAAAATCATTAAAAGTACTTAATGACGTGTTTCATTAGGTAAATTTTCACGAAAAGATTATAATAAAAATGCATATAAAAGTGAGGTGCTATATCATCTTTTGTTTTTTTTTATTCCTGTTTGTTCAACATACTTTTTCACAGACTATAACGGTTTTAGAAGAAGGCACAAATGAACCCATTCCTGGAGTGGCTTTATATAATTTAAGAAAAACCAAGGCGCTTGCCACCGATATTAATGGAAATGCCAGCCTTGAAGTTTTTAATAACAATGAAACAATTTACTTTCAGAGTATGTTGTATCAAAAACTTCAATTAAAAAAGTCTGAAATTGCCAACGCCAACAACATCATTTACTTAACGCTTAAGGTTGAAGATTTAAATCAAATTGTAATATCGGCCTCTAAATTTGAACAGAGTAAACAAGACATTCCGCAATCTATAGTAAGTATCAGTGCTAATGATATTACTGTTGCTAATCCACAAACGAGTGCAGATGTTTTAGAGAATACAGGCAATATCTATATCCAAAAAAGTCAATTAGGAGGAGGAAGTCCTATGATTAGAGGGTTTTCTACAAACAGGCTTTTAATTTCGGTTGATGGTGTACGAATGAATAATGCCATTTTTAGAGGTGGTAACCTCCAGAATGTCATTTCTATAGATCCGTTTGCAATAAAAAATACCGAAGTTACTTTAGGCGCTGGTTCCGTAGTGTATGGTAGTGATGCCATTGGTGGTGTAATGAGTTTTTATACCAAAAAACCACAATTATCATATAAAGACAATTTGTTTTTAACTGGTAATGCCGTAGTGAGATATGCAAGTGCCAATGAAGAAAAAACAGGACATATTGATGTCAATTTAGGCTATAAAAAATGGGCTTTTTTAACCAGTGCTAGTTATACGGATTTTAATGATTTAAGAATGGGAAGCAATGGTCCAACAGATTATTTAAGACCAGAATATGTGGTAAGAGAAAACGGAGAAGATGTTATAGTAGCCAATCCTGATCCCTTGGTACAAGCACCAACGGGTTACGACCAAATTAACCTGATGCAAAAAGTAAGGTACGAGCCATCAGATAACTTAAACTTTGATTTAGGACTCTATTATTCTACTACTTCAGATTATTCCAGATACGATAGGTTAATACGTTATAGAGGTGATGAATTGCGCTCAGCCGAATGGAATTACGGACCACAAGAATGGTTTATGGGAAATTTTCAATTTACAAAACTGAGCAGTAGCTCTAATTTGTATGACAAACTGCAAACCACCATAGCCTATCAAAATTTTAAAGAGAGTAGAGAGGATAGAGACTTTCAATCGTCAATAAGAGCGGTTAGGGCAGAGTCCGTAGATGCGGTTTCATTTAATTTGGACTTAGAAAAAGACCTAAGTGAAAAAACCAACTTGTTTTATGGTTTAGAATATTTGCATAATACGGTAAATTCTGATGGTCATGATGAGAATATTGATACCAATGAAAATACGGCAACTGTTTCGCGATATCCAGATGGCGCAACATGGCAATCGTTAGCTGCTTATGCCAGTTTAAAGTACAAACCTAATCCTAAATTTATATTTCAATCTGGTCTTAGGTTTAATCAGGTTATTGCTAAAGCCGATTTTACTGCTAACAATGAATTTTTAAACCTTCCTTTTGATAAGGCTGAGGTTAATACAGGTGCATTAACAGGTACTGCTGGTTTTACATGGTCACCAAGCAATTTAATACAATGGAGATTAAACGCCTCAACAGCATTTAGGGCACCAAATATTGATGATATTGGTAAGGTGTTTGATAGTGAGCCAGGCTCTGTTGTAGTGCCTAATAAAGACCTTAAAGCTGAATATGCTTACAGTGGAGAATTAGGCTTAAAACTAAATTTTGAAAACAAAGTTATTTTTGACCTGGCCACCTATTACACCTTTTTAGATAATGCATTAATACGAAGAGATTTCTCAATAAATGGCGAAACAGAAATTGTTTACGATGGTGAGTTAAGTAATGTACAAGCCATACAAAATGCATCTAAAGCCTGGATTTATGGTTTTGAAGCTGGTGTTGAGGTTAATTTCTCTGAGCAATTAAAACTACGCTCACAATACAAT
Organism: Winogradskyella pulchriflava; assembly: GCF_042434315.1. Lineage (NCBI taxonomy): Bacteria > Pseudomonadati > Bacteroidota > Flavobacteriia > Flavobacteriales > Flavobacteriaceae > Winogradskyella > Winogradskyella pulchriflava. The sequence continues at coordinate 397,969 of NZ_JBHLTQ010000001.1, read as the reverse complement.
ATTATAGGTGGTAAAGAAGATAATGAAGGTGTAGAAGAACCTGTAAGACACGTGGCGCCAAATTTTGGTAGAACACATCTTATCTGGAAAAACGAAAAACTCTTATTAGATGCGTTTTTAGTGTATAACAACGAGCTATCGTATAATCAATTAGCACCTTCTGAAGCTGAAAAAGATTATATCTATGCATTAGATAGTGATGGCAATCCGTATGCACCATCTTGGCATACAATTAATTTTAGAACACAATACAACTGGAACGATAATCTAAGCATAACCGCAAGTTTAGAGAATGTTACAGACCAACGCTACAGACCATATTCATCTGGTATTGCAGCAGCAGGCAGAAATCTAATTTTATCCTTAAAATACACCTTATAAAAAAAGCCTCAATTAAGAGGCTTTTTTTATATATGCTAATTTTAGTTTACTTGCGTTTAATAGCTTTTTTACTAATAGTTTGGCCATTAGATAAAGTTACTTTAGCAATATAAGGCGCTTTGCTTAGTTTAGATAAAGTATAGACTTCAGTAGCGTTGTTACCTTTTAAGCTATAGATACGTCTGCCTAAAACATCCAAAATTTCTACATTGATGATGGTGTGATTTTCACCCACGCTAAACTGAACATCTCCATTAGGCAATTCAATAATAGTTAAATCATTATTACCTGCTTGGTGATCGTCAATAGACAATGCTTGTGGTGTAAACACAATTTCAAAACGGTCGTTGAACTCGCCAACTTCAGAGTTAAATGTGTATGGAGCCTGAGTGATATTGAAAACCACATTGAGTAGGTTGTCTTTAATGTATATTGCCTGATTATCATTAGCAAATAATCCATCAACCGCATTAATTGCAATTGTATAATTTCCTGCTGTGGTAGCATTATAACCTACAGGAACAACATCTTCATCAGAAAAAGGAAGCGCTCTACCTTGTATTAAATAATCGTTTTCATTTAAAATGGAATAGAAGCGTTGTTCAGCTTCATTTCCTGTCCATTTGGCATCATACAAGCGATCTTCGCCCATTGTTGCGTTAGAGACATAGCCAATTACAATTCTATCAGCAGTATCAGCATCACTTAGCGCAAAATCTAACCATATTCTATGCTTTTCCTCAGAAAGCGGTCTTAAGAAATTAGAATTATCATAATCGCGCTGTCTCATTGAATTGGTAAATGCAATTGGTAGTGTTGTTGAAGCTGCTCCATTAATGGTATTTACCATAAAGCTTTGTCCTGAAGCAATATACCCATCAAAACAAACGGTTGCATCATTAGGGCTACACGTTGTTGCTGTTCCGTTAGCAGTTATGTAGTCGTCCTCATCATAATTAAAACCACTATTGTTTTCATAAAATGGATCTGGCTCTGAGCCTAAAGGCGGAGCTCCATGTGTCCATAGATTTACATAACCATCTAGATTGGTGTTTGCAGTTAAAAATGCCATTGCAGATATTGCAGATGGATATGGGTTACCAACCAAATTCCAATCGTCGTTATCGCTTCCTGCATCTGTACCTCTAGATAAGTTTAGATTAACATCACCATTATTAGGAACACCATTTTCAAAAACAGTTTCATCTAGTGTTACTGAGGCATAAGCAGGTGCTCTAGAAATATAGCCTTTCCCTTCTGCCATTATGGTATTGGCTGCTGGTACCCAATAGCCTTGGCCAGAACCTCCAAACGGAGTGTTGTCCATAGTTGGATCCCACTCATAGATATAACCATCTGAAGAGGTAAATAAATCATCTGTATTAAAGCCAGAAACTGGTGAAGACCAATACACATAATCATATGTTTTAACGTACGAATTACGTTTCATTGTAAGGTTACCAACATTAGTAACATCGTTTACTTGGGTTAGTGACGCACTATCTTCTAATGTAAAAGTACCTTGATTTGTAACAATATTACCAACATGTACATATTGACCTGACTGAACATTTAAAGATCTGCCAGAGTTAATAGTTAAATTGCCATCCATATAAAATGTTCTGTCAGTATTACTAATATCAAAATCATTATCTAAAACAACATTATAAAACACTTCAGATTCAAATGGAGGAGGAGGGAATGGTATTGTCCCACCATAAGTAATACTTTGAATTGCTGTACCATTAAAAATTACTGTTCCGTTACCTTCATCAAAGGCAGTTTCTCCAGGTATGTTAGTCCAATTTCCACTTATAAATAGCTGACCATCACTTGTACCACTATTACCATCATCCATGTCTAAAGCACCATTGGTATCGATGTATAAATTTCCATGCACTTCTAGAATGTTATTAATATCACCAGATATTTCAACTTTATCACCAGTAATAGTTAAGTTTCTAGCTTTGGCAATATTGCCATAATCATCAGCATAGGTAGCTGTAGCATCTACATTAGCAAAATTGTTATATGTAGGATGGTCTTCAATTAAAACATCGACAGTTTCGTCTGGAACTGTAAAAGTATCCCAGTTAGCACAATCAAACCAATTGGTGTCTTTCCGTCCAATCCACTTTCCATTGGTGTAGGTAGAGGTTGCAATTGTCATTGCTGGGCAAGAAGTGTTGCCAATATAGTCGTAACCTCCAGCAGCATATAAAGCATTGTTAGTATAAGTATCCCAATTAGAAGTGTCGTTAATTAATGCAATCCAATCAATTCTACCATTTGTTGCAGTTGAAAAGTCAGGATTAACAGGGTCATTAAATTTTACAAAACCAGGTCCTGTAGGAGCTACCGTGTTAAAACAATCTAATCCAGGATAAATGGTTGACCACCTTGTGCTTTCAGCACTACCTCCTGGTGCTGTGTTCCAACCACTTTCTGTCCATCCATAAAGCACATTACCACCTGTATATGTACTAGCGTGTCCTGTGTCATTTACCCATACACCTCCTTGCATTATCCAGATATCATCATCAGAATTTAAGTTAAACCCTGAACCACCTGCCAAAACAGACTTTGTCCAATTAGTGTCAACCGAGCCACACGTATATATATCAAAGTGACTACCGCTTGTAGTATTACCATTATTACCTTGAAAAACGATAACAGTACCTTTAGCAAGCGTAGTTCCTGTTCTTGTGATTTCTATAACACCTTCAGTTCCTCCCCATAATCCGGCAAACTCTCTTTCATATCCATTATCTGTTAAATAGAATGTAGTTCCAGGCAAAATGTCTTGAAAACAAACAAATGCAACTTGGTCAGATCCATTACCATCATCAATATTTACATTAACCGCTAATATGGCTAAATCACCTGGAAGTAGAGTGGTAGTGTTGGTAATATCAAATGGACTACTAACAGCAATACTTAAACCTGTTATTGAAGCGGTAAGTATTCTGTTTGTGTCTGTAGCTGTATGTACGATACTTGTAAAAACAGCTTGTCCAGAAGTCATTGTTGCGGATAGTGGGTCGCCAGTCATGGTACCTGTGCTCGTTAAGCTTACGGTACCTGCAAAATCTGTATCTATATTACCACAAGAATCTGTAGCCGAAACAATAACATCATTCATTGGTGAATTTACACCAGTAGATGTTGGGCCTGCAGTATAAATAAGTTGAGACGCTAAAATTTCAATTACGTTTTGACCATTGGTTGATGTTATTGCAGGAAATGATGCTTTACCAGAACCAGTAGGCGAAAAAGTAGTATTGGCATTACTTAATGAAAACCCAAAATCTTCATTGTCAAAAGCATCAGCACCTAAAGGACATTGTAATGATAACCTCACGGTTAATGTTGTTTGGGTGTCATCAGCAACAACCACGTTCATTCCTGTAAATTGTATCTGGTTTGCTGTTACAGTTCCTGTTGCCACACGTGTAGTACCATTGAATAAAGCAATAGTTTCTATAGCATCAGTCCAAGTAGTCACTTGGTTTCCGGCTGCTTGGGCAAAGGTTAAATCGGTTAGTATGGTATCTAAATTATCTGCATCTGGAGCAGAAGCACCACCATCTCTTACCGTAATTTGCCATACTTGTACACCTTGCGTTGAGGTTAATGGCGCAGGATTATTAACCGTACTTGAAATTGTTGCAGCTTCTGAAGCTGCAACGGCTATAATATCAGAGTTGTTAGAACCTGTAACCTCACCATCTAAGGTTATACTATCGCTTGATGCTCCTGTACTTGTGCCAGTAACATCTCCTGAATAGGTTCCTATGCTTAAACCACCTTGCATTCTTACATAAACCGTTGTAGAACTCAAAGTGCCTAAAGACGGAGTAAGTACTAAACTAGTGCTGTAAGGACCTCCAGAGGTTAATGAAATTTCAAAATTACCTGTAACCGTTAACGTTACTATACCTGTGAGTAAAGTACCTTCAACCGTAAATGTTTGTTCTGCGGAAGCACCTGCTCCAACAAATGCGCTAAATCCTGATAATGAAGCCGGATTGATTGTTATTGCTGGAGTAGGAGTAGAGCAACTGGCTGGTGCATCACCAAAACCTGTCATAGTAGAACCAATGGCTATTTGGTCAAAACGAACACTTGGGTCTGTCCAACCATCGGTATCTCCATCGCAAATGGCATTTTTAATTTGAAGATTATTATCTTGTGTAGAAACGCCACTTCCAGTCCATGCTGACCCTGGATCTGTGCCACAAAGCCCAAACATATCTTGAATCGTTCCTCCTAAAGTAACTGTTAAGGCATCATCACCATTAAAAGCTATACTATTGTTGACAAATACACCACTTAAGTTTGTGCCGTTGGCTGTAGCATAATCTGTTAGTTCCGATGTTCCAATTACCCAAACCTCGTCTGTAGCTAATGTTCCACTTGTAATATTAGCAATTGAAGTAGTACACGGAACTCCATTAGTACCTTGAAAAACTTCTAAATTATTAGCTGGTGTAAAAGTTATTGGAGCACCAGAAACGTTAAAAATTTCTATTCCTTTTGGAGTTGTACCTGTATTTGTTTCAGTATACTGACTAATTATAACATCAGATTGTCCATAACCAGACATGACAAAGCATAGGAAAGCAAGAAAGATAAGGGAGTAATTCTTTTTCATAGGGATTAAATTAACTATTAACCAGTTACAAAGATAATTTAAAATCATTGCAACTCAGGACTTTGTAAGATACTAAATTATTAACAAAAAGTTATACTTTCGCTAAATGAACCCACAAAAAACCTATACTGTCGATGAAGCGCAAAAAATGCTCGAGAATTATTGCGCTTACCAAGAACGCTGCCATAAGGAGGTAAAGGAAAAATTAAGGGAAATGAAAATGATTCCTGAAGCTGTTGATAAAATTATAGTGCACCTTATCCAAAACAACTATCTCAACGAAGAACGCTTTGCCAAAGCTTTTGTGCGTGGTAAATTCAGAATAAAAAAATGGGGCAAAAATCGTTTGGTAAGAGAGTTAAAATTCAGGGAAATCTCTAAGTATAGTATAGAAAGTGCCTTAAAGGAAATTAACGATGAAGATTATTATAAAACCCTTGATGAGCTGGTAGAAAAACGAATACAACAGGTAAAAGAAACCAATAGCTATAAAAAGAAGAAAAAAGTAGCCGATTATTTATTGTACAGAGGTTGGGAAAGCCACTTGGTGTACGAAAAAATAAATGCCTCTATTAAATGAAAAACCTGCAAGGCACAGAGCATTGCAGGCATTTCGTCCCAAAATAAAACTTATCTACGTTTTATCAATTTTTGCTTAACCATAGCACCATTATCAAACTTCACTTGTGCTATATATGTGCCAACATTAAGGTTAGATACATTTATAACTCCATCAAAATTGTTTATCTCTTTGTTGCAAACGCGTTTTCCCTCTATGTTATAAAGTTCTACGGTTTCAATCTGCTTTGTGCCATTAGCACTTAGTTTTATGCTGTTTTTATTAAGCTCGCTAATTACAACGCTGTTTTGTAAGACTTCGTCTTTTACACTTAAGGTTTCCGATGTAAATACAATTTCAAAACGGTCGTTAAATTCACCTGTGCTAGAGGTAAATGAATAATCAGACTCTAGGAGGTTATGCGTTACATTCAGTAGGTTATCCTTTATAAAAATAGGATTAGTATTCATAAAATCTCCTTGCTTTTTCGGAATAGAAAAGGTGTAAACGGTAGCCTCTGTAATAGCGGTAAAAAAGCCTATACCAATAGTTTCTTGCGTATTAAGGCTCGTTGTAGCTTTCCCTTGTATAGCATATTTTGTGTCTGTATCGTTTTCAATTGAAGTATAGATTACAGCTGCTGTACCTGAAGAAAGAAAACGTGGCGAATCGTAAGCAGAACCATCATTGTTATCTGTGGCTCCATCTACATAAGCCACTAATATTTGATTAAATACTCCGTTGTCTGAGGTTAAATTTACCCAAAGCTTATTTTGCATAGGAGTGTTTGGTCTAAAAAACTGACTATTGCTTGTATTATCCGTCATACGCATAGCATTGTTAAAGGTTGCGTTGCCATTTGCTGCACCTTGCACAAAAAAGCCTTGACCAGAAGGAATATATCTATTAGGAATTACAGTAGAACCTCCAGCAATTTCTCCACTTCCTGAATTGATAATTGCATAATCATCTGATGAATAATTTAAAACTTCATTACCTCCAGCAGAGCTACTAGGTAAAGTAGCATGAGACCATAAATAGATGGCATCACCTACAACTGAAGCGTTTTCGGTAAAGAAATCATCAGCACTTATGGCAGAAGGGTATGGGTTACCAATAAAATTCCAATCGTTGTCTCCATTATCTCCGTTGTAGTAAATAGGTGTAGTTATAGTACCAGTGTTAAAAGGACCTGAAAATTCATACTCATAACTATTACCTGAGGTAAACCCAACTGGTGTATGCGTGGTAGCATAGCCAACACCAGGAGCTAAAACATCAGAGTTGCCTAATAAGGTCCAATCATCTCCGTTATCATCTATGTCATCATGACCCGAAACATAAGTATTAGTATTATCCACTTCCTCTAACACATCCAGGAAATTCTGAGCATTAAACCAAAATCTGTAGTTAGGGTTAGAGTCCGAAAAAGCAGTACTAGCAGTAGCACCATTTACCGGAGAGCTCCAATAGGTATAATCGTACCAATTTTTAAGGGCAGATGTCGATTTTTTTACAATAGACGTTCCTCCACTATTTACTGTAAAGGTTGCAGTGTCTTCATTTTGAACCAATGCACCAGAAGATTCTAAGGTAATATTTCCATCTACTACAACGTCATTTTCAATTTCTACATAGGTATCATTGTTTACGGTTAACTGAGCTCCAGAAGTAACGGTTAACGACCACGAGCTTATACTGCCGTTGGTAGTTGTAGAATAATTACTATCTATTGTAGTTATGGCTTCAATGTCTGGTGTTCCATTATTCCAAGTGCTACCATCCCAAGTAGTTTCGCGTCTTTTTACCTCACCAGAAAGGCTGATGGTTTCATCTACTTCTGGGTAAAGAATAGTTAAAACCCAAGCATCTGGAGCAGTGATGGTTAAATCTCCACTATAAGTACCTATGGCTAAACCCGATGCTAAGCGTACATACACAGTTACGGAGCCTAAATCTATAACAGCACCAGGAATGACAATGGAATTGCTAAATCCCGAAGATGATGATGTAGAGACTTCAAATCCTGCAGGAGCAGTAATGGTATAGGGTCTTGTTAATAACAGCCCATCATTAATACTAAAAGTTTGATTTGTTGATGGTCCTAAATTTACTTCATATTCAAAGTTTGATAAAGAAGTAGGATAAGAAAAGATTAATAATTCATTTGATGTGTTGATTTCTGTTGCGGCTTTATTACTATATCCATAACTGGTTAAAAAAGAAAATAATGATACAGCAAGTAACACCTTAATGTAGTGTATTTTCATATAGGTTGATTTGTTAGGGTTAGTTTTAATAGGGATTATAAAACTAGATACAATAACAGATTTACTACTGATAAAACACAGGATTTTTCGATAAAGTGTATGGTTGAGGGATGAAGCGTTAAAAAATATCGACGAAATACACTTTTTGAGATACTTGAGAAAAGAAATTAAAAAAGGGAGAATAAAAAAAAGCCCTTTTTTAATTAAAAGGGCTTCAAAATTTTATAAGGGATTAACTTTTAAATATTGAAAGTTGCTCCTATACTTATAGTAAATTGGTTGTAGATATAGTAACCAATATCTGTTTTATCGTCACTGTATTTAGCTAAAGGAAATGATGCTTCAGAGTATATTCCGAAACCTTGAGAAAAGAAATAACGTGCACCTACATGACCACCAAAGTTCTTTAAACTTAAGCTAAGTCCTGGATACAAATCAAAGTTAGGATCTATGTCTATTACATTTCCTAAGTTGGCATTAAATCTTGCTTTAAGGTCAAAACGGTCACCGAAGTCTGCATCTAAACGGTCATCAATCCCTAAGGCATAAGAAGAAGATACACCAACAGAGATGTTTTCTCCTAAGCCATAATCAAAAGTAACATTGATACCAGTTGCTTCATCCTGAAAATTAGCACCAATTTGAAGCTTTTGGTCTCCTTTGCCTTCAAAAGCTTGTGAGTTACCAAAGCTAAATGCCAATAATGCTACTATTAATACAATTTTTTTCATGTCAAAATTTTTAAAAATGTGGGCAAATATAACAATAGTATTTATAACTGTAAGAAAATTAGATAAATTGATTGGTGTTAGAAATGGCTTTTTCGTTTTTCCAATCAATCCATTTTTGTCCGCGTACGCGTCGCATTAAATTATCATAATTACGCATTAAAAAAACATTGTATAGCGCTTTGCCAAGATTTTTAGGATTTCTGGCAATGGCTCTAAGACTCATAGAAAAACCTGGTGTAATGTAGCGCATATAGTGCCAATAACCTTCTGGCATATAGAGAACTTCACCATGGTTTAAATCACAAATCCAACCTTTAGCATGTTTTAGCGCTGGCCATTTTTCTAAATCAGGATTGTGGAAGTCTATATCTTCTCTTGTAATTAAGGAGTGTGGTACTTTGTAGAGGTATTTATTCTGTTTCTGGTCAAAAAGGATGCATTGTTTTTTGCCTTCAAAATGAAAATGAAAGATGTTGGCCAAATCTATATCATAATGCATAAAGGTGTATGAATCTGTACCACCAAAAAACAGCATTGGAAGCCCTTTCATGAGTCTTAACCCAAAGTCTGGATATGTAAAATCCTTTTGAAGTTGCGGAACTTCCTTTAAGATATTCCAAAGAAAAATTCTGTACTTTGTAGGTTCTCGCTTAAGTAAATCCACATAGTCACTCATTTTCATGGTGGCATGTGCCTCATTAAAACCGTCCTTATAATCTACAGGTCTATCATCGTAAAGCGGAACGGTTTTATCACCAGCAACCTCTTTCATATAATCTAGACTCCATTTAGAATAAGCTGGCCAGTCTTCTATAAAACGTTCTATCACCACAGGTTTTTGAGGTTTAAAATAGTGTTTTATGAAGTCCTCCTTGGTTATTGTTTCAACACGAGGTATGTTTTTTAAATCTAATTGCAAAGTCAAAAAACTTTAGAATGCCAAAGTTAAGAAAACGTTACCAATTGGATTAAATTGTATAATAAAATTAATCTATAGGGTATGTGTAAACGCAATAAATAAAAAATGCCACTCAAATATAAGTGGCATTTATATTACTTAAATGTATAGCGTAAGCCAAACAAAACATTACTTGGCGGCATTGGTGTAAAACCAGACTCAATATAATCTGCATCAAATATATTGCTTGCGGTTACAGTGAATTCTGCTTGGTTTAATTTTACAGCAATAGAGGCATCCCAAACATTGTAGGTTTGTCCTGTGGTACGCTCTGCATATTTGTAAACAATATTCTGACTTACATTTTTAAACAACTGTGTGCTTAATCGTGTTGTGTACTGATGTTTTAAGGTGTTTAGGGAATAACGTGATAATTCCTCGTTTTGGTCTAAAATATTGTCATCTAAATACGAGTAGCCAAACGCTAAAGTTTGAGTATAGGTTTTGATATTAAAGTTGTAGGCAGCATCAAACTCTAGGCCTTTGGTGTTAACTTCAGTGATATTAGTAGCAGTAAAAACGTCTTCAGACACATCAGTCCTTATATAGTCTATGAGATTATCAGCATCTCTATTAAATACCGCAATACTTGCTGAAAGTTTAGGTGAGATGTATTTGAACCCAAGCTCTTGTGCAAAAGCTTCTTCTGGTTCTAAATCTGTATTTCCACTAGTTACAGGATCACTATAATATAAGTCAGTGTAGGTTGGTACACGATAGGTATAGCCAATATTACCATAAACCTTAAAGTTGTTGGTGATATCAAAACCAACATCCAGACCAGGAAATGCATGAAACTTAAAGTCCGAAAAATAGGTGAGTGCCACACCAGGAGTAATATCCAGTTTATTATCAAGTAAACTAAAACGATGTTCTAAGAAGATATTAGTCATAAAGCGGTTGCGCTGACCCAAATTGTTACTCCTTAAGTAAATTTTAGAAAGATCTATACCAAAACCAGTAATACCTAATTCTGAAGTATAAGAGGCGTTAGCTTCTGCTCCAATTTTATCAGAGATGTGCATATTTCTATAAAATTCTGGCTCATCTCGTCGTAATAAAAATAGATCCTGATTGCGTTTCCAGTAAACTCTAGGCTGAATTTTTAGCTTGCTTGTTCTGAATGTAGTAGTAAACGCAATTAAGCTGTTTTGTGTTTCTTCATACTCATGAAAAGTAGGGTTTGTAGTATAAAAGTTTTCTGCACCAAACTTGCGCTCTAAGAATGTTGCAGTCATTTCAATAGGTTGTGCGTTTTTATTGAAGGTACTTTTTAGGTAGTAATTAGCATTATCGTAGTCGGTATTAAAACGGTAACCTTCAGAAGTTACACGACCAATATGAACAATATGAGATGACTCTTCTAAATCCACACCAGCAGTAATATTGCCATTAAGTTGACCAAAAGAACCCGTTTCAACATTTAATGATGTAGAGTTTTTTAAGTTCTTTTTTGTTACAATATTAATGGCACCAGAAAAAGCGTTTTGCCCAAAAACCCTGGCAGCAGGTCCTTTAATTATTTCTATACGTTCAATCACTTCAAGAGGTAAAGCCGCATTCATTGTATGGTGTCCAGTTTGTGCATCGTCCATTTTAATGCCATCAATAAGCAAAAGTGTTTGGTCAAAGCCACCTCCTCTAATGTAAAGATCGGCTTGGCTACCACCAGTACCACGTCTGCGGATGTCAACACCAGCTACTTGTTGTAAAAGATCGACAAGATTTATAGCGGCACTGTTTTTAATATCCTTGGCGGTAATTATATTTATGGTTCTAGAATTTTCTCTAAACGGTAAATCGATACGTGTGCCAGTTATCGTTACAGAATCGAGTTGCTGTGTGGTTTCTTGTGCATTAAGCTGAGTAATAGCAAAGCATAGTATTGCAAGAAGGTTAATTTTATTTTTCATTTTTAGTTTTAAATTGAAAGTACAAAAGTCGTAACTTTCCGGACGATTAAAATAGTCCACTTTTAAAACAATGAATAGTCCGGTTGGTGCCATTTTAAAACAACTCATTACTTACGATAAATCTATAGTACAACCTGTCTATGTACAGGTGGCACAGCAGATTGTTAATGCTATTCAGCGTGGCTATTTGTCTAAAGGTACCAAATTGCCAGGTACCAGAACGATGAGTCAGTTACTAGAAGTTCACAGAAATACTGCAGTTGCTATTTATGATGAGTTAGCCTCACAAGGTTGGGTAGAGATTATTGCTAATAAAGGCACATTTGTATTATTTCCGGAGCAGACCACAGCAAAAATAAAAGCTACTGCAGCACAAGTGCATCAGGCTTATAACTATCCTAAAGAAGCTGGTTTTCCTTTTCAGCAGTCGTTTCATTTGGCTTCAAAATTCCAAAAAACAGAAGCTAAATATATTATTAATGATGGTAAGCCAGATTTACGGTTGCATCCTACGCATCAATTTTCGAGATGGTACAGTGCAGCTATGAAACGAAAACCGCTTATACAAAAATGGAATAAGGCAGCAACAGTTTCTGCATCTGTTTTTAAAACTCAATTGAGCAATTACCTTAATGCTACACGAGGGTTTCATATACAGCCTAGCAACTTGCTCAATACACGTAGCACTGAAATGAGTCTCTACATTGTGTCTCAACTTTTAATAAAGCAAGACGATTTGGTGTTGGTTGGGCAGTTGAGTCATTATGCTTCAAACACTATTTTTCAGGAAGCTGGTGCTACAATACGAACCATTCCTGTTGATAATGAAGGCTTGGACGTAGATTATATTCGTAAACATTTTGTAAAGAAGCGAATTAGGTGTGTTTATGTAAGTGCACACAGACATTACCCAACCACAAAAAAGCTCAGTGCCAAAAGACGATTAGAACTTTTGCAGTTGGCAAGAGATTATGGTTTTGCCATAATTGAAGATGACTATGATTACGATTTTCAGTTTGATGGTTCTGCAATGCTACCAATGGCAACAGCAGATACAAATGGTATGGTAATTTATTTGGGTAAAATGGGACAATCGTTGTTTCCTAGTTTTCAGTCTGGATTTGTTGTGGCACCAGAAAACTTAATTGCTGAGGCCGATAATTATCTTACGCTTTTAGACGAACAAGGAGATATTATACAAGAGCAAATGTTATCCGAGTTAATTTCTGAAGGTGAGATTTATAGATTGCTCAAAAAAAATATTGTAACCTACAAGCAGCGTAGAGATCTATTATGCGAGTATTTAGCTGATTATTTTAAAGATATTATACATTTTAAAAAGCCTGCTGGTGGTTTAGCCATTTGGTTGCAGTTTTCATCGCCTATATCGTTGGTAAAACTAGCAGAAGAGGCAGAAAAATTAGATTTATTTTTACCTAAAACAATACTATATCAAGATAAAAACACCTGTGCTATAAGATTTGGTTTTGGCCAGCTGAATGAAAAGGAAATAGAAATTGTTGTGGTTAAGCTAAAACAGGCTTACGATATTGTTGTTAGTTCTTAACGGAAAGGGTTGTTTTACAATTGTCGCATTTATATTCATAACGTGCACTAAAAGGAAGCGTACCAGATAATATACCCAATAGAAAATGAATAAAGGACTTAAAACTGTTTATAGTTGAATATAAACTTACGTTACTACTACCACAATTAGAACATGTTATAGCATTGCCGTTATCGTCTAATGTATAAGCTGAAATAGATTGTAGAATGTCGCGAGCTTTAGCTTCATCTTCAGCAAGTACATTTAGTTTTATACCTCCAATGGCTTGGCTTACCAAAGGATCTGTATCAATGGTAATGTTATCTTTTAAGAATACCTGTATGCCATCAGACTCTAATCTGCCTTTAATAATTTCAGCTTCTGCAGAATATTGAAATTTTGCAACGGTAACGAAGATGTTTTGCATGCTGTAAAGATAAGTAAGACCTTTTAGGTTTTCAAAATAAAAAGGTTTAGAGAATAAATAATATAAACATATAACCACAGCTAACCTTTATGTTTAAAGACAAGTTAAATCAAGGTCATTTGTAAAACTTTAGATTAACAACCAAGTGATATTTTAGAGTACGTTGAAGACTAAAATATTTTATCTTTACAATCTATGTATGCCTTAGTAGATTGTAATAATTTTTATGCGTCTTGTGAGCGGGTTTTTAACCCTAGCCTAGAAGGACAACCAGTTGCTATCCTTAGCAATAATGATGGTTGCGTCATTTCTATGAGTGATGAAGCTAAAGCATTACAATTACCATTTGGAGCGCCAATTTTTAAATGGGAAGGTTTTTGTAAGGCAAATAATATTAAGGTGCTTTCATCTAATTATCCATTATACGGAGATATGAGTAGTCGTGTAATGCGAATATTGGAACATTACACACCAGATGTTGAGGTTTATAGTATTGATGAAGCCTTTCTACAGTTTAAAGGGTTTAAGGATTGCGATTTTAAGGATTATGGGAGTCAAATTAGAACACGTATTTTAAAATGGACAGGTATTCCAACCTGCGTAGGTGTAGCACCAACAAAAGCATTGAGCAAAGTTGCCAATAAGATTGCTAGAAAGTTTCCTAATGAAACAAAAGGAGTTTATGTTATAGACTCAGATGCCTCTAGGATTAAGGCTTTAAAATGGATGAAATTGGAAGATGTTTGGGGAATTGGCAGAGGTCTTCAAAAACGATTAAAAGCAAAAGGTTGTAAAACAGCTTATGATTTTACACAATTACCAGATGATTGGGTGCGCAAAACGTTTTCTATAACAGCGTGGAAGCTTAAAAAAGATTTAGAGGGTGTTTCTAAAATAAAATTAGACGAGCCAACACGTAAGCGAGCTATTGCCACAACCCGAAGTTTTGATTATACCTACGACGATATTAATTACATAAAGGAACGTATTTCTACTTTTGCATCGAGTTGTGCAGAGAAATTACGTAAACAAGGCTCTAGTTGCCATATGATTATTGTAACTTTAAGCAGTAACAGGCATAAAAAAGATTTAGAACAACATCGCGGAAGCACAATTGTGAGTTTTCCATATCCAACAGACTCATCATTGCTAATTAGTAGAGCAGCTGTTAATGCAGTTAAGTCTATTTACAAAAGTGGTATTAAATATAAAAGAGCAGGAGTTATTGTTACAGGTTTGGTGCCAACGGACAACTATCAGTTAGATATGTTTAACAAAGAAGACCCTAAGCACAAACCTTTAATGTCTGCCATAGATACTATAAATAGAAAATATAAAAGCGATAAAATTAAAATAGGAAATCAAGATTTAGAACGTACTTGGAAAATGCGCCAAGAACGTTTGTCCCCAAGATATACCACGAATATTAACGACATTATTGTAGTAAAATGATAACAAAAACATCAGGAAGTTTAACTTTTTTTGTGCCAGAAGCTGTTGAAGGAGCTGGTACAAACTTTTTTGACACAGGTATTTCAGCAGGTTTTCCATCTCCAGCAGACGACTTTAAAGAACAGCGTTTGTCCTTAGATGAAGAACTTGTAAAGAATAAAGAAGCTACATTTTATGCAAGAGTAAGTGGGCAATCTATGATAGGAGCAGGCTTAGATGATAACGACTTGTTGGTTATAGATAGAAGTCTAGAGCCTGAAAACAATAAAATAGCAGTTTGTTTTTTAGATGGTGAATTTACTGTAAAACGTCTTAGAGTATCTGGTGGCGAAGTCTGGCTTCAGCCAGAAAATCCAGATTACCCAATTATAAAAATTACAGAAGACAATGACTTTGTAATTTGGGGCATTGTAACTAATGTAATTAAAAAGGTTTAGTTCTACTTTTTAATAAATTTTCTTAACTCACTAATGCCAGAGTCTGAAGTTAGTTTAACAAAATAGACACCCTCACTTAAAAAAGAACAGTCTATACTATTATCTTCAATGATTCCGGTTTTTAGAAGCTGCCCACTAATATTAGTAATGGTATAGTTTTTAATACTTGACAATTTATATGTAGAAATGTGTAAATTATCAACTACAGGATTCGGGTAAATGGTCAAGTTAGTGTAACTATAGTCTTCGGTTGATAAAACTCGGCTTAAAGCATTAAACGCATTAACTCTCCCAGCACCATAGTATTGATCCCAACCAACAGTATCTTGAGCATCACCAACCAGATCTTCAGCAGTATCTCTTAAAATTGCTCTAATCTCATCTACAGTTAGATTAGGGTTTAAAGAAAGCATAAGAGAACATATTCCAGATACAAGAGGTGTTGCTTGAGAGGTTCCTCCCCAATATGAATTATAATTATTGTCTGAGCTATAAGAAAGCCCATACATATAATTTCCAGGTGCAACAACATCAATATGGTTACCATAGTTACTGCCACTTGTATTACTCCAGAAAAAAGGCTCAGTCCTTTCATCATTTGAGTCTGTAGATCCTACGGCAATTGTATTTGTAAAAGCAGCAGGATAGTATGATACGTTGTTGTTAAAATTCATCATACATGCCACTACAATAATACCATTATTGTAAGCTGAGTTAATTGCGGTTTCGTAAGCGACTGAAAACCCACTACCACCAATAGAAATGCTAATGATTTTAACGTTGTTGGCTATTGCATAATAAAACGATTCAATGATATTAGAGGTAAATCCAGAATTATTATTGTCTAACACTTTTAGAGGCATTACTTTGCAGCTCCAATCCACTCCTGCATATCCAATACCATTATTTCCAGTCGCAGTGGCAATACCAGCAACATTAGTACCATGACCATGATCGTCAGTAGGGTTATTGTCATCGTTTACAAAGTCCCAACCATTAATATCATCAATATACCCATTACTATCTGTATCAGTACCATTAGTAGTTTCATTTGGATTAGTCCAGATTCTACCTGTAAATTCTGGATGAGTCATTCTTAAACCCGAATCCATTACAGCCATAGTTATATTTGGATTTCCTGTTGTATGATCCCAAGCTTCAATCATATCTATATCTGCATCTACTGTAGAAGGTGATAGGTTAAATGTACCATCATTATGCAAAGCCCATTGTCTAAAAAAATAGGTGTCATTTGGCGTTGTAGTAAACAAGATATTTTCTGTGTTTTTAGTTGGAGTTAATTTGTCTTCTTTTTTTATACCCGATCCATAATTTATAAAATCTGGTTCTACATATAGAAACAGATTTGTGTTTTTTAATGCATCAATAACAGCTTCGACCTCTATTGTATTATTAAACTCAATTAATATCGGTCTATTATTTATTTTATTGGATTTTGAATATGCTTTATCAAGAAGTTTAATTCTTTTAATTGAAAAATCATTATAAAGGAATTGAAGCGCTTCAATAGCACCAATATCATCAATAGCACTTATTTGTTTAGAGTCATTAAAAGAAAAGAGAATTCTATTCTTAGCAAACTCTGAGTTTTGCGAAAAAATAATTTGAATAAATAGAATTGCAATAAACGTGTAGAATAGCTTCATAGGATATGATTAATTTGTTGAAAATAAAGGTAATAAAAAAACGTGAAGCAATTTGCTTCACGTTTTTTTATTATTTGAGAGATCTTATTAAAATCTAATCAGCTAAAATAATTAGCTTATTATCTTTCATTTCAATCGTACCAGAATTAATCTTTACGGTCAATACTTTATTATCATCATTATGAGGAACAACTTCAGTGTGTAACTCATCAAATACAAGATGACTTTGTGTGTGTGTATTAATTCTTATAGTACCTTCTTTTAAAATAGATACAATAGGAGCGTGATCTTTTAACATCTCAAACTCACCATTTACACCTGGTACAACTACAGAATCAACTTCTGAACTAAATAAAGTAGCTTCTGGTGATACAATTTCTAAATACATAGTTTTTAGTATTTAGTAATCAGTATTTAGTAATTAGTAGCGACTGCATACTACTTACTGCATACTGCTTACTGTTTTTAAGCTTCTGCTAACATTTTCTCTCCAGCTTCAATAGCTTCTTCAATAGAACCTTTAAGGTTAAACGCTGCCTCTGGTAAGTGATCTAATTCACCATCCATAATCATATTAAAACCTTTAATAGTTTCTTTAATATCAACTAATACACCTGGTATGCCTGTAAACTGCTCAGCTACGTGGAATGGTTGTGATAAGAAACGTTGAACACGTCTTGCTCTACCTACAGCCATTTTATCTTCTTCAGATAATTCTTCCATACCAAGGATAGCAATAATATCTTGTAATTCTTTGTAACGTTGTAATAACTCTTTTACACGCTGTGCACAGTTATAGTGGTCAGCACCTAAAATATCAGCTGTTAAGATACGTGATGTAGAATCTAAAGGATCTACCGCAGGATAGATACCAAGCTCAGCAATCTTACGAGATAATACAGTAGTAGCATCTAAGTGGGCAAACGTTGTTGCAGGAGCAGGATCCGTTAAATCATCCGCAGGTACATATACCGCTTGTACAGATGTAATAGAACCTTTTTTAGTTGAAGTAATACGCTCTTGCATCGCACCCATTTCAGTTGCTAATGTAGGTTGGTAACCTACCGCAGATGGCATACGACCTAATAATGCAGATACCTCAGAACCAGCTTGTGTAAAACGGAAGATGTTATCTACGAAGAATAATACATCTTTTCCTTGTCCATCACCAGCACCATCACGGAAATATTCTGCAATAGTTAAACCAGATAATGCCACACGAGCACGAGCTCCAGGAGGTTCATTCATTTGTCCGAAAACGAAAGTAGCTTTAGATTCTTTCATGATTGACTTGTCAACCTTTTGAAGATCCCATCCGCCTTCTTCCATAGAGTGCATAAAGTCATCACCATACTTGATAATTCCTGACTCTAGCATCTCACGAAGTAAATCGTTTCCTTCACGTGTTCTTTCACCAACACCTGCAAATACAGAAAGTCCACCGTGACCTTTAGCAATATTGTTAATCAACTCCTGAATTAATACTGTTTTACCAACACCAGCACCACCAAACAATCCAATCTTACCACCTTTTGCATAAGGCTCAATAAGGTCGATTACTTTAATACCAGTAAATAAAACTTCAGTAGACGTTGATAAGTCTTCGAATTTTGGAGCTTGTCTGTGAATAGGTAAGCCAGCATCACCAGCTTTAGGTAAATCACCTAATCCATCAATAGCATCACCAATTACATTAAAAAGACGTCCGTAAACATCTTCGCCAATTGGCATTTGGATAGGAGCACCAGTAGCAGTAACTTCTGTTCCTCTGCTTAAACCATCAGAAGAGTCCATTGCAATAGTACGTACAGTATCTTCACCAATGTGAGATTGTACTTCTAGTACTAATTTTGAACCATCTGGGTTGTTAATTTCTAACGAATCATAAATCTTTGGAAGCTCTGAACCAGCAGCGAATTCTACATCGATAACTGGGCCTACGATTTGTGCAACTTTACCTGTAACTTTTGACATTACTTATATGTTTTTGTTTTGCAATAATTTAAATATGAAAAACAGCTCGTTTTTCGCGCTGCAAAGATATAGTTTTATTTAAAAAAACTAGGCTTTTTTGAATAAAAAAAACACGCTTTTTAAAAGCGTGTTTTTATATATAAAAGTATTACTATTCTATTGTAGAGATGCAGAATAATTTGTTTGATAATCTCCTGCTTTTGCAAGGTTACCAGAAGCTTCAAAATTTGATCCGTAAGTGGCATCAATAGCTTGTAAAAAACTATTTGCCATTAAAGCATAACCTCTAGCTGTTAGATGTACTCCGTCTAAACTTACTAAGCCACCGAATACTAAATCGGTATTCATATTGTAATCATCAAACATAATACCTGCAGATGAAGCCTGCTCTAATATTGAATTTAAATCAACCAGTGCTAATCCGTTGGCATTGGCAACTGCTAATATTGAAGCGTTGTATGCTTCAGTAGCAATTGCTATTTCCTCTTGCTCTTGTGGTAATAATGCCCATTTGTCTTCTAGAGGTAATGTAACTCCTTCAGTAGCAAATTGTGCAGCAAGTGCTGCCGATAAGCCTTGACTCTCTAAAAACGCTGCGAAATCAGAATTTACTGTTCCAATTACAGAGGAACTAGGTAATACAAACAAATCATTTTCTGTTGCTTGCCTAGACTGACCATACATGATGCCTAATAACCCAGCAACTTGAGGAGCTGCAGCAGCAGGTAAGCCAAACTGAGCTAAAAATGCAGGGAACTGAGGATTTGCTAACAAGGTTTGCGTAATTAATGTAGATATATTTGCCAAGTTTTCATCGTGTATAACTATAGCGTTTGCTGCAGTATCAGTAAATACAATTGAACGTGCGGCAGCATCATTAATTGCACCTTGAGATTCTAAAAATGCATAAACTCCATTTAAAGCTCCAAATAAAGAATTTAATGTTGGAATTAATGGTCCAAAATCAGGATTAGATGGATCTAGTGGATTATAAGGAACCGTTGTAAAATGAGATAAGCTTGTTATGTTTGGTAAATTACCAATAACTCCTTTTGCTCCGTTTGCAGTTAAACCACCAACTAAAGCATTTAAAGACGCATCAAAAGTTGCAGTTGGCGTGATTGGATTTGAACCATCTCCACCTGTTGTGGCATAACCTAAGACGTCATTACCACCAATTTCAGACAATGAGAAGAATGTTGGATTTTGCGCCATAGCAAGTTCTAAAATTGATGCATTTGGTGCATTACCTGTGACGCGGATGGCATAAGGGTTTGCTGCAGCTGGAAAATTTGACAGATTTCCATAACCAGGTGCAACTAAATGAAAACTTTTTGCACCAGGTATACCTAAATTATTAAATGGACCAGTTGGGTTGTTTAAAGCAAAATCTGTAGTGGACATTGCAGAAGGATTTAAAGCTTGTAATGGTACTGGACCAGCACCACCAAAAACGAGTCTTTCGGAAAAAAGACGATTTCCAGTAGAAGGGTCAATTACAGGATTACCACCTAAGATAAGACCACCAAAATTATCATTCATCAAAGGTTGCGTAAAGGTACCTCCACCAACTTTAGCAAACATGTTTGCCATAATGTTAGGAAATGAATTTTCTTGTGATGCAATAAAAAGTGCATTATCTGTAAAACCAGCAGTAAACGAAGCTCCTACAGCTACGTAATTTGAGAAATCAGCAGTGCCAGCTGTTAATTCTGGTAATGATGAATCATCAACACCTGTATTGTTTCTATCTCTTATATCCTGAACGAGTTCATTCTCGCAGGCTACCATACCTAAGGTAAGTAATGATAGCGCTATATATTTTAGTTTTTTCATTTTAAATAATTTCTTTTCCGTTATTATAAATTATTGATAGTCCAAGACACGTAGTATTGAGAACCTATAAAACCAGTTCCGAATGCTGTAAAGTATTCGTCTTGTAATAAGTTAGTAGCACCAACTTTAAGTGTTGACTTAAAGCTTGGAATTCTAAAATTAACCTGTGCATCGAGTACATGGAAGGCTGGTACTTCTCCGTCACCGAAAGAAGACTCCCAGAAATAATTGTCACTCCACCTCCAAGATACATTAAAGCCTAAGTTTTTAAATAATTCTGTTTTACCGAAAGATGCTTTTACTTTATGATCTGGTGTATTGAAGCTAGTTCTAAAATCCGGATTTTTATTTACATCAAAATCTAATTTAGCATATGTGTAGTTTGCACTTAAATCAAAACCGTCAAATACTTTAGTTGAAATTTGAATTGCAGCACCATAAGAGTTTACTTTTTCTTCAGAATTTGTGTAGGTTTGATACCCATTAAAATCTTCATTTTCTAATGCTGCCAAAATTTGTTGCGTATCAGAATTTAACCCTCCTACTGACGCAGGGTTGTTTGGGTCATAACCTGTTAAGTCAAAATTTTCAACATTTCCATAAAGAGGGGCAATAACAGTTTCGTTTGATAGGAAATCATTGTAGGAATTATAATATACAGAGGCATCAATAATAAAACTTTTTATTTTACCTCTATAGCCTAATTCAAATGAACTTACTTTTTCTGGTTTAACATAATTTGGGTTGCCAATAAATTCTCTTCCATTAGAATTTACATCACGGTTTTCGTTAGTCAATTCACCTTCAACTGAACGAAATAATGAGTTCGTATAAGCTGCAGCAGCAGTTTGAGTTATTGATGAAGGTTGACCTAAGTTGTTTTGTGCAAATTGGCTTACTGAATAATCTCTTTCGAAGCGATCACCAATATCCGAAGCTCCACCAACCAGTGTTCCTAAAGCTGTTTCTAAACCAATGTATAATTCTTGCGTACTTGGATTTCTAAATCCTGACTGAAATGAAGCTCTAAAATTATGGTTATCGTTTACTGTAATAGCTGCCGAAATCCTAGGAGATAAAAAAGCATCAAATAATTCAGATTTATCATAACGCATAGATCCTGTTAGTTTTAGATCTAAGGTTTCATTTAACTCTATCGATTTTTGTAATTGCGAATAAACACCTATCTCAGAATAAAGGATAGGACCATTCTCGTCAGCGTAAATACTTCCAAAAGAGTTTAACTTGTAAGTTCTATAAGAACCACCAACCTGTATTTCTGCAAATTCTACCATATCTCCAAAATTATAATTTGCATCACCATGATAAATTTTTGAGTTGTCTCGAATTGCAGAACCTTCTAAAAATCCGGTCGTATTTGTTACTGTTTCATAAGCTTGTTGAAACTCAGGTGTGCCAGGCTCATACCTACCTGTTTCTGCAACTTGCCTTGCTGCAGCATGCGCTTCTGCTTCAGTAGCACCTCCAAGGGTAGCTCCAATAAACGCTGGAATATAATCCCCATACCAATCTTCATGAGATTTCCATTGTTGCAATAAATTTGGGCCTAACGCATCCAAAATGTAGGTATCTCCAGCTTTGTCTGCCGTTATATATCCTCTTACGAAGAAATTATCGTTTTTAATTTCTAATTTATGTTGCTGTAAAAAGAAGTTATCAATTCTATAGCGTTGTGCGCCTTGGTAAACCGTTGAACCTGTTCCTATTTTACCAACATATTGAATTTCAAAATCATTTGCCCATGGACGGTAGTATAATCCCCAATCTGCTTTAACACTTTCAGCATTATAATCGGTTAAATCTACTTCTGCATATCCTGTTCTACTTACATTAACATCTGGTAAAAGTGGTTGAAATTGTGCAGGAGCAGCATCTCTTATGTTTGTAGAAACATTATCACCATATATGTTGACTCCATCATAATTTATGTTTGACTCTCGCGTTCCGCCAACTCTATCTTTATCATCATAATTGGTGGCATACCAATCCGTACCTTTTAGATATCCGAAATTTACTTTAGCTGCAAATTTATCACTAAACTTATATGCCATTCTAATACCTACGTCTGTAAAATCATTATCACCAGCAGCTTCTTGTAAGGTTATACCTCTTTTTACATAACCACTAATGCCGCTATGGTCGAATGGATTTTTACTTCTCATAAATAAAATACCATTAAATGCATTTGCACCATATAGAGCTGACGAAGCACCAGGTAAGATTTCTACACTTTGAACATCTGTTTCTGTCATACCTAATAAGTTTCCTAATGGAAAGTTTAATGCTGGTGCAGAATTGTCCATACCATCAACAAGTTGTACAAACCTATTGTTTCCAAAAGCCGCAAAACCTCTCGTATTAATAGACTTAAACGTTAAACTGTTTGTGTTGATATCTATTCCTTTAAGGTTTTCCAAACCATCATAAAAATCAGCTGATGCTGTATTTTTAATTTCTTTTAAACCAAATCGCTCTACCGTAACAGGAGATTCAAAAATTCGTTCTGGTGTACGCGAAGCAGAAATAACGACTTCATCTAGTTCGTTACCTTCTTCTAAGGTTACATCTACAGTTTGATTATTAGCAGTTACTTCAATTGTTTGTACTTGAAACCCAGTGTAACTTACACGAATAGAAAATGGCGGATCTTGTTCAACGGTTAAAGAATAGTTACCATCAAAATCTGATACTGTACCAGAACTAGTACCAACTACTACAATGTTTGCACCAGGTAAGGGTAATCCAGTATTGTCAGTAATTTTACCTTTTACGGTGGTTTGTGCAAAGGATACCACACAAAAAAGCATTGTGAAAAGCTTTAAGATTGTCTTCATTTTAGAGAATTAGTTAATTTATTAGATGAGCAATTTAATTAAATATATGAAAATTCAATAAGAAATTCTTATAAAATTATGCACGCATAGTAATATTTAAAAAAAATTAAGCCTTAAAATTGAGAATCATACAATTTTAAGGCTTAAAAATAAGATTTTTATATCTGGTTTTAGCTATTCTACCGTTACAGATTTAGCTAAATTTCTAGGTTGATCTACGTTTTTATCTAACATAACTGCAATATGATATGATAATAATTGTAATGGAATGGTAGTTAGTAACGGAGTAAGGCACTCTAGGGTTTCTGGTACTTCAATAACATGGTCTGCTAATTCCTTAACACTTGTGTCGCCTTTAGTGACAATACCGATGATTTTACCCTTTCTAGATTTTATTTCTTGTATGTTGCTTACCACTTTTTCATAATGTCCTTTCTTAGTTGCAATAACAACTACAGGCATTTGTTCATCTATTAGAGCTATAGGACCGTGTTTCATTTCTGCCGCTGGATAACCTTCAGCATGTATATATGAAATCTCTTTTAATTTTAGAGCTCCTTCTAATGCTACAGGGAAATTAAATCCTCTACCTAGATATAAAAAGTTTGTTGCGTCTTTATAAATATCTGCGACTGTTTGCACATAAGCATCAGATTTTAAAGCTTCTTCTACTTTACTAGGAATCATTTCTAATTCTATTAAGTGGTGTCTAAACTCTGAACTTGAAATTGTTCCTTTTGCTCTTGCCAAGCGTAATGCCATTAAGGTAAGCACCGTAATTTGAGTGGTAAAAGCCTTTGTAGATGCTACACCAATTTCTGGCCCAGCGTGTGTGTATGCGCCTGCATCAGTTTCTCTTGCGATAGACGAACCTACAACGTTACATACTCCAAATACAAAAGCTCCTTTAGATTTTGCTAATTTAATTGCAGCTAATGTGTCTGCAGTTTCACCAGACTGTGATATTGCAATGACTATATCCTTTTCTGTAATAACAGGATTTCTATATCTAAATTCTGAAGCATATTCTACCTCAACAGGTATTCTGGCTAAATCTTCAAATATATACTCGGCAACTAAGCCTGCATGCCATGAAGTACCACATGCAACAACTATAATACGGTCGGCAGCAAGGAATTTTTTCATGTTATCCTCAACACCAGCTAGCTTTACCATTGCTTCATTGCTTAACAAACGACCTCTAAATGTATCAAAAATAGCATTAGGCTGTTCGTGTATCTCTTTTAGCATAAAATGGTCGTAACCACCTTTTTCTATTTGCTCAAGATTAAGTTGAAGTTCTTGCACGTAGGGATCTACTAACGCATCGTTCTTAATTTTTCTAACCTTTACCTCTTTATTACGTCTTATTATGGCCATTTCCTCATCTTCAAGATAAATGGCGTTTTTCGTAAACTCAATAAAAGGTGAAGCATCACTTGCAATAAAGAATTCGTCATCACCTATACCTATAGCCAATGGACTTCCTAATTTAGCAACAACAATTTCGTTAGGTTTATTTTTATCAAAAACAGCAATAGCATAAGCTCCAACAACTTGATTTAGAGCAATCTGAACTGCTTTCCCAAGTTTTAAGTTTTCACTTTTCTTTACGTCTTCAATAAGGTTAACCAATACTTCTGTATCTGTATCTGATTGAAAGGTGTATCCTCGCTTTATAAGTTCTTTTTTTAATGAGTCGTAATTCTCAATAATTCCGTTATGAATAATTACCAAATCACCAGAGTTAGAATGGTGAGGGTGAGAGTTAACGTCGTTTGGAACTCCGTGAGTTGCCCACCTTGTATGGCCTATACCAAGTGTACCGTTTGTAGAAATTTCGTTTTCTAATTTTTCTTTTAAATCAGAAACTTTTCCTTTGGTTTTAGATAGTTTGATGTTTTTTCCATCATATAGCGCTATACCTGCACTATCGTAACCACGATATTCTAATCTTTGAAGTCCTTTAATAATAATAGGATAAGCTTCTCGATGGCCAATATATCCAACAATTCCACACATAGGTTAATTTTTTAGTTGTTTGGTTCTGTGTAATAGATCTCTAAATACACTTTTTTGCTTTCGTCTTCAGTATTACTGCCATGTAATACTGTACCTCTTGGTGTTAAAACAGAACTAACAGGAACTGTAAAATCAGAATTGTCTGACGTTAGGACTTTTCTTTGTCCAATAGATTCTTCTAAATTAACATTTAATGAAACAGCTAAACCTAGTTCAACATTTGTTGAATCTCTAACTAACAAATTATTTATATGTTCGGTTATTTTAAGTTTATATTTAATGCCATTTTCATTTGGATCATCATTAACTCGTTGTAACGGTCCAAGATGGTTTGAAACTGAAAATAAAGGTAGTGCATTATTAATACCATCTAAAAAATAATCTACCAACGGCGTTTTATTCTCTATATCATACAAAAAAATGCGATCTGGCTCTTCTCCATTGAGTACATTATCATCTACATAGAATACTAAATTTGCTTCGTTTACTAAGCGCTTGGATTTCACAAATTTACCATCTTCAGTTACTACAAACTCACTTCTAAATTGTTCAAAGGCATTTATTTCAGGGTCGTCATCTTCATTATCTCCATTGAATAATAATATTCTTCCTATGGTTCCTTCTCCTCCTTTTAGGTAAACTCTACTCGATCCTTCTTCTGAAAGGTCTTCAAAACTTTCATTATCGAAGCTGTTTTCTAAAAAATTAATTCTATTGCCTCCAAAATTTAAAGTAAAACTCGTTTGCTCTGTCTCATCAGGATCATCTGTTGTTGAAGGAGTAAGTCTTGTATAATAAATTGTTATGTTAGAGTTAGTAGAGGCGGTGTTTAGTAAAAGGTAACTGCCGTCATCATTAACAGGTTCTGCTTTAAAATATATACCTCTGAAATATTCTAAAAAGTTATTAGCATTACTTAAAACAGCATCACCTTCTTTATCAAGAATTTTTTCTTTCCAAAATTGAGGGTCTAATTTTAATCTAATGCCAGGAAATTGTCTTGATGTAACTTGTGTTTCTCCCTCATCATCTAATTCGGTCAATATAAATCCTCTATCATTAATATCAAGATTGCCATTTGCATCTAATGTTACGTGGTTAACAGGGTCAGGGCTTGGCATTAGCATACTCAATTCGTTACTCATTAAGCTGGCATCGGAAATCATTTCACTAGACGAAGCATATTTGTTGGAATAATAAACTTGCTCTTCATTAAACTCAGCATTTGGGTCAAAATCTCTAATAAAATATGAGCTTTCATAAAGACTTAGCTTAATAGGATTGTAAGAACTTGCCTCTGGAAGGATAGAATCTACATCAAAGGTATAATTTCCATCTTCATCTATATCAGTAATTGATCCGTAATATGGTATTGATAATACTACTGAATCAATTACTGCCTCATCTCCAAAAGTTGGTGCGTAAGTTGATAAGGTTAGTTGGGCAACAAAACTAGAAGAAACTCTGCCATATATGTCATCATATAACCCAAGCGCACTGAATCCAACACCATTGGTTTGCACTGGGTCTAATGCTTCTGTTTTTGTTATGACTTCGGTTAATGCAGGATTGGTCTCACTGAGTGATAAAATATCAAAATTTGTAGCAATATCTTGGTTAATTATATCAGACTCTAGTGTAGCAAAGTCTTTATCGCAAGCAATAAAACTTGATACTATAAGGACAAATACTGAAATTTGAAGTGCAATTTTATTTATTTTCATAGGGCTATTAACTGTTTAAAACAGTGTTATTATAAAATTCTGTATATGGATCTGCAAATTCTTCGATTGAATGAAAATCTAATACAGGTTTTGTTAAATCATTTATGTAATTTTCTAATTCTTTAGGCAATTCTTCTGATCCTTTAATTATGGCATCAGAATTATCAATTGCTATTTTCATAAGATTAACATAGTTAGGCTTTTTTAAAGGTTCTATTGCTTCTTCATCTAAACCATCAAATTTTACTTTGTCAATCATATTTGTATCTAACGTCCCATCGAAGTTTTGATTGTACACAGAGGTTACTATTTTACTTTCAGTAAATAAAGGCTCTGTTTTATAAAACTCTTTTAAATAAAGCGGAAGTAGGGAAGCTAACCAGCCGTTAACATGGATAATGTCTGGGGCCCAGTTTAATTTCTTTACGGTCTCTATTACACCTTTAGCAAAGAAAATGGCACGCTCATCATTGTCTGGAAAAAGATTTCCTTCTTCATCTGTTAATGTTGCTTTACGTTTAAAGTACTCTTCGTTGTCTATAAAGTAAACTTGAATACGCTCTTTTGGTATTGAAGCTACTTTAATAATCAATGGCATGTCTAAATCGTTAATTACTAGATTAATACCAGAAAGCCTAATTACTTCGTGCAACTGATGTCTTCTTTCATTAATATTACCAAAGCGAGGCATAAATATTCGTATCTGGCCTCCTTGTTTGTTTACCATTCTTGGAGCTTCAAATGACATTGAAGAAATCTCTGTTTCTGGTAAATATGGTACAACTTCCGAGGACACATACAATATTCGTTTATCTTTCATAAATCTGCTGCTTTTGAAAATTAATAGTAAAAAACATGCAAAATTACAAAAATTTGTGCAGATTGCCAGTAAAATATTATGTTTGCACGCGTTAATTTTTTGTTACAGTATTGAAAGTTTTTCATAATAAAATAGAATTATCCCAACTTATTGAGGGCTTAAAAGTCAAGGGAAGTTCCATAGGGTTTGTACCTACAATGGGTGCGCTTCATAATGGCCATCTATCCTTGGTCAATAAAGCCTTGAGTCAAAATGGCTATGTTGTGGTTAGTGTTTTTGTGAATCCTACCCAGTTTGATAACCAAGAAGATCTTGTAAAATACCCTCGAAATTTAGACGCAGATGTAGCACTTCTAAAGACAGTAAGCGATAGTACTATTATTGTATATGCGCCTACAGTTGAGGATATTTACAGTAATAATGTGAAGTCTCAATCTTTTGCTTTTGATGGTTTAGAGCACGAAATGGAAGGTGCTTTTAGAGGTGGTCATTTTGATGGTGTTGGAACAATAGTAAAGCGTTTGTTTGAAATTGTAAAGCCAGATATGGCTTATTTTGGAGAAAAGGATTTTCAGCAATTACAGATTATTAAAAAACTTGTAGAACTACACAAAATGCCTGTAAAAGTAATTGGCTGCCCAATACATAGAGCAAAGGATGGTCTTGCTATGAGTTCTAGAAATACAAGACTAACGCCAGAGCATAGAGCGGCAGCACCATTTATTTACAAGACTTTAAAATCTGCCAAAACTAAGTTTGGCACAAAAAGTGCTAAAAATGTTACGGAATGGGTTAGTAAGCAATTTAAAAAACAACCACTATTAGAACTGGAATATTTTATAATTGCCGACACAACTACCTTAAAACCAGTAAAAAGAAAATCAACAAAAAAGACATATAGAGCTTTTATAGCGGTATATGCAGGTGATATAAGACTTATAGATAATATCGCTTTAAATTAATTATCTTTGCCTCATGCAAATTCAAGTTGTAAAATCGAAAATTCATCGTGTTAAATGTACAGGTGCAGACCTAAACTACATTGGTAGTATTACTATTGATGAAGATTTAATGGACGCTGCAAACATTATACAAGGAGAGAAAGTTCAGATTGTGAATAACAATAATGGAGAACGTCTAGAAACCTATTGTATACCTGGACCTCGTAATAGTGGAGAAATAACGTTAAATGGAGCTGCAGCACGTAAGGTTGCTGTTGGTGACATTTTAATTTTAATCACTTATGCCTTTATGGATATTGAAGAAGCTAAAGTTTTTAAGCCTTCTTTAGTGTTCCCTAACGAAGCTAACAATCTTCTAAAATAAATCATTGAGTAAATCAAAAACCATCCTAAAAGTTGCGTTACCCTTGCTCTTAGGAGTTGCTTTAGTTTGGTATTCTTTATCTCAAATTTCATTACCTAAATTAGTTCAGTATTTTAAAGATGCTGACTATTTTTATATTGTACTTGGTGTTATGCTTGGTATTCTTAGCCATGCATCTAGAGCCTACCGTTGGTTATTTATGGCAGAACCATTAGGCTATAAGCCTAAGTTTGCTAATAGCTTTATGGCTGTGTATTCGGCTTATCTCATCAATTTTACAATCCCACGAGCTGGTGAAATAGCAAGAGCTTCCATTTTAACTAATTATGAAGACATCCCTTTTGACAAAGGTTTTGGTACTATTGTAGCAGAACGTGTTGCAGATACTATAATGCTACTTTTAATAATAGCTTTGGCGCTTTTTTTAGAGTTTGAATTCATATATAGCTACTTTGTAGATAAATTTAATCCAATAACACTAATTTTTGGAGCTATTGCCTTAGTGGTTTTAGCAGTTGCGTTATACCTTTTTGTAAAACGAAGCACTACACAATTTGCTCTAAAAGTAAAAAGCTTCCTCAGCGGATTATTAGAAGGAGCTTTGAGTATTTTTAGGATGAAGAAAAAATGGGCATTTATATTTCATACTCTATTTATTTGGGTTATTTATTTGTCTATGTTTTACGTAACAACATTAGCATTACCAGAGCTAAACGACATATCATTTGCTGCAGTATTAATAGGATTTATATTAGCTAGTTTTAGTATTGCAGCTACCAATGGTGGTATTGGTTCGTTTCCGGAAGCTGTTGTTATTGCCTTTGTGTTATTTAATATGTTAGAAGATCCTAGTAGAGCTTTTGGTTGGATAATGTGGTCTACACAAACCTTAATCATTATTATATTAGGAGGATTATCCCTAATATATTTACCAATCTATAACAGAAAGAAAACACGTATATAGAAATATTTTTTACCTTGCCTTAACATTTATGCCAATCCACATCATGAAGAATTTTTACACTTTAATTTTGCTTTGCCTTGTGGCATTAAATCTTCAAGCTCAAGCTATTTATGAAACTATAGATTCCTATAAGCTAGATGGTAAGCGCGAATTAAAAATTCAATTGCCAAGAAATTATGACTCAGAAGCTAAAAGAACATATCCTTTAGTCATAGTTTTAGATGGTGATTATTTATTTGAACCTGTTGCTGGAAATATTGATTACCAAGCCTATTGGGAAGACATTCCAGATTGTATAGTTGTTGGTGTAAAACAAGGGAATACAAGAGAAGATGATTTTTCCTATGATGGTGATACTTTTTTACCAGCAAACGAAGGTGCAGATTTTTATGAATTTTTAGCAGCGGAGCTGTTGCCGTATATTGAAGAAAATTATAAAGCTTCCAATTTTAGAGTTATAGTTGGGCACGATTTGGGAGCTAATTTTATCAATTATTACTTATTTAAGGATAAGCCCCTTTTTAGAGCTTATATAAGCCTAAGTCCTGATTTAGCTCCAGAAATGGTGAATAGATTACAACAACGCCTTTCAATATTAGAGCAAGAAACATTTTACTACATGGCTACTGCTGACGCAGATGTAAAAGCATTGCGAAACACCATAGTGGAGTGCGATGCACAACTAAAAACTATAGAAAACACAAAACTGCACTATAAGTTCGATAATTTTGAAGATGCTAATCATTACTCTTTGGTAGGAAGAGGAATTCCAAAAGCCCTTAATGAAATTTTTGCGTTATACAAGCCTATAAATGGTAAGGAATATAATGAAAAGGTGTTAACGTATGAAGGCTCACCTTACGATTACTTAATGAAAAAATACGAAGACATCGAGTATTTTTATGGGTTTGAAAAGCAATTAATTGAAAACGACATAAGGGCTATTTCAGCGGCTTCTAAAAAGAAGGATGATTTAGAATCAATGGAAAAACTAGCAAAACTTGTAAATAAAAATTTCCCGAATTCTATGTTAAGCGCTTATTATATGGGCATGTACTATGAAGCAGAGGGTAATCTAAAAAAAGCACTTTTACGATACAAAGCAGGTTTGTTGCTAGAGCCATCTCAGTACATTGATAAAGAAATTATGCTCGAAAAAATGTACGAAACCCAAGATGCAATGAAAGATTAACTGCATTTCGTCGAAAAAAATTCACTTCTTAACGATATTTTAGTATGTTTGGTTTCCCGAAACTAAACCTACTTAAAAATGAGAAAGACTATCTTAATAGTTCTGGCTTGTGTTTTATGCACACCAATATTTGCTCAAATTAGTTATGACGAGATTAGTTCATCTAAGTTAAACTCCGTTCGTAAATTAAAAATTAAGCTACCGAAAGATTACGATCCTTCATCAGATATAAAGTACCCATTAATTATCGTTTTTGATGGTGATTATTTATTTGAGCCTATTTCTGGCCAAGTTGATTTTCAAACGTATTTTGATGATATGCCAAGCTCTATTATAGTTGGTATAGTTCAAGGTAATGAGAGACGCTATGACGGTTATTGCGATGAGGTAACAGGATTGCCAAAAGAATCTGGTTTGCGTTTTCACGATTTTGTAGCAGATGAGTTAATTCCGTATTTAGATAATAAATTCAATACAAGTAAATTTAGAGTTGCTGTAGGTCATGACCTTATGGGTAACTTTATCAATTCATATTTATTTAAAGAAGACCCACTGTTTAATGCTTATGTGTGTATAAGCCCAGATTTATCAGGTACTGTTAGGGATTATTTAGGAGAACGATTAGAGTTTTTTAAGGACGACATATTTTACTATATGGCAACTTCGGACAAAGATTTGCCTTATATTAGAAAGGCAGTTTTAAATGCGAACTCACAGATTTCAGAAGTTAAAAATCAATACTTAACTTATTATTTCGACGATTTTAATAACGATACACATTATACGTTAGTTAATAGTGCAATTGCCAAATCTTTTGACAAAATTTTTGAATTGTACAAACCGCTTAGAGAAAAAGAACTAGAGGAGAAAGTATTACCTTATGAAGGCACTTTAGATAAATACTTAGTAGATAGATACGATAGAATTGAAGATTTATTTGGAATAAAAAAACCGATTACCGAACAAGAATTTGAAAAGGTCGTTAAAATTGCCGAGCAACGCAACGACTTAGAATCCCTTGAAAAGATTGGTAAACTAGCAAATAAACTAAACCCAGAATCATTATTAGGCACTTATTATCTTGCTCAATATTCTGAAAAAGTAGGAAAAACCAAAAAAGCAAAGAAATTATACGAGTCTGCACTTACGTTAAATGATGTAAGTCATATTGATAGAGATTTTATCTTTTCTAAAATTGATGAGCTAACGATAGTAGATACAGACGAGGAAAAAGAAGGAGAGGAGGAAGACAATGAAGAAAACTAAAAAAAGTTCACTTTCTACTGATTACTTCTTTGAAGCATTATTTAAAAGAACTAGGACATTCTTGTTTTCAAATTTAACTTCAAAATTGACAACGATAAAAATTTTAGCAATAGTCAATTGGTTTAAAGATATGAACTAAAATTACTGTTCCCTAGAAAAGAATTTTATTAGGATATCTATTGTAGATTGGCCTTTTGTTCTTCTTATTAAAAGTCAATAAATTAAAACCTACTGGTGCTATAGCATATTGGTATCTAGAAATTCTTTATTTTAGCCTTTCCTAAATTCAAAAATAGTTTCCCGATATCTTGGGAAGGACACATGGCTAAAGTAAAAACAACCTTTTTTTGTCAAAATTGTGGCAGTCAATATGCCAAGTGGCAAGGACAGTGTACGTCTTGCAAAGAATGGAACACTATAGCTGAGGAAGTTATTCAAAAACCTGAAAAAAGTGATTGGAAATCACCTTCAACAACTGTAAAGCGTACTTCTAAGCCATTACGAATTAACGAAATTGACAATTCACAAGAAACACGACTAAATATGCAAGATGCTGAATTTAATCGTGTACTAGGAGGTGGTATGGTGCAAGGCTCATTAACACTTTTAGGTGGAGAACCAGGTATTGGAAAAAGCACATTACTACTTCAAATAGCTTTAAAACTCAATTATAAAACACTTTATGTTTCAGGTGAGGAAAGCCAGAAACAAATAAAAATGCGAGCCGAGCGTATTAATTCTAATGGCAATAGTTGTTATATTCTTACTGAAACAAAAACACAAAATATCTTTAAACAAATTGAAGCTTTAGAACCAGATATTGTAATTATAGATTCAATTCAGACGTTGCATAGTGACTATATAGAATCTTCAGCTGGTAGTATATCTCAAATTAAAGAATGTACTACAGAGCTTATTAAATTTGCTAAGGAAACGGCAACTCCAGTATTGTTAATAGGTCATATAACTAAAGATGGGCATATTGCAGGACCTAAGATTTTAGAGCATATGGTAGATACTGTTTTGCAATTTGAGGGAGATCGCAATCATGTTTTTAGAATTCTAAGAGCTCATAAGAATAGATTTGGATCCACCAATGAGCTGGGTATTTATGAAATGCACGGCTCAGGTTTGAGAGAGGTTTCTAATCCATCAGAAATTCTAATTTCAAAAAAAGATGGAGAACTATCTGGTAATGCTGTTGCTGCCATGCTCGAAGGTCTTAGGCCTTTGATGATTGAGGTACAAGCTTTGGTAAGCACAGCGGTTTATGGAACACCACAGCGCTCTGCAACTGGTTTTAATGCAAAACGATTAAACATGTTATTGGCTGTTTTAGAAAAAAGAGCTGGTTTTAGGCTGGGAGCAAAGGATGTTTTTCTCAATATTACAGGAGGTATTACAGTAGATGATCCAGCAATAGACTTAGCTGTTGTTGCTGCAATATTGTCTTCTACTGAAGATGTTGCTTTGCCTAGCGATTATTGTTTTGCAGCAGAAGTTGGCCTATCTGGCGAAATAAGACCAGTGCAGCGTTTAGATCAGCGTATTTTAGAAGCCGAAAAATTAGGTTTCTCAACTATTTTTGTATCTAAGTATAGTAAAACGTCTTTAAAAAGCCAGCAAATAAAGGTACAGCTGATTTCTAAAATCGAGGATTTGGTTGATTTCATAGTTTAACTGCCTGTAAATGAGGTGTTATTAATCGGTCATTTTAGCAAATTTTATTCAATTTTATTGTTTTAACGATTTTTTAGCCACTTAATCGAATAAGAATTGCCTGTATTTATCTTCACACTACTATTGTAATGTAAATGTTAAAAAATAGTTCAACAACTATAAGTTTACAATTCCCCTCAATTACAATCCATTAGACTAAAATTTTATTGTAGTACATAGTTAATTTTAAGATTATAAACCTTATTAAAACTTAACCTATGAAAACAATACTACTTAAAAAGGAACAAATCCTATCTATTATGATCTTGATATTTTGTGGATCGCAAAATATTATAGCCCAAACAGGAACTAGTGAGAGTGCAGAGACAATGCAAAGCTTTCATTTAGAATTCAAAAACGTTGATGGACCAGCGGTAAATAGACAACTACAACTTAGCTTTAGTGAAAACACCTCAGACAGCTTTGATGAGGGCTATGACACAAAGAATTTAAATTTAATGCAAGATGATCTTAATCTTCTCTTAAATGGCGAATTTTTTACGACACAAGCATACAGTCCAATAACGGAAGATAAAATTGTGCCACTGGCATTACAAACTTCAGGTAATTACACATATACAATTGAGCTTATTTGGTCAGAGAATTTGGGAGATCGAAATGTAGAAATTAAAGATAACTTGTTAGGTACATCTTTTGGATTAAGAAACGGACAAGCGTATCAATTTACATCTTCAGAAGGTTATTTTCCTAATAGGTTTCAAATTACTTTTAAGACAACGACCTTGTCTCAAGCAGATTTTGATATACAAAATATAGATTTTTATTATTCGATGGATTCAGGTTCTATTGTAGTTTCTAATCCAGAGAATAGAAATATAAAAGGTATTGAAATATATAGTATACTTGGTCAACAAGTGTTTAGTAATCAAGCCTCAAACAATAATGCTAATATTACTTATGAAGTCAAGAATATGAACGCTGGTATTTATATCATACGATTGGTAACAGAAAACAATGGTATTTTAACTAAAAAGGTTCTATTAAAATAATTCTATCAAGAAAAGAAACAAAGGTCGGTTGATTTCTCAAAAAAAATCAGTCGACCTTTTACCTCATGATTTGAATTTAAAGAACTGATAAACTCATTCATTAGTAGTATTTATTAGGACTTTTCTCTTTATAGCCATATGACAAAGAATTACAATTTGTTTTAATTTATTGATGAATACTATTGTTTTGAAATGTCATTTTATCGGAGAAATAAAGCATTTAAACGAAAAATTTATGTGTGTTTTCTTGGTTGTTTTCTGGTAAATCACTACTATTGTGGTAAGTAAATAAAACTCCCTTTAGTGTTTTTATCTTACTATTAAATATATTTCCCTCACATTACAAATCCATTGCACTAGAAATTAGTTGTAGTACATAATTATAATTAGTCCCAAACTATTATAGCTTATGTATAAAAAACTACTTATTTACGTTATAACCCTTTTAGGTGCATTTACTTATGCACAAACAAATGCTCCCAGTATTCAAAGTGGCGTTACATTTCAATGGAGTGATAACCAAACAAATAAAAACCATTCCGCTACCATAGAGAGTGTTACCGTAAACGGTAATGTTTATTTTAATTTTGGTATACCGTCAGGATATGAAATGACTCAGTTAGGGCCTGGAGGTCATTGGATAAATAAAATTAGATTAAATGGTATAAATGTAGAAATTACAAGTTCTAGTCTTACATGGAATACAACTGCGTTGGGAGCCTTTAGATCTCTAAATCTTAATTACTATTTTGAAGCTAATGGTAATGGTGATAATATTTGTGATGATTATGTAGACGAAGAAACAACAGATGCACAAAGACAAACTTTGTTTTATTCAGGTGGTATAGTAGCAAGTTCTAGTGGAGTAATTGCTATAACCGAGCGTAACGCAAATAACTGTTACCATATTGAGTTTTTTGGTTATCCAGAAGATAGTGATGTTGAACAATCTCTAGGTGAAACTTTTGTAAATAATGCTGGTGGATCATATTGGGGATTTGGTGGTACAGGTACTGGAGGCCCAAATGGATTGGGAACACCTGGAGTAGTCAACCCACCTCCATCAGGTTCTGATTATTGGTTAAGTGACAGAGTTATTGAGAATAAAGGAACAATAGGGATTGCTCTATTTTATCTCGATGACATTGCTCCTACGGGTTCGTTAATAACCAAGGCAACAATTACTGCAGCAACTGCTGATAATGGAGACGGAAAGATGTTTATTCTAACGTTACCAGATTATGACAAAGACGGTATGAGTGATGTAGATGATTTAGATGATGACAACGATGGAATAAAAGATGTTGATGAATCCAACAATATAGACCCTTCAGCTGACCATGATGTCGACGGGATACCTAATTATATGGATCCAGATTTTTGCACATTAAATTCTCATGGTGTATGCGCAAATTTAGATTTTGATTCAGATGGAATCCCAAATCATTTCGATAGAGATAGTGATAATGATGGTTTAACGGATGTTTTGGAATCTAATGGAACAGATGCAGATAAAGATGGTGATGCTGATGGTAAAGTAGGGAAAACGGTTTCTACATTAGGTATTCCGTTAAGTGCTGGTACAGGAAATAGTACTGTAAATACAGATGGAGCTTCACTGCCCGACTTTTTAGATATAGATTCAGATAATGATGGAATTCCTGATAATATAGAAGCACAGCCAACAATT
The DNA here is from genome assembly GCF_042434315.1 of Winogradskyella pulchriflava. Lineage (NCBI taxonomy): Bacteria > Pseudomonadati > Bacteroidota > Flavobacteriia > Flavobacteriales > Flavobacteriaceae > Winogradskyella > Winogradskyella pulchriflava. The sequence continues at coordinate 360,576 of NZ_JBHLTQ010000001.1, read as the reverse complement.
GATTACTTAGACCCAAGTGGAACAGGCTTTCTATTTGCTGATTTTAATGAGGATGGGGTGGACGATGCTTACGGTACTTTTTTAATACCGGAAGACACAGATGAAGATGGTATATATGATTATGTAGATACCGATAGCGACAATGATGGTATACCTGATATAGAAGAAAACGGAATGGCAAATTCATTATCTGGTGTCGATTCTGATAATGATGGCTTAGATAACAATTTTGAAGGAGGTAACATGAATGACTCTACAGATGTTAATGATGAGATTGATGATCCTAACTCATCGATATTACCAGATTCAGATGGAGATTTAAATTCAGGTGGAGATTTAGATTATCGAGATTTATTCAATATTAATCCTTCAGTAAGCGCTACTATAGATTTTGATGGTGTTGATGATTACCTAACAGGAGATAGTTTTATAAGTGGTCTCGGTCAGGTAACCATAATGGCTTGGATAAAAATTGATGATTCAAATGCAGGAAATGCAAACGCTACTATTGCAGGGGAAGATGATGCTTGTAGAATTTTTGTAAAGGATGGTAATAGATTAATGCTAGCTATTAGGACAACTTCAGGTTCTACAAAATTTCTATTTGGAACAAATGTAAATTATAATGAGTGGCACCATATTGCAGGTACGTTCTCAAACATTACTGGTAACATAAATTTATATGTTGATGGTGTCAAAGTAGAAGAGTTAACAGCAACAAATTTAATAGGAACAACTTTAAACGGAACGAGCTCATGGAATGGTGATTTTGAGATAGGGCGTTTATCAAGGAATGTTAGCAACCAACAATATTTTACAGGTGATATAGATGAAGTTAGAGTTTTTAATTCTGCACTCAGCGAAGAGCAAATTCAACAGATGGTTTATCAAGAAATAGAAGCAGATAATGCAATTGTTAAAGGAAAAATAATTCCGAAAGAGATAAAAGATACTAAGACACTTCAAACGGTGCCTTGGGCAAATCTCATAGGTTATTATCCTATGACAGGTATTAAAAACAGAAAAACATTTGATTATTCTGGTAATAACAGAACCTTAAAGTTAATGAATATTACTACTGTTCAAGAACAAACAGCTCCTATGCCTTATGAAACCACAAATGATGGTGATTGGAGTAATCAAAGTACTTGGCGATATGGTAATGTTTGGGATATTGAAGATGTTTCTACTAATAAAGAATGGAGCATAGTTAAGATTAGTAATAATGTAAGTTCCTCTAATTCGCACACTAATTTGGGGCTAATTATAGATAGCAATAAAACATTGACTATTAATGGAGATAATAAAGTTGAAAACACATGGTATTTAGAGCTTAATGGAGCTTTGGATCTCAACAATGATTCTCAGTTGATACAGACAAATACTAGTGATTTAGTGACTTCTTCAGATGGAAGGTTACTGAGGAGACAAGAGGGGACATCTAGTGTATATTGGTATAACTATTGGGCTTCGCCAGTGGGAAATACAGGTGCTACAACATTAACAGATAATAATCTCTCTACAAATAATACAAATAATTCAACTTTTAAATTAGAACAGTTAAAAAAACCAGATGGTAATAGCTTTCAGTTTACAAGTTCATACCACCAAATAGGCAAAATCAGCACATATTGGTTATACACCTATATAAATGGTGTTACCTATTATGATTATGCATTTTTAAACCCGAATACAACAACACTGCAACCAGGTGTTGGTTATACCCAAAAGGGAACAGGTATCTCTGGACCAGAACAACAATATCTGTTTGAAGGGAAGCCAAACAACGGAACTATAGTTATACCAGTTGTAGATACAGGTGGAAGTGGTTCCGTACCAGCAGTATCAAAAACGGATTATTTATTAGGAAATCCATATGCTTCAGCAATTGATTTACATAAGTTTATTGATGACAATGCAAGTGTGATTGATGGTACAATACAATTATGGCAACAATGGAGTGGAAGCTCACATAATCTTGATGAATATGATGGTGGTTATGCGCAAGTCAATAAAACAGGTGCAATACGTGCATACCAATTTGTTGGTATAGAAGGAGCAAACAATGGTAGCCAGGATGGTACAAAAACACCGTCTCGATATTTGCCAGTTGGTCAAGGATTTATGACAGAAATTGTATCAAGTGGTAATATTGTCTTCAATAATAGCCAACGTGTATTTATTAAAGAAGCCGACGCAGATGGCTCTTATGATAATGGATCTGTGTTTTTTAGAAGTGCAACAGCTACAAGACAGGAAGTTTCAGATTCTCAAGAAAGTATAATGCAAAAAATACGTATAGAGTTTAATTCGGTGGATGGACCAGCTACTAAGCGAGAGTTGTTACTCGGGTTTAGTGAGGATACATCAGATGATTACGATTACGGTTATGATGCCAAGAATGTAGACACACATGATGACGATCTTAATTTAGTACTGAACGATGAGGATATGATTATCCAAGCCTATAGTTCTATTACGAATGATAAGGTAGTTCCGTTAACATTAAGAACTTCTGGGCCATACAATTATACAATTCACCTTACGGAAACCGAAAACATAGAAGACGACCAATCTTTATTCTTAAGGGATAACCTTACGGAGACGTATTATGATTTAAGAAGTGATCAACCTTATGAATTTTTGTCGGAAGCAGGAGAATTTACCGAAAGGTTCGAAATTGTTTTCCAAGAACAATCGGAGTCACTTTCTCAAATAGACCAAGACTTAGAAGATTTTAACTTCTATTATTCAATGGGTAGAAAGAAGATTGTGGTTCTGAATCCTAATAATGAAAAAATTAAAGATATAGATGTTATCAATTTGTTAGGGCAGTCAGCATATAGAATTAGAAACATATTTGAAGGTACTTATACAGAATATGACGTGCAAAATTTGAGTACTGGTACTTACATTATAAAGTTGACTACAGCTACAAATGCAAGTATAACAAAGAAAATTATTGTAAAATAGTGTTTTAAGTTAGTTAGTAATAAAGGCCGTTTGGGAACTGACCCAAACGGTCTTTGTTTTTCATTTTAGTCTGGGTCTATTTTAGTAAAAATTCCTTAATTTCGCAGACTTATAAGAATTGCGAATAATGAGTACAAAGTTCCCTGAATATAAAGGACTTAACTTGCCAAAAGTTGCTGAAGATATCAACAGCTATTGGGAAGCTAATAATATCTTCGAAAAAAGTGTAACTACAAGAGAAGGCAAGGAGCCTTATGTCTTTTTTGAAGGACCACCTTCAGCTAACGGCTTACCTGGTGTTCACCACGTGTTGGCACGGGCTATAAAAGATATCTTTCCACGTTATAAAACCATGAAAGGTTTTCAGGTAAAACGAAAGGCCGGTTGGGATACGCACGGATTACCAGTAGAACTTGGTGTTGAAAAGGAATTAGGCATTACCAAAGAAGATATTGGGACTAAAATTACGGTAGAAGAGTACAACGAAGCTTGTAAAAAAGCCGTTATGCGCTATACGGATATCTGGAACGATCTCACGCAAAAAATGGGTTATTGGGTAGATATGGACGATCCATATATAACCTACAAATCCAAATACATGGAAAGTGTTTGGTGGTTGCTTAAGCAGATTTACGACAAAAACTTATTATATAAAGGCTATACCATTCAACCTTATTCACCAAAAGCGGGTACTGGTCTAAGTTCGCATGAGTTGAATCAACCAGGAACATATCAAGATGTTACCGATACAACAGTAGTTGCTCAGTTTAAAGCTAATGAAGATTCGTTACCAGATTTTCTTCAAAATGAAGGTGATATTTACTTCTTAGCTTGGACGACCACACCTTGGACGTTGCCGAGTAATACAGCATTAACAGTTGGGCCAAAGATTGATTATGTTTTAGTTGAAACCTACAATCAATACACGTTTCAACCAATGAATGTGGTTTTAGCTAAAAATTTGGTATCAAAGCAATTTGATGGTAAATACAAACAAGTTGAAACTAAGCCAGAATTAATAGAGTACAAAGAAGGAGACAAGAAAATTCCTTTTTATGTAGTTAAGGAATTTGTTGGAAAGGATTTAGTTGGCATCACATACAAGCAGTTGTTGCCATACGCACTTCCTAACGATAATCCAGAAAACGCATTTAGAGTCATTTCTGGAGATTTCGTAACTACTGAAGATGGTACAGGTATTGTTCACACAGCACCAACCTTTGGTGCAGATGATGCTTTAGTAGCAAAACAAGCCACACCAGAAGTACCACCAATGTTAGTAAAAGATGAGAATGGTAATTTGGTGCCACTTGTAGATTTACAAGGACGCTTTAGACCAGAAATGGGTGAGTTTGCTGGCAAATATGTTAAAAACGAATATTACGACGATGGCGAAGTACCAGAACGTTCAGTAGATGTAGAGCTTGCCATTAAATTAAAAACAGAAAATAAAGCCTTTAAGGTTGAAAAATATAAACACAGCTACCCAAATTGTTGGAGAACAGATAAACCAATTTTATACTACCCATTAGACTCATGGTTTATAAAAGTGACTGACGTTAAAGGGAAAATGCATGAGTTAAATACAACCATTAACTGGAAACCTAAATCAACAGGCGAAGGTCGTTTTGGTAATTGGTTGGCAAATGCCAACGATTGGAATCTATCACGATCTCGTTTTTGGGGAATTCCATTACCAATCTGGAGAACAGAAGATGGTAAGGAACAGTTATGTATAGGTTCTGTTGCCGAGTTAAAAGATGAAATTGCGAAGTCCGTTAAGGCAGGTATAATGTCTGAAGATATTTTTGCCGATTTTGAAGTCGGTAACATGTCTGAAAAAAACTATGAAACTATCGATTTACACAAAAACGTAGTCGATAAAATCATCTTAGTTTCACCTTCAGGACAACCAATGAAGCGCGAAAGCGACTTAATAGATGTTTGGTTCGATTCTGGTTCAATGCCTTATGCACAATGGCATTATCCATTTGAAAACAAAGATTTCATTGATAAGAACGAAGCTTTTCCAGCAGATTTCATTGCAGAAGGTGTAGACCAAACACGTGGTTGGTTTTATACGCTTCATGCTATCGGAACTATGGTTTTTGATTCCGTAGCTTATAAAAATGTAGTGTCTAACGGATTGGTTTTAGATAAGAATGGACAAAAGATGTCTAAGCGTTTAGGAAATGCTGTAGATCCTTTTGAAACCTTATCTAAATATGGTGCAGATGCCACACGTTGGTATATGATAAGTAATGCCAACCCTTGGGATAACTTAAAGTTTGATAGCGATGGTATTACAGAAGTAAGCCGTAAGTTTTTCGGAACACTTTATAATACCTATTCATTCTTCACACTTTACACCAATATTGATGGTTTTAATTACAGTGAAGCTGATATTCCTTTAAACGAACGTCCGGAAATAGACCGTTGGATTTTATCTGAATTAAACACATTAATTCAAAAAGTTGATGAGTACTATGCGGATTATGAGCCAACAAAGGCAGCGCGAGTAATTTCAGATTTTACACAAGACTATTTAAGTAACTGGTATGTGCGTTTAAGCAGAAGACGTTTCTGGAAAGGTGATTACCAAACCGATAAAATCTCGGCATACCAGACCCTTTACACTTGTATGGAAACCATTGCTAAGCTTGGTGCGCCAATTGCACCTTTCTTTATGGACCGTTTGTATTTAGATTTAAATGCAGTTACTAAAAAAGAAACATTTGAAAGTGTACATTTAGCAGATTTCCCTAAAGCAGACACTAAAGCCATAGATAAAGTTTTAGAACGAAAAATGGAGAATGCGCAAACAATATCTTCATTAGTATTATCGTTGAGAGCTAAGGAGAAGATTAAAGTACGCCAGCCATTGCAAAAAATTATGATTCCTGTAGATAGTCAACAACAAAAGGAAGAGATTGCTGCAGTTTCAGATTTAATAAAGCACGAAGTAAATATAAAAGAGATAGAGCTTTTAGAAGATGCTTCGGATATATTAGTAAAGCAGATTAAACCAAATTTTAAGGTCTTAGGCCCTAAGTTTGGTAAGGATATGAAGTTGATTTCCAGTGCTGTAAATGCTTTTGGTGCAGATGATATTAAAAAAATTGAACAAAATGGCAATTTAGACGTTGAAGTTAACGGAAAAATCATTAATTTGGGATTGGATGATGTAGAAATTACGTCTCAAGATATTGAGGGATGGCTTGTTGCAAATGAAGGTGCACTTACCGTCGCGTTAGATGTTACTATAACTGAAGAATTACGTAAAGAAGGGATTGCACGTGAGCTCGTAAACCGTATTCAAAACTTACGTAAAGATTCAGGTTTTGAGGTTACGGATAGAATTGACGTAGAACTTCAAAAAGATGCTCAAGTTGTAGCAGCTGTTTCTTCTAATGAAGCGTATATTAAATCAGAAACCTTAACCGAAGAATTAAAAATTATGGACAATGTAAATAATGGTATAGAAATTGCTTTTGATGAGGTCAATACCAAGCTATTTATACAAAAACACTAAATAAAATGGCAACAGATACAACAAATAGATATTCAGACAAGGATTTAGAAGAGTTTAAAACTTTAATTCAAGAAAAAATTGACAAAGCTGAGCACGATTTAGAATTAATAAAAAGTGCCTACATGAACGACCATAACAATGGTACTGACGATACGTCACCTACTTTTAAAGCTTTTGAAGAAGGCAGTGAAACGATGAGTAAAGAGGCGAATTCAGCATTGGCAATTAGACAAGAGAAGTTTATACGCGATCTTAGAAATGCTATGATTAGAATAGAGAATAAGACCTATGGTGTTTGTCGTGTTACAGGAAAACTAATTAATAAAGAACGTTTAAAATTAGTACCTCACGCTACATTGAGTATTGAAGCAAAAAATATGCAGAAGTAACAAATTCCTTTTTGGTCACTGAGCGTAGTCGAAGTGAAAACAGGAATCTCATGATAACAAATCGAATTTTCAAGATATACAGACCTCATAGGCTTTTAAAATCCATGAGGTCTTGTAGTTTAATGCTTTTTTTAGTGTGTTCATGCTTTAGTTACTCTCAAAACACAATAACAAAAGAAATAAAGAAGAAACATATTGAAACGATTTTAATTAATGGTAATCAGATATTTAATATTTCAATATTAACTTCACAAACAGATGCTATTACCATTACGTCAACGTTAGATGGCGAATACCAAAATGAGTTTCAAATTGTTACTAAAATAAAAGAGGATACTCTTGAGTTGAGTTTGGAACAGTCATCACTTATAGATATTCCTGATGATAAAAGAAATGCACACAAAGTTATTGCCGCAACATTGCATATTGAAATTCCGAAACATCTAAATGTAGAAGTGCTAAGTGATGTTGGCTCTGTAGATGCCTCAGGAAGTTTCAATTCTATTTCTATTGAGCTCTTACAAGGGCATTGTTTGGTTAAAGGTTTTGCTAAAGATGCAAGGATAAATACTATTGATGGTAAGATTAAAGTTGTTACTGATAATGCAAAAATAATAGCCTCTTCTAATAACGGTAAAGTTAGCATAGATGATTTTGAAACATCTGAATCTGTATGGTATTTGAAATCTATTAATGGAGATATTACAGTTGTTAAAGACGAATAATCATTTACATTTGCTATAACAGATTAATATTAAAAAGGATTCCTGTTGTTTAGGAAAAAGTATGTCTTTAAAAAGAGCTTCAATAATTATCATTCTTATTTTACTGATAGATCAAGTTAGTAAGGTTTATATTAAAACCCATTTTGAATTAGGTGAAGATTTTCCTGTGGTTTCTTGGTTTCATATTGCATTTATAGAGAATGATGGTATGGCTTGGGGAGCAAAGCTCAGCGATTTTTTTACGTTTATTTCAGATAAATCTTCGAAGCTCATCTTAACCTTGTTTAGAATTGTTGCAGTTATCGGCATAGGATTTTGGCTCGTTGATGTTACAAAAAAGAAAAAGTCTAAAACATTGATTTTTGCTATTTCTATAATTTTTGCAGGTGCTTTAGGCAATATTATAGACTCTGTGCTTTATGGGTTATTGTTTAGTGATAGCCATATGCAAGTAGCAACCTTTTTACCCGAAGATGGTGGTTATGCAGGTGTATTTCATGGCAAGGTTGTAGATATGTTACATTTTCCAATATGGAATGGTGTTTTGCCAGAATGGCTACCATTTATTGGAGGAAAATATTTCTCTTTTTTCGACCCTGTTTTTAATGTGGCAGATGTTGCTATAAGCACAGGGATTGGGATTTTGATTGTGTTTAATAAGAAGGCATTTAAGGATGCTCCTAAAACCGAAACACCTCATTCGGAGTAACACAATAATCCAGCTTAATATCATTGACTGAAGCGTCCAAAGCTTTATCTTCAGCTTCAAAAAAAGAAAGTCCTATTTTTAGGGTTTCAGGTTTGCAATTACTTAGAAAACGGTCGTAGAACCCTTTTCCGTAGCCTATTCTATTTCCTAATTTGTCAAATGCTAAAAGCGGCACAAAAGCAACATCAATATTTTCTGAAGCGATAGGAATACCATCAACAGGTTCTGGGATATTGTATTTGTTTTTTTTAATTTTAGTACTATCGGTAAGTAAATAATGCTTCATTGAATAATCATCAAAATTACTTTTTGAGATAACAATGTTTTTATCCTTTCCGGCTAAAATGTTTAAAATATATTCTGTGTTTATTTCCTTCTGTTCTTCAATAGTTAGAAAGATGTGATATAAAGATTTATCCCAAATATTAAGCTTTAATAATTGGTTGGCTATGGCTAAACTAAGATCTTCAATTTGAGATTCTGAAAGCTCTTGTCTTAAGGCTTTATATTTATGCCGTAAATCAAATTTGTTCACGATTCTAGTTTTGTTGAAATATGAAAAATTGCATCACCTTGATAGATTATAGGAGATTCATTTACATTGAAAATGTAACCATTATTAGGTGCTTTAACAAAATAATTAAAACTACCATAAGGGTCTGTAATATGACCTAAAACATCCCCTTTTTTAACCAGTGTGTTAACAGACACGTCCGATTTAAACATACCTGAGTGGCTAGCTCTTATCCATTTACTATCTAGAATTCTAATGCAATTCTTTTTAGGTTCAGAAACTTTAAACTTTCGGTTTAGCATTCCAAGATGATTCAATACACGCTTAATGCCATTAACACCAGTATTGGTTATTGTACTATCTATATTAAATGATTTTCCGCCTTCAAACAATAACATTGGTATGCCTAATTTGTAACAGGAATTTCTGAAGGATTTGTTTAAGTTTTTTGAATAATAAATTATTGGTGCTCCAAAGATTTGTGCTAATTCATCTAAAACCACTTCATTCTTTATAATTCGTATTTGCGCAGCATTAAAGCGGTCTGCACCACCAGTATGAAAGTCTAAAATTAAGTCTGCATGTGGTACAATTTCGGTCATTAACTTATGTGCAACTCTACTCGCTAACGAACCTCCTTTTCCACCAGGAAACACACGATTTAAATCTCTACCATCTGGAAACTCCCTATCCATGTGTATAAAGCCAAACACATTAATAACAGGAATACAAATTATAGTTCCTTTTTTAGGTTTGTTTATTCCTTTTGCTATAACCTGTCGGATAATCTCAACTCCATTAACTTCATCACCATGAATACCTGCTGTAATTAATACCGTTGGTCCTGGCTTTTTAGAGCGTTCAATAATTACAGGTACATCAATTGTGTTTTGGGTGTGCAACTTGGCAACATTAAAACTCACTTTTGCACTTTCTCCTAATGCTACTTTTTTTCCTAGGATATGTAATATTTCTTTTTCGCTCATATTTATAAGCCCATCCTAACCTTCCAAGAGGGAAGGGACTCTTACTGTTGGGCTAAAAGAGTCTATTTTCTGTTTCTTTCAATAAAAGTAATAATCGCTTTTGCAATATTTTTTTGAGTTGCTCCTTCAATGCCTTCTAAACCAGGAGTAGAATTTACTTCCATTATTAAAGGTCCTCTTGAAGATTGTAGCATATCTACACCACAAACAGGCAACTTTAAGGCGCGAGCAGCTTTTATAGCTAGCTTTAGTTCTTCTTCAGTAAGTTTTATTAAATCAGCAGTTCCACCTCTGTGTAAATTTGACCTAAATTCGCCATCCTTACCTTGACGTTTCATTGCGCCAACAACCTGTCCATCTACGATAAGCGCTCTTAAATCAGCACCTTTAGCCTCTGCGATATACTCTTGCACTAATGCTCTTGCTTGTAGTCCATTAAAAGCTTCAAGTACAGATTCTGCAGCATTTTTAGATTCTGCCAAAACCACACCCAGTCCTTGCGTACCTTCAAGTAGTTTTATAATTACAGGTGGGCCACCAACATGCTCTAAAACTTCTTCAACATCTCTAGAGTAATTTGTAAAAACCGTTTTTGGCATGCCGATACCAGCCTTAGAGAGGCGCTGAAAACTTCGTAGTTTATCTCGCGATCTTATAATAGCATCAGAAGACACTGTAGTAAAGACATTCATCATTTCAAATTGTCTTACTACAGCACAACCAAAAAATGTTACCGAAGCACCAATTCTAGGAATTATGGCATCAACATAATCCAAATATCTATCCTTATAGTAAATGGTTGGCTTTTCTTTTTCTATAATGATATCGCATTTTAATGGATCAATAATCTCAACTTCATGACCTCTGTTTTCTGCTTCTTCTACTAACCGTGCAGTAGAATATAAGCCAGGATTACGCGATAGAATTACTATGTTCATTTATAGTTTGCTTAAAGGATTGGTTTTCAGAATCAACATCGACTAAAAATTTTTGTTTTAGAAATTGCCTACCGATTAAAACAGGAAATTTCATATCGTCTCTAGTGCTTAAAGTTAAGTTAATCTTATAGCACTTTCCAAAGAATACAACCGTTGTTTTAATTTTATATCGGTTTTCTTTATGGCCATTACTACTTTTTACGTCTGTATAAGAGTAGTTTTCAAACACAATTTCACCACTTTTAAAGTTGGGGTGGTTTTTCTTTTCAAAAATGCAATAAAGCTTATTATTCTCTTCTCTTATTTTTGAACAATGTATGGCAGAAGTGTAAGCTCCTGTGTCAATTTTTACATCAACATTTTTAAGTTTTAATTCAGGAAAGTCAATCTTATCAATACGTCCTAAAATCTTTTTTGTCATATTTTAATTTATAAAAAAGTGGCGCAAGATAGTTATAAAGTTAATTGAAATCACATAAATATTTTTTGAATTACTACCTTTGGGTTAATGCCAAAAACAGCTTTAGAAATACAAATAAAAACACTGCCTCACCAACCAGGTGTGTATCAATATTTTGATGCTGAAGACAAACTCATCTACGTCGGTAAAGCCAAAGACATTAAAAAGCGAGTTAGCAGTTATTTCACTAAGCATCATGATTATGGTAAGACTAGGGTTTTGGTAAAAAATATAACCTCTATAAAGCACATTGTAGTAGAAACCGAAAATGATGCTTTACTGTTAGAGAATAACTTAATTAAGAAATATCAACCTAAGTATAATGTGATGCTAAAGGATGATAAATCTTACCCTTGGATTTGCATAAAAAAGGAACGATTTCCAAGGATTTTTTCAACCAGAAGGGTTATTAAAGATGGTTCTGAATATTTTGGGCCATACACAAGTATGAAAACCGTAAAAACACTTTTAGGTTTAATAAAAGGCTTGTATCAGTTGCGGACTTGTAATTACGATTTATCTGAAGCTAAAATTAATGCTGGTAAGTACAAAGTTTGTTTAGAATATCACTTAGGAAACTGCAAAGGGCCATGCGAAGGTTATGAGACTGAAGAAGAATACCATTCAAATATTACTGCAATCAGAGAAATTTTAAAAGGAAATTTTAAAGATTCATTACAGCAGTTTAGAGTACAAATGAAACAGTATGCTGAAGCGATGCAGTTTGAGGATGCTCAAAAAATTAAGGAAAAGCTAGAGGTATTAGAAAATTATCAGGCTAAATCTACTGTAGTTAATCCTAAGATTAGCAATGTAGATGTGTTTTCTATTGTAAGTGATGAGACTTATGCTTACATTAATTTTTTGCAGTTAAGTTATGGATCTATCATTAGATCGCATACTCTAGAATTAAAAAAGAAACTACAAGAAACCGATAAAGCATTATTAGAAATAGCCATAACAGAAATCCGTCAACGTTTTAATTCTAACTCCAAAGAAATTTATGTGCCTTTTAAAGTTAATTTAGGAGAAGAAATAAAGGTAACCATTCCAAAACTTGGTGATAAAAAAAATATACTAGATTTATCTAAGCGTAATGCCATGTATTACCGTATGGATAAACTAAAGCAGATAAAAATAGTTGATCCAGACCGTCATGCCAACAGAATAATGGCACAAATGAAAGCTGATTTGCGCCTCTCTGAAGAACCTAGACACATAGAATGTTTTGATAATTCTAATATACAAGGTACAAATCCCGTTGCAGCTTGTGTAGTCTTTAAAAATGGTAAGCCAAGTAAAAAAGATTACAGACACTTTAATATAAAAACAGTCGAAGGACCAGATGATTTTGCATCAATGGAAGAAGTGGTGTATAGACGTTATAAACGCTTGCTAGATGAAGACGCACCTTTGCCACAACTTATAATTATAGATGGAGGAAAAGGACAATTATCCTCAGCATTAAAAAGTTTAGATGCATTAGGTTTAAGAGGGAAAATAGCAATTATCGGAATTGCAAAACGTTTAGAAGAATTATTTTATCCAAATGATCCAATTCCCTTATATTTAGATAAAAAAAGTGAAACGCTAAAGATTATTCAACAACTAAGGAACGAAGCGCACCGTTTTGGAATAGAACACCATCGAAATAAGAGAAGCAAAGGTGCTTTAACAACTGAGCTAGAAAATATACCAGGAGTTGGTGAACAAACGATTATAGACTTAATGAAACAGTTTAAAACAGTTAAAAGAATAGCCAATGCCAAGTTAGATGAATTGGAAGCTGTGGTAGGAGTGTCTAGAGCGAATAAAATTTATAATTACTATCATAAGGAATAAAAAAATTGACATTGCCCCTAAAACATATAAAAATGCCTAATTACAAATATTTTATCCTAACACTAACATGTATATTGCTAAGTTGCAATTTAGTAGTGGCGCAAGAAAACCAAGAGCCTAAAGTTGGCTTAGTTTTAAGTGGTGGTGGTGCAAAAGGATTTGCGCACATAGGTGTACTCAAGGTTATAGATAGCCTAGGAATAAAAATAGATTATGTTGCAGGCACAAGTATGGGAGCTATTATTGGCTCATTGTATGCCTCAGGTTATTCGGGTAAACAATTAGAAACAATGTTTAATAATCAGGATTTCGATGTACTGATAAATGATGCTTTTCCAAGAGCGGCTAAGTCATTTTACGAACGTGAAAACTCTGAAAAGTACGCAGTGAGTTTACCGTTTGATAATTTTAAAATCAACTTACCTTCAGCATTATCTCGAGGACAAAATGTCTATAATTTATTATATCAACTAATGCTTCCTGTGAATGAAATAACAGATTTTGAGAAGTTGCCAATTCCGTTTTTTTGTATTGCCACAGATATAGAAACAGGAGAGTCTATTGTTATGGATAAAGGTAGATTAGCTGAAGCCGTAACTGCAAGTGGTGCATTACCATCGCTATTTCAGCCTGTTATTATAGACGACCGAATATTAATTGATGGAGGTGTAACTAATAATTTTCCTGTAGAGGAATTAAGAGCCAAAGGCATCGATATTATTATTGGTGTAGATGTACAAGATGCATTAAAGGATAGGGAATCTTTAAAGTCAGCACCAGAAATCCTTCTTCAAATCAATAATTTTCGCACTATAAACGCGATGAAGAATAAAGCACCTCTCACAGATGTATATATTAAACCAGATATTACTAATTATTCTGTGATTTCTTTTAGTGAAGGAGAAGATATTATAGCAAATGGAGAAACCGCTGCAAGAGTAAATTTGGAAAAACTAAAAACTATCAAACAACAACAAAAGGATAATTACGAAAGACCAAAGGTTAATCAATTAGACAGTCTAAGAATTAATTCAGTAAACATATCCGGAAACGAGAGATATACAAGGTCTTATATCATTGGAAAGTTGAAGTTTAATAATAATGACAAGGTTAGTTATGAAGATTTAAAAAAGGGAATTAACAACCTAATTGCAACAAATAATTTTGATACGTTTAGATATTACCTAGAACCAAGTACTGATAAATCTGGGTATAATTTAAAAGGAGAATTAAGAGAGTCTCCCACTACTACTTTCTTGCGGTTAGGAGTACATTATGACGGTTTGTACAAAAGTGCTGTACTTGCTAACTTAACTAAAAAAAGATTATTATTTAATAACGACATCGCTTCTTTAGACCTTATTTTAGGAGATAATTCCAGGTACAATTTCGATTATTTTATTGACAAAGGTTTTTACTTAAGTGTAGGAGTAAAGTCGCGTTTTAGCCAATTTAACAAAGGTGTTAATGCATTACTGGCACTAGATGAAGGCTCACCTTCATTAATAGGTTTAAATAAAATAGATGTAGAACTGACTGATTTTACAAATCAAATTTATGTCCAAACCATATTTAGAAAAGATTTTGCACTTCGTGTAGGTGCAGAATATAAGCGTCTTAAAATCACTTCTGAAACCATAATCGAAGACGAACAGGATGAAGATATTACTTTTGAAAACTCAAACTATTACAGCGTATTTGGAAATTTAATTTTTGATGATTACGATAGTAAATATTTCCCTAAAAACGGATTTTATTTTAATGGTGATTTTCATTTGTATTTAAATGCTTCAGATTTTATCGAAGGATTTGAAGAGTTCTCCATTGCTAAGGCAGATATTGGATATGCTTTTAGTTTTAGTGATAAAGTGGCTCTTAAAACCGAAACTAGTGGTGGGTTTAAAATAGGTGAAAGCTCTACAACAACTTTAGGCTTTGGTTTGGGAGGCTATGGTAATAATTTTATAAATAATTTTCAATCCTTTTATGGGTATGATTATTTAGAACTTTCGGGTGATAGTTTTGTAAAGGCAACATTTACGTTAGATTATGAGATTTTTGAAAAACACCATATTCTTTTAGCTGCTAATTATGCTAATATTGAAGATGGTTTATTTAAGTCTGGTCAATTCTTTTCTTCTCCAAATTACAGTGGTTATGCCGTTGGTTATTCTTTAGAAACTTTTCTTGGTCCACTTGAAGGGAAGTATGCATATTCACCAGAAACTGGAGATGGTCAATGGTTTTTTAACTTAGGCTTTTGGTTTTAATAAAATTAGTGTTGTCCTTTAGTATTTGTTTCAGCATTTCAGATAATTTTTAGATATTTGTATCATTATGAAACCATTCTGGCAAAACATAAAACTTTATCTTCATTTTCTCATCAAGAGAAACCCAGAATAAACACGCATTTTTTGTACCTTTAAAAACAGTTAGATTTATACAAATAAACGTATAAACCTTTTAACGTATAAACTTTATATAAAATGCCATTTTATCATAAATTAGGGAAAATCCCTCCAAAAAGACATACACAATTTAAAAAACCTGACGGCTCTTTTTATTACGAGCAGTTGTTTGGTACTATAGGTTTTGATGGGATGTCTACCAATAGTTATCATGAGCAACGTCCAACACAAGTCAAAGAAATTAAAAAACAGTACAGTGTTGCCCCAAAAGTTGCCAAGGCCAATAATATACAATCTTATCGTTTTCATGGATTTAAAGTAAAACCAGAAAACGATTATTTAGATAGTAGAAAGATTGTTTTAACAAATAGTGATTGTAACATCATTTTGGCAGCACCAAAACAATCAACCCAAGATTATTTTTATAAAAATACAGATGCTGATGAATTGATTTTTATCCACAAAGGCACGGGAAAATTGAGAACTCATCTTGGGAATTTAGATTTTAAATATGGAGATTATCTTTTAGTGCCAAGAGGTATAATCTACAAATTAGATTTTGACACAGAAGATAATCGCCTTTTTATAGTAGAATCTTACAGACCAATTTATACACCAAAACGCTATAGAAATTGGTTTGGTCAACTATTAGAGCATTCACCGTTTTGTGAGCGCGATTTACGTCAACCGCAAGAATTGGAGACTTATAATGAGTCTGGTGAATTTTTAATAAAAATTAAAAAGCAAGACGAAATTATAGAAATGGTTTATGCCTCACATCCTTTTGATGTTGTGGGTTACGATGGTTATAATTACCCTTATGCATTTTCTATCCATGATTTTGAGCCCATAACAGGTCGTGTACACCAGCCACCACCAATACATCAAACTTTTGAGACTGATGCTTTTGTGGTGTGTAGTTTTGTGCCGCGTTTATACGATTACCATCCTTTAGCTGTGCCTGCGCCTTATAACCACAGTAACATAGATAGCGATGAGGTATTATATTATGTGGATGGCGACTTTATGAGTAGAAATGATATTGATGCAGGACATATTTCATTACATCCAGCAGGCATTCCTCATGGACCACATCCTGGAGCTATGGAGCGTAGTATAGGTAAGGTAAAAACTGATGAATTGGCTGTAATGGTAGATACTTTTAAGCCGTTAAAAGTTACCGAAGAAGCACTAAAAATAGCTGACGAAGACTACTATAAATCTTGGTTGGAGTAGATTGTCATTCCTGTGAAGACAGGAATCCACATGAATTAAATAAAATAAACAGGTTCCTGCCTTCGCAGGAATGACAAAAGATTAAAAAATGAGTAAAGAAATAAAATCCGTTGATTACGGCTTAGAAAAGATTTTTGAAGGAGCGCAAGATTTTCTTCCGCTTTTAGGTACAGATTATGTTGAATTTTATGTGGGTAATGCAAAGCAATCCGCTCACTTTTATAAAACGGCATTTGGGTTTCAGTCATATGCCTATAAAGGCTTAGAAACAGGAAGTAAGGACACGGTTTCTTATGTGCTAAAGCAAGACAAAATAAGGTTGGTTTTAACTACACCATTAAACTCTAGCAATCCAATAAACGAACATATTGTAAAACATGGTGATGGAGTTAAAGTGGTAGCGCTTTGGGTTGATGATGCACGCAAATCTTACGAAGAAACCACAAGTCGCGGTGCAAAATCATACATGGAGCCAACAGTGGAAACGGATGAATATGGTGAAGTGGTTAAAGCCGGAATTTATACCTACGGTGAAACTGTACACATGTTTGTAGAGCGTAAAAACTATAACGGTGTATTTATGCCAGGTTTCACAAAATGGGAATCTGATTATAATCCAGAACCGGTAGGTTTAAAATACATAGATCACATGGTTGGGAATGTAGGTTGGGGAGAAATGAATACTTGGGTAAAATGGTATGAAGATGTTATGGGATTTGTCAACTTTTTATCATTTGATGATAAGCAAATCCATACAGAATACTCAGCACTAATGAGTAAAGTTATGAGTAATGGTAATGGTAGAATAAAATTCCCAATTAATGAGCCAGCCGAAGGTAAAAAGCGTTCGCAAATTGAAGAATATTTAGATTTTTATGAAGGTCCAGGTGTGCAACATATTGCTGTAGCAACAGATGATATTATAAATACCGTTTCAGCATTACGAGCAAGAGGTGTTGAGTTTTTATCAATACCTCCAGAAGAATATTACAGAGCAGTACCAGGACGATTAGAAGAGTTTAGCCACGAACTGCGTGAAGATATAGAAACCTTAAAAGGATTAGGTATAATGATTGATGCCGACGAAGAAGGCTATTTGCTTCAAATTTTCACCAAACCAGTTGAAGATAGACCAACTTTATTCTTCGAAATCATTCAGCGAATGGGAGCAAGAGGTTTTGGAGCAGGTAATTTTAAAGCCTTATTTGAATCTATTGAAAGAGAACAAGCCAAACGAGGCACATTATAAAAATAAAGCGCGTTTAACTCCCTACTGATAAACGCGCTTATAAAAAACCAACTCTAAATTTCTACACATAAATAATATCCTTAGAATCTTATGTGTTTCAGTTGTTCTGTATTACTATCGCTAAATTTTAAAAATGTGAGCATTAATCGAAATTTTTTTAAAATCAGCTAATGTTTTGGGTTGTTTTTCAGGGTTTTAATACATTTGGAATAGTAATTGTATTTAAGATAATTGTAACATGAAAATTGAGTTACATTATTTAAATTTACAAACTTGAGATTATGAAATATTTATTTACCATATTAGTATTCCTTGTAGGATTAAAAGGTCCAAACGCAAATCAAGAATCGGCTTTTCAGGAAGGCGAGTGGTTTAAGTTTAAGATGAGTTATAGTGGCTTTCTTAAAGCTGGTAATGCAACTTTATCACTTAAAGAATCAACGTTAAAAGGTAAGCCAGTATATCATGTTGTCGGCAAAGGTTGGACAACAGGTGCAATTAAATGGTTCTTTAAAGTGGAAGACCGCTACGAAAGCTATTTTGATAAAGAAACAGGGGCTCCTTATAAATTTATAAGAAAAATTGACGAAGGTGGCCATACTAAGGATATAGAAATAGATTTCGACCATAGTGAACGAAAGGCTATAGTGAAGGACAAAAAGAAAAAGAAAGTAGATACCTTCACTACAGCACAAGATGTTCAGGATATGGTATCTATGTACTATTATTTAAGAAATAATATTGATATTCCGTCTTTAAAACAAGGAGATGAAATAATGACCAATATGTTTTTTGATGAAGAAAATTATGGTTTTAAATTAAAATATTTAGGTAGAGAAACCGTTGAGCTTGATATCAACGGAACCGAAGTAAAAGTAAATTCCTTAAAATTCAGACCTTATGTAATGGCTGGACGTGTGTTTAAGGAAGAAGAAAGTTTAACACTTTGGGTAAGTGATGATAAAAATAAAATACCATTAAAAATTAAAGCAGATTTAGCTGTAGGCTCACTTAGAGCAGATTTAGTAGCTTTTAAAGGGCTTAAACATTCTTTTAAAACCTTTCATTAAAATTTATGCCAGACCAACCTAACTACGACGACATTATAAAAGCACTTCAGGAGAAGTACACAAAAATAGACCAAGATACAGACGACCATTTATTCGGCTTGCTTTATAGCAAGCCGATTACGTATTGGGATTATATACAAACAGATGCGTTGTTAAACCTTCAGATTCAACGAACTACGTTGCCAGATGAGATGGTGTTTATTGCCTATCATCAAATCAATGAACTTATTTTTAAGATGATTCTTTGGGAAATTTCTCAAGTAGCGGAAAAAAAGGATTTGGACGTGGTTTTCTTTGAAAATAAAATTATGCGCATCAGTCGCTACTTTGATATGTTGACAACCTCTTTCAATATAATGAGAGAAGGTATGGAGGTAGAACAATATATGAAATTCCGTTATACACTAACACCTGCAAGCGGATTTCAAAGCGCACAGTACCGTTTAATAGAGTTTGCATCAACAGAATTAATTAATCTCATAGATTACAGATTTAGAAAAGACATAGATAGAAATACTCCATACACTCATGCTTTTGAGCATTTGTATTGGCAAGCGGCAGGAAAAGATCATAAAACTGGAAAAAAATCCACACTTTTGGTTAATTTTGAAAAACGTTATAAAGATGAGTTTTTAAGGTTTATGGAAACGTATAACACTAAAAACCTTTGGACACGTTTTAAGGAATTACCACTTGAAGATCAAAAGGACGAAGACTTAGTGAAAGCCATGCGTCATTTCGATTATACAGTAAACGTTACTTGGGTAATGGCACACTATAATGCCGCTAAACATTATATTGAAAGTGGTATAGGTGATGGTGAAGCTACAGGTGGTAGCGATTGGAAAAAGTATATGCATCCTAAATATCAGAGACGTATTTTCTTCCCAGATTTATGGTCTGAAGAAGAATTAGAAAATTGGGGAAATAATTTATAATTAGCATCATTAATGCATTTAAAACGATTAATAGCAATAACCGTAATTATAGCATGTTTTTGGGCATGCAAAGACGATAATTCAGCAGCTGAAGCTTATAAAAAAGAAATAGCAGAAACAGTAGAAGAGGAAAAAATTCTAGAATTTGGCTTTGATCTTAGTCATTTCGAATTTAAAAGAGACACTGTAAAAAAAGGGGATACATTTGGGATTATTTTAGAGCGAAATAACATTGGTTACCCTGAAATCTATCAAATAGCAGAAAAAGCAAAAGATACGTTTGATATTGCAACAAAACTTCAAGTAGGTAAGCCATACACACTATTATTTTCTAAGCAGAATGTTAACGATAGTATTCAAAAGCCTACCACATTTATCTATCAAAAAACTTTAGAAGATTATGTGGTTATCGATTTTAAAGATTCAATACAAGCATACACAAGGACAAAACCAATAACCTACGTTGAAAAAACAGCAACAGGTATAATAACAAATAATATTTCCGAAACATTAGAAGAAAAAGGATTAAGCCAAATGCTAGCCTTTAAAATGGCAGATGACATATATGCTTGGACTATTGATTTTAGGCGTCTTCAACCAGGTGATCGGTTTAAAGTTATTTACACTGACAAATACATAAGTGATAGTATTTACGCAGGAGTACATAATGTAAAAGCCGCTTATTTTGAGCATAATGGCGATTCGCTATATGCATTTCAGTTTAAAACAGATTCTATTAAGAATATTGTAGATTATTTTAATGAAGATGCAAAAAACCTAAGAAGAGCATTTTTAAAAATGCCTGTTAAATTTGGAAGGTTATCATCTAGATATAACCTTAAAAGAAGAATTGCATATTACGGCTATAAAGTAAGACCTCATAAAGGAACCGATTTTGCTGCACCTATCGGCACACCAATTATGGCAACCGCTAATGGAACCGTTATAGAATCTACAAGAAGAGGCGGAAATGGCAAGTATGTAAAAATTAGGCATAACGATACCTACACCACACAGTATTTACACATGAAAGCCCAAAATGTAAAAAAAGGACAATTTGTAAAGCAAGGTGATATAATTGGTTGGGTTGGTATGACAGGTAATTCAGGCGGTCCACACGTTTGCTATCGTTTTTGGAAAAACGGAAAACAAGTTGACCCTTTTAAGCAAAAATTGCCTGAAGCTAAGCCTATATCAGATAGTCTTAAAGTAAAATATTTAGAGTATATAAAGCCAATTAAGCAAAGACTCGACAATATATTTTTCTTAGAAGCCGAACCTAAAGAAGTAGAAAATACAATAACTGAAGATCAAATTACAGACATACAATAATGGCATTAAAATCAACAAACCCAACTAAAACTGAATCCTGGAAAAAATTACAAGCGCATTTTGAAACTTTAAAGCCAAAACATTTAAAAGAACTTTTTAAAGACAGTGAGAGTAGAGCGAATGATTTAACCGTAAAATGGGAAGATTTTTATGTTGATTTTTCAAAAAACAGAGTTACTCCAGAAACTATAGATTTACTCATAGAATTAGCTAATGAAGTTGATTTAAAAGATGCTATTTCAAAATATTTTAAAGGAGATATTATTAATGCTACAGAAGGTAGAGCAGTTTTACACACAGCTTTAAGAGCTCCTAAAAATGCTGAGGTTTTTGTAGAAGGTGTAAATGTTATTCCAGAAGTACATGAGGTAAAGCAAAAAATTGAAGACTTTACAAATTCAGTAGTAAACGGAGTTCATAAGGGTTTTACTGGTAAAGCCATAACTGATGTAGTAAATATTGGTATTGGAGGCTCGGATCTTGGGCCAGCTATGGTTGTGGATTCACTTCAGTTTTATAAAAACCATTTGAATACACATTTTGTAAGTAATGTAGATGGAGATCATTATCAAGAGGTTATTAAGAGCTTAAATCCAGAAACAACACTATTTGTCATCGTATCTAAAACATTTACGACGCAAGAGACCTTATCTAATGCCAATTCTATAAGAACATGGTTCTTACAATCACTTCCTCAAGAAGCAGTTTCAAAACATTTCGTGGCAGTTTCAACAAACATAGAGAGCGTTAAGGCATTTGGTATTGATGAGGGTAATATTTTTCCAATGAAAGACTGGGTAGGTGGTCGTTTTTCATTATGGAGTGCTGTTGGTTTATCAATTAGTTTAGCTGTTGGCTATGAGAATTTTGATAGCTTACTAGAAGGTGCTAACAAGATGGATGAGCATTTTAAGACCGCTGATTTTGAAACCAACATCCCAGTATTATCTGCATTATTAACCATTTGGTATAACAATTTTTTTAATGCCGAAAGTGAAGCCATAATTCCGTACACACAGTACCTTAATCAGTTTGCTACATATCTTCAGCAAGGTATAATGGAAAGTAATGGAAAAAGTGTGGATAGAAATGGAAATCCTGTTGATTATCAAACCGGAACCATTATTTGGGGAGAGCCAGGAACTAATTCGCAACATGCCTTTTTTCAGTTAATTCACCAAGGAACTAAATTGATTCCAGCAGATTTTATTGGTTTTGTAGAGTCGCTTTATGGTAATAAAGACCATCACAATAAGCTAATGTCTAATTACTTTGCTCAGACAGAAGCCTTGATGAATGGAAAAACTGAAGCCGAAGTACTTTCAGAGTTAAAAGTTCAATCACTTTCAGAATTTGAAATAAGTAAACTTCTTCCGTTCAAAATATTTGAAGGCAACAAGCCTACGACTTCTATTTTAATTCAGAAGCTAACACCAGAAAGCTTAGGAAAACTTATAGCTATGTACGAGCATAAAATTTTTGTGCAAGGCATTATCTGGAATATTTATAGCTACGACCAATTTGGTGTAGAATTAGGTAAACAATTGGCAAAATCTATCCTTAAAGAGCTTAACACGGATGCAATTTCTTCAAACCACGATGCATCGACGCAAAGCTTAGTATCTTATTTTAAGAATAAACGTTAAAAAGTGTTAAAAAGTTTTTGAGAAATTAATTATGCACGCATAAAACTTAACGATTCTATAATTAACTTCAACGTGCGCAATTATTAACATTCAGTTAATATAGCAACTAGAGATTTGCGTAATTTAGCGCCGAATAAAAAACCAATTAACTTAAATTTTATATGAAAAAATTTAATCAATTTTTATGTGTTGCTGTTTTGACCCTATTCTCAACAGTAATGTATGCACAAAGCACTATCAAAGGAAAAGTTCTTGATGGTGACATGAACTCACCACTTCCTGGTGCTAATGTAATAGTAAAAGGAACGACTAATGGTGTTACAACAGATTTTGATGGTAATTTCACATTAATTGCTCAATCAAATTCTGGTGAGATAGTAATTTCTTATGTTGGCTTTGCAACTAAGGTTATTAAATTTAATGGCGATATTGATTTAGGTTCAATTACTTTAGACCTAGATAATTCTTTAGAAGAAGTAGTAATTGTTGGTAGTGGTGTAATTGATTTAGCTGAAGGAAGAGAGACTCCTGTAGCGGTATCTACAATTAAAGGTAAAGACATTCAATTAAAAATAGCAGGTAATGCTGAATTTGGTGAGTCTTTCAAAAACACACCATCTGTATATGTTTCTAATCAAGCAGGAGGATTTGGAGATAGCCAAATATTCCTTAGAGGTTTTGATCAAGTTAACACAGCATATATGTTAAACGGACAGCCAATTAACGGTATGGAAGACGGTAAAATGTATTGGTCTAACTGGTCTGGAATGTCAGATGTTGCTAACGCTGTACAAGTACAAAGAGGTCTAGGATCTTCTAAACTTGCTATTTCTTCAGTTGGTGGTACTGTAAACATTATTTCTAGAACTACTGATAAAAGAAAAGGTGGTTTTGTAAGATTTACAGGTGGTAATGATAGCTATGTGAAAACTACAGCATCTTATAATACAGGTGTAAATGATAAAGGTTGGGCATTTTCTTTCCTTATAGATCACTGGCAAGCACATAGAAAGTATTCAATTGGTACTGCTGGTCAAGGACAAAATTATTTATTTTCAGTTGGTTACAAGCCAAATGAAAGAAATACATTCAA
This sequence comes from Winogradskyella pulchriflava, assembly GCF_042434315.1. Taxonomy (NCBI): domain Bacteria; kingdom Pseudomonadati; phylum Bacteroidota; class Flavobacteriia; order Flavobacteriales; family Flavobacteriaceae; genus Winogradskyella; species Winogradskyella pulchriflava. The sequence continues at coordinate 336,536 of NZ_JBHLTQ010000001.1, read as the reverse complement.
TTTTTTAATTACTGGTGCTCCACAATGGCATGACCAAAACTTCTCTCAAGATTTAGAGTTTTACCAACTTTATGGTGAAAAAGCTAATAGTAACACTGGATTTTTAGATGGTGAGCGTTTCACAGAGAGACGTAACTATTATCATAAGCCAGTGGCTAACTTAAACTGGGATTTTAATATAAATGATAAATTAGATTTATCAACTGTATTATATGCGTCTTGGGGACGTGGTGGTGGAACTGGTAACGTAGGTAATGGAAGAGTTAGAGTTGGTGGTGATGGTCTTAATGCTAGAGAGATTGACTTTGATCAAATTGTTGAAAATAACATTGCTACTGCTACTACTATAGATGGTGGTCAGTATGGTACATTTGGTGACTCTTATTTAAGAAGATCTTCTGTAAACGCACATAACTGGTATGGGTTGTTATCTAACTTAAATATTGAAGCTAGTGAAAACCTTAATATTAATGTTGGTATAGATGGTAGAACATATAACGGTATTCACTTTAGACAATTAGAGAATACTTTAGGACTTGATGGTTATAATGATAATTTTAGAACAGATCGTCCAAGTGATTATGTAATAACAGAAACATTTGAAGCTAACCCATGGTCTGCTTTATTTGACTATGCTGATAACGACCAAAGATATGATTACAACTATGAAGAAGTAATCCAATATGTCGGAGGTTTTGGACAAGTTGAGTATTCTAATAGTAACTTCTCAGCATTTGCACAAGGTTCTGTATCTACTCAGTCTTACCAAAGAGAAGGATTCTTTACTGGTAGAGGTAATGGATTAGGTAAGTCAGAAAAAGTGACTAAAGGTGGGTATAACATTAAAGGTGGTGCTGCTTATAAATTTAATGATAACCACTCTGTATTTGCAAATGCAGGTTTTTATTCTCGTCAACCTTATTTAGATAACATCTTTGCTGATATTAGATATGATAATAGATTAGCTGAGCCAGATGTAGATAATGAAGAAATCACTGGTTTAGAAGGTGGTTACCGTTTTAAGAACGATGTATTAAGATTAAATATTGATGTTTACAGTACTGAATGGGGAAATAGGTTCTTATCTATAAATGGACCTGTGCAACCAGGAGGTGATGGACAGTTAGGTACTTCTGATGATGAATTTAGTACTTACAGAATGACAAATGTTACTCAAAAGCATAATGGTATTGAGTTTGATATGGAATACCGTCCATTAGGAGCAAGATGGTCTGTAAAAGGTTATGGTTCTTTAGGTAACTGGAAGTATGATGGTGAAACACCATACACCTTACAAAATGACGATACAGGTGATTTTATTACTACTGATGGTAATGTAAACTTAACTGACGTTAAAATTGGTAACGCACCACAAACTTCTTTTGGTTTAGGGTTTGTTGCTGATATCTGCGAAGGCTTATCATTTGATTTAGATTACAATATATATACAGACCTTTATGAGTTCGTTGATCCTGCGGATGTTGCGGATGAGGCATTAAATGGAGGTAAATATGAGTCAATAAGATTACCAGCTTATACTTTAGCAGATGCTGGTATAACTTATAGATTTACTTTAGGAAGCAATCCATTAACATTTAGAGCTAACGTTTATAATCTTTTTAACGAAGCTTATATCAACCAAAGAGATTCTTTCGGTTACTATTTAGGTATAGGTAGAACGTTTAATGCTAGCTTAAGATATAATTTCTAATAATTATTTCAAAGCATAAAAAAAGCAGCCAATCGGCTGCTTTTTTTATGAATTATAAATCAAAGTTCTATTCTTTCCAGCGCACACTTTCCATGATCCGTTTAATGTCCTTTTTTAAATATTCTGAGGCAGGATAAATGGAATCGTAATTAGGTTTTGCGTAGAAATATAAAGAGCCACTTAAAAAATGGTTTGTACTATCCGTAACATAAAATTGTGATTGTGATGCTGCATCACCACCAATTTCATATAACATACCATAAACTTTAGCTTCTTTATTTTCAAAATCCTTATAAGCGATTTCATCAGCTTTAATAGTGTGCTTTTGAGTTAAATTTTGAGCATCTCGCAATAAACTATCTAAATTATCTTTGCTAACCGTTTTGTAGGTAAGGTAAATGGTAGCTTTTAAACCAGGATATTTTACGTCTATACCTTTTGCGTTATTTGATACTTTTATTTTTGAGATGGGTTGAGCTAGTTTGTTTTTTTCAAATGTAAAGGGAAGCGAAGGATTCGCTTTTTCATACACCGCATCAGGATACTCTAATCTTAAATATCCTTTTGGCTTGGGCAATGGGTCATCACCACAACCTATAAAAAAAAGGCTTAATATTGGTATTACGATGCGCTTCATAAGTTGGGCTTAATTAAAGTTAACTTTATTTGCTTTATGCGTTTACGTTCTAAAGCTTCTATAGTAAAAACGTAATTTTTAAAATTTATTTTACTTCCAATCCTCGGAAAACCACCAGAGATTTCTAATACAAAGCCAGCAAGTGTTTCTGCTTCGCCTTTTCTGTTTTCAAAATCTTCAGATTCATCCTCAATGCCAACTATTTTATAGACATCCTTTAAAGGTGTTTTGCCTTCAAAACTGTAGTTATTGTCGTCTAGTTTGGTGTAAACCAAATCCTCGTCATCATACTCATCGCTAATATCACCTACAATTTCTTCTATAATATCTTCTAAGGAAACAAGACCAGAAGTACCACCATACTCGTCAACAACAACAGCAAGGTGTACTTTTTTAGCCTGAAACTCAACCATTAAATCATCTAACTTTTTGTTTTCTGGTACAAAAAAGGGTTCTCGCAAAAGGCTTGTCCAGTTAAATTTTTTCTTATTTAAGTGCGGTAACAAATCTTTTACATAGAGCACACCCTTTATGGCATCTATACTTTCTTTATATACAGGAATTCGAGAATATCCATTGTCAACTATTTCTTTTATCATAGTTTCAAAAGGAGTGTCTATATTCAAGGCAAATAAGTCCATTCTTGGACGCATTACTTGCTTGGTGTCTGTATTTCCAAAAGAGACAATGCCTTGTAATAATTTGTGTTCTTCTTGCGTAGTGTCTTCATGGTTGGTGAGCTCTAATGCTTGTGACAGTTGATCGACACTAAGATTAGAATGTTGCTTAGCAAATCTATCTTGAATTTTTAGCGTTACAAATCGCATTGGTAAGCTAATTGGCGAAATAAGTACATCTAAAACTTTTAATGGCCTTGCCATAAAGGACGAAAACTTAACACTGTTTCTACTGGCATAAATCTTTGGAATAATTTCACCAAATAACAAGATTAAAAAAGTAGCAGAAACCACTTCTAAGAGAAACCTTAAAAGCAGATTAGTGACATTACTAAATAGAGTTTCGCCTATAAAAGAGAACAATAGTACTATGGCTATATTTATAAAATTATTAGCTACTAAAATGGTAGCTAGTAATTTTTTTGGACGTTCTAATAATGTTGAAATAATTTCCATAGCAGGAGATTTGTTTTCAATTCCTTCATCAATGTTAGATTTGGTTAATGAAAACAAAGCCACTTCTGCTCCAGAAATTAAGGCAGAACAAACCAGAAGAATAATAAGTAATACAACGCTTACTATAAAAGAGGTGTTGGTAACTAATAAATTTGAAATTAAAACCGTGGGTTCTGGATCCAAGAGAAAATTAAATTAAATTATTTAGAATGGTAAATCATCATCTCCTTCAGCTGGTGGTACAACACTATTCTGACTTGGTTGTTCAGGTTGATGCATCTGCTGTGCATGAGCTTGTGGAGAACCTTGTTGCTGTTCATTCTTATTTGTTAAGAATGTAAAATCAGTACACTGTATTTCTGTTGAATAGCGCTCCATACCTTTATCATCTGTCCATTTTCTGGTTTTTATACGACCTTCAATATAGACTTTATCACCTTTACTCAGATATTTTTCACAAATTTCTGCAGCTTTATTTCTTACTACGATATTGTGCCATTCTGTATTAGAAACACGCTCGTTTGTTTGCTTATTGGTATAGGTTTCATTTGTTGCCAATGGAAAACGACCGACACAATTTTTGTCGTCGAAATAATGCATTTTTACTTCATCACCCAAATGCCCAATTAGCATTACTTTATTTAACGTTCCTGACATAATTAATCTGTTTTAGATTGCAAAGTTACTGTTTTTAAATAGTAACATTAAAATTAATAAAAAAATGTGATGTTTATAAATTCTTAAAATTGAAAGTATTAATAAAATCACTTATTAAAACAGGAGCAGGATATTTGTTTAGGCTTTTAATAGGAATAGCTTCTTTTAAAGGAGCGTTAATTTCAACAATCCAAAATTTGGTATGCAAATGTTGGTGAGAAAGTTTGTGGACTTTATCCGTTGTGTTGTATAATGCGTAATCAAATTCTAGGTTGTTTAAAAAGGTGTCTTTTAAGTTTAAAAGATAAAACTCATCTGCTTTTAAGCTTTTTTCGGATTCAATTAAAGGAAATTGGTATAGATTTCTCCAAATCCCTTTTTCAGTTCTTTTTTCGAATAAGATATTTTTATTGGTATCAATACAAACTAAAAAATTAAAGTATTTAGTTGAGACTTTGGTCTTTTTTAATTTCACAGGAAGCACATCAACCAAATTCTTTTGAAGTGCAACACAACTATCTTTTAATGGACAAATTGTACAATCTGGATTTTTTGGCTTGCATTGTTGTGCACCAAACTCCATAATGGCTTGGTTGAATGTAGCAGGTTGCTCCTTATCTATTAAGGAGGAGGCTAAAGCCTTAAACTCTTTTATTCCTATAGTTGAATTAATAGGAGTGTCAATACCAAAATAACGTGCTAATACACGATATACATTTCCATCTACTACAGCAGCAACTTCGTTAAAAGCTATAGAAGCTATGGCACTAGCTGTATAGTCACCAATACCTTTTAGCTTTATGAGCTCCTTATAATTATCAGGGAATATCCCATTTAAATTAAAAGCAATATGTTTTGCAGTAGTGTGTAGATTTCTGGCTCTAGAATAATAACCCAAGCCTTGCCAAAGTTTTAAAATGGCATGTTCAGAAGCATTTGCAAGGTCAAAAATAGTGGGATATTGCGTCACAAAAGCTTCATAATATGGTAACCCTTGCTTAACTTGAGTTTGCTGTAAAATTATTTCTGAAAGCCATATATAGTATGGATTGGTAGTTTTTCTCCAAGGTAATTCGCGCTTATGAATTGAATACCAATTAGTTACTTTGTTTGTAAAATCCATCAGGTTTTTTTATGATTTGGTAAAATTAAATCTTTATACCATTAAATTTTAATTAATTACGCTTGAAATATTGAAATTAAATTACATATATTTGCATCCCTTAGAATTTATAGTAACCCTAAAACTAATAACAATGACAAAAGCCGATTTAGTAGCTAAAATATCTGATAAGTTAGGTATAGAAAAAGGTGACGTACAAGCTACAGTAGAAACTTTTATGGAAGAAGTAAAATCATCACTAGAAAGTGGAGATAACGTATATTTAAGAGGTTTCGGAAGTTTCATTATTAAAACCAGAGCTGAGAAAACAGGTCGTAACATTTCAAAAAACACTACGATTAAAATACCAGCTCACAACATACCAGCTTTTAAGCCTGCTAAAGTATTTATAGAAGGTGTAAAGTCTAATGTTGAAGTAAACTAAAATATTAATTAAAAAGCATTATTTATTATGCCAAGTGGTAAAAAAAGAAAAAGACACAAGGTAGCGACGCATAAGCGTAAAAAACGTAGACGCGCTAATCGTCACAAAAAGAAATAAATTGTTAAAAGTAGTTTTACGACTACTTTTTTCAGTTTTAAAGAAACGTTCTTTGATATAAAATTTAAGCACATTTAATAGAGTGTACTTAAGTTTGCTGGATACTCCTGATGAATTATCAGGATTCCTGTGTCAAATAATTTAGTAAAATCCATCTATCTCAATGAAGAGTTAGATATAAATTAACATTATGAACAAAGAATTAATCGTAAGATCGAGTTCGGATATTGTTGATTTTGCCTTATTAAAAGATGGAAAACTTATTGAATTACATAAAGATGAAGAGGATAATAACTTTGCTGTAGGCGATATTTTTATTGCTAAAATCCGTAAAGTTATGCCTGGTTTAAATGCCGCGTTTGTTAACGTAGGCTATGAGAAAGATGGTTTTTTACACTATCATGATCTTGGACCAAAATTACCTTCACTTTTAAAATTCATTAAACGTGTAAGCACAGGAAAATTAAGAGATTATACACTCCAAAACTTTCCGTTTGAAAAAGATTTAGATAAGCATGGTACAATTGCCAATGCACTTAAATCTAATCAATCAATTTTAGTACAAGTAGTAAAGGAGCCAATTTCCACAAAAGGACCACGCATTAGCTCAGAATTGTCTATTGCTGGTAGATACATTGTCTTAGTTCCTTTTTCTAACCGTATTTCAATTTCTCAAAAAATTGAATCGCAAGAAGAAAAAGACCGACTAAAAAGACTCGTAAAAAGTATTACTCCTAAAGGATTTGGTGTTATTATTCGTACTGTAGCTGAAGGCAAAAAAGTTGCCGAGCTAGATAGTGATTTACAGAATTTGTTGGCTAGATGGACAGCAATGTGTAAAAAATTGTACAAAGCGCATCATCCTACCAAAGTATTAGGAGAAATGAACAAAGCATCCTCTATTTTAAGGGATATTTTTAATGATTCATTTTCTGGTATTGTAGTAGATGACGAAGAACTGTACATACAAGTAAAAGATTACGTGCAACAAATTGCACCGAAAAAAGAATCTATTGTAAAGTATTACAAAAACGGAGTTCCAATTTTTGAAAAATTTGGAATTGAACGCCAAATAAAAACATCGTTTGGTAAAACCGTTTCCATGGCTAGAGGAGCGTACTTGGTTATAGAACACACTGAAGCTATGCATGTTATAGATGTTAACAGTGGTAACCGTTCTAACAAAGAAAAGAGCCAAGAAGATACCGCTCTAGAAGTTAATATGATCTCTGCAGGAGAAATTGCACGCCAATTGCGTTTGCGCGATATGGGTGGCATTATTGTTATCGATTTTATCGACATGGGACGTGCAGAGAACAGAAAAAAACTTTACAACTATCTCAGAGATGAGATGAAAGATGACAAAGCAAAGCACAAAATATTGCCGCCGAGTAAGTTTGGTTTAGTGCAAATAACCAGACAACGCGTTAGGCCAGAGCGCAATATTAAAACAAAAGAAGAGAACCCTAACCTTGTAGGAGGAGACGAAATCGAAGCACCAATTAAAGTGGTGGAACGCATTAAGCAAGACCTAGAGCGGATTCTCAAAAAAGACTATAAAAAGATAACACTAAATGCACATCCTTTTATAGCTGCCTTTTTAACCAAAGGGTATCCATCAATACGTACTAAGTGGTTCTTAGAACACAAAAAATGGGTAAAAGTTTTGCCTAGAGATGCTTACACTTATCTTGAATATCATTTTTTTGACAAAGATGGTAACAAAATCAATTAATATCTATTAGAAAAGCCCAACTGAAATTTCAGTTGGGCTTTTTGTTTTTTATAACTATACAGTTTTAAGTCGCAGGATTAGGAATCTCTGCATGCACTTCGTTAATAGCTTTCATTACTTCCTCTGATAACGAGATATTAATACTATCAATATTTTCTTCTAACTGCTCTAAATTGGTTGCTCCAATAATATTGCTCGTTAAAAATGGTCTTTCATTAACAAATGCCAATGCCATTTGTGCCAACGTCATGCCATTAGCTTCAGCAATTTTTAGATAACGTTTTGTCGCTTCTGTAGCTTGTGCACTACTGTATCTAGAAAATCTTGGAAATAATTTTAGACGTGCATTATCTGCTGCTGTTCCTTTTATGTATTTACCAGACAACACACCAAATGCCATAGGAGAGTATGCTAATAAACCAATATTTTCACGATGTGCTACTTCGGCTAAATCACCTTCAAAAGGCCTGCACAATAATGAATAAGCATTTTGGATGGTAATCACTTTTGGTAAATTATTGTATTTAGCTTCTTCTAAATAACGCATCGTTCCCCAAGCACCTTCATTAGAAATACCAATTTGCCTTATTTTACCGGATTTAATAATCTCATTAAGATTGTGTAGAATCTCATTAAAATTATCTTCCCATTTATCATTTGGATTATGCTTGTAATCTCTGACGCCAAAAGTGTTAGTGTTACGCTCTGGCCAATGTATTTGATATAAATCAAGATAATCTGTCTTAAGACGTTTTAGGCTGTTTTCAACCGCTTCGTTAAGTGCAGTTTTACTAAAACCCGTAGTTCTAATATGTGCTGTATAGTCTCCAGGACCTGCAATTTTTGAAGCAAGAATAACTTTATCTCTGTTGCCAGTTTTAGTAAACCAATTTCCAATAATACGTTCGGTTTCTGCATAAGTTTCTGCTGTTGCTGGTACAGGATATAACTCAGCAACGTCAAAGAAATTAATGCCTTTGTCTAGAGCCATATCCATTTGTGCAAAACCTTCTTCTTGCGTATTCTGGTTGCCCCAAGTCATAGTACCAAGGCATATTTTACTAACTTTAATATTTGTGTTTGGTAGTGTAGTGTATTTCATGTTTACTTCCCGTGAAAACGGAAATATTTTAAATTAAACTTCAAAGGATAAAGATAAGAAGACCTCACAGGTTTTTAAAACCTATGAGGTCTAAATATATCGTCATTTAGAACAAAATGACATCATTTTATTGAATTGGAACTTAAATTCAACAGATTGCTTCGCCGCTAAAAGGCGTCTCGCAATGACAATTATATCTCATTCAACAACTTAGAAATCTCATCTAATTTTGGTGTTAATATCACTTCAATACGACGATTTTTGGCTTTGCCTTCTGCTGTGTCATTCGTAGCTATTGGTGCATATTCACCACGACCAGCTGCTGTTAAATTTTCAGGATTTATAGCGTCATTCTCTCTTAGGATGTTTACAATGGCAGTGGCACGTTTTGTAGATAAATCCCAGTTACCACTGAGTTGTGCGTTGCCTTTATATGGCACATTATCTGTATGTCCTTCAATTAAAATGGCAATTTCAGGATTGTCTGCCAAAACACTTCCTAGCTGTTGTACAGCCTTACGTCCCTCAGTACCAACAGACCAACTTCCAGATTGGAACAATAACTTGTTTTCCATAGAAATATATACTTTTCCATCACGTTGTTCTACGGTTAAGCCTTTGCCTTCAAAATTTGTTAAGGCTTTTGAAATGGCATCTTTTAAAGCGCGCATATTGGCATCCTTGGCAGCGATTACACTTTCTAGTTCCGCTACGCGTTGCGAACGACTTTCTAATTCTTTCTTTAGTTTTTCTAAGCGTTCATTTTCTGCAGCTAAGGCTTGTTCTTTGGCTTCCAGCTGTGCTAATAACTCTCTGTTTTTCTTTGAATTTTCAGCAATTGAAGCCGAACTGTTTTTTTCTAAAGCATCGTAGGAAGCCTTTAAGTTTTCGAGATTGGATTGCGCTGCAGCAAAATCACTTTGTAATTTATCACGTTCGGAAACAGCTTTGTCATAAGCTTGTTGCAATGCATCTAAATCATTAGATAATTTATTTTTATCAGTATTTAGGGATTCTACTTCATCTGTTAAGCTCCTATTCTCTTTTTTTAGATTGGCATACTTATTTTCAAGATCTGAGTAGATTTTCTTTGATACACACGAAGTCATTAGACTTAGTGCTAGTACCATTGGTAAAATTCGTTTTATCATTATTTATGATTTGTTTTTAATTTATATATCTAGTTCTAATAAAATAGGGCAATGATCACTATGTACCGCCTCAGTGAGTATAACGCTTCGTTTTATTTTTTCTTGTAACGGTTTGCTTACCATTGCATAATCCAATCGCCAACCCTTATTGTTTGCTCTAGAATTGGCTCTGTAACTCCACCATGAAAATTCTTGCTTTTCAGGATGTAGATGTCTGTAACTGTCAATAAAACCACTGTCAATAAAATTACCAAGCCATTCACGTTCTTCTGGTAGAAAACCTGATACTCCTTTCATTTTAGGGTTGTGAATATCTATTTCTTCATGGCAAATATTATAGTCTCCACAGACTACAAGATTTGGTTTTTCTTTTTGAAGTTCATTGAGGTATTCATGTATCATATTCATGTATTCAAACTTATGAGCTAGTCTGGCGTCGTTAGTACCAGATGGTAAATACATACTCATTATAGATACTCCATCGTAATCTACCCTAAGGTTTCTCCCTTCTAAATCCATAGATTCTATTCCTGTTCCAAACTCTATATGATTGGGTTGTGTTTTACATAAAATAGCAACACCACTATAGCCTTTTTTTTGAGCACTAAACCAATAGTTGTATTGGTAACCTGCTTCGGTGAACATATCTAAATCGAGTTGTTCTTCCATGGCTTTTATTTCTTGTAAACAAATGACATCTGGGTTAGTTGCTTTTAGCCAATCAATAAAACCTTTATTTAGGGCGGCTCTTATACCATTAACGTTATATGATGCTATTTTCATAATCTCATTTTCTGATGAACTGCTAAATTAAATAATACCCTACTTTTACACTATTATTTTAAGCCTGTTTTAACTTTAAAATATTTTAAGCTTTAGACAGTTATTATTCTACATGAAGCAGATACTACTTTTTCTACTGATTATGAGTTCTTTTTTTGGTATTGCCCAAGAGAATTCTAGTAATTATATGAAAAAGCGTATCACAGTAAAAGATTCTATAAATATAGATTCTGTTAGCATCAATCCATCACGATTTATAATAAAAACCAAAGATGGGAAAGCTATAGATTCAACATTATATACCGTCGATTATGTAAAGTCCATTTTAGTTTTTAAACAGCCAATTGAGATAGATACCATTGAAATAGAATACTTACGCTACCCCAAATTTTTAACCAAAGTTTACAGGCAATTAGATGATAATGTTATTGTTGACAGGTCAGACTCTGGTACAAAGGCATTATATAAGCTTGAAAACACCAATAAACGCTCCGCATTTACACCATTTGATGGTTTGACGACTTCTGGAAGTATTTCACGAGGTGTAACCATAGGAAACAATCAAAATTCGGTTTTAAATAGCGAATTAGATCTTCAGATTTCGGGTAAGTTAAGTGATAAAGTATCGCTTAGAGCCTCAATTCAAGATGCTAATATTCCATTACAAGAAAGTGGGTATTCACAACGATTAGATGAGTTTGACCAGGTGTTTATTGAACTTTTTAGTGACAATTGGAATATACGTGCAGGTGACATTGACCTCGTAAACACCAATAGTTACTTTGCTAATTTTTCTAAACGTGTACAAGGTTTATTGGTAAGTGCTAATCTTAGTGATAAAACTTCAGCTTTTGTTTCTGGAGCTTTGGTAAGAGGGCAGTTTACAACAACACAGTTTACAGCACAAGAAGGTAATCAAGGGCCTTATAAATTAAAAGGACCCAATAACGAATTGTTTGTGCTCATAGTGTCTGGTAGTGAAACGGTTTATGTTAATGGTGTGCCTTTAGAACGTGGAGAAAACAACGATTATATTATTGATTATAATGCAGGAGAAATTATTTTCAATTCCACATTCCCGATTACTTCAGAAATGCGAATCACCGTCGATTATCAATTTAGTGAGCGCAATTACTCACGATTTACATTGTTTGGTGGTAGTACTTATAAAACCGAAAAACTAAACCTTAATGTTGCTGTGTATTCAGAAAGTGATGCTAAAAATCAGCCGTTACAGCAAAATTTATCTACAGAACAAACACAGATTTTAGCTGATGCAGGTGACGATACCAGTTTAATGGTTGCGCCATCGGCAACACCAGAATCATATTCTGAAAACAGGATATTATACCGAAAAGAATTTGTGGGTACCGAAGAAGTATTTGTGTTTTCTCAAAATCCAGAAGATGAATTATTTAGTGTGAGGTTTACTTTGGTTGGTGCTAATCAAGGAAATTATGTATTGAGCAACGATAATGCTGTTAGTAATATTTTTGAATATGTTGCTCCAATTGGTGGTGTGCCTCAAGGAAATTATGAACCGATTACACAATTAGTAGCACCAGAACGTTTGCAAATTGCAATTTTGAACGGTCGTTATCAACCTACCAAAAAAACAGATGTATTTTTCGAATTGGCCGGTAGTAAAAACGATAATAACTTATTTTCTAGCTTAGATGATAATGATAATGATGGTTTTGCTGGTAAGTTAAGAGTGAACCAAAAAATTATTAAAACAGATAGTTTGTGGAATTTATCTGCTTTAGTTGATGCGGATTTTATTCAAAAGAATTTTAGAACCATTCAGCGACTTTATAGAGCAGAATTTAATCGCGATTGGAACTTAGACAACACCCAAAATAACCAAGGGAATATCAACTTTGGAAATCAGGTATTAATGACAACAGGTTTGCAACTGTCACATTCAAAAAAAGGTATTGCTAACTATAACTTTGAGTACCTTGATTATTCAGATAATTTTAAAGGTAATCGGCATAATATCACTGCTAATTTGCGTTTGGGTAACTTTAGCATTTTTTCAAATTCTAGTTTTTTAAATAGTGAAAGTACCATAAACCGTTCTACTTTTTTAAGGTCTTTTAACCGAGTGGTATATGGTAATAACAACAAATGGGCTGGAGTAAAATTTGCCACTGAAGACAATGAGCAAACCGTTATTACAACAGATTCCTTAACACCTTTGAGCCAAAAGTTTAAAGCCTATGAAGCTTTTGTAGGTGTTGGTGATAGTACTAAGGTTTTTGCGGAAGTGGGCTACATTAAACGTTTCAATGACAGTTTGAGAAATAATAATCTGGAACGCGTTAATAGTTCAAACACCTATTATTTAAAATCGCGATTAATTCAGAATAATAACACTAACCTGCAATTATTTGTAAATTATAGAGATTTAAAAGCAGAAGATGACACGACTGAAGATGAACAAAGTTTAAATAGCCGTTTAAATTTTAATCAGAAATTATTAAATAATCTTATTGTCTGGAATACGAATTTTGAAACCAATTCAGGTACTTTAGCGCAACAAGATTTTACTTATGTTGAGGTAGAAGCAGGGCAAGGAGCTTATACATGGATAGATTATAATGAAAATGGCATACAAGAACTAAATGAGTTTGAAATCGCTCAATTTGCAGACCAAGGTAATTATATTAGGGTATTATTACCGAATCAAATTTTTGTAAGAACACACCAAAACCGACTGAGCCAAACCTTAACGATAAACCCAATTCAATGGAGTAAGTCCGAGGATAAGACAAAGAAGTTCTTTTCGCATTTTTATAACCAGACCTCTTATTTAATTGATAGAAAAGTGAGACGCGAAGGGAATAACTTTAATCTCAATCCATTTAAGGATGATGAAGAAAATCAACTTGCAATGAATAATAGCGTAAGAAATGTATTTTTTTATAATAAAGGAAAGCAACGTTATACAACATCATACACGTTCTTAACTAACACAAGCCGAAATCTACTATCTATAGGTTTCCAAGAAAATATTTTAACCAACCATCAGTTAAACTTCAATCATAAATTCGCAACAAACTGGTTGGCTAATGCTTTAGCCAGTTTTGGAAAGGATGAAAGTATTAGTGAGAACTTTGCCAACAGAAACTATATAATTGATGAGGAGCGTTTTCAACCAAAGTTATCCTATTTATTCAGTGAAAATGCTCAGTTTGATGTGTTTTATCAATACACTTCTAAAAAAAACACTATCGCCAGTTTAGAGTCTCTGGCCCAAAACAATTACGGCATATCATTTACATATAACAATGCTCAAAAAATTGCATTGACAGGAGAGTTTAACTTTTTTCAAAATGAATTTGAAGGCAACCCTAACACACCAGTAGCATACCAAATGTTAGAAGGCTTGCAGCCAGGAAAAAACTATACATGGAGTTTGTTGGCGCAAAAGAAACTAACCAAGTTCTTAGACCTAAACCTCAATTATTTTGGAAGAAAAACAGAAACGTCCAAAACGATCCATACAGGAACCATTCAGCTAAAGGCTTATTTTTAAAAATAAAGTAAATTCTTACGCAACCATTCATTTAATTTGTCATCTAAGAGGTATAATTATTGTGTCAGTTAAAACTTTAATCAATTACAATCCTTTATGAAAAAACATTTGATAACACTTTTAATGCTTTGCTCAATCTTTGCTATTAATGCTCAAGAGCAACAAAAAAAAGACATCCCTTACTTTGCTAAACACGAATTTAAGCTCAATGGCTTAATGCTAGTTGTTGGTGCTGTGGAAGTAGGTTACGAATATCTTTTAAATGAGGAGTCTGGTGTTGGGATTAGTGCTTTTATAGCTTATGACGAAGAGATAAAAGACGATGTGCAATACTATATTTCACCTTACTACAGATATTATTTCGGTAAAAAATATGCTGGAGGATTTTTCCTTGAGGGATTTGGTATGTTAAATCGCTCTGAAAGAGATATAGATTTCTTTTTTGAAGATGATGATGATAATTGGGTTACTGATTTTGCTCTTGGAATAGGTTTAGGCGGCAAATGGATAACTAAAAAAGGATTTGTAGGTAAAATTAATTATGGAATAGGAAGGAACTTATTTAAGACCGATGAGAGTGAATTTGACTTTATAGGGAAATTTGGCATCAGTATTGGTTACAGATTTTAAGAATAAAAAAAACCAAGCTAACTGCTTGGTTTTTTTATAATAGGGTAGAAACTTCTTATTTCATGCGCATTAACCAATGCTTAACATCGACTTCTGCTTTAATAATATCTTTTAATTCTTCAATTTTTACACGTTTTTGTTCCATAGAATCTCTATGACGAATGGTAACTGTGTTATCTTCTATAGTATCATGGTCAACAGTAATACAAAATGGTGTTCCGTTGGCATCTTGTCTTCTGTAACGTCTTCCTACAGCATCTTTTTCATCATAATCTACATTGAAATCCCATTTTAAATCTTCAACAATCTGTTTTGCAATATCTGGCAAACCATCTTTTTTAACCAATGGTAAAACTGCAGCTTTTGTTGGTGCTAAAACAGCTGGTAATTTTAAAACTGTTCGGGTTGTGTTGTTGTCTAGCTCTTCTTCAACCAATGAGTTTGAGAATACAGCTAAAAACATACGGTCTAACCCAATTGAAGTTTCCAAAACATACGGAGTATAACTTGCATTATCCTCGTGATCAAAATACTGAAGTTTTTTACCAGAGTATTTTTCGTGTTGACTTAAATCAAAATCTGTACGCGAATGAATCCCTTCTAATTCCTTAAAACCAAACGGGAAATTAAACTCTATATCTGTTGCAGCATCTGCATAATGTGCTAATTTTTCATGGTCATGGAAACGATAGTTTTCTTCACCCAATCCAAGAGATTTGTGCCATTTAAGTCGTGTTTCTTTCCAATAGTCAAACCATTCTTTTTGCGTGCCTGGTTTAATGAAAAATTGCATTTCCATTTGCTCAAACTCACGCATTCTAAAAATAAATTGTCTTGCAACAATTTCATTTCTAAAGGCTTTACCAGTTTGTGCAATACCAAAAGGAATCTTCATACGTCCAGTCTTCTGAACGTTCAAGAAGTTAACAAAAATACCTTGAGCTGTTTCCGGTCTTAAATATAAGTCCATTGCAGATTCTGCAGAAGCACCTAATTTAGTGCCAAACATAAGGTTGAATTGTTTAACGTCTGTCCAGTTACGGCTTCCTGTTAAAGGGTCGGCTATTTCAAGTTCTTCTATTAATGCTTTAACGTCTGCTAAATCTTCTTTTTCCAAAGATTGTCCTAATCGCTTAAGAATGGTATCAATTTTTTCTTGATAACCAAGTACACGTCCGTTAGTGCTTACGAATTCTTCTTTATTAAAAGCTTCACCAAAACGTTTTTCGGCTTTTGCGACTTCTTTGTTGATTTTAGCTTCTATTTTAGCACAATAGTCCTCAACTAAAACATCTGCTCTATAACGCTTTTTTGAGTCCTTGTTGTCAATTAAAGGATCGTTAAATGCATCAACGTGCCCAGAAGCTTTCCATGTTGTAGGATGCATAAATATTGCAGCATCAATACCCACAATATTATCGTGCATTTGTACCATGGCTTTCCACCAGTAGTCACGAATGTTTTTCTTTAGTTCTGCACCATTTTGTGCATAATCATACACAGCGCTTAATCCGTCATAGATTTCGCTGCTCTGAAATACGTAACCATACTCTTTTGCGTGAGAGATTACTTTTTTGAATTTGTCGTCGTTTGCCATGGCACAAAAATAAAAAACCGCTCTAATTAACAGAGCGGTTTTTGAAAAATTATAGTGTTTCTGTTATTTTAATTGAATACTTGTTCCTCCTAGCTTTCTATCTTTATGAAAAACATTAATAAAATAGTAGCCTTTTAGAAACGGTTGGTCTTCATCGTCAGCAACGATTGCTGTACATATCTCTAAGTTTTTATTATCGAAATTAAAGAGTTCTTTTTTACTGTAAATTAAAGATGTTTCTCCAAAAACAATCTCGCCTTTGTCAGCAATAACATTGCCTTGAGGGTTTACAATTTGAATGTAAATATCCTTTTTCCCTTTTATGGTTAAAGGGTTTTCAGCCAATCTTATACAAACATCGATAGCATTAGCACGTCTTGCTCTGGCTGTAAAACGTTTTGTCCCAGATTTTAATTTATAAGCTTGGGCTTCAACACTACTAGCCTTTAGGATGGCTGCATCGTCAATAGTTTTGTTTAGAGAATCGTTTGCTTGCTCTAATTCATTGATAGTAATGGACTTCTTTTCAATAGTATTGAGCGCATAACGTTTTTCCTTCTGCAATTTTATATTTGCAGAATTAAGAGAGTCTAAGGCAGCTAAAAGCACCTTACTTTTAGTTTTTAAAACTGAAAGCTGATCTTTAAACTTAGTGATTATTGATAAGTCACTTTTTAATAATCTTAAAGAATCTAAAGTTATTTTAGTTTCTAATTTCGCTTCTTGGAGCTGCGAAGCCATAAGATCATAATCTTGGCTTAAATCGTCATAACTTGATAACATTTCTGATAGCTCTTTTTCTATCAAACTTTTTTCTTGTTTTAGAAACTCTTCGTAGGATTTAATGGATTTATAATTTGTAAAACTATATATTCCTAAAACAGTTAAAACGACCAATAAAGAACTTATAATTAATCTGTAGTTAAATAATTGAGGGTTAACTATCATCATTAATTTCTTAGTTGGTGCGAAATTAGATTATATTGTACGGCAATTTTATTTTAATCGATTAAGTGGTAAAAAATTTGTTAAACTTGTTCTTTCCAAAAGTCTGCGAAGCATGCAACATGGTTTTGGTAGATGAAAAGTTGGTGATTTGTGTAAAATGCAGGCATCAGTTGCCGGTTACAAATTTTCATTTCGAGAATTCTGAGGACGTAAAAAAAATCGTTTATGGACGTGTAAAACTAGAAAACGCAACAGCGCTTTTGCACTTTTCTAAAAAAGGTATTGTTCAGCAATTACTTCATAATCTAAAATATAGAGGACATCGGCATATCAGTGCGTTTCTTGGTAAATGGCTTGGCGATGAGCTTAGTACAATTGAAGCTTACAAAGCAATAGATGTGGTTGTGCCAGTACCTTTGTACAAAACTAAATTAAGGAAACGCGGCTATAACCAAGTTGCAGATTTTGGAAAGGAAATTGCCAAGGCACTCAACGTTGCCTATAACGATAAGATATTAGTAAAAACCAAGGCTACAAAGACTCAAGTTTTTAAAGGAAGATTAACACGTTGGAACGATGATGGAGCACTATTTGATATCTCAGAAGAGAAATCGCTAATAGGAAAACATATTCTATTGGTTGACGATATTATTACTACTGGAGCAACGGTCGAGGCTTGTGCTACTGAATTGTTAAAAATTGATAATATTAAGTTAAGTCTTGCTACTATGGCAATTGCCGATTGATTTTTTCGTTTCTAAATTTTAAAATTGTTTCTTTGTGCTAAATTATTTGGAGCAGATGCGTTTACATTTAATACGACTTTTAAGTATTGTTTTTTTTGCTATTGTTTTGGTGAGTTGTGCCAATCGTGGCTCTCCATCTGGTGGAGAAGTAGATGAAGAACCTCCTGTAATTTTAAGTGCTTCACCTGAAAATTTTTCAACTAATTTTAAAGCAGACGAAATTAGAATTTACTTTGATGAGTATATAAAAATTAAGGATCTAAGAAAGCAACTTATCATTTCTCCACCAATGGATACCGAACCTGATATTATTCCGTTAGGTGGAGCCAGTAAGTATATTTCTATAAAAATAAAAGACACTTTAGAGCCTAATACTACCTATGCTTTTAATTTTGGTGAAAGTATTGTAGATAATAATGAAGGCAATCCTTATCCTTATTATCGCTATGTTTTTTCTACAGGAGATACTATTGATTCACTTTCGGTAAAAGGTTATGTTGAAGATGCTTTGTTAGAAAAGCCAGACACTTTTGTTTCCGTGATGCTTTACGAAGTTGATTCTACGTATTCAGACTCTATTGTATTTAAAGAAAAACCAAGATACATCACCAATACTTTAGATAGTGTAACGACGTTTAGTATAGATAATATCAAAGCAGGAACCTATAAGTTGATTGCTTTAAAGGATAAAAACGGTAATTATAAATTTGATCAGAAGGACGACAAAATTGGGTTTAAAGAAAGTTTTATTACAGTGCCAACAGATTCTATTTATCCACTGACTTTATTCAAAGAGAAGGTTAATTTTAAAGCGATAAAACCAAAACAAGATGGAGCAACTAGGATTATTTTCCCTTATGAAGGTGATTACGAATCCATGCGAATAAAAGTACTAGGAGATACACCTGAAGGCTATCAAACTAGAATTGTTAAAGACGAACTAACAGATACCTTGTATTATTGGTACAAACCACAATTTGAAGTAGATACTACCTTTTTTGTAGTTACCAATGAGAAGTATGTAGATACCTTTAAACATCGTTTTAGAAAACTTGAAGAAGATTCCCTTGAGATAAAAAAGATAAGCAAAGGCACATTGAATTTCGATCAAGATATTATAGTTGAAGGTAATCTGCCGCTTACAGAAATTGATAGGTCTAAAATAAAACTGATTAATAAAGATTCTCTTGACGTGGATTTTGAGATTAAGTACGATTCCATACTTAATCGCTATACTTTCCCAATAAAAAAAGAAGAAGGTGAGAAATACAGCTTTACAATGTTGCCTGGAACATTTTCCGATTTTTATGGTGGAACCAATAAGGATACTTTAATATTTAATGCTAGAACCAGATTAAAATCCGATTATGGAAATATTAGAGTTAATATTAGGAATGCTAAATTTCCACTAATTGTACAATTAGTAAATGATAAAGGAGATGTACTCTATGAACGTTATGCAAAGGATTCGCCTGTAGTAGATTTCACCAATTTAGAGCCAAAACCGTACAGCTTACGTGTTATTTACGATACCAATGGTAACGGTAAGTATGATACAGGAAATTACTTGTTAGGCATTCAACCAGAACGTGTAAGT
Source organism: Winogradskyella pulchriflava (assembly GCF_042434315.1). Lineage (NCBI taxonomy): Bacteria > Pseudomonadati > Bacteroidota > Flavobacteriia > Flavobacteriales > Flavobacteriaceae > Winogradskyella > Winogradskyella pulchriflava. The sequence continues at coordinate 316,904 of NZ_JBHLTQ010000001.1, read as the reverse complement.
TACTCTCCGCCAATTGAAGAAGTAAGGGCAAGTTTTGACTTTATTATTGATTTTACGCTTTTAGATTAAAGCTGTCTCTATCTTTTAAAAAGCCTAACTTTTCGCGATACTTTTTAATGTGCTCTTTTTCTAAAGTTATATTTTCGATAGCTTCTTTGCTTTCTGGAATAGAATCAATTCTATTTCCTAAAACATCATAAGCAGCGGAATGTCCTGAATATTCATAGTTATTGCCGTCTAGTCCAACGCGGTTTACACCAATACAGTAAGCCATGTTTTCTACAGATCGTGCTTTTAAGAGTGTGTCCCAAGCGTCAATTCTTACTTTTGGCCAATTGGCTACATAAAGTAAAAGATCATAATCTTCTATATTCCTTGCCCAAACAGGGAAGCGTAAGTCGTAGCAGACCATAGGGCAGATTTTCCAACCTTTATAGTCTAAAATAAGTTTATCTGTACCAGCTGTATAAACTTTGTGTTCTCCAGCCAATGTAAAGGTGTGGCGTTTGTCGTATTGAGAAATTTTACCCGAAGGCTCAACACAAACCAAGCGGTTGTAATACGTGTTGTTTTCAGAAATAACTAAGCTTCCAACGATAGCAGCTTGTTTTAGCCTTGCTAAATCTTTTAACCAGCTTATGGTTTTGCCATCCATAGTTTCGGCAACCTCAGATGCGTTCATGGTAAAACCAGAAGTAAACATTTCTGGTAAAACAATAAGGTCAACACTATTTATAGTATTGACCTTTTGTTCTATGTATTTTCTATTTGCTTCAGGGTTTTCCCAAATCAAACTGGTTTGAATGAGTGCAACAGTTAGGGAATTGCTCATGGTTTATAGCTTTTTCTTAGCTTTCTCTGCTTTTTCAGTAAGCTTTTCTATTTTTTCAAGCCATTTCCCTTCATCAACAGGAGATAGCTTACCTTTCTTTTTTAGTTTTTCGTATTTAGATTGCGCCTTTTCTAAACTGCTTTGTGCTTTTTCGTAATTCTTCTGGAGTTTCTCTCTTTTCTTTAATTCCTTTTCTGCTTTCTTTTGCGCTTTTTCAGCCTTTTTTTGTGCTTTTTCAGCTTTTTTGTGCTCTTTTTCAAGTTTTTTGGCTGCTTTTTCGGCTTTTTCTTGCTTTTTCATTTTTTCAGAAATGGTAGCAGCTTTATTTAATATCGCTTGTTTTTCTTCATTATTTAAGGTTTCTGTAACCTCTTTGCCATCTACAAAGATTTTTTCTTTTTTTACTTCGTAAGTTTTTCCATCTTTTTCAACCTTTTGAGCAAATGAAGACAGCGATAATGATAAGAATAAGAGTATAATATAGTATTTCATGGGTTTTTGTTTTTGTGTTCGCTTATCAGACACAGAAATGTACAAAAAGTAACTTAAATTTTACATAAAATTTCGGAAGCTTTAACTAATGTTTCGTCAGTTTTAGCAAAGCAGAAGCGCAAAACCTTATCATCTTTACCATTTTCATTAAATACCGAAAGCGGAATAGAGGCTATTTTAAATTCTTTAGTTAACCGTTTTGCAAATTCCACATCGTGCTCATCTGTAATCTGAGAATAATCTAAAACTTGAAAATAAGTTCCTTGTGATGGTGTAAATTTAAATCGCGATTTTGCAATGAGATTTAAGAACAAATCCCGTTTTTGTTGAAAGAAATTATTCAGGCCTAAATACGTTTCGGCATCTTGCATATAATCTGCAATGCCTTTTTGTGCAGGATGATTAACCGAAAACACATTAAACTGATGTACTTTTCTAAACTCCGACATTAAATAATCTGGTGCGCAGCAGTAACCAATTTTCCAACCTGTGTTATGAAATGTCTTTCCGAATGATGCTGTGATAAAACTTCGCAGTTTTAAATCTTCAAACAAACAAGCACTTTGATGTGCTTCACCATCAAATATTATATGTTCGTAAACTTCGTCGCTTAGTACAATAATATTGGTGTTTTTAGTCAATTTTTGAAGTTGTAACATATCGTCTTTAGACCAAATTGTTCCACTAGGATTATGAGGAGAATTAATCATAATCATTTTAGTCTTGCTCGTTATTTTTGAAGCTACTTCGTTCCACTCTACACTATAATTTGGTGCAGATAATTGAATTGGGATTGTTTTTCCTCCGTTAACTTCAACAGCAGGTTCATAACAATCGTAAGCAGGATTAAAAATTATGACTTCGTCATTTGGTCTCACAAATGCAGAAATAATAGTATAAATAGCCTGTGTTGCTCCTGCAGTAACCGTAATTTCCTTTTCAGGATGGTAGGTGCTTTTATACAGCAACTGATATTTATTCGCAATTGCCAAACGCAAATCCAAATTCCCTGCCATTGGTGCATATTGGTTGTAGCCATTATTCATAGCATTTGTAACCAAATCATTTAACTTTTGAGAACTCGGATAATTAGGAAAGCCTTGAGATAAATTCAATGCCTGATGCTTATTTGCCAAAGCGCTCATTACGGTAAAAATTGTAGTGCCAACATTGGGTAGTTTAGAGTGATGATTCATAAAATAACAGCTTTATATGCTAAAATCTTAAAGATATGAAACAAGCTTTTTTATCTTTACAAAAAACAAATAAACTTAATTATGCGCTTTATAAAATTTCTTTTCTTTTTTGTTGTTCTCCAAGTTTCAGCTCAACAAGGTGGTATGTGGATTCCTTCACTTTTAGAAGGTATGAATGAGGATGAAATGCGAAGTTTGGGTAGTAAATTAACTGCTCAAGATATTTACGATGTTAACAATTCTAGTATAAAAGATGCTATTGGTCATTTTAATGGAGGCTGTACTAGTGAGGTGATTTCAGATCAAGGTTTGGTACTTACTAATCACCACTGCGGATTTGGCCAAATTCAATCGCATTCGTCTTTAGAAAACGATTATTTAAAAGATGGGTTTTGGGCAATGTCGCTTGAAGAGGAATTACCAAACGAAGGCTTATTTATTGAATTTATTGTGAGTATTCACGATGTAACGGAAGCAGCCTTAAAGGGTATTACCGATTCTATGACCGAAACTGAAAAGCAATCATTAATCTCAAAAAACACAAACGCGGCTTTAAAAACTTGGCCAAAAGAATCTTGGCAAAATGTAAAAACAAAAGCTTTTTATGAAGGCAACCAATACTTCCTATTTGTAACGGAACGTTTTGAAGATATTCGTTTAGTTGGTGCACCACCAAGTAGTATCGGTAAATTTGGAAGTGATACAGATAACTGGGTTTTTCCTCGACATACTGGCGATTTTTCTATGTTCAGAATTTATGCAGATGCTAATAATAGACCTGCTAAATACAGTAAAGACAACAAGCCTTATAAGCCAAAGCATTACCTTCCTATTTCTTTAGACGGAGTAGAAGAAGGTGATTTTACTATGGTTTTTGGTTTTCCAGGCACAACAAGCGAGTATCTACCTGCTGTTGCCGTTGAACATATTACAAAAGAATTTAATCCAACAAACATTGCCATTCGCGAAGCTGCTTTAAAGGTCATTGATGCAAAAATGAAAGAAAGTGATGAGGTGCGAATTAAATACGCATCAAAACAAGCACGAATTGCTAACTCTTGGAAACGATGGATTGGTGAAAACTTAGGAATTAAAAAAAGTAATGCTGTTGCAAAACGACGAGAATTTGAAGCCACTTTTACTAAAGCTTTAAAAGAAAAAGGACTTGAAAGTAAATATGGAAATATTCTACCAGAATTTGATAAACTCTATAAAGATTTTGCACCTATAAACATAAAACGTAGAAATTTTATTGAAGTATTTATTACGACTACGGAATTACTACAAATGACCTTTAGAGCCTATCAAGTAGAGCAAGCTTTGATTGCAAATCCTGATAATCTTGAAAGAGGAAAAGACGTTTTAACAGGTCAATTAAAAGGGATTCACAAAAATTATGATGCCGAATTAGATAAAGGTGTGTATTTAAATGTGATGCCTTTATACGGTAAAAATGTGGATGCTTCTATTTACGATAAAACCGCTTTCACCAATTTAGATTCGGCCTTAAAATTATTGGAAGGAGATGCTAATGATGTTATCGAAAATTTAAACAAAGATGCTGCTTATGCGTACGCAAAGCCTATAATTGCAGAGTTTTTTAATGAAATTAATCCTGAATTTCAAGAAAAAAACGAACCTATTAATGCATTACAAACAAAGTATATGACAGCACTTATGGAGGCTTTGCCAAATGAGCGCTATTTTCCAGATGCTAATAGTACACTTCGTGTAACTTATGGGCAAGTTAGAGGATATTCACCAAGAGATGCTGTTTATTATAATCCTGTAAGTTATTTAGATGGTGTTATTGAAAAGTACATTCCTGGTGATTATGAATTTGATGTGCCTCAAAAACTTATTGATTTATATGAGTCTAAAAATTATGGGCAATACGCAGATAAAAATGGAAAAGTACCTGTTTGTTTTCTAGGAACTAATCATACCACTGGTGGAAACTCTGGAAGTCCTGCAATTGATGCCCATGGCAATTTAGTTGGTCTAAACTTCGATCGCGTTTGGGAAGGCACCATGAGCGACATGAATTACGACCCAGAAATCTGCCGAAACATTATGGTAGATTTACGTTACGTTCTGTTTATTGTAGATAAATATGCTGGCGCTAAGCATTTGATTGATGAAATGAAATTAGTACATTCAAAAAAGGATGGCTCTAAAACGAAAAAGAAACAAAAGAAGAGTAAAAAATAAATGCTATTTATATAACCTTAAAGCCCTCACAGAATTCAAAAAACTGTGAGGGCTTTTTGCATCTGACATTAAAGCTTCTCGATACAATTTACTCGTGCCTCACAAATCACTCGAAGTGACGTTATAATTATACTCAAAAATTGACAATTGAAATTGAAGTGTAGTCGTCAGTTCGAGTGAAATTGCTTTTTCTGCAATTTTGTATCGAGAACTCTTATCTGTTAAAACTTTTCTTTGCTAAGTTCGGAAGCTTCTCAAACTCACCATTAATGAGAGCCTCTTTTTTAACTCTTGACCATTTCTTGATTTGTTTTTCAGTCTGAATCGCTAAATTGATATCTGTGAATTCTGCGTAGAAAACTAAATCAATTGGTCTGCGATTGAAAGTATAACTGTCTTTGTGTTTACCAGTTCTATGTTCAATTAATCTTTTAGATAGGTTTGAAGTAACACCTGTATAATAAGAATTATCAGAACATTTAAGAATGTAAACGAAAGATTGTTTCATTTTTTAAAAGTAATACTTCTCGATACAATTCCTCATGCTTCGGAATCACTCGAAGTGACAGTAAAACTAAAAAACCCTCACATTTCTGTAAGGGTTAATTTGTATTAAAGTTTTAATTTATGAGATTCCTGCCTTCGCAGGAATTCTTAATATCTATAATGCTCAGGCTTATAAGGACCTTCAACTTCTACACCAATGTATTTGGCTTGGTCTGGTTTTAATTCCGTAAGCTCTACACCAATTTTGGCTAAATGCAGTTTTGCTACTTTTTCGTCTAAATGCTTTGGTAACATATACACATCATTTTTGTAAGCGTCCGCATTGTTCCAAAGTTCAATTTGCGCTAACGTTTGGTTGGTGAATGAATTACTCATTACAAAACTTGGATGACCAGTTGCACAACCTAAGTTAACCAAACGACCTTCAGCTAAGATGATAATATCTTTGCCGTTTACATTGTATTTATCAACTTGAGGCTTAATGGTATCTTTAGTATGGCCATGGTTTTTGTTTAACCAATCCATTTGTATTTCGTTATCAAAATGACCAATATTACAAACAATAGTCTTGTCTTTCATAGCTTCAAAATGCTCAGCTCTAACGATGTCTTTATTTCCTGTAGTCGTAATAACAATATCAGAGTTACCAACAACAGTTTCTAGTTTCTTCACTTCAAAACCGTCCATTGCAGCTTGTAACGCACAAATTGGGTCGATTTCAGTTACTGTAACAATTGAACCTGCTCCTTTAAAGGAAGCTGCAGTACCTTTACCAACATCGCCATAACCACAAACGGTTACACGTTTTCCGGCCAACATAATATCTGTTGCTCTACGAATAGCATCTACTGCAGATTCTTTACAACCGTATTTGTTATCGAACTTAGATTTTGTAACCGAATCGTTTACATTAATCGCTGGCATTGGTAAAGTACCATTTTTAACGCGTTCGTAAAGTCTGTGAACACCTGTTGTAGTTTCTTCAGAAAGACCATTAATGCCTTCGGCTAAATGTGGATATTTATCTAAAACCATATTGGTTAAATCACCACCATCATCTAAAATCATGTTTAGTGGTTTACGGTCTTCACCAAAGAATAAAGTTTGCTCTATACACCAATCAAACTCTTCTTCAGTCATATCTTTCCAAGCGTACACAGCAGTACCAGCAGCAGCGATTGCAGCAGCAGCTTGATCTTGCGTAGAGAAAATATTACAAGAACTCCAAGTTACTTCAGCACCTAAAGCTTGTAATGTTTCAATTAAAACCGCAGTTTGAATCGTCATGTGTAAACATCCCGCAATACGTGCACCTTTAAGAGGTTGTTCATTTTTATATTCTTCACGAAGACTCATTAAACCTGGCATCTCAGCTTCGGCTAATTCTATCTCTTTTCTTCCCCAAGCCGCAAGCGACATATCTTTCACCTTATTAGGTACGTAAGCAATTGTTTTTGTACTCATATTCTTTTTATCTTTTTTTAAATTATGCTTGCCTTTGGGTTTAACATTGAAATGGTTAAATTCGCTTACCAAAAAATGCCAAATCTGCCTTAGGCAGTGCAAAGATAATCAATAGGATTCAGAATATTAAATGCCACTGTATAAATCCATTAGTGTAAACTCACAAACTACTGTTAAAATCTGGAAGATTGAAGAATCTTACGATGCGTTGTTGTCTCCTCTAGAGTTAAGACCAGAGAGTTTAACTCGTGTTTTGGGCATGAAAAGTGAGCTCCACCAACGCGGTTTTTTAAGCGTACGTCATTTGCTTAGTGAATTTGGTTATACAGACCAAGATCTGTTTTATGATGAAAATGGAAAACCACATCTAAAAGATGGCAAACATATTTCAATCACACATTCATTTACTTTTTCTGGAGTGATTGTAAGTGACAATGAAGTAGGTATTGATATTGAAAAGCAACGTGAAAAAATAAGCATTATAGCCCATAAGTTTGTGGATTATGAATTTGAATATCTTAATAAAAATTCTGATGCTTACATTAGAAAACTAACTGTTATTTGGGGCGTTAAAGAATCCTTATACAAGTTATTTGCCACACCTGGCATGTTGTTTAAAGAGCATTTTTTAGTGATTCCGTTTATGCTCAAGGACGAAAACACAGTGGCTTGGATAGATTACGAAGGCAAAAAATACAGATACAATACTGCCTTTTTAGAGTTTGAAGGTTTTACTTGTGCCTATGTAATTCCTTAAGCCATGAACATATACCAAAACATACTTAATGCTATTTCTAAAGGCGAAAAACTTCTGGCAGTTTTAATTGATCCGGATAAAATGAAGATTGTGGACGTTTCAAACTTTATATCTAAAGTCAATCAATCTATTGCAACACAAATCTTTGTTGGTGGTAGTGAAGTTGATGAAGGCGTTACTGAAACTTTGGTTGTTGAAATTAAAAAGCATACGAAATTACCAGTGGTTTTATTTCCTGGTGATGTGATTCAGATTACAGATAAAGCCGATGGCATTCTGTTTTTGTCACTAATTTCAGGGCGAAATCCTGATTATTTAATAGGAAAGCATGTTGAAGCTGTTTCAAAATTGAGAGATACAAAGCTTGAGGTTATTCCAACAGGCTATTTATTAATTGAAAACGGAAAAGAAACTTCCGTAGAACGTGTTAGTAAAACAAAACCTTTAAAACGAAATAATCTCAAAACTATAGTTGATACTGCCAAAGCAGGTGAGTTATTGGGCAATAAACTTATATATCTCGAAGCTGGAAGCGGAGCAACACATGCTATTGAATCAGAAATCATTCAACAAGTAAAAAAGGAACTAAATATTCCGCTCATTGTTGGCGGCGGCATTAGAAGTAAACAAGAATTAGAATCCGCTTATAAAGCTGGTGCAGATATCGTTGTTATTGGAACAGCGTTTGAACAAGATGAGGCATTTTTTGATGAATTAAGATCCCTTTTGCCCTCTGGGCAATTCCCCAAAAGGGAAAAATAAAAGGTGGTTAATCATAAATATTAACACATAACAGTTTCTTCCCGAGCTTGTGCTGAGCGCAGTCGAAGTAGGAAGATTAAGATGGGCTTATTATGAAAATATCAATAGAACTAACACTTACTCCACTTAAAGACGATTACGAACCACATATAATTGACTTTATAAAAGCTTTAAGAGCTTCAGAATTTACGGTTTTAGAAAATCCTTTAAGCACGCAAATTTATGGTGATTATGATAAGGTGATGCCGTTTTTAACGCAAGAAATTAAGAAGTCATTTTCTGATTTAGATATTGCTGTATTGCAAATGAAAATGGTAAAAACAGACCGAAGTGACTATGAACCTCACTTTTAAAAACCTTGTAGAGATATAACATTATTATGAACCAGATTTTTGATTTTTTCTTCGCGCAATATTCTGAATATCAAACTTCTGATATTGCTTTAGAAATTATAGCTGTAATTTTTGGGTTTCTTTCTGTTTGGTATTCAAAACAAAATAAAATTCTTGTTTTTCCAACAGGAATGATTAGCACCTTAATATTTGTATATCTACTTTTTAAATGGGAGTTGTTAGGAGATATGATGATTAACGCCTACTACTTTGCTATGAGCGTTTATGGCTGGTATGTATGGACACGAAAAGTAGATGCAACGCATGTAACACCTATTTCTAGAGTAACGAATAAAGAGAAAAAGTTAAGCATAGGTATCTTTATTGCAACTTTAGCATTTGTATTTATAGTTTACAAAACTTTTGACAAATGGAACGGTTGGGTAGCTTATGTAGATACCATTACAACAGCCATATTTTTTGTAGGTATGTGGCTAATGGCACGACGAAAAATAGAAAATTGGATATTCTGGATTGTAGGAGATATCATATCTGTACCTTTATATTTTTATAAAGGATTTACATTTACAAGTTTCCAATATTTAGGATTCACGGTAATAGCAATATTCGGTTATTTAGCATGGAAAAAGCACTTAAACAACGACCTAGCAACTGCATAAAGGTAGTGTTATTTGGACCTGAATCTACAGGCAAAACAACATTGTCCCGACAGTTGGCAAGATATTATAATTCGGTTTGGGTGCCAGAATATGCGCGAGAATATCTTCAAAATAAATGGAATAACGAACGCAAAACCTGTGAGCCAAAAGACCTGTTGCCAATAGCAATCGGACAAATGAAACTTGAAAACGAATTGGCTCAAAAAACAGATTCTGTTTTAATCTGTGATACCGATTTGCTTGAAACCAAAGTATATAGCGAAGCCTATTACTCAGGTACATGTGACCCGATTTTAGAAACACATGCTCTAGAAAATTCGTACGACCTTTATTTTTTAACTTATATTGACACGCCTTGGGAGGCAGACGATTTAAGAGATAAACCAAATGAAAGAGAACGTATGTTTAGGGCTTTTGAAAATGCATTAAAAACCTACAATAAACCATACGTTTTACTAAAAGGAAATAAGGAAGAACGACTTAAATTGGCTGTTAAACATATTGATAATCTACTACAGAACAAGAAATGAGTTTTACAGAAAAAGACATAAAACAAATTGAAGCAAAAGGCTTAACTGTACAACAAGTTGAATCTCAGATTGAGCTTTTTAAAAATGGAATACCTTTTACAAATATTGCGGAAGCTGCAACCATTGGTGATGGTATTATAAGTCTAAATGCCAAATGTATTAATGAGGCAATAGAGCATTTTGAAACCAAAAAAAATAACATATCGCTCTTAAAGTTTGTGCCAGCATCTGGTGCAGCAACTAGGATGTTTAAGTTTTTGTTTCAGTTTATAAAAGAGTATAATCCCAATCAAGAATCTTTAAATGCTTTTATCAATAAAAAGAATCTCAGAGATTTAGCGTTGTTTTTAGTGGGTTTAGAAAAATTTCCGTTTTATAATCAAGTTATTGAACATCTTAAGACAAAGTCTATCGATTTTGATAGTTTGTCATCTGGAGATAAAGCATTGCATTTTGTTAATGCTATGCTAGATGAGAATCAACTAAATTTCGGGAACTCTCCAAAAGGATTGTTACCTTTTCATAAGTATAAAAGCAGTCATATTTCCACAGCTTTTGAGGAGCATTTGTACGAGGCTGCAATTTATGCTTCAGACCATAATAAGGCAGAACTTCATTTTACTATATCAGAACGTCATAAAGATAAATTTACTGAAGAGTTTAGACGCATAGAGGAATATGTTGAAGACAATACAGGAGTCTCTTTTAATATTTCATTTTCGTATCAACACCAATCTACAGATACCATTGCAGTAACCCTAAACGATGAACCATTTAGAGAAGATGATGGTAGTTTGTTGTTTAGGCCATCAGGTCATGGAGCATTATTAAAAAACTTAAATGCATTAGATGCTGATATTATTTTTATTAAAAATATAGATAATGTTGTTGTTAAGCAGTACAAAGAAGAGATGGCTAAATACAAAAAGGTATTAGCTGGAGTCCTATTAAAACTACAAGCTAAAGCATTTGAATGCCTTAGAGTTTTAGATAAGGAACACATATCAGAACAAGATTTTAATGATATCGAAACATTTTTATCTAATGAAATGTGCATTAAAATCTCTGGAGAATACAAGAAATATTTAGATAAATATAAAATTGAATATTTGCGCGAAAAGCTAGACCGACCAATAAGAATTTGTGGTATGGTAAAGAATGAAGGTGAGCCAGGTGGTGGACCATTTTGGGTTAGAGACCAATTTGGAAATCTGTCTTTGCAAATTGTAGAATCGGCACAGATTAACTTAAAGAATAAGTGGCAAAAGGATATTTTAACAAATGCAACACATTTTAATCCTGTAGATTTAGTTTGCGGTGTAAAGAATTACAAAGGGGAGAAGTTTAATCTTGAAAACTTTGTGGACCAAAATGCGGCTTTTATAACAATGAAAACAAAATCTGGCAAAGATCTAAAAGCACTAGAATTACCAGGATTATGGAATGGTAGTATGGCATTTTGGAATACCATTTTTGTTGAGGTTCCGATTATTACTTTTAATCCTGTTAAAACCGTAAATGATTTGCTTAAAGCACCACATCAAATACAATAAATGTGGATGTAGAAGCTTTAATATCAGAACTAACCTATAAGGCAGTCCGAAGCTCAGGCAGTGGAGGACAAAATGTAAACAAAGTAGCTTCTAAAGTTGTGTTGTATTTCAACCTTGAAGCATCTTCAATACTTAATGAAGAAGAAAAAGCGCAGTTAAAGGAATTTTTTAGCATTAGACTTAATAAACAAGGAATACTAATCTTAAATTCTGATGAAAGTAGAAGTCAGTTTAGAAACAAAGCTCTAGTAACGCAACGCTTTGTAGACTTAATTTATGAAGGTTTAAAAGAAGAAAAAGAAAGAAAACCAACAAAAATTCCTAAAGCAGTAAAGCGAAAGCGATTAGAAAATAAACGAAAAAACGCTGATAAAAAGGCAAATAGAAAGCCTCCTCAGGTGGATTAAAAGAATTCATCATTTATTATTTGTCAGTTATCATTTGTTACTATCTTTGCAGCGTTCTCAAAAAAGGGGTGCCTATTATCGGCTGAGATCATACCCATTGAACCTAGAACAGGTAATGCTGTTTAGGAAATTAAAGATGACTTTGTCATGCTGAACTGTCACACTGAGCGCAGTCGAAGTGTTGTTTCAGCATCTCACTCATCAAAAAAATCAATTATTAACAAAGAATAATTACCTCTTTTTATTCGATTATAAATTATAGTCGTAATGAAAACATTATTCAACAATCTCTCAAAAATAAGTAGGCAGAGATTAACACTTTTCATTTTTTTAATTAGCCTTTGTTCAGCTTATGGACAAGAAAAACAACAAGATTCAACAAGTGTTGAAAAGCTAGACGAAGTCTTAGTAAAAGCGGTACGTGTAAAGGAAAAAGCACCGATTACACACTCTAATGTAACTAAAAAAGAAATCGCTAAACGTAATTTAGGCCAAGATATACCTATGTTACTTAACTTTTTACCTTCGGTGGTTACTACCACAGATGCAGGTGCAGGTGTTGGTTACACAGGGATTAGAGTTAGAGGTGTAAGCTCACAATCTACAAATGTTACCATTAATGGTATTCCGTATAATGATGCGGAGTCGCTAGGTACATTTTGGGTGAATCTAGGTGACTTTGCATCTTCTGTAGAGAGTTTGCAATTACAACGTGGTGTAGGTACATCAACTAATGGTTCTGGCGCATTTGGTGCGAGTATTAATGTGCTGACAGATGCATTTTCGAAAGAAGCTACAGGTGAAATATCAAAATCTTTTGGAAGTTACAACACTAGAAAGCACACTGTTAAATACAGTACTGGTTTAATGAATGACCATTTTGAAATTGCTGGTCGTTTATCAAATATCATTTCAGATGGTTATATCGATAGAGCGTCATCGGACTTAAAATCTTACTTTTTACAAGGGTCTTATGTAAATGGTAATACTTTAATTAAAGCAGTTCTTTTTGGAGGAAAAGAAGTAACTTATCAGTCATGGAACGGACTTGAAGATTTAGACAAACTAAAAAATGATAGAACCTATAACACAGCTGGAGAGTATGAAGATGATAATGGAGATATACAGTTTTATGATAACGAAGTTGATAACTACAATCAAGATCATTACCAATTGCACTGGAATCAACGCTACAATAATAATTGGTCAACAACGCTAGGATTAAACTATACAGATGGTCGTGGTTATTTTGAGCAATACAAAGAAGATGAAGATTTTGGAGACTACAATTTAGAAGAAATTACAATTGGAGGTGAAACCATAAATACTACAGACTTAATCCGCAGACGTTGGTTAGACAATAGTTTTTATGTGGTTAATGCGAGTGCAAATTACAAGAATGACAATCTAGATATGATTTTTGGAGGTTCATTGAGTCATTACGATGGTGATCATTTTGGTGAAGTGATTTGGGCAGAATATGCTAGTCAGACCGAAATTAGAGATCGCTATTATGATGGTAACAGTCTAAAAAATGATTTCTCGGTATTTACAAAAGCCAATTTTAGACTTAACGATAAAATAAGTTTGTATGGTGATTTACAGCTAAGAAAAGTAAGTTACAAAACCTATGGAACAACTTCAGATTTAGTAACTTTTGAAGTGGACAAAAACTTTAGTTTTTTTAATCCAAAGGCTGGTATTACTTTTGAGTTAAACAACAATAACAGCTTTTATTTTTCTTATGCAAGAGCAAACAGAGAACCAAACCGTACCGATTTTGAAGTTGATCAAAGCATAAAACCAGAACAACTTAATGATTTTGAATTAGGTTGGAGACACAGAAAAGGAAATTTCACCTTCAATGCAAATGCGTATTATATGCTATATAATGAACAATTGGTGCTTTCAGGTGAATTAGACAATGTCGGAAACCCAATTAGAACCAATAGCGGAAAAAGTTACCGTTTAGGTTTAGAACTAGAAGCTATATTGCCTGTAACATCTAAATTAACGTTACAACCAAATATGACAATTAGCACCAATAAAAATAAGGAAACTATTATACCATTTGATGGGGAGCTACAAAACTTAGGCAAAACAGATATTTCATTTTCGCCAAATTTAGTAGCTGCCAATGCTATTGTTTTTCAACCTATTGAAAACCTTCAAGTAGCATTGTTAAGTAAATATGTTGGTGAACAGTATATGAGTAATACAGAAGCAAAATCTTCTAAGTTAGATAGCTATTTTATCAACGACCTTAATATTAATTATACATTAAAGACGAAATCTGTATTCGATTCTATAGTATTTACTGGATTGGTTAATAATATTTTTAATGAAAAATACATTTCTAATGGCTATTACTACACTTATGACGATACATGGTCAGACCCAAATGCAGTAACAACAATTGAAGGTGCAGGTTTTTACCCTCAAGCAACAACTAACTTTTTAGTAGGTATGACCTTAAATTTTTAGTTAGTCACTAAAAAAGTACCATTTCCAAGATTATCAACCCTGTATGGCATTAACGTACAGGGTTGTGTATTTCCGTCTAGACCCAAACCTGTAGAAAGACTATATTGATTGGCATCATCACAACCACAAACAACTACATCACCAGTTCCAGAATCTGTTAAGGTAGAGCATGCTCCAGGTGCATGGCTTGGGTCTGCAGCATCCCAAGCATAAAGTGTTGCCGAATTTAACCTCCATAGCCAAATACCATTATTACCTTGGTTAGAAACATAAACACCATTTTGAGGGAATTGTAGTTGACTAAACTGAGGTAAATTAGTATTTACGGTTAGATTTACTCCGGCATCAAATAAGAAGTTACAATTGCTTCTATTATTATCATCTCCACTACAGGTAAATACTAAAATTGAGAAGATTAAGACGAGTTTTTTCATTAAAAATTTTTGGTTTTCAATTTACGATTATTTCAACTATACCGTAAATATTTTATATATTTGTATAGTAATCTCGTTGACGCGAGATTTTTTTTATGCTGAACTTGCTTCGGCATCTTTTAATTAAACGAATGAAATATGAGTAAAGTATCTTATTACACTGCAGAAGGTTTAAAAAAATTGAGAGATGAATTAAATCACCTTAAAGATGTAGAGCGTCCAAAAGCGTCGCAAGCTATTGCAGAAGCTAGGGATAAAGGAGATTTAAGTGAAAATGCTGAATATGACGCTGCTAAAGAAGCGCAAGGTATGTTGGAAATGAAAATTTCTAAAATGGAGGAAACTTTAGCAAATGCTCGTGTTATTGATGAGTCTCAACTTGATACTTCTAAAGTTTTAGCATTATCTAAAGTGAAGATAAAAAACCAAACCAACGGTATGGAAATGACCTATACCTTAGTTGCAGAAAGTGAAGCAGATTTAGCTTCGGGTAAAATATCGGTTAACTCACCAATAGGAAAAGGGTTGTTAGGAAAATCTGTAGGTGATATTGCCGAAATACAAGTGCCAAATGGGATTATGAAATTTGATATTTTAGAAATCTCTAGATAAAAAGTAATATAGATTACACTGAGCACAGTCGAAGTGCTTAAGTAACATTGTATAAAAAAGGTTCCTTTCTTAAGGAATCTTTTTATCTTTATAAGATATTCCTCAAATTATGGCTACACTATTTACAAAAATCATTAATGGAGAAATTCCATCTTATAAAGTCGCAGAAACAGACGACTTTTTGGCGTTTTTAGACATTAACCCAAACTCAAAAGGGCATACGTTGTGTATTCCTAAAAAGGAAGTTGATAGAATTTTTGATTTAGACGAAGCTACTTACACTAGTCTTATGCAATTCTCAAGACGGGTAGCATTGGCTATTGAAAAAGCTATTCCATGTGAGCGAGTAGGTATGTCAGTTATCGGGTTAGAAGTACCACATGTACATGTACACTTAATTCCATTACACACTATGGAAAATGCACGTTTTACGTATAAGGAAAAATTAGAGCCAGAGGAATTTAAAGCTATTGCAAATAAGATAGCCTCATATTTGTAGCCTAAAAAGTAATAACTCCAGTCGCTACTAATATTACAAAAGTTAAAAGCATTGCATCTACAACTATTAAAATCCAAGCTAAAGACTTCAGTTTTATAGATTTGGGCTTTGGTTGTACTGCACGCTCATGATAGGCTACAACTTGTTCTATATCGTCTGTCCATCTCACAGGAAAAATATCAGTATTGCAATTGGCACAAAACATCTCATGAGACGTCTCATTGGTTATGGCCTTATATAATGCATTTTCAGTAAACTTTTGCTTAAAGGTGAGTTGCAACCCATCGTTAGAGTAACACTCAGGACAATTGTTGTTGAGCTTAGCTTCTTTTAAGGTAAAAAATTTTGAAGTTGCCATACCTAAAGTTAAGACAATAATTTTAAACTGATTTGAATTGTTGTTCCCTTACCAATTTCAGAATTGAGAACTTTTATTTTACCATCATGATAATCCTCAATAATACGTTTAGCTAAAGAGAGTCCAAGTCCCCAACCACGTTTTTTTGTAGTGTATCCAGGTTCAAATATTTTATTGAATTGATGCTTTGCAATACCCTTGCCAGTATCAGATATATTAATGTAAACATATTTGTCTGAAGGTAAAATCTCTAATTTCAATTTACCCTTACCCTTCATAGCATCAATAGCATTTTTTACCAAATTCTCAATGGTCCAACTGTAAAGTTGTGCATTAAGATTTACAGGGATTTCTTTATTTGGACTAACAATTTCAAAATCAATAAGTTTAGATGAACGTGTTTTTAAATACTGGTAAGAAGACTCGGTAGTTTCAACAATATCCAAGTTTTCTAGTGTTGGTGCAGAACCAATCTTACTAAAACGTTCGGTTATAGTTTGTAAACGATCTATATCTTTTTCAATTTCGGTTATATACTCAGGATTTACATTTTCTGTTTTTAAAATTTCTGTCCAACCTACAAGTGACGATAATGGCGTTCCTATTTGGTGTGCAGTTTCCTTTGCCATACCTGTCCAAAGTTTGTTTTGTTCAGCATTTTTAGAACTTCGGTAAAAGAAATAAACAACAGCGGCAAAAAGAATAATAATTAATAAAAGCGCTAAAGGATAATATTTTAGTTTGTTTAGTAGTGGTGAGTTGCCATAATATAGTTTCCCCTTTTCTTGATTGGGTAAATCAACTTCAATAGGTTCGTTTTGAGAAATCAATTTATTAAGAAATTGATTCATTTTATTAGTGTTTTCGAAAATGGAAGGGTCTATATTTCTGTCACTCAATATTTTATTGTCCTTATCTAGTAAAACCATTGGAATAGTTACAGTGGAGTCTATAATTATTCGTTCTGCAATTGAATTGAGTTCTACATTATCGTTGTAAAAATATTTAGTGTATTCAGGATAAGCAAAAGTCCATGTTTTCATCTTTTTTCGCTCTTCTGCCTTAAATTTCTGAAAGAAAGAATAAGTGTTCCAAAGAATTAATGAAACAATAAAAAATGAGGATAGTATAATAATCCAACGGATTACATTTCGATTAGAGTTAAAGGTCATGGATTAGTGCAATTTCTTTTAAATACTAAATATAATGCAAAACTGTTAATAATATTGTATGCTTATGTAGGCAAAATACTTTCATCAGCAATTCAATATAATTATATTTGCTGAAAATCAGGATACTGCATGATTTCATTCAACCCAAAAGACCTTTCAACAGGTAGATTACATGGCTATTTACTTAGTGCCGTTGCACCAAGACCAATAGCGTTTGCAAGTACCATTGATGCAAATGGCAATCCAAATTTATCGCCATTTAGTTTTTTTAATGTCTTTAGTGCTAATCCACCTATTATGATATTTTCACCAGCAAGGCGTGTTAGGGACAATACGACCAAACACACTTTGCAAAATGTTGAAGAAGTAAAGGAGGTGGTTATCAATGTTGTTAGTTACGATATTGTGCACCAAATGTCTTTAAGTAGTACAGAATATCCAGAAGATATCAACGAATTTCAAAAAGCAGGACTTACCATGTTACCATCAGATGAGGTAAAACCTTTTAGGGTAGCAGAATCTCCTGTTCAGTTTGAATGTAAGGTTAAGGACGTAGTGCACTTAGGAACTGAAGGAGGAGCAGGAAATTTAGTGATTTGCGAGGTGGTAAAACTTCATATTGCAGATGAGGTTATGAATGCAGATAGTACTATTAACCAAGAAGCATTGGATTTAGTGGCAAGGGCTGGTGGCAGTTACTACAGTAGAGCTAAATTAGGTTTTTTTGAAATCCCAAAACCATTACAAACAATGGGAATTGGTGTTGATGGATTACCAGAGCATATTAGAAATAGCATGATTTTAACCGGAAATAACCTTGGTATGTTAGCAAATGTAGAAGCTTTGCCAAGTAAAGAAGAGGTTAACCAATTTATTGAGGATATCAGTAAGCGTTATCCTGAAATTAAAACCGCATCTCACAGAAAAAAACACAAATTAGCTCAAAATTATTTAAGCTATGGAGATGTAGAAAGTGCATGGAAGTTATTACTTTCGTAAATTCAATAAAATAACATAAAATTAAATTATAGATTAAGCAAAAATGGAAGTACAAGGACGTATTAAAGTGATAGGTGAGACACAAACCTTTGGTAGCAATGGATTTAGAAAAAGAGAAGTTGTAGTAACTACAGAAGAGCAATATCCACAGCATATAATGGTAGAGTTTGTTCAGGATAAGACAGATTTATTGAACAATTTTCAAGAAGGTCAGCAGGTTAAAATTAATATCAACCTTAGAGGTCGTGAGTGGGTAAATCCACAAGGAGAAACAAAATATTTTAATTCTATACAAGGATGGAGAATTGAAGCCGTACAACAAGAAGCTGCTAGTGGTGATATGCCGCCAGTTCCTCCAACTGAAGCTTTTGAACCAGTTAGTGATTTAAATGAGGATAACAACGACGATTTACCTTTTTAAATTTGAAAAAATAAAATAGATTTTAAGAAAGACTTGTTTTGAAAAAAGCAGGTCTTTTTTAATAAAAAAGTCCCAATGGTTAGTTGGGACTTAGTATTGTGGTTTTAGGTTTTGACCCTTACAAACAAACTTTAAAAAAAAGCAATGATGAACAAAAAAATTTATTGCGCAAAGGTCAGGTCAAATATCAATAAAATTCTTATACTATCAAAACCCAAAGCTTAATTTAACAGTAAAAATAGCTTTAGTCGTTAAAGTGATGCATTTTTTAGGTCAAAAAATAGAATTTCCAGATGTGTCAGAGGCTTCAGCAGAAGGACTTCTGGCTGTTGGAGGTGATTTATCTCCAGAGCGCTTACTATATGCTTATTCAAATGGAATATTCCCTTGGTTTGATTCTGCAGAACCAATACTTTGGTGGTCGCCAGATCCTCGTTTTGTATTGTTTCCTGAAGATTTAAAGGTGTCTAAGAGCATGAAGCAAATTCTGAGAAGTAATAAATTCAAAGTTACCATAAATAAAGCTTTTAGGGCTGTTGTAGAAAATTGTGCAGAAGTTAGGCGAGAAGGGCAAATCGGCACCTGGATTACCAAAGAAATGATTGAAGCATATATAGCTTTAAATACTTTGGGTTATGCAAAATCTGTTGAAGTTTGGCAAGATAAAACCTTAGTTGGTGGCTTATATGGTGTGGATTTGGGCAATAATGTGTTTTGTGGTGAAAGTATGTTTGCTAAAGTGAGTAATGCGAGTAAGGTAGGTTTTATAACCTTTGTGCAAAATTCTAATTACAAGCTCATTGACTCTCAATTGCATACTAGGCATTTAGAAAGTTTAGGAGGAAAGCACATTTCCAGAGAAGATTTTTTAAAATACCTCTAAACTTCGTTATACCTAAAGCAAGACACTTCATGATCGTTTACCATACCTGTAGCTTGCATATGTGCATACATTACCGTTGTACCAACAAACTTAAAACCTCTTTTCTTTAAGTCTTTACTTATGGCATCGCTAAGAGCTGTGTTTGCTGGAGCTTTTCTGTAATCTTTAAGGCTATTTTTAATGGGTTTACCATCCACAAAATCCCATATATACTTTGAAAATGACCCAAACTCTTCTTGAATTTTTATAAATGCTTGTGCGTTTATAACAGTAGCATTGACTTTTAGTTTATTGCGTATAATGCCTTCATTTTGTAATAAAGCATCGATTTTTGATTGTTTATAGTTAGCAATTTTTTTATAATCAAAGTTGTCAAATGCCTTTTTAAAGTTCTCGCGCTTTCTTAAAACAGTAATCCAGCTCAAGCCTGCCTGAAAGGTTTCTAAAATTAAAAATTCAAATAAAGTTGCATCATCATATACAGGAACTCCCCATTCTTCGTCATGATAAGCTTCATAAAGAGGGTCACCTATGCACCAACCGCATCTGTGTTTTTCCATTTTTGTAAGGATTTGTGTTTTGTACTACTAAGGTAACAACTGTCACATAATATATGGCAATTACACCTTAAATTTACAACATGGAAGCAATAAAAGAACCTATAGTGAATACAATAATTTCGGAAAGTCTTAATAATAGTATGACTTATGATGCATACAGAACCTTAGTCAGCAAACTAGTTGAAGAAAAATCTACTACTGGAAACGAAAGAACAGAAGCATTGGTAAATTATACAATGCTTAATGACAGACGTATGAAGCGTTGGGACAAAACCGTGAAACTCTCTGATGAAGCGAAATCTAAAATTAAAAGCTTTGATAAAAAAGTGACATGGTTGGTTATATCTGAAAGTTGGTGTGGTGATGCTGCACATGTAATGCCTGTAATTAATAAAGTGGCAGAATTAAACGATAATATTAATTACAAAATAGTGCTTAGGGATAAAAACGATGCATTAATGAATCAGTTTTTAACGAATGGAGGTAGAGCTATTCCTAAGTTAATCATGATTGATGATGCATCTAATACCATTTTAAACACTTTTGGACCTCGACCAAGTGTAGCAACCAATATGGTTAATACTTTTAAAGCAACACATGGTACACTGACACCAGAGTTTAAAGAAGATTTACAACGTTGGTACAATAAGGATAAAGGACAATCTACAGTTGATGATTTGTTGGGGTTATTAAATTAACGTTTCCCTTTAAATAGAAATGTAATAGTACCTAATTGCTCATTTTTTGCTGAAGAATCAAATCTAACAGATTTTGCATATTCAATAGCATGGTCAATTAAACACTGATTGTTTGAATTTGATGAACCATTGATATAAGCATCAAACACATCACCATTGCCGTTTACCTTAATACTCACAACTATTTTACCGCCTTTTTCACAGAGATATCGAGGTGTTTTATAACGTTGCAATGTTCTGCCTTTTAGCGAATAAGTTAGTGTGCTTCTGGTTTTAGCATGCTCGTCTGCTTGTTTTTTGTTTTTTAGGCGTTTATTAAGCTCTTCTTGAAGCTTTTTGTAAGATTGCGTTTCATCAGCGTTTAAAGCATAAGCATTACTGTTGGCATAGGACTTATTTAGGTCGGTTTCTTCTTGTACGTCACTTGCTTTAGCTTCTTCTAAGGCTTTGGTAGTACGTTCAAAATCATCAGCACTAACAGTTTTAAAGTTGCGCATCATATCCTTAAATTCCTGATCCTCATTAAAAGCTTTGTTGGTTGATGCTGCTGTTAAATCTTCAATCTCATTTAATTCCTTTTCAGGTTGCTCAGGCTCAGGTTCAATCTCATAATAACTTTCGGTAATAAGTTTTTTTTGCTGTTTAAGCTGAATACTAAACATACCAAAAACCACGATTCCTGTTAAAAGAAATGTAATAATTAAGGCTTTATATTGTTCTATCAATTTCAAATAAATACAAATTTATCAACACTATGATATACGAATATAACAACGAAATAGTTTAAATCACAATATTAAACCCTTGTTAAAGTCTTATTATAAAGGAAGTTTTGCTATAAAAGCTTCGGGAGTTATGGCATTTTCAACCTTAAATTCACCAATTCTGGTACGTCTTAATTCCGATAAATGAGCACCAGTATTTAGAGCTTTACCATAGTCGTGAGCTAAAGAACGAATATAAGTCCCTTTACTACAAACGACTCTAAATTTTAGTTGAAGTTCGTTGATTTCAGTAATTTCAAATTCTGTAATTTCTACTTGTCGTGATTTTATTTCTACAGCTTCACCAGCTCTAGCAAATTCGTACAAACGTTTACCATCTTTTTTAATGGCTGAAAATACAGGAGGAAATTGGTCAATTTTACCAATAAATTGTTTTGTAGTGGTATGAATTAAATCTTCGGTAATATGGTCGGTAGAGAAATGAGCATCAATTTCGGTTTCTAAATCGTACGATGGAGTAGTGCTCCCTAAAATAAAGGTACCAGTGTATTCTTTTTCCTGTCCTTGAAAGGTGTTGATTTGCTTCGTCATTTTCCCTGTGCAAATCACTAGCAAACCTGTAGCTAGAGGATCTAAAGTACCAGCATGACCAACCTTAATCTTTTTTATTGAAAAGGCTTGTTTTATAGCCCAACGCAATTTGTTTACTGCTTGAAATGATGTCCAGTTTAATGGTTTGTCTATAAGCAGCACTTGCCCTTTGCTAAAATCTTGAAGTGTTTGCATTATAAAATAGACCAGATTATAGCAATAACACCAACAATAATACAATAGATCGCAAAATAGGTTAGTTTGCTTTGTTTTACGAGTTTAATCATCCAAGTACAGGCAAACAATCCTGAAATAAATGCAGCTACAAATCCAACACTTAAAAATGTAAAATTGGTGCTTGTGTAATCAATTTCTCCTGCCAGTATATCTTTAGCAATTTTGCCGAATATTAGTGGAACGACCATTAAAAATGAAAACCGCGCGGCTTTTGTTTTGTCTATTCCTAAAAGAACCGAAGTTGAGATGGTTGCACCAGAACGCGATATGCCTGGAAGCATTGCTATACCTTGCGCAATACCTATAATAAAAGCATCTAATAAGGATACTTTTTTATGAGTTTTTTTGGCCCTATCTGCTAAAAAAAGCAAAACAGCAGTTACGATAAGCATGGCTCCTACTAAGGGAATGTTGTTTCCAAAGAGTTGTTCAAAAACTCTTTCATATTTATAGCCAATAATTACAGCAGGAATCATGGAAACTATAATTTTAGCTGAGAATTTGGCTTCTTCTGTCCACCTTCTTGTAGCAACGGCATTATACAGCCCACCAAGTATTTCAAAAATATCTTTTCTAAAAATAACAATAGTACTCAAAGCAGTAGCAAAATGTAGTACTACGGTAAACAGAAGGCTTTCTTTAGGCATAGCATGACTGCCTAAAATGGCTTTACCAAGTTCTAAGTGACCACTAGAAGATACAGGTAAAAACTCTGTAAGTCCTTGAATAATACCTAAAATGACAGCGTCAAAAATTTCCATGCAGCAAAAGTAATCACTTAATATTGTGAGCAGCAGCAAAAGTAAGTAAAAAGAATGTTATTTTTTTGAGTCTTTATTTGGGTTTAAAAGTATGGCGTAAACCTCAATGCCAAAGCCAATAAGGACTAAGGTTGGTGCTAAACGAATACGTCTCCAGCTAAAAATCGAAGGGTCAAAAACATTTGGGTCGTCACTACCTCCACCAGACATTAAAATAAAACCAATGGTAATAAACGCTAAACCAATTAGCATAAATTTATAGTTCTTTTTGCCAAATATAAACTCTGATTTTGATGCTTCTTTACGTTTCTGTTCGCCCATAGTATTAAAATTCTGTATAAATGACTTGGTCTTCAATAGCCAACTGTGCTATATGTTTAGAGGGACCATAAATCATTTTTGGTAAGTGCAAAGTAACAGTTTTATTTAAAACTTTAGCGTTAAGAGTATCTAAAATTAGTCCAGATTCTATACCTCTATTAATGTAATAGGTTGTTCCTTCTTCGGTTTTAAACTGAATATCATACGTTGGTCCTGCTCGCAAAGCTATAATCTTAGCGTTTACAATTTCGCAATTTTCGGCTTTGGGATTATAAATGACGCAGGATCTAAGGAAGAGAAAAGGTAAAATAAGTACCAGAGAAACTATTATAATGGCATTTCTAATGGATTTGTTCATTGTTGGCGGTTTCTAGTAATAACGGAAACAACTTTAGTTTATTTTGGTCTAAGAGTTGTCATGAGAACTAGATTCAGCATCTAGGAAATTATTTAGGATCCTGAAACAAGTTCAGGATGACATTAATTACTTAATGTTAATAATACAACTGATCCGTTTTCAAATTCAAGAAACGTTGCGTTGCTATAAACGTGCTAATCCATGTAATAACAATGCCCAAAACAAAAATACCTGCAAAAAGTGCAATTATTAGTACAGTGTTTCTAAGCAATTCTAGTTCTGGGAATGTTATATCCAAGTAATACAGAACTACTCCCATACCAATTAAGGCTACGATAGCACCAATAATACCTAGCTGAACACTCTTCCAAACAAAAGGTCTGCGAATAAAACTTTTGGTAGCTCCAACCATTTGCATGGTTTTTATGATAAAACGTTTAGAGTAAACTGCTAAACGAATAGAACTATTGATTAATAAAACCGCAATTAACGTAAATAAGCCACTGATAATTAGCACCCAAAAGGTTATTTTTTTCACGTTGTCGTTCATTAGTTCTACCAAATCATTATCATATCTTATTTCTTCAATAAATGCTTTATTAGAAAGGCTTTCGGTAATTTCTGTTAACTTTTCGGTAGTTACAAAATTAGCTTTAAGATGAACGTCGATTGAATTTTTTAAAGGATTATAACCCACAAAATCCATAAAATCTTCACCAGTTTCAGATTTCATAAGTTCAGCAGCTTCTTCTTTAGAAACATACACAGCTTCCTTTGTATAATCTGCCATGGCTAAACTTTTCTTTAGTTGGTTAACTTCAACTTCCTTGGCGGTGTCGTTTAAATAAATAGTCATCACTACTTGTTCCTTAAAGTGATCAGCTACTTTTTTGGCATTAATAACCAAAAGTCCCAAGCAACCCAATAAGAATAAAACAAGAGCAATACTGATAACTACAGAGATGTACGATGAAATAAGTTTTCGTTTTTGATACTTGTCAAACGATGATGCCATATATAATAGATTAATTGTGTAAAAATAAAAAACAATAAGAATAAAAACTTCAAAAGATGTAAGTCTTTTAAATTCATTTAAAATGTCTTTTCCATTCAAATGTGAATCTCTTTAATTTTAAGAAAAAAATAATTGTTTCTCAAAGCTTTGATTCATTTCCATAATTACAACGTTTAGTTTTTTATTGTCTTGTAATACCTTTAAATTTGCACCTTATTTCAAGGAAAATACTGCAATGCGATACAATTTCAACGACATAGAAAAAAAGTGGCAAGACTACTGGGCAAAAAACCAAACGTTTAAGGCTGAAAATAATTCAGATAAACCAAAATATTATGTTTTGGATATGTTCCCTTACCCAAGTGGAGCAGGCTTACACGTTGGACATCCGCTAGGTTACATTGCTAGTGATATTTATGCACGTTACAAACGTCATAAAGGTTTTAATGTGTTGCATCCACAAGGTTATGATTCTTTTGGTTTGCCTGCAGAGCAATACGCCATACAAACTGGTCAGCATCCAGCAATTACCACTGAAACTAACATTGCTACCTATCGTCGCCAACTAGACCAAATTGGTTTTTCGTTTGATTGGAGTCGAGAAGTACGCACGTCAGATCCTAAATATTACAAATGGACACAGTGGATTTTTATTCAACTGTTTAATTCGTGGTACAATAACGAAACACAAAAAGCCGAAGACATTTCAGAGCTTATAAAGCATTTTGAAACAGAAGGTAATGCTTCTGTAAATGCCGCTTGCGATGATGATACACCAAATTTCTCTGCTGAAGAATGGCAAGCATTCTCTAAAGTAGAACAACAAGATATACTTTTAAAATACCGATTAACATATTTAGCAGAAACCGAAGTCAATTGGTGTCCTGCACTGGGAACCGTTTTAGCAAATGACGAAATTGTAAACGGAGTTTCTGAACGAGGAGGACATCCTGTCATCAGAAAAAAAATGACCCAATGGAGCATGCGTATTTCTGCTTATGCAGAGCGTTTATTGCAAGGATTAGATACAGTTGATTGGACAGATGCACTTAAGGATATTCAAAAAAACTGGATAGGGAAGTCGGTTGGAGCGTCAGTCTCGTTTAACGTCAT
Organism: Winogradskyella pulchriflava; assembly: GCF_042434315.1. Classification (NCBI taxonomy): domain Bacteria; kingdom Pseudomonadati; phylum Bacteroidota; class Flavobacteriia; order Flavobacteriales; family Flavobacteriaceae; genus Winogradskyella; species Winogradskyella pulchriflava. Next base: position 290,940 of record NZ_JBHLTQ010000001.1, on the reverse strand, counting down.
TGCGAGTGAAACGAAGCAATCTCATAAAATTTCCGTATTCACAACACGACCTGACACCATTTTCGGTGTGTCATTCATGACCCTTGCGCCAGAACACGAATTGGTGTCTCAAATAACAACTCCAGAACAAAAAGCAGAAGTTGAAGCCTATGTAGAAGCTACAGCAAAACGTAGCGAACGCGACCGTATGGCAGATGTAAAAACCATTTCGGGAGTGTTTACAGGAGCTTACGCAGAGCATCCGTTTACCAAAGAACCCATTCCAATATGGATTGGAGATTACGTTTTGGCAAGTTACGGTACAGGTGCTGTAATGGCTGTACCATGCGGAGACCAACGCGACTACGATTTTGCAAAGCATTTTAATATTCCTATTCCTAATATTTTTGAAGGTGTCGATATTTCTGAAGAAGCTTTTGCATCTAAGGATAACGTTAAGATTGCCAATAGCGATTTCCTAAACGGAATGAACTATAAGAAAGCTACCAAGCGCGCTATTTTCGAATTAGAAAAAATAGGACAAGGAGAAGGTAAAACCAATTATCGACTACGTGATGCTGTATTCTCGAGACAGCGTTATTGGGGAGAACCATTTCCGGTATATTACAAAGATGGAATGCCACAAACGATAGACGCAGAGCATTTACCATTAACCTTACCAGAAGTTGAAAAATATTTGCCAACCGAAACAGGCGAGCCACCATTAGGAAACGCTACAAAATGGGCTTGGAATACAGTAACCAATACCGTCGTTGATAATAAGGAGATAGACAACAAAACAGTTTTCCCGCTTGAGCTCAATACTATGCCAGGTTGGGCAGGAAGTTCGCAGTACTTTAACCGCTATATGGATCCGCATAATGACGAGGAAATCTTCTCGCAAGAAGCCGTTAACTATTGGCAGCAAGTTGATTTATATATTGGCGGAAGTGAGCATGCCACAGGACATTTATTGTACTCACGTTTTTGGCAAAAATTTATGTTCGATAAAGGTTTAGTACCTGTTGATGAGTTTGCTAAAAAACTGATTAACCAAGGGATGATATTGGGAACCAGTGCTTTTGTTTATGAAATAACGCCTTATATTACTTATAAAGATAAGCCATCTCAAGTTATACTTCCATTGAAGCAAACATATTATATCAGTTATGATTATATTGAAAATGCGGAAAAAATATATGAAAATGGTGATTATAGGTTTATTCATAATGAAAAAATTCAAAATAAGTTTACATCTGAAATCAAAGAATCATTTAGAAATCAAAAACTAGATGAAGAGTATACGCAATTTCAAAAGTATGTAGATGATATAGATAATTGTAATGTGACAGCTCTATATATAAGACCAATTCATTCAGATGTGTCTTTTGTAGATTCTTCGGACAAATTAGATATAAAAGCATTCAAAAGTTGGAGACCAGAGTTTAAGAATGCTGAATTTATAATCGACGAGGACGGAACATTTAAGGTGAAGCGCGACGTCGAAAAAATGTCCAAATCAAAATACAATGTTGTAAATCCTGATGACATTGTTGCAGATTACGGAGCAGACAGTCTAAGACTTTACGAAATGTTCCTTGGTCCATTAGAGCAATACAAACCTTGGAATACAGCTGGTATTACAGGAGTACATGGTTTTCTTAAAAAACTTTGGAAACTGTATGTAGATGATAATGGATTAAAAGTAACGGACTCAGAGCCAACAAAAGACAACTTAAAGACCTTACATAAAACCATAAAAAAAGTAGAAGAGGATATAGAAAACTTCTCCTTCAATACTTCGGTTTCAACCTTTATGATCGCAGTAAATGAACTAACCGCTCAAAAGTGTACTAGTAAAGACATTCTTGAACCGTTATTGGTAGTGATATCGCCTTATGCGCCTCATATTACTGAAGAGCTATGGTCGCAATTGGGCAATACAGAGTCTATATCTACAGCGCCTTTCCCAAAATTTGAGGAAAAGTATTTGGTAGAAAGTTCTAAAAATTATCCAATTTCATTTAATGGTAAAATGCGTTTTACGTTAGAGTTGCCATTAGATATGAGCAAGGACGAGATAGAAAAAACAGTATTGGCTCACGAAAAAACACATGAACAGTTACAAGGACGCACACCTAAAAAGGTCATCGTAGTGCCAGGAAAGATTGTGAATATAGTTGGGTAACAATTCCTGCTTTGGCAGGAATCTCATAATTAATTGAAACTAAAAAACGTTTTTAAAATAATCGCTCTACACGACACAAACTCGAACTGAGCGAAACTAATTGACGAGTTTTGTAACCCTATAATTTCAATTTTCAATAAAATGATATCAAGGCTAAAAAGAAACGATAAAATTGGATTATTTTTCTTTGTGGCTTTTATATTGAGTTCATCTTTGATTTGGCTTTTTGAAGAACGTTTTGATAAAGAGCAGTGGAGAAGCAATCCTTCGCTACGTTACAAAATGGTGGACGATGTCATTGAAAGTCAGCTGCTAATAGGAAAACCTAAGTATGAAGTTATTGAATTATTAGGACAACCTAGCTCAAGGAGTTCTGCTGAAAAGGATGCATTTCTTTACAGAATAGGAAGGCAGCCAGGTTTTTTTGAAACTAAAAGAGAACAACTGCTTATTATTTTTGAAGCACAAACGGTCGTAAAGGTCACCATAGTAGAAGAAGAATAATTATAAACGAATTAAAAATGAAAAATCTAATTACAGCATGTTTCGTAGTATTAATCGTAGCATGTGCTAACCCAAAAACCGAAAAACAAATTGCAGAGGTGTCTTGTGGCCAATGTCAGTTTGGATTAACATCACAAAAAGGATGCGATTTAGCGGTACGTATAGACGATAAAGCTTACTTTGTTGATGGTGCAAATATTGATGATTTTGGAGATGCGCATGATGTAGAAAGTGGGTTCTGCGAAGTGATTAGAAAAGGCGAAATAGAGGGTGAAATTGTAGAAGGTCGTTTTAAGGTAACTAACATAAAAATGCTAGATTAACAGGTTTAGCTTAAAGTTTTAAAATCCCTTTATCGAAAGTATTTTACGTTCGTCTATTGTTGTATTAATTTGAAAATGAGCCTATTATTATCAATGTCATAAAATAATGACTTCAAAATAATAATTCCATAAAAATCACTTCAACTTTATACCAAAATTTGGATAACTAGATTTTTTAATAGTATTTCATAACGCTATTAATTTCAAAAATCAATTACCAAATGAAAATTGGAGTCCCAAAAGAAATCAAGAACAATGAAAGTCGTGTTGGTATGACACCAGCAGGAGTTTTCGAACTTATTAAAAACAATCATACGGTTTACGTACAAAAAGATGCTGGTTTTGGCAGTGGCTTTTTTGATGAAGATTATAAAGATGTTGGAGCTATAGTTTTAGATACTATCCAAGAGGTTTATGAAGCTGCAGATATGATTGTAAAAGTTAAGGAACCTATTGCAGAAGAGTATCCTTTAATTAAGCCGCATCACGTGGTTTTTACTTATTTCCACTTTGCATCAAGCGAACCACTTACTAGAGCAATGCTAAAAAGTGAAGCGGTTTGTATTGCTTATGAAACTGTAGAAGATGAAGATGGTACTTTGCCATTATTAACACCAATGTCTGAAGTGGCTGGTCGAATGGCAATTCAGCAAGGAGCAAAATATCTCGAAAAACCTATTAAAGGTCGTGGAGTATTACTTGGTGGTGTACCAGGAGTTCCTCCAGGAAAAGTGTTAGTGCTAGGTGCAGGAGTTGTTGGTATTCAGGCCGCAAAAATGGCAGCTGGTTTAGGTGCTCACGTTACCATTATGGATATTAATATGAAACAATTACGCTATGTCAATGATGTGATGCCAAGTCATGTAGTCACTGAATTTTCGAGCGAATATAATATTAGAAAACGTATTAAAGACCACGATTTAATCATTGGAGGTGTTTTGCTAAAAGGTGCAAAAGCTCCAAAGTTAATCTCAAAAGATATGTTGAAAGAAATGCGACCTGGAACTGTTTTAGTTGATGTTGCTGTGGACCAAGGTGGTTGTATTGAAACAACTAAAGCTACAACCCACGAAAACCCAACATATATTATTGATGATGTTGTACACTATTGTGTGGCAAATATGCCTGGTGCTGTACCATATACGTCAACATTGGCATTGACCAATGTAACATTACCTTATGTGTTGCGCTTAGCTAATCAAGGCTGGGAAGTGGCTTGTGCTAAGGATGCGTCTTTAAGAAAAGGACTTAACATTGTAAAAGGCAAAATTGTTTACGAAGAAATCGCTGAAGCTTTCAACTGGTCTGTGGAAGCAATGTAACCATAAACTGACATAATTTCTTAACTTTATTTTGGCGTACTATTTGCTATTGATTTAGTAAATTTACTTAAACTAAAATTTAAAAGTTATGAACGGAATGATGGGATACTATATACTGATTGGTGCTATTGCTTTAGTAAGCTGGTTGGTTAGTAGTCAACTTAAACGCAAATTTGCTAAATATTCTAAAGTCCAATTGAGAAATGGCATGTCAGGAAGAGAAATTGCTGAAAAAATGTTGGCAGATAATGGCATATACGACGTTGAGGTGATTTCTACAGCAGGACAATTAACAGATCATTACAATCCAAAAAATAAAACGGTTAATCTAAGTGAAGCAGTTTACAATCAACGTAATGCTGCTGCGGCAGCAGTGGCTGCTCACGAAGTTGGTCACGCAGTACAGCATGCACAAGCGTATAGTGCATTAGGTATGCGCTCTGCTCTGGTACCAATTGTAAGTGTTACCTCTGGTATGTCGCAATGGTTAGTCATTGGTGGACTTGTCCTTGGTGCGGCTGCAGGTGTTGGTTTAGGGTATTGGGTAGCTGTTGCTGGTCTGGTATTTATGGGCTTCGCAACATTATTCAGCTTTATAACCTTACCAGTTGAATATGATGCGAGTAATAGAGCTTTGGCATGGCTTAAAGCTAAAAACATGGTAACACCAGAAGAATACAAAGGCTCGGAAGATGCTTTAAAATGGGCAGCTAGAACGTATTTAGTTGCAGCTATTGGTGCATTAGCATCTTTACTGTATTGGGCACTACAGGTGTTTGGTGGTAGAGATTAAGACTTAAACGCCATAAATTTAAAGCTCTGAGAAATCAGGGCTTTTTTTATTTATAAATAATAGATTTTCTTTTGCAACAAGAAGTTGTTTAACGTCTATTTAAGTATTAGGTAGAAAACGTCTTAGGTTATGGTGCTATTTATTTGGTGTTCAGTACATTTAATGTATTATAAACAGAAATAATATGCTATTATGAAAACAAAATTACTTTTTTTTACTTTTTTAATGAGTTTTGTACTAAACATACAACAGACACAAGCTCAAACTTTAGCCGCTGGTGATATTGTTGTTTTTTGGTATCAAGCAGATACACCAGATGCGTTTGCATTTACAACTTTTGTTGAGTTAAATGCTGGGACTGAAATTATTTTTACAGATTGCGGAGCAGTACCAGGTGGTACTTTTGACCCTGCAGGTTGTGGTGAAGGTGCAACCATATATACAGTACCTGTTGGTGGTCTAGATATTGGAGAAGTTGTTATTTGGGATGATTCAGCTCCTGCGCCAGAATTTTCAGACTATAGTGGAGATGCAATAATTAATGGTAGTTCTGGGTTGGCGCTATCAACTGGTGGAGATGTAATTACAGTATTACAGGGATCTGGAGTGAGTCCTTCTTTTATATTTATGATTAATGGAGCTTCCACTCAGTTTACTGGTGATGATAGTGTTAGTACCACCGAGACTAATTTGTTTACAGGATTAACTGATGTAGGCTTACCAAGAACTGCTGTTGGTGTTGGTGCTGGTACTGGAAACTCACAAGAATTTGATAATGCCGTTTACCAAGGTACTTATACATTTAATACAATTGAAGATGCAAAAATAGCCTTGACCAACCCAGCGAATTACACTGGTGCTAATGCTATTACAGATGAGCCATATGCTACTTCAGTGGATGCAATTCCAACAAAAATAAATATTACATCGTTATCTACTGAAGAGTTTGAATTAGCGAATGCAGTATTTGTGACACCTAATCCATCAAATGGGAAAATTACTATTAAAAATACTGGTGTGGCTATAGATAAAGTTGTGGTAACAGATATTAACGGACGTACAATTTCATCTTACGATTTACAAGGTACCACAGTGGATAAAGAACTTAATTTAAGTTCTTTAGTGTCGTCTGGTATGTATTTTGTAGCAATTTCTTCAGAAAGTAATACTACGGTGAAGAAACTAATTATAAAATAAAGCTTTAACAAAAACTTAAAGTCAAAGCCCTGAGAAAACAGGGCTTTTTTATCTATATTTTTATCTGTCTATTTATCTGTTGCTGCAATGAAATAAAAGTCTCAGTTCTGGAAACTCCTTTTATACTTTGTATTTCAGAATTAAGCACATGCATTAAATGTTCATTGTCCTTAGATAGGATTTTGATAAAAATACTCCAGTGACCTGTGGTGTAATGACATTCTATAACTTCTGGTATTTTTTGCAATTGTTTTACGGCTTCAGGATTACTAACGGCTTTATCGAGGTAAACTCCAACAAAAGCCATTGTGGTATAACCCAACGCCTTTGGATTTATAATAAACTTTGAACCAGCTAATAAACCAGATTTTTCAAGTTTTTTAAGACGTTGATGTATGGCTGCGCCAGAGATGCCAACATTACGTGCAATTTCTAGAATTGGAGTTCTGGCATCTTCCATTAAAGCACGTAGTATCTTTTTATCAATACCATCTATGTAAATACCTTTATCATTAACCTTCATGAAGAATCTTGTTTAAAAATGAAAGTTAAAAATAAGAAAACGATTTTAAATTAAAACCTCAGTTCAGATATTTAATGGATTGTATCCTAAATAAGGCACATCTTTCTCTTTGAATATAACACCAAAGGTTTTGAGCTCTTCTAAAATAGGAGTGTAAACTTCTTTGGTAATAGGAATTTGTACGCCTGGTGTTGTTATTTTACCATTAAGAATTGCCATTGTAGCAATGGCTACAGGTAAACCAACAGTTTTTGCCATAGCAGTATATGTTTGGTCTTCACCAACAGCAACCATTGTAGCATCAATTTGATGTTTTGCGCCATTAAGCTCATAACCAAACTTATGATACATAACTATCATATCTTTATCTTCTTGGCTAAGCGTCCAGCTGTCCATTAAAATTTTTTGTAGGATTTGTGCAGGCGTGGCTTTGTCTAATTGCACCATTTTCTTAGCACTAAAAATATCCAACTCTAAAAACTTATCCCAAACAATATCATCTTGATCAATCTTTAAAGCATGTCTAAATTTAAGCTCAACAGAATCTGTAGGACTGTAAGGTAAAAATGCATTAACAAAGTCACGATAACTCATATTTGCACTATCATCTATAGTGTAACTATCATCTGTCATGCCAAGTTGAACAAAAACATTCCATGCTCTACTAAAACCAACACGTCGCATAGTACCACGATAAAGTGTCTTTACATGGTCTAAACCATAAACTTGTTGATACTTTAGAGAATCTCTATTAGCATAAGCTTCAAATCGACCATAACCATCAACATCTAAAAATTCAGTTCTTCTAAAAAGTCTGTGGTAAGGAATGTACTTAAATTGGTTTTCCTGTAAAAACTTTGCTGCTCCACCTTGTCCTGCAACAACCACATTTCTGGGATTCCAAGTAAATTTGTAGTTCCATAAGTTATTATCGCTTTCAGGTGCCACTAAACCACCAGTGAAGGATTCAAACAAAATCATTTTTCCTCCTTTATCTCTTATTTGGTCTATCACTTGCATAGCACTCATATGGTCAATACCTGGATCTACACCAATTTCGTTCATAAAAACAAGATTATTGGCTTTGGCATCATCGTCTAAATCTTGCATTTCTTCACTTACGTAAGATGCAGTGACCATATGCTTTTTGTACGTAATACAATCTTTTGCAACTTCAATATGAAAACGAGCAGGTAGCATAGAAACTACAATATCAGCGTCTTTAACAGCTGCTATACGAGACTCCGCATTAAAAACATCTAAATGAATGATATTAGTTTTTGAGCTATTTCCAACTAACTTTTTGGCATTCTCTACATTTAGATCTCCTATTGTAATTTGAAGATTTTCCGATTCAGATTTATCTAGTAAGTATTTTATAAGGTATGATGAGGATTTTCCGGCACCAATGATTAAAATCTTTCGCATTATAACTAATTTTGTAAAGCACGAATGTAGTAAATAGAACAACCATTAAAAACCTAAAAACAACTTAAATATGAACAAAAAATTATTAATCACTGGCTCTTTTTTTGGGATTTTAGGCATTATTTTAGGTGCTTATGCAGCGCATGGATTAGGAAAACTAATTGATGCAGATGCGGTTAAAACCTTTGAAACAGGAGTACGCTATCAAATTTATCATGCCTTTTTACTACTTATTTTAGGAGGTACCTCTTTTGTAAGTTTTAAGTCTAAAAAAGTCATTTTATATTTAATAATTAGTGGTGTGATTTTCTTCTCTGGTTCTATTTATGGATTGGCAACAAATGAACTTTCAAGTTTTGATTTTAAGACCATTGCAATAATAACTCCTATTGGAGGATTACTCTTAATTATGGCTTGGATTATGATGTTAATCGGTATAATAAGAAATAAGGTCGATTAATATGAATCTAGAGTGTTGTTTTAAAATAAAGTTATAATTTTACACCCTAAAACAACACAAAAAATTATGGTAAACCATACACAATCAACGAAATCGATTTCGTTAAATCAATACGGTATTAAAAATGCCAAGATTAAATACCAACTTACTTCAGATCAGCTTCATGCTGAAACGATTGCAAAAGGTCAAGGAGTAGAAGCTTCTTCAGGTGCTCTTGCTGTAAATACAGGTGAGTTTACTGGTCGTTCTCCTATGGATAGATTTATCGTAAAGGATGATATTACAAAGGATAAGGTTTGGTGGGGAAAAATTAATATCCCTTTTGAAAGCGATAAATTTGATGAACTTTATGACAAAATCACCAATTATTTGTCAGATAAAGAGGTTTATGTTAGAGATAGTTATGCTTGTGCAGACCCAAATTACAAAACAAATATCCGAGTGATTAATGAATATCCTTGGAGCAATTTGTTTGCCTATAACATGTTTTTGCGTCCTTCTGAAGAAGAATTGAAGGATTTTGAACCAGAATGGACCGTGATTAACGCACCAGGTTTTATGGCTGTAGCAAAGGAAGATGGTACGCGTCAGCATAATTTTGCGATTCTTAACTTTACAAGAAAAACAGCTATTATTGGTGGTACAGGTTATACAGGAGAAATAAAAAAAGGTATTTTTTCAGCTTTAAATTTTGAATTACCAGTCTTTAAAAATACGTTGCCAATGCACTGTAGTGCTAATGTTGGCAAGGATGGTGATACTGCAATTTTCTTTGGATTATCTGGTACAGGTAAAACAACGTTATCAACTGATGCAGATCGTAGCTTAATCGGTGACGATGAACATGGTTGGACCAACGAAAACACTGTTTTTAATTTTGAAGGAGGTTGCTACGCAAAAGTAATCAACCTATCTCAAGAACAAGAGCCAGAAATTTACGGAGCCATTAAAAAAGGAGCTATTCTTGAAAATGTAATTATGGACGAGAATGGTAATGTAGATTTTGAGGATACCTCTATAACACAAAACACAAGGGTAAGTTACCCTATTTACCATATAGAGAATATTAAAACACCATCAATAGGAAAAAACCCAAAGAATATATTTTTCCTTACAGCTGATGCCTTTGGAGTTTTACCTCCAATCTCTAAATTAACACCAAGCCAGGCGGCTTATCACTTTATTTCAGGATATACTGCAAAAGTAGCAGGTACAGAAGCAGGTGTTGTAGAACCAGTACCTAGTTTTTCGGCTTGTTTTGGTGCACCTTTTATGCCTTTACATCCAACTGAATATGCAGATATGCTAAGCAAAAAGATGAAAGATGCTGGTGTTAATGTTTGGTTAGTAAATACAGGTTGGACAGGTGGTCCTTATGGAGTAGGTACACGTATGAAACTAAAATATACACGTGCTATGATTAATGCAGCATTAAACGGTGATTTAGGCGATTATACGTACGAAGATTATCACATCCACTCAGTATTTGGTGTAGCACAACCTAGAACATGTCCTGGAGTTCCAACAGAAGTATTGAGTCCTAGAGCAACATGGAATGATGACCAAGCTTATTACACAATGGCATTTAAACTCTCTAACGCTTTTAGAAATAACTTTAAGCAATTTGAGTCTTATGCGTCAGAAGAAATAAGACGTGGTGGTCCACAACGCTACGCTTTTTAAGGTAGCCTATTATAAAAATAAAAAAGCGATTCTAAATTTAGAATCGCTTTTTTTATGCAATATAACTTGCTGATAGTAAAATAATTATACAAATTAATAAGATTTTAGCAAACATTTTATATATTGGATTTTTTAAAGATCCATCAAATGAAAAGATATTCCCTCATTATTTTATTCTTTTTATCTATATGTCATGTTTGTAATTCCCAATCAAAAAAAAAGTACGATCTGTACTTGGTATTCAATTCTGAAAACAATGAAATGAATGTAATTGATAAAAAAGTAAATGATTCTGTCCTTATTAAAACATTCAGTATTTCTAAAGATTTGGCTAAGGAGAATTTTAAGTATGCGCTATCGGTTAGTGAAAATGGTGAAATAAATAGGGATTCTAATAAGACGCCAGTTTCAAAAAAAGGGAAAATTACATTCTACTATTTCTCATATATGCACGTTGAAGAAACACTAGATACGTTACCACGTCAAAACACTATTGATTATGAGGACTTTATGAATTCAGAATTTAAGAGCTTTAGTAAAACTTTAAATGGTGCGTCTAAAATTTATATGGTAGATGTAAAAGATAGAGACAGTTCTATATATAAGGTCTATCAGGTTAAATTATAAAAAAAAATCCCAATTGAATTTCAATTGGGATTTTGCTTATATATGAGTTATATTATTTTTTTCCTTTATTAACAGAGTCAATATACTTTTGTAATGCCATTGTCATAGATGGAGTTTCTGGTGTTGGTGCAGAAATATCTACACGCAATCCTTTTTCCTTTACTGCTTTTACAGTGGTGTTTCCAAATACTGCTATACGCGTGTCGTTCTGTTTAAAATCTGGGAAATTATGAAATAGAGATTCTATACCAGAAGGGCTAAAGAATACCAAAATATCATAATATACATTTGCTAAATCAGATAAATCGCTAATTACAGTTTTGTAAAAGGTAGCTTGTTTCCAGTTAACACCAAGGTTATCTAAAATTTCAGGAATTATAGGCTTTACCTTATCTGTAGTAGGTAATAAAAAACTCTCGTCCTTGTATTTTTTTATAAGTGTAGTTAAGTCTTCAAAAGTACGTTTACCAACATAAATTTTACGTTTTCTATAGACTACATATTTTTGCAAGTAATAAGCTACAGCTTCAGACTGGCAAAAGTACTTCATAGTATCTGGTACTTTAAAGCGCATTTCATCAGCTACTCTAAAGAAATGATCTACAGAGTTTCTACTTGTAAGTATAATAGCGGTAAATTTGCTTAGGTCTATTTTTTGTTGTCTTATGTCCTTGGCAGAGACACCTTCTACATGAATAAAAGGTCTGAAGTCAACTTTAACTTTTTGCTTTTCTTGCAAGTCAAAGTATGGAGAATTTTCTATTTTAGGCTCTGGTTGCGATACTAAAATTGTTTTCACTTTCATACGGAAACCTCTTTGTTTTATGTGTTATACTCGCTAATGACCTTATATAAAAGCACATAAGGCGCAATTTCGAGAGCGCAAAGATACAATAAAAAATAGAAAAAATTGGGATTTATTGTTTTTTGATAGTTTTTAAATGAAGTTGTAAACCCTATAACATTTATTAAACAAATCACTGAAAATATTACAATTATAATTACCTCTGCATAGTTTTGCATATACAGAAGTAAAAGATTGCCAAGTAGAAAAACCATTCCAGAATAATTTTTAAAGGTTATTTTTTGAAATAAGTAGTTGTCAACTATTGTGTCTATTTCAAAAAGGCTGCCTATGAGCCGTTCAAACAAGGTTTTAATAACTATAATGGTAGCAACTGCTAAAAGTAATTTTAAAAACGGTACTAATTCAAAAGTGAGTGGCGAAACAAACGTAGAATACCCTAAATAGAAAAAGATACTTCCAGAAATTGCCAGATTGATATAAAGTAAGCCGTCAAATACATCTATAAATTTTTGGTCTTTGGTATAAATTTTTAGGTATTTAGAATTTCCTACAACAGACAAAAAATCATTAAACCTGTATGCATTCATAAATTTTGCCGCAGCGATAGCCATCAATCCTAGGATTGTAAACACAGTAAACCAATCATATGTAATGAAGTTTCGCATACCGCTAAATTATAAAGAAAAATCAGGCATAAAAAAGCAATTGTAATAATTCTAAAAAACTTCTAAATCTTAAGAAATAAATAACAGTCTATAATCCACTAAAAACTTTACTTTTGTTGAAATTCTAAAAGCAAAGTAAAAGCCTGTTTTTAAAAGTATGTAAATGTCCGATACACTTGTCATAATACCAACTTATAACGAGATTGAAAATATTGAACCTATAATAAGATTAGTGTTTTCACAAGAGAAAGCGTTTCATATTCTGGTTGTAGATGATAATTCTCCGGACCAAACAGCAGAAAAAGTCAAAGCATTACAAACGGAATTTGCTGATCAGCTTTTTCTTTTAGAGCGCGATAAAAAAAATGGTTTAGGGCTTGCGTATATTGCTGGCTTTAAATGGGCTTTAGAAAAATCGTATCGTTTTATTTTTGAGATGGATGCCGATTTTTCACATAACCCAAATGATTTAATCAAGCTATACAATGCTTGTGCTATTGATGGAGCTGATGTTTCAGTAGGATCTCGATATGTAAAAGGCATAACCGTTGTTAACTGGCCAATGTCTCGTATAATTCTTTCGTATGGCGCATCACGTTATGTGCGTTTTATAACCAGAATGAAGGTCAAGGATTCTACAGCTGGGTTTATATGTTATAAAAGAGAAGTATTAGAGGCTATAGATTTATCAAAAATTAAGTTTGTGGGCTATGCTTTTCAAATTGAAATGAAATTTAAAGCTTATAAAAAAGGATTTAAAATTGTTGAAATTCCTGTTATCTTTAAAGATAGAATAAGAGGAAAATCAAAAATGAGCGGAAGCATTATTTCTGAAGCTATTTTTGGAGTCATTAGTTTAAAATTGAAAAGTTTATTTACTAAGTAAAAATGAAGCAAAACATACTGATAAAGAACGCAAAAATAGTCAACGAAGGTAAAATCGTTGAAGGCGATATACTTATTGAAGGCGACTATATAAAAAAGATAGACACCTCTATTAGTGTAAAGTCTGCGGACATGAACGTGATTGATGTAGAAGGCAATTATGTTTTGCCTGGTATGATAGATGACCAAGTTCATTTTAGGGAACCAGGTCTTACACATAAGGCAAATATAGAAACCGAATCTAAGGCAGCATTGGCTGGTGGTATAACTTCTTTTATAGAAATGCCAAATACCAATCCGCAAACGACAACGGTAGATAAGCTTGAAGAAAAATTTGCTATTGCGGCACAATCATCTTACGCCAATTATTCGTTTATGTTTGGTGGTACTAATGATAATTTAGAGGAAATACTAAAAGTAAATCCTAAAACAGTAGCAGGCTTAAAATTATTTTTAGGTTCATCTACAGGGAATATGCTTGTTGACGACCCAAAAGTTATTGAAAAGATTTTTTCGAGTACAGATATGGTAATTTCTGTGCATTGTGAAGATGAAGCTACAATAAAGGATAATTTTGCTAAATACAAGGCAGAGTATGGTGATGATATTCCTATGGATAAACATCCATTAATTCGAAGTGAAGAAGCATGTTATTTGTCGTCTTCAAAGGCCATTGAATTAGCTAGGAAAACTGGAGCAAGATTGCATGTATTCCATTTATCAACTGGTAAGGAAACAAAATTGTTCTCAAACAAAATCCCTTTAAAAGATAAGAAGATAACTGCTGAGGTTTGCATACACCATCTTTGGTTTTCTGATGAAGATTACGCAAAAAAAGGAAGTCACATAAAATGGAATCCTGCCGTAAAAACATCAAAAGACAGAGATCAACTCTGGAAAGCATTGTTGGATGACAGAATAGATGTTATTGCCACTGACCATGCGCCACATACACTCGAAGAAAAAAGTAATCCTTACACCAGTGCACCATCTGGCGGACCGTTAGTACAACATGCTTTGGTAGCCTTATTAGAGTGTTATCATCAAGGAAAAATAAAGCTTGAAAAAATAGTTGAAAAAGCCTGCCATAATCCAGCGATTTTGTTCAACGTAGAAAAAAGAGGTTATATAAGAGAAGGCTATTACGCTGATTTGGTTATTGCAGACCTTAATAGTCCTTGGACCGTAAATAAAAGTAATATTTTATATAAGTGTGGCTGGTCTCCTTTTGAGGGAAATACTTTTAAAAGCAGAATTACCCATACTTTTGTTAATGGGCAGTTGGCTTATAACAATTTTAAAGTTTTGAACGTTAAAGCAGGACAGCGATTAACTTTTAACAGATAGTATGAAAAAATTAGGTGTTTTATTCATTTTAACCCTTTTGGTTTTAGCATGTAGCAATGAATACAAACCAAAAAAGCCAAAAAATCTTATTCCAGAAAAGAAGATGGAAATGATTTTATATGACTTATATACTATCAATGCTGCAAAAGGAGTAAATAGAAAGTTGTTAGAAACCAATGGTATTATTCCTGAAGATTATGTGCTCAATAAGCATAAAATAGATAGTACCCAATTTGCTGATAGCAATGCTTTTTATGCCTATGATACGGAGACGTACAAGAATATGGTAGAAAATGTGAAAGCAAAATTAGAAAAGGAGAAAAAGAAATTTGAAGAACTAGAGAAGGTTGAGGGTATGGCAGCTAAACGTAGAAGAGATTCAATAAGTAAAATCAAACAGAAAAGAAAAGACTCTATAAAACAAGCCATCAAAAACGATACGATTAATAAAGCTCCTGTTTTTGGTCTTTAAGGTATAATTCACTTACCGCTTTTACAGATTCATCTATTGATTTAAACTCAAAATTGAGCGCATTTCTTACTTTAGAATTATCATATTTAGTAACACTAACTGCGGACTTTGTAGTTTGCTTAGATAGACTACGTCTAGAGCCAAACAGTTTATGTTTTAACCAATCCAAACGCCAAGCGATACCCAGTAGCCAAGGCTTTGCTTCTCGTTTTGGTGGTTCTGCATTTAGTGCTTTTGCTACTTTGTATTGAAAGGATTTAAAGCTCAAATTTTCAGAAACTAAAATAAACTTTTCGTTTTTTATATCACTAACCATCAATTGTATCATAGCATCTGCAACATCAAACACATCTACATAACCTACTACACCATTAACATAGTAACGCATACCGTTATTGATTTTCCTAAAAAGGTTACCACTACTACCACCTTTCCAATAACCAGCTCCTAAAACAATACCTGGATTTACCACAACAGCCTCAAGTCCTTCTTGTGTGCCTCTCCAAACTTCTAGTTCTGCTCCGTATTTGGTAATGGCATATACGCTGTTATCGTCTTCTGGATTCCAAGCGGTTTGCTCATCAATTAATTTTTCAGGATTTTCATGATGACCAATGGCAGCTATTGAGCTTACATAGCACAATTTTTTTATGGAATGACTTATACACAAATTAACGATATTAGCCGTACCCTTAATATTTATTTTGCGTAGTTGATGGTATTTATCGGGTTCTAAAGAGACAAATGCCGCACAATGATAGACATGAGTAACATCTGTAAAAGCTTCCTGTAATTTTGGAATATCATTAATTTCAGCTTCAATCCATTCAATTTTATTAAAGAGGGCTTTAGCATCATCAGAAAAATAGGAGAAAACATGCTCAACCCGTTTTAAGGTTTTTTCTCGTCTATATATAGCGCGAATATTTTCGCCACGACTTATTAGCCTATAAAGTAAATGAGAGCCTACTAATCCTGTTCCGCCTGTAACTAAAATCATTTTTTTGTGTTTCTATCTTAAAAAACTTGGCTTTATAGTGGGTATAGCCGAAGTAAAGTTACGCTTTTTTAAAATTGTCTTTTCTCTTTTAAAGTGGAAACATATCTTTGCCTAAATTAAATTGAAACCAAATACAATAATGGCAAATAAATTTGTTGAAGAATTACGTTGGAGAGGCATGGTACACGATATTATGCCGGGAACAGAAGAGCAATTAGATAAAGAAATGACAACGGCATATATTGGTTTCGATCCTACGTCAGATTCGTTGCACATAGGAAGTTTAGTGCCAATAATTTTATTAGTGCATTTGGAAAAAGCAGGCCACAAGCCAATTGCTTTAGTTGGTGGTGCTACAGGGATGATTGGTGATCCTTCAGGTAAGAGTGATGAACGTAACTTGTTAGATGAAGATACTTTAGCTCATAATGTAGCAGGTATAAAAAATGTACTGTCTCGTTTCTTAGATTTTAATTCAAAAGAAAAGAATGCTCCAGTTTTAGTTAATAACTACGATTGGATGAAAGATTTCACTTTTATAGATTTTGCTAGAGATGTTGGTAAGCGCATTACCGTGAACTATATGATGGCAAAAGATTCTGTAAAGAAGCGTTTTAGTGGAGAAGAGGGAAGTGTAGGAATGAGTTTTACCGAATTTACATACCAGCTGATTCAAGGGTATGACTTTTACCATTTGCATAAAGAAATGGATTGTAAATTACAAATGGGTGGAAGTGACCAATGGGGAAATATCACTACAGGAACTGAATTGGTAAGACGTATGAATGTTGGTGGTGATACTGTGGCCAAAGCGTTTGCAATGACATGTCCTTTAATAACTAAGGCAGATGGTTCTAAATTTGGCAAGAGTGAAGGTGGTAATGTTTGGCTAGATGCTGATAAAACAAGTGTTTATAAATTTTATCAGTTTTGGTTAAATACTACAGATGAAGATGCCGAGAAATATATTAAAATTTTCACCTTTTTAGATAAAGAAACAATTGAAAACTTAATTACTGAGCATAATGAAAATCCAGGTGCTAGGCTTTTGCAAAAGCGCTTGTCAGAAGAGGTAACAACTTTTGTGCATTCTAAAGAAGCACTAGATGAAGCTATTGAGACTTCTCAGGTTTTATTTAGTAGGAATTTTAAAGAAGATATTAAGAAGATTAATAGTACTACTCTTGATGATTTGTTTAGCGATATTAAGACAGCTGAAATAAAAAGAAGTCAAATAGAGTCTGGTTTAGATATTATAGCAGCGCTATCAGCAGAAACTAATTTTTTATCTAGTAATGGTGAGGCACGTCGTTCCTTAAAAGCTAATGCTGTTTCTGTAAATAAGGAAAAAGTTGATGAAAATTATATCATTCAAACATCAGACTTAATTGCAGATAAATATATTGTTCTTAATAGCGGAAAGAAAAATACTTATATCATAAAAGTAGTTTAAGCTTTTAAGTTATATAATGAAATACTAGAAACACTATCGTTGACAGATGGTAGTTTAGCAGAAAAAAAGTGCCCAAAATCTCTTTTGGGCACTACTAACCAATCAATCAACTATTGAAAACCTTTCTTTTTCAAAGTGTTTATATAGTCGTATAGGTTTTTAATTCCTTACAAAGCCATTAAATTACAACCTCTAATATCCGAATTGTCAAATCTACCGATAATTTCAAACTGTCCATTTTCGTAAACTTTGCCTAAATCTTGAGTTGCTATAAAAGAACAAGAGTTGATGTTTGCGAGATCAATAACATTTATTCCGCCAGTTTTATTAAAGTTTTGAATAGTAAGTGCATCTTCTGTATCACGAGTTAATATCTTCATCCAAGGTGGGCACTCAAAAACACCATTACCCTTAGAATAGGCTTGGCTTAATAATTCTGTCATTCCATATTCACTATGGATTTGGTTTACACCAAAACCAGATTTAAGAATGTTATGTAGTTCTTTACGAATTATTTCTTTTCGCTTGCCTTTCATTCCACCAGTTTCCATTACTATAGTATGCTCTAGTGTAAACTGAAATTGCTCAATCAAGTCTAATAAAGCAAAGGAAACACCAATGAGAATTGTTCTTTGTTGTTTGGCTTCTAGTTTGTTTATGGCGCTAGCTAAATCCTTATGATTATTTAAATAAAAACCGCTTTCTGGATGTTTCGACTTATTGATGAGGTCATTAACCATATAAATTAAAGAAGAACCATCACGCTCTAGATATGAAGGCAATAAAGCTAAAATTACAAAATCTTCAATGTTGCCATAAAAATGTTGGAATGCTTTTGCGTAACTTTTCTCATACAGACTCAAATCGGTAACTAAATGCTTGCTCGACACACTTCCTGTTGTACCAGAACTTGTAAAGGTTTTTTTTATAGACTCTTGAGTACTTACAACTTCATGACTCTTGAAAAATTGAATGGGTAAAAACGGAATGTCTTCAACATGTCTTACGTCAGCTGGGTGCTTGTATAGTAAGTCACAAAACGAACGATAAACAGTGTTGTTTTCAAACTGAAACTTGAAAATATCAAGTGCTAAGGCATTAAACTCAGCATTAGATTTTATAGAAAAAATGGCATTTTTAGATTTCACATTGCAAAAATATGGAAAATAAAAAAGCGTAGCCTTTATTTAGACTACGCTTTAATCTATCTCTCATAAAATTGTTATTTAATCACCAATTTTTTAGTGGTCGAAGCATTATTTTGAGTAATCTTTACCAAATAAACTCCAGACTTTAAATTTGAAACATTCAATGTGTTATTTGTTAATGTTTCGTTTTTAATCTGCTTACCTAAAATATCAAAAACTTGAACATTCATTACTTCATTACTAGTTGAAGTAATTGAAACAATTCCTTTATTTGTAGGGTTAGGGTAAATAGAAAATTCGTTTTTAGAAAATTCATTATTAGATGAAAGCGACTCTACAAATGGATAAACACAAGTACTACTAAATGTAGTTTGGCTACCATCAGTACAGTTTACTGTTCCATATATCCAGCCAGATGGCCAAACAGCACCTGAAGTTTCTTTGTATGCCCAAGAATCTAAATATTCCCAAAATTGTCCAGTACCATCGACATTAATGTCACCAAAGGTTTCTATAACAGTACCATTTTTAAACAACTCTATGGCATCATCACCATTCATGTTAATATCAGTAGTGGCAACAAGTACAACATTAAATAAACTAAATCCTTCAGGAGTAAGATATTGTTTAATAGAACTAGGTGTTCTGGCAATAAGAATATGATCTCCACTACTTACGCTAATGGCATCAAACGTGTATTCTTGACCGTCAGAACCATTACCATTTGCAACTGTGCCAATACCATATACACTTAAATCTGCAATATCTGCTGTAGCAACAACATGTATAGCCTTACCATCGCTACCACCAGATGGTACTGTTAAATCTAAAATACCTTTAAATTCCAAATCAACACTTCCTACAGGAATGCAGGTTGGACTTGTAACATTATAAGTAGCTGAGCAAAGTCCTCCACTAGCGGTATCATCTAGTGTTATTGTTATGTTTGTGCCTTCAGGAATGTTAGTTATAATTATAGTTCCAGATTCTATAGTAGAAGGGTCATCACCACCTACAGTTCCTGCGGAAGAAGTTACTACAAATGTGGTTGCTATATCGCCACCTGAGTAATCTAAGTTAACCGTATATGTATCATCCGTTGTGCCTGGGTTTGTGGAATCGCATATAATGCCTACAGATCCGAAATCTATTGAACATTCAGGAGCACATGCTTCATTAGCCATTCCAGGAGTACCTATATCTCCATCTCCGTAAGAAGAAATTGATATACACCAATTGTCTCCATTATCGTTATCTGTCTCGTTTAAAAATGCAGTTTTTAATTGCATGCTCTTTCCTGCTAAATCGGGAAAGTTTGGCCCACCATCATAATTAACTCTTGAGACTTCAATATTTCCTGGTGCTATAAGAACGATTTCATCTTCACCATTACCCATATTAAAATTATCTTGGTAAGCATAATCAATTGGTGCACCACCATTAACCATTAAATCCAGTGATTTTCCAAGCACTAAATAACCGCCAGCTGGTACTATAGTTACTCCACCTGTACCAGTCATAGGATCTATTGTTGAATTAATAGTGTGGTTGTTAACACCGTCATCTTTCAATGTCCAGCCGTTAATATCTATATCTGATGCTGTAGTATTTAATATTTCAAACCACTCGCCATTTTCATCAATGACAGCGGTAGGATCCTTCATTATTTCTGTTATTACTAAATCACCAGGATTTTGAGAAAAGCTAAAAAAAGAAGATAGGACAAATAAAACGTAAAGTTTCTTCATAAAGATTTGGGGTTAAAATAATTACAAAAATAGGTTATTTTCTTATAAGAAATTTATTATTTAATAGATTTCGATATATTACATAAAAAAGGCACAATTTCAATTGAAATTGTGCCTTTTTAGAAAAGTATTTGTCTTTTATTTAATCACTAACTTTTTAGTGGTTGAAGCATTGTTTTGAGTAATCTTAACCAAATAGACTCCAGATTTTAAATTAGAAACATTTAATGTATTATTTGTTAATGTTTCGTTTTTAATCTGCTTACCTAAGATATCAAACACTTGTACATTTATTTCATCACTATTGGCTGAAGTGATGGTAATAAATCCTGTGTTTGTTGGGTTAGGATATATAGAGAATTTAGTCGACTCAAAATCTCCTGTTGATAGAGTAACATCATTTTCGTTGTTAGGGGAAAACAAAGCTCCACCATTACCAGTAATTGTGGAATGGTCAACAAAAGCTCCTGTAAAATCTGGGCTACGACCAATAGACTGATTGTTGCCTGCACTTCCATAAATTTCAACAATTATATCCACTGCATTATTATCAGTAAGTGTTATTGTATCACCACCATTGTTAAGTCCTAATGATCCTGTAGAAGCAGTCTGTACCAATCCACTAATGCCTGTTGGAGTGCCACCTCCAAAAACTGTTATGAAAGAATTTGCAGGTAAAACCGTTCCAGTAGGGAAAGTATGTCTCAATGCTGCACCATCTGATAATGTATAATCAGAAAGATCAATACTCGATGTGCCTGTATTGTATATTTCAACAAACTCATCATTGTCAAATTCCGCTGTACCGTCACCATTAGCATCTCCTTCACCATTAGCATTATTGCTTGGGTCAGCATGTATTTCATTTATTACTAAGAAAACAGGATCACATTGAGCAGAAGGTACTGTTCCAGAAAGTGTAGTGCCATCACAATCTCCACCATTAATTGTAATGTCCCACGCATCACCTTCACCTAAACCTGTAATTGTTATTGTACCATCAGCAGTACCAGAAGGGTTATCTCCTCCTACAATACCAGAAGAAGTTGTTGTTACGGATACAATTGAAGCATCAGATCCAGTGTAAGGAATGTTGATTGTTACATTGTCGTTATCATTGCCAGCTGTGTTTGTAGCACATACATAATTTTCAGTTTGTAATGTAATATCACACATACCACAATCTGAAGTAGGTCTTGAGCCTAAGCTTGGACATGTACCAAATGCTCCTAAACTCACATTAGATAGACTCCAAGAAGAGAAAGAACCATCTGAATCTAGATATTGAATACCTATAAATACATTTGTGCCTGATGCAGCTGACATATCAATATTATATGATCCAGCATCAGAAATTGTTTGAACAGATGTCCAAGTAGCACCATCTGGACACAGGCTAGAGTAGTCTCCGGTATATTGTACATTTAATTCTGTTCCGTCAAAACCTTCAGTTGCATCAAAGATTAGTGAAAGATCAGTGACTCCTGTCATATCCAGAGGGCCAAAAATTAACCAAGTATTTGACTCTTCCATACATCCTCCGCCACAAAAGCCATTCATTGAATATGTTCCAGAAGACTCAGTCCACTCGTCAGTATCAGCATTTGTTGTAACAGACACCAATTCAAATAAATCAGCACCTCCACTTAAGTCGAAACATGTGTTTGGTGTTGGGTCACATTCAGCTGAATCTACTGTTGCTGAAATGGTAGTGCCATCACAATCACCACCATTTAAAGTGATATCCCAAGTATCTCCTTCCGATAATCCTGTTAAAGTAATAACACCATTAGCAACTGTAGAAGGGTCATCACCGGTTACGGTAGCTGTTGTAGATGTTACTGTGGTAATACCTGCATCAACACCCGTATAAGAAATATTTATAGTAACACCATCGTTGTTGTCTCCAATTGTATTGCTTGAACAGACAATGGTAGGAGAAGCAAGCTGCACACCGCAACTACCTCCAGTTGACGTATAAGTTCCTATACCTCCCATTAGAGATTCAAAAGTGTCAGGACCAGTTTGGCATACTCCTAAAGTGTCAAAGGCACCTGCACCACCAAAAGTCCAATTAACCTCGTTGAAGCCTCCGTCTGGACCTGTATTGTTATTTCTTTTTGCATAAGAATCTGCATACTCCCAGCTCTGTCCTGAACCATCAATACCTTCTGCACCAAACTGATCAATTACGGTAGAATCTGATGTAAGTATGATTCTAACTCGGTCATCACCATTAACATTCATAGTGTTAGTTGCTAAGACATTTGGATTGGTAAAGGTAATTGATGGAAAATCCGTGCCAATCGCTGTTTCACTACCAGCAGTAGTAATATATACAAAACTGTTAGTTACCATACCTAATGCACTTAAATCTTGAGCATTGCCCCAAGATGTATTTGCGTTGGTTTGATTTTCTAAGGTATAGAGTGAAAAATCCACGGTACCACTAGCATATATCTCAAGAAGCTTCGGGTTTCCGCCTGAGCAATCACCATCTACAATTGCTGTAATTATGGGTGTTTGTCCATAAGACATAGCTACAACAAGCATTGTTAAGCATAAAAAGTAAAGTTTTTTCATAATTGATTTTTAAAAAATTAGAGCATAAATATACTAACAAATAGTGAGATTATAGAATGGATTTTATCAACAATCGCTATTTTTAAAATATGTTAACACAGTAATTATCAAAGGGTTTTAGTTTTCAGTAACTTAGAATCTTAATGTTAGCGAATTGTTATCAATTTAAAATCGCTACTGACATAACAAGTATATATTTTATCTTTACGCAATCTTAAAATTAACTTAACAGTGAAAAAGAAAGATATTAAGATATTATTAGTTGATGATGAACCAGATATTTTAGAAATAGTTGGGTTTAATTTATCTTCTGAAGGTTATCAGGTGATTACAGGAGAAAACGGTATTGAAGCTGTTGAAAAAGCAAAAAAGCACAAACCTCACCTCATTATTCTAGATGTTATGATGCCAGAAATGGATGGTATTGAAGCTTGTGAGCGTATAAGACAAGAGCCTAAACTCAACGATGCCATAGTAACATTTTTAACTGCTAGAGGAGAAGACTATTCTCAAGTAGCAGGCTTTGATGCTGGTGCAGATGACTATATAACCAAGCCTATAAAACCCAAGGTACTTGTAAGTAAGGTTAAGGCATTACTTAGAAGGCTAAAGGAAACAGAGAGCGATACAGATGCTATTAAAATAGGTGATTTAATCATTAATAGAGAAGAATACAAAATCACTAAAAAAGGAGAGGAAATTATCTTACCAAGAAAAGAGTTTGAATTACTATCTTTGTTAGCAACCAAGCCAGGTAAAGTATTTAAGCGCGAAGAAATTTTAGATAAAGTTTGGGGAAATGAAGTCGTAGTTGGCGGAAGAACCATAGATGTACACATAAGAAAACTTCGTGAAAAAATAGGCGATAAATCTTTTAAAACTGTAAAAGGCGTTGGTTACAAGTTTGTGGACTAATGCAAAAAAACAATTTAAAAAAAACATACAAATTCGCATTAAGAACATCACTATACGTTACGATGTTTACTACACTCCTTGTGAGTGTTTTTTTGTATTATTTTCATTCTTTTAATTGGCAAGTCATATTTTTTCCAATTATATGCTTTCCATTATGTTTTGCCATTGTACAATATAGAGCAGAACGTTTTATTTATAGGCGTGTAAAAAAAATATACGATGATCTTACGCTACTAGAATCAGCAAACTTAAGGCAGCAGCCTATCACTACAGACATGGGCACACTTACCAAGGAGATTGATAAGTATGCAAGAAATAAAAAGATAGAAATCGAAACCTTAAAAGTAAGGGAAGAATACCGAAAAGAGTTTATTGGTAATGTCTCTCATGAGCTAAAAACACCATTATTTACAGTACAGGGTTATATAGATACACTTTTAGAAGGCGACATACAAGACCCAAAACTTAAGAAAAAATACTTAACTAGAGCTAGTAAAGGCGTAGAACGACTAACCTATATTGTTAAGGATTTAGATATGATAACCAAATTAGAAGTTGGTGATTTAAGTTTAAACAAGGAAAATTTTGATATTGTGAAATTGGTGGAGAGTGTTTTTGAGCTTTTTGAAATGAAAGCTGCTAAGAAAAACATTACACTCACTTTTGATATCGATTACTTAAATCCAATTTTGGTTTTTGCAGATAAAGAGCGTATTCAACAGGTATTAACCAATTTGGTAGTTAATTCCATTAAATACGGAAGAGAAAACGGAACAACAGAAATTAGTATAGAAAATCTTATAAAAAACAAGGTTATTATAAGAGTTACAGATAATGGTGAAGGCATAAAAAAAGAAAATATCCCACGTTTATTCGAACGTTTTTATAGAGTGGATAAGAGTGGTTCTCGTAAAGAGGGAGGCTCTGGTTTAGGGCTCTCTATTGTTAAGCATATTTTAGAAGCACATGAAGAAAAAATGTATGTGGAAAGTGAGTTAGGCGTTGGTAGTGAATTTTCATTTACCCTCGAAAAGACCAAATAGTTTTTTGTAATTAATGTTATACTCCATAGATTCAAAACCTGAATACTGCGAAATTTCAGATAGCATCTCTAGATTAAAATCTTTTTGCTTACAACTTGGTGCTATATTTTCACTTTTAAGTTTTTGAGCTAAGTATTCTTGCTCAAATTGTCCTGGTGTTGGTATTAAAAATACCTTCTTTTCTAGTTTAGCGTAGTCCATTATCGATGTATATCCAGACCTGCTCAAAACCAGTTCACTTTCATTTAATGATTGTTCTAGTTCTGCACTAGTCATAAAATTATAAATGGTAATGTTTCCGCTTTGTGTTATTGTTTGTTGGTCTTCAACAATGCCTTTTACAAAACAAATACTTCCTTTAAATAAAGGTAATTGTTCTAGTAATTTTTCTTCTAAAAACGTACGTTGAGGTTCGGGACCAGATAATATGACTAAAAGTTGGTAGGTAATGGGTAGATCTTGTTTTTCAAATCGACTCAAAGGACCTAAATATTTTAATGAAGATTGGTAGCCTTCAATATGCCCAAGATCACCACTTAAATTTTTAGTACCAATATGATCAGGAACCCAACATTCATCAAATTTTGAAATTATTTTTTGATGTAACTTAGAACTCAACCAAGTTGTAGTTCCGCTTAAAACACGCAATTGATGAGTTACAAAAACCGAAGGAATATCTGTGTGCCTCACTCCAAATCGATTATCAGAAATGATACCTGAAATATTTTCAGAAGCAACTAAACTTTCAATGACTTTTTTCTCTCTCTTTATGGTTTTTAAAAGATGAGGAGAGTCTTTAATTAGTTTTAACTTAAAGCTATTCGCCTTTTTTGCATAGGTTATATTATAAGATGGTAGGTGGAAATATGAAATTTCAGGAAATTCTTTTTTTAATAATTCCAAAGCCTGTCCATCACTTGCAATAACTGGTTCAAAGGTATGAGCTATTAAAGCATTTATAATGGGAATACAACGCGTAGCATGACCTAAGCCCCAATTTAAAGGCGCAACTAAAATTCGTTTTTGATGCTCAACGGGTTTCAGTATCTTTTTATTTTAAACATGAGTTAATGAAACAAAGATAAACCTAAAATGTTTCCTTAATTTTACCGAATTATTATTAAGTAGTAAAAACAGTGGGAAGTAAAAATAAACTAAAACGCTTTAAGGAAAACGAAACCTTTGCTAATGTATTTCAGCCAACAAGAGATGAGTTGGTAAATGAAATTTACCCTTTTAAAGGAAAATGGAGAAAAGAAGTATTTAAAAACGAAAACCCTTTGGTTTTAGAATTAGGATGCGGAAAAGGCGAATACACGGTTGGTTTAGCTAAGCGGTATCCCGAAAAGAACTTTATAGGGATTGATATAAAAGGTGCACGCTTTTGGAGAGGAGCAAAAACAGCCATAGAAGAGAAGATTTCAAATGCAGCTTTTGTAAGAACACAAATTGAGCTTATAGAATATGTCTTTGACGAAAATGAAGTTGATGAAATTTGGATTACATTCCCAGATCCACAAATAAAATATAAGCGTACAAAACATCGTATGACCAACCATCAGTTTTTGGAGCGTTATAAAAAAGTGCTTAAACCAGAAGGTCTAATGCATTTAAAAACCGATAGCGAGTTTATGCATGGTTATACACTTGGTTTATTGCACGGTTTAGGGCACGAAGTACTTTATGCCAACCATAATGTGTATAAATTAGAAGGCAGTCCGGAAGAAGTAACTGAAATTCAAACCTTTTACGAGAACCAGTATTTAGAGAAAGACAAAGCAATTACGTATATTAGATTTAAAATCAACTAAAAATTGAGTATTACAGTAGCCTTTTTCCTAGGACTCTTTGTAGCATTAATTGGTGTTATTCCGCCAGGCTTACTCAATATGACAGCTGCAAGAATAAGTCTTAAAGAAGGTCCTGGTAGAGGTATCACCTTTTCGTCAGGAGTTTGTGTAATTGTTTTTGTCCAGACTTATGTAGCAGCTATTTTTGCTAGATATTTATCCAATAGGCCAGATATTGTTGAAATCCTTCAGCGTGTAGCATTTGTAATATTTGTGCTTATCGCCATATATTTTCTAATTATTGCCAGAAACCAAAAGGAAACCAAAGTTGAAGAAGATGTAATGAGCAAAAAAAGCAGGTTTTTTCATGGAATGATTCTTTCTGCTTTAAATGTTTTTCCTATTCCTTATCAAGCATATATGACTATTACTTTGGCTTCATTTGGGTGGATGAATTTTGAACGAACAAGCATCATAACCTATGTTACTGGTGCTTCTATGGGAACTTTCGTTGCTTTATACTTCTACATATTCTTTTTTGATAAAATAAAGGATAAAAAAATCACCTCGCAAAAGAGCATGAATTACAGTATTGGTATTATTACAGGTATTGTGGCATTAATAACCTTCATTAATATTTTAAGAGAATTATAATGAAACATCCAAAATAAATGCTGATTTGGATTTATGCATATAATAGATGTTCCATTTGACAATAAAATCAATAGAAATTAACAAATGAAACCAGAAACACTAGGTTTTTTTGAAAAAGTATACGAAATAGCAAGGCTTGTTCCTTATGGAAGAGTTACTAGCTACGGAGCTATTGCAAAATACTTAGGAGCTGCAAAAAGTGCCAGAATCGTTGGCTATGCTATGAATGGCTCAGGAGGAAAAGATGTACCTGCGCATCGTGTGGTAAACAGAAAAGGGCTTTTAACAGGAAAACATCATTTTGAAGGCACTAATCTCATGCAACAACTACTCGAAAATGAAGGTATCGAAGTCGTGGATAATCAAATTCAAAATTTAGAAGCTGTGTATTGGGACCCTTCAAAGGAACTTTAATTAATAGTTTTGGCATTCTTAACTTGTTTCAGAATTTTATAGCCTAATTAAAAGTTGTATCAAAAGCATCGCCTTTCCAATAATTGTATGTCTTTTTGTTTACGGCTATTTTCTTTAAAAATTTCAGTTCAACTAATTCTTCAATATCTGTTCTAGCGGTTTGGTTGGTAATATTGAAAGTGTTTTCAACTTCTTTAACTGTAAAAAACCGATTAGCATCATCCTCTATTTTCTGAAGTATGATAGCTTGTCTTTCGTTTATGCCATCATGCTTTAGATATTTAGATAGTTTTGATTGTTCTTTTTTCTTCTTTGCCACATAAACTTTTAAGTCTTCAAAAGCTTTTAATAAAACCTTGACTTGATAATGAATAAAATAAGTGACATCCATATCGTCTATTTCTGTGTAGAGATAAGCTTTCTCATACTGTACTTTGGTTTTCATAATAACTCGAGAGATGGATAAGTACTCTGTCAACCAATAACCATTTTTTAGGAGATACCAATAAAAAATAGCTCTAGCAGTTCGCCCATTTCCATCGACAAAAGGATGGATATAGCCTATGAGAAAATGAAGAATACTACCTTTTACAATAGGATGTATAAAATCTTCTTTTGGGTTATTGTTAAAGAACTCGCAGAACGATTTCATTAACGCATTAAGTTCTTCAAAATTTGGTGGTGTATGAACAATTTCACCTGTTAACTCATTAACAACATTGATTTCATTATTAGTTCTAAAAACACCAATATCTTCTGTGTCTAAAGTGTTTTCTGTAACTAATCGATGAATGTCAAATAGTTTTTCTATTGAAATATCTTCGCTTTGGTGCTCACTGATGTATTGAATGGTTTTGTAATTATTCAATATCATTTGCTCAGATTTGTTTTTTGGTTTTTTATTTTTTCTGAGCATGTCTTTTGCCTTCACTCGTGTTGTAGTCGCACCTTCAATCATAGAAGAAAAAATGGATTCCTCCATTAAGGCATTGTTTAGATAATCTTGTCGATCTAAATCTGTAAGTAGTTGTTCTTTTTGTAGACCAGCACCAAAGTTGAAATCTAGATAATGGAGTTTTTGTTGAAGATGTTTATTTATATTGTGATTAAAATCAATGTATTGGTTTTTTGAATATATACATAATCGTTTTTCAATTAGTTTTCGGGAATATTTTAAAATAGACCATAGGCGCTCAGGCTTCATAAATCCTTCCTTCAAGTATTTTACTTTATCCCAATAATA
This sequence comes from Winogradskyella pulchriflava, assembly GCF_042434315.1. Classification (NCBI taxonomy): domain Bacteria; kingdom Pseudomonadati; phylum Bacteroidota; class Flavobacteriia; order Flavobacteriales; family Flavobacteriaceae; genus Winogradskyella; species Winogradskyella pulchriflava. The sequence continues at coordinate 261,745 of NZ_JBHLTQ010000001.1, read as the reverse complement.
ATATTCTTTTTGACTTTTAATAATTGAAGCTAAATTACTTTGGAAAGAAAGCTTGATAAGTGTTTCTTTGATATCATCATTGATTGTTATTTTCGGTGCCTTCTCAATCATAATTCACTAATATTTCCTAATTTTCACAAAATTTACAAATATCATCAAATATACGAAATATTATATTATTTCCTAATTTTCACAAAATTTACAAATAATTACAAATCCTTCGTCTCATTTACAAACCAAATCCACTCATTATACAATTCAATTCTAAGGCTTCAAAATTTAAACTTTTAGCAGTACCTTTGCATTTAGAATAAATCTAGATAAAGAAGTGAAATGAGCCAAAATAGTTGTTCGTAACACCTAAGAATAATAATGGCGAATTCCATCTGACAAACTAGTAAAATTGTTTATTAACTGATGAAACTTAACAAACAAGATATATTAAATGCACTAAAAACCATTACAGCTCCTGGTGAAGGAGAGAATATGGTAGATAGTGGTGCTGTAACCAACGTGGTGACATTTGCAGACGAAGTCATTGTAGATATTACAATTAAGAACCCAAGTCTTCAAGCAAAAAAGAAAACAGAAGTAGATATTCTACAGACCATTCATAGAGAAGTTTATGAAAAGGCAAAAATAAAAGTTAATGTAAAAGTTGACACACCTGTTAAGCCTACTACAAACGAAATTAAAGGAAAACCAATTCCTGGTATTCAAAATATCGTAGCTGTAGCATCTGGAAAAGGTGGTGTAGGGAAATCTACAGTAACAGCAAATCTTGCAGTGACTTTAGCTAAAATGGGCTTTAAAGTTGGTGTTTTAGATGCTGATATATATGGGCCATCAATTCCAATTATGTTCGATGTTGCTAACGAACGTCCGTTGTCGGTTAATGTAGATGGTAAATCTAAAATGAAACCAGTAGAAAACTATGGAGTAAAAGTATTGTCTATTGGCTTTTTTACAAAACCAGACCAAGCTGTAATTTGGCGTGGACCAATGGCTTCAAAAGCATTAAACCAAATGATTTTTGATGCAGCATGGGGAGAATTAGATTTCTTATTATTGGATTTGCCTCCAGGAACAGGAGACATCCATTTAAGTATTATGCAAGCATTGCCTATTACTGGTGCAGTGGTAGTAAGTACACCTCAAAACGTAGCTCTGGCAGATGCTAAAAAAGGAGTGGCAATGTTTCAGCAAGATAGCATCAATGTTCCTGTCTTAGGTATTATAGAAAATATGGCTTATTTTACTCCTGCGGAATTACCAGAAAATAAATATCATATATTTGGTAAAGAAGGTGCTAAAAATTTAGCTGAGGATTTAGATGTACCGTTTTTAGGAGAAGTGCCTTTAGTACAAAGTATAAGAGAAGCGGGAGATATTGGTAGGCCAGCTGCAATGCAAACTGCAACACCTATTGAAGAAGCTTTTGAAACTATAACCAGAGAGGTTGTTCAACAAGTGGTGTACAGAAATGAAGCATTACCAGCAACCGAAGCGATAAAAATCACAACAATGGCAGGTTGTTCTGCCGTAAAGAAATAATAATCAACTTTTCACTTTCTATGCGACACCGCTAAAGCTATGGCGGCACGCGGACGGAAAGGGTTAGGGATAGGAAAAAAAATAAATGAGCTCAGAAGAACTTAGATTAAATGTAGAAAAAGCTTTGGATGAAATACGTCCATTTCTACAAAGTGATGGAGGTGATATAGCCTTATTGTCTATTGAGGACGATAAGTTTGTAAAAGTGCAACTCGAAGGCGCTTGTACATCTTGTAGTGTTAACCAAATGACGTTAAAGTCTGGTGTAGAAATGACGATAAAGAAATATGCTCCTCAAATAGAAAAAGTTATTAATGTAGAATAATGTGATAATTATCACATTTTAAATTAAATAGCATTAGTAATTTTGTACTTAATTGAGAGTTAAATATAACGACCTGCAAGGTTTTTAAAACCTTGTAGGTTTTTAATAATAAAAAGTTGAGGTAGTTGTCATAAGATTATACTGCCTTCACAGGAATAAAATGATTACAACTGATATACTTATAATAGGTGCTGGGCCAACAGGACTTTTTACAGTTTTTGAAGCAGGACTACTTAAATTAAAATGTCACCTTATCGATGCTTTACCTCAAGCTGGAGGTCAATGCTCAGAGATTTACCCTAAAAAACCTATATACGATATTCCTGCATATCCAGAAATTTTGGCTGGAGATTTAACCGATAAGTTACTAGAGCAATGCAAGCAATTTGAGCCAGGTTTTACGCTTGGTGAGCGCGCAGAAACTATTGAAAAACAAGATGATGGCACTTTTATAGTAACTACAAATAAAGGCACCAAGCACCAAGCACCTGTTGTAGCTATTGCAGGAGGTTTGGGAAGTTTTGAGCCTCGTAAGCCTTTAATTCATAATATAAAGGATTTTGAAGATAAAGGAGTAGAGTACATTATCAAGAACCCAGAAATGTATCGCGATAAAAAAGTAGTTATAGCAGGAGGTGGAGATTCTGCTTTAGACTGGAGTATTTTTTTAAGTGATGTAGCTTCTGAAGTAACGCTGATTCATAGAAGAAATGAATTTAGAGGACACTTGGATTCTGTAGAAAAAGTTCAAGAATTAAAAAATAAAGGGAAGATAAATCTTGTTACACCTGCTGAAGTTACAGGTATTGTAGGTGACCAAAAAGTTAAAGCTGTTGTTGTTACCCAAGCACAACATATTGAAAAGGAGTTTGAGGTTGAATGCGACCACTTTATCCCTTTATTTGGTTTATCTCCAAAACTTGGACCTATTGCAAATTGGGGACTTGAGATAGAAAAAAACGCCATAAAAGTGAATAATGCACTGGATTATCAAACCAATATTCCAGGGATTTTTGCCATTGGAGATGTAAATACGTATCCAGGAAAATTAAAGTTAATTTTGTGTGGCTTTCATGAGGCCACTTTAATGTGTCAAGCAGCATATCAAATTATCAACCCAGGAAAGCGTTATGTATTAAAATATACAACAGTTAGTGGTGTTGATGGGTTTGATGGTACACGTAAGGAAGCTCCAAAAGCAGTGGTTAAAGCGATACAATAAGTTTACAATATTTAGTAGCAGTTAAGAGTGCTTACTAAAACGCAACAAATTAAAATATTTGAGTTTAAAAACGTAAATCATCTAACTCTGAGACCCTCTATGTAAACTCTGTGAATCTCAGCGTAATAATTATGGAACAGGATATTAACATAACAATCATAGACCGAGAAGGAGTAAAGCATCAAATCGAGGCTCCAACTGATATGGCCATGAATTTAATGGAAGTTGTACGTTCTTACGAACTAGCTCCAGAAGGCACTATAGGTGTTTGTGGTGGAATGGCAATGTGTGCCTCATGTCAATGTTATGTTTTAAGTGATACTGAGCTTCCTGAAATGCAAGACGATGAGGAAGCAATGCTTTCTGAAGCTTTTTATGTTAAGGAAAATAGTCGTTTAGGTTGTCAAATTCAAATGACGCCTGAAATGGATGGACTAGAGGTGGAACTGGCTCCTGAAAGTTAACTATTCCGTCTTATAATCAATCAAAGCTGTAGGCCCTTCCAACAAAAATCGATCAATCTTAAGTGTACCATCTTCAGTAGTTACAATCTGCCATTTAATTAAGGAAATCTTACCGTTTTCTATTTCAAGTCCTGTGATACTTCGTGGGTGGACACAGCTACCATCATTAAAATAAGCGATGTCGCCAGGTTCAGGAAATCTTGGCCTGTGTGTATGACCAGTTATAGTAATAAGATTGTTATTGGCTATTATCCACTTTTTAGTTCTGCGCTCTACTTTAATTAGTTCTTTATAGTTTTTTGCAGGACTTGTTGGGTCTGCAATACCCATAACATTCAGAGGTTTCCAAAGAATCCTAACCATAAAACGGCTCCATTTCCAAAAAAGGTAATTCCACCAATCGGCTTGGTGCCCATGGGTTAAGAATAATTCTTGCCCAGTATCTGAGTGTTGTAAAACTATACCTTCATGATATTCTATGCCACAAAACAAATCAACATCTTCACCGATTTTAGGATCAAAATAAGTAGAAAGGTGTTTCTCAACATATTTTGGATTTTTATAAACCATATCATGGTTGCCCCAAATCATGTGTAATCGACCTTGATCATGAAACAATTTCATGAGTAAATAGACATTTTTATGCGCGTCTAAAATAGATTCAAAAGATAGATTCTCCCAAAGTTCGTCACCATCTCCAATTTCGCAATAACTAAAGCCTTCTGTATAATAATGTTTTAAAGCATGATAGTATATATTACGATTATTGGCAAAATCGTCTGCAAAGCTGTTATCACCTCGATGACAATCGCTAAAGAGGATGAGCTTTGACGAATCATCAAATGGGATGCGTTTAGCATCTCTAAAAGCACGATCTAATCTGGTTTTTGAAGACATAAGGTAAATGTAAAAAAAAATGCCTCTCAATTGAGAAGCATTTTTAACTAAAACCGAAATAAAGGCTATTTAATTACTAACTTTTTTGTTAAGACCTGTTGCTGAAAATATATTTTGATTAAATAAACTCCATCTGATAAATGATCCACACTTATAGTGTCCTTTTCTTCGGTTTTAAGTACAAGTTTTCCAGTAATGTTATATAATTCTATGAGGTCTATTGGGAATGAAGCTTTAATAGATACCATATTTGAAGTTGGATTAGGATATATGGAAGCTGATAAATCCTTTTCAATAACTTGATCAATACCTAACGTAGAGAACATAAAACTGCCTTGTCCAGCAGTTATGCCTAAAAAATAATCTTGAGTAGAGGTGTTATCAATATTGGAATTGTAGAAACTGTCAACTGCACCGCTTAGACCTTGGGCAATAGGGTCTGAGTTAGGTAAAATTTCAATTTCACCAGTAGTTGGCATATTACTTACATCAAAGGATACCAGGACAAAACTTGTACCAGAGGTATGTGACAATATGGTCTGTCCAGGTGGCATGTTAAGGACAAAACCGTCTCTTGTACCATCACCTAAACCAATACCTGTTAATGTAGTGGCATCTAATTGGGTTGCTGACCAAACACGACTGTTAAATTGTGTTAGATTGACCACATCTGCATTGCCAGCAGGTAGCATTAAAGTAAAGCCAATGTCGGATACATCCGTGTCTGTAGCATCAAAATTAGGTGTTGCTACTACCGAAAAGTTATAATTGCTGTTGTGTACAATACCAAATTCGTAACCATCTTGCGAAAAGCTAAAAAAGGTTATACTAAAAACCGAGATAAGTGTGTAAAGTTGTTTCATCATATTTTGTTTTAAAGAGAATTAATTATTTGGAACTTGTGATGTTATTGTAAATGTTGGCAATCCAAGAATATTAAGAGGATGACCAATTATAATGTCTTTAACTAGGTTGCTATCATTGTCCGAACCAGAGAATTTAGCCTGTCCGTTTAAGTCTAAATCCTCATTAAAATATCCACTTACAGGTATGGTAAGCAATGGTAATGGTGCATTGGCAATGATAAAATCCTTTAAGGTATTAACATCGTTACCAGCTCCAGAAAATTGAATTTTAGTGTCATTGTTAAGATCGCCAGACCACAGTGCAGTGTTTCCAGAGCTTAGTTGTACCTGAGCATTACTTCCATAAGTTAGAAAAGTATTATCAGTAAAATCGATAGTTGTTGTTGCTTCTTCTCTTAAGCCAAATGTATTAGAAGACATTACACCCAAATGATTGCGATGTTTTATTACGATATAATAATTATTTGGAGGTGCCTGCATTTCAATATGAGATGTGCCATCCATATCAACCACGTCACCATCCCTTTGTACTAATGCAGAACGTGATTTAACAATGGTTGTATTATCGTTTAATGCACGTAGCTCCAGCCATACCCAATCCACGATGGCATCATTTCCTGAAGTGTCGAATACTGAAGCACTACAAGTAGCTCCATCCTCATAAGGACTTATTGTTGGTATAAGTGCATTCTGTCTTAAATCGTCATTCATTAAATTAGCTGTGGCAGGATTAATTAACGGCCCTTGAAGAAAGACTTTGGGATTAACACGTATTTTAAAACCCGATGTAATAAACCCTTCAGAAACGCTTACTGTACCTGCATCGATTTCTTGTACATTGACCTCTCCAATGGTATAGAGCAGTTGAATGCCTCCAGTGCTAACCGATGCGCCTCCATTGTCTATACTGAATTTTTCGATGCTTTGAGCCTGACAAAAGGAGATGGTAAACATTAGTATTATAGCTGTTAGACTTTTCATAGTATATCTGTTTAACGGTTTTCTAAAGCTTCGAGTCTTGCGACTAGTGAGGCAATAACTTGTTCTTGGCGTTCTACCTTTTCTTCTAGAGTCTCTATAGTTGCCTGTTGTTCTTGTATGCCTTTGGTAAGTACTGGGATAAGGCCTATATAATTAACACCCAAATACTCTATGCTTGCATCTTGTTTAGTGGCGCCAGGATGTATGTTGCGTGACACCAAATCTGGAAATACCTCTTGTAACTCTTGGGCAATAAAGCCAAACTGTTGGCTACTGCTCATGTTCATTGTTTTTTGATAATTTTCTCTGATAAGATAGGTGGCAGGATTTAGCCGCATAATGTTTTCAAGACTATTATTTATAGTAGATATATTGGTCTTTAATTTTCTATCTGATGCATTTATCAGTGCACCCGTATGAGCCAAATCACCGTTCGAATAAACCGCATAATTAGTAGCCCCAACTCCCGAGCTAGCAGTACCATACACACCATAATTGGTTCCAGAGGTATTTGTACCTAATACTTGACCCAAAATTCCGAAATAAGACGAAGAACCAGTCGGATGAACCAACCCATAAGTTCCTACATATCCTCCCAATCCAAAAACTCCAAAACCATAAAAATCTGATACATCGTTCTTACCAAATATTCCATATGCATCAATATTACCAGTATGTGTTTTAATACCACTTATGGCATGAGCGGAAAGATTTGCTGTATCTTCATTCACCGTAGTTTGTCCGTTTATTGTAGTATTTCCGTTTTTGAGTACGGTCAGAGCATTTGCGCTAGAAGAAAAGGTTCCATTTCCAATCTCAAATAATGGATCTGTTTCAATCCAGCTTGTAGGATTACCTCCTCCTATATTATAGTGCCCAATGGATGTAGAAGCATATGACTCTGATTTTGTGGATTGTCCCATCGCAGTGGAATAATCACCCGAAGCGGTTGTGCTTGATCCCATAGCTATAGACGAGTTTCCCGAAGCGGTTGTATGCCCTCCTAAAGTTGTAGATCTGGGTCCAGAGGCTATAGTTGAATAACCCATGGCAGTTGAGTAAACTTCACTTGAGTTAGTTGCATACCCCATTGCAATAGATCCAAAACCACTGGCATTAGCATTATAGCCCATTGCCGTCGAGTAATTACCAGAGGCAGTTGATCCGTTATTTACAGCAAAACTATAATTGCCAGTTGCACCTTCGGTTGATGATGTACCTATACTTAAATCCACAGCACCACTACCTATATCACCATAATTAGCTGGATCTTGTCCTTTTATGCGCCAACCTATGTTTCCACCTTCCATTATTTGCTCTAATCCTGATGCTCCCGCTCCGCTATCTACGTACTCTTTTGTGACCAAGGCTTTTGGGTCTGTAATTTCTACAAGGTCAAAACTAGGAGCAGTGATAGTACCGTTTTTTAGTACGGTCAGAGCATTGGTTCTATTGGCTTCATCAAATCCATTTCCTATTTCAAAGAGCGGGTCTGTTTCTACCCAAAAGGATTGATTTCCTCCACCTATATTATAGCGACCAATTGCAGTACTTGCTATAGCATTAGCTTGTGTGTAGATACCTGTTGTAAGTGATCCAATTCCTATTGCTTCAGTGTTTTGGCCCATCGCAGTGGAAGAAGAACCCGAAGCGGTTGTACTTTGTCCCATCGTGGTGGATGAACCTCCCGAAGCGGTTGTTTCAAATCCTATTGCAGTTGCATAAGTGCCTAAAGCGGATGTATTCCAACCCATTGCAGTGGAGGACTCTCCCGAAGCAGTTGTACTTACTCCCATCGCAGTTGCTGCGAAACCCGAAGCAGTAGTATTTATACCACTAGCAAAAGAATGGTCACCCACATTGGCATCATCCCAAGTCGTGCCATCCAAAGGATAGGATAGGCCATCAAGTTTATAAGTGGCACCTGCCCTAAAGGCACCCTTACTTTTGTCAAAAAACATTCGGTTGTCAGTTATGGAGGGGTCAGCACTATGTGCCAATTGTATACTGCCAAAAACGAAATCATCTGTATCGATATCACCTGGAGCATTACTGGTTACATTTGCTGTTGTACTAAAGGCTGTATTACCAGCATTGATTGCATAGGGTACAGACTTAAATGCAGTAGTGCCCATATCTACATACCCAGAGCCTGTATCTATTTCGGTTTTTAAGCTTGTTGTAGTGCTCCAGTCTATATCTGCAAAAACATTCACGGTTGTTCCACTACCTATATCAAGTATAATAATGCCATTGGCATCTGTTGTTGGGTTATGGGTTTCTTCATAGACTTGTACAGCATCTGCGTATATGGTAAACCTAACGTTAATACCTTGGCTTGCCACAACATTGCCTAAATCATCTTTTACAAGTGCTTTATAGTTAATGGTGTTATTTTGGGCATACATAACGCAACAAAACAAACAAGCGACTAATAGAGATGTAATTGTTTTCATAATCTTAATTCTTTATGGCAAAAGCCTTTTTAATGAACATGCAGGAAATATTTAGGGTTGTAAGCTGGTGTCATTGTACTGATACAAAAACAGCTTGCTTACTTGATTATAAAACTACAGTGCTTATTGTAAGAAGTAAACCACATAAAGATGTGGTACCTAAGTATATGACAATTGAATTTATTAGTCTTCTGTATTTAATTTAGTCATAGCCTCTGATTTACTAATTACTCCCAATTGTGCTTTTAATAGCTGAATGTCTTGTTTGATGGAGTCTAATTCTGCAGAATCTTTAAGTAATTCTTTATTTTGGGCTTCAAGCACAGCTATACGCTCGTTTTGTTTTTCTATTAGTTGTTGTTGTTCTTGTATGCCTTTAGTAAGTATAGGTATCAGTCCAATATAGTTCACACCTAAATAATTGATGGGTGCTGAGCCTACGGTAGCACCAGGATGCTTGTTTTCAGATACCAAGTCTGGAAACACTTCTTGTAACTCTTGGGCAATAAAACCAAATTGTGGACTACTGCTCATGTTCATTGTTTTTTGGTAATTTTCTTTAATAAGATAAGAAGTAGGGTTTAGTCTCATAATGTCTTGAAGACTATTATTAATTGTTGAAATGTTGGTTTTGACTTTTCTGTCTGATGCATTTGTTAAGGTGCCTGTAAACGCCATATTGCCATTTGCATATACACCATAATTGGTGGCTGCACCGTTACCAGAACCATATAACCCATAGTTTACTCCTGAATTACTTCCTTCAGCAAAACCAGCAGCTCCAAAGTTAGAAAAGGCTCCATTGTCATTAGACAATGCTACTCCCTTAACACCCATTAGACCACCTTGACCTTCTACACCAACGCCAAATACAGGATTTACTGTATTTTGTCCCAAAACGCCTACAGCATCTAAATATTCCTGTGAATGGTAATTTTTAATGCCGCTAATTGCAGGCTCTGGACCTTCGATGGCATTTGTGACTTTGGCATCTCCAAGCACTGTTAAGGTGTGCGTAGGTGCACCTCCAGGCCCACCAATACGTGTATTGCCTCCTTCGGCTTGTAAATACAAGTCAGAAGCTAATCCAGCATTACGCGCAATAATCTCGTTGGTATCAAATACTAAATTTTCTACAGTTTCTGAACCGATTTGAAAAAAGCCAGAGCCATTCGCCAGGCTAGCATCTCCACCACCCATAACATGCAATTCATTTTGTGGCGAGGTTGTATTTATACCTACATTACCACCTTTTTGAAGATAAAGGCGGCCGTCTGCAACAAGTGTCTCCGAAAAATTAATATCGTCTCCAGAGCTTTTTAAACCAATATGCCATTTATTATTGTCATTGTTATCTATTAACCGTATCATATCATTGTTGTTGTCGCCTTTAATAACTAGACTCGCTGATGTGCTTATGGTATTTGTGCCAACCGACAGTCTGCCACTAATTTGAGTATTGCCGTTTTTAAGTACGGTTAAAGCATTGGTTCTATTGGCATCATTAGTGCCATTTCCAATTTCAAAGAGCGGGTCTGTTTCTGTCCAAGTTGATTGATTTCCTCCACCTATATTATTTCTTCCAATTGCAGTTGAACCAAGGGCTTCGGCCTTTGTGTTTAGTCCCATCGCAGTGGAAGAAGAACCAGAAGCGGTTGTTCTAAATCCGAAAGCAGTGGAAAAAGTACCCGAAGCGGTTGTTTCCAGTCCCATAGCAGTGGCAACATAATCCGAAGCGATCGAATTAAATCCCATAGCAGTGGCGACTAATCCCGAAGCGACAGTGTTTTCACCACTAGCAAAAGAACTCTGACCCACATAAGCATCATCCCAAGCCGTGCCATCATAAGGAAACGATATACCATCGTTATTAAAGGTAGCCCCTGCCCTAAAGGCACTTTTACTTTTATCAAAAAACATACGACTGTCACGTATGGAGGGGGCAGCACTATGTGCCAATTGTATACTGCCAAAAACGAAATCATCGGTATCGATATCACCTGGAGCATTACTGGTTACGTTTGCTGTGGTGCTTAAAGCACCTGCTTGGGCATCTGCATATTCTTTGGTCACTAGAGCTTTTGGATCTATAATTTCTGCCATATCAAAACTTGGTGCAGTGATAGTACCGTTTTTTAGTACGGTTAAAGCATTGGTTCTGTTGGCATCACTAGTGCCATTGCCAATCTCAAAGAGAGGGTCTGTTTCTATCCAAGTTGATTGATTTCCACCTCCTATATTATAGCGACCAATTGCTGTTGAAATAAAGGCTTCGGCTTTTGTATTCTGACCCATTGAGGTGGATAAATCAGCTGTAGCGGTTGTTTGATATCCCATAGCAGTGGCAACATCACCCGAAGCGGTTGTTTCTATACCCATAGCAGTAGCACTATAACCCGAAGCGGTTGTTTCACTACCCATAGCAGTGGCAGCAATATCCGAAGCGGTTGTTCCACCACCCATAGCAGTGGCAGCAATATCCGAAGCGGTTGTACTAAGACCCATAGCAGTGGCAGCTAAACCCGAAGCGGTTGTTTCAAAACCCAAAGCAGTGTCTGCAATATCCGAAGCGGTCGTATTAAAGCCACTTGCAAATGAGAAATTTCCAACATTTTCATCGTCCCATTTTGTTGTATTATTAGAATTACCTGCCCTAAAAGCGCCTTTACTTTTATCAAAAAACATACGATTATCATCACTAGCGGATGAGGTATCTTCATTTAATTGATTACTGCCAAAAACGAAATCATCTGTATCGATATCACCTGGAGCATTACTGGTTACATTTGCTGTTGTACTAAAGGCTGTATTACCAGCATTGATTGCATAGGGTACAGACTTAAATGCAGTAGTGCCCATATCTACATACCCAGAGCCTGTATCTATTTCGGTTTTTAAGCTTGTTGTAGTGCTCCAGTCTATATCTGCAAAAACATCCACGGTTGTTCCACTACCTATATCAATTATAATAATGCCATTGGCATCTGTTGTTGGGTTATGGGTTTCTTCATAGACTTGTACAGCATCTGCGTATATGGTAAACCTAACGTTAATACCTTGGCTTGCCACAACATTGCCTAAATCATCTTTTACAAGTGCTTTATAGTTAATGGTGTTATTTTGGGCATACATAACGCAACAAAACAAACAAGCGACTAATAGAGATGTAATTGTTTTCATAATCTTAATTCTTTATGGCAAAAGCCTTTTTAATGAACATGCAGGAAAGATTTAGAGTTGTAAGCTGGTATCATTGTACTGATACAAAAACAGCTTGCTTACTTGATTATAAAACTACAGTGCTTATTGTAAGAAGTAAACCACATAAAGATGTGGTAGAAACATTGAAGCGCAAAAAAAGGTTTAGAAATAATTAGATGAGGTTTTCATCATTGGTTTTCTTAATCAATTCTGCTTTGCTGTTAATTTCTAACAGCCGATAGATTTTTTTGATATGATCTCTTACCGTATCAATAGAGATGAGGTATTTATCGGCTATCATTTTATAACTGAGGCCATCCACTATGCCTTGAATAATTTGTATTTGGCGGTCGCTTAATTCTATGTTTTCGTTCTTTGCTTTGGGCTTAAAATGATTAATGACCTTTCTGGCAATAGATGGTGACATGTAAGAGCCTCCATTGTAAATCGTGAAAATAGCATCTTCTATCTTGGTTAACGCAGTACGTTTAGAAATGTACGATACGGCTCCTGCACATAGTGCTTTAAAGATTTTGTCTTCTTCTTCAAAAGTTGACAAGATGATAATATTAACCTCAGGTAATTTTTTTTTGATATGTCTTATACCCTCTAAGCCAGACATGCCAGGTAAACCAATATCTAAAAGTATGACATCTGTGCTTTTACTTCTTGTAGAACTTAGACTAGTAAGAAAATCTTCAACAGAGGTACAAACAAATTCAATTTTTAACCTTGGATTGGCTTCCAGATACGTGGTTAAAGAATCTTTAATCACTGGGTCATCCTCTACTATGGCAAGATGTATGGGTTTCACAAATTATTAAATTTTAAGACTATAGAAACAAAACTAAATGTTAATTAAATAGATGTCAACCACATATGAATGTGGTTGGCTTACATCATACTTACAAGTTACTCAAATTGTAGGAAATTTAGGGGTTTTAATTTATATTAGTGATAATGAATCAGTTAATTTCCTTTATAGCTATTGTTTTATTTTGGAGTTCTTTGCTTAATGCTCAGAATTTTGAATTGCTTCAAGGCAATACAGATTACCACTTAGAACGCCTACCTCTTAACGTAAAGGAAGATCACGGCCGTTTTTACAGTTTTAAAAAAGATGATGATGGTTACTTATGGATATCCAGTTCATCTGGTATGTACGTTTTTGATGGAGCAAACTATCTACGTTACAAAAATGGTAATGAGAAATTTTCGTTTTATAAGGATAGTCTACTTTCTAATTTTACGGACATAGAGAAAGATAGTAAGGGCCACCTGTACACCTCTTTATGGGACTCAAAACAAATTCTTCATTTTAATCCAAGAACGAGGATTGGAGAAAGGATTTTTAAACCCGAAAGCGCTTCTGAAACTCAGTTGCCATCGTTTAAAATAGATTCTGAGGATAGGTTATTTAATGCAATAGCCTATAATAATAAGAATACAATTGCATTGTTAGAGTTGTTTAGAGACGCTACACACCAAACGGTTGCAGAGATTAGCCTTGATGTCCATGAAAATGAGTTCTTTAAATATTTTGAAATTGTAGATAATAGTTTTTTTATACTTACATCACATTGGTTATATAGGCTATCATATAAAGGGAAGGTGCTGAATAGGATAAAAAACCCAAATGGTAATTTAGGATTTCATTATATCACTTCAAACAATAATAATTTATACCTATTAACCAATGATGGCTCTAAAATTTATACCTATAACTTTAATTCACATTCTCTAAAAGAGTATGTAACCTTACCTAATGTCGGTGAATCGAAGATATTTCCGCTTAAAGTTTACAATAGTAAGATTGTTTATTATAATGGTTTTAGCCTGTTTCTGTTACATGTTAAGGAAAAAAAGCATTATAATTTTGAAGATTCCTTCTCAAAATTGCAAGACAACTTATATGAGGATGTTATTGATTTTGAAATGGATAAAAATGGTGACATTCTGGTTTTAACAGACAAGAGTGTTTATAAAATAACTGAGCGTACAACAAAGAATTTGACTGCATTTTCCGAGCAACTGGCCTTAGATGATATACCAAGTTTACGTGCCCTTACGGAGGACAAAGAAGGTAATTTGTATGCGTCATTTTATAATGGATTACTAAGAAAGCAACATGGAGATTCCTTGTTCCGAAACTTTGATGTAACCCTGCCGAAACAATTAAAAGTAGAAAGTGTGTTTGATTTGAATTATTGGAATGGACAATTACTGTGGAATAATGTTTCTATAGATTTAAGTAACAATAGTCTAACCAAATTTACCCAAAACCCTAGTGTACAACATACCACACATCTTTTAGAAAATGACTCGCTTTGGTTTTTTGAATGGGGTTCTACTGCATTAATGAAATACAACTTAAAGTCTAATACCATTTTATCTTATGAATTGAATAAAAAGGATTTTCAGGAGTATCCTTTACAAATGATAAACGCTATTGTAACGGATAGCAATGACAATAGCCTATGGATAGCGACACGTTTAAATGGTGTTAGTAAACTTACAAGAAAGGGAGAGGTAATAGAACAATTTTCTAATAGTTATTTAAATACTGAAATTGATGGAGGAATCAATGACCTATATTTAGCAAAGGATACCCTTTGGATGGGTAGTTTTAAAGGGCTTGCTTATTTGAATATAAAAACTAAAAATGTTCAAACTATTTCGTTACCTACAGTAGATAACAATGGTAAATTGATTAATAGAGTGGTTTATTCTATTATGCCTAAAGGAAAAGATCAACTTTACTTAGGGACTAATTACGGACTACTACTTTTTGATATAAATACAATGAGTTTTTTAGAATTGCCAAATGCTCATGCTATGTATAATGTAGAATTCAATCGAGCATCGAAATTTAAGGATTCAAGAGGTAAATATTATTTTGGTTCTACAAATGGACTATATTCATTTTACGAAAAAGAATTGCATTGGAACGAGCTTAAAAATCTTCATGGTTTAATTCGTTTGGATGCGGTAACAATTTATGATTCAAAAGGAAATTACAGATACTTAAATGAGAATACTAATGAGCTTAGTTTGTTAGAGCTTAAGTCTTCCGACATGAGTCTTAATGTTAACTTTTCATCTTTAAAAAAAGATCGTAAAGTATATTATAGCTATAGATTGCCAGAGATTAATGCTAAATGGAGTGATTATTCAGAAGATCAAATTATTAATATTACCTCATTACCTCCAGGGATTACAACTCTCGAAATACGAGGACTGAGTGATAAAATTCAAAAGACTATTGTTTTTAATAAGGCTCAAATATGGTATAAGAAGCTTTGGGTACAACTATTGTTTATGGCTTTGTTTATTTCTTTAATTACCATATTAATTAGAACTAGATATTATCAAAAGCTAAAGCACGAGAAAAAGCTAAGTAAGCTAAGACATAAAATATCAAATGATTTGCATGACGATGTTGGAACTATATTGACAGCTGTTGCTATGCAGTCAGAAATACTTGGTAGAGATTCAGAATCAGATAAGAAATCAAAATTTGAAAAAATAAGTCACCTGAGTAGAGAAGCTATGAGTCGTATGCGAGATACGGTTTGGTCCATTGATTCTAATAAAGATAATGTTGATAGCCTAATAAACAGAATGAAAGATTTTTTAGCTGATGTCTTTGAGAGCCACGACACGATGTATTATAAATTTAACGCTACTGGAAAAGCGAAATTATCCAGTAAATTAAATCCAGATATTAGGCAGAACATCTATCTTATTTTTAAAGAAGCTGTAAACAATGCCATTAAACATTCTAATGGTGATTTACTCTCCGTTACCATTGAAGTAAATACACAGATTATAAAATTAACAGTATCTGATAATGGTGTGCAAAACTCGCATATAGCTACCTCTGGACTAGGATTAACAAGTATGAAATCTCGAGCGGAAACTATTGGCGGGCAATTGCAAATAAAAAATAGTTCTGGATTTACTGTAGAATTATTGGTGCCACTTTAATCAAAAAATAACCTAACAGATTATTTAAAAGCATTTAATCCCGTAACATCCAATCCTGTTATCAATAAATGGATATCATGTGTGCCTTCATAAGTTATAACGCTTTCAAGGTTCATGGAATGACGCATAATACTGTATTCGCCAGTAATTCCCATACCTCCTAGCATTTGCCTTGCTTCGCGAGCAATATTAATTGCCATATCTACATTGTTACGTTTTGCCATCGATATTTGTGCAGAAGTAGCTGTACCGTTTTCGCGCATTACACCAAGTCTCCAAGCCAATAGTTGAGCTTTTGTGATTTCGGTTATCATCTCAGCTAATTTCTTTTGTTGTAATTGAAATTGCCCAATAGGTTTTCCAAATTGCATACGTTCCTTACTATATCTTAAAGCGGTATCATAACAATCCATTGCAGCTCCAATCGCTCCCCAAGCAATACCAAAACGTGCCGAATCTAAACAACCAAGTGGTGCGCCTAATCCAGATTTGTTTGGTAATAAGTTTTCTTTTGGCACTTTTACGTTATCAAATATAAGCTCACCTGTTGCAGATGCTCTAAGTGACCATTTATTGTGAGTTTCTGGAGTTGAAAAACCTTCCATACCACGCTCCACAATTAATCCATGAATTCTTCCACTTTCATCTTTTGCCCACACTACTGCTATTTGGCAAAACGGAGCATTAGAAATCCACATTTTAGCACCATTTAAAAGGTAGTGGTCGCCCATATCTTTAAAGTTGGTAGTCATGCCTCCTGGATTACTACCATGATCTGGTTCGGTTAATCCAAAAGAACCTATCCATTCACCAGAGGCAAGCTTAGGTAAGTATTTTTGGCGTTGTTCTTCGTTACCGTATTTCCAAATAGGATACATTACTAATGACGACTGAACAGAAGCTGTACTACGTACACCAGAATCTCCACGTTCTATTTCTTGCATTATTAAACCATAAGAAATTTGGTCTAAACCAGCACCTCCATATTCTTCAGGAATGTAGGGTCCAAAAGCACCAATTTCGGCTAGACCTCCAATTATTGATTTTGGAAATTCCGCTTTTTGTGCTGCTTCTTCAATAATAGGTGAAACGTCGCGCTTTACCCATTCTCTAGCAGCATCACGCACTAATTTATGTTCTTCAGTAAGTAATTCGTCTAAGTTATAATAATCTGGTGCCTCGAATAAATCTGGTTTCATTTGTTCTGGTTTATTGTTTTTCAATGGTCAAATGCTATCGCATTCGCTCAAGTCATTATAAAAATTTTTAATTAGAAGGTAAATAGGCAGTGTTGATTTTTGCCAAAAACCCATTATGGGTCAAAAGTAACGAAATCGTTTTCATTGCCCAACAAGAGATTTACATTTTCAAATAAAAATCTTTAGTAAGGCTGATATAGTCTTCTGTATATTGATGACGCTCAGTCTCGATAATAAGTTCTGAAATTTCAATTTTAGTTTTATTGAATGAAAACTCTAAAAAGCTTCTTTTTATTTCAGAATCTGGATTTCCTTTAACGTGAAGTGTGCGATTAATAAATAACCCAACTTTTGAAGCTAATTCAATAAATTTTTCCTCCTCTTTAAATGGAATTACGGCTGAGAAAATACCAGTGTCTGAAAGTAAATTGGCAACAGCATAGACTAAATGCTCAAAAGGCATAGAATCATTAAAGCGTGCTAAATCTCTAGATGTGTTATCGGTTTTATAATCTTCGGAATAAAAAGGAGGATTACAAATGATGAGGTCGTAAGCATCTTCAATTTCTTCCACAAATTCAAGAAGTGAAGCATGATAACAGAATAAACGATCTGCCCAAGGTGAGTTTTCAAAATTCTCAGAACATTGCTCATAGGCATCAGTATCTATTTCTAAAGCTTCAATATTTTCGGCATGGCTTCGTTGAGCAATCATAAGGCTTAAAACACCTGTACCAGCTCCAATATCTAAAACTGAAAACGGGTTATTTTTAAGAGATGTCCAGGCACCAAGTAAAACTCCATCTGTGCCGATTTTCATGGCGCAACGATCTTGGTTTACGGTAAATTGTTTGAATTGAAATGGTTTATTCATAATTGTATTGTCATTGCGAGGACGAAGGACGCGGCAATCTCATTCAGAGATTCTTCATTTTGGCTTCGACAAGCTCAGTCTGTTAGCTCGGAATGACATATTTATTCAAGATATAAATCAATCAAACCTTCAGGAGTATTAACAACAATGGTCTTATTGGCACGGTCTACTTTTACAATAAATTCATCATTCATTGGGATTAGAATTTCAACACCATTTCTATCGACTTCAAATAGTGCTTGCGCAGTACTATCATTAATACCTTTAATGATACCAACTTCACCAAAATTTTCATCATTTATGGTAAATCCAATCACTTCATGAAAATAAAATTTATCACCATCTAGTTTTGGAAGAAGGTTTAGAGGTAAGTATAATTCGGTTTTAATTAAAGCGTCTGCATCAGCTTCCGTATCTACATCTTCAAATTTTAAACGCAATAAGTCCGATTTATGAAGTTGAGAAGATTCAATAAAAAAAGGAACGAGATTACCTCTAAGGTCTATAAAAATAGCATCTAAATTATCGTACAAATCAGGCTCGTCAGTATCTAATTTAGCTAAAAGTTCTCCTTTAAAGCTGTACTTTTTTACAATCTTACCTAAATAAAAACAGTCTTCTTTTTTCAAAATAAATCCTTTTGGCACACTGAGCGCAGTCGAAGTGCTTTGCATTACAAATAATGTCATCTTTAAATATGTCTTCGACTGCGCCCAGACTGACATTATCAAATGTATTTTAACAAAAAAACTCCGACACATAGTATCGGAGTTTAAAAGTATAAAAATAAATTTTTACTCTTCTTCGTTAGTTGCTGTTGTTTCTTCAGTTGCAACATCTTCTGCTACTTCTTCTTCAATAACTGGTGCAGCTGCAGCGATACGTGCTTCATTTACTGCTTTTTCAGCTTCAATAGCTTTAGCTTTTGCTTCAGCATCTGCTTTAGATAAACCATCAGCTTTAGCTTGAATCTTAGCTGCTTTTTCTTCTAACCAAGCATTGAATTTTGCTTCCGCTTGCTCTTCAGTTAATGCTCCTTTTCTAACACCACCAGCTAAGTGATTTTTTAGCATAGCACCTTTATAAGATAAAATTGCTTTTGCAGTGTCAGTTGGTTGTGCACCATTTTGTAACCATTGTACAGCTCCGTCAACATTTAATTCAATAGTTGCAGGATTTGTGTTTGGATTGTAAGCACCTAATTTTTCAAGGTATTTACCATCTCTTTTAGAGCGTGAATCCGCTGCTACGATCCAGTAATAAGGTTTTCCTTTTTTACCGTGTCTTTGTAATCTGATTTTTACAGGCATAATAATTAATTAGTGAGGTTCTCGACCTCTGTTATTAATGAGGGCGCAAAGATAACACATTTTTTTAATTCTCAGTGCTTTAATTTATGTGTTTCTAATTAATTTAATTCTAGTTGTTACATTTAGTAATTGATATTTCACTTTGTCTGAAAGAAATTCACTTTACCTAAAAGAAAACCCAAGATAGGTAAAGTATAAAAAAATATTATACTTTTGACATTCTTGTTTCGTTATATTTGAAGCAAAGATAAATTACGCTTTTAAAGATGAAAAAATTAATCCTCTTATCTCTTATATTTTTAACGGTATTTAGTTGCGGTGATGAAGTTGAATTTAATACACCTGCATTTCAAGGTGATCGTGCTAATCAATTATGGAGAGCCAAGGTGTTTTCTGCTAGTATAGATGCTAGTGGTTTTTTAACTATCACAGGAACAAACAATACCGAAACGGTAAACCTTAGAGTGCCATCAGTTAGCGAAGGAACTTATATCGTAGGTAATGTTAATGCCATTGAGGCAGAATATGTGGATGGTTTTGGTACTGTTTACTCAACCAATAATAGACCAGATCCTAGTGTTTCTATTTACCCTGAATTAGGTGAAATTGTTATTGAAGAAATAGATATCACAAACGGAAGATTCACAGGAACATTTAGGTTTTTAGCATTTGATGCATCAGGCCTAAACTCGGTAGGTTATTCAAGAGGAGTATTTTACAGAGTGCCTTTAGTATCAGGTACCATACCTGCAGACCCAGTGACCTGCGAGGATAAAGAAATAGCTTCAGATATAGCCTTAATGAATTATGAAGCTACATTCGATTCTAGTTTAGAGTTTATTGATAGTGATGCATTTGAAGCAGCATGTAACGCTTACAGCACAGCATTAAATGACCAACGTAATTTTTGTGGAGATATCGATGGTGAGATTCAAGCTATGATTGATGCACTTGGGGCTTGCCAAATAACTTGCGATTATGCCATGGCAAATAGAGCTGAAGCAGAATCCCAGTATAATACAGCAACAATAGGAAACTATGACGAAAAATGCGCACAATATTTGTTGTATTTACAAGAGCAAATTGAATTTTGTGGAGATGAAGACGGAAGTATACAAGCGGAAATCGATGCCCTAGATTGTGGCGATGATGATGGTGATGGCATACCAAATGTATTTGAAGATTTTAATAATGATGGAGACTTAACAAATGATGATACAGATGGTGATGGAACACCAAACTATTTAGATGCCGATGATGACGGAGATGGAGTGTTAACAGCTGATGAGGCTTTAGATGCTGATGGAAATCCTGTTGATACAGATGGAGATGGAGATGTAGATTACTTAGATAACGATGACGATGGTGATGGCTTGCTCTCTAATTTTGAAACGGGAGATACAGATAGTGATGGAGTATTAGATTATTTAGATAATGATGATGATGGAGATGGCTTGTTGACCATAGATGAAAATGCCGACCCAAATGCCGATGGCAATCCTAATGATGCATTAGACACAGATATGGACGGAACACCAGACTACTTGCAAGCATAAATTAAATAAAATAAAATTTACGAAAGCGTTACTCTTTACTGAGTAACGCTTTTTTTGTTAAACCTTGTTAAAGACTATTAAACCTTGTTAAAATATTTGACATCAGCCCTTTTAAATGTTATACTGTGTATGCAGATGTGAAACAATACACATCTATAAAGAATTTATTGAAATATTAAAATGAACTAAGATATTATGAAGTACGAAAAAAGCATTTCAAACAAATTAAACGAATTATTAACTAAAAATTACGATGCCGAAAAAGGCTATATCAATGCTATGAAAGAGGTTGATAATGTAAACGTTAAAAACTTCTTTAAAAATAGAGCAGAGGAACGTAGTCGGTTTGCAAGGCAATTACGAACAGAAATTTTAACCTATGGAGAAATACCAGAAGACTCAGGTAGTTTTAAAGGTACATTGCATAGAAACTGGATGAGTTTAAAAGCTACATTCTCTTCAAATAATGAAGAGACCATTCTAAACGAAGCCTTAAGAGGTGAGAAAGCAAGTTTAGAAGAATATAACGAATTGTTGAGTGATAATAGCTTTCCTTCAAGATTAGTTGATCTGCTGAGAAAGCAGAGAAATTCCATCGAAGCAGCAATTAACTCTGTGAAGATGTATGAAGAAGCGTTGTCATAATGCTTAGTTGATTGGTTAAGATGAAAACCAGCCTTAGGGCTGGTTTTTTTGTTTAAAAGTGTTTATAACTTCATTTCAAAAAAGTATAAATTCTACGTAATTTTATAAGCTAACTTTTTACCAAGTTTAAATTTAATATGTTGTCACTCTGAGCACTGCCTAAAATCAAAATATTTTGTTTGTAGGCACATAGCGAAGCTAACCTAAGAGTATTAAAGCTTTAGTATTAAAATACTTCGACTGCGCTCAGTATAACATCAGTTTTGCTTTGCGGCTTTTGCGACTCAGCGAGAAAAACTTTAAATTTTGAACTTAAAACTTTTGAACTTTTAAGAATGTACTTAATATTCGATACCGAAACCACAGGTTTACCAAAACGTTGGGATGCACCAATAACAGATACGGACAACTGGCCAAGAGCTATACAAATAGCTTGGCAGTTGCACGATGCTATGGGTAAATGCATTGACCACCAAGATTATTTAATTCAACCTGATGGATTTAATATTCCGTATGATGCAGAAAAAATCCATGGTATTTCTACAGAGTTGGCTCAAGAACAAGGTGTGCCACTTTCAGAGGTATTAGAAAAATTTAATGCCGCCTTAGCTCAAACAAAATTTGTGGTTGGGCAAAATGTTAAGTTCGATTTGAATATAATGGGAGCTGAGTTTGTGCGAGAGAACGTTGCCAACAAACTTCAAGAATTACCAGTTTTAGATACCTGTACCGAACACACGGCAAGTTTATGTCAAATTCCAGGAGGTAGAGGTGGAAAATACAAGCTGCCAACGTTAACCGAATTACATCAATTTTTATTCAACAAACCTTTTGCAGAAGCGCATAATGCAACTGCCGATGTTGAAGCTACAACGCGTTGTTTTTTAGAATTAATAAGAAGAGAGGAATACACTAAAGAAGAACTAGATGTTCAGCCAGATTATTTTCAGAAATTTTCAGAAGAAAATCCTGCAGAAATCCAGCTTATAGGTCTAAAACATATTAATCTTAAACGCGAAAGTGCAAAGATTAATGAACGCCTTCAAAAGGAGCAAACAACCGCAATACCCACTGAGACAAACAAAAAGGTTGTTGAGCAATTGAGTGAAGTGGATTTTGTTCATCTTCATAACCATTCACAGTTTTCAATTCTTCAATCTACAATAAGTGTTAAGGATTTGGTGTCTGCTGCCGCAAAGGAAAATATGCCGGCAGTTGCACTTACAGATCATGGAAACATGATGGGAGCGTTCCATTTTGTTAGTGCAGTTTCCAATCATAACAAAGCAATAAAGGCACAACATGCCGAAGCCGAAGAGAAAGGTGAAGAGAAAAAGGGCAAAATCATTAAACCAATCATAGGTTGCGAGTTTTTTGTTTGCGAAAATCATAAGGATAAAACCAGAAAAGATAATGGTTATCAAATTGTTTTGTTAGCTAAGAATAAAAAGGGCTACCACAATCTGGCGAAATTATCATCAGCCGCTTTTACCGATGGTTTTTATTATGTGCCTAGAATAGATAAAAAACTCATTGAGCAGTACAGAGAAGACCTTATCTGCTTAACCGGAAACCTATATGGTGAAGTGCCAAGTAAGGTGCTAAATGTTGGCGAAAACCAAGCTGAAGAAGCGCTACTATGGTGGAAAGATATCTTTCAGGATGATTTGTATATCGAGTTAATGCGCCATAATCAGGAAGATGAAAATCGTGTTAACCAAGTGTTGGTTCAATTTGCGCAAAAGCACGATGTAAAATTGGTTGCTACAAATAACACTTATTACGTTGACCAAGAAAATGCCAACGCGCACGATATTTTACTCTGTGTAAAAGATGGCGAAAAACAGGCTACACCTATAGGTCGAGGACGAGGCTATCGCTACGGTTTACCAAATCAAGAATATTATTTTAAGTCTTCAGAAGAAATGAAGGCATTGTTTAGGGATATTCCTGAAGCTATTGTTAATATTCAAGACGTAGTTGATAAGATTGAACCTTATGAATTAGCAAGAGATGTTTTACTTCCAGCTTTCGACATTCCAGATGAATTTAAACATCCAGACGATGAAAAAGATAATGGTAAACGAGGTGAAAACGCCTATTTAAAGCACCTTACTTACGAAGGTGCCAAAAAACGCTATGGCGAAATTACTCCAGAAATAAAAGAGCGCCTGGATTTTGAATTAGAAGTTATTGAAAACACAGGTTATCCGGGATATTTCTTAATTGTTGAAGATTTTATTCGCGAAGCCAGAAAAATGGATGTTTCTGTTGGTCCTGGTCGTGGATCAGCAGCAGGTTCTGTTGTTGCTTATTGTCTTTGGATTACCAATATAGACCCAATTAAGTACGATTTACTTTTTGAGCGTTTTTTAAATCCAGATCGTGTAAGTATGCCAGATATCGATATCGATTTTGATGATGAAGGTCGTGGTCGTGTAATGCAATACGTTATAGATAAGTACGGAGCTAATCAAGTAGCACAGATTATTACTTATGGTACTATGGCTGCAAAATCTTCAATTAGAGATACAGCTCGTGTACTGGATTTGCCGCTAAACGAAGCCGATCATATTGCAAAGTTGATACCTACAATGTCTAAACTCGGAAAGATTTTTGGTTTGGATGAAAAGGAACTGGCAAAAAAATTCAGACAAGAGGATTTAGAGAAAGTAAATGAGTTACTTAATATTTCTGATGGAGAAGATTTACAAGCCGAAACGGTTAACCAAGCCCGAGTATTAGAAGGTTCGGTTCGTAATACTGGTATTCATGCATGTGGAGTTATTATTACTCCAGGTGATATTACCAATTATGTTCCGGTTTCTGTAGCCAAAGATTCCGATTTGTATGTTACGCAGTTCGATAACTCTGTGGTAGAAAGCGCAGGTCTATTGAAGATGGACTTTTTAGGATTAAAGACCCTAACGTTAATAAAAGATACGGTTAAAATTGTAAAAGCTAAGCATGGTATCACCTTAGATCCAGATAATTTTCCGCTAGATGATGAAGAAACCTATGCCTTATTCCAACGTGGAGAAACGGTAGGGATTTTTCAGTATGAATCTCCTGGTATGCAAAAGCACATGAAGAATCTTAAACCAACGGTTTTTGATGATTTAATTGCCATGAATGCGTTGTATCGTCCTGGTCCTATGGAATATATTCCAAGTTTTATTGCCCGTAAGCATGGTGATGAAGAGATAGAATATGATTTACCAGAAATGGAAGAATACCTTAAAGAGACTTATGGTATTACGGTATACCAAGAGCAAGTGATGTTGTTGTCTCAAAAACTGGCAGATTTTACTAAAGGTGAAGCCGATGTTTTAAGAAAAGCCATGGGTAAAAAGCAAAAGGCTGTTCTAGACAAAATGAAACCAAAGTTCATTGAGCAGGCTGCAGCAAAGGGAATGGATAAACAAAAGCTAGAAAAAATCTGGAAAGATTGGGAAGCCTTTGCAAGTTATGCCTTTAACAAATCGCATTCTACCTGTTATGCTTGGATTGCCTACCAAACTGCCTATTTAAAAGCCCATTATCCAGCAGAATATATGGCTGCTGTGCTTTCTAACAATATGAATGACATTAAATCCGTAACCTTCTTTATGGAAGAGTGTAAGCGTATGCGTTTACCGGTTTTAGGACCAGATGTTAATGAAAGTTATTACAAATTCTCTGTAAATAAAGACAATGCAGTTCGTTTTGGTATGGGAGCCATAAAAGGTGTTGGTCATGGTGCCGTAAAAACAATTGTTGAAGGTAGAAAAGAAGGCGGACCATACAAGTCTATTTTCGATTTGGCAAAACGTATCGATTTACGTGCAGCAAACAAAAAAGCTTTTGAAGGTTTGGCTAATGCTGGTGGTTTTGATTGTTTTTCCGACACACACAGAGCACAATATTTTGCTCATGATGGAGATGGTATTACCTTTTTGGAAAAAGCAGTAAAATACGGAGCCAAACATCAGGAGAATGAAAATTCTGCACAAGTAAGTTTGTTTGGCGAAGCTAGTGATGTACAAATTGCTGAGCCACAAGTACCACCTTGCGAAGATTGGGGAACGATGGAAAAATTGTCGCGCGAAAAAGAAGTGGTAGGTATCTATATCTCAGGACATCCATTAGATGATTTTAAAATTGAAATGCGGACCTTTTGCAACGGCACAATTTCTGTTTTTAACAATTTGGAAGCTGTAGTTAATAGAGAAATAACCTTTGGTGGTGTGGTTACAGATGTGCAACATCGTGTGAGCAAACAAGGTAAGGGTTGGGCTTTATTCACTATTGAAGATTACACGGATAGCCATGAGTTTAGGATTTTTGGAGAAGATTATTTAAAGTTTAGACACTTTTTTGTAGTTAACTCTTTTGTGTACGTCAGAGCCTTTGTAAGAGAAGGTTGGGTAAATAGAGATACAGGTAAAAAAGGCGACCCAAGAATTCAATTTAATAACTTCCAGTTGTTGCATGATGTTATGGATACCTATGCAAAAAAATTGTCCATACAATTGAATATCGACGACCTAAAAGAAGGCACAATTTCTACTTTACACGATTTATTGAGAATCCACGAAGGCACAAACACCTTAAATTTTGTAGTGTACGATAATAAAGAAAAGATTAAGGTACAAATGCCAAGCAGAAAACAAAAAGTAAAAATTTCCCAAGAGCTTTTAAAGGAATTAGAAAATTATGATGTGCGGTATAAGTTGAATTAGGGATTAGAAAAAAATGTGCTTAAATATATGTGTTGTAAGTAATATCAAAAGAAATGATAGAAAAATTCATAAAAGCTCTAGAAGAAATTAAAAATTCAAAAATAACCAATGAATATGAGCTTCAAAGTTGGCAGGCAAAAGCTATAAATATTATCGTAAGAATTTATGGTAATAACAGTAAACAGGAAGAACAAATTAATAAAATTAAATATAAGAGATATATGAGTGTGACTATTGATGGTCATACAACTGGTGGTGGCAATAATGCAAGCTTGTGTTCTCGACAAGCCACTGAATTGATTTCGTCAATAATTAATGATTTAGAGTCATTCGGAATTCCAGAAACACAAAATACTGAATCAGGTTCTGGTATAAATATTTCTTTGAATCAAATGCAAAGTCAAACGGTTAACGTAAATATTATTTGGGAATCTATAGAAGACGAATTAACAGGCAAACAATTAAAAGAATTAAAAAAAATTCTAAAAGGTAAAGACAAGCCTGAATCTAAAAAGAAAAAAATACTTGAAAAATTAGCTGAATTTGGAACTGGTGTAGCTTCAAATATTCTTTCAACTATATTGACAAATCCAGGAATAATTAGTGGATTATAAAAACTACGTACGACAATCAATTACTAGTTCTAAGCTATTTACTAAAATCCTCAAAGATTTTCTAATCGACACTTCTAAAGCAAACAAGTTGCTGCAACTCAATTTTTAAAACGTACCATCCAAATCCTGCCTTCCAATTATGGTCATGATTTCAATAATGTCTTTGTTTATTTTGTAGTAAATAGAATCAGAGCCGCAAACACAACGTCGATAGCCTTTTTTTATAAAATCAACCGACTCAAATGAAAATGGTCTTTGGGCAATAATCTCAAAATAGTCGAAAAAAGAATCATAATATTTATCTGCTTGGGCAATCCCAAATTTTTTTACTCCGTAATGATGAATTCTAATTAAGTCCTCTTTTGCAGTATTACTTATCCTATATTTAGCCATTAAGTTGGCTTTTTGATTGCTTTAGAATCTTAGCTTTAGAATCTGAAGTAAACCCACTATTTTCAGCACGTTTAAGTTTGGTTCTAATCCAATCAATTTCAACTTGCTGATGTCTGGCTTGTCTTATTAAATCGTTGACGAGTTCACTTTTGCTAGAGTATTCGTTACTGTCAACTTGCTCTTTTAGCCATGCGTCATTGGGTTTTGTAAATGATATACTTTGCCTTGCCATAATATTGAGTTTTGATGTAAATTTACACCAAAAGTGAATCATAAACAAATTTTATAATTCTGTTTTTCAATGTTAGTTGAGCCTACAGTTTTGCTATTATTGAGTATTAGACTGTTGTTTTAACTCAATACTAAGATGGATTACTTCTGTTTTTAGTTCCTTGGAGAGCAAGTAACACAAGCCTGATTGATGCCCTAAAATATAGGGAATATACATCATTAATGCCGTCATAATTAAATCAAATACTACCAATGTAAGGTTTGGCAAAATTTTTGACTAATTTTGCATATAAATCAAAGTAGAATACAATTAAAATAAATATTATGGCATTAGAAATAACAGATGCAACGTTCGAAGAAACAGTATTAAAGAGTGATAAACCAGTAATGGTAGATTTTTGGGCAGCTTGGTGTGGTCCTTGTCGTATGGTTGGTCCAATCATTGACGAAATTAGCACAGAATACGAAGGTAAAGCTGTAGTTGGTAAGGTAGATGTTGATGCAAATCAAGAATTTGCTGCTAAGTATGGTGTAAGAAATATACCTACGGTATTGGTATTTCAAAATGGTGAAGTTGTTGGTCGCCAAGTTGGAGTTGCACCAAAAAATGCATATTCAGACGCTATCGACGCACTTTTATAGTCTATACTCTAAAAGAAATGATAAAAGGTTTGCCAATACGGCAAACCTTTTATAGTTTGGGCATGTCTTAGGTGTTAGGCAAGTGGAATTAGGTGATTAGGGTATAAAAACTAGTCGGTTTGCACAAAACAAAACACAAGTAGCAAGTTCCTTCCCTCTGGGAAGGTTAGGATGGGCATATGGATTTACAACTAGAACTCAATAAAGCAGGAGGTTTTAAAAACCTAGAATTGTTAGCAAAGCAAGTCGTTGAAGGCTTTATTGCTGGTATGCACAAAAGTCCCTTTCATGGGTTTTCGGCAGAATTTGCTGAGCACAAAATTTATAATCAAGGAGAAAGCACAAAGCACATCGATTGGAAATTGTATGCAAAAACCGACCGTTTATATACTAAGCGTTATGATGAAGAAACCAATTTAAGATGTCATCTCATAGTAGATAATAGTGGTTCAATGCATTATCCAGAAACTGCTGGCACGTCTATAGATAGTCTTAATAAAATTGCATTTTCCGCTTTGGCAAGTGCGTCGTTAATGCATATTTTAAAAAAACAACGCGATGCTGTTGGCTTAAGCCTGTATAGCGATACTTACGATTTTTATGCGCCAGAAAAGGGTAGTGAGCGTCATCACCAAATGCTTTTAAATAAATTAAGTGAAGCCGTAGTATCTCGACCAGATACAAAAACCACAGAGACTTATAGGTATTTACATCAAATTGCAGAGAAAATTCATCGTAGATCATTAATTTTTGTGTTTACGGACATGTTTCAAACCTCAGAAGATGACGAAAAATTATTTGAAGCATTAAGGCATTTAAAACATAATAAGCACGAGGTTGTATTATTTCATGTATTTGATAAAGCCAAAGAACTCACTTTTGATTTTGATAACAGGCCAAAGCGATTTATTGATGTTGAAACAGGTGAGTATATTAATCTCTATGCTGAAAATATAAAAGACACTTACAAAAAAGCTGTTAATGAATACTTTAATAATCTAAGGTTAAAGTGTGGTCAGTATAGAATTAAGTATGTAGAAGCAGATATAAATGCAGGATTTAATCAGATACTCACTACATATATGGTAGAGCGACAAAAATTTGTGTAATAAAAAAAGTCTTTTTTTTTAATTTTTGTTTGCGATATTAAAAATGCAATGTATATTTGCCCTCGCAATTACGCAACGGTCTGGTAGTTCAGCTGGTTAGAATGTCGCCCTGTCACGGCGAAGGTCGCGGGTTCGAGTCCCGTCCAGACCGCTAAAATTGCTTAAAAGCTCTGAGAAATTGGAGCTTTTTTTGGCAATAGAAAGATGTTGTGTTGTTCCTGAAGTAAAATTCAGGACGTAGTAATATCAAAGTTAATTTTGATATTCCAATGAAAGGCTTTCCTTTTTTCTGAATAAGAAGATTGGGATGCTTTTTTGTTTTTAGTAGATTTTGTGATTTTAGTTGAAAGGTTATATTTATCGGTTTTCAACACGTTATAAACAAAATTTATGTATTTAATCGATAAATAAATACATTTAATCGATGAAATTTTTGGTAGTAATGTATTTAAGTCTATATTCGTAGTCCTTCTTAAGTCCTCAAATCGCTTATCAAGGAAAATTTTAATCCATTTTACTGTTAGACTTCACTGTCTAGAAAACGTCCCTCGTTTTATTTTTAGTACAATTTTAGGTTAAAACCTAACAATAGTTAATTATCCATACCCTCCCTCAACGTAATGTTTATCGTTACAAATTTTAATATTGACTATTTAATAAACCCTAAATTGATACTTATGAAGACCCTTAAAATTACTTTAGCTTTAGTTGCTGTTTTATTATTAACTGTATCTGGAGTGCAATCCGAAAATGTTGTAGTGGATAACGAACCTACTTATAAAAACTACAGCCCAAAAGATTTGTTAGCTGTGGACAAGAAAAAACTTAAAGTAGAAAGTCAAGGTTAGTTTTTTTGCTTTCCTTATGAAATATTAAGCTCTCGCCTATAGACGAGAGCTTTTTTTATGATGTGAATTTTAATTATCTAATTTTAACCTATTTTTGAAGTAAAATGTTAAACATTGATAAGATATCTATTTTTCTCAATACTATGCTTGCATTTGCATTTATCCACAGTAAGTGCTCAAAATAAATCAATAGATTCTATTAACGAACTTATTGATAAGTCAAAAGATAAAAACTTAACTGTAAATGAAAGATTAACATTTGCTCTTAAGTCTTCAGAAATTGCAAAAAGGATAGATATAGATTCCATTATTCTTAGGGCTAACAGAAACTTATCTATGCGATATTTTGAAGCCGAAAAGTATGAAAAGTATATTAATTTAAATAGAGCTAACTTTGAATTAGCAACCAAGATAAACGACTCTTCAGCAATAACAGTAGCAGGATCTAATTTGGGTTCGCTCTATAGGTTTTATCAAAAAAATGATAGTTCTTATTATTATTATTCTCAAGCATTAAAGTACTATTCCCCAAATGATGTTTCAGAACCTAAAGCCACAGCATTACTTTATTTGGCAGATATTCAGCAGGTAGAGAAAATATATGCTGGAGCAGAAGAAGCTGCTATAAAATCTATCATTATTCTAAACAGGCTTCCTGAAACTCAAAATCGCTTAGATAAATTATGGAATGCATATAATTTAATGGGTATTATATCTAGAGAGTCTGGTAATTTTCCTAAGGCTTTAGAATACTATGAAAAATCAAATTTTTATGCAAAAAAGATAAAAAATGGATTTATAAATGAGGTCTATTCTATCAATAACAAAGCTTATGTTTATCGGCAAATGGGTGAATTTGAAAAGGCAATAGAACTTTATGAAAGCCTCTTGGAATTAAGACCAAAATATGAAAATGAAGACCCTACCTTTTATCCAACCATACTAACCAATATCGCAGCTACAGAATTAGAATCTGGAGATTATAATTTTAATTCTGTTAAGAATAAGCTTGGCAAATCATATGATTTAACCAAAAAACTTGGTGATGATATTTTAAGAATGAATGTAGCATTACATACTTCTAAATTATATTTTAAGGCCAATCAAATAGACTCAGTATCTAAATATGCCAATGAAGCTTTAGATATTTCTTCTAGTGTTTTTGCAAATGAAGTGAAACTAGAAGCTCTTATGATTTTGTCTCAAATTACAGAAGGTGAAAAAGGAAAAAAATATTTAAGAGAGCATATAAGAATTACCGATAGTTTGATAACTGAAGAGAGAGGTATTAGAAACAAGTATGCCAGGATTGAATTTGAAACAGATCAGTTAGAGGCAGAAAACGAAAAAATTGAAGCAGAAAACAAACAAATCTCCAAAGAAAATCTATATCTCGTCATTTTGTCTATTGGATTACTGTTAACAGCTATTCTTATATATGTTTTGATATCGCAACGTGCAAAAAACAGAAAGCTTAAACTAATTCAGGTACAACAAAAAGCCAATGAGGATATTTATAACCTTATGCTTAGCCAACAAGACAAAGTAGAAGAAGCAAGAGCTAAGGAGAAAATAAGAGTATCAAAGGAATTGCACGATGGTGTACTTGGGAGGCTTTTTGGCACACGCCTAAGTTTGGATAGCATAAATTTTAAAGAAGGCAAGGAGGCTATGATGAATAGAGCAAATTATATAGCTCAGCTAAAAACTATTGAAGAAGACATTCGTAAAATTTCTCATGAACTAAATACTGATTTTGTTTCTGGAGCTGGTTTTATGAACATTGTGTCAGAACTTATTGAAAACCAAACACAAGCTTATGGCTTAAAATATAATTTCGATTATACAGATGATATAAACTGGGACACTTTATCCAATAAAACCAAGATTAATATCTACAGAATCATTCAAGAGTCTATGCAAAATATTTATAAACATGCTAATGCTAATGCTATAAAAATTAGTATTTCATTAGAAAAAAATGTAATTTGCTTGGATATCATTGATGATGGAGAGGGATTTGATACCTCTAAAAGTAAAAAGGGTATTGGGTTAAAAAACATGATGTCTCGTGTAGATGAGATTAATGGAAAAATCACCTTTACCTCTCAATCTGGAAATGGTACAGTAGTTAATGTTAAGATTCCCTATACAAACCAATCGACATGAAATGAGCCATAATAAATCTTTATATCAAATGAGATAATTTTTGGCGAATTCCATCTGATCAAAAAAAATAAAAGAGACAGATGAAACATATTAACATACTCATGGTAGATGATCATCCAATAATCATTGAAGGCTACCAAAATGTGTTAATGGCAACAAAAGATGATGATCAAACCTTGCTAATTGATACAGCCAATAATTGCGACACTGCTCAATTAATGATTAACAGAGCTTCTAAAGGAACTCCCTATGATGTTTGTTTTTTTGATATAAGTTTACCTCCTTCTGAAGATGGTAGGTATGCTTCCGGTGAAGACCTTGCACTTTTGGCTAAAAAAGTGCTTCCAGATGCTAAGATTATTATTCTAACGATGTTTAATGAGTCGTTTAGGATTCATAATATTAT
Source organism: Winogradskyella pulchriflava (assembly GCF_042434315.1). NCBI lineage: Bacteria > Pseudomonadati > Bacteroidota > Flavobacteriia > Flavobacteriales > Flavobacteriaceae > Winogradskyella > Winogradskyella pulchriflava. The sequence continues at coordinate 229,075 of NZ_JBHLTQ010000001.1, read as the reverse complement.
AAAAGAAATTAATCCTGATGGATTTCTTATAAAAAGTGATTTAACATCCATGGAATTGGCAGACGCTTTTCAGCAAATTCTTAAGTACCCACCATATTACAGTAGTACGGTTAATAATTATGTAAAAAAGACCATTACTAGTGAAATTTATGTGGATGATGTTAACCGAAAAATACTTCACTTATTATCCCAAGGCATAAAAACTAAAAGCCTCAGTGAATACATACCACTTTCTACAAGTGCAATAGAAAAGCGTAAAAAACAGCTTAAATTATTGTTTTCTGTAACCGACGGAAAAGATGAAACGTTATTACAAGAAGCTAGAGAAAAGGGCTATTTGTAAAAAAAGTACATTTTTATTCGATGAAATGCATGTGAAAAAATGCGCTTAGGGCTTGTTAATGCTACAAACTACGGTTTTCACGTAAAAAGTTTGTGGTTTTACCTCAGCAAAAAGTTATAATAGCAACATATATTTGCTAGAGTCAACAAGAATTAATTAATCCCTTTAAGTAATTGTTGAGTTAATAGCAAGAAAACTAAACCTAGTTACATTTCTTTGTAACTAGGTTTTTTTCTTGCTTAAATTTTAATACCAAGGGGCATTATGTTCTGAGAGTTTTAGGATAAAGAATCCTAAAAATATAATAGCTACGATAAACTTTAAGAATGTTGAAGCTATAAAGCCTAAAAACGATCCAAAAGCAGCTTTTAAAGCTTTTTCTATATCGTTTCTATGAATCATTTCTCCTATAAGAGCACCAACAAAGGGCCCAATAATAATTCCAAACGGAATAGGAGATAGTATACCAATAATTAATCCTAGTGTAGTGCCAATCATCCCAGCTTTACTACCACCAAAACGTTTAGTTCCTATAGCAGGAATAATATAATCGAGCACATAAATAAAAATTGCTATTAGTAAGGTGCTGATTAAAAAAGTTTGACTCAATTGTACACCTTCAGTAAAATGCAATACCAAAAGTCCTGCCCAACTGGTAAGTGGTCCAGGTAACACAGGTAAGAAGCTTCCTATAATACCTAGTATCATTAAAAGTAGTGCTATTAGCACCAAAAAAATTTCCATATAAATAATTTAAATTCATTTATATGACGCAATAAGCAAGCCAAAGTTACAAGTTTTTAACTAAAAACTTAGTTGAAACTAATTTTTTAGTTATATTAGCAAAGTGATTTAGAAAAAATCACATTGCGTATCCTGAATTTATTTCAAGATCTCGTTATAATTTAAGTATAGAATCTCATTAAAATCTATGAGATTCCGAATCAAGTTTAGAACAAATGAAACAGTTAACAAAAGCAGAAGAGGAGATAATGCAAACCTTATGGCAACTAAAAAAAGCCAATGTAAAATCGGTTATAAAAGTACTGCCAGAACCCAAACCAGCATATAATACGGTTTCTACAATCATTAGAATTTTAGAGTCCAAAGGCTTTGTGGATTATGAAAAGCAAGGCAAAGGACATGTTTATTTTCCTATTGTTGCGAAAGAAGCCTATAGCAATCAATCTATAAATAAATTGGTGGATAATTATTTTCAAGGCTCATTTAAAAGTATGGTGTCTTTTTTTGTTCAGAAGAATGATGTCGATGTAAAAGATATAGAAACACTATTGAATGAAATTAACAAAAACAAGAAATAATGCTTTACACTATAGTTCAAATTATTGCTTTTCAAGCTTTGTTTTTATTGGTTTACGATTTGTTTTTAAAAAGAGAAACCTTTTTCAATTACAATAGAGCTTATTTGCTGCTAACCTCAGTATTGTCATTAGCATTGCCATTTATCAAGTTTCCTGAACTGAAAAAAATAGCGGCAAAAGAATTCGTTATTCAATTGCCAGAAGTATTTATAGGCACAAAACCTCCTACAGAATATGAAATATTAGTGGCAGAACAAGCAGGTATTGTTATACAGCAACCACAAACACCACTATGGTTGGTAATTTTATATTGTGGTATTGTAGTTGCGACTATAATTTTTCTTATCAAAATGTCTAAACTGTTTTGGTTAAAGTACAATAATCCAAAGCGTTGGTATGGCAATGTTCTTATTGTAGCACTGGTTAAAAGTAGTGCAGCATTCTCTTTTTTTAATACGATTTTTTTAGGAGAACGTATTCCAGAATCCGAGAAGACAACAGTATATAAACACGAATTGATTCATGTAAAAGAAAAGCACAGTATTGACTTATTGTTTTTTGAAATTTTAAAAATCCTATTCTGGTTCAATCCATTAGCATATATGTACCAAAACAGAATAAAGGAACTACATGAGTTTATAGCAGACGCAAAAGCCGTTAAGCAAAATGGAAAGGCAGACTACTATCAAAGTTTACTTAATCAGGTTTTTGATGTCTACAATGTGTCCTTTACCAATACATTTTTTAAAAAATCATTAATCAAAAAACGAATCGCTATGTTACAAAAATCTAAATCAAAACAACAGCATTTAATGAAATATGCTTTATTGATTCCATTAGTTTTTGGGATGTTAATCTATACGTCAACCGAAATTAAGGCACAAGAAAAAACTGAAACTCAGCAAGAAGTTAGTCAAGAATTAACCGATGAAGAATTGATAGAAAAGTATTATCAAGAACTTATGAAACTGAAAAAGGATGGAGTGCCTTTTCTTGAAATAGCTAAATATTCTGGGATTACTGAGAGACCATATGATAAGTATATTGTATCTAGAGAAGAGTATTTAAAGACTAAAGCCTATTTAAAATATCTGGCCAACGATATGATTGCAAGAAAATCAGACAACGGAACACTGACACAAAAAGACATGGAAACGGCAGAACTCATGAGATTAGAGCCACATAGGAGTTATGAAGAATATCGTGAATGGGCAAAAACAAAAGAAGCCAAAGAATTATGGGAATCAAATATTAGAGATGGTGAATTAAAACTTTTTGTTGAAGATATACTTAATAAAACAGCTGACGAAGAAAGGAGATATAACGCCATGTTAGATCAATTAGAGAATGATAAAACCGTTGAGAAAGTAATTATTACAGATGGCAAAAGCACATTGATTTTAGATGATTATAAGTCTAATAAGACTGATAAAAACCAGATACAGTCCGTAGAAGTCCCATTCTCAGTAATTGAAGAAGTGCCAACATTAGTTGAGTGTAAAGACTTACCAACAAATGAGGATCGCAAATATTGTCTAAGCAATTATATACAAAAACACGTCAGCAAAAATTTTAATAAAGCTATAGCAGATACTCTAAATTTGGAAGGCAGACAACGTATTTTCGTTTCCTTTAAAATAGATAAAATGGGGGATATATCTTCTGTTCAAGCCAGAGCAGCACATCCAGCTCTGGAGGATGAAGCCAAACGTGTTATAAAAAGCCTACCAAGATTTATTCCAGGAAAACAAAAGGGTAAAGCTGTTGTTGTACCGTATTCTTTACCAATTGTGTTTCAGGCTACAAATGGAAGTCCCAAAACACAATCTATAAAAAAGGACTCTATTGAAAACACACCAAAATACAAAGCATTTATTGAGAGACTTAAAGAAACTAATGCATTGCCAGATGATAGAGATGAACAGTTTGAGATGTATAAGATGTATATTATTGATAGTTTAATACAAGTTGAACAAGAATATTTAAAATCAAACCGTCATAAATTGAATAAAAATGATAATGTGCCATACAGTGTCATTGAAGTTGCACCTATTCATCCACAATGCAAAACCATTTCAAGCGAAGAAGAACGTAAAAAGTGTACGTCTGCAGAAGTTCAAAAGTTTGTAAGTAAAAATTTCAACACAAAATTGCCAGACAAATTAGGGCTTTCAAAAGGTCAAAAAAGAATTTTCATACAATTTGTAATCAATGAAATCGGACAAATTGTAAATGTAGGAGCACGAGGACCTCATCCTGATTTAGAAGCTGAAGCAATTCGTGTAATTAACTTGTTGCCACAATTTACTCCGGGAAAACAAAAAGGTGAAAACATAAAAGTAGCCTTCAGTTTACCTATTACATTTCAAGTCAATGATTAATTAAATTAAAGCATGAAGTTAATTTTTGCCCTTATCTGCATTTCTATAAGTCTAAACACTTATGCTCAAAATTCCAAAAACACAGCAGATATGCTCTTTGCCAAAGGAAATTTTACAAAAGCTATTGAAGCTTATAAGTCTATTAAGAATTTAGATGAAGTGTACGACAAAATTGCAAAAGCCTACATAGCCATTGGTAACTATGGTAAAGGATTGGAATATTATAAAAAGGCACTAACAGCGCACCCAGAAGATGCACTTTTAAAGTACGAATACGCACAACTCTTAACCAAAACTAAAAATTATGAAGTTTCAAATCAACTTTTTAGAGATTTGATAAAAACAGACATTCTCAATCCCAATTACCATTATGAGTTAGGCTTAGTTCTAGAAAAACAGAGAGATACAACGTCATTAGATGCGTATAAAACCACTTATAATTTAGATTCAACGCACCAAAAAGCAATTTTTAAAATTGCTAAGCACAGTCTCCAAAAACGAAAGTTTGAAGATGCTCATAAATTAATTGACAAAGGTTTAGAAAGCTATGATCAAAATATTGAACTTATAAGCCTAAAAGCCCAAGCTTATTATCATCAAGAGTATTACACACATTCGGTTGTGTGGTTTAAGAAATTGCTAGAATTAGGCGAAGCTTCAGAGTTTATACATGAAAAATTGAGTTTGAGTTATGCGGAGAATTCAGATTATGAAGATGCTATTTATCATAGAAAGGAAGCTTTAAAGTATAATCCTTACGATGCTAATGCTATCTTTGTTATTGGCACCTACTATGAGCGTTTGAATAATTTTGAAATGGCTGAGGAGTATGTTTCAAACGCATTAAAAATTAAAGATGTATCCTTGTCTCATGAGTATCAACGTTTGGGGACAATTTTGAATCGTCAGAAGAAATATGAAAAAGCCATTAAGGCCTTTCAGAAATCTTTAAAAGAAGATCCAAGTAATATAATGTCCGAGTTCTTTTTAATTAGAACAAAAGACGAATTTTATGCAGATATAGATTCTAAAATAAAGTTGTACGAAGACTATCTTAAAAAGAAAGAAAAAAGCCCTTTTAAAACCTATGCGGAAACGCGACTCAAGGAACTTAAACAAGAAAAATTTATAGAACAAGACTAAAATCGCAAAAAATCGTACATTTCGGTATCAAAATGTGCTAATGAACCGAATAGCTTTTCTTTTATTGATTGTTCTTTTTACCTCTTGCGATTACTTTGAAAAGCAAAAAGTAAATTCTGAAGATTTACTGGAGGAAGAACTACAAACCTTCAATTGGAACGATGTTGACACTTACCCAACCTTTACCAGTTGCGATTCTATTACGGTTAAGGAAAAAAGTAAGGCTTGTTTTCAAAACACACTTTTATCTCATGTAAACAGCTATTTGCAATCACAAAACATAGTAGTTGCAGATGATGTAAATGACACCATAAGATTAAAACTTATTATTGATAATAAAGGATTTTTGGAGGTTAGCACTATAAAAATAAAACCCGAAACACAACTTTTAATTCCAGAGATTGACAGTTTACTTCGTCAGAGTTTAAAAGGAATTCCAAAAATTTATCCAGCAATTAAACGAGGCCAGCAAGTCACCACAGCTTTTGAATTACCGGTAATTGTAAAGATTGATTAGTTTGACACTAAACACTAGTTACTAGGTATTTCTTTGCGTCTTAGCAAGAACACATTTCAAAACCGTATTGCCAATTTTTGCATCAATCTTAGCACTTCTATGTACAACCAAATAAGTGTTGCCAAAAGTCCCCAAGTTGCAACCCATTCTTTATACTTTGGTGCTTTATTTTTGTAGCGTTCTATATAATCAAAGTCTAGTAGTAGCGCAAAAGATGCCACGATAGCTGCCAAAACATTAAAGCCAATTGCAAACCAAGAGGTTCCCCAGATATACGTTTTTATATCAAAAAAACTTAATATCCAAGAGATGAGATAGACTACCATTATACTAACTGTAGTAGTTATAATAACGCTGCGTAATTTTTTGGTAACCACAATAATACGTAGTTGGTATAGTATAAGCATTACAAAAAATGTAACTATGGTTACACCAATAGCTTGGTAAGGTAGCTCTGGAAAATTACGATGTGCATAAGAAGAAAATCCACCTAAAAAGAAGCCTTTTGCAACCATATAAAGCGGAACTAATATATGTGCCCAATTCTGTCTAACAGAAATTAAAACACTTATAACCACAGCTCCCAACATGCCACCTAATGTAAACCATCTCATAGGCATACCTTCTTCATTAAGTTTCCATAAGTAAGCTGTTATTGCTGCAATAATTAAAATTCCGAAAATGGATTTAAAAAAAATGCCTGCTACAGACATGGTTTTAGTGGACGATTTGCCATCATCCCAAAAATAGCCATTAAAAACAGGGTTAGATGTTTTAAAATTTCTTAAGCTCATGACTATAAATTAAATTTATAACCCAAGGCAATATCTGTAGAGAAGTTACCTTGATTATCTAACAATAAGGCAAATAATTCTCCATAAATGATAGTAATATAACTGTTGGCACCAACTTTAATATCAGACCCAATTCCAAAAATAAAAGGAATATCAAAAGAGGTGTTACTTTGGTCAACTTCCATATCGTCTTCATCAATAAATGTGACGCTAGAAAAATTAATAGTCGCCATTTTCATTTGACCATAAATAGAAAAAGTCTCTTTATTTATAAACCTAAAGCGATAACCCAATGAAAACTCTGTAGTGCTATACGGAAAGTCATCACTGTCAAAGGTATGTCTGGCTTGTAAAAAACCAGAATGTCTAGGTAGCGCATTGGCCTCAAAAATTTCCAATTCAGCACCAATCATTGGTACTTTTTTATTGTCTGGATTTCCAACAAAAGGGTTGTTGGTTAGTCCGCCAGAAAAGCCTAATCTAAATTGTACGTTACTTTCAGTTGGGCTAGAGGTGTAGTTAGAATCTACAGTTGCATTGTATGCGTCAATATAGTTTCTTAGGCTATAAAGTGTTAATTTTAATTTATCAGTTGCCTTGCCATTGGTCAACTCACTCAGCGTTGTTTTGTATTCTTCCTGGTACTTGTTATCAGTATTTTTTGTGTTTTTTAGTTCTGTAATTGTACCATTTTCAGTTCTTACAAAATAACGGTATTGTCCATCAATTGTGTTCCAGAGTAAATCTAATTTACCATCGATTTCGGTTTTAAGTTCAAGAGTTTCACCATTTATGGTATAGCTTTCTTGACTATAGTTGAATTGGAAAGTAAAGCAAAGCAAAGCAATTAAAATGAGTTTTTTCATCTCTTGTAAGGATTTGGTTTTAGTAAAGCTACCAAAAATATTCAATATGCTATTATTTTTTAAATGTTCTTCCTTTCCATTGATAGGATTTTATAAAGGATAATAGAACAATATAAACACTAAAAAAAGGATACAATACACCCGAAAATATGTAAGAAAGCAATAATGTTTCCTGTTTAAAAAAGCGTGAAGCTTTAAACAATAGCAGAAAATCAATAGCGAATTTAATCACTAGTAATGCTAATGCGATTCTCATGGGTAATACGTTTAAAAATACCATAGGTATAACAACAACACAAAAGAGATTAGCCACAAAAACGGTTAAGCCAATACATTTTGAAAACACATTAGGATTTTGACTTGTTTTTGATGCCCAACGTAAGCGTTGCTGTATTAACTGTAGAAAATTACCAACAGGATTTGTGGTTACAATCGCTTGGGCAGTTTTTAAGTAAACAACCTTTTTTTTGTCGAGTTTTTTAAACTTTTCCATTAAGAAAATATCATCACCACTTGCAATATTTGTATTGCCTTCAAAACCGTTTAAGGCCTTAAAAACCGATTTCTGATAACCAAAATTAGCACCATTACAAAGAAAGGGTTTGCCAATACCAAAACTGCCTATTGTTGCACCTTGCAAGCTTAAAATATCTAAAGTCTGAAAGCGATTAAAAAAAGCGTTTATACTATTTAATTTAACAGGGCCAACAATACAGTTTGGGTTTTTAGTTTGAATCATTTCGTCAAAAGCATCTAACCAGTATTTTGGTAAAATACAATCAGCGTCAGTAGTAATTATCCAATTGTATTTTGAAACTTGAATAGCTGAGGTAATAGCATCCTTTTTTGGTGCATTTGAAACTCTTTTATTATTTAAAATTGATATGTCGCCTTGAGCAAGGTCGATAGGTTTTGTGGTAATAAAAGAATGAATGATTTTTACTGAATCATCACTTGATTCATCATCGACCAAAATGACTTCAAACAAGTTTTTAGGATAATTTAATTGAGAGATTGACTCTAATAATTTCGGTAGATTTTTAGCTTCATCTCGAAACGGAATGATAACCGTAAATTTTGTTCTGGGTTCTAAATCCTGAAGCTTAAAATCTTCAACCTTATCAAAACCATAGATAAGACTTCCAATTAAAAAAAGGTAGAGAATGATAACTGCTATGCTGACTGATGTTACTATCATTCTTCAATTTTTGGGAGTTTAAAATTTAGGACAAAATAGCTTCCAAATAAGCTAGGAAGTGCAAAATTTAATAACCACATTATAGTTATAATTGATAAAATAGTAAGTTCGTTAACTTCAACAAAACCAAACAAAAAAACCGCAACACTTCCTTTTATAACCACATCAAAAATTGAAATAGATGGCACTATAGAAGCTAAAAAGTACATACTGGTGATTAAAACCATAGCTCTAGAATAATCTACATCAACACCAAAAATTGTAAGCAGATAATAAAACTGAAATGAAAAAATTAAATAGCGAATTAGTGAAAGCGATAGGTTAGTTAAATGGGTTTGAGAAGGCATACGTTTTATATATTCCAAAATACGATTAATAGAATACCCTTTAATACTGAAACGCTTATATTTTATTCCAAAAACTGCAAAAAGGCTTAGCATAATTAATAAAAACCCAAATCTTACAACCTTGTAATAATCAACATCTATTTGGTAACGATTCACAAATATGATAAAGCCAACAACACCAAATAGCGTTGTGATGGTCATTTGTGCCATATTGCCTAAAAGATTTAGTAATACAATACGCTTTCTAAATTGCTTAGCATAATAAGCAGCCTTTGCGCCATAGTCTCCTATGCGGTTCGGAGTAATTAGTGATGCGGTTAGACCTCCTAAACTCTGCTCTAAAGCATCTTTAAAGGAGATATTTTTAATAGTTTTTACTAAATGCTTCCATTTAAGAATTTCAAAAACCCAATTAAAAATGCTTAAAAAGAATAAAAAAAGGATGTTTTTTGTCGAAAAAGTATCATTTTCTTTTAAAAATGCCATAAACTCACCGAATTGTAAATTTTCATTTTCAGCAAGTTTTGAATAAATAAAATAAAATGCACCAACAACAATGCTTATCTTAATAAGTACAAAGAAGAATTGCTTAGTTTTGTATGGCACATCATAATGCATGCTACAAATTAAACTAAAAAGTAACAGATGCAGCAATATTTAAAACAATACATTTTTTTTACGTTTATTGTGTTATTCACGTTAAACAGTAATGCACAATTTAAGGACACAAGCAAGTGGAAAGCATTATTTGCAGTAGGACTAAACTACCCAACAACCGATGGTTTTGTGGATGGTGCCTATGCACAATCGTTAAATTTTCCTACCGTTAACATAGGTGTTCAGCACATGTTTAAGAGTACTTATGGAGTTAAATTGGATTTTGGCTTTAACCGTTTCAAAAACGATGACGATGCGCCCGAATTTAAGGTAAATTATTCCCGTATTAATGCACAATTTGTTTTTGACCCTTCAACACATTTAGGGTTTTTACCACCAAGATTAAGAACCATTTTGCATGCAGGTCCTGGTTTTAGTTTTGTAAAACCACTAGGTAATTTGGGAGATAATAAACAGTCGTATTTAAATTTATTAGGTGGTTTAGAAGTGCATTATGCCATTAGCGAAAAGGTTTCGGTTTATGTAGATACAGCTTATATTTATGGTTTAACCTCTTTAGATGAGTACGATCCTGTTTTGAGTGGATTAGGAGCATTTAATGGCAGTGTATTTAACCTTACCTTTGGTGTAGCAGTTTCATTAAGTGGCTGCCAGTTTTGTGATTAGTGGAATGGGTAAAGAAAAAATAATATTAGGTATAGATCCAGGAACAACTATAATGGGCTTTGGACTCATAAAGATTGTTGGTAAGCAAATGCAGTTTATGCAACTTAATGAACTACAGCTTAAAAAATATGATGACCATTACCTAAAACTTAAACTCATTTTTGAACGCACTATAGAACTAATTGACACCTATCATCCAGATGAAATAGCCATTGAAGCTCCTTTTTTTGGTAAGAACGTACAAAGTATGCTAAAGTTAGGAAGAGCACAAGGTGTGGCTATGGCAGCAGGCTTATCTAGGGAAATACCCATAACGGAGTACTCGCCAAAAAAGATAAAAATGGCAATAACTGGTAATGGAAATGCCAGCAAAGAGCAAGTGGCTAAGATGTTACAAAGCTTATTACAATTAAAGGAATTGCCAAAAAATCTAGATTCTACAGACGGTTTGGCAGCAGCAGTTTGTCATTTTTATAACCAAGGAAAGGTTGAGGTTGGTAAGAGTTATACTGGTTGGGCAGCGTTTGTAAAGCAGAATGAGAGCCGTGTAAAAAAGCCCCTTAATCCCCAGAGGGGAAAGTAAAGTGTGATGTGTAACGAAAATTTTTCAGTTAGGAGTGAGAATTCTTCCCTTCAAGGGAAGCTAGAAGGGGCTGGAGGCATCTACATCCACATACCATTCTGCAAGCAAGCTTGTCATTATTGCGATTTTCATTTTTCAACCTCGTTAAAAAAGAAGGACGACCTTGTTAGTGCATTAACAAGAGAATTGGAACTTAGAAAAAACGAATTCAAAAACACTACAGTTGAGACGATATATTTTGGAGGAGGAACACCAAGCTTATTGTCTAATGATGAATTACAAGTGCTAATTGATTCGGTTTACAAGAATTATAAAGTTGCTGAGCACCCAGAAATTACTTTAGAAGCCAATCCAGATGACTTGTCTTCTCAACGCATAAAAGACTTTGTAAATACACCAATCAACAGACTTAGTATTGGTATTCAATCCTTTTTTGAAGCCGATTTAAATTTGATGAACAGAGCACACAACGCCAACGAAGCAAAAGCCTGTTTAGAAGCGGCTACAAAACATTTCGATAATATTTCACTCGATTTAATTTACGGAATTCCTGGTGCATCAAATGAGCAATGGATGGAAAATATTGAGATAGCGCTTGGCTTTAACGTACCTCACATTTCAAGTTATGCGTTAACGGTTGAGCCAAAAACAGCTTTAGCTGCATTTATAGAAAAAGGAACAATTGAAGACGTTGATGATGAGCAAGCACATGAGCAATTTCATATTCTAAAAGCCAAATTGGAAGCTTCAGGTTTTGTGCATTATGAATTATCAAATTTTGGAAAGGAGAACTATTTTAGTAAAAATAATTCGGCCTATTGGCAAGGAAAATCCTATTTAGGTATTGGGCCTTCCGCTCACTCATTTAATGGCAAACAACGTGGCTGGAACGTGAGAAACAATTCAAAATATATTAAAGCGATTCAACAAAACAATTTGCCTATAGAAATTGAAACATTAACCCTTACGGATCAGTACAACGAGTATATAATGACGGGTTTGCGAACCATTTGGGGAGTTTCATTACCAAAAGTTGAAAAGGATTTTGGTATAACATTTAAGAATTACCTAATTGAGCAGTCAGATGTTTTTATAAATCAACATTTATTGTATATTGATATTGATGATGAGCATTTACGCGTCACCAAAGAAGGACAATTTTTGAGTGATGGCATTGCTTCTGAACTGTTTAAAATAAACTAAACGTGCTTACAACAATACAATACAATTCTAGAAAATTAAAAATAGATTTATCTCAACCTTTAGATATTTCAATACCAATTAAAGGAGGTGCGTCTAATGTTAATGCATGGTATATTGGACCACCAAAGATAGAGCCAGAAGTTTTTGATGGAGACACCATAAGTGTGGCAGAAGGTGCTGCAGTTAATTTTAATACCATAACATTCAATCCACATTCACACGGTACACATACCGAAACGGTTGGCCATATTACAAAGAAGGCTTATTCTATTAATAAATATTTAAAGCAATTTTTCTTTTTGGCCGAAGTCGTTACTGTAGCTCCAGAAAAACAAGGAGAAGATTATGTTATATCTGCAAAACAGCTTCAGTTTGCTCTAGGAAATAAAAAAAGAGATGCATTGGTAGTGCGCACCATTCCTAATACAAGAGATAAAAACTCAAAGCAGTATTCAAATACCAATTGGACTTATTTTCAGGAAGATGCCATTAAACTATTGGTAAAAAAAGGCATAAAACATCTTTTAATCGATTTACCAAGTGTTGACAGAGAAGAGGATGGAGGCGAATTAAAAGGACATAATGCTTTTTGGAACACCAAAGGTAAATTACGACTAGACGCAACAATTACGGAGTTTATTTACGTGTCTAATAAAATTGAAGATGGTTGTTACATGCTCAACCTACAAATTGCACCTTTTGAAAATGATGCTTCGCCAAGCAAACCAATATTGTATAAAGTAATTGAATAGTGCTAGTGACAAAAAGCACTTTTAAAGTGTCTTAACAGTAGATATGGAAACATTTTTTATAATCATAGTTAGTATTTTGGTGACCCTTGGTTTAGTTACCATTTATAAAACATGGAAAACTAAACAAGCCACAAATGCGCAGTCTATTATACTTTTAGACAAAATAAAACGCGTTTGTAAATTTATAACTGTAGAAGGCGACTTTGCTGAGATTTACCATTATGAAGATGTTAAGGAAAAGTTCTTAAAACTTATTTCCAGCAGAAAAAAAGCGTTAGTCGTTATAAATGCCAAAGCACACGTTGGGTTTGATTTGAGTAAAATACAAATGAATTCCAACCCAAAAAGTAAAACCGTTGTACTGTCCCATTTTCCGCAACCAGAAGTATTATCTATTGAAAGTGATATTAACTACTACGATAAACAAGACGGTATGTTTAATAAGTTTGAAGCTTCAGACCTAACGGAATTACATACTAAGGCCAAAGAACATATTTTAGATAAGATTCCGGAAAGTGGTTTGTATAATGTGGCTAAATTAGAAGCTTTAGAAGCTATTCAACTTATCGAAAATTTAGTTGAAACTATTGGTTGGACGTTGGATTATTCGGCTTTACAGATAGAAGGTGGAGACGATAAAAAGTTGTTGAAATAATTATTTAAATAGATTCTGAAACTAGTTCAGAATGACAAAAAAAAGTTTTTGTTTAGTGAAGATTTAGATTGATATATGAATATAGAAGACTACAGAAATTATTGCATGAAAAAAAAGGAGGTTACAGAACATTTTCCTTTTGATAATGATACCCTGGTTTTTAAGGTCTGCAATAAAATGTTTGCCTTAGCCTCTTTAAAACGATGGGAAAATGGTGAAGCTTTTATCAATTTAAAATGCGACCCAGAATATGCGCAAGAACTTAGGGCAGAATATGAAAGCATAAAGCCTGGTTATCACATGCACAAACAACAATGGAATAGTGTTTATGTTCATACAGGAGAGCTTTCTCCACAACTTATTACTGAGTTAATAGACCATTCTTACGATATGGTAGTGAAAGGTTTACCAAAAAAGATAAGGGAAACATTGAAATAATTTTATTTTTGTTGCAAATTATAAACTATGTCTTTAGAAAAAGAACTTCAACAACGTAGTGGCTCTAAATGTGAGCTTTGTGGCAATGACGAAAACTTATCTGTTTACATTGTACCAGACATAAAAGAAAACGCTTTAAACACAGCATTATATGCTTGCAATGTTTGTGTAGAACAGATGAACGATTCTGAAAAAATTGACGCTAACCATTGGAGATGCCTTAACGATAGCATGTGGAGTGAGTATGATGCTGTAAAAATTATGGCTTGGCGAATGCTTAATAGAATTGAAGCTGACTGGACTCAAGATTTACTTGGAATGATGTATATGGAAGAGGATGTTCTGGAATTAGCTAAAGCATCTGGAGACGGAGAAGATGATGAAAACAAGTTAATCCATAGAGATGTTAATGGTGTTATTTTAGAGCATGGAGACTCTGTAGTTTTGATAAAAGATTTGAAAGTAAAAGGTTCTAGTATGGTTGCTAAACAAGGAACAGCAGTTAGAAATATTAGACTAGACCATGAAAATGCTGAATATATTGAGGGCAAAGTAGATGGTCAACAGATTGTTATCATTACGCAATACGTTAAGAAGACATAAACTGGCATTTAAAGTATTGTGATTTTAAAACTAAGATGCTACAAATAAGACCAACCTGCGAAAACTGTAATAAAGCCTTGCCATATAATTCTGATGAAGCAATGATATGTACCTTTGAATGTACGTTTTGTGTAGATTGTGTTTTGCTTTTAAAAGAAGTTTGCCCTAATTGCGGAGGTGGTTTTGAAAAGCGACCAATAAGACCTGAAAGTCTGTTAGAAAAATATCCTATTTCTAAAAATGCTGTGCATAAACCAGTAGATTTAGAAAAACACCTTAAGAGCCTTAAATCCTAGTAAATTTCAGATTAATTTTCCTACATTCTATCTGTTTGTAAACGTGTTGTTTATCGAAAAAATAAACAGCCTCCTCCTTATAATCTAGTCAAAATTACCCTTTATCGATTTTATATATGATGACTCAAAATTAGTCGGATATTTAGGTCATCCCTCTAATTAATAGCACCAAGTTTACTGATTAATAGCCCTAAATTAGTATGAACGCTTTTAACATTATTTATTATGGATTTACAGATTACAAACTACAACAATCGTTTTCAGATTAAAGGAACTTTAAACAAGTTAAATCTAAAAACTTTCAATGCGCACTTTTCAAATATTTTTGACAAGCTTGACGACATTCTATTAGACATAGAAAGTGTAGAAAGTATTGATAGGGCAGGTGTAATGGCATTAGCAAGGTTACACAACGAATCTATTACAAAATCAAAACGACTTTCTATTGTCGGTTTAGGTTGTAAAGACTTATATGACCATTTTAAAACTCAAGAAAATACAATAGTAGCTGCATAATAGCAGATTATATAAGATTTAAAATAAAGTGTTTCTGACCAGTACTCTTCGTGACAGATTAGTACTCTCGGAAACACTTTTCTTTTTTTGAAGTTTCAACTTAACTTCGATTTCAACAAGACATATCAGCAACAATTTTCCATTCTCCATGTATCTTTTTAAAGATAATAATGAAGACTCCATTAGCGTCTCCAACCGCTCTTTTTAAGTGATATTCTCCCATAACCCAATAGTTGTCACCTTCAATTTTTGAAACATCATTAATAACAAATTTTAGCGTACCACTTTCTGCTTTTGTTGGATACCCTTTTTTGTAATTATTGAGTGTATTTTGCCAACCTTTGGTAAGACCATTGCTACCATAAAACTTAAGTGAGTCACTCTTCCAATAGCCCTGCATAAAACCTTCTAAGTCGTGATTGTTCCAAGCTTTCTCTTGGTCGTTCATTATCTTTAGAATGGCAGCTTTGTCGGTTTCAAAAGTATGTTTATTAGATTTTGCTTGTGAACCACAACTTAAAAGAATTACTATAAGTAAGAGATAAAGAGTTTTCATTACAATTAGGTTTTTGTTTTTCTAAAAGTAATGATTTTGTCACTTCGAGTGATTTTGAGGTACGAAAAATTATATCGAGAAGTTCTTAAATATTGTTCTCGATACGATGCTTATAAAATCGCATCACTCGAACAGATGAAAGGGATAGATTAGATTTTACAGCACACCTTTCTGCTTGTTCAAAAACGCATCTGCCTGATGTTGCATAAGTTCTCTTGCTTTTTTACGCTTGTAGTTCATCACCTCTTCTTCATCAGCAATTTCAGTGTACACTTTGTTGTTAATGTCATTGTCGGTTTTAACTAAGAGTTGGCGTTCTGCAACTTGTTGATCTACCCAAGATTTCACAACCGTTTCCTGGTCATCTAACTTAAAATCGTATTCTCCTTTTGGTGACAACAATTTCGCAATAATTGGTGAGGTTTCTATGGCTAAAAACAGTAAGAAAATAAAGAAAGATGGCAACCAAGGTAAAGCACCTAAAGCTGTAACTCTAGCCATTAAACCATCAAAATTATCAATAACAGGTTGTGATTCGGCAACGTTGGTGGTATAATCGGATTGTAAAGTTACTATTTGATTTTCAATAGCTTCAATTTTAGCTTTATTATCCGTTTTTAGTTGTTGAAGTTCTGCTAAAGCAGCATCATGTTTTTCGCGTTTTTCTTTATAAACAGGACCTTTACCCAATTTCATAGTGCCAGATGTGCCTTCAGCTTCTGTAATGTAAGTATCGTATAGTGCATTGACTTCGGTTTCTCTTGTGTCTATTTCGGACTGTAGCCTTGTTATTTGATTTTCTAAATCAGCAATTTTAGGATTGTACTGCTGCGCAATTTGGTTTTGATTGGCTAGGGTTAAATCATTCTTTTGTTCTAATAGGACCTGGTTGATTTCTTTTTCAAAAATCTTAAGTTCTAAAGGTTTTGAAATGACAACAGCAATAATCACAGCTAGGATGATTCTTGGAGTGGCTTGCAGTAATTCGTCTAAAACATTATTGCGTTTTTTTATGGTTGAAACAATGTAACGATCTAGATTAAAAATAAGTAATCCCCAAACGAGTCCAAAAAACAGAGATGCATAGAGGTTGTCAAAAACAGTGTAAAGTGCATAGCTGGCAGCAATTGTAGCCATTAAAGCTGTAAAAAAAACGGTAGCTCCAATACCAGCATATTTGTTTTGTTCGCCATTGGAACAGTTTTCTAAAATATCAGTATCTGCTCCTGAACATAGGATAAAGAATTGTTTTAACATGATTGATTGTTTTTGATTGACAGTATATTAGAACGCTAAAACTTATGTTTTGTTACATTTTTGGACAAAAAAAGCCTCGAAAATCGAGGCTTACATAGATTTGTTTTAGACACTTATTCGATTAATTCAATAATCAGAGGAGCAATATTAGATTCTTTTTCGTCTTTAATATCAAATACTGCAATCATCTTACTATGATTTATTTTATCGAGATTTGATATGGTAGTTTTTGTAATCGTATTACCTTGAACGAATTCAGTTGCAACTCCTGGAATTTTAATTTTAAAGCCAGTGACCTTTGCTACTTCAGTTGAAAGTTCAAGTTTTTTAAACTCACTTATGGTCATCTTTAATTTTCCAATTTTAATGGTTTTACCATTAACTTTAGGTAGGATACTTTGTTGAGGTTTAGAAATAGCTTCACCCACTTTGTCATTTGAGCCAATTTGTATTGGTTCTTTTGTAATATATACTAATGGTTGTTCGGTATCGGTTTTTTGGGCATTGATGTTTAATTTATCATTTTTCTTAATTAAAGCAATGGCTTCATCTGATGAAATTACTTTTCCTTCGTTAAAGAATTTTGCATTGGCTTTCGCCATTCTAATTACAAAATCTAAAGTAGATTCAGGTGCAGGAGGAGGTGGCGGAGGTGGTGGCGGAATGACCTCACTTCCTTTTTTAACCTTCGGTGTTTCTGGCGCTGGTGGTGGTGGAGGAGGTGGAGGCGGAATATTTGGCCATGGCTCGGCATTTTCTCGCTGCTTTTCAGACATTAGAGTTCTATAAATTTTATAGAATTTGTCATATTCATTTTTCTTAATTATCGGATAAGAGCTTTTGTTGTTAGTGGCTTCAGCTTTTTTTATTGCAGCATTCATTTTTTTAGCCCAAGCGTTGTACTCTGCAATCTGTTTTTTTGTGGCTTTTTGTTGGCTAGCTATTACATCAAGCTCTGGAAAAGGAAATTCAACTGCTTTGTTTTTTTGTTGCGACGACATTCTTTTATAAATCTCAGAGTATTTTATTAAGTCCTCTTCGTCAATAGGTGGGTAGAATGTAGTATCACCCGAAAGAGCTTTACTTTCTGTATGTATTTTTTTAGCCCAAGTATTATATTCAGCAATTTCCTTGGCTGTTGGCTTTTGTCCGTCTAAAATATCCTCAATTTTTTGCCATTCATTTTCTTTTGCCGAAATTGGAGTAGGAGGAATTAGTTGATTCTGTTTAATAATTTCTGGTGTAAACTTTTTGAAATTGTAATATAGAAACTCATAGGTTCTTACTAATTCTTTAATATCTATTTTCCTTTTGATATCAGATGATTTTATTTCATTCTCATAGTCTTCTAATGTTTGCCTATAATTATCTATCATTAATCTAACAAATAAATTATAGGCTTCAGGTGTCACAAGGTTTAGAACAGATTGTTCTTTCATTTTTGCTAATTCAGAAATTGGAGTGTAAGAAAATGTGATAAAATCTGAAGCTTTATATTTATTTAATTCCTCATCAGATGTATAATTACCATTAACTTTTATGATATAGTTTTTTGAATTTTTAGCTTCTTCAAAATGTAATTCAGTAACATCGATTCTATGATAAGGTATTTCATTGGTATATACCCATTTGATTTTATTATCATAATCCAATTCAAAAAATTTCTTCTTAACGTTTCGACCTTGCTCATCTTTTACTACAAAAGATTGATTTTTATAATAATTTTCTTCTGCTCTCTTCTGTAAGTCAACACTAATTTGCTCCAGATTAGGAACTGTTTCATTTGTCATGCCTAACTGATTAATAGCCTGATTTTTATTTTTTGGCAATGAAAATGCAAGGTTTACCCAAGCAGTGCCTTTTAAACCATTTAGATTTACTCCATTTTCATTTGGTCGAATTGAAAATGCAAACTTATCAGACTCTAATGTTTTACCCTTAGAAAAACCAAAATCGTTTATAATATAAGTTTCTGAACTTGGTTCTAATATTAAATGAGACCAACGACATCCGCTTTCACATTTAAGTTCTAAAGTGTTTCCGTTTTTCTCTACTGTAACTAAAAATTCACTAGACTCAGTTGCTTCGTCAACATAAATTAAATTGAGGTTATTGGCTTCATTTAATTCATTTTTAATAGCATTAACAATTTCTGAGTTCTCTTTCTCAACATACTCCCTTTCAGCAAAACTGTAAAAAAGAATAGCAATAATTGGTAATAGCAACAAGCTACTTAACCAAATTCTGGTTTTTGATGTTTGTGTTTTCATAACTGTAAATCGTTTTTTGATGGATGAATAATTGATGGCACTCGTTAATTGAAAATCGTGAGTGCTTGATGAAAATTGTAATAAGATATTTTGATAAGCTTTGGTATCTGAGCCTTTTTGTATTACCGCTTCGTCTGCCAAAAATTCGTGATTAAGCTTTATGTGGTGTTTAAGAATATAAACTAACGGATGAAACCAAAAAACTATCTGAAGAAACTCTACCAAGAGTATATCTAAACTATGCAATTGCTTAGCATGTGTTTCTTCGTGCAGTATTACTTCCTGAGGAATACGTTGTTCTTCAAACCGTTGTTGGTTTACAAAAATGTATTTAAAAAATGAATGTGGAATACGACATTCAGTCAACAACACATAAATAAAATTTTGCTTTTTATACTTAGGGTTTTTAGAAATACGTCTCGAGAGACGGTATAAATTTACCGCAAACCGAATAGAAAATAACAGTACACCAATGATATAGACAAACCAAAGCACTGTTTCGGTAGTTAACCAAGGAGTCGTTTCTGCTGGCAGTTCTATTAATTCTGCTTCCATAGGTGTATAGGAAGGCAAAACTTCAAAACCATAAACTACAGGTTCAATATATTTGGTTATTGTTAGTGCCGGAATTGCCAATGATAAAGCAAAAGAGGCTAAAAGATAAAACCGTTTAAAACGATGAATGGACAAACGCTCTAAAACCAAAACATAAACAAGCCAAAAAACGGCTAA
The DNA here is from genome assembly GCF_042434315.1 of Winogradskyella pulchriflava. NCBI lineage: Bacteria > Pseudomonadati > Bacteroidota > Flavobacteriia > Flavobacteriales > Flavobacteriaceae > Winogradskyella > Winogradskyella pulchriflava. Next base: position 209,019 of record NZ_JBHLTQ010000001.1, on the reverse strand, counting down.
ACATGCTGTAAATTTTAAGATATAAGTTTCCATAGATTATTTCTTTTCAATTTCCTTATCAATAATTGTTTTTAACGCTTCCAATTCAGACTTAGTTAAATCTGTTTTTCTAGTAAAGAAGGATGCGAACTGCGTGGCGCTATCATTAAAAAATGTTTTAATAATGCCATTAACATGTTTAGAGAAATAGTCCTCTTTCTTTACCAACGGAAAATATTCTCTGGATTTACCAAAGGTTTTATAATCTACAAAACCCTTGCCAATCATGCGCTTTAATAATGTTGCTATGGTTGTTGTTGCAGGTTTTGGTTCTGGGTAAGCCTCAAGCAAATCTTTCATAAATGCTTTTTCGAGTTTCCAGAGGTGTTGCATAAGTTGTTCTTCGGTTTTAGAAAGTTCCATTGCTCTACAAAATTAGAATTAACTCTACAAATGTAGAATTAAAAATTGAAAATCAAAATTTTTCTTGAATAATTTTATCCATAGGGTCTAAATATTAAGCTGTCATTTTGAATAAATTTCAGCACATAAATAGCGTGGAAATATTAATTATCTTTGTCTAAATGAACCTAAACCCTAAAATGATAAAAAAGTTTGTACATATTATAGCCACAGTAATTGTTGTTACCAACTTCTCTTTTTCTCAGTCTATTGAGGATTTAATTAATCAGGTAAGTTCTGCTAACCTTCAAACCAATGTTTCAATTTTATCTGGAGAACAATCGGCAACAATTAATGGCAGTAATCAGACCATAGCATCCCGTTTTCATAGCAATAATGACCTAGCTGCTGATTTTATAAGAGAGCAGTTTGAAGGATTACCAAATCTAACGGTTGAGGTTCAGAATTTTAATACCACTGGAAAAAATATCATAGCTACCCAATTAGGTCAAACCAGTCCTGACGATGTTTATATTGTCTGTGCGCATTACGATTCTGTAAATATTTACTGTGCAGATGATAATGCAACTGGTGTTGCTGCAGTTATTGAAATGGCAAGAATTTTATCTGGTCAGTGTACAGATAACACAATTGTTTATGCACTATGGGACGAAGAAGAAATAGGTTTACGAGGAGCCAACTATTATGCGCAACAAGCTGCTGATGACACCAACGGAAATACTAGAGATAACATACTTGCGGTTGTAAATATGGATATGATTGGTTACGATGGTGATGCTCCGGGAACAGCTGGAGATAATGATTTTGATATTGATGTTCGTAATGTGGCTAATTCATTGGCCATTGTGAGTGATTTACAACAAATTCTGACAGATTATACCTTTAATTTAAACCCAATTATTGTCAATCCAGGTACTGATGCAAGTGATCATGCACGCTTTTGGAATGAAGGATATTCAGCGGTTTTAGTAGGTGAATCTTGGGAAACAAATGATAGAACACCAGATTACCACACAGCTGATGATCGTGTGGATGATTTAGATTTTCAGTATATGACTGAAATAACCAAGCTGGTCTTGACATACATGGCAACAAAGGCTGATTTAGTAGACCTTGATAATTCTGTTACCCAATCTTCAACATCATTAACGGCAAATCAAGCTTCGGCAAGCTATCAGTGGTATAATTGCGATACTAATACGATAATTCCAGGAGCTACAAACCAAACCTTTGTTCCTACTGTAAATGGTAATTATAGAGTTAGTATTTCTAACGGTTCTTGCGAAGAGATAAGTGCGTGTTACAATTTTACAACGCTTTCTGCTGAGGAATTTACTAAGGAAGACATTCAAATTTACCCAAATCCAGTAAACAATATTTTGAATATTTCCAATAATACTAATACCAAACTGCACATTTCAGTTGTTGATATAACCGGTAAGGAAATTAAAAAATTAAAGTCCAAAAAGGAAAGTATCCAAATTAATTTAAAAAATAATGCTTCAGGTGTTTACTTTATAAAGCTCACATCTAAAGCAAAATCTTCAACTTACAGATTTGTAAAAGACTAATTAGCCTTTCAATTCCGTAAAATATTTGTAAAACCAAGGAATGGTCTCAATGCCTTTAAGGTAATTCCAAACTCCAAAATGCTCGTTTGGCGAATGAATTGCATCACTATCTAAGCCAAAGCCCATAAGAATAGTTTTGCTTTTTAATTCTTTTTCAAAAAGTGATACAATAGGTATGCTCCCACCACTACGTTGCGGAATTGGTGTTTTTCCAAAGGTTTGTGCATACGCTTTTGAAGCTGCTTGATAACCTATGCTATCAATTGGTGTTACGTAACCTTGCCCTCCATGATGTGGTTTAACTTTTACCTTTACAGCATCAGGAGCTATACTTTCAAAATGTGTTTTAAAAAGTTGTGTTATTTCTTCCCAATCTTGGTTTGGTACTAAACGCATAGAGATTTTAGCATACGCTTTGCTAGCAATAACGGTTTTAGCTCCTTCACCTATATAACCTCCCCAAATTCCGTTAACATCCAGTGTAGGACGAATAGAATTGCGCTCGTTTGTAGTGTAACCTTCTTCACCATAAACAGCATCTATGTCGAGTGCTTTTTTATAATTTTCAAGAGAAAAAGGTGCCTTTGCCATCTCGGCACGTTCTGCCTTACTAAGTTCTTCCACTTTATCATAGAACCCAGGAATGGTAATATGATTGTTCTCATCATGAAGCGATGCTATCATTTTTGTCAATACATTAATAGGGTTTGCCACAGCTCCACCATACAAACCAGAATGTAAATCTCGGTTTGGTCCAGTAACTTCAACTTCAACATAACTTAGGCCACGAAGACCTGTTGTAATAGAAGGTACGTCTTTGGCAATCATTCCTGTATCTGAAATTAGAATCACGTCGTTTTCTAATTTTTCACGATTTGCAGCCACAAATTTACCGAGGTTAGCACTACCTACTTCTTCTTCTCCTTCAATCATAAACTTTACGTTACAAGGCAACTCGTTGTTAGTTGTCATGTATTCCAAAGCCTTAACATGCATATACATTTGACCTTTGTCATCACAAGCTCCACGAGCAAAAATAGCACCTTCAGGATGTAGTTCTGTATTCTGAATTATAGGTTCAAAAGGTGGTGAATTCCAAAGATCTAAAGGATCTGGTGGTTGCACATCATAGTGTCCGTAAACTAATACTGTTGGTAAGTTTTTATCTATTATTTTTTCGCCATAAACAATAGGATAACCTTCGGTCTGGCAAATTTCAACCTTGTCGCAACCTGCTTTTTCTAAACTTATTTTTATAGCATCTGCAGTATTAAGCACATCTTTTTTATATGCTGAATCCGCACTAATTGAAGGAATTTTTAATAACTCAATGAGTTCGTCTATAAAGCGCTGCTTGTGTTCTTTTATGTATGAATTTATGTTTTGCATAATAATATTTGATTTCTAACAAAAATAAGAAAAAGTAACGCGAATAATTCTTGTTTAATTGCTATTTGAATATTGAAACTATTGTTTATATTTGCAGTCCTTTTGCAGGCGTGGTGGAATTGGTAGACACGCTAGACTTAGGATCTAGTGCCGCGAGGTGTGCGAGTTCGAGTCTCGCCGCCTGTACTAAATAATTAAAAGCTGACTTTAACGAGTTGGCTTTTTTTGTTTTGGATATACTCATTTATCACCTTTATGTTTTATATTAACCCTGTGAGAGTGTATTGTCACAATACGAGTTAATATACCATATATAGTTACCAAGTTAGTTGTGTTTACTCTGATGTTTTCTTAGGAAATTTGTATTACGAAATAATTGATATTTCTAACAGATTAATAAAAAAGAAGACATTGAAAAATAAAATTTTTTACCCAAAGCTATGGCAAACTCTTCCTTATTCTATCTCTCTAATAGATAAAATAGATGAAAGGAATATTACGCCTATTAAAGACTTAGCCTTAAATAGTAATTATGTTTTTGAAAAAGGGATTTCAGAAATGAAATTGAATGTTCAAAGCTTTTTTGCTATTGACAAGGACGGAAATGAACATAAAGTTGAAGACTTTAGAGCTCAAACTTTAAACCTAAAAGGAGATTATACAGGACTTTACATTGAACCAAAGAATGGTTTAAAGTTAAACCCTGGGATGTACACACACTTCAAGTTTTATTTAAACGCTGAAGGCGGAAATAAAGCTATACTGACAGATAGAAGTGAGGTGAACCTTGTAAATGCGGATTATGTAGATTTTGTAATCGAAAATGGTCTTGTTGTCAAAGAGGACAAAGCGATTAAAATAAGAATGAGTTTTAACTTTTCACCTTTTACATACCCTAACTTTAGCAAGCTAAAAAAGGATATATTAAATAACTACAGACTTTTTACCAATAAAAAGGTAAATAGTTTTCAAAGCTAATTAGGTATAATTTTTTTGTGAAAGAAGGTGCTTTTTAGCACCTTCTTTTTTTTTGTAATGATTAATTTTTAGGGTATTACAAAATAGATTTTATCAAGACTTCTCCTTTTTCAAGATGGTCTCCAGTGACGATTAATGTTATATCACCAGCTTCTTCAGTAGACTGAACTAAAACAACCAATTTACCACTGAACAATTGCATTGTAGGCAAATGAAATGGTTCTAGTGATGTTGCATCTCCGTTGCACGCAGCTCTAAATGTACCATTTCCTTCAACTTTAAAGTTAAGTTGATTTGTTGCTGTTGGGCATGGAATTCCATTTTTATCTACAACCGAAACGGTAACAAAGGCTAAATCTTCGCCATTAGCTTTTATGGTTTTTACATCAGATTCTAGTACAAGTTTATAAGGTTTACCTGCGGTTTTAACTTCTTTTTCCGCTACTGGATTTCCTTTCTCATCAAGTGCAACAACTTTTAATGTGCCAGGCTCGTATTCAACATCCATCCACATTAAGCGATAGCGGTTCTGTTTTGTCTTTTTGCTTTTCTTCTGAATGCCTAAACTCTTTCCGTTTAAGAATAATTCGGCACTATTGTAACTTGTATAGACAAAAACAGGAGTGGTTTCACCTTCGCGACCTTCCCAATTCCAATGTGGTAGAATATGAAGTGTTTCGTCTTCGGTATTCCAACGGCTTCGGTATAAATAATAACGGTCTTTAGGCAAACCTGCTAAGTCATTAATTCCAAAATACGAACTACGAGATGGCCAAGCTTCGTCATAGGGTGTTGGTTCTCCCAAATAATCAAAACCTGTCCAAACAAACTCACCAATAACCCAAGGCTTATCATCTTGCAATACAAAATCATCATCAGGAAGATTGGACCAACTGCAGTATTCTAAATCGTACGACGAGGATTGAAAATCTGGATAGGTTTTCATACTAGCAATTTCAACTGGGAATTTATAAATGCCACGAGAACTCACTGTTGAAGCCGTTTCGGAACCTAAAAGAAACCCTTGCGGAAAATGTTGATAAGCTTCCTCGTACAAATGCACTCTGTAATTGAGTCCAGGAACATCCATAACAGCACCAAAGCCAGATTCCATAACCGCTTTAACCTGATCCATACCAACGGTTACAGGTCGTGTTGGGTCTTCTCTATGAAAAATGTCTTGTAGCCATTTGGCGCGTTTTACTCCTTCGCTTCCCCATTGATCTGGTACTTCGTTTCCGGAACTCCACATTACAATAGATGGATGATTTCTCGTTGCCCTTACCAAATTCACAATATCTTTTTCGGCATAAGCATCGAAAAAACGATTGTAACCATTTTCAACTTTTGGTTTTTTCCATTCATCAAAACTTTCAGCTAAGAACATAAAACCCATTTCATCACAGAGTTCTAATTGTTCTAGAGAAGGCATATTGTGTGCACTTCTAATCGCATCGCAACCCATATCTTTTAAGATTTTGAGCTGACGTCTTAAAGCAGATGTGTTTACCGCTGTGCCTATTGGACCTAAATCGTGATGCAAGCAAACGCCTTTAAATTTTCGGGTTTTACCGTTAAGACTAAAGCCAGTATCTGGACTATAATCTATAGATCTTATCCCAAAGCGTTGCGTTATTTCATCTTTTAGAACATTACCATGATATAGTTTTAAGATTGCTGTATATAAGTAAGGTGATTCTGGACTCCAAAGTTGAGGTTTGCTTACTTCAATATGTTGTTCAAATGCATTGTTTGTATGCGCTTTTGTTTCGTTGGAAGTAACTTTATTACCATCAACATCATAAATTTCAGTGACTAACTTTAGATTTTTTTCTGAAGCCTTTGTTTTAATATTGACTTCAGCTTTATCTAAAGTTATTGAAGGTGTTGTAATAAAAGTGGACCATTGCTCAAAACTTTCTTTATTTTTTACAATGACGCTAACATTTCGGTATAAACCAGCACCTGGATACCATCTCGAAGATTTCCCTACGTTGGTGAGTTTAACCGCTAGTGTATTTTTGGCTTTGCCATTTATATATGCTGAAACATCAAAGTAAAAATAACTGTAGCCATATTTCCATTCACCTACTTTTTCACCATTTAAGAATACTTCTGGTTCGCTCATAGCACCTTCAAAAAGAAGCAGTACTTTTTTGTTGTCATCAAAATTCTCAATTGTAAATTCATTTCTATACCAACCTTCACCAATGTATGGCAAAGCACCTGTTCTACCTGTTTTTTCGGTAGCAATGTTTTCACCATTTTGAGTAATGGCAACAATTTGCTTATCAATTTCTTTGTCAAAAGGACCATAAATTGCCCAATCGTGAGGTACGGTTACGTCTTCCCATTTAGAATCGTCAAACGCTATTTTGGTAGCATTAGGATGCTGTCCTTTATTGAATTTCCACCCTTTTTTTAGAGTAATCACCTCTCTGGTGAAATCAGGCTCTGGTGTAGCACATTGTAAGCTTATAAAGGCTAGGAGGACTGTTGTAAGACAACTTTTTAACTTCATTGATAAGAATTAATCATTAAAGGAATTATTATAAAATTGCATACCTAAAGTCACTTTGCCTGTGTGGTCAAAAAGTGTGGCATTATCCCAGTGAGAGCCTTGAGCCCAAAGTGTGGAACAGCCTGTAGAAACCCAAGCAGGCTCCCAATAAATTAATCCTTCACCCCCAGCATTTTCTATAATTTGCTTTAGTTGGTTTAGATAATCCAGTTGCCCTTGTTGACTTACAGGAAACCCACCAGTTAAGGCATCAGCACCTAAAATATTGTTGGCGCTATCTGCATTATCCAATGTGAATGGATAAGCGGTTTCAACAATCATCAGTTTTTTGTTATATGTGTTTTTTAGCGTCGTTAATGGTGTTTGTACTTCATCTAAATCGTAGTCGGACCAAATTGGGTAATACGAAAGTCCAATCCAGTCAAAATCGGTGACACCATTTGCTGTAGCTTGCTCAAACCACCAAAGTCCATTTTCGGGTTGCGCAATATGCAGCATAACTTCTATGTCTTTATTTTTAGCATCAGCGATATCTCTTACGGCTTGAATACCTTTGTTTATTAAAGCAGAATTTCTAGCCCAATCTATCGGCCAAACGAGTTCGCCTTGTTGTAGAATCATACCGTTGATTTCATTGCCAACTTGCACCATTTCTGGTAGTAAATTGAGATTAGATAATTCGTTTAGGGTATTGTAGGTGTAATTGTAAAGTAAATCGCCTAATGCATTAGTATTGTTGATTTCAGAAGCCCAAGCAGCAGGAATTTCTTGTTTAGATGGATCTGCCCAAGTATCGCTATAATGAAAATCTAAAAGTACTTTCAAACCTTTGGATTTTGCACGTTGAATAGTCTCTTTTACATCATTAAAGTTTGAATAATTAGTCCAATCCGGATTATGCCAAAGGCGTACTCTTACTAAATTGGTACCTTCGTCTTTAAATAACTGATAAACATCTGTCGTAGTTCCGTTAGCATCTTTATATATGGCACCACAATCTTCCATTTCATTTACATAAGATAAGTCTGCTCCATAATAAAATGAGATAGGAGTTTCAGAGATATCATCGTCATTATTACTATCAGAATTATTTTCAGAACACGAGTTGGTGCTTAAAAGAAAAGGTAGCACCATTATTAGAGTGATAATATAACGTGTTTTTAATTTTGAATTTGCCATAGTTTTGTATGATTTTCTGCTAATTTAATAAAATATTTTTCAAACACCTACCAGTACCTACCAGTTTTTATTTATATTTGCTTTATGAGTATCATTTATGTCGATCATAAGGCTGGAATTCCCAAGTACCAGCAGATTATTAAATCTGTTGAGGTTGGATTGCAGGAAGGTCATCTTAAAAAAGGAGATAAATTACCTTCGGTAAACAGTATAAAGAATAGATTTTCGTTGTCCAGAGATACGGTTTTTATGGCGTTTGGTGAGTTGAAAAAACGTGGCATTATAGAAGCCATATCTGGTAAAGGGTACTACATAAAGAGTGAGGATGTTAATGTGGTTAAAAAGGTCTTTTTACTTTTTGACGAACTAAATATTTTCAAAGAAGATCTATATAATTCGCTTATTAGTGCTCTAGGTGAAAATGTTCAGGTTGATATATTTTTTCATCATTTTAATCAAGAGGTGTTTGATAAGCATATCAATGATAACGTTGGTAATTATAACTATTATGCGGTTATGCCTGCAAGCTTAGAGAATGCATCACAAACCTTAGAGTGTTTACCTACAGATAAAGTTTTTTTATTAGACCAAACCAATGACAGTTTAAAACACTATGCTGGTGTATTTCAAAATTTTGAAAAGAATGTTTTTGAAGGTCTTATGAGTCTTAAGTCTAAAATCGATCAATATGATAAGCTAGTATTGATCAATCCAAAGTCTAACCAACCTATAGGTATTTCTTTGGGTTATGATAAATTTATCTCCGAAGGAATTATTGAAGGATTAAAATTTGAAGGTGTAGCTTCTGTTACACCCAAAGAAAGAGAGATTTATTTCGTTTTAGACGATAGAAGCTTAATTGAGTTGATAAAGAAAATTAATGAAACTTCATTAAAAATAGGTGTTGACGTAGGCATTATTGCATACAACGATTCTCTATTAAAAGAAATTGTTGAAGGTGGTATTACAACCATATCAACCAATTTTAAAGACATGGGAGAACACATGGCAAGTATGATTCTTAACGAAACGTTTAGTCAAATAGAAAACCCTAATAATATTCTCATTAGAAAGTCGCTTTAGATGTATGCAATCGAAAAAGTAAACCGTAAAGATGCTCAAAGTCTTATAATAAGTAATCGAGATGCTTCAATTAGATTGGTGATTCATCTCAATGAAGGAGGAAGGATTACGCTATACCAGCATCAAGGAAATACAATTATATCTGATTTAAAAAACTCTTCCTATAGCAAAAACTTTGCTGGTGCAATTCTATTTCCTTTTACTAACAGGATAGAAGGTGGAATATATAAATACAATGCTAAGTGTTATAAGCTACCATGTAATGAAACCCTAAATAATAATGCTATTCATGGATTGGTCTATAACAAGACTTTTAAATTGATAAGCGAAGTCGTAGAACAAGATTCAGCCTCTGTAGAATTACAATATGTTGAAGTGCAAGGTTGTGAAGGGTTTCCTTTTAAATATTCGGTTTTGCTACGTTATACTGTAACTAAAGAAGGTCTAAAACTAAAGCTGTCTGCTAAAAATACAGACCAAACCACTTTTCCTTTCACGCTAGGTTGGCATCCATATTTTATAAGTTCAGATTTAAATCAAAGCCAAATATTTTTTAACGCTAAGGAAAAATTTATAATAAATAAAAGAGGAATTGTAACTGGTAGGGAACCATTTAAAGATACTGCACATATAAAATTAGGACAAGTAGAATTGGATGATGCCTTTGCTGTCAATCCTGATATGGTAGAGTTAACGACGCCAGATTATAGGTTTAAAATAAAATCATCCTTACAAGACAACCATTTACAAATCTATACACCTCCAAATTCCAATGGTGTTGCATTAGAGCCAATGATTGGTGTATCCAATAGTTTTAATAATAACATAGGCAAAATGGAATTAGAACCCAATCAAAATTTTGAAGTAGAGTGGGAGCTTATTACCTCTAAATTGTAGGATATATAACTAATGAATAAAAAATTAATACAACAAGTACATCATAGCTTTAAGGATCAATTCAACACAGAACCTATGCTTATTTTTTCACCTGGAAGAATAAATCTTATCGGAGAACATACAGATTATAATAATGGATTTGTATTTCCGGCAGCGATTGACAAAGGTATTGTTATGGCTATTGGAAAAAGTGATGCAAACTACACGAGAGCGGTCTCTTTAGATATGAACGAGGATGTTATAATTAATCTCGATAATCTACAGAGAATAGAAGATAATACTTGGAAAAATTATGTTATTGGAGTTACTGCCGAAATACTTAAAGCAGGAAAAAAAATCACGAATTATAACTGTGTTTTTGCAGGTGATATACCAGTCGGTTCAGGCTTGTCTTCTTCTGCAGCATTAGAAAATAGCTTAGCACTAGGTTGTAATGAACTCTTTGGTTTAGGTTTAAGTAAAAATGAACTCATTCATATTTCTCAAAAAGCAGAACACAATTATGTAGGAGTAAATTGTGGTATTATGGATCAATTTGCCAGTATGTTTGGTGAAGAAAATCATGCCTTGTTTTTGGATTGTAAAACATTAGAATCAGAGTCAATACCAGTTCGTCTCCACGATTATGAAATTGTACTTGTAAACAGTAATGTAAAACATGCGCTCGCAGACAGTGGCTATAACGACAGGTATGCCGTTTGTCAAAACATCATTAAGCTTCTCAATAAACCTTCTCTAAGAGAGGTTTCTTTTGAAGATTTAAATGTTACAAAGTCTAAAATTTCAGAAGCAGATTATAACAAGGGTCTGTATATTCTTCAGGAAAATGAACGCGTAGTGAACTGTAAAAATGCGTTGAAAGAAAACAACCTGGAGAAAGTGGGTGAAATCCTTTTTCAATCACATAATGGACAGAGTAAAATGTATGAAATAAGCTGTGAAGAACTGGATTTTTTGGTAGATGAAGCAAAGAAAGATGCTTCTGTTATAGGTGCAAGAATGATGGGAGGAGGCTTTGGAGGCTGTACAATTAACTTGGTTTTAAAAAGTGATTCAGAAAAATTCAAACATAAAATTTCAGAATCCTATAGAAAGAAATTTAACAGAGCGTGTAGCATTTATAGTGTAAAGCTCAATGATGGAACAAGAGTTATTAAATAAGATGTTATGGAAGATTATTTGCAAAACTTATCACACAAGCGTTTTAATATTTTAACAGAAGAATGGGTTTTGGTTTCTCCACATAGAACCAAAAGACCATGGCAAGGACAGGAAGAAGAAATATCAAGCGAAGAAAGGGTTTCTCATGACCCAAATTGCTATCTCTGTTCTGGTAATACTAGAGCAAATGGAGATGTTAACCCAAATTATGAAGACGTCTTTATTTTTAAAAATGATTTCGCAGCTTTGACTCAAAATAATTCTAGCTTTAGTACTGATGAAGGCTTGTTGAAATCAGAAACCGAAAGTGGTATCTGTAAGGTTATATGTTTTAGTCCTGATCACTCCAAGAGCTTGGCTCAAATGTCTATTAAAGAAATTGAAAAAGTCATTCTTGCTTGGCAGTCGGAATATGCTAGCTTAGGTAGAGAAAAATCGATAAACTATGTACAGATTTTTGAAAATAAGGGCGAGGTAATGGGTTGTAGTAATCCTCATCCACATGGACAGATTTGGAGTCAAAGTTCATTACCCAATGAGGTGGTTAAAAAAGATAAAAGCCAATTAAAGTATTATGAAGCTAATAATAGTTCATTATTAGGTGACTATTTAAAACAAGAATTAAAACATAAAGAGCGCATCATTTTTGAAAATAGAGCTTATGTAGCCTTGGTGCCGTTTTGGGCAGTTTGGCCATACGAAGTTATGATTATACCAAAGTCGCATCAAAACGATATTTATCAAATTCCATCTTCTGAGACCATACTTTTTGCGGAAGTAATTTCTGTGGTAACTAAGGTGTATGATCGATTGTTTAATTGCTCTTTTCCATATTCTAGCGGAATTCATCAGGCACCAACAAACAAAGCCAATAATAAACATTGGCATTGGCACATGAGTTTTTATCCTCCACTTTTAAGGAGTGCTACAGTTAAAAAATTTATGGTAGGCTACGAAATGTTTGCAAGTCCGCAACGCGATATTACTGCCGAAACTGCTGCCGAAACTTTAAGATCTTTGATGTAAAATAAAAAAAGGCTTCTCAAACGAGAAGCCTTTTTTAAGCTCAACTAACACTTAATAATAATTAGAGCTTAATTAACTTGGTTGTCATGGTTTGTTTATTGTTGTTTTCAACTTTAACAATGTATATGCCAGTGTTTAAAGTTGAAATATCGAAAGTGTCTTCTTTTGTAAAATCTCCATAAAAAGCTTTTACTTTTTTCCCTGTTAGGTCGTAAACTTCAATATTTGAAACATTTAAATTGACACTAAATGATGTGTGGGAAGGATTAGGATAAATATTAAATCCTAATAACTCATGATCATCTATGCTTAATGCAGCAGCAGGTTTATTACCTAATATTCTAAACTGACCAGCAGCAATAGATAAAGAAGTTGTAGAATTAGCTACTGTTGTATTACCTGTTGGATCCATTAAATCGTACCATGTGGTAGTAACACCAGCTGGGAAATTAGTATTAACATTTTGTGTGTTAACATCAAAATTGGCTAAAATAATTACATTTCTCAACTCGGTAGAAGGTATATTGGTGTCAAAGATGTCAATTCTAGGTGTATAATCTCCTGAAGTCATTGTGTATTCACCTTCAAAAACTGGCTCATTTATTTTGAGCGCATGTAATCTTGACCAATCGCTATAAATTTGACCTCTAAGTGCATCAGAAATCCAATTATTAGCCCATTGCGGTTGAGGTTTTGTATCTAATTTACAATCTCCATCACTTCCACCTGGTAAATTTACCGTACCGTTGTTACATGTAAAAATTGAATTTTCCATACCCAATTCTCCAAAATGCCAAATCATTTTAGGACCAGGAACCATAACAGAAACTGCGGCTAAAGCTGACATTCTAGATAAAGCCGTGTTTAGGTCTTGTACGTTATGGCTGCCATTAGTTGTGTTTCCATAAGCTAAATTTTTGAACATTAAGCGTTCTTCATCATGACTCTCTGGATAACCAACAACTCTAGGTCCATTGAATGAAGTTCTGGAGTTATGCCCTATACCATTAATGTTTTTGTTCCCATTTTGTCCCATGGTTAACTCATTGTATGGATCAGTCATTTTTCCCCACATCATAACACCCTTGCCTTCGTCATATCTGTAATTTGCCCATTCTTTTTCTTCATTTTCACTTCCTAAATGTTCGAAAATAACATAATGATCAGGGTCTAATGACCATGAATAATCAGCATATTCTTTAAGAACATCCACACGATCTTGTTGGTATTGATTGGTGCAACCTTCGTTGTTTTCACAACTTTGAGTAAACCCTTTAGTTAAGTCCCAACGAAATCCATCAATGTTAAATTCTTCTATCCAGTGCTTTACAACACGTTTTACATAATCTTTGGTTCTTGGATTAGAGTGGTCAAAATCGCTACCAACACTATAACTATGCTGTGCAACTTGATTGAAGTATGGGTTATCGCTACTTGGCTCTCCCCAGCCATCACCATCCGGATCATCCATCCACATTCTAACCATTGGGCTTCTACCAAAAGCATGGTTTAAAGCAACATCTAAGATTACTGCAATACCATTTTGATGGCACACATCCACAAATTCTTTTAATTTATCTTCTGTTCCATAGAACTTATCTAAAGCCATGTGGAAAGAGGTGTTATAGCCCCAACTTTCGTTGCCTTCATACTCCATAACGGGCATTAATTCAATGGCATTAATATTTAAGTTTTTAAAATAATCTATTCGATCAATTAAGTCTTGATAATTTCTGTCTGCATCAAAATCTCTTATAAGCACCTCATAAATGATAAGGTCTTCTTTCTTTGGTTTGTTAAAGTTTGTAACCTGCCAGTTGTAAGGTGTCTGTCCTGTTTGTAAAACTGTAACCTCTCTTTCCTGACCTGTAGGATATGCAGGTAAGTTAGGATATGTAGTTGCAGGAATATAAGGATCATCAAATGGTGACAATACTAAAGTAGAATATGGATCTGCTGTTTTAACCAAAGTAGGTGAGTTAGCAATAGGTGTTTTATCAGCAACCCAATATTGATACGTTTCAATTTGTCCAGGAGTTAACCCTGTTAATTCAATCCAGAACTTATTGTTTCTGGTTGGATCTTTTTTCATAGCATAAGAAGCGTCAGGTTGCCAGTTGTTAAAACTACCTGCCAAATACACAAAATCTTTACCTGTAGCATAAAGCACTAAAACTGCTGTATTGTCGTCTATGTAAGTTATTCCGTCTTGATAAGTAGTTGGCATTATGCCAATATTAGAACCAGGATCTATTAAAACACTAAAAGTTCTAGTAATGGTTGTACCGTCTAATGTTGCAACCAACTCGTAGTTTTTATTTTCTGTTACGTTTGTGTCTGTAAACGAGTAATTACTTGTAAATAATTGAGAGTCTATTACATTTCCATTTGCGCTAAGTGTATAATTAGCACTACCTCCTATGTTAGTAGCGGTTATAGATAAATCACTTCCGGATGTTAAAATGGTAGTTTCATCTGTAGGTGAAGTTAAACTCACTTGAAATGTACCAACATCAAAAAAGAAATCTTGGCAACCACTAGCCTTAAGTTCTTGTGAGCCATCAGCACTTCTAAAAACCATACCCATTCTAACGACATTAGCGGCTTGCGACGCGTTTAGCCCATAATAAGTTTGAGGCACAAAGGTTATAGTCCATATGCCACCTCCTTGGTTTGTCATTTCTCCAACTCCATCATCTTGTCCCCAATTTCCCACTACATGAATCCATGGGTTTGAAGCATCTCCAACACCTGAGTGTATATATACTTTGGAAGGATTATTAAAACCATTACAGTCTGTTGCTGTACTATTGATATTTAAAGTAATAGTAATACTTTCATCTACTTCAAATGGATTTGGGTTAATTGTAACTTGGCAAAAAGCTGTTATTGATAAAAAAAATAAAAGTATAAGTAAGTAGATCTTTTTCATAATTAAATGTGTTTTTAAAAAAAGGGCTGATTGTATCAGCCCTTTTAAGATTTTTAAGGTGATAAACTTTACTATTGAATTTTATTCAATTCGTAAGTGCCATTAGCAACATCCATCTTAACTCTATAAGAGCCTGCCGTTACAGTTATGTCATCTCCACCAGCATCAAGAGTTCCGTCAGCTCCAGTATCTCCAAAATCAGCTGCCCAATCATTATTTGCTCTAAACTTCATAGCACCATCTATAAGGGTAACAATGTCACCAACATATACGTCTGGTTGTACCTGTGTAAGAGCAAAATCAGGACCATCACTGCCCCAATTGTTATAAGCACTACCTACTATACCCCAAACATCACCGGCTTCAATTGTATAAACACCATTATTAAAGTCTAGAGTAATATTGTAATGCCCAGCTGTTACAGCGATATCATCTCCACCAGCATCGAGAGTTCCATCAGCGCCAACATCTCCAAAATCAGTTACCCATTCATTGTTTTGTCTGAATTTAATAAGACCATCAATAAGCCTTACACCAACTTTAAATGTATCTGTTGTGTAATCATAATAGAATTTTGCATCTGGACCTGCATTTCCCCAATCATTATAACCAGAACCAACAACACCCCAAGTAAAATCTTCGATTGTGTATGTATTAGCACCTAAATCTAATGTTATTTTATAGTCACCAGCTGTTACGTTAATGTCAGTACCACCTGCGTCTAAAGTTCCATCAGCACCTGTATCACCAAAGTCATTAACCCACTCATTATTTTCTCTAAACTTAATTGCTCCATCAATTAAAGTAACATAAGCAACGTAAACATCTGCTTGATCTGTTGTGTAGAATTGTCCATCAGCACCAGCATTTCCCCAATCATTATAGCCAGAACCAACAACACCCCAAGTTGAAGGCATAATTCCACTACTACCAGTTCCTGAACCTTCTAATAATTCAACATTTATTACTAAAGTATTTGAAAAAGCATCATTTGCTCCACCTGTATCACCAGCATACGCTCTAACTCTTACAGAGAAAGAACCTGTGTTTGGTGCAGGAGAATCTGGGTCATTGTCTAAACCTGCTTCTGTAGCAACAGCCATCATTTCACCAATTGTCATTGCAATTTCATTACCTGTAGTTGAAGATACCACACTAGCATCAGTGAAATCACCAGATACCGAACTTTGTAATTCATAAGTTGTATTGGTTGGTACACCAAAATCAGCACTTCCCCAAGTAAAACGCTCACCAAGGTTACTAGATGTGCCTTGAGAAAGTATATAATTGTCTATTGTAGAATTTGTGAATACAAATCCTTCAGGGTCTTGAGTTGTGAAAACAACGTCATCTTCAGTTTCACAACTATTAAAACTTATTAAGGCAAAGATGAAAAGGCCTAAAATTGATAATTTTTTCATGTTAATTCTTTAAAATGTTAATTAGTATCCTGTATTTTGATCTAAATTGGTGTTAATACCTAAATCTGTTGCTGGTAATGGCATTACATCTCTGTAAGATTCGCTAGTTGCACCTTGTTGAACTCCACCTTTCCATTGCCATATACCATTGTCTGAGAATTGGTCAAAACGTATTAAGTCTGTTCTTCTATGACATTCCCAGTATAATTCTCTTGAACGTTCATCTAGGATGAAGTCTAAGTCTAAGTCAACTTGAGAAATATTTCCACTAGTATTACCATAAGCACGAACTCTTAATTCATTAATGTAATCAACAGCTGTAGCCATAGATCCACCACCACCTTGTATAACAGCTTCGGCATACATTAAGTAAGCATCTGCTAGTCTAAACATAGGGAAATCTATATCAGTGTGATCACCAGAGGTGTCAGAACCAGCAATTCCATTTACATCTACATTACGATATTTTGTTAAAGCGTATCCATCTGTAAAAGTTGCCAGGTTATTGATGTCTTTAGTCTGCCCATCCGTATAAATTAAAGCACGTCCGTCTGCAGAATTTTCTTCACCAGGAAAACGCTCAACAAAAGAAGGCGTGGTTCTTACACCAAACCATCCACCATTAATTCCAAAGTCTGAAGGATTCATTGATCCACCAACAGGTGCATGAGTCATAAATGTCATACCTCCAAAAGCTTGTGTATTTAATCCATCGAAAGGAATTGTAAATATCACTTCTTCTTGTGCGCCATTTGAATCATTATCTGCTAAAAAAGAATAATAATATGGTGTGTCAGGAATAGTATAGCCAGCTGTAATGATATTGTTAGTGTAAGTAATTACATCGGCATAACGAGGCGTGCCAGTATATACTTCAGCATTAAGGTAAATTTTAGCTAATACCATCCATGCAGCAGCTCTGTCAGCTCTACCGTATTCATTTCCACGTGGAGCTTCTAAATCGTCTATAATGTCTAATAGCTCAGCTTCTATATAATCAAATAAATCTGCTCTCTGTATTTGAGGAGGTAAAAATGCTCCAACAGGATCGTCCTCTGTTATAAAAGGAGGATTAGCAAATAAATCCATAGCATGCCAATAAGTTAAAGCTCTTAAAAAGCGAGCTTCAGCTCTAAAGACTTGAATGTCTGCTCTTAATTCCGAACTTACACCTCTACTGTCTAATTTAGAACTAGTAGTTTGGCGAAGATACTCATTAGTTAATGCTACTTGATACATTAATCTGCTGTACATTGTTCTAATGAACTCATTTCCAGAGGTCCATACTTGACCGTGTAAATCTTGAATTGTACCATCGTTCCATGCAATTACTGCTTCATCAGTAGTAAGCTCTTGCATTTTCCAATACAATCTAAGATAGTTGGAGAATCCTTCATCTAATCCAGCTAAATCAGGTGCGCCAGCTGGACCTTCTTGTCCACTTAAAGAAATACCTGCATATAATTTAGCTAAAAACTGCTTATAAGCAGCTGGGTCTTCAAAAGCAGCATCAGCCGTAAGACGTGCGTCTTCTGGATGTAAGTTAAGTCTATCTTCACACGATTGCATAAATATTGCAAGAGTGAAGACAAGCAAAATACTTTTAATTGTTCTTAACATCATAGCTTTGTTGTTTATATAATTATTTTTCATTTTTTTTAAAAAGAAACGTTAATACCTAATACTATATCCCTTGTTCTTGGATAGAAATTGTTTTCAATACCGTTAGATATTTCTGGATCTAAACCATCATATTCTGTTATAACAAATAGGTTAGTTGCAGTTAATGATGTTCTTAATGTTATTTTTTCGAAAGGAATAGTATATCCTAGGGAGATATTATCTAATCTCACAAAATCAGCACGTTGTATATACAAGTCAGAGAATAATTCTTGATTTGTAAAACCTGTATCCAAATAACTTGCATGCGCATTTGCTTGGTAACCTGGTTGGTTAACTACAGCATTTAAGTTACCTCTATCTGATGCACTATTATTATAAACATAATTACCAAAACTACCTCTAAAAGTAAAGTTTAAGTCTAAGTTTTTATATCTAAGGTTATTAGTAAATCCTATAAAAGCATCAGGAGTAGCTTTTTTGTATGCTTGTCTGTCTGCTTCAGTGATTTGATTGTCTCCATTAACATCTACATAAGCTCCTTCAATAGGATCGCCATTATTATCGTATACTTGGCGGAATACAAAGAAAGTTGATGGGTCATAACCAGGTTTCCATAACTGAATTGTATTACCTACACCTCCAGAGATACCTCCAGTTGGTATAAAGTAATCTGCATCATCCGAAAGGTTTAATTTTGTGATTTCTCTTTCTTGGAAAGTTACATTAAAATTAGTGTCCCAATCAAAATCTTCTTTCTGAATAATAACACCATTTAAACCTATCTCTAGACCACGACTTGTCATTTCACCAACGTTGGTAGTAAGTAAATCTGTAAGGTTTGCACCAGCAGGTACTGGTACTCTAGACAATAAATCTTTTGTATCTCTGTAATATGCATCAATTGTACCTGTAAGTCTATTGTTAAAGAAACCAAAGTCCAAACCTACGTTATACTGAGTCGTTTCTTCCCACTTTAATTCTTCATCAAATCCTTCAGGTCTTAAAGTTTCAATAAAAATTGGGTCACCATTTGGTTGTGTTCCAAATTGAATGCTTGCAGCATTGTTTCTTGAAGGAGTATAAATACCTAAATAACCATAGTTAGGTCCAATTTCTTGTTGCCCTGTTACACCCCAACCAGCTCTTAGTTTTAAATTAGAGAAGAAGGAATTTTCCATAAAACTCTCATTCATTAATTTCCAACCTAGAGAAACACCTGGGAAATAACCAATTCTATTCTTTTCGCTAAATCTAGAAGAACCATCACGTCTAAAACTTGCAGAGATTAAATACTTATCTGAGATATCAAATCTAGCTCTAGCAAAATAAGACTCAAGTGCATTTCTATTGATATCAGTATTACTTATATTGGTATTAGTTGTTCTGTCAAAAAAACTGCGAATAAAAAATTCTTGAAATGCATGTCCAGCAGTAATATCCACATTAGTATTAATAGATTCAATATCTGTAGTATAGTTCAAATAGAAATCTAAAGATGTGTTACGGTTCATACCATTAGAAACCTCATTTGTAGCAAATGCATCTGGATTATTAGGATTAGGACCACTATACAAGTGACCATCATTTTCAGCATAATCCAAACCTGCATTTAAATTGAAGCGTAACCCTTCTAAAAATGGTATTTTATAGTCCACATTAAAGTTTGATATAACTCTTTTAATAGTCTGTCTGCTTTCGTACTCATCTAATAAATATAATGGGTTAGCAGGTGCTAAATTAGCACTAGAACCGTATTGGGTATAGTTTCCGTTTTCATCATACACTGGCTGTGTAGGGTCAAAAGAGATAGCTGCACCAATGGCACCTTCGTTAGCATAAGAAAATTCATCTTGAACCACTTTAGCAACTAAAGTTAATTTAAGATCGTTATCCAATAAGCGTTGAACAAAAGATGTATTAAAACCAGTTCTTTCATATAAATCATCTAAAGGACCTTCTTGTGAAACATGATTAAAGTTAACTCTAAAGTTGAAGTTTTCATAACCTTTAGATACAGTTAAATTGTGAATAGCACCAGTTCCTGTAGTGTAGATTTTGTCTTGCCAATTTGTACTTGCATTTCCTAAAGTAGCTGAGTCAAAATTTGGATCAGAAGCTAAACTTCTATATTCTGAAGCAGATAATACATCAACGGTGTTTGTTACTTTTCTTGTCGTAGCTTGTACTCCATACTCAACTTTAAAAGGTTGGTTAGCAGATCCTTTTTTAGTTGTAATTAAAATTACACCATTAGAAGCTCTAGAACCATAAATAGCTGTGGCAGAAGCATCTTTTAAAACAACAAAGTCTTCAATATCCGCAGGGTTAATAGCATTTAATGCACTACGACTTCCTTGTGCACCACCTCGTTGGTCAATTGGTAATCCGTCTATTACAATTAAAGGATCATTTGTAGCTGATAATGAAGCACCACCTCTAATTCTAATTTCCCCACCTTCACCAGCAGCACCACCTCCAGAGGTAATACGTACACCGGCAGCTTTACCAGCAATAAGTTGCTGAGGAGCAACAATAGCTCCGCGGTTAAAATCTTCGTCGCCAACTTTATCAACTGAGCCTGTGGCATCTTGCTTAGTGGTAGAACCATAACCAATTAAGACAATTTCGTCTAACTGGGCAGCATCTTCCTGAAGCGTTACATTAATTGTAGATTGACCATTATATACTATCTCTTGTGAGGTATAACCCAAATAAGAAATTACTATAGTCTCTCCTTGATTAACTTCTAAGGAAAATTTACCGTCAAAATCAGTAGCAGTTCCTCGAGAAGTTCCTTTAATAATAACATTTACGCCAGGTAATGGCATTGCGTCTGCTTTGTCTGTAACCGTACCAGTCACTGTTGTTTGAGCCAACAATGTTGCGGGTACCATAATTAAACAGATAAGTAAAGCATTTAAGAATGTTTTCATAAAATGTTTTTAAATTATTTCTTAGTTTATTGATTTATATTTTCACTTCTTGGGTTAAATCTAAGTAAAATTTATGTGTTTTAATTGTTAAAACCCTTTACTACAGGTACGAAAACGTTTTCGTGTTAAAAACTTTTTGGAAATTATGGAATAATGAGTTAAAATAATGAAAAAATAAGGTTTTGTCAATTATTAGCTGTTAAAAATTATAATAGTAAAATGCAATCCATTTTATTTGACTTATCTTCGTTTTGTAATGCAATTGTTTTTTATAATTTTTACTATTGCAATAAATGAAAGTAGTTTTCCCTAAGTAATACCCATTTATGAAAAGAAAAATAACCCTTAAACAAATAGCTAAAGAATTAGATGTGTCTATTTCAACGGTTTCAAAAGCCCTACGAAATAGTGTAGAAATTAGTGAGGATACAAAACAGAAGGTTCAGGCCTTTGCTAAACTATATAATTACAGGCCAAATAATATTGCCTTAAGTCTTAAGAACAGAAAAACCAATACTATTGGAATTATCATACCAGAGATTGTACACCATTTTTTTTCCAAGGTAATAAGAGGTGTTGAGTTGGTTGCCAACAAAAGAGGTTATAATGTTATTATTGGTTTGTCAAATGAATCTTTTTCCAAGGAGGTTATAAATATGGAAATGCTTGCTAATGGAAGTATTGATGGGTTTATTCTCTCTATTTCTAAGGAGACACTACGACAGCAAGATTATCATCATTTTAACGAAACTATGAGCCAAGGGATGCCTATTGTAATGTTTGATAGAGTTGTGTCTGATATTAAGTGTGATAAGGTTATTGTTGATGATTTTAATGGTGCAAAAAATGCTGTTGAAAAATTAATTTCCAATAAGTGCAAATCAATTGCTTTAATAACAACTAAGGACTATGTAAGCGTAGGGAAGTTAAGAACTCAAGGATATCTTGAAGCTTTACAAGAAAACAAAATAACACCAGAAGCTGATTTGATTCTAAAAATGGATGATACGTTAGACTATGAAGTTCATTTGGAAGCATTAGAAAGTGAAATAGAGCAACTTTTTAAGTCTAATAAAAAAATTGATGGTGTATTTGCAGTTAATGAATTATATGCTTTATCAGCAATGAAAGTTGCTAGAAAATTAGGCTTGAATGTCCCAGAGGATATACAGGTCATTGGGTTTACGGATGGTGTGCTGTCAAAACACTCAACCCCTAGTTTAACAACGGTTAGCCAGCATGCGCAACAAATGGGAGAAAAAGCAGCACATCTATTAATTGATAAAATTGAAACGGAGTTTGATACCGAAGAAGAACAATTTCAAACAGTGGTTATTGCTACAGAATTAATAGAACGAGAATCCACCAAATAGAAATTTAACTTTGCCAAGTTAAAATAATACTTATCTTTACCTCATAATCAAAACTTATATTTTCACTTCTACAAATAAGTTTTGATAAGCTAGGCTTGTCAGAATAGTATAAATTTAATGGTACTATTTTATGAAAAAGCGTATTCTCGGATTTTGGGAAATTTGGAACATGAGTTTCGGTTTCTTGGGTATTCAATTTGGTTTTGCTTTACAAGGTGGCTTTATGTCACGAATTTTTCAAACACTTGGTGCGGATAAACATGATATCCCACTATTATGGATTGCGGCACCACTAACAGGTTTGTTGGTTCAGCCCATAATAGGTTACATGAGTGACAGAACTTGGCATTCACGTTTTGGTCGAAGACGACCATACTTTCTTATTGGAGCCATTTTAAGTTCCATTGCTTTATTTTTTGTGCCTTATTCACCAACCTTATGGGTAGCTGCAGGTTTTCTGTGGATTTTAGATGCATCAATTAATATTTCTATGGAGCC
This sequence comes from Winogradskyella pulchriflava, assembly GCF_042434315.1. NCBI lineage: Bacteria > Pseudomonadati > Bacteroidota > Flavobacteriia > Flavobacteriales > Flavobacteriaceae > Winogradskyella > Winogradskyella pulchriflava. The sequence continues at coordinate 186,032 of NZ_JBHLTQ010000001.1, read as the reverse complement.
TTTTAGAGCTCTAGTAGCGGATAAGTTAGATGAATCTCAACGAACTTACGGTTTTGTAATGCAAACTCTAATTATTGGTATTGGTACTTGGGTTGCAAGTAATTTACCATGGTTAGTTTCTAACATGGGTGTGAGTGATTCTGCGGACTTAGGTGTAGTGCCAGATTCTGTGAAAATTGCATTTGCAATTGGAGCGTTCGTTTTCTTAGTCAGTATTTTATATACAGTGTTTACTACTACAGAATATCCTCCAGAAGACATGGAAGAATTTGAAAGAGAAAAAGCTCAAAAAAGTAGTTTTGTTTCAGATATTGTAAATAACATTGGTAACATGCCTTCTACAATGAAGAAATTGGGTGTTATTCAGTTTTTTAGTTGGTTTGCTTTCTTTACTATGTGGAGTATGGCTAATCCAGCGTTGACCGAACATGTTTATAATACACCAGCTCCGATTGAAGCTAATTTTGATATGACTACTATTGAAGGAGAGGAAGCTTACGCTATTGAGAATACAGCGTTTCAAAAAGCATCAAATTCAGTTGGTTCTGCAATGGGAGTTTATGGATTGTCGTCAATGGCATTTGCATTACTATTTGTGTTTTACACTTCAAAACGAAATGTCAATAGAAAATATGTTCACATGCTGTCTTTATTTTTAGGTGGTGCAGGATTTTTATTAATGATGGTGGTTTCACCAGAACAACTCAAATATTGTTTCATATTAATTGGTATTGCTTGGGGAAGTATCCTCTCCATGCCTTATGCTATGTTATCTAGTTCAGTTGATCCTAAAAAAATGGGAATGTTTATGGGTATTTTCAATATGTTTATTGTAATACCTCAAATTATTGCAGCGCTTGGTGGTATCAACTTTATTTCAGGACTTTTAGGCGAAGAGGCTATCCACGCAATGACAATTGCAGGCATAAGTTTATTGATAGCGGGTTTAAGTAATTTATTGATTACAGACAAAGCAGCAATATCATATCAACCTACAGAATAAAAAATAAAAATGAACAAAAAAGGATTCATATTCGATTTAGATGGTGTCATTGTAGATACCGCAAAATATCACTTTTTAGCTTGGAGAAAACTCGCTAATAGTGTTGGAGTAGATTTTACAGAAACTCAAAATGAGCAACTTAAAGGTGTTAGCCGAAAAAGATCATTAGAAAAAATATTGGAATGGGGTAATAAATCCCTTTCAGGTGATGAGTTCAATAGGCTTATGGCTTTAAAAAACGAAGATTACTTAAGTCATGTCAATACTATGGACGAAAGTGAAATTCTTCCAGATGTCCCTAAAATATTGAATTATCTAATTAAAGAAAAGCAACCTATAGCTTTAGGCTCTGCAAGTAAAAATGCACAAACGATTTTAGAGAGGGTAAATCTGCTTTCTAAATTCAATACCATAGTAGATGGTAATGGAGTAACAAAGGGTAAACCAAATCCAGAAGTATTTCTAAATGCAGCAAAAAATTTAGGAGTAGAAGCAGATCAATGTATTGTTTTTGAAGATGCTCAAGCAGGAATTGAAGCTGCAAATGCTGCCAATATGGTTTCAATAGGTATTGGAGAAAAAGATGTGCTGCAAAATGCAGATTACGTTTTTAAGGACTTTACCGAAATCTCAGAAGATTTTATAAATACACTAATCAATAATTAAAAAACAAATGCTTTAAAATTATAGAGCATATACAATAAAAACACACATGAATCTAGATTATATCATACCAAACCCTTGGTCAATCTTAGAAGAAGGATTCGATCCAGATCAAGTAAAAGCATCAGAAAGTTTATTTAGCATAGGTAATGGTGCTATGGGACAACGTGCCAATTTTGAAGAAAAATACTCTGGACCAACGTTTCAAGGAAGTTATATAGCTGGTGTTTACTATCCAGATAAAACCAGAGTAGGTTGGTGGAAAAATGGTTATCCAGAATATTTCGCTAAAGTGTTGAATGCACCAAACTGGATAGGTATCAACGTTTCCGTTAACGGAGAAGCTCTAGATCTTCATACCTGTAAAAAAGTAGACAACTTTAAAAGGGAACTCAATATGAAAGAAGGTTGGCTCTCTAGAAGTTTTACAGCAACACTTCAAAATGATATAGAAATTGAAGTTACCACAAAACGTTTCTTAAGCTTGGATATGGACGAATTAGGTGCGATTAACTATTCGGTTAAGTCATTAAATTCTGATGCTACCATAACCTATCAACCTTATTTAGATAGTGGTATTACCAATGAGGATACTAATTGGGATGATAAATTTTGGGATACGCTAAGTGTTTCACAAGATAATGAGAAGGCATTCATTACTGCTAAAACTATGAAAACAGGTTTTCACACCTGTACATTTATGGCATCTCAATTATTTATCAATGATAATGAAGTTAAGATTCAGCCTAAAGTAGATAAATCGGAAACCTATATTTCGTTTTCTTATGCTCAAAAAGTAAATAAAGGCGACACATGTTCTATTCATAAATTCGGTGGTTATACGGTTGACAGAAATCATCAAAAAGACGAATTGATAGCTGCTGCCAAAACCGTTTTAGACAAAGCAATAAGTGCTGGATTTTCTAACCTTTTGGAAACCCAAAAGCAAGCTTGGACTAAAATTTGGGATATGGCAGATATCACCATTGAAGGTGATATAAAAGCCCAACAAGGAATTAGATTTAATATTTTTCACTTAAACCAAACCTATTTAGGTACAGATGCCACCTTAAATATTGGACCAAAAGGGTTTACAGGCGAAAAATATGGTGGAAGTACCTATTGGGATACGGAAGCTTATTGTATTCCGTTTTATATGGCTACTAAAGACCAAAGTGTAGCTAGAAATCTATTGACTTACAGATATAAGCACTTAGAAAAAGCAATTGAAAATGCTGAAAAATTGGGCTTTTCAAATGGAGCGGCTTTATATCCAATGGTAACCATGAATGGCGAAGAATGCCATAATGAATGGGAAATTACCTTTGAAGAAATCCATAGAAATGGAGCTATAGCTTTCGCAATTTTTAACTACTACAGATACACAGGAGATTTTAGTTATATACCAGAAATGGGACTAGAAGTTTTAATTGGTATAGCGCGTTTTTGGCATCAAAGAGCAACATTTTCAGCGGATAAGAATAAGTATGTGATTTTAGGAGTTACAGGCCCTAACGAATACGAAAACAATGTTAATAACAATTGGTACACAAATTACATTGCGCAATGGTGTATTAATTATGCTCTAGATAATATTGAAAAGGTTAAAGAAGGGTACGAAGATGATTATATGCGTATTGTAGGTAAAACCAGGATTACCCATACAGAATTAGCATCATGGAAAAAAATTGCTGACAATATGTTTTTTCCTTACGATGAAGAGCGCAACATCTACTTACAACAAGATGGCTTCCTAGATAAAGAATTAATTACAGTAGCAGATTTAGACCAATCACAACGCCCAATTAACCAAAAATGGTCTTGGGACCGCATTTTGCGTTCACCTTACATAAAGCAAGCAGATACACTCCAAGGTATGTATTTCTTTGAAGATCAATTTACCACCGAAGAATTAGAGCGTCATTTCGATTTTTACGAACCATTTACAGTACATGAGAGTTCACTATCTCCATGTGTTCATAGTATTCAAGCAGCGAAGTTAGATCGCATGGAACAGGCCTATACCTTCTATTTAAGAACATCGCGTTTAGATTTAGATGACTATAATCACGAAGTACACGAAGGTTTACATATCACTTCAATGGCAGGTACTTGGATGAGTATTGTTGAAGGTTTTGGAGGCATGCGAGTTAAAAATGATACGTTAACTTTTGAACCTAAAATCCCAGAACAATGGGAAGCCTATTCATTTAAAGTTAATTTTAGAAACCAGATTCTAAAAGTAAATGTCAGTCAAAATGAAACACAATTTGAATTGGAAGGAGATGCTGAACTTCAAATTATGGTTAATGGAAAAACAGTGACTATTTCACCAAACAATTTGGTAACGGTATAAAATAATTGATTGCTCTAAATCAAGAACATTAAAAATTAAAAGTATGAAAAACACATTAAAAATGCTTTCAATATGCGTGCTTGTTTTAATGGCATCTTGTAAAGAGAGTACTTCAAAAGAAAGCGAAGTCCATATTGATAATCCGGTTGAAGAAGCTAGTGATATAGACCGAATAGAGCCACCACATTGGTGGACTGGGTTCAAAAATTCTAAGCTTCAACTTTTAGTAAAACATCCTAATATTGGTAGTGCAACTCCAGAAATTTCGCATTCGGGAGTTACGCTTGTTAAATTTCATAAAGCGGATAGTCCTAACTATTTGTTTTTGGATTTAGAAATTTCTGAAACTGCAAATGCAGAGAAGTTCAATATTAGATTTAAACTTGATGACGATTCAGAATTAATTCAAACTTACGAATTAAAATCGCGCGAGATATCAGCAGAAGATTATGTTGGTTTCGACAGTTCTGATGCTATTTATCTTATTACGCCAGACCGTTTCGCCAATGCAAACCCAGAAAATGATGAGGTAGAAGGTTTGTTGCAACAAGGCATCGATAGAACTCATGGCTATGCACGTCATGGTGGAGATTTACAAGGTATTACAGAGCATTTGGACTATATTGATGATTTAGGGTTTACCGCTGTTTGGCCGTGCCCTGTACTCATTAACGATATGCCAAGTGGTTCTTATCATGGTTATGCTATGACAGATTTTTACAAGGTGGATCCAAGATTCGGGACTTTAGATGAGTATAAAAAACTCGCTGATGAACTAAGAAACAGAGACATGAAACTTATCATGGATCAGGTGGCTAATCATTGTGGGTTAGAACATTGGTGGATGAAAGATTTACCATTTAAAGATTGGGTAAATTATCAAGATTATTATCTCGAAAATATTGATAATTGGAACAGGGAAACAACTAAAATGTCTAACCATAGACGAACCACAAATCAAGATCCTTATGCAGCAAAAATGGATAATGATGGTATGTCTCAAGGTTGGTTTGTGCCAGATATGCCAGATTTAAATCAACGTAACCCGTTCATGGCTAATTACATTATTCAAAATAGTATTTGGTGGGTAGAAACCTTAGGCTTAGGTGGCATCCGTCAAGACACCTATCCATATCCAGATAAAGCATTTATGAGCGATTGGGCAGGTGCAATAATGACTGAGTATCCTAATTTTAGTATTGTTGGTGAAGAGTGGAGTTACAATCCGCTTTTAATTGCATATTGGCAAGAAGGTCATGAAAATAAGGATGGCTACGATTCTAATTTAAAATCATCAATGGATTTTGCCATGCAAAAACATATTATTGATGCTTTAAACGAAGAAGAATCTTGGGATAAAGGTCTCGTTAAAATGTACGAAGGATTAGCTAACGATTTTGCTTATACCTCACCAAAAGATATCATGGCATTTTTAGATAATCATGATAAAAGTCGTGTTTATACTGAATTAAAAGGTGATGCAGTTAACACCAAAATAGCATTGAGTTACTTGTTAATGTTGCCAAGAATACCGCAGATTTATTATGGTACAGAAATCTTAATGGACGATTTTGATAATCCAGGAGATCACGGATTGATTAGAACGGATTTCCCTGGAGGTTGGGAAGGAGATAAGGTGAATGCATTTACAGGAGAAGGATTGTCTGCTGAACAAAAAGACATGCAATCTTATCTCAAAAAAATATTGAATTACAGAAAAACAAGTGAAGCCATTCACGAAGGTGAAACTAAACATTTTGCACCTTTTATGGGCACTTATTTTTTATATCGCACTAAAGGAGATGAAACAGTTGTGCATATCATCAATAAGAATAATAAACCTATTGAAATAGATTTAAAATATCACGAGGAAATGGGTTTAAAAGGTAAGACGCTTAAAAATATAATTTCTGGAGAAACGATGACTTGGGGAGACAGCATTAAGTTGAATGAAAAAGGGAGTTTAATATTAACAACAAAATTATAATCCATGAAAAATGTTTGCTATGCACTAATTCTATTGGTTTTGCTATCCTGTAAAAATAAAACGAAGGAGGTTGAAGTTAACGAGGCTGAAACTACAATTAGTTTACCAAAGGTAAGGTTTCAACATCTAAAAGACATCACGCTTTATAAAGGTGAAATACATCGAGTTGCTAATTTTCCATCAAAATATATTCAATCGAGACCAGTTGATGTATGGTTACCAGAAAGTTATGTTGAAAATAAGGATTATGCGGTGTTGTACATGCATGATGGGCAAATGTTATTTGATAGCACGACCACATGGAATAAACAAGAATGGAAAGTAGATGAATGGGCTAGTAAACTAATGGATGATGATAGAGTTAAAGATTTTGTAGTAGTAGCTATTCATAATATCCCAGAAAACCGTTGGCAAGATTTATTCCCTCAAAAAGCCTTTTATCTTTTAGATAAATCAAGCCAAGAAGATCTTTTGAGTCAAGCGACAAATACTAATGCTGATTCTAAGTTTAATAGTGATAATTATTTAAAATTTATAATCGAAGAATTAAAACCAACTATAGATGAAGCTTATTCTGTTCATACTAATAGAGAAAACACATTTGTAATGGGAGCTAGTATGGGTGGCTTAATGTCAATGTATGCAATTTCAGAATATCCAGAAATATTTGGAGGTGCTGCATGTGTTTCGACACATTGGCCAGGTGCTGGATTAGAAGAAAACAATCCTTTACCAGATGCTATTTTTAAATATATGGAAGCTAATTTACCAAAAGCAGGTGTGCATAAATTGTATTTCGATTATGGTAACAAAACGTTAGACGAACATTATCCGCAATACGCACCAAGAGTTAACGAAATTTTAAAATCAAAAGGCTATACAGAAACGGATTCTAAAAATTTATTTTTTGAAGGTGCAGACCATTCAGAAAACTCTTGGAACGCAAGATTAGATCAGCCTTTAATATTTTTGTTGGGAAACTAATTTTATCGTTAACAGACCTGTCAGGTTTTCAAAACCTGACAGGTCTAGAAGAGCCCAATTGAAACAAATCCTGCAAGGTTTTAAAACCTTGTAGGTATAAAAACATAAAATGAAATACTTAATTTTCTTTATAACACTCCTACTTTATACAGTTTCAATAACTGCTCAAAACGTTGAGCGTATTTTTATTGAACCTGAGAATATAAATAATGGAGCACAGGTTGCAATAAGAGTGTATGATGGCTATTATTTAATTAGACCATTTTCTTCTAATATTATAGAGACCACATTTGTGCCAAGAGGCGAAATGCTAAATCCAGAATCTCATACAGTAACCACTGAGCCTAATACTTCTAAATTTGAAATTTTACAAAGAGGTCAAGATATTCTGCTAACTACTAAATCAGGTTTAAAAGTAATAATCACAAAAAGCCCATTCCAAATCTCTTACTACTACAAAGATAAATTAATCACATCCGAAAAGCGAGGCTACTACAAAAGCAAGCACGAACCCATGGATATGGTCAAAGGCAACATCGTTGCTGATTCCACTGAAAAAATAGAATTCAACCTCACAAAAGATGAGGTTCTTTATGGTGGAGGAGCAAGAGCCTTGGGAATGAATCGCAGAGGTTATCGTTTACCATTGTACAATAGAGCGCACTATGGCTACGAAACCGAATCACAATTGATGAATTTTACATTGCCAATAGTCTTGTCTTCAAACAAATACATGATTCATTTCGATAACGCACCCATTGGCTATTTAGATTTAGATAGTAAAAGTGATAACACCTTAACCTACGAAACTATTTCTGGTCGTAAAACCTATCAAATTATAGTAGGTGACACTTGGTACGACATCATGGATAATTATACTTATTTAACAGGAAAACAGCCCATGCTACCACGTTGGGCATTAGGTAATTTTTCAAGCAGATTTGGTTACCATTCTCAGGAAGAAGTAGAAATGACGATTGATAAATTCAAAGAAGAAGAAATTCCGGTAGATGCCATCATTCTAGATTTATATTGGTTCGGAAAAGACATTAAAGGCACTATGGGAAATTTGGAAGTCTTTAGAGATTCATTTCCGGATTTTGAAGGCATGGTAAAACGTCTCAATGATAAAGGCGTAAAAACGATTACTATAACAGAGCCTTTTATTTTAACGACCTCGAAAAGATGGGAAGAAGCTGTTGCGAAAGATGTTTTAGCAAAAGATTCTATCGGTAATCCTGCTAAATACGATTTCTATTTTGGCAACACAGGACTAATAGACATTTACAAACCCGAAGGAGAACAATGGTTTTGGAACATCTACAAAGATTTAGCCAATAAAGGAGTGGCTGGAGTTTGGGGAGACTTGGGAGAACCCGAAGTGCATCCCAATTGGGTGCAACATCATACAGGAAACGCAGATGAAGTGCATAATATTTATGGACACGATTGGGCGAGACTAATTTACGAAGGATACCAACGCGATTTTCCAGATACAAGACCATTCATTTTAATGCGAGCAGGTTATTCTGGTTCACAACGTTACGGAATGATTCCATGGTCGGGAGATGTCAATAGAACTTGGGGAGGATTGCAATCTCAACCCGAAATTGCACTACAAATGGGAATGCAAGGCATGGCTTACATGCATAGTGATTTAGGCGGATTTGCAGGAGCTAATTTGGATGATGAACTCTATGTGCGTTGGTTACAATATGGAGTTTTCAATCCCATATTTAGACCACATGCACAAGAGGATGTACCAAGTGAGCCTGTTTTTAGAAGTGAAAAAGCTAAACGACTAGCGAGTTTTGCCATTGCGATGCGTTATAGATTATTACCATATAACTATAATTTGGTGTACGAAAATCATAAATATGGAAAGCCGTTAATGCGTCCTCTGTTGTTCGAAGAACCAAGCAATCCAGAATTATTCAATTATTCAAAAACCTATTTATGGGGAAATGATATTTTGGTCTCGCCAGTTTTGGAAGCTGGTAAAAAAGAGCAAGAAATTTACTTCCCAAAAGGTTCAAAGTGGTTTGATATTGAAACCGATAAGATTACTGAAGGAGGCACAGCAAAAACCGTTCAGTTAAGAGAAGATTTTATTCCGGTTTATGTGAGAGCAGGTGCTTTTATTCCATTAACTGATTTGGTTCAAACTACCGAAAATTATGATGATAGTACATTTCAATTACAATACTACCACGATGATTCCGTAAAGCAATCTAAACGAGAATTGTATTTTGATGATGGAAAAACTGCTAACCCAATAGGGAACGAAGCCTTTCAGATTTTAAAGTTTGAAGTTGAGCAAAAAGGCAATTGGCTAGAAATTGAGTTTGAAGCTAAAACAGGAAAAAACTATGCAGCCACAACAAAAAAGATTGTTTTAACAATTCATAATATTCTGAACAAGCCGAAGAAAATTAAAGTTGGAAATAAAAAGGTAGAAGGTTCATATAATGCTAAATATAAAACCTTAACAATTGATGTGTTTTGGGATACTTCAATAGAAAAAGAAATCAAAATAAAACTTAAAAAATAAGCCTAATGAACACTAAATTTCTAACTTGTTTAATACTCGTTTTCGCCATGTTCTTAGGATGCAAAAACGAAGTAAAAGAAACGGTCACTGAGCGTAGTCGAAGTGAAGAAATAAAAACGAATATGAAGAAAAAGGAAGTCGTTTATCAAGTATTTACAAGATTATTCGGTAACACAAATACTACCAACAAACCTTGGGGAACTTTAGAAGATAACGGAGTTGGGAAATTCAATGATTTTACGGATAAAGCACTTTCAGAAATCAAAGATTTAGGAGTGACGCATATTTGGTACACAGGAGTTCCGCATCATGATGTGATTACAGATTATTCCAAATTCGGCATTTCTAACGATGATCCAGATATCGTAAAAGGTCGTGCTGGTTCTCCTTATGCAGTTAAGGATTATTATAATGTAAATCCAGATTTAGCTGTAAATGTTGAAAACAGACTACAAGAATTTGAAGCTTTGATTGAGCGTTCGCACAAAGCAGGCTTAAAAGTCATCATTGATATTGTACCAAATCACGTTGCACGTAACTACCAGAGTTTATCAAATCCAGAAGGAGCATCAGATTTTGGCGCAGAAGACGATAAAACAAAAACATACGACGTTAATAATAATTTTTATTACAATCCAGGTGAATCATTTAAAGTGCCAGAATGGAAACACGGTTACCAACCTTTAGGTGGTGAAAAACATCCCTTGGCAGATAGTAAGTTTGAAGAAGTGCCAGCAAAATGGACAGGAAATGGCTCTCGTGCATCACAACCAGATATGAATGATTGGTACGAAACCGTAAAAGTAAATTACGGAGTGTCGCCAGATGGTAGAAAGGATTTTGATGAATTACCAGAAGGTTTTGATAATGAAGATTACAAAAAACACTTTAACTTTTGGAAAGATAAGACTGTACCTAGTTCGTGGAAGAAATTTAAAGATATTGCATTGTATTGGACAGCAAAAGGCGTTGATGGTTTCCGTTACGATATGGCAGAAATGGTGCCAGTAGAATTTTGGAGCTATATGAATTCGCATATAAAAATGAAAAACCCAGATGCGTTTTTATTAGCTGAAGTTTACAACCCAAGTCTTTACAGAGATTACATTCGTAAAGGAAAAATGGATTATTTGTATGATAAAGTGCAATTGTATGATACGCTAAAACATGTGATGCAAGGCCATGGAAGTACAGATAACATTCCACCAATTTTAAATGAGTTGAGTGATATTGAGCACCACATGCTTCATTTTCTAGAAAACCATGATGAGCAACGAATTGCAAGTCCAGATTTTGCTGGTAGCGCCGAAAAAGGAAAACCAGCAATGGTCGTTTCTGCAACATCCTCTACTGCTCCAACCATGATTTATTTCGGACAAGAATTTGGTGAACCAGGAGCGGAAGATTTAGGATTTGGTGATCCGACAAGAACTTCGATTTTCGATTATGGTTCTGTGCCAAGTATGGTGCGTTGGGTAAACAATAAAAAGTTTGATGGTGGCCAATCCACAGAAGCAGAAAAAGAGCTTCGAGATTTTTATAAACGTTTATTGAATTTCACGATTAATAGTTCGGCATTAATGGGCAATTATCAAGATATTCAACATTACAATCATCAAAATACAGAATGGTATAATGATAAGGTGTTGTCGTTTGTTCGTTGGAGTGATGATGAGCAATTGATTATCATTTCAAATTTCAACGCTGAGCATACATATGGATTCGAATTGCAATTGCCAGAAGATTTAGTTCAAAAATTAAAACTTCAAGATGGTGAATACGAAGTAAAAGATCAATTATACAACACCTATACTTCGACGTTAAAAGTTGACAATGGCAAAGCCGAAGTGAGAATCGACATAAAGCCACTAGAATCATTTATACTTAAAATTAAGTAATCATGAAAAAACTATTATTAGTAATTTTTACAATTTCAATATTAATTTCCTGTAAAGAGAATATGAAGGAGGTTGAAGTTATTGAAGAAATAATTTCAGAATTTAAGCCTATTTCTAACGACATCTTAGAAAGTGCAGTTATCTATGAAGCAAATATTCGTCAGTATTCGCCTGAAGGTACTTTTGATGAATTCACGAAGGATATTCCGCAGTTAAAAGAATTAGGAGTAAAAGTGATTTGGTTAATGCCAGTGTTTCCAATTTCAGAAACAAAAAGAAAGGCAGAAGGCACCAAGTTTGCTTCTGAATTTCCAGAAGAGGAGCAAGCCAAGTACTTAGGAAGTTACTACGCAGTTACTGACTTTACTGAAATCAATCCAGAATTCGGCACAAAAGAAGATTTTAGAGAATTGGTAAAAACAGCACATGATAATGGAATTTATGTCATTTTAGATTGGGTGCCAAATCACACAGGTTGGGATCATGAATGGTTAAAAAACCATCCAGAATATTATACCAAAAATGAAGCAGGAGAAATTATACATCCAAAAGATACGGATTGGACAGATGTAGCAGACTTAAACTACGACAATCTAGACATGAGAAAAGAAATGATTGAAGACATGAGTTATTGGGTGACAGAAGAAGGTGTTGATGGTTTTAGATGTGATGTTGCAGGTTCTGTTCCATTGGATTTTTGGGAAACTGCCATTGCAGAATTACGAAATAAGAAAGATGTATTTATGTTGGCTGAGGCTTGGGAACCAGAATTGTTAGATGGTAATTTGTTTGATATGGCTTACGCATGGAATGGTCATCATTTAATGAATGGTTTAGCAAAAGGCGAGAAATCCGTTGTCGAGTTTGATGCCTACATGGAAAAAATCAAAACCGATTATGATGCAGATGACATCTTGATGAATTTCATTACCAACCACGATGAAAACTCTTGGAATGGTACCATTAAAGAGCGTATGGGAGATAAAAAGGAATTATTCACGGCTTTAACGTACACAATGCCTGGCATGCCTTTGATTTATAGCGGACAAGAATACGATATGGAGCATCGTCTCAAATTCTTCGAAAAGGATTCTATACCAAAGAAAAAAGGAGACTATTTTGAATTTTTGAAAAAACTAGGGGAACTCAAAAATGCTAATCCAGCTCTGAATGGAGGTAAGGACGCTGCAACTTATAAACGCCTGGATTCTGAAAAAGATATTTTAATGTTTGAGCGCTCAAAAAATGGACAAGCATTACTTTTTATTGGTAATTTTTCTGATGAAGGGAATAAAATTAACGTACCTCAAGGTAAATATATTGATTATTTAACGAATGAAAAAGTTGATTTGACAGGTGATGCTTTCGAAATTGGAGCTTGGGACTATAGAATATTAATAAAATAAAACGATGCAAAAATCAATATATATCTTACTTGTTACACTGATGATTATAAGTTGTAAAAATAAGACCAATTCAAATATCAAAGAGGATAATAAAAGTAAAGAGCAAGCTCAAAAAACACCCTTTATTTGGGAGGGCGCAAACCTCTATTTCTTGCTAACAGACCGTTTCAATAACGGAGATACATCTAATGATATCAATTTTGATAGAACAAAAGAAACCGGAAAGCTTCGTGGTTTTGAAGGAGGCGACATAAAAGGCATCACTGAAAAAGTAAAAGAAGGCTATTTTACAGATCTAGGCATCAATGCTATTTGGATGACTCCTATTGTGGAGCAAATTCACGGTGGAACAGACGAAGGCACTGGAGTCACCTACGGTTTTCACGGCTATTGGGCTAAAGATTGGACTAAAATAGATCCTAATTTTGGAACCAAAGAAGATTTACATGAATTAGTAAAAGAAGCTCATGCTAGAGGAATACGTATTGTATTAGACGCAGTAATAAACCACACAGGTCCTGTAACTGAAAAAGATCCGGTTTGGCCTGATGAATGGGTACGTACAAATCCACAATGTACATATGATAGTTATGAAAATACGATTAGTTGTACTTTGGTTGCCAATTTACCAGATATTAGAACTGAAAGTAACGATGATGTAGAATTACCTCCACAATTGGTAGAAAAATGGAAAGCTGAAGGTCGTTATGACCAAGAAGTGAAAGAGCTTGATGAATTCTTTGAACGCACTGGTCACCCAAGAGCACCACGCTTTTATATTATGAAATGGTTAACCGATTATATTACAGAATTTGGAGTAGATGGTTATAGAGCAGACACCGTAAAACATACTGAAGAATATGTTTGGGAAGAATTCAAAAAAGAATGTGATTATGCGTTTTCAGAATTTAAAAAGAATAACCCTGAGCAAGTTTTAGACGATAATGATTTTTACATTGTGGGAGAAGTTTATAACTATGGAGTAAGTGGAGGTCAATTATTCGATTTTGGGGATAGAAAAGTAAATTATTTCGATCCTGCGAGTTTTCATAGTTTAATCAATTTTGAATTTAAGTGGAATTCTAAAGAAATGGGTTACGAAGACTTATTCAAACGCTATTCTGATGTATTAAATGGAGACTTAAAAGATTTTGGAACATTAAATTATTTAAGCTCTCACGATGATGGTAGTCCGTTTGATGCTGTACGTAAAAAGCCATTTGAAACAGCAAATAAACTCTTGTTATCACCTGGAACATCACAAGTGTATTATGGTGATGAATCCTCACGTTCACTTGTTGTGCCCGGAACAGAAGGTGATGCTACATTGCGTTCCTTTATGAATTGGGATTCCATTGCAAAGAGACCAAGAACAAAAGAAGTCTTAAGTCATTGGCAAAAATTAGGTAAATTTAGAGCAAATCACCCAGCTGTTGGAGCAGGAGTTCATCAAATGATAACTGAGCAACCATACTATTTTTATAGAAGTTACCAAAAGGGTGATTTTAAAGATTTAGTTATTGTTGGTTTAGACTTGGAAAAAGGAGAAAAAATTATAGATGTGTCTAAAATTTTTGAAGAAAGAGTAATGTTAAGAGATGCATATTCTGGTAAAACAGCAACTGTAGAAAATGGAAAAATAACAATCGATTCAGATTTTAATATTGTACTAATTGAAAAAGATAAATCATGAAAATTAAGTTCATATCTCTACTTATAATTGCTGTGTTGTATTCTTGTTCTAAGGAGAATGCAAAAATTTTAGACGTGTCATCACCTAATAAGGCAGTTGAAGTCAACTTCAACCTCAATGGAGAAGGAAAGCCTTTTTATACTGTAAGATTCAATAATAAAACGGTTGTAGATACCTCGTATTTAGGCTTCGATTTTAAGGATGTGGATGATTTCGAGAAAAACTTCAAAATAAATAATACATCAACATCATCTTTTAATGAAACATGGCAAATGCCTTGGGGAGAGCAATTAGATGTCGTGAATAACTACAACGAATTAAAAATAGAACTTCAAGAAAATAATGAAACCGCACGTTTAATGACTGTTGTTTTTAAAGTGTATGATGATGGTATTGGCTTTAGATATGAATTCCCTGAACAAGCTAATTTTAAGGGTGATATTTATATCAATGATGAACATACAGAGTTCAATCTTACCGAAGACTACAAAACCTTTTGGATTCCTGGAGATTGGGATATTTACGAGCATTTGTATAATACAACTAAGCTTTCAGAAATAGATGCTTTACAATTTGCTAATCATAAGAATTTAGCGCAAACCTATATTCCAGAAAATGCGGTGAATACACCAGTAACGATGGTTGGAAGTGACGGCACATATTTAAGTTTTCATGAAGCCGCTCTAATCGATTATTCTGGTATGACCTTAAAAGTGGATACTGAAAATCTCAATTTAAAAAGCAACTTGGTTGGTTCTGAAAACACAGATTACAAGGTGAAGAAAACCGTTCCTTTTAATACACCATGGAGAACCATTCAAATTTCAGATAATGCACCAGATTTAATCGAGTCTAAGCTTATAGTTAATCTTAACGAGCCAAATAAGTTGGGTGATGTTTCTTGGTTTAAACCTATGAAATACACAGGAGTTTGGTGGGAAATGCATCTTGGAAAATCCTCTTGGGATTACGGAATGACACAAGATATGAGCACATGGACAGATGGAGGAAAATCACATGGAAGACACGGAGCAACTACTGAAAACGTTAAGAGCTTTATTGATTTCTCTGCAAAAAATAATATTGGAGGTGTTTTAGTAGAAGGTTGGAATACAGGTTGGGAACATTGGATTGGTTTTGAAGATCGCGAAGGTGTATTCGATTTTGTAACTCCATATCCAGATTACGATATCGATGAAGTGACACGTTATGCCAAAGAAAAAGGAGTAGAAATCATTATGCATCACGAAACCTCTGCCGCTACAGAGACTTACGAAAAACAACAAGATACCGCTTATGCGTTAATGCAGAAGTATGGCATGCATGCCGTAAAATCGGGTTATGTTGGTAAAATTTTACCTAAAGGTGAATACCATCATGGGCAATATATGGTTAATCAGTATAATAATGCAGCGATTAAAGCTGCTAAATATGAAGTGGCTGTTAATGCACATGAGCCGATAAAAGCCACAGGATTACGAAGAACATATCCAAATATTATTTCACGAGAAGGCCTTAGAGGACAAGAGTTTAATGCTTGGGCAAGCGATGGTGGTAATCCGCCAGAACATTTACCAATTGTAGCTTTTACACGAATGTTATCTGGTCCTATTGATTATACTCCTGGTATTTTCAATATAAAATTCGATGAGTATAAAAAAGATAATCAGGTTAATACAACAATAGCTCAGCAATTGGCACTTTACGTAGTAATTTATAGTCCAGTGCAAATGGCAGCTGATCTGGTAGAGCATTATGAAGCTAATCCAGAGCCATTGCAGTTCATTAGAGATGTAGGAGTGGATTGGCAACAAACAAAAGTATTGAATGGTGAGGTTGGAGATTATGTTACCATTGCTAGACAAGAACGCGGAACAGGCAATTGGTTTGTTGGAGGAATTACTGATGAAAACGCAAGAACTATAGACTTAACTTTTGATTTCCTAGATGACAATCAAGATTACGAAGTTATCATTTATAAAGATGGTAAAAATGCGCATTGGGATAATAATCCCTTAGATATTACCATTGAAAAGATAGATATAACTAAGGATTCTAAATTGTCAGTTAATTTAGCTGAAGGTGGTGGTTTTGCGATGAGCTTAAAAAAAATCTAAAACTGTTTTTTTAGCATTTTTAGTAGTTTTTTTAGTAACATTTTCAATGTAAGGTCGTCCTTATAATAACGACTATATATAATATTCATAACTTTGCTTATTCGAAAAAACTACGACGTTGGACATTAATGATAACATAGAATCACCTTTTATCTTAAAGGTGAGTTTTAATAAATTATTGAATCAGTACGAAGAACTAATCCGTGCAGATAACGATTTTATTGCAGCCAACGCACGTCGTGTTTTAAAAATCGCAGAGGATAATCCTATATTAAGAGAAGGGTTTAGTGATGTGTCCTTATTCCAAACTTACGAAAAGGAAATTGCTGGAATTCTTCAAGATTCATTTAGTCCTATACTTAGCAAAAATGAAATAAAAACTGCTTCAATACCCTTTCATAATGTTGTTTTTAATGCGTCAGAGCGTTTTAAGTCCATCATAAAAACAGCAGGTGAGGATTTTAAGTTAGAGATTAAAAATATTCCAGAGGATCAAACATATATCATAGCATGTACAATAATTTTGGGTTTTTGCTATGGCTATGATCTTAATTTTAAGCGCCCATTTTTTTACGAAATACCAGATGCTAAAGGTGTAAAACGTTATTATAAGATTTTATATAATGCCGATTTTACTGAGATTGTGCCAAGTGCAGACGCACCTAAAATTACAGATAAGGATTATGAAGAATTACTAGATAATTTTGAAAATATAGAACTTTGGAAAGAAAAGTTTCCACCTCATAGTTACAATTTTAAAGGTTTTGTAATATCAAATATGTTTGATGTTACAGATGACCAATCGATATCTAATATTAAGTCGAGTTTAATAGGTGAAGCCAAACGGAAGGATGAGAGTTTTATGAAAAACTTTCAAAATATTTTTCGCTCACTCTTAGGCTTAAACGATATACAGGTAGGTTTTTCTATTTACAATAAAAGAGATGATACTTTTGAGCGCGTATATGGTGCAGGTATGAATAGCTTTTTGCTTAATAATTTAGAAACGACTCAGTGTTCTGATGCACTTTGTAAATGGTCTTACAATCGCTTGCTTAAAGAAAAAAAGTATTTTTCAGTATCAGATGTTAATAAAATGTTTGAGAAATCGGAAGGGCAAGCACCACATGTAAAAATTTTAATGGACCAAGGGATACAAAGCGCAATCTTTGCACCAATTGCAAATGATTACCAGTTGTTAGGTGTTTTAGAATTGGTATCTGCAAAACCCAAAGTTTTAAATAGTATCAATGCCAATAAGTTAGAAGATGTAATGCCTTTTATAGTTTCTGCAGTTGAGCGCTCTAAAAAAGATGAAGAAAACTTAATAGAAGCTATAATTCAGAAGGAATGTACTTCCATTCACTCGAGTGTACATTGGAAATTTGCTGAAGAAGCAAGAAGATACATTAAAGCTGAAATGAATACTGGTGTAACGCCTACATTTAAAAAAATAGCATTTGATAATGTGTATCCATTGTTTGGTCAAATTGATGTTAAAGGATCTTCTAATGCAAGAAACTCAGCTACTCAAAAGGATTTAGCATTGCAACTTTCGTTGGTTGAAAAAATATTAGATCAAACTATTGAGGATAAAAGTCTGCCTATTTATGAACAGATAAAGTATCAGGTTTTAGAGTTCTCCTCTGGGTTAAATGAAAATTTTAAAGTAGATAGCGAACATGACATCACTACGTTTTTAAAAGAAGAAGTTAAGCCTGTACTTCAATTAATTAAAGATACCCAGCCATTCATAAAAGAGGATATAGAAGATTATTTCAGTAAAGTTGATACTGATTTGGAGGTGATTTATTTCTACAGAAAACATTATGATGATACAGTTAAGCTAATTAACTCAAATATGTCTTCAATAATAGATGAGAAGCAAATAGAAGCTCAGAAAATGTATCCTCATTTTTTTGAACGTTTTAAAACTGATGGCGTCGAACATAATATGTATATAGGTGAGTCTATTACAAAGCAAGATAGCTTTAATATGATTTACCTTTATAATTTAAGATTATGGCAGTTGCAGGTAATGTGCGAGATGGAGAATGAATACTATCAAAATCAGAATGAATATCCAATAGCCTTAGATGTTGCATCTATGATTTTAGTTTTTAATCAGCCTTTATCAATACGATTTAGAATGGATGAAAAACGTTTTGATGTCGATGGCACCTACAATGCTCGTTATGAAGTTGTAAAAAAACGTGTAGATAAAGCGTTTATAAAAGGTACTGAAGAACGTATTACTCAAAAAGGAAAGCTTACTATAGTTTATTCCCAAAAAGATGATGAAGAGGAATACGTTAGATATATAAGATTCTTGCAATCTAAGAAAGTTTTAAATACAGATTTAGAGTATTTAGAGCTAGAGGATTTACAGGCAATAACAGGCTTAAAGGCTCTACGTGTTAGTATTCTGTATCATGAAAATAACGATGATAAAGTTTTCTATACCTACGATGATTTAATGGAGACTATTAAATCTTAAAACTTTCATTAAGACTTTGATAATCTATGATGTAAGTTGTTTCATTGGTATCAGGCAGTACGTCTTCAATGTCAATTCCAGGGTTATTTTTAACGGCAACACCAAAGGCAATTAAAGACACAATAATACCAATCATAAATACCGTATATGTAATACGTAGCAATCTGTATTTTCGCTCTAAAACTTTTCCTAAAAAATATAAATCCTTAGTAAGCGCTTTATAGATGTAATCTTTGTCTTGTACCATTTCTTTAATGGCCCATTCAAATTCTTCTAGCTTCATTTTATGGAAGTTACCAAAGAAACTTAAATTCACTTTTTGGTTTTTCACATCTTCTTTTGTGAATTCACCACTGGTTACATTAGGACGAGTTGCAATAATCGAAAGAATCATTGAAACAACACAAAACAATGTAAAAATTATTGTTGGCCACGTTAAATATGGGTTGGTATCTAGTTTAGAAATTAAGTTAGCCAAAACCACCGAAATAATAATAGCATTAACAGACAATAATATGTTTGCTTTTGTGTCCGCAATGTCACTTAGTTTAATGTGGTTTCTTAAGGCTGTCCTATAAAAGGTTTGCACACCACGCTCTGGACTGTCATTTTTATACTGTGCTTTATATTTAGCTTTTAGCTTCTCAACATCGAGTTTCTTTTTCTTCTTTTTCTTTTTGCCCATTAACTTAGCCAAGTTTTTCTCTTTTCTTGGTTGCCAATTTTTTAGTGCGTAATCTGTATAAAATTGATGCTTTTGAGTTAAAACTTCTATATTTTCGTTTCTCCATTCAGAAGGTGAAAATGCTTTTCTTCCTTGTAACTCTAATTCTTTTCTCAAAAATTCACTTGCCTCACTAAAGTATTTTTTACCAAAGTGAGAAGCATCAGCATCTCTAATGATTTTTTCAAGTTCGTTCGTTGGCTTTGCATTAAACTTAGTAGCCATTATACAATCCGAAACAGATTGTATAATCTCTTTATCTACTTTTTTTTCTTCTAAGAAAGCAGTTGCTATTTTTACACTTTCGGCTTCATGGTTATCACATCCTTTTGTGTAACCTACGTCATGTAATAAAGCTGTTAACTCTAGTATTTCAGCATCTTTTTTTGACACATCAGAATTTTCAATAATTTCTCTAGTACTTCTTAATACACGTTCAGTATGTGTGTAATTATGATAAATAAAATTATTTGGAAGCTCTTCTTTAAAGAGGTTGAAAACAAATTCTTGGGTGTCTTTAATTAGAGACTTTGACATAGGGTTTTTTATTTTAGAATTAGGTCTAAATTACGAAAAATACAAGACTTAACATTCTATTATAAGAAATACAAAGATTGAAGTTGTATTTTTATAAAGTTGACACATTGTAATATTTGTAAGCGCTTGTCGACAAAACCTAAAAAATATTTCAAACAAAAGAACTTCTTTTTTCATTATATGAAATTACAAATATCAGATACATTTAATAACGAACTGCCTTCTGATTCTAATACGGCTAATACCAGACGTCAGGTAACAAAGGCAACGCATAGTTATGTTGAGCCTGTAAAACCATCAAAACCAAAATTGATTCATGCTTCAAAAGAAATGGCTAAAGCTATTGGTATCAGTGAAAATGATATTAGCTCAAAAGATTTTTTAGAAATATTTTCAGGTACAGAAACATACCCAAAAACAAAACCTTATGCCATGGCTTATGCAGGTCATCAATTTGGAAACTGGGCAGGACAATTAGGCGATGGAAGAGCTATCAATTTATTTGAAGTTTTAGAAAACGATAAGAGATGGGCAATACAACTCAAAGGTTCGGGTGAAACACCTTATTCTAGACAAGGTGATGGTTTAGCTGTTTTACGCTCATCAATTAGAGAATATCTGTGTAGTGAAGCCATGTTTCACTTGGGTGTGCCAACAACAAGAGCGTTGAGTTTAATGTTGTCTGGTGACGATGTGTTAAGAGATATGCTTTACGATGGCAATGCGGATTACGAAAAAGGTGCCATTGTAGCTCGTGTGGCACCAACCTTTATAAGATTTGGAAATTTTGAATTGTTTGCCGCAAGACAAGATAATGAGAACTTAAAAAAACTTGCAGACTATACCATAAAATACTTTTATTCAGAACTTGGAAAACCATCAAAAGAAACCTACATCGCATTTTTTAGGGAGGTAACTAACCGAACATTAGATATGATTATCCATTGGCAACGCGTGGGTTTTGTTCATGGTGTTATGAATACAGATAACATGTCTATTCTTGGTCTAACAATAGATTATGGGCCTTACGGTTGGTTAGAAGATTTCGATTTTGGTTGGACGCCAAACACAACCGATAAACAAAATAAACGCTATAGATATGGCAACCAACCCAATATTGGTCTTTGGAATTTGTTACAACTTGCTAATGCCTTATTTCCTTTAGTGGAAGAAGTAGAACCTTTTGAAGAAATTCTAAATCAATACCAAATGGATTTTGAATTGAAATCACTTCAAATGATGCGTTCTAAATTAGGTTTAGAACTTGAAGAAGAAAACGATACTAAACTTATACAAGATTTAGAAGATTGTTTGTTGCTCACAGAAACAGATATGACTATTTTTTTTAGGAATTTATCCAATTTCAAAAAAGGAAATCCTGAAAATGGAATAGAAATCATTGCTGACGCATTTTATAAACCAGAAGAAATTAAGGACTCAATTTCTGAGCAATGGGAAGCTTGGTTCATAGCCTATAATCAAAGATTAGATAAAGAGATTTTATCAGATAACAAAAGGCAGGGAAAAATGAATGCAGTAAATCCGAAATACGTGTTAAGAAATTATATGGCTCAGTTAGCAATAGACAAAGCTAATGATGGAGATTACAGTTTAATAGATGAGTTGTTTACACTTCTTAAAAACCCTTACGATGAACAGCCAGAATATAATAATTGGTTTACTAAAAGACCTGATTGGGCTAGACATAAAGTAGGTTGTTCCATGCTATCATGTAGCTCTTAACCAATTAAAAAAATGAAACTATGAATTTTTCAAAACTTAAAGTGTTATATATCAATTGTACACTAAAAAAATCGCCAGCAGTAAGTCACACAGAAACACTTATGAAAGTATCACAAAATATTTTGAAAAAGGAAAATGTTTCGTTTGAAACGATTCGACTTATAGACCACGATGTTGCAGCTGGCGTTTATCCAGATATGACAGAAAAGGGATGGGATAAAGACGAATGGCCAAATATTTATAAGAAAGTTGAAGAAGCAGATGTTTTAATCGTTGGCACACCAATATGGTTAGGGGAAAAATCTTCTGAAGCCCAGAAATTAATCGAGCGTTTATATGCAATGAGTGGAGAAACTAACGATAAAGGGCAATACATATATTACGGTAAAGTCGGTGGATGCATGGTAACAGGCAATGAAGATGGCGTAAAACACTGTGCAATGGGCATTTTATATGCTTTACAACATGTAGGCTATTCTATTCCTCCGCAAGCAGATTGTGGATGGATTGGTGAGGTTGGCCCAGGACCAAGCTATGGAGATACAGAATGGAAAGATAAATCTATTGAGCCACCAGTTGGTTTCGATTCAGAATTTACAAATAGAAATACCACTTTTATGACCTATAACCTGTTGCATTTGGCAAAATTATTAAAAGATAATAATGGTTATAGTAATTATGGTAATTCTCGTGAGGCGTGGGATAGCGGTACACATTGGTCTTTTGAAAACCCAGAATACAGATAGAGGATAAAATTTAAACTCAACGGTTATTGAGAGGTTTTAATTTAAGTGATAATGAAAAATACAAAACTAAAAATAAAGAATAGAAAAGGATTAATTCTAAATGCAAGCTTAGAGTTGCCTGCAAACCAAAAACCAAATTACTATGCCATTTTTGCACATTGTTTTACTTGTAGCAGTAGCCTCAGTGCCGTAAGAAATGTGAGTAGGCAATTAACACAAGATGGGTTTGCTGTAGTACGATTCGATTTTACTGGTTTAGGGAGAAGTGAAGGTGAATTTGCAGACAGTCATTTTTCTGCTAACGTAGAAGATTTATTAGATGTACATAGTTATATAGCTGAGCACTACGATGCTCCTGGATTATTGGTAGGGCATTCATTGGGAGGAGCTGCTGTATTGGTCGCGGCTTCAAAATTAGATGAAGTAAAGGCAGTTGCGACCATTGGAGCACCTGCAACTGTAAATCATGTAATGCATTTATTTTCTCATCAGGTTAATGAGGTTAAAGATAAAAGGGCTATTGAAGTAAATATTGGAGGACGACCATTTGTAATTAACCAAGATTTTGTAAAAGAATTTAGTAAAACCGATTTGCCTGAAATAGTTAAGAACTTAAGGAAGCCACTTCTCATTATGCATTCTCCTTTCGATAAAATCGTTGGGATAGAAAATGCGCAGCAACTCTATGTTAACGCTCATCACCCAAAGAGTTTTGTGACTTTAGACAATGCGGATCATTTGCTATCAGTTGAAAAAGATAGTCAATATGCAGGGGAAATTATAGGTACATGGGCTAAGCGCTATTTTCCTAAGGAAGAAAATGTTATGTTAGATACCGAAGGTGAGCAATTAGTAGGACATTTAAATATCGTTGAAGATAATTTTACCACTTCTATTCAAACTAAAAATCACACCTTTATTGCAGACGAACCAGCAAGTATTGGAGGTAGTGATTTTGGGCCTTCTCCTTACGAATACCTCAATGCTGCATTAGCAGCTTGTACTGTTATGACACTAAAACTTTACGCAGAGCGAAAAAAATGGGATTTACAAGAAGTTTTTGTTTATATCTCACACTCTAGAAAGCATAGTGACGACTTACAGATTGAAATTGAAAAGCCAAAATATTTAGACCATATCAGCAAAAAATTAAAGTTTACAGGAAATTTAGATGAGACTCAAAAGGAACGTTTAAAGGAAATAGCATCGCGTTGTCCTGTTCACAAAACGTTAGCAAGTGAAGTGATTTTTGAAACTCAAATTTTAAATAATTAACGTTTGAAGAGTATAGCAACACATAGAATTACCAAAGATCGATTTTTAGAGATAAGACATCACACAGAGCTTATCTGTAAGTCGTTAAAACCTGAAGATGTTTCAATACAACCCGTAGAATTTGTATCGCCACCCAAATGGCATTTGGCTCATTCCACTTGGTTTTTTGAACAGTTTGTTTTAACTAAATATAAAGCAAATTATAAGGTGTTTAACGAGGATTATGCTTACTATTTTAATAGTTATTATAATAATGTAGGTGAGCGGGTAATGAGAGCAAATCGAGGCACTATGACAAGACCTGCTTTAATAGATGTGCTTAATTATAGAACTTATGTTAATAACGAACTTGCAGAATTTATTTCAAAAGGAATTTCAGAAGACATTGCAGAGGTTATAGAAATAGGATTACAGCACGAGCAACAACACCAAGAACTTTTAATTTACGATATAAAATACATTTTTGGAAACCAACCTACATTTCCTGTTTTAGATTATAAAGTAGAATTAAAACCAGAAGATTGGAAACAAGAATTCATTAAAATAGAAGAAGGAGTTTATGAAATAGGCCATAAAGGTGAGGACTTTTGCTTCGATAATGAGTTAGGAAGACACAAGGTCTATCTTCATGATTATGAAATATCAAATCGTTTAGTTACCAATTCAGAATACATAGAATTCATTAATGCAGGTGGTTATAAGGATTTTAATTTGTGGCATGCTGAGGGTTGGGATTTTATAGAGAAAAACCAGTTAGAATCACCACTATATTGGCATAAAGTTAATCAGAAATGGATGCAATATACACTTCAAGGTTTAGTGGAAATTAAAGGCCACTTACCTGTTTGCCATATTAGTTTATACGAGGCTTTTGCTTTTGCACAATGGAAAGGTATGCGATTACCTACAGAGTTTGAATGGGAAATAGCATCTAACCAATTGAATTATGGGCAGCTTTGGGAATGGACCAATAGTGCATATTTACCATACCCTAATTACAAAAAAGTTGAAGGAGCACTTGGTGAGTACAACGGTAAATTTATGGTTAATCAAATGGTGCTCAGAGGAGGCTCCATTGCCACCTCCAAAAATCATTGCAGACCTACTTACAGAAATTTTTTTCAAGCTGAAATGCGTTGGCATTTTTCAGGAATAAGACTAGCAAAATAACATGAATAAAACCTTTGCACAAGATGTGCTAAAAGGCTTAACCGCCAAGAATAAATATCTGTCATCTAAATATTTTTATGATGATAATGGAAGTCGCATATTTCAAGAAATAATGAATATGCCAGAGTACTATCCAACAAATGCTGAGTTTGAGATTCTTTCAATGCAAACTAAACAAATTATTGAAGCGCTCAATTTTAATGGGCCATTTAATATTGTAGAATTGGGTGCAGGTGATGGTTTTAAAACTTTTAAGCCATTAGAGTTTTTAGTTAATAACAAGATAGATTTTCATTATATACCAATTGATATTTCGCAAGAGGCAATCGATATTCTTGTCAATCGTTTAAAAGAAAAACTACCAGACTTAAAAATTCATCCAAAAGTTGGTGATTATTTTGAGATATTAAAGGATAACAGAAAAAGCAATTATCCAAGTTTGTTGCTGTTTTTAGGCGGAAATATTGGAAATTATGTTGAAGATAAAGCTCAGGAATTATTAAACCTGTTCAATGCAAATATGAAAGTTGGTGATAAGCTTTTAATTGGTATAGATTTAAAAAAAAATCCTATTATAATACATAATGCCTATTACGACAAACATGGAATTACTAAACGGTTTAATCTCAACTTATTGCTTAGAATAAATAGAGAATTAGGGGCGGATTTTAAGATGGATGATTTCGATTTTTATTGTCATTACAATCCCATTACAGGTAATGTTAATAGCTATATTGTTAGTTTAACAAAACAAACGGTTTATATTAAAGCAATAGATAAAACCATTAATTTCGATTATAACGAATTAATATCTACAGAACTCTCTAAAAAATACAGTATGGATGAAATTAGTAACTTAGCTAAAGTTTCAAATTTTAAACTATTAACGAATTTTTTAGATTGTAAACACTATTTTACAGATAGTTTATGGGAAAAATTATAAAAGAACTAAAGACTTTATTATTAGAGTTAAAAACAACATATCTAATCAGAATATTTTACAGCACAGTTACATTATGAAAAACCCTAACCATATAATTACATTCTTATTATTAGCTCTACTAGTTAATGCTTGTGCTACTTCTAAAGCTCTGTATAAAGACGAAGCGGATAAAACTAATCAATTACCAAACAAAGAAATTGATAAAAAATTCTACTTATTGGGTGATGCTGGTAAATCTCCTTATGGAGGAATGTCTAAAGCACTAACAGCTTTTAACAACCACATAGCAAATCTAAATACCAAAGATGATTATGTAATTTTTTTAGGAGACAATATTTATCCGGCTGGTCTGCCAGCTAAAGATCAAAAAGGTAGAAAAGAAGCAGAAAATGCTTTAGATGGTCAAATAAAAGCGGTTGAAGGTTTTGATGGAGAAGTCCTGTTTATACCAGGTAACCACGATTGGTATGCTAATGGACTCAAAGGTTTAAAACGTGAAGAAAAATATATAGAAGATGCACTAGGTAAAGATGCTTATGAACCCGATAATGGTTGTCCTTTAGAAAGCATAGATGTCAGTGAAACCATACAGTTAATTGTTATTGATACACAATGGTATTTAGAAAATTGGAATAATCATCCAACCATCAATGATGAGTGCGAAATAAAAACAAGAGAACGTTTCTTTGAGGAATTAGAGGGTGAGCTTAAAAAAGCACAAAATAAAACCATAGTCTTTGCTATGCATCATCCCATGTACACAAACGGAGTTCATGGTGGACGTTATGCTGCTTCAAAACATTTGTTTCCTGGTCAGAAAAAAGTGCCAGTTCCTATTTTGGCATCACTTGTAACACAGATTAGAACTCAAGGAGGTGTCTCTATTCAAGATCGTTATAATGAGCGTTATAATAACTTAATGAATCGTTTAGAAACAATGACTCTAGATACAGAGAATGTTGTTTTTGTTTCTGGTCATGAGCATACACTTCAATATTTAGAAAAAGGAAAAATTAAACAAATTGTCTCTGGTTCTGGAGCTAAAGAGTCTTTTGCCGATTTAAGTAATACAGGTTTGTTTTCTTATGGAAAACAGGGCTTTGCAGAGCTAACTATTTACAAGGATGGCAGTAGTTGGGTAACTATTTATGGAGAAGAAAACGGAAAGCCAAAAGTGTTATTTGTAAAAGAAGTTTTTTCGCCAACTGAAAATTATGATTT
Organism: Winogradskyella pulchriflava; assembly: GCF_042434315.1. Lineage (NCBI taxonomy): Bacteria > Pseudomonadati > Bacteroidota > Flavobacteriia > Flavobacteriales > Flavobacteriaceae > Winogradskyella > Winogradskyella pulchriflava. The sequence goes on along the minus strand of NZ_JBHLTQ010000001.1, from coordinate 158,518 downwards.
ATCACAATTGCCTGAGAGCTTCCCTAATGAAGTTGTTACATCGGTTTATACTGAAGAAGAAACAGACAAATCAAGTTTTTTTAAATCCATTTGGGGAGACCATTATAGAAAAGTGTATAGCACAAAAATCACGGCTAAGGTTGTAACTTTAGATACACTATACGGAGGTTTAGAAGTTGTAAGAGCGGGTGGTGGTCACCAAACACGTTCTTTAAGGTTAAAAACTAAAGACGGAAGAGAGTTAAATATGAGAGCACTAAGAAAAAGTGCAACTCAATATCTACAAGCTGTATTATTTAAAGATACCTACATTCAAGATGAATTTGAAAGAACTGCAGTAGAAAGTCTCATACTAGATTTCTATACAGCTGCACATCCATATGCGTTTATGGTTGTTCCAGATTTGTCTGATGCAGCAAAAATATACCATACCAATCCCAGAATTTTTTATGTTCCTAAGCACAAACATTTAGGAAAGTACAACAAAGATTATGGGAACGAACTTTATATGATAGAGGAGCGACCAGAAGAAAATTATACAGATGAGCGTAATTTTGGCTATGCAGATGATATTGAAAGCACGCATGATATTATTGAAAAAATACGTGAAGACGAAAAATATAAAATAGACGAAAATGCTTATGTAAGAGCACGTTTGTTTGATATGCTTATAGGAGACTGGGATCGTCATCAGGATCAATGGAGGTGGGCACAGTTTAATCAAGAAAATGGTGACAAATGGTACCGACCAATACCAAGGGATAGAGATCAGGTGTTTTCAAATTTTGATGGTGGTTTATTAGACGTCATGAAAGTTATTTCGGGTTCTACAAAACAACTTCAAGTCTATGATGATGAGTTACAAGACATCAAATGGATGAATGCTGCAGGAATAAAATTAGATCGTGTTTTAGTTCAGCAATCTACTAGAGAAAAATGGGTAGAGCACGCTAAGTTTTTGCAAGAAAACATTACTGATGAAGTTATTGAAAAAGCCTTTACCAAAGTACCAAAAGAGGTACAAGACGAAACCTTAGAGGAAATTAAAAATCACCTAAAAGGTAGAAGAGGTAATCTTGTAGATATAGCTAACAGATATTACGAATATTTAAATGAGTTAGTTATTCTTACTGGTACAGATAAGGATGATTATATTGAAGTAACACGAATTGGTGACAATGAAACTCATATTAAAATTTCCAGAATTAAAGATGGTGAAAAAGGAGAAGTCATTGTAGATAAAACGTTTAATAAAGCTACTACAAAAGAAATATGGATTTATGGTCTAGATGATAAAGATGTGTTTGAAGTAAAAGGTAAGGCTAATAATTTAATCTTTACAAGACTAATAGGTGGTCAAGATGAAGATACATATATCATAAATAGTGGTAGGAGAATTAAAGTTTACGATCATCAGAGTAAACCTAACATTGTAAAGGTTAATAAAGGTGGAACAATTAGGTTAACAGATGTTTATAATCATAATTTATTCGATTTTAAAAAGAACATAGTAAGCAATAGTGTTATAACACCAGCAATAGGGTTTAACCCAGATGATGGTGTGTCCTTAGGCTTATCTTTTGCGAAAACAAAAAATGGTTTTCAAAGAAATCCTTTCTCACAAGAACATAGATTTAGAGGAGGTTACTTTTTTGCAACAAAAGGATTTTCCATTAATTACGATGGTGAGTTTGCAAACATAAAAGACGATTGGAACTTACACATTGGTGGACGTATTACTTCAGAAAATTTTACCAATAACTTTTTTGGTTATGGAAATGAAACAAAGAACTTGGATGATGACCTAGACTTAGATTACAATAGGGTCAAGACAAGTATATATATGGCAAAAGCGGGCGTTCTAAAGAAAGGTAATTTTGGTAGTGATTATGGTTTTAGAACTATTTTTGAAGCTATAGAAATTGATAAAACTGACGATAGGTTTATTTCAGAATTTGCAGGTGCATCAGAGGGTTTTTATGATCGTCGCATATTTGGTGCAATTGAAGCTGAGTACACATACGAGAGTTTCGATAAAAAATTAAACCCAACAAGAGGAATGACGTTTTTACTAAACCTTGGTGTAAAAACAGAATTTAAAGACACTGAAAACACATATGGTTATATAAATTCTGATTTAGGATTTTACAACGCAATTTCGCGAAATAGAAAGCTGGTATTGAAAACGGATTTAAGAACCCAATTCAGAATAGGTGATGATTTTATTTTTTACCAAGCCTCGAATATTGGAGGTAGAAATGGTCTTAGAGGTTTTAGGACTGAACGATTTACAGGTAGAAATTCTTTAGTTGGTAGTTCTGATTTAAGATATAGTTTTGATTCGTTTAAAACTAATACTTTACCGCTTCAAATAGGTATTTTTACTGGTTTTGATGTGGGTAGAGTATGGATTGAAAATGACTCTTCAGACAAATGGCATAACGATTACGGAGGTGGTTTTTGGGTCACTGCTGCAGAATCACTTTCGGGCACTTTTAACTTTTTTAATAGTGTAGAAGGCTTAAGATTTTCTTTTGGTTTTGGTCTTAATTTTTAATTGATATCAAAAGTGTAAATATTACCACCTTCAATACCATCACGTTCGTCTGTAAGTATAACTTTAGAATTGGTTTTAAAACATATTCCTTCTTTTTGTGTGTTGTGTTTAAAAGGTAACTCTTCAATCTGTCCAGAGAAGAAATCGTCACTTTCAAACCCAGAAAGTTTCCACAGTTTATCATGGTTTAGTAATACAACAATATTGCCATCGCTACTGATATCTGCTGAGGTAATTTTATTGTTTTTGCCCTTAAGGTTAAAGTCCGAACGCAATACAGCTTCATGTGTTCCAATTTCATTAGGTACCTTAAGGACTATAAATTTTTTGGTCTCTTTGCTAATTATGTAGAAGAAGTTATTATAAAGAAAAAAAGCTTCAAAGTCCTTAGAATGGATGTCTTTTGGAAGTGTGAATTCAATAATTTCGGCAACAGCATTGGTTTTATTTAAGTCGTCATTTTTCACTTTCAAAATTCTAAATGTCTTTCTCTTTTTAGAATTGTTTCCAAAATCACCAATGTAGATGTTGCCTAATTTGTCACTGGTTAAATCTTCCCAATCTATGTTTTTTACATTGCTAATATCAACATTACGTTCTATATGACCTTTAAGATTTAGTCCAAAAAGGTTGTTGCTATTTCCAGCATCTTGTATTACCCAAACAATATCAGTGTTTAAATCTAATTCTGCCGCAGAAACTTCAGTTAAACTATTGGTTATGGACCCTTCGATTGTTAATAATCCTGGAGTTTGACATGCATTGAGAATAAGTATAATAATTATTAGTCTTTTGAAGTATATCATTGTAATTTTATCCTTTTAACCATTCACATTGAGTCAACGTAAAGATATTATAATTATTGGAGGCGGAGCAGCAGGTTTTTTTGCAGCCATTAATATTGCAGAACAAAATCCTGAACTTTCTGTTGCTATTTTAGAGCGTGGTAAAGAAGGTTTGCAAAAAGTAAAAATTTCTGGAGGTGGACGTTGTAATGTTACACATGCAGAGTTTATACCTTCAGAGTTGGTGTTGAATTACCCAAGGGGAGAAAAGGAGCTGCTAGGACCTTTTCATAGTTTTATGACAGGTGATACCATTGCGTGGTTTGAAGAGCGAGGAGTGGAGTTGAAAATTGAAGAAGATGGTAGAATGTTTCCGGTGTCTAACACATCTCAGACCATTATAGACTGCTTTTTATATGAAGCCCAAAAACATAATGTTGAGGTGCTTTATAACCATTCTGTAAAATCTATAGAATTATGTCATGCTGAGCTAGCTTGTACTGAGCGTAGTCGAAGTGAAGCATCTCAATTTAAAATAGAAACAAATCAAGGTACTTTAGGATGCAATAAAGTAGTTGTTGCAACAGGAAGCAACTCTAAAATTTGGAAACTTCTGGAAGACTTAGGTCATACCATTATACAGCCAGTTCCTTCCTTGTTTACCTTTGATATCAAAGACAAGCGAATTAAGGATATACCTGGAGTTGTGGCAAAAGATGTTGAGGTAAAAGTATTAGGAACTAATTTAGTTTCAGAAGGACCTTTGCTAATAACACATGTAGGTATGAGTGCGCCAGCCATATTAAAACTCTCAGCTTTTGGTGCAATAGAGTTGGCGGATTTTAATTATAATTTTAAAATCGAAGTCAATTTTATTAGCAAAGAATTTGAAGACTGTTTAGGGATGCTGAAAGATTTCAAACAAGAACTCGCTAGGAAAACTGTTGTAAATTCTACACAATTTGATTTACCAAAACGTCTTTGGAAACAATTGGTTTTAGCTTCAGATATCAATGACTCAGAACGTTGGGCAGATATTAATAAACAGCAATTAGAAAATTTGTCCGAGCAATTAACCAAAGCTGTTTTTCAAGTTACAGGGAAAAGTACATTTAAAGAAGAGTTTGTTACTGCAGGTGGTGTAGATTTAAAAGAGGTAAACTTTAAAACCTTTGAAAGTAAGCGCATCCCTAACCTGTATTTTGCAGGCGAAGTTATTAATGTAGATGCCGTTACAGGTGGCTTTAATTTTCAGAATGCTTGGACAGGAGCTTACATTGTATCACAATCTATTGCGTAATTATGAATACTTACATCGCACTTCTCAGAGGAATTAACGTTGGAGGTCACAAAAAAGTACCAATGGCAGAACTAAGAGAGTTATTAGCAAATTCTGGATTGAAAAATGTGCAAACCTATATCCAAAGCGGTAATGTTATCTTTCAATCTATGGTTGATGATGTAAACGCGTTAGAAAAAAGCATCAAGCAATCCATTTTTGACCATTTTGGATTTGATGTGTCTGTTTTAGTTAGAACCAGAATACAATTAAAAGCAATATTTGATACCTGTCCTTTTACAGAAGAGAAAAAAGTAAACAGTTATTTTGCTATGTTAACCGAAATTCCGAATAAGGATTTAGTTAAAGAAGCTTCAGAGAAAACCTATGAAAATGAAGAATATGCAATAGTCAATGATTGCATATATTTCTATTGTGATAAAGGTTATGGCAATGCAAAATTTAACCTCAATTTTTTTGAAAGAAAATTAAAGGTTGGTGCAACTTCAAGAAACTATAAAACAATGGTAAAACTATTATCTTTGTCCCAGACAAATGATTGAAATGACAGAACAAGACTTTATCCTCAAATCATACAATTCTAATATTGAAAATGGCTCTGTAAAATGGTCATCGCCAAGCAACATCGCTTTAGTGAAATATTGGGGAAAGAAGGAACATCAAATCCCTGAAAACCCATCGATAAGTTTTACGCTTTCTAATTGTAAAACAATAACAGAAGTAACCTACTCTAAAAAAGCAGGAAACGATTTTAGTTTCGATGTCTATTTTGAAGGGGAGAAAAATGAAGCCTTTAAACCAAAGATTCAAATCTTTTTTGAACGCATTGAAACGTATATGCCTTTTTTAAGGGATTATCATTTTAAAATAGAAACATCCAATACATTTCCGCACAGTTCTGGTATTGCATCATCTGCTTCAGGCATGAGTGCCATCGCCTTGTGTCTTATGAGTATTGAACAAAAATTGAAGGAAGATGTCACCTTGAGCGCAGTCGAAAGGTCATTTGATAAGAATTATTTCAACCAAAAAGCATCGTTCCTAGCACGTTTAGGTTCAGGTAGTGCTTGTCGTAGCATAGAAGGAGAACTTGTTGTTTGGGGAAAAAACGAAAGTACAGAAAGTTCTGATTTATACGGAGTAAAATTTGATGGCGAAGTGCATTCAAACTTTAAAAACTATCAAGACACCATTTTGTTAGTAGATAAAGGTGAAAAACAGGTGAGTAGTACAGTAGGTCATAAGCTCATGTTTGGTCATCCATTTGCGAAAGAACGTTTTGCACAAGCACATGATAATTTAGCTACGCTGAAAGCTATTTTGGCGTTTGGTGATTTAAAAGCATTTGTAAAAGTTGTTGAGAGCGAAGCCTTAACGCTTCATGCTATGATGATGACAAGCATGCCGTATTTTATTTTAATGAAACCTAATACGCTAGAAATTATCAATAAAATATGGCAGTACAGAGCAGAAAATGATTCTAATGTCTGTTTCACTTTAGATGCAGGAGCTAATGTTCATGTGTTATATCCAGAAAGAGAAAAGCAAAATATTTTAGAATTCATTAAAAGTGAATTGGTTAGCTATTGTCAAAACGGTCATTATATTTGCGACCAAATTGGCTTAGGAGCAAACCAAATAGGATTTTAATACGTATATTTGTTAAAGGAAACCACTTTAAATACATGAAAGGACCACTATTTTACTCTAAGATTCTTTTATTCGGTGAATACGGAATCATTAAAGACTCTAAAGGTTTATCCATTCCTTATAATTTTTACAATGGCGCTTTAAAAGTAGATGAGAATCCTACCCAAGAAGCCATAAAATCTAATAATAGCTTACAAGCCTTTGTAGATTATCTAAGAAATTTAGATAAGGAATTAGTCACCTTTGATATTGACACCTTACAAAAGGATGTTGATGCTGGTATGTATTTTGATTCTTCTATACCACAAGGTTATGGTGTTGGGAGTAGTGGAGCTTTAGTTGCTGCTATTTATGATAAGTATGCTTCTGATAAGATTACGGTTTTAGAGAATTTAACTCGAGAAAAACTGTTGAAATTGAAAGCAATTTTTTCTGAAATGGAATCGTTCTTTCATGGAAAATCTTCTGGTTTAGATCCTTTAAATAGTTATTTGAGCCTTCCTATTTTAATTAATTCTAAAGATAATATTGAAGCTACCGGAATTCCATCACAAAAAACAGAAGGAAAAGGAGCTGTATTTTTATTAGACAGTGGAATTGTTGGAGAAACTGCACCAATGGTAAGTATTTTCATGGAAAACATGAAGAATGAAGGTTTCCGTAGTATGCTTAAAGATCAGTTTATAAAACACACTGATGCTTGTGTAGATGATTTCTTAAAAGGAGATATAAAATCGTTATTTAAAAATACAAAGCAATTATCTAAAGTGGTATTAAATAACTTTAAGCCAATGATACCAAAGCAATTTCATGAACTTTGGAAAAAAGGTATTGAAACCAATGACTACTACTTAAAACTTTGTGGTTCTGGAGGTGGAGGTTATATATTAGGCTTTACTGAAAATATAGATAGAGCAAAAGAAGCTTTAAAAGCGCACAAGTTAGAAGTGGTTTATAATTTCTAGTTATTTATTCTGTCATACTGAGCACAGTCGAAGTGCTTGTATAGAATTTATCAAACTTTTATTCATGTTATCAAGACGGCAGAAACACATTCTTCTCAAATTTTTCAGCCTGTTTTCAGTAGTTAGAGGATATAATATACTTGTTATTGTCATTGCGCAGTATTTAGCATCTGTTTACATTTTTGCTCACGATAAACCTGTTAAGTCCGTACTATTAGATCTCAATCTTTTAATGTTAGTTTTGGCGTCTTCCGCAACAATTGCAGCAGGATATATTATCAATAATTTCTACGATTCGGAAAAAGATTTAATCAACAGACCACGAAAAACAATGCTCGATCGATTGGTAAGTCAAAACACCAAACTTTCGTTTTACTTTGTGTTGAACTTTTTGGCAGTTGTATTTGCCAGTTACGTGTCGTTTAAGGCTGTAATATTCTTTTCAATTTACATTTTCGCTATTTGGTTTTATTCGCATCGATTAAAGAAACAGCCAATGGTTGGTAACCTTATGTCTGCGGTACTGACAGTAACACCATTTTTTGCCATATTTATCTACTATCAAAATTTTGAGAAAGTCATATTTGCCCATGGACTTTTCTTATTCTTGTTAATATCGATACGAGAGTTAACAAAGGATTTAGAGAATATCAAAGGAGATTTGGCACTAAATTACAGAACAGTACCTGTTGTTTATGGTGAGAAAGTTTCAAAAGTAATACTTACCATAATTACGCTTGTGACGCTTATTGTGGCTGTTATTATTACACGCTTTTTTGAGATTGGGCACATGTATCTTTACTTTTATTTTAGTATTATATTACTTTTAATTTTTCAATACATTCTATGGAAATCAAATAAAAAGAACCACTACTTAATACTTCATAATATATTGAAGTTTATCATTGTGGCTGGAGTCTTTTCCATTTTGTTAATAGATGTTTCTATTGTTTTAAATCGCATATAATTAGATGTATTTTAAAAACTTTCGCTCCAGTTTACAAACTCAATGGCATAATAGGTTATGAGTTAAGGTTAAGGTATATTTGCAAAAAAAAAAGAAAGAAACATGAGCAGACATCAAGATAGCAAGGGAAAAGGAAAAGCTTCAGGAAGAGGAAATGCTAATAGTAAAACAAAAAGTTTTGCTAGAGGAAATGCTCCATTCAAGAAAAAAGCAGCACCAAAGAAAGCATCAAACCCAGATGAGATTCGTTTAAACAAATATATTGCCAACTCTGGTATATGCTCTCGTAGAGAAGCTGATGAGAATATAGCTATAGGTTTGGTTACAGTAAATGGTACTGTTGTTACCGAAATGGGTTATAAAGTTAAACTTAACGACGAAGTAAAGTTTGATGGCAGACGTATAAATCCAGAGCCTAAGGTCTATGTTTTGTTAAATAAGCCAAAAGGTTTTGCAACAACAACAGCAGAAGGAAAAGGTAGAACTGTTATGGATTTAGTGGCTAATGCAACCAATGCAAACATTAAGCCAATAGGGCGTTTAGGTAGGAATTCAGTAGGATTGTTATTGTTTACTAATGACGATAAAGTAGCACAAAAATTCACAAATTCTAAAAGTGGAGTAGCACGACTATTTCAAATAGAATTAGATAAAAACTTAAAATTTGAAGATCTTAAAAAGATTCAAGAAGGTTTTAAGGTTGATGGGAAATTAATCACTGTTGAAGAGATAAGTTATATTGAAGGTGAGTCTAAGAATAAGGTGGGTATAAAAATCAAGAATACAGGTAATACCATTTTAAGAACCATTTTTGACCATCTTAAATACAATCTTGTAAAAATTGACTGTGTAGCTATTGCGCATCTTACCAAAAAGGACATTCCTCGTGGCCATTGGAAGCATTTAACGCAACAAGAGATTAACACTTTGAAGATGCTTTAGTCCTTCTAAGGTTTTTAGAAAACTATACCGTTTGTCGAATAAATAGTGCATTTAATCGACTATCTCGTTTTTTTTTCTATATTGCCCTCCCAAATTAAAATAACCTACTTATGAAACATGTAAAACACTTACTTGTGCTTTTGCTATTAATAAACTGTACAACAGACTCTGCTGAAACAGAAAATACTCCAGAGCTTTCAATTGTGAGTAATGCAACGCAAAACTGCATAGACGATTTGCCAAAAGTAAGGCTAACCAATAATGGTACGCATAGTTTTGAGTTCTTAATTTATGGAGAGGATTATACCCTTTTACATTCACAAAATATTTCAACAGCTACAAATAGTGGTTGGGTAGAGCTTTCAGAAAATGATGTTTTGGTTGTTGCCAGCAATAATCTTGTATATGGGCAAAAAAGACCATTAAATCTTGATCTTTGTGATAATCTTGAGTTAGAAATTGACGCTAACAATATCTTATTGATTTCAGGAGAATAGCCTAAAGATTACATTACTTTGTAACTTCAATTGTATAGGTGGAGATTAAGTCTTCACCTATATAAAAATGAACATCATAAAACCCAGTTTTGTCAAATTGGTGTTCAATGGTCAATAATTGCGCGTTGACTACTTTTGATGTTGGTTGTACTTTCTTTTGATTATAACCATTATCAATTAAGAAGTGAATTTTAGCATCTTCAACAGACGTTTTAATTTCATATTGAAACATTATTTTTTCAAATGTTTTAAGCTGATGATGAAATTGCTTAGGTAATTTATGCGCTTCAAGATTTTTATAGGCTTTGCCATATATAATAGGAGCATCAAGAAAATCATTAAAACTTGGAACTGTATCTTCTAAAAGCCACCATTTGCTTTCATTTGGAAAATGGTTAATAGCAAACAATTTTGGGTTGGTTAAAAAAAAGCCATCGTTGTACTGAAATGTAAACCTATTACTTTTAGGATCTGGTATGCCACTTGCCCAAGTTGGGTCGCTTAAATACCACTTATTGTTGAGTTTAATGGCATTCCATGAATGGTTAGGAAGCGTTAATCCTTCAATATCGGTTGTGCTTACTCTACCATAGCCTTGTATTATCTCACATTCTAAGTTGGCAAATTCAGTTAATTTTTTCACTAAGTAGGCATAGCCAGTGCATATAGTGCGTTTGTGTTTTGTTAGCTTTTTGAAAAGCCTTTTTCTAAAGGCACTGTTCCATGCTTTAAACTTTACACTGTCGTTTATAAAACGCTCTCGCTTGTATTTGTTTTTAAGGTATAAGCCATAATCATTCTTAATGTTTGCGCAAACCCATCTGTAAATAGATCTGTAGCGTTCAACATCTGTGGTTAAGTGATTGGTAAGTTTATAAGAAAGCTCAGGCAGATTGCTTAAATCTTCATTGCCATAAGACAAGGCAATACTATCTGCTTTTTTAAAATCGATATGATCAAAGTCTGAAATTTGTGCATGCAATTGGCAAGCCAAAAAGAGAAGTAGTATATATTGAAACGATTTCAAACTTTAATATTAGGGCAATCTGTTGCTTTGAGCACAATAAACTTGGTCTATTGCGCTCAAAATAACAGCTTAGGTTTTAGTTCTTCTTGCGTTTAGACTTATAGGGTTTACCAGAATCCAAGGCGCCAATCATCTCAATTAAATCTTCGGTAAGTACAATTTCTATAAAGGTTGTGCCTTCTTCAATTTTTACTTTTTGAGTTTCAAAACCTAAATAACTGATTAGTAATACGTCGCCAGTTTTTAGCTTAACAGGAAAAGTAAACTCACCTTTTTCATTGGTAACGGTGCCATTTCTTGAGGCTTCATGTACAACGTTAACGCCATCAAGAGGTCCTTTTTCATCACTAATAACACCTTTTACAGTGCGCTCATTTAGAGTGGTTTCTGTGGTTTTGGTTTGCCCATAAGCAGAATTAAATGTAAATAAAACAACCATTAAAACACCTATAAATGCTAAGGGTTTAAAAGACTGTCTTTGTGTAAATAATTGTGTTTTCATAATGTTTGTGTTTTGTTTACATCTAAGCTATGCGCTTTTGCTAAAGATATAAAATTGACTTGAGTTATCTTAATACTTGGGTGAGTAAAGTGTTGGTTTTAATTAGTGATGGGTAAAAGCCTTTGCATAAACAGCAATTGCTAAAAGCGGATTACTGTATGATGCAAACGTTGTTTTTAAATTAGCTTAAAATTGCTTGTTTTTTAACTCAGTTCTTTGTTGGCTGTAGTTTTTATTTTATTCTGATTATTTCGTCCACAGTTCTACACCAATCAATAATTTCTCCAGTTTTATTAAATTCAAAATGATAGTTTACGGTTTTTTCTGAATGCTTTTCATAGATATTCACGAAAATTCGTTCAGTTCCGTTTTCTTCTTTATTTGGTGGTGTAATGAATAACTTAGGGTAATTTCCTTTTCCATTTTTCTTTACTTTAAACTTCGTCTTGTCCAAATTTGAAAAATCAAGTTCAAATAGGTTTGAATCAACTTGCATTTGATTCTCAATATATGATTCAATCACTTTAAATTGGTCGTTGCTTATCCAAGTAATGTTATTCAAACAATTAGGCGTAGTGAATGTGTTATGTAAAGAGAAAACACCTGTGTGAAATTCAGTTGCGTATTTATATACTTTTACTTTCTTTTTTGTTGGAAAAGAATCAATAAGTGTTGACTCATAGAAGTCAAACGCAATTTGTTCATAAAATGGAAATTCAGTTTGAGATATTCCAATTCCGCATTTGAGTATTAAAATCAGAAGTATAATTTTCTTCAAAAATCAATAGTTTTATTCAGTTAATGACGTTTCTTTTATTACAGTCAACTAGTTATATCCCTAACAAATATATGGTTTTACACCTAAATTTCAGATGATACAACAAGGCTTAGGCTATTTATTGATCTTTAATTTTTGTAAACCTTTAAGCCCTTCAATATTACGTTTCAATACTTTCTGTACGTCTTCGGTTTCTATATGTCCTAAAATTCCCCATGGACCATGATATCCTTCATCAAGTAAATGTTTCATCATTTTATATTCAAAATCTCCATCGCCAATAGTAAGAATTTGTGGCCCATCTTTTTTAACTCCGTTTAAGTTAACATGCGTTAAATAAGGTGTCATCTTTTTAGCAATCTCAGGAAATTCATCTAAATAATCATGAGCATGATGAAAGTTATACACTATCTTTAGAGAATTATCTTCCATGGTTTCAATAATCTCTATTTGGTTGTATGGGTTGCCAAACCAACCATGGTGGTTATAAAGCGCAATATTACAGCCTATTTCTTCAGCTTTGGCTTTTATAAACTTAATGTATTCAATAGCTAGGTTTAAAGATTGCTCTTGCGATAACCCTTCAAAATAATTATCGCTAAAACTAAGCCATATTTCGGGTTTGTATTCAACCTCTTTAAGTGTGCTGAGCATTTTTTGATTGAGCGGACTTAATTTGCCTATACTATCCCTTTTGGCATTGAGCCATAGAAATATGGAGGTAATTTCAATATTGTTTTCCTTAGCAAGTTTGAATTCCTCACTCATTTCCTGTAAATGCTTTTCGCGCCAATTATAACCATATTTGGTAAAACCCATTTCTTTGAGCATAGCCATACGCTCTCTAGGTGAGCGTTCTAAAGCATCAAATGGCACAATACACCAAGGAGTAATGTCTGCAGTATTTATAGTGTTTTTTGCCTCGTTTGAACACGAGTAATAGATTGTGAAGAGCAAAAGTATAATTGTAAACGTACTTAGGTTTTTCATTTTTTTAATCACTTTGTATTAAAATTAATCAAACTCGCTATTTAATTTACTGTATAAATAGGTTTGTTTTAATTGAATTTAAAAGAATGAAAACAAAACATTATAATTAATGAATTTTAACAAGTTGGTAATGAGTGCTTTACTGTTGTAATTGATAATTGAAAAAAAAATAAAAAAAAGTTTTACGAATTAAAAAATAAATTACATTTGCTATGCTTTTTAGCTGAACATATTGAAAACTGTTTTTACGTTCGGGCTTTTGAAAATTAGGAAGTCATATTCAAAAGCTGCTTATAAGATGAGTAACCGAATTTTAGAGCTAACTTCCGCTTCTGCAATTGCTGCTAGCCAGCACATTTATGGTTTTGTGCCTACTACACAGAGTCAAATTCAGGTATGATATAACGTAAACTTAACTTTATAATACGCTTATATTTTATTAATTTATACTGAATTTTTACTCATAAATAATGAATACTAAATACATTGATCTTATAGATCAATCCTTTCACTTTCCTCAAGACGAATTTAATCTAGAGGACAAAAACTTGCAATTTCATGGTGTGGATCTTATGGAACTTGTTGAAGAATATGGTGCACCTTTAAAATTCACCTATTTGCCACAAATTTCTAACAATATACAACGCGCTAAAACTTGGTTTGCAGAAGCATTTGAAAAATATAATTACAAAGGCAACTATAACTATTGCTACTGTACTAAGAGTTCTCATTTTAAGCATGTCTTAGATGAAGCGTTAACCAATGATATCCATATCGAAACGTCTTCGGCATTTGATATTGATATTGTAAAAAACCTAAAGAAAGAAGGTAAAATTACGGACAAAACCTATGTGTTAAGCAACGGTTTTAAACGTGAGCAGTACATTACTAATATTGCTGAGTTGATTAATAGTGGACATAAAAACTGCATTCCTATCATAGATAACTATGAGGAGATCGACTTACTTTCTGAAGAGATTAAAGGAAAGTTTAAAGTAGGTATTAGAATTGCTTCTGAAGAAGAACCAAAATTTGAATTCTATACATCTCGATTAGGTATTGGCTACAAGAATATTGTGCCATTTTATAAAAACCAGATTCAGAACAATAAAAAAGTAGAACTAAAAATGCTTCACTTTTTTATTAATACTGGGATTAGAGATAATGCTTATTACTGGAACGAGTTAACGAAGTGTTTAAAGGTTTATACCGCTTTAAAGAAAATATGTCCAACTTTAGATAGCTTAAACATTGGAGGTGGATTTCCAATAAAAAACTCATTGGCTTTCGATTTTGATTATGCCTATATGGTAGATGAAATCGTTAACCAAATTAAAACAGTTTGTGAAGAAGAGGAAGTAGATACTCCTCATATTTTTACTGAGTTTGGAAGTTTTACCGTTGGTGAAAGTGGAGGTGCTATCTATAAGGTGCTTTATCAAAAGCAGCAAAATGATAGAGAAAAATGGAATATGATTAATTCCTCTTTCATTACAACCTTGCCAGATACTTGGGCAATAAACAAGCGATTTGTAATGTTGCCAATTAACCGTTGGTATGATAGTTACGAGCGTGTTTTACTTGGAGGTTTAACCTGTGATAGTGATGATTACTATAATAGCGAGCAACATGTTAATGCTATCTATTTACCAAAATACAATAAAGAAAAACCATTGTACATAGGCTTTTTTAATACTGGTGCATATCAAGAAACCATTGGAGGTTTCGGAGGATTGCAACACTGTTTAATTCCTTCGCCTAAGCATATATTAATTCAAAGAGATGAAGAAGGTAACATCTCTAAACAAATATTTAGTGAACAACAAAAAAGTGAAGACTTACTTAAAATTTTAGGTTATGCAAACTAAAACTTATGCTGGTATTCCAGAAGAAAACGCAAAATTAGAAGCGTCTAAGATTGTTTTAATTCCAGTACCTTATGATGGTACAAGTACATGGCAAAAGGGTGCTGATAAAGGGCCAGATGCTTTTTTAAATGCTTCAGAAAATATGGAGCTTTATGATATAGAAACAGATACCGAAGTGTATAAACAAGGTATCTATTTAGCTGATGCTGTAACTGAAAGTAGTTCGCCAGAAGCTATGGTTGAAGCGGTTCATCAAGCAACAAAAAAGTACATTAAAAAAAATAAGTTTGTAACTATTTTTGGAGGTGAACACTCTATTTCTATAGGCACTATAAGAGCGTTTAACGAAATGTACGACGACATTACGGTACTTCAATTAGATGCGCATGCTGATTTACGTGAGTCTTACGAAGGATCAAAATGCAACCATGCTTGTGCAGTTTATGAAGCGAGCCAAACCACTAACTTAATTCAAGTAGGTATTCGTTCTATGGATGCCATTGAAAAAACGGTGATGGATGAGGATAAAACTTATTTTGCTCACGAAATGGCACAAGA
Source organism: Winogradskyella pulchriflava (assembly GCF_042434315.1). Taxonomy (NCBI): domain Bacteria; kingdom Pseudomonadati; phylum Bacteroidota; class Flavobacteriia; order Flavobacteriales; family Flavobacteriaceae; genus Winogradskyella; species Winogradskyella pulchriflava. The sequence continues at coordinate 143,132 of NZ_JBHLTQ010000001.1, read as the reverse complement.
CGATTCTTGGGTAGATTCTGCTATAGACCAAATGACGGATAACGTATTTATTACTATAGATTTAGATGCCTTTGATCCATCGATTATGCCTAGTACTGGCACACCAGAACCAGGAGGTTTATTTTGGTATGAGACTTTAGATTTCTTAAAACAAGTATTTGAAGAAAAGAATGTTGTTGGCTTTGATATTGTAGAATTATGTCCAAACCCTAATGAAAAATCTTCAGACTTTTTAGCAGCTAAGTTGTATTATAAGATGTTAAGTTATAAGTTTCAAGGAGAGGATATTGATGATGATTTTGAAAGTAATTTTAATGATTCTTCAAATGGTGTAAATAAATTTTCTAAATTTAATGACCAAGATGACTACTAAAGGCAATATATCACAGTTTATAGAGAAGTATTATTTGCACTTTAATGCAGCAGCATTAGTTGATGCAGCAAAAGGCTATGAAGATCAATTAAACTCTGGTGCTAAAATGTTAGTATCTCTTGCTGGAGCAATGAGTACTGCAGAGTTAGGAAAGATTTTTGCCGAAATGATTCGTCAAGATAAAGTTCAGATTATATCTTGTACAGGTGCAAACCTTGAAGAGGATATTATGAATTTGGTAGCACATAGTCATTACAAGCGTGTGCCAAATTATCGCGATTTAACTCCTCAAGATGAATGGGATTTGTTAGAAAAAGGTTTAAACCGTGTTACGGATACTTGTATTCCAGAGGAAGAAGCTTTTAGACGTATTCAAGAGCATATTGTTAAAATATGGAAAGATGCCGAAGCTAAAGGGGAACGTTATTTGCCACATGAGTATATGTATAAGTTGTTACTTTCTGGTGTTTTAGAAGAGCATTACGAAATAGATTTAAAAGACTCTTGGATGTATGCAGCGGCAGAAAAAAACCTTCCAATTGTTTGTCCTGGATGGGAAGACAGTACTATGGGTAATATTTTTGCAAGCTACGTGTTAAAAGGTGAATTGCAGGCAAGTACCATGAAATCTGGTATTGAGTATATGACCTTTTTAGCAGATTGGTACACAGACAATTCAGAAAATGGTATTGGATTTTTTCAAATTGGTGGAGGAATAGCAGGAGATTTTCCAATTTGTGTCGTACCTATGCTGTATCAAGATATGGAGCGCACAGATACACCATTTTGGAGCTATTTCTGTCAGATTAGTGATAGCACAACGAGCTACGGATCCTATTCAGGTGCAGTGCCAAATGAAAAAATTACTTGGGGAAAATTAGATATTAATACACCTAAATTTATCATTGAAAGTGATGCTACTATCGTGGCACCTTTAATTTTTGCTTATCTTTTAGATATGTAATGGAAGAACTTAAAATTGAAAATATAGAATTAAGTTACCTAACGGTTGATGATTTTGAAGAATTAAAATCAGCAACCTTAGAAGCTTATGGTGGAGTTCTAAATTCCTACTGGAAAAAGGAACACATTGCGCGTTTAACATCTATTTTTTCTGAAGGTCAAGTAGTAATTAGAATAGATGGTCAGCTGGCTGGTTGCGCCTTATCTTTAATTGTAGATTATGATAAGATAGATGATAACCATACGTATGCAGACATAATTGAGGGCGATAAATTTAAAAATCATGATCCTGAGGGCGATGTGCTCTATGGAATCGATGTGTTTATTAAACCAGAATTTAGAGGCTTACGTTTGGGTCGTCGATTATATGATTACCGCAAAGAATTATGCGAAAACTTAAATTTAAAAGGAATAGTATTTGGTGGTAGAATGCCAAATTATCATAAATATAAAGATCAGTATTCTCCAAAAGAGTATATACAAAAGGTTAAGCATAAAGAAATTCATGATCCGGTTTTAAACTTTCAAACGTCTAATGATTTTCACCCAATTAGAATTATAAAAGGGTATTTAGAAGGTGATTCGGCTTCTAGTGAATATGCTGTTTTAATGGAATGGGATAATATTTATTATACCAAACCTAATAAAAAAGCAAGTAGCGTAAAAACAATAGTGCGTCTAGGTTTAATTCAATGGCAAATGCGACCATATAGTGGATTAGATGATTTAATGCAACAAGTTGAATATTTTGTAGATAGTGTTTCTGCGTATCGCTCTGATTTTGCTGTGTTTCCAGAATTTTTTAATGCTCCTTTAATGGCAAAGTTTAATCACATGCACGAGCCTCAAGCCATTAGAGAATTAGCAGGTTATACACAAACTATAGTAGAAAAGTTGCAACAGTTGTCAATCTCGTATAACATTAATATAATATCTGGAAGTATGCCAGAAGTTGTAGACGATGTACTTTATAACGTAGGTTATTTATGCAGAAGAGATGGAAGCCTAGAACGATATGAGAAAATTCACGTTACGCCAGATGAAGCTAAAGTTTGGGGCATGCAAAAAGGAAGTCAATTAAAAACCTTTGAAACTGATTGCGGAAAAATAGGTATACTAATTTGTTACGATTCAGAATTTCCGGAGTTGTCTAGATTATTATCAGATGAAGGTATGGATATTTTATTTGTACCTTTCTTAACTGATACTCAAAATGGCTATTCTCGCGTGAGATTATGTGCACAAGCACGTGCAATAGAAAATGAATGTTATGTGGCTATTGCAGGTAGTGTAGGTAATCTGCCAAATGTAAATAACATGGATATTCAATATGCACAGTCTGCTGTATTTACTCCATGCGACTTTTCATTTCCAAGTAATGGTATAAAGGCAGAGGCAACAACAAATACGGAAATGATATTAGTTGCTGATGTAGATTTAAGCCTTTTAAGAGAATTACACTCCTTTGGAGCTGTAAAAAATTTAAAGGACAGAAGAAAAGATTTTTATAATGTTATACGTGTAAAACAATAAATAGTATATTTAAAAAAAATTGCTCCAATAGTTTTTAAAAAATGAATAAAAAAGACGCACACCTAAAACGAGTAATCGTTGATTTTAAAAAATTAACACCAGAAATTTTGGCACTTTTGGTTGAAAAGTATCCAGATGGCTACGATGATGACCAAATTATTTCTTTTAGAAATGCTAAGAACGAACTAGTTGAAGCTGTAGAAGTAACCACAGAAGACACTAAGTACTTAGTTAAGGTAAGTACGAAATTGGCTGTTACTATGGAAAATTATGATGAAGATGATTATGAAGATTTTGATGATGATGATCCAGATGCAGTACAAGATCCAGATCTTCAGGCAGATGAAGATGTGGATGATTTAGACTAATTTTTTTAATGCAATATTCAATAATATTTTGTAATTTACTGTATACTAAAAAGTTGTAAATCTTTAATGATTATATTATGGAAACATCATTTCATATGTCATTACCTTGTTTAAGTATAAAAGAAACGCAAGACTTTTACATAAACAATATTGGTGCTTCCTTAGGAAGAACTGCAGAAAATTGGGTAGATATTAATTTGTTTGGTCATCAACTAACTTTTATTAAAGCCGAAAAATTTAATTTCAATAGCCCTAACTATGTTTTTGAAGGTAAAATATTGCCATCATTTCATTTTGGTGTCATTGTGGATATTGATAATTGGGGAGACATCTATACAAAGCTTAGCAAACAAAACCTAGAAGTCGTTACACAAACCACTTTTTTACAAGATAAAACAGGAGAACATTTGTCATTTTTCATTAACGATCCTAATGATTATATGCTAGAGTTTAAGAGTTTTAAAGAATCTAAAGACATGTTTAAGATATAATGTTTGCTGTTGTTGCTTACCAAGTAGCAAACACTATCAACATAAAATCTAGCAAACAACAACTACAATATGAGTTGCTGTTTCAAGATAGTGACGAACTTTTTTACGCTATTTTACAAGATAAATACATCTATATATTTCATTATGGTATGGTTAGCTTTTTTAATATGGCTAATGATGAAATAGAAAAAGCCATAGAACTTTTAAAACCGTTTTGTGATAGCTATTTAACTGAGAGAAACTCTGAGGAAGTTACAGTAAAAGTGCAACCTAATACGCTGGAGGTTAATTTTGAAAGTGTAGTACTTCCGGATTTAAACAGCGAAATGATTAGGTTGGTGATGTTAAATGCATCGCAATCCGTTGCGCTAAACAGATATTCTGAAATTACCGAAGAGCTCTTAATAGAAACCAATGAGCATACGAAGTATCTTGAGAATAAAGGAAAGTTAGATATTTCAGGAAATAAACTTAAACGTTTTATAGGTAAGATTTTAAATATAAAAAACAAGATTTCTGAGAATTTATACATTTTTGATTCTCCAGAAATAACATGGGAAGACGAACAATTAAATAAACTCAATCAAGAACTCAAAAAGACCTTCGATTTAAAAGATCGATATCACTTAATTCATGATAGAATTGAAATTATAAAAGAGAATTTAGAACTCTTCAAAGACATCATGGATCATAGAGAAAGCAGCCGATTAGAATGGATTATCATTATTTTAATCTTAGTAGAAGTTGTAGATATGTTTCTTCTAAAACTATTTTAGGCAAAAAGTAAATACTTCAAAATAAACCACAGTAATTATAACCAGAGGTTATAATCTAAAAGAATTTGGGCTTGAGGTGGCAAAATCCCAAAACAAATACAAATTCAATACGTTTTAAAAATTTAAATAAAATGAAAACAAAGCAGTTCATTTCTGTATTTGTGCTTTCAATTGTAGTATTTAGCGCAAATGCATTATTAGGTAATAAAGAAAAACTACAAGATAAAGATATCGTAACAGTTGTTGGTGTTTTTGATGGCTATGATGCAGATGATGGGTATTCTTTTTTAATTAAGAGCGATGATGACGAAGAAGATGGTGAAGAGACTATATATTTTTCTGAAATATCTGATGCAGCATTAAAATCAGTAAACCTTCAATCTGATGAATTCATTGGAAAAAAATTCGAAATCACTTACGAAGTTACCGAATTCGAAGAAGAAGATGAGGACGGTTATGTAGATACTTTTGAAAAGTTAAAGATAATTAAGATTAAGAAATTATAATCAAAGTTAAATCAAGACCGTCAATTTATTGATGGTCTTTTTTTTTGAAATAGTTCCCAGAAAAATACAGAATATACGATACCATATTCTAAAATAATCAACCATGGATTTTCACTGTTAGAAGCATTAGAATATGCTAAATAGCTAAGAACCACAACTAAGCTCCAAACCAAAGGAAACCTATAATTTGTAAATATGCATAGCATCACCAAAGTAGCAATGTACCATGGGTGAACCGTTGTGCTCAGAAACAAATAGCATGAAAACGCTAATAGGATGGAAGTTGTTAGTTCTGGAATAGTCGTATTCTTTTTTAAGAACGAAAACCCTAAAATAATGAGTAATGAAATTACAGGAAGTATTTTCCCAATAACGGCAATTTCATTAAACCCAGTAATGGCATAGCCAATAGCTCTGGCGAGATAGTAAATGCTTGCGTTAAATTCAAAATTACCAAACCAAAGTCCAACAGTTTCCGAATAATTAGTAACAAATTCCATAGAGAAAAATGGAAGGAAAAGCAATATGGTGATAATGCCAACAATTATGTAAAATTTGAATAAAGTTGTCATGCTGAGCTCAGTAGAAGCATCTTTTCTTTCCGTAGTAAACCACCAAAAAAACAATGGCAAGAACATCAAAGGAATAAGCTTCACTGAAATAGAGCAAGCCAACACAACAGCAGCCCATTTCCATTTGCCAGAATGTAATAAATAGAGACTCCAAACTAGAAAGAAAATCATAACACCTTCAAAATGGATATTGCCTGTCAATTCTATAATAATAAACGGATTTAAAATGTACCAAAAGATTCTATTTGAAGGCAATTTAAGACGCTCTAAAAGCTTTTTACCAAAATAAAGCGTTCCTATATCAGCTGCTATAATTAGTAAGCGCATGCCTATTACAGAGCTTAAAATGCTTTTACCAGGAAACAGATTGGCCAACACAAAACACAATTGATTTAGAGGTGGGTAATTGGTATAGTGAGATGCACTTAGCGCTCCCATGCCTTCATACAATTCTACTTGATTTGGAAAGTTGGAAAGCATACCCATTTCCATTTGAAAATCTGGTGTGGTTAAGTATGGGTTAAAACCGGCTAAAATCATTTGCCCATCCCAAATGAAGCGGTAAAAATCCTGTGATAAATTAGGAATAGCAAACAAAAACAACAATCGAAATAGAATAGCAGCAATCACCAACAGTCTAAAACTTGTGCTGCGTGTAGTCGAAGTATAAAAACCAGTCGTTTTTATAATTTGAAATGCAAAAACAAAAAGCCCAGCGTAAAGTAATAAGAGTTTTGTAACATCTGTTCGCACTAAATCATAGGCAAACGACAAATAAAAAATACTGCTCAATACAATGAATAGTAGCGGTGTTTTATGGTATTTTATGAAGTTGGTTAGTCCAAGCATAAAGCCAAAGATAGAATGTTTAAATAAAAAATATGTGTTAAATAATTTTATTAGTAAGGAATCCTAACTATATTTGTATTGCAATAATGCAGTAACTTAAAATTTAGTACAATGAGCAAATCAATTTTTTATCATGCAGGATGTTCTGTTTGTGTAAGCGCAGAACATGATATCGTTAATTTAGTTGGCAAAGACAATGTTGAAGTGGTTAATATTGGTGAAGCTACCAATAGAATACCTGAAGCAGAACAAGCAGGAGTTAAATCTGTTCCAGCTTTGGTTGCGCCAAACGGAAATGTACTTCACATTAATTTCGGTGCTTCAATGGAAGATGTGAAAGGTTAATTTTTTTAATTTAAAAAGTTAGGAATCCTAATAGTAATAAATAATAGAGAACAATGAAAGTTTCAGTTTGGGATACGTATGTATCTAGGGAAGATGGTAAACAAATGCATTTTGACATTTTAGTACCAAGTGATTTAAAAGACGAAAACACCATTTTTAATTTCGGTAAGTCTTATTTAAAAAGTAAACCTTTTGCAACTAAAGGTTTAACCTCAAAAGAGTGTAGATTTTGTCATGTGGAACAGGCTTCAGAGTCTATTGAGGAAGCCATTAGATCTAAGGGCTATTATATAATTGAAATGGAAAATTGTAATTAATATAATTAGGATTGCTAACTTTGCCTGTCGCTCTATAGTAGTGACAGGCATTTTTTTGAAATATGAGCGACTTTAACCCAAAACAACAAATCAATAGTGTATCTAGCAAGATAGTGGCTGGCTTAGAACGTATTTCTGAAGCTTATAAAGTGCTATTATGGGAAAAAGCGAAACAATTGGGTTTAAGTCCAATTCAAATACAAATTTTAATATTTGTTAATTACCATGCCATAGACTTATGCAATGTAAGTCACTTAGCTAAGGAATTTAACGTTACAAAACCAACCATTAGCGATGCCATTCGTGTTTTGCTAAAAAAAGGTTTTATACTAAAGGCTTATCCTAGTACGGATAGTAGAAGTTATGCTGTTCAACTTACAGAATCAGGCAAAGAGATGGTTAATGAAACCGAACATTTTGCTGCGCCTATTAAACATCAGTTTGAAACCTTAAGCGAATCCAATCAGAATAATTTATATAAATCTATTTATCAGTTAATTTTTAAATTGAACCAAGTTGGAATCTTATCGGTTCAAAGAACTTGTTTTGGTTGCCGTTTTTATGAAAAACAGGGAAGTCAATCTTATTGTAATTTATTAGAACAGCAATTAAAAGAATCTGATATTAGAATCGATTGTAATGAATTTGAATTAAAAGCCGTGTAATTATGAGCCATTCTATTTACTTCAATTTTATAATTAAGAGCGACAAGTTTACTGTTTATAAAGCTGTGTCAGAACCAGAACATTTAGAAAAATGGTGGCCGTTAAAATGTTCGGGAATTCCCAAAGTGGGTGAAACGTATAACTTTAATTTTACGGATAAATACGATTGGTATGCTGAGGTCGTCAGTTGTAAACAAGATGACCATATTCATTTTAAAATGACAAAATCTGATGCCGATTGGGATCCAACAACATTTGGATTTAACCTAAAAGAAAAGGAAAATGGAACTTGTCTTAACTTCTTCCACAAAGATTGGCCAGAATGTAATAACCATTACAAACATTCATCTTTTTGTTGGGCTATGCTGCTCAATGGATTAAAGGATTATCTAGAAAAGGGTGTTGTTATTCCGTTTGAAGAAAGAAGCTAAACTTTAGAGCTTAACGATTTAAAAAACACATAACCAAAGCCTATAAATAACATTAGGTGAAAAGGGAACAACCCAAAGTCACCACCTTGGTCACCAACTATAAATGCACTGTATAAACCAAAACCAAAATAGAGCATTAAAATACCTTCAAAAATTACATTTGTTGAAAGTTTCTTTCTAAGATATTTATTGCCTTTCCAAGAGTCTCTAATGGTGCTAATATTAAATTTTGGTGTACGTACAAATTCACTGCGTTTGCCAATATGGCCTTCAATTACAGCTATAGAGTTATGAAGCGAAAAGCCCATTGCTATTGAGAAAAACGTAACGAACATGCCAATATAGCCAAAGAACTTTTTAAAGCCACTACCATAGATGTTACGATACATAAACCAGTAACAAACAAAAAATATAATGGTACTCATTACAAAGAAACTCATGACGTAAAAATAATTACGTAAATGGGCATATTCATTCTTTATATAAAGCATCGGAATACTTAACACAGCAACAATAAAAATGTTTAAAAACATTGTGCTATTTAATAAATGAAGTAAGCCATGCACTTTGGTTTTGGTAGAAATATTATCAGACTTTACAACGCGCCAAAGCATTTTTCTAAAGTTCTCTGCTCCACCTTTATTCCAACGAAATTGTTGTGAACGTGCTGCGCTAATAACCACAGGTAATTCGGCCGGAGTTTCTACATCTTCAAGATATTTGAATTCCCAATTCTTGAGTTGTGCTCTATAACTTAAATCCAGATCTTCAGTAAGTGTGTCTCCTTCCCAATTTCCAGCATCAATAATGCATTTTTTTCTCCAAACACCAGCTGTACCATTAAAATTAATAAAGTGACCTTTACTGTTTCTTCCGACTTGTTCTAATGTAAAGTGTGCATCTAAAGCAAATGCCTGAATTTTGGTAAGTAGAGAGTAATTTCTGTTGATGTGTCCCCAACGTGTTTGAACAACTCCTATTTTTTCATTTTTAAAATAAGGAATCGTACGTTTTAGCCAATTGGGTTTTGGTAAAAAATCGGCATCAAAAATGGCAATAAATTCGCCTTTAGCAATTTTTAAACCTTCTTTTAATGCACCAGCTTTAAAACCGCTTCGGTCTGTTCTTGTAATATGTGAAATATCTAAACCAGTAGCTGCAAGTTTTTCAATCTGTGCTTTTGTAGTATCTACAGTTTCATCTGTAGAATCATCTAAAACCTGGATTTCTAATTTGTCTTTTGGATATTCTAAAAGCGCAATATTTTCAAGCAAACGTTCCATAACATACATTTCATTGTAAACAGGTAGTTGTATGGTAACGTATGGAATTTCATCAGGATTAGAAAAATCGAATTTTACACATTTTTCTCTCTTCTTTTTTGAAGATAAATAATTGTAAAGCAAGTTCAGTTGTGCCAATGCGTACATAAATATGAGCACAATGGCAATGGTGTAAATTACAATAATTGTATACTGAAGGTAAATCACTTAAAACTATATTTAAAAATCCATGTCAAGATTTTTACGCCTGCAAAGATAGCACCTTTTATCGTTCCTGAAACTTTTGAGACACCTATTCTGTTTCTATATCTAACAGGAATTTCATTATAGCTTAATTTTTGCTTTAATGCTTTAAGCTGCATCTCTACGGTCCAACCATAAGTTTTGTCTTCCATTTTTAGGTCTAAAAGCTTTTGATACTTTATAGCTCTAAAAGGCCCTAAGTCTGTAAATGTTGAGCGAAAAAACAACTTCATTAATCTGGTAGCTAGCCAATTACCAAAAATTTGAGGTGTGGTCATAGAGCTATCTTCACGTAGCTCTTTTACACGTGCGCCAACCACAAAGTCAATATTGTCTTCTAGTATTGGTTCAACTATTTTTGTTAATTCTTCAGGGTAATCGCTATAATCTCCATCTAAAAAAACGACTATGTCTGGTTTGTTTTTTTGTTCGGCAAGATATGTCATGCCTTTTAAACAAGCATATCCATATCCTTTTTGTTTTTCAACTAAAACGGTTGCGCCAGCATTCTTAGCATTAATTTCTGTGCTGTCTGTTGAGTTGTTACTTACAACAATAACTTCATCTACAATAGATGGAATGTCTTTTATAACAAGAGGGATAGACTCCGCTTCGTTATAAGCAGGAATAATAACTTTTATGTTGGGCATTTAGTTAGTTTGAAGGTGCAAAAGTAAACTTCTTATTTCTGATTTACCAAATCCATAAGGTCAACATCATTTCCTAATAAGATTTCTGTTGGATTGATACGTCCTTTTTCTGGGCCATTTTCTAATCTTAAAACACCTCTAGGGCACACAGCACTACAAATACCACAACCAACACAACTCGATCGGATAATATTTTCTCCCTTTTGCGCATAAGCTCTTACATCAATACCTTGCTCACAATAGGTGGAACAATTTCCACAAGAAATACACTGTCCACCATTGGTTGTAATTCTAAATCTAGATTTAAAACGTTGTACAAATCCTAAATATGCGGCAAGTGGACAGCCAAAACGACACCAAACACGATTTCCAAAAATAGGGTAGAAGCCAGTGCCAATTACGCCTGCGAAAATAGAACCGATTATGAGGCTATAAATATTTTGCACGGTTGAAGTTTGAATGCCTAAAACAGTTCCACATTCTGTAAAGAAACTATATAAGGTCATACCAGTCATTACAACGACAAATACTAAAACAGCATGGATTAAATAGCGTTCTACCTTCCAAGCAAATAAAGATTTGTCTGAATGCTGTCTGTAAGGATCACCAAGAGTTTCTGCCAAGCCACCACAGCCACAAACCCACGAGCAATACCAGCGTTTACCAAAGAAATACACCATAACAGGTACAATGATTAGGGTCAAAACAATGCCCCAAACCAAAATAAAAATTCCGATACCTCCATTGTTGATCAGGTCTTTTAAATTCCACTGAAAAAAGAAATCGTAATCTAAAGGAAAGGCATTTTTAAAGTCGTAATACGGCATTTGCAGTCTTACCATTATTTCTGGAATTAGAAACGCAAACACAATCTGAAAAAATAAAACCGAAGTAGTTCTAAAAATCTGATAGATATTATGGCGGTATTTTATATACATACGCACAGCCATAACCGTCATCACCACACAATACATAAAACCATAAACAAACCAATGACCTGCAGGATTTCCACTTAGCGCTTCGCTAATCGGATCGACTAAAAGTGTCCAATTGGTAGCATATTCTGAAGCAAAATAAAGCACCAAATAAAACGACACCAAAAAGATGAAAACCATCCAGCCAATCCAACCACGATTTGTGGCACTTTCATGATAAATACCATCATTTTTTATGCCTTTTGGTCCAAGTAAAATAACGTTAGGTAGTATAAACATCAAGGCGCCAATGATGCCCAACCCAAACGTTAAAAACCACATGAGTCCTTTATTATTGGCAATAAAGCCATTGGCAGATGTTTTACCAATCATTGCTGCCATATCACTAGACTTGGTGTATATTTTTTTATCCCATTCCTTGTTTTTAGTATGTGCTTCATTAGCCTTAGAAATGGCATTAGAAATTTTTGGAGATAAGCTTTGCATTCCATTAAAATCCTTGCCAACAACTTCAGATTTTAGTTCATTAATAAAAACCTCGCTTTTAATATTCTGATTGCTTACAATGGAATTAAAATCAGCTTCGTTTAGGTTAAAGGTTCCTAAAAGCGGTAAGGCCGTGAAAATGGCTAACCCAATTAAGAAAATAACCAATCCTATATGTTTAATTGCTTTCATAAATCTATTTCAATTAGGCTTTGCTAAAAATGCGTTTCCAGCTTTTTTTATGTGTTGTAAGATTGGTGTTAAATTCTGTGTTGAATTGTTTTATAATATCGCTTTCATAGGCTTTATAAAATTCAGGGTCAAAATTGGCGTCTTTGAGATAGCTCATTACGTGGTTAACATCTCTTTTTTCAGATAGCCAGCGGTCAAAAATTTCGTGACGCATTCGTATTCCGAAGGTATTTATGCCTAAAAATTCATTGGTGTCTTTATGAAAAGCGACTGTAATACAAATGTCTTCTTTGGGATGTCTCCAATGAAAATGTTGCTCGTAGTCTGGTCGTCCTTTACTGCCATGAACCCAACCGTAAGTTTGATATTCTATATCTAAAAACTTAGCAGAATTAAACCAATGTCCTGGTTTGTATGCAATTCGGTTGCCGCATATGGTTTGTGCTAAAGTTTCACCCATCATACGACCTGTGTACCAAACTGCTTCAATTGGTCTTCGGTTTCCAATTGGTTCGTGTTGCTCTGCACAATCACCAATAGCATAAACATCTGGTATGTTAGTTTCAAGAAAACGATTCACTTTTACTCCTTTATCAGTTTCGATTTCAGAATCTTTTAAAAAGTCAATATTTGGTGATACTCCAGCCGTTAAGCCTACCACGTTACAAGCGAGTTCTTCGCCAGTTTCTTCAATAATTACAGATTTAACGTTGCCGTTATCGTCCGATTTTATTTCTTTTAAATTGGTAGAAAGTCTTAAATCTATATGATGATTTTTAATATGCTCATTAATCATTTGGCTTTCGCCTTCTGGTAGAACACCATTCCAAAAACTAGATTCACGCACTAAAAACGTCACAGGAATCTTTCTAGAATTTAGCATTTCAGCAAGTTCAATTCCTATTAAACCACCGCCTACAATCACAGCACGTTTGCATACCTTATTATTAGGCGCAGTCTTCTCTAGTAAATCTAAATCTTGTTTGCTGTAAAGTCCCTGAGCACCATTTAAATCTTGTCCTGGCCAACCAAATTTGTTGGGTTTGCTACCAGTTGCAATCACTAACTTGTCATATTGCATAGTGTCGCCTTCAGCAAAATGCACGGTTTTAGATTTGGTTTCAACGGTTTTTACATAGCCTTTTTTCAGTTCTATTCTATTCTTTTTCCAGAACCAGTTTTCGTAAGGTTGGGTGTGCTCAAACTTCATGTGTCCCATATAAATATACATCAAGGCTGTTCGCGAGAAGAAGTAATCGGTTTCGGCAGAAACAATGGTAATTTTTTTATCAGATAATTTTCGGATATGCCTAGCGAGTGTAACGCCAGAAATTCCATTACCAATAATAACAATATGCTCCATAAATTTTAGTTAGTTACCCTTAAGTCGAAGGTTTTTTAAAAACCTTAACAGCGATAAATGAATTTCCTTTAAATTTAGGCATAAATTTATAGTATGAGATATTTTTGCTATGCTCTTTTAGTTTTCATTTTGGTAGGTTGTGCTGCGACTAAGTACGTGCCTTCAAAAATTAATGGAGTAAGTTTTGTAGCAGCTGGTAATGCCGTAGATAGCACGCATACGCAACCTGTAGCAAATATTTATGCTAATGCTGCTGCAGTAATGCCCTTTGGGTTTATTAGAGATAAGAGTCATCCTGAAATTATACATAGCACAAATCGTCAATGGTTTGGAGAAACCAGAGAAGGGGTAAAACAATATGTTGAAGCGTTGAGAAAGCACGATATGTCTATTATGATTAAACCGCAATTGTGGTTAAGACATGGTGAGTTTACAGGTTTTTTAAAAATGGAAACTGAAGCTAATTGGAAAATTTTAGAAGAGACGTACTCTAGTTTTATTTTAAAATTTGCTGAAGTAGCTCAAGAAACTAATGCAGAAGTATTTTGTATTGGCACTGAACTTGAGGAATTTATTAAAAACAGACCAGAGTATTGGCACAATCTAATTAAAGAAATTAGAACCATTTACAACGGCAAATTAACTTACGCTGCCAACTGGGATGAGTTTTGGCGCACACCATTTTGGGCAGAACTAGATTATATTGGTATAGATGCCTATTTTCCGGTGAGTGACATGCAAACTCCAACGGTAGAAGACTGTATAAAAGGTTGGGAAAAGCACAAACCAGGTTTAAAGGAATTTTCAGAAACGTTAGATAGACCAATTCTGTTTACAGAATTCGGTTACCGAAGTGTGGATTATACAGGTAAAGAACCTTGGAGATACGACCGTTCTATGACTTCTGTAAATTTGGAAGCTCAGAATAATGCCACACAGGCTTTATTCGATGCCGTTTGGAAAGAAGATTGGTTTGCTGGTGGTTACTTATGGAAATGGTTTATCGATCATGATAGGGTTGGTGGTTTAGAGAATAATCAGTTTACACCTCAGAATAAGCCAGTAGAAAAGATAATTAGAGATTTTTATAAAACGAATTAAAAGATATGCGAACATTAGCCATAGGCGATATTCATGGTGGATTACAAGCTTTAATACAAATTGTGGAACGTGCAAAAATAACACCTGAAGACCAACTCATTTTTGTAGGAGATTATGTAGATGGTTGGAGTGAATCAGCACAAGTTATTCAGTACTTAATAGAATTATCTAAAACCAACGAATGTATTTTTATAAAAGGGAATCACGATGTGTGGTGCGAGCAATGGTTGGCGTTTGGAGATATAAATGATGTATGGTATCAACATGGTGGTAAAGAAACCATAGAGAGTTATAATAGTTTGTCAAAAGACGACAAACAAAAGCATCTCGATTTTTTTGAAGCTATGCCTTTATATCATCTTGATGAGAAGAATAGATTGTTTTTACACGCAGGTTTTACGTCGATGCATGGAGTGGAAAAAGAAATAAATAAACAAACATTTTATTACGACAGAACTCTTTGGGAAATGGCTTTAACCATGGATAAACGTATTGATAAAGATTCTTTAATTTATCCTAATCGATTAAAACACTATTCAGAAATTTATATTGGTCATACTCCAACTCTAAATTTTGGTAAAATGGAACCAATGAATGCTATAAACGTTTGGAATGTAGATACAGGTGCTGCATTTACTGGACCGCTGTCAGCTATGGATATTGAGACTAAAGAAGTTTTTCAAAGTGACGAATTGCCAATTTTATATCCTAACGAAATGGGAAGGAATAAGAGTTAATGGCTAACAAACATGCTTCCTATAATAAGCACATAAATCATCTGCAGAAGCACCAAACCATCTTTGTACATAAATGCTCCAATAATGGTATTGTACTTTCCAAACTCCATTTTTTTCATAAACACGTGCAGACGTTGTGAGTTTATCGTTAATAACTACAAATTCATTCCGAGTGTAAAGCTCATTGATTAAAACATTGTCTTCATATATAGTATAACTTTCATCGTAGCCACCAATTTCATCAAATAGAGCACGAGTTATAAACTGACTTTGGTCACCACCTCTACAAGCACGCCAGGAGAATTGTGTTAACCAACTTGCTAAACGTAACCACCAATGATTACTATCAAACTGCATTCTAAAACAGCCAGCATTGTTTCCTTTTTTAACTTCAGTTATAATTGAGGCATCATAACGTTGCGGTGGAAAAGAATCGGCATGAAGAAAATACAAAATCTCTCCTTTAGCATGTTTTGCACCAAGATTCATTTGTTTGGCTCTTCCTTTTTCTGAAGTTAAAAGAACAATGTTTAGGTCTAAAGCTTCAACGATTTCTATTGTGTTGTCGGTGCTACCTCCATCCACAACTATAATTTCTGAAATAGACGTTAAAGACGCATTGTCAATTAAATGAAAGAGTACATCTTTAATTGTTTTGGCTTCGTTTAAAACAGGAATTATTATGCTTATCATATATCTACTTACGAAATATCTATTGAGTCAGTTTTATTCATTCAAATCCCAATTATAATCTTTATAACTCTTTTTTGCAGAGTCTGAAATTATAACTGTTGAATATTGATTTAAAAAATCGATTAAACTTCCATCTTGTTCAAAATCCTTTTTAAACCATTTAAAGATTTTTGACAACTTAAGGTTGTTTTGAGATATTTCATTTTTTGATTTGTCAGCTAAAAATTCTTTGGTCGCATTAGTAAGCTGTTCTTCTAAATTTGAAGCTGTAAAAGCTTCATTCTGAAGTTTAGGGCAAGAAACAGAAGCGCAAACAATAGCAAAATGAATTCTTGGTTCGTCCATTTTACGTAAAATTTTATGCTCAATATCATTTAGGTTTAACCACTTATCGTCAAATTGCCATAAACGTTGATCCCAAGGGTCCTTGATGTCTTTTATGCTTTTTTTTGGATAATTTCTTAGAATTAAATCTATGGTTAAGGCATTGTAGGCGTTAATCCAATATGCTAATTTTTCCTTTTTAGACCAATCATCAGTTGGTAGATTTTTTTTCAGACTCTCAATATATTCAAGTAATTTATTTCTATTTCGTTTAAAAGCTAGGTAATCAACCCTTCCTCCTTTGTACACATATTTTAGAAGCAGATTATCCCAATTTTTATGGTTAAGAGTTTCTTCTATTTCGATATCCTCAACAATGTCATTTTCCTTGGGTTCTATAGGTGTTTCTTCTATTTCAATCCAGACTTCTATTTCAGAATCAATGTCATGTTTGATATCAATCACATCAGGAACTTCAGTTACAATAGCAATTTCTTTTGTTGATTCTGGTTGCGATTCAACTGTTTTTTTTGTGCCGCAACACGATGAAATAAATAGAATTAGAAATAAAACAAAAGAGTATTTCATGGTTATGATTTCGATTTATCAGACGCCTGCTTTTTTGAGAATGCAGGATACAATTCCTGACTCACAAAATCCTTAGGAAATGTTTCATCACCTTCAAAACCTAATTCAATATCTCTACCATCGTATGGCACAAAATTGGTTTTAAAAATGTAATCCCAAAGACTTAATGTTAGTCCAAAATTAACACCATACCTTACATGTTCTGGCAAACCCTTAGCGTGATGCCAAATATGCATCTTCGGATTATTGAAAATGTATTTCAAAAACCCATAATCCCAACCTAAGTTAGCATGATTCAAATGACCAATAGCAATACTAAAGAAATAAACAATAGCTACATCTTGTGCATCAAAACCACCAATAATTGCAATAGGAATATATAAGAGTGATTTATAAACTACTGGTTCCATCCAGTGGTAACGTAGATGTGCAGCAAAGCCCATTTCTTTTACTGAGTGGTGTACTTTATGGAAATTCCATAGCCAATCCACACGATGCAATAAGCGATGTGTATTCCACTGCACAAAATCTGAAACAATGAAGAAGATTAGTAAACCTAGCCATTTTGGTAAATCGTCTACATCAAACAACTGAAAACTTGAAACCGACAAGCCAACAACTCCCAACATGTCATTAAATAATTCTGAAACAGTATTAGATAATGCTATCAGCACAATAAGGTTGAGCAGAAAGAAATTAAAGAACATATAAAAGGTGTCTAGCCAAAAATCCTTTCTAAAAATAGCTTGACCTTTGCGCCAAGGGAAAGCAATTTCTAACATCCAAACCGCAAGTGAAATAATTATAAGACCATAAAAAAAGTTGTCCCAATGATTAATGTCAATGAGTTCATATTTCAGATAATTCCAATAATCTGAATAGGATTTTTTTATGATGTCTATGTATTTTTCCATATACATTTCTGCGAAGGCAGGAATCTACTATTAATTAACTATCAGGTTGAGCACTGTCGAAACCTAAATAACCTATTTATTTTAATAAAGATAACATATCAATTTTATTTGATGAGATTCCTGCCTTCGCAGGAATTTAACAACAACCTCCACCATCATAATGATACGTAGATTCTGAGAAATAAATATCATCTCTGCCTAAAGCTTGTAACGCTCCAGCTGTTTTATCACAAATTGCCAAAGGTTGATTTTTTAATAAAACATGTCCAGCTTTATCATCAAAATAATCTTCGTCTCCATAATAAATGGCTGCTTTACCAGTAAAAACACAAGGTCCATCTGCTGGCATTGGGTCTTTAATAGCTGCAACTTCTATCGATTCGATATAGATTAATTCGTCTGTTGGATAATTTTTAGGATCTAATATTCGGTATGGTTTACGTGCTCTAATTTCAATAGTCCCAAAACCAGCATCTGTTAATGCTTTTACGTATTCTGCAATTGGTAAACTACCACTTAAACAAAGCGCACGAAGTCTATCATCATTACGCAATGTGTCATTCATTGGTTGCTCACACGTTGGATCACTCATTACTAGTCGTCCATGAGGTTTTAATACACGATACATTTCGGCAATAGCTTTCTTTAAATCGTCTGCTTTAAAAATATTGAATAAGCAATTTTGAGCCGCCACATCAATACTATTATCCTCAACAGGAAGATTCATGGCATCACCTTTTTTAAGCTCTACAAATTCAGACTTAAACCAGTCGTTTTGTTCTTCGGCTTCTTTAAAATTTTTTCGAGACGCTTCAAGCATTTCATCGACCACATCTACACCAATAACACCACCTTTTTGTCTGTTGAAATATGAGAATTGTAACAATTCCATGCCTCCGCCAACACCAACATATAGCATTTTTGGATTGTTGGTTAAATCGCGTGCATGTACTGTAGAACCACAACCGTAGTTCATTTCTTGCATGATTTTTGGAATCTTTAATCCTGGTAATTCCCAAATCGGATTTGTGGTGCAGCATAGCCCAACATCTGGCGTTAGTGCTGCTTCTTTGTATAACGTGTTTGTGGCTTCTAAGTAACTCATTTTTTCTAGTGTTCAGTCTCAGTCTCAGTTTACAGCAACAGTAGAACTGAATACTGCGACTGCGACTGAAAACTTTTTAAATTGTTTTAATCAATTCTTTAAATAACGTAATCATATCAGGCTCAGCCTTACCAGCCATAGCAATAATTTCAGCAATGTCAACTGGCTTTAAATTATCCGGATCGCATTCATCAGTTAAAACCGAAACAGCTGCTGCTTTTAATCCTAAATGGTTTGCAACAATAATCTCTGGTACTGTGCTCATACCAACAGCATCTGCACCAATGGTTTTAAGCATTCGGTATTCTGCTCTGGTTTCAAGTTGAGGTCCAACAACAGAAGCGTAAACACCTTCGTGTAGTGTAATGTTGTTTTCTTTAGCGATACTTTTGAATTTAGAATTGATTTCTAAATCATAAGGTGCACTCATATCTGCAAATCGTTCGCCTAATTCCGAAACTCCTTTAAATGCTAAAGGTGAACCTCCTTGAAGATTAATATGGTCATCAATGAGCATTAATTCTCCTTTTTTGAAATCTAAGTTAACAGCACCTGCTGCATTAGAAACCAGTAAGGTTTTAATTCCTAATTTTTCCATAATGCGGACAGGAAATGTTACATCTTGAAGCGTATAACCTTCATAAACATGAAAACGCCCTTGCATAACCACCACTTTTTTTCCTTCTAAAACTCCATAAATTAATTTGCCTTTATGAAACTCAACCGTTGCCGTTGGAAAATTTGGTATGTGGTTATAACTTGCTTCGGCAATGATTTCAATTTCATTAATAAGTTGCCCTAATCCAGTGCCAAGTATGATACCAACCTCTGGGTTTTCAAAGCCTTTGCTTTGTAAATATTCTGTGCTTTCAATAATATATTTAATCATTAAGCTGTTGTATTTTTTCTTGTAATTTTTTATTCGATTTATAGAAATCTGAAGCAATTAAATCTTCATACGTATCAATATCATTTAACGTCTCTAAGGTACTCACTGTAACGTTATTATTGTGTAACTCTTGTAACGTTTGTTCTAATAAATTAGACTGACTCCACGGTTTATTAGTGAAAATTGCCGTGTTCATTTTAGATAAACCAACTAAATAATAACCACCATCTTCGGCAGGTCCGAAAACCACATCGCTAGTGGCTAAAGCTTCAATGCTTTTTTAATATGGGTTGAATTTATATCAGGTAAATCAGATCCAATTAATACAATTCGTTTGTAACCAGCTTCAAATCCATCTTTAAAAGCATTCAGCATGCGTTCGCCTAAATCGGCACCATTTTGAACGGTTTTAAATTCATTCTGCCATTTCGTATCTACAACAGCATTTGAAAAATAAATGCGTTTGTCAATGTCTAATCCTTCAGTTGCTATTTCGGTTATTTTCACTAGTTCCGAATACACTTCAAACGCACCAAAATCTCCAATAGTTTTGGCTAATCTGGTTTTTACAGTTCCTAATTTTATGTTTTTTACAAACACAATTACAAGTGCATCAGTCATAGATTTTATTTCCTTTTAAAAGCCATTGGCTCCATTCTTTTGAGAAGGCATGAACATCATTAGTTTCGCCTTTATCATTGTAAATTTTGAAGTCGTTATTCTTCCATTCAAAAATACCACCAAATAAATTAAAAACCTTGGTGTAGCCAGCTTTTTCAAGTTGTTCGGCAATGTCTTCCGAGCGAATGCCTAAAGAACAATACACGACTATAGTTGTTGATTTGTCTGTAATTTGATTGGTAACGGTTTCAATTTTAAAATCATCATAACCAACATGAATTGCATTCTGAATATGACTCGTTTCAAATTCTGTCAGTTCTCTAGAATCTAACAGAATTGCTTCCGTTTTTGGCATTGCTAATTCGTGCACAGAGATGTAAGGCACACTTTCAGTATTGAATTTTTTCAACAGTTCTGAAATAGAACTTTGAGCGAAACTGATGCTCGATAGAAATATGAATATGTATAGAATTTTGTTTTTCATTATAATAAGATTCCTGCTTTCGCTGGAATGGGTTAAGCGACACTTCCTTGGCAACTACTACCTGCACCTGCTGTACAACCATAACAATGTTGAGAAATGACAATATTTCTACCTTCAAGTAAATCCTCGTTGTACTCAGAAATGTGTTTTACTTTACTGTTTACAGGCAATTCTAACATTTGGTTAAAATCGCAATCAAACAAATAACCATCCCAACTTACTGAAAGCGTATTGGTACACATAACGTTTTCTACTGCTGCTGGATTATAGGCTTCAACAAGTGAATACATATAATCTTCATAATTTTCAGATGCAATTAAATAGTCTAAAAATCGTGAAATCGGTAAATTAGTAATCGCGAATAGGTTATGAAATTGAATATTAAAATCATCAAGCAATGCTTTTTTGAAATCCTTTTCCATAGATGCTTGGTCACTAGGTAAAAAAGCGCCTGAAGGATTATAAACCAAATCCAAACGTAAATCAGAATCTGGCATGCCGTAACCCACAGCATTTAATTCTTGCAAAGCCTTAATGGATTTATCAAAAACACCATCACCACGTTGTTTATCTGTTTTTCCACGTGTCCAGTGTGGCATTGAGCTTACGACATGCACATTATGTTTTTTAAAGAATTCTGGTAGGTCGTGATATTTTTTGTTGGCACGAATAATGGTTAAATTAGAACGTACAATAAAATCTTTGATACCTGCCTTGGCAGCTTCTTCCACAAACCATCTAAAATCTGGATTCATTTCTGGTGCACCACCTGTTAAGTCGAGTGTATGTGCTCCAGTGTTTTTTATCACTTCAAGACATTGACGCATCGTATCGCGAGTCATAATCTCTTTTCTGTCTGGACCAGCATCGACATGGCAGTGGTCACAAACTTGGTTACACATATAACCAACATTAATTTGAAGTATTTCTAACTTTTTAGCCTTAAGCGGAAACTGATTCGTTTCGGAAATCTTGTTTTTAAACGTGGGCAATTCACCATTTTGAAAAATTCCATTAGATAAAATCTCAAGTTGTCTATTACTTTGTGCTAAATCGCTTCCTTGTTTTTTTAATGATTTTGTTACCATATTTTGATTTATGAATTACGAATTACGATTGACGAATTGAAAAAATCTAAATTCGTAAATCAACAATCGTAAATCGAATTACCCATCTAACTTGTTCACCTTATTCATCATTTGCACACCATGTACCAGTGTAGCTCCACTTTTAATTGCTGCGCCAACATGTATGGCTTCCATCATTTCTTCTTTAGTGACACCACGTTGTAGCGTATCTTTAGTGTAGGCATCTATGCAATAAGGACATTGTTCAGTATGCGCTACGGCTAATGCAATTAATGATTTCTCACGAGCAGTTAATGCTCCTTCTTCGAATACTTTTCCGTAATAATCAAAGAATTTATTACCGAGTTCTTCACCCCATTCAGTAATGTTTCCAAATTTTCTTAAATCAGCCGGATCGTAATATGTTTTAGACATAATTGAGTTGTTTCAGTTTGTTATATTACCTACGTAAAAAATAGGCGTTGAGTTTTAAGTCGAAAAATAAACTCAAACTTAACAGAAATATTAGGAGAAAGCTAATTTTTTTAAGATGACTATGGAAATGGATATTACACTAAAAAAACCTTACTTTTAATTCCTCTTTTCAATTTAAAATGAAGAACTGGATAGAAATTTTATCTGAATTTAAAGAAAAACAGCAACCTGTTGCGCTTGTCACTGTTACAAAGTGTTATGGGTCAACTCCATGTGTTTTGGGTTCGCGAATGATAATTACAGAAGAGAAAGAACTTTTTGGAACTATTGGAGGAGGGAAGTTAGAATTTTTAGCCATTGACCAAGCTATTAAGGCACTTCATGACAATAAAATTATTGAATCTGGTTACACATTAGGACCAGAGTTTGAACAATGTTGTGGAGGAAAAGTTGAATTTATAATAGAACCCATGAACCAATCACCAGAATTATTCTTATTTGGAGCAGGACATATAGGCCAAGAAATTGCCAGTTTGTTAGTAGGTACACCATTTAAAGTCAACCTTATAGATTCTAGAACCGATTGGTTTTCAGAAAAAGAATTAGATCCTAGTATTAATCCATGTCAGGTAAGTGAGATAGATTTTAAAACCTTTAGAGATGCTGTAAAATGGGGAAGAAACTGTTATGTTATTGCGTTGACTCATAATCATGCCATTGATTTCGATATTATTTCTATGGCTTTGCAAAACGAAACCAAATTTTTAGGTTTAATAGGCAGTAAAACCAAGAAAGCACGATTCCATAATATGCTGATTAAAGAAATGGGAATAGAAGATGGAATGAAAAATGTGGTTTGCCCAATAGGGTTGCCAATAGGTGGAGATACACCTAAAGAAATTGCGATTAGTGTTGTTGCTCAGCTGTTGCAGGTGCAT
Source organism: Winogradskyella pulchriflava (assembly GCF_042434315.1). Classification (NCBI taxonomy): domain Bacteria; kingdom Pseudomonadati; phylum Bacteroidota; class Flavobacteriia; order Flavobacteriales; family Flavobacteriaceae; genus Winogradskyella; species Winogradskyella pulchriflava. Next base: position 119,895 of record NZ_JBHLTQ010000001.1, on the reverse strand, counting down.
TATCAAGGTTTGAAGAACTAGTTGTCACACTGAGCGCAGTCGAAGTGCATATGAAAAATAAAGTAGAATAAACCTTAAAGAGATTCCTGCCTTCGCAGGAAGTGGTATGAAAAACAACAAATCCATCATAGACAAATTAACCGCGCTTTGGGCACTGAACGAATCTGGTTTAGGTGGATTTCTACACGTCTTTAATACACCATTTACAGGATTAATTGTTGGTGGTATTGCGATATTATTAATTAGTTTAATCGCTTATTATGCCGAAAATAAATGGCAAGCCATATTAAAAGCACTCGTTATTGTATTGATTATAAAAATGGCAGTAAGTCCATATTCCCCTTTTGGAGCTTATGTTGCCGTTAGTTTTCAAGCCCTATTTGGTGCGTTTTTGTTTTCGAATTTTTCTTGGAAAGGTTTGACGTTAATGATTTTTGGTATGGTGACGTTTTTAGAATCTGCACTTCAAAAATTATTGATTCTCACCATTGTCTATGGTACAGAATTATGGGAAGCTGTCAATATTTATGGTGCTTGGGTTCAGAAAAAATTAGATTTTGTTTCAGAAACATCGACCACGTCATTTTTAGTATCCTTATATCTTTTAGTGTATGGTGTTTGTGGCATTTTAGCCGGATTTTTTATCAGAAATGTCATTAAGATTATTGCTGGTAAAAAAGAAGAAGATTTCTATTTAGAGCCTCAAGCTATAGAATCTAAAAATCAGAAGAAAAAAGTGGCATTCAGAACCAAAGTTATTTGGGTTTGGCTAATCACAGTTGCTGTAATTGTATTAGCATTTTCATTGTTTGGTGGTGATTTATTTGGGTGGCAAAAGGCAGTGTATATTTTGTTACGAAGCTTTTTAATTTTAATGCTTTGGTATTTAGTAATTGGTCCATTTTTATTAAAAGTAGTTCGGAAATATTTGAATAAAAAAGAATCACAATACAAAGAAGAGATTACCAATGCCATGGATTTGTTTCCCTATTTCCGACAGATTTTAGCCTATACTTGGAAAGCAACAGCCGATTTAAAAGGGTATAATAGATTCAAATATTTTATAGCAAATAGCATTTCTAATTGTATTCATTTTAAACTGCCTTCGGAATGATTTATATTCTCACAGGCGATATTAGAAATGGAAAAACAACCGCTTTGTTAGAGTGGGTAAGTGGTAGAACAGATGTTGATGGATTATTGTGTCCTGATGGCGACAATGGAAAACGCTATTTTTTGAAAATTGAATCAAAGAAAGAATTTGAACTTGAAGTTGAATCTGAATCTGAAAAAACGATCTCCATTGGCCCTTTTAAGTTTTTGAAGTCTGCTTTTGAGGAAGCAAATAAATACTTATTAGATTCCAATGAGAGAAGAGATTTTAAATATTTAATTATTGATGAGCTTGGGAAACTAGAATTGAAAAATGAGGGTTTCCATGAAGCAACTAAAAAGTTGATTCCTAATTTTATGTTTGATGCGAATAAACACTTAATTCTTGTGGTTAGGAAGTCATTACTTGAAGCGGTTATAAATCATTATAAAATAAAGGTGTATAAATTACTTACAAAGGAGAATTTAAAAAACCTATAAAGAATTCTTGTTATATATCACAAAATCATATTTGAAATTGTATTTAATGAGTTGACATTCGTATATAAGATAAAAAGTATAATTAAAACCTAAAGACTAGTTCAATTGGTCTATTTACATCATAAGGAACTGGACTAGAATTACCATTATAATAAGCAGCTTGATATCCTATTAAAGAAATTCCAATCTGACTCTCTTGAATTGAAGTAAATATTCCTTGGTCAAAATCCCAAACCCTAGGATTACTAGTAGTGCATTTCCAAAAGGCATTAGCATAATAAATTCCTTGAAATAAATTTACTGAAATAGTCATAAATTCTTTATTGTCTTCATCTGGCCAACCGTAACTTTCACCAGCGTCACAAGAAATTTCTGTATTAATATAATAAGTTCTTAATGCACTACAGTTTGGGTTAGTAGTTATGTTTACTTGGTTACTAAATCTCAAAACTTCACCAGTATCTAAAAATCTAATATAACTCTTAAGTGGTTCCTCTAATTCATCACAAGAAAACGCACCAGAAACATAGCCTCTTCCTAAAGTGTCATCATTAGGACATACACGTTGTTTGAAGGTTTTCACAATCCAATTTATAAACTTACCTACATTCCTGACAGTAGTTCTACCACTGTTATTCTCCCAATCATTTCCGTATTGCTCATAAATGTTTCCATCTGCACATATATTAAAAGAATTATTTTCTGGTAAGATTTCCTCTGAACAGTCTTCATTATTCACACTATTCTGTCTGCCTTCGGAATGGGGAAATCCGCTAAGTGTTATCAACTCAACAAAGTTAAGAGTGCCATCGGAATTTTGTTCCTCCACAGTAATTTCTGTTATGTTTTCATTATAATAAACACTATAAATTATTCTATTTTGTTCGCTTCCTTCTTCTGACTCAAATCTGATAGGTATAAAATTGGCATCAACTTCAATTTCAATGCTACTACCATCATCAGGATTAAATTGAACCACTTTACTTAAAACCTTAGGTACGTTTTTATTCGCAATAGCAGAAAACATGGAATCACCATAGCCGAAATAATTAAAAGTATCATCACTGCCCTCAAGAACTTTATCAAAACCCAAATTTGGATTACTAAAGATTTTAAACTCAAGAAGCCCAAATTCGTTTAAGGGTTCAATTGGAATATTATTACCACCTGAATCATCTTTTGAACAGTTGAAAAAAAGAATTAACGAAGAGATAAGGATGGCTTTGTTAAGAAGCGATTTCATAAGAATCAATGGTTTTAATAGTTAGTTTGATAAAGTATATAGACTTATCTTATACCTCTTAACAAATCTATACTTCGTTGCCTAAGTATTCAATGTCGTAAATAATGTATTGAAAGATACATAAAAACTTTCTGTTTAGGTTAGTAAGACGATAGTTTTAAAATTAAAAACATCTATTATTAGTACAAACATTATATACGCTAGGATCACCTTTTTTACACTACTAATTCCTCTATAGGTGTTGAACGAAAAATACCTAACAGTTTATTAGATGGTATTTTACCGACGTTTCTATCAATTTTTCTGACAATTGTTTTTGTGAAAAATTCTACCATCTTGCGGAATCTACTTCAACGATTCTTAAGATTTCTGCCTTTGTAGGAATGCGTTATCCAAAAAAAGTCTCACTCAAAGCATAATAAATAGCCATTAAAGCAGAAAAAATAGCCGATCCTAGAAAACGCCATTTTAATTTAAAGCGGTTTTGAATGATGTAATTCGCAATAAACGAAATCAAAATATTGGCTAAAAACGACCAGAAAGCAATCTCTAATAAGTTCCACCCAATAGCTTCAAACTGACCTGAAAATAGTTTAATAAATAATAAGTGTCTTGCAATCCACAACGGATTAAAATAGGCTATAGCTAAACCTGTTTTTACTAGTGTGGCTTTAATACCATTTAGAAATTGGGTCTTTTTTACAATCCAGTCGAAGTAATTCGGGATTTCAAAAGCGTAAAACGTTGCGCCAACTAATATCATTCCCAATAAACGAGTTAATGAAAATTCATCTAACAAAAGTGCAGCAATAGTATCACCAGCACTGTAAATTAGTGCGCCTTTGAGAATGTTTTGTTTTTTGTAGTGCAATGGTTTAATTAAATTCGTCAATTCGAGTGAATTTTACGATTTAAAATGAGTAAAATTTATATCGAGAATAAGAATTTAGTTTCAATAGGTTCTCGATACAATTTTCGTTCCTCAAATCACTCGAACTGACAGTTACTTTTATTTTTTATTTCCATACAAACCCATCAAAACCTTCTCAGGTGTCATTGGTGCATGAAATTTTAAATCATAATTCGGATTAAACGCCTTTATCGCATTCTGAATTGCAAAATAAGCTCCAATACCATACATTAAAGGTGGTTCACCTACAGCTTTAGATTTTAAAATTGCTAATTCGTGACCTTGAGTTTCTACAGGAATTACTTCCACGTCTTTTGGTACCGAAAATATATCAGGAATCTTATAGGTTGATAAGGCATTCGACAATAAGCGACCATCTTCATTATAAGCAATCTCTTCCATCGTCATCCAACCAATGCCTTGTGCCAGAGCACCTTCAACTTGACCTAAATCAATGCCTTCACTCATACTTTTTCCGTAATCGTGAACAATCTTTACACTATCAAATTCATACGTGCCACGCGTGCAATCTACAGTAACCGTTGTGATTGCTGTTCCGTAAACATGATAAGCAAAAGGGTGACCTTTTTCTTTGGTTTTATCAAAGTGAATTTCTGGTGTTGCGTAGTGTGCATTTTCAGTCAAAGCCACACGTTTTAGCATTGCTTTACTGATAAGTTCTGTCCAAGTTAAATCTGTTTTTTTGTCATTAACATAAATAACTTCATTTTTAAAAGTGATATCTTTTTCAGAGACATTTAAGTCTTCTGAAGCTACTAATTTTAAACGTTCTACCAAAGCATTACAAGCCATCAATGTTGCTTTTCCGTTTAAATCTGCTGTTGAACTCGCAGCAGAAGGTGAGGTGTTGGCAACACGAGTGGTATTGGTGGTTTCAATCTTAATTTTTTCTATAGGAATCGAAAATACATTAGCAGCAATTTGCATCATTTTAGTATTTACTCCTTGTCCCATTTCTACCGCAGCTGTGCTAATGCCAACACTGCCATCTAAATAAATATGAACCAACGCACGAGCATGATTCATTGGTGTGTTGGTAAACGAAATACCAAAACAAATAGGCATTAATGCGATTCCTTTTTTAAAGCTCGAATTATTAGAATTGAAATCTTTAACCTCTTGTTCTAAAGCATCTAAATCGTAAATGGATTTAGCAGAATTCCAGCTATTTTTGGCTTCTACTTTCTTAGCAATTTGTCCATACGAAAACGTATCGTTTTCATCCAATAAGTTAGCTTCTTGAATAGCTCTTGGATGTACACCAATTTCATGAGCAGCTTTTGCTATGGCTGATTCTATAACAAACATACCTTGAGGTCCACCAAAACCTCTAAATGCCGTGTTTGGCGGCAAATTGGTTCTGCAACTAGCAACGGTTACTTCAACATTTGGCACATAATAACTATTAGTGGCATGGAACAATGTACGCTCTGCAACAGCAGGTGACAAGTCGGCTGCAGCACCAGCATTTTGAAGAAATTCGGCCTCGTAAGCCAATATTTTAAGATCTTTTGAAAGCCCTATTTTATAAGTGCTTTCGTAAGGATGACGTTTGCCTGTCATGCGTAAATCGTCATGTCGATTCAATATTAATTTAACCGACTGATTCAAGTGATAAGTCGCCAAAGCTGCCATCACAGCCCAAGGTGTCGCTTGGTCTTCTTTGCCACCAAATCCACCACCTAGACGTGTGACATCAACTTCAATTTTATGCATGGCAACACCCAAAACACGTGCTACTGTTTTCTGAACAGCAGTTGGTCCTTGAGTAGATGAGGTAATTTTTATATTACCATTTTCCATCGGTTCTGCGTAAGCTCCTTGTGCTTCGATGTATAAATGTTCCTGACCGTTTGAGAAGGTTTCTCCTTCAAAAATATAGTCGCAGTTTGTGAATGCTTTTTCGGAATCACCTAAGCTAAAAGAACGTGGTGCATTAATAAAACTGCCTTTTGCCTTAGCTTCTTTTGCTGTTGTAATGACTGGTAGATCTTCAATTTCAATGTCGATTAAACCTCTTGCTTTTCTGGCAATAAATTCGGTTTTAGCAACAATTAAGGCAATTGGCATGCCCCAAAAATGAACATCTTTTTCGGCAAATAAAGGTTCGTCTGCAATGATGCCACCAATTTCATTTTGACCAGGAATATCTTTGTAAGAAAAAATACGTATGACACCTTCTAAAGCTTCTGCCTTAGAATAATCAATGTGTTTTATTTTTCCGTGTGCTTTTGGTGAATCAAAAACCACAGCGTGAAATGTACCTTGTCTCATATTAACATCGTCAACATACAAGGACTCACCTCGAACATGTGTGTAAGAATCAAGGTTTTTAATGCTTCGTTTTAATGATTTTGAAACCGCATCTAACTTTGTGTTGAGCTCGTTATTGGTCTTGTTTTTATGCATGTTGAACAAAATCGTTTAAAGTGAATTGCTTTGGAAATAACGCTGTAAAATGCGCAAAGAATAATTGTCTTCCTAACAGACGCTTATAGTCGCTCGTACCACGAACATCACTAATTGGACTGATTTCTTTTTGAAGTATCTCGTTAGCTTCTAGTATCGTTTCTGAACTCAAAGTCTTTCCTGCTAAAAATGCTGACGTATCGTGTAAATATTTCGGAATTGCGGCAACTCCTCCAATCGACACATTGGCATCTGTAATAGTTCCGTTATTAACAGTGATACTTAGGGCAGAATTCACGCTGGCAATATCTAAATGTGTGCGTTTGCAAACTTTTTCGAAATTGAAAAATGAGTGCTCTGTTGGTAACTTAAAACTGATGGCTTTTATAAGTTCTCCGTCTTTTAAATCGTATGTCTTATAATCCTGAAAGAAGTTTTTGAGCGCAATTGTTCGCTCTTTATGTTCTTCATTGATAATGGTGATATCGCTATTTAATGCCAAAAAGAAAATAGTCATATCTCCAATAGGCGATGCATTCACAAGATTGCCGCCAAGTGAAGCCATATTCCGAATTTGTTCTGAAGAGACTAATTTTAAATGCTTTTTTAAGTTTGGAAAATAAGAATTGAGTTCGGTGTGATTCCATAAATCGGAAACTGTAGAGTTGGTTCCGATGGTGCAAATTCCATTTTCAATTTTGATGCCTTTTAAATAATCCTTTTCGGCAATAAGATGCACGTCGTTATCTGCTAGATGATCTGCTTGTTGCACGTATAAATCCGTTCCGCCAGCAACATACTTTCCTTTAAGTTGGTTTAAATCGGCAATTTCAATGTCCTTCAAACGTTTTGGAATACTTTCAAAATACGCTGGAATAAAATCATTTTCAACGAGCCAACTAATAGAATTTTGTTTTTGATGTTCTAGTTTTTCAACGACTTGATGAGCCGCTTTTTCAATCGCTTTATAACCTGTGCATCGGCAAATATTTCCACTAATAGCATCTAAGGCATTGTTGTAATTGTGTTCTGAATGTGATAACGCAAAACCAGTTAATGCTACCACAAATCCTGGAGTACAAAAGCCACATTGTGTGGCGTAATTGGCTTTCATCGCTTCTTGTGCTGTGGTTAATTTGTCTTTTAGATTTGTGCCTTCAACCGTGACTATGTGTTTGCCATGTGCATTACCTAATGGTGAAATGCACGATGTAATGCTTTGGTAATTGATAACATCATTTTCTAAAGTACCGACCAAAACGGTACAAGCACCACAATCTCCTTCGCGACAACCAATTTTGGTTCCTGTGAGACGTTGCTCGTAGCGAACAAAATCCAATAAGGTCATTCCAGAATGTTCAGACGTTTTGATGGTTTTGTTATTTAGTATGAAGGTGATCATTTGTTTTGCTCTATATGTAGTTTTATGAAATAATTATTGTTCATAGTTATTTTAAATCACCAATTCTCCTTAATACTTCTTACTCTATCAATAAATGTAGAGGCTTCAATTTCATCAGTTCCAAATCTTTCTTTAAAACGTTCGGCTATTTTTTTTACCCACTTAGATTCAGGGTAAGAATCTAATCCTTCTGCTTCAACTACTTCTATGGCAAAATCATTAGCTTTATAATATTCCATTTTTGAAATACGATTGAAATCCTTAGGAGGAATACAAAATCCCCATTTGACACAAAGGTCACCAAGAAGGTATATTAGTTCTCGTTCCATGGGTGGAACATTCTTTCCAACTTTAAATCCCATTCTAGTTGTTATTTAGTTTTCTAACGTTTTAATTAATACTCAGTCTTGTCCTCTTTCTTAGCCCATTCTTGAAATGGTTCTAATGCAATTTCTCGAGCTAATTGTTCAAACGGAATACTTCGTTTTTCGTAAGGTAATGGAATTTCCTTGTAAATAAACTCGTCATCAAAACCAATATTAGCAGCATCTACTTGGTTACTTCCGTAATACACTTTATCTGGTCGTGCCCAATAAATAGCTCCTAAACACATTGGGCAAGGTTCGCAAGAGGTGTAAATTTCGCAACCATCTAATTGAAACGAATCTAAGTTTTTACAAGCATCTCTAATGGCTGTAACTTCAGCATGTGCTGTTGGGTCGTTGGTTGAGGTAACTTTGTTGTTACCACGACCTACAATTTTTCCATCTTTTACAACGACGCAACCAAATGGTCCACCTTCATTGTTGTTCATGCCTTTTAAAGCTGCGTTAACAGCTTCTTTCATAAATTGTTGTTTATCTGTCATATTCTTTTTTTCTTTTTAAACCCATCCCTATCCATTCCCAGGAAGGGAACACAACATACGTTATTTGAAGTTTCGTTTTAGAAATTCATCTGCATTTATAAATAGTAATCGATCTATAATTTCTTGAGCTGAAATCTGATTTTGCGATTTCAAATTACCACCATTTTTATCGAGGTAGTCTTGAGCTTTTTCAATTAAATACGGTTTAATATCTTTAATATTTTCTGCTGTCCAAAGCCCTTTTATCGGATTGACAATACCATCAAAATCTGAGCCTATGGCGACAGTTTCCCAACAAAATAAATCATTTTTGTTCAAAATTTCGGCAATATGCTGAACTTGATTCCAAATTAAATCCGATTTATTTTTATAGCGATGTTTCTTGCTTGGCCAATAAATTCGAGAATTCCGAATGGCACTTTTGCTAGCAATACGTCGTTCATCTAACTGTAATCCAAAAATACCTTTAGATTTTGCAATTCGCAAGATTTCCGAATCATAAAAGTTAATATCTACATCACTAAATGCTTTACTGAGCTTAGTATCTGATGCTTCCCATTCTACAATAGAACGTTTCCCATTAACCGCTCCATGACTCACAATAATCGGAATATTTTCTTTGGCATATTTGGTTTCTAATAACTGATAATAGGTTTTTCGAGACGCAGTACTCATATGTTTTACATCAATAAGTATGCGTTTGTTTTCGGAATTATCTAATAGTTTGTCAATGACTTTAAAACCCAATTCTGTGATGTCTGAGTTAAGTCCTCTGTTTTGTTGTTTCTTTATTAAACCAATGCCAATGCTTCTGGCATGACCACAAATTTCATTGTAAAAATGGTGTGCTAAGGTGATGAAAAATGGTCTGTGTTCCCAGTTTTTTACTAGGTCAATATGGTTTAAAACGGTCGTTTCATCTGCTGTGTTTTTATCTCTGTCTAGTCCTGTTTCAAAAGCATGAGCACCTTCAATGGTATTAACTAAACTGATGATTTTACTGTCAGTAGTTGATGTGTTAATGTTGTTTTCAATATCAGAATAACTATTAACCAATCGATAGGTATAGGTAACTCCATCAATTATTTGTGCCATATTATGCAATTGCATATAGTAGGCATATTCATCTTTTAAATCTTGAAAATAACTCGAATGATTTCTTAAGTTGTCAATACGTTTTTGACTCACTCCAGCAGCTAAATTCACTAATAAATCTGGAATAAATTTGAAGCCTAACATTTTGTCTTTCAGAAAATGTTTTTCAAAAGGGTAGAGGGAAATAACAGCAACATTACAACCAGCTTTTGCGATTGCAGTTAAATCTGTTTGCGTAAATTTTGTTAGTGTTAGAACTCGGTTGACTTGTCTTTCTAAAAAATTAGGTGGACTATAATGCCAAATAGAATTTTTACGACCACTGTTTAACCTGTTTTGTTTTGGTGGTTCGTATTTAAAACTCTTGCCATAAGGTTTTAATGAAGGATGGCAATGTAAATCGATATAAGATCTGCTCATAGTCTAGCTAATTATGACCACGAAAAGATACTTGTTTTTTGTTAGAATTTTCTATCTGGATGATATGGATTTAGATCAAGCGACGTTTTTTTGTCTGAAATAATCTCAGAAACTAAAAGCCCAGTTGCAGTTCCCATACTCCAACCCATCATAGCGTGGCCAGCAGCAATAGTTAGGTTCTTGCATTTTGAAGATTTACCAATATATGGTAATCCATCTGGCGAAACAGGTCTTAAGCCACAAGCAGCATCAGCTTTTTCTTCTTCAGAAATCTTAATATTTGGGAAATATCTGCTTGCAGCATTGGCAATTGCTTCAACACGATTTTTATTGATTTTGTGGTTTATTCCTGCGATTTCCATTGTACCAGCAAAGCGTGTAAAACCATGCATTGGTGTTACTGCTGCTTTAGCTTCAGCCAGAATTGATGGTAAAGTAATACCTGTTGGTTCAGTGGTGTTGATGCGATAACCTTTTCCTGCTTGCAGCAGTAAGTTTAGTCCTAGTTTTTTGCTTAGCAACGCACTCCATGAACCTGCAGCTAAAACAAATTCATCTGCCACTAAGGTTTGTTTGTCGGTTTTTACAGAAGTGATGCTTTGGTCGCTTATTGTAATGTCTATAACTTTTTCATTAGTATAGAAATTTACTCCTGCATTTTTTAGATGCGATTTCATCTCGTTCATAAATTCGTGAGGAGTAGAATGGTGGTCGCATTTATAATAGATAGCTCCAATAGCATTTATTTCTACATTGGGTTCCAGTACTTTTATTTCAGTAGGATTAACCTCTTTTGCTTCTAAACCCAATTCTACAGCCATTTTAGCCATTTCTAATTCTTCATCGAGCATTTTTTGAGTTTGACACAACATTAATAGGCCTTTCTTTTCATATTGAGATGTAAACCGTTCTGAGGTTTTTATCTCTTCGTAGAGTTTTTGACTTAACACCGAAATATCTCGAATTACAGGAGCTGATTTTTTAACATGGTTGGCGTTGCACGATTTATTAAATGCCCAAGTCCATTTTATAAAATCTGAGTCTAATCGTGGTTTTATGTACAGAGGGCTGGAAGAATTAAACATCCATTTTATGCCTTTTTTCATCACACCAGGTGCTGATAATGGGATGATATGACTTGGCGATAAATATCCAGCGTTGACATAAGACGCACCAGCATCTAGATTAGATTGGTCAACAACAGTGACGTGATGTCCTTCTTTTTTTAGGTAATATGCGGAACATAAACCTATGATTCCTCCGCCAATTATGACTATTTCTTTTTGCATATTTACTATGTTATGAGATCCTGAAACTAGTTCAGGATAATTTGATATTATAAATCAAATTACTTGAAAACCATAAGCATAAGGATCGTCTTTTGGGTCAATGGTTATGCTATTATGTCCATATATTTTTGCCCAACCCTTTATACTAGGTATAATTGCTTTTTTACCGTTTAATTCTGTTTCTTTTTCTATGCAACCAATAAAGGTGCTGCCAATATAGCTTTCATGGATAAATTCTTCACCAACCTTAAGCTTTCCTTTGGCATGTAATTGTGCCATTCGAGCAGAAGTTCCAGTGCCGCAAGGACTTCTATCTATGGCTTTATCTCCGTAAAATACGGCATTTCTACCATGTGAATTTTCATTGATAGGGTTTCCAGTCCATAATACATGAGATACATCTCTTATGGTTTCGTTTTCAGGATGGATAAAATGATTTGGATATTTTTGATTAATACGTTCTCTAATGACTTGCGAATATTGAACAATCTGCCCAGCTGAAAAATCCTGAACTCCAGAAAAATTTTCCTGTGGATCGATAATGGCGTAAAAATTTCCGCCGTAGGCAACGTCAAAAGTAAGCTCGCCTAGTTCAGGACAGTTAATGATTAAACCTTCTGCGGCCAAATAGCTTTTTACATTTGTTAGTTTTACCCAATCAACCTTATTATTGGTTTGTTGGTACTCAATCTCTACCAAACCAGCAGGAGCTTCCATTCTAATTTTCCCTGGGATTTTAGGATTTACTAACCCTTCTTCAATAGCTATAGTAATGGTGCCAATAGTTCCGTGTCCACACATTGGCAAACATCCTGAAGTTTCGATAAAAAGAATTGAAAAATCATTTTCAGGTTGGTGAGGTGGATATAAAATACTGCCACTCATCATATCATGACCACGAGGTTCAAACATTAAACCTTTTCGTATCCAATCAAATTCATTTAAGAAATGTTGCCGTTTTTCACTCATGGTTTTTCCAATGAGTTGTGGTCCACCTTCTTTAATCACTCTTACTGGATTACCGCAAGTGTGAGCGTCAATGCAAACAAACGTATGGGCAGCCATCTAAATCGTATCAGTAGTTTGTTTATTGTTTATCAATCTAGAAATCCCAAGTGGGTTTTCGTTCTTCAATTCATCAGGAAGCAAGTCGTTTGGCCAATTTTGATAACTAAAAGGTCGCACCCAACGTTTAATAGAATGAACTCCAACAGCCGTAAAACGACTATCTGTTGAAGCAGGATATGGACCTCCGTGAGTCATTGATGGGCAAACTTCTACACCTGTAGGTACACCATTAAAAATGATACGTCCAACACGGTTTTGTAGTGCAGAAACCACTTCAGGATAATTTGAAGCTTCGCCTTGTTCTGCAATGATAGTTCCTGTGAGTTGTCCTTCTAATTGTGATATGATTTGTTCCAATTGTTTTACGTCTTCACATTGCACAACCATTGAAAATGGCCCAAACACCTCTTGATGAAGTGTTGGATTATCCAAAAAGGTTTTGCCTTCAACTGTTGTGATGGTTTGTCTGGCATAATTGGTTTGCACTTCTGAATCATAATCGGCAACAACAGACAAGTTGGATTGCGATGTTACATTTTGCTTGTTGTTTTCATAAGCTCCAATAATGTTTGGGTGCAACATGCACGAAGGTTCAATCTTTATGATTTCATCTGATAAATTCTGAATAAAACCTGAAAGGGCTTCACTCTTAATTCCTAATAACAATCCTGGATTGGTGCAAAATTGACCTGTGCCTAATGTGATTGAACTAGCATAAGTTTTAGCCAGACTTTCACCTCTACTTTGCAAAGCTTTTGGTAGCATAATAACTGGATTAATACTTCCCATTTCTGCAAAAACAGGAATTGGCTCTTCGCGTTGGGCTGCTAAATCGTATAAAGCTCTTCCTCCTCTAATACTTCCTGTAAAACCAACAGCTTTAACTTTGGGATGCTTTACTAGTTGGGTGCCAACTTCAATTCCGCTAGAGTTTAGATTGGAAAATATACCATTTGGCATATCCGTTTTTTCTATGGCTTTTACAATTGCCGAAGCCACTAATTCGCCTGTGCCAGCGTGCATTGGGTGCGATTTTACAATTACAGGACAACCAGCAGCAAAAGCAGCAGCAGTATCTCCGCCAGCAGTGGAGTAAGCCAATGGAAAATTACTTGCGCCAAAAACGACAACTGGTCCTAGAGGAATCAACATTTTTCTGAGATCCGATTTTGGCATCGGTTGGCGTTTGGGTTGTGCTGTATCAATTGTGGCTTCTACCCAAGCACCATCGGCAACCAGTTCGGCAAACATTCTAAGTTGACCAATGGTTCGTCCGCGTTCGCCTTTTGCTCTTCCTTCTGGTAATCCGGTTTCTGAACAGTAGGTTTGTATTAATGTATCATCAAGTGCCAAAATTTCGTCTGCAATTGCGTTTAAAAACTTAGCTTTTTGTTGTCCAGAAATGGTTCTTAAAGTTTTAAAAGCTTCAGATGCCAATTGCACAGCTTCATTAATTTCATCTGATGTAGCTTCGGTAAAAACGTCCGCATTTTCAATATTCAACTGTGGATTAAAAGTTTTATAGGTTTTAGTTCCTTTAGCTGATAATTGATTTCCTATATAATTTTTCCCTGTAATCATCTTATAAATTTTTATACTCTGGTAAAGTTGGTCTGTTTTTTAAACCATCCTCAATAACTTTTAAAACATGTTTGCGTTCTTCTCCATGTAGTGGTAAGCGTGGTGCACGAACATTTTCTGTTCCTATTCCTGTTGCAACTTCTGCCAACTTTATATTCTGTACTAATTTAGGGTTTATATCTAACTCTAACAATGGCAAAAACCATCTATTGATTTCTATAGCTTCCTTAATTCTGCCTGCCTTTTGTAATTCGTAAATTGCACAGGTTTCTTTTGGAAACGCACATACTAATCCTGCGACCCAACCATCAGCTCCCATAATTAAACTCTCTAAGGCAATAGTATCTACTCCAGTTAATATTTTTAAACGGTCACCAAATCTGTTTTTAATTCTTGTGATGTTTGTAATGTCTCTGGTGGATTCTTTAACAGCTTCTATGTTTGGACAAGCCTCCAAAAGTTCGTCAAACATATCTAGCGTAACTTCGATTTTATAATCTACAGGATTATTGTAAATCATAATTGGTAAAGATGTACTGTTGGCTATAGCCTTAAAATATGCTACAGTTTCGTTGTCACAGGCTTTATACCGCATTGGAGGTAATAGCATAAGGCCTTGAGCACCATCTTCTTCGGCTTTTTTTGCACAGTGTATTGCTTCTTTTGTACTCTGTTCTGCAATGTTAATGAGTACAGGTACTTTTCCTTTGACAAAAGCAACCGTTTCTCTTGTCAAAGTTCGTTTTTCACTATCTGTCAGTGTACTGGCTTCACCTAAAGTACCACCTAACACAATGCCATGAACTCCTGCATCTAATTGTGCTTGGATATTTACTTTAAATGTCTTTAAATCTAGCTCATCGTTTTCTGTGAACTTAGTTGTAACTGCTGGCATTACGCCTTCCCATTTTATGCTCATAACTTATGATATTTTGTTCGTCAAAATTATACATGCCTTTACAGTTTTTGTAATAGTTTGTTATTTTATAGTGATATTATATTATCCATTTTTTATTATTTATTGTTATTTTTGAATAGTATTCAATCAATTTAATTTGAAAGCACTCCCATTTATTATTCCAAAACCAGACCAAGCCAACTTGATTTATCAGGTGGATAAGGTGAAAGTATTTTATGATAAGTTGCATCAGCATGAAGAAATCCAGCTAAGCTATATAGTAGAAGGTCAAGGTGCTTTAGTTGTTGGCGATACTGTAAATAATTACACTAGAGGAGATGTTTTGGTGATAGGAAGTGATATTCCGCATGTATTTAAAAGTGATAAGGATTCAGAAGCATCACACATGTTGAGTTTGTTTTTTACAGAAAAATCCTTTGGTCAATCGTTTTTTGATTTGGAAGAATTGAAAGGTATTCAGGCTTTTTTTGAACGTTCTAAATATGGCTTTAAATTAAATTCGAACCAGAATAAGGCCAAACGTCTCTTTCTTCAACTTGAAAATGCTTCAAAATTTAACCACTTTGTTATCCTGTTGCAGTTATTGGATCTTATGGTGAATTCAGACTATAAAAGTTTGTCTTCCTTTGTTTATGATAAAAAATATAGTGATGTTGACGGTGATCGTATGCGAAATGTATTTGAATTTACTTTGAATAATTATGATAAGGATATTTCTTTAGAAGAAGTGTCAAAGATTGCTAGTATGACAAAAAATGCTTTTTGCAAGTACTTTAAAAAACGTACCAATAAAACGTATGTTCAGTTTTTGAATGAGTTTAGAATAGAAATGGTATGCAAACTATTGAAGGAAAAAAGCGATCATTCTATAGCTGAGGTTGCTTATTTATCGGGTTTTAGGAATATGTCTAATTTCAATCGGATTTTTAAAACTATTAAAGGAGGGACTCCAAGTTTGTTTTTAGAAACCAAAAAACCCGACTCAATTGAATCGGGTTTTTGATGGTGGTGCCTCCAGGAATCGAACCAGGGACACAAGGATTTTCAGTCCTTTGCTCTACCAACTGAGCTAAGGCACCAATTGCTTAATTAAGCGGATGCAAATATATATGCATTTTTATTATTCACAAAAAGAAAGTTGTAAAATTTGATTTTATAAATTTGTACCATATAAAAAGCTTATGAATCTTATCGTTGATGTTGGTAATACCTTTGTGAAATTTGCAGTATATAATGACTATGATTTAGTGCATAAGGTGAGTTTTGAGCTTTTAGAGTTTAAAAAGCAATATAATTTATTGCAGAAAGCGTTTCCTAAGCTCAAGTCTGCAATTGTTTCTTCTGTTGGTCGTTTGTCAAAAAAACATGTTGAAATTATTGAAAAGGACTTAAAAGTTATAGAACTTAGTTACAAAACAAAACTGCCTTTCACCAATCTTTATAAGACTCCAAAAACGCTAGGTGTAGATCGTATGGCCTTGGTTAGTGCTTCTGTACGTCAGTTTCCAGATAAAAATGTTTTAATCATTGATGCTGGTACATGTATAACCTATGATTTTATTACGGATAAGAATGATTACTTAGGAGGTGCTATTTCTCCTGGAGTTCGTTTACGATATAAGACCTTGAATAATTTAACGGCTAATTTACCGTTATTAGAAACAAACCAGCCAAAAACAATAATTGGAAACTCTACGGAATCATCGATTCATTCTGGTGTTGTGTTTGGAGTAATTAAAGAAATTGATGGTGTTGTAGACCATTATCAGTTAAAATACCCAGATTTAACAGTTATTTTAACAGGTGGAGATGCCAAATTTTTGTCAAACCAATTAAAAAATAGCATATTTGCCAATTCAAATTTTCTATTGGAAGGTTTGAATTTTATTCTAGATTTTAATTCAAAATAATGATAAAAAAACTCATTGTAATCTGTATTGCAATTTTTGGCTATAGTGCTTTTGCACAACAGGGTACCGCATCTCCATATTCATTTTATGGTATAGGAAGCCTAAAATTTAAGGGTACAGCAGAAAATCGTAGTATGGGTGGTATAGGTGTTTACTTAGATAGTATCCATGTTAATCTTAGAAATCCAGCAGCTTATGTAGGTAAAAACGTTGAAACTTATCCTTTTGATGGAGAAAGTAGGCCTGTAAAATTTACAGTTGCAGGTACGATGACTGATGCTACTCTAAAAGGTTCTTCTGGAGAGGCAGAAACTAATAGCTCTACATTTGAATATATGGCTCTTTCTATACCAGTAGGTAAGTTTGGATTTGGATTTGGGTTGTTGCCATATACTTCTGTAGGTTATAAATTAGATGACGTTAATGATAATAATGATTTAGAAAGTCGTTTTGCTGGTGAAGGTGGAGTTAATAGAGTTTTTGCAGGTTTTGGCTATCAGATTTCTAATAAATTAAGTGCAGGTGTTGATATCAATTATAATTTTGGTAATATTCAAAACTCAGCAATTGTCATTGAATATATTTCAGAGGATGAACCTGCACAATACCAAACAAGAGAATTTAATAGGTCCGATTTAAGTGGTCTTAGTCTTAATTTTGGTCTTGGTTATAAAACCATGGTTTCTGATAAATTAGAACTGTCTGCTACAGCTACTTTTGCACCTAAATCTAAGTTGACTTCAGAAAATGAAAGAACTTTTTCTACGGTTTCTGTGGATTCAGAGACTTACGATGTTACTAGAGTTTGGCAAAGCCAAGAAGCCGATTTAGAAAGTGATGGTTTAGAAAGGACAGAATTAACATTGCCTGCCCAATTTTCGTTAGGTGCTGGTTTAGGAGATCCAAAATCTTGGTTTGTAGGTGCAGAGTATAGTACGCAAACTACTAGCGATTTTTTTAATCCTGTTTTTAGTAGTAACAATACTTCTTACGAAAATGCCTCTCAACTTTCTGTTGGAGGATTCTATATCCCTGATTATAATGCCTTTTCTGGCTATTTTAAGCGTGTGGTTTACAGAGCAGGTTTTAACTTTGGTAACACAGGTTTAGTTATAAAAGATGAATCGATAAAGGAGTTTGGCATATCTTTTGGTTTAGGTTTACCGATTGGGAACCGAAACCTATTTTCAAATGCCAATTTTGGTGTTGAACTTGGTAAACGAGGAACAACTAAGAAAAATTTAATCCAAGAGAATTTTATAAACTTTAACTTAAGTTTATCTTTGAACTCTAGATGGTTTAGACAAAAGAAGTATAACTAACAATAAAATAACAAGATGAAGACGAGAATTACTATACTGTTTCTAGCGCTTTTTGCGAGTTTTAACATTGGTTTTGCTCAGCAAGACGAAGAGTGCATGAACAATCTGTCAATTTTTGATAGTTACGTAAAGAGCAAAAAATATGACGATGCCTATGGCCCATGGAAAATTGTTCGTGAAAAGTGTCCAAAGTTCAACAGAGCCATTTATGCTCATGGTGAAAAAATACTAACGCACAAAATTGAAAATTCTTCAGGTGCAGAACAAGTGGCTCATATTAAGGATTTAATGAAGCTTTATGATCAAAGTAGAGAGCATTTTGCTTCAAAATATGACCTTGGTGAAATATTGGCCGATAAAGCAAATTTAGCTTATAAGTATAAGACAGAATTAAACATGACTGATGAGCAAGTTTATAACATGTTTGATGAAGCCTACAAAAAAGATGCTAAAAACTTTACAAGTGCAAAAGGACTTTATACCTATTTTTCTTTAGCTGTAGATTTATTTAAAAGTGATAAGAAGCCAGCACAAGAAGTTTTTGATAAGTATGATGATGTTAATGAAATTATAGAAAATCTTATAGCTGGTTATACAACGCAACTTAATAAGTATGCGGAGAAGGAAGCAGCTGGTACTGCTTTAACTAAGAAAGAAGAAAGATACAGGTCTAGTTATGAGTCTAACATAGATGCCTACGAAAATCAGATTTTAGGTAGTATGGACAAAAAACTTGGTGATATAGCAAATTGCGAAGTGTTAATTCCGTTATACCAAAAGAATTTTGAAGAAAACAAAAGTAATGGTGTTTGGTTGCAACGTGCAATGAACCGTATGTACTCAAAAGGATGTAAAGAAGATCCATTGTTTTTAAAGTTGGTAGAACAAAAAAATAGTATTGAGCCAACGGCTGATACAGCATTCTATTTATACTTGTTAACTGGAGAGCAAAAGTATTTTGACCAAACGGTTCAATTAGAAACTGATCCTTTAAAAAAGGCAAAACTTTACAAAAAACTAGCACAAGAGCTTAAAGGTAAAGGTAGCTACGGTAAAGCAAGACAGTATTATATGGAAGCTTTAAAGTTAAATCCATCTGATGGTTCGCCTTATTTAGCAATTGCAGCTATGTATGCAAAGAGTGCCAATAATTGTGGAGACTCTAACTTTAACAAAAGAGCAGTATTCTGGTTAGCTGCAAATGAAGCAGAAAAAGCAGGTAGAGTAGATGGACGTTTAAGATCTGCTGCGGCTCAAACAGCAAACAGCTATAGAGCTAGCGCACCTTCAAAGTCAGATATATTTACTGAAGGTAATTCAGGGCAAACAATTAAAATAGGATGCTGGATTGGACGCTCGGTAACAGTACCAAGTATTTAATGCAAATAAAACATTCACATATCATAAAAAACTTAGTCACAGCAATTGCTGTGACTTTGTTTTTTTCATGTGAAAACGATTTTGACGAGGTTCAAAAAGTTGGAGTTCTTCAAAATCAACCCATAGGAGAGGCTGAAAACATTGATTTAAAATATACAGAGCTTCAAGGTGATTCTGTACGTTTATTGGCAAACCTTATCAGTCCAAAAATGTTGGACTACTCCAATAGAAGTTTTGCGTTTAGTGAATTTCCTGATGGTATTTTACTAAAGGTATATGATGAAAAAAACAATTTAACTACCATTCGCTCACAATACGCTATCTTTTATACCGAAACCGATATTATTGATTTAAGAGGTAATGTTACCATAACAACCCATGATAATGAAGTTTTGATCACAGAGCAGTTATACTACAATGAAAAATTAGAGTGGGTATTTACTAACGAACCCTGGGTATTTACACGTTCAGAAGGGCCTCTTTATGGTATAGGCTTCGATTCAGATAAAGATTTTAAAAACTTTCAGATGTTAGAAATGGGAGGCGATTTTGAACTCGATAATTAACTATCTTTGTAGCTCTAATACTTAGATAAACTAACTGATGAAAATTCTAAAATTCTTTCAATACGCATACTTAATCTTTGCAGCACTTTTTCTATGGGATGCTGTTACTAACTGGTCTGTAGACAGAAACAGAGCTTATATGTCTTTGCTTTTTGTTGTTTTGGCCATATTTATGTTCTTTTTTAGAAAACGGTTTGCAAAAAAGTTTGAAGACCGTAATAAAAAATAATATATGACTGTAGATCTGGTCATCATTATAACCACACTAATACTTTCAGCCTTTTTTTCGGGTATGGAGATTGCTTATGTATCTTCTAATAAAATACATATAGAACTAGAGAAAAAACGGGACGATTTTTTAGGGCGGATTTTAGCCAAACTTACTGAAAAGCCTTCAAAATATATTGCTGCTATGCTTATTGGCAATAATATTGCGTTGGTAATTTATGGTTTAAAAATGGGTGATGTTTTGGTGCGTTGGTTTCAGTCCATGTTACCATCAGATAGCGCGGCATTAACGTATTTGCTTACCGATTTACAGTTGTTATCTCAAACAGTAATTTCTACTTTGATTATATTAATTACGGCTGAGTTTTTACCAAAAGTATTTTTTCAAATTTATGCTAACACTTTGATGAAAGTATTGGCTTTGCCAACCTACATATTCTATCTGTTGTTTACTTGGATTTCAGATTTTGTGCTTTGGATTTCAGATGCTGTA
This sequence comes from Winogradskyella pulchriflava, assembly GCF_042434315.1. Lineage (NCBI taxonomy): Bacteria > Pseudomonadati > Bacteroidota > Flavobacteriia > Flavobacteriales > Flavobacteriaceae > Winogradskyella > Winogradskyella pulchriflava. The sequence continues at coordinate 99,178 of NZ_JBHLTQ010000001.1, read as the reverse complement.
TTAAAATATATTTTTAAAGCTCAAGGCGAAGATGTTGTATTAGCTATGACTAAGGTGGAACTAGGAAACTACATTAGTGAGCAGATGGAATCTGTAGAAAATCATGATGATGTAGATAGCGAAATTCAGATATTTCAGAATGCACTAGAATTTTCAGAAGTAAAAGCAAGGGAAGTTATGGTGCCAAGAACCGAGATTACTGCTGTAGATATTTCGGACTCTATAGAAAACCTAAGACAACTTTTTATTGAAACAGGAAGAACAAAAATCATTATATATAAAGATACTATAGATGATATTTTGGGTTATGTGCATGCCTTTGAGTTGTTTAAAAAACCAAAAAGTATCAAATCCATCATTATTCCTGTAAGTTTTGTTCCAGAAACAATTCTTATAAAAGATGTTCTTAACATTCTAACTAAGAAACGACAAAGTATAGCAGTTGTAATTGATGAATATGGTGGAACTTCGGGAATTATGACCGTAGAGGATATCATTGAAGAACTCTTTGGCGAAATTGAGGACGAACATGATACTGTGGAATTGATAGAAGAGCAGATCAACCAACATACTTATAGATTTTCAGCCAGATTAGAGGTCGATTATATTAATGAAACCTACAAATTAAATCTTCCTGATAGTGAAAATTACGAAACATTAGGTGGTTTAATCTTAAGTGAAGTTGAAGGAATTCCTGAGGAAAATGAAGATATTCAAATTGATAATTTCAAGTTTACCATTGAGGAGGTTTCCTCTACAAAAATCGACGTGGTGCATCTTAAAATCCTAGAAGTAGACTAGAAGTATTTTAGGCTTATAAAAACTACACTTCTCCTTTTATAATTAATAGGAAAGTACTATTTTCGCAGACTTATTTATACGAAAAAATTAGACTATGGCAGTTTTAAATAAAATTAGACAACGTTCATTAATATTGATATTAGTCATTGCATTGGCATTGTTCTCATTTGTAATTGGTGATTTATTCAAAAATTCTGATGCACTTACAGGTGGAGCGCAAGACGTTATTGCAACCATTAATGGAAAGGATATTCATAGAGATGAGTTTCAGCAAAAGGTAAAAAATTATCAAGATAGATCAGGAGGTAGAGTAACCAATACCCAAGCGATGAATACGATCTATAACCAAGAGCTTAGAAAAATCATTTTAGAGAATGAATTTGACGAGTTAGGTTTATCTGTTGAAAAAGATGAAATGCGCGATTTGCTTAAAACTAGCTTTTCTTCATACCCTGAATTTCAAGACGAAAATGGAAACTTTGATGTTAACCGATTAAATGCATTTATCGCAAACTTAAAAGACCTTAATGGTGCAACCGCTCCATTAGGTAACTTTTTGGTGAATTATGAGAGTTGGGCAAGCAATGAGCAAACTATTGCTACTAATGCTATACAACAGTCTTACTATAACATGATTAAAGCAGGTGTTGGTACTACCATCGCTGAAGCCGAAGATGAATATTTAGCCGATGCCAAAACGGTTGATATTAAATATGTTCAAGTGCCTTACACTACTATAGCAGATAGTTTGGTAGAGGTCACTAAATCTGATGTAAAGGCTTATATGAAAAATCATGAAGATAAGTTTACGGTTGATGCCAGTAGAGAAGTGGTTTATGTAGAATTTAAGGAAGAAGCTTCTAAAGCAGATGAAGATAACATAAAAGCAAGTTTATTAGCATTAAAAGCTGATAAAGAAGAGTATAACGAAAGCAGTAAAAACACTGAAACTATTCCAGGTTTTGATTCTACTAAGGATATAGAAGAGTTTGTGAACTCTAATTCAGATATTAAGTATAACGATTCTTTTTTAAGAGCTGCGGAGTTACCAGCTATTGCAAAAGATAGCCTAATCAATTTAGAAGTAGGTGAATATTACGGTCCGTATAAGGATGGTGAGTATTTTAAATTATCTAAAGTTGTTGCTGTAAAGGAAATGCCAGATTCAGTAAAAGTAAGACACATTTTAGTGCCTTATGCTGGTGGGCAAAGAGCTGACGCTTCTGTTACTAAGACTCCTGAGGAAGCTAAAGCAACGGCAGATAGTATTTTAGCTAAAATAAAGAGTGGTACTAAGTTTATGGATTTATTAGAATTATCTTCTGATAAAGTAAGTAACGAGCAAGATGGTGAAATAGAATTTGCATATAATGCAGGTATGGCTCCAGAGTTTAAGGCGTTTTCTTTTGAAAATAAAAAAGGTGATGTTGATGTAGTAGGTACCTCTTTTGGATATCATGTTATTGAGATTTTAGAGCAGAAAAGCTTTAACAAAGCTGTTAAGCTCGCAACAGTAGCCAGAAAAATTGAGCCATCGGATCAAACACTTCAAGACGTATTTAATAAAATGTCTAAATTCGAAATTGCTGCTAAAGATGGTGATTTTAATGAGTTAGCAAAAGAACGTGATCTAACCGTAAAGCCAATTACGTTTAAAGAATTAGACGAAAATATGCCAGGTTTAGGAAGTCAAAGACAAGTTGTGCGTTGGGCTTTTGAAGATGATACTGACATAGGTGATTACAAAAATTTCCCAATTTCAGGTTTTGGATTTATTGTTGCTAAACTTGTTGAAAAGAATGAGGAAGGTTTAATGAATGTAGAAGATGCTTCTGTAATTGCTGCTCCAGAAATTAAGAAAGAGAAGAAAGCGAAAATGATTCGTGAGAAACTATCTGGAACAACTATAGATGAAATTGCTAAGAGCCAAGGACAAAGCCCAAAAACAGCAGCGGCTATCACAATGAAAAACACAACGCTTGCTGGTGCAGGTGTAGAGCCAAAAGTTGTTGGTGCTGCATTTGGTTTAGCTCAAGGTAAAGTATCTCAGCCTATTGATGGTGAAAAAGGTGTTTATGTTTTAGAAGTAACTAAAATAACTGAAGCTACTAAGCTAGATAATTACACTTCAATAATTAACAGATTGAACACTGAGCGTAGAAATACAGTTCAGAATAAAGTATATCAAGCCTTAGAGAAAGCTGCTGATATTGAAGACAACAGAGCTAAGACGGTTTACTAATTAGCTTTAGAGTATAACTTTAAAAAGGCTTTGCAGAAATGTGAAGCCTTTTTTGTTCATTACTTATACTTTGTTATGCTGAATTTATTTCAGAGTCTATAGGTTTAATTAAAGCACCATCCCAGAATACGGAATAACAACATCGAACCCTTTAGAGGTGAAATAAGCCGTAGGATCAGTCTCAGAAGTTGCCAAAACAAAGTCTCCTCCCCAAGCACCTAAACTTTTAACAGATCCTTTAAAGTCTTTAAACAATCTCAATTTTATAGGCTTTTGGTCAATGAGTTTAGAGATAATAGCTTCGTGTGCGTTTATCAGGTTTTCAAATTCTGAAAGGGATTTACAAGCAATTATAGACTCAGTAATTTTATTAATATCTTCGATTATTGAAGCGTCAATCTTAGCTTTCTTTCGGTAAGTCGTTATACCATCTCTACTGTTTTGTTTTTGGTTGAGATAAACAAAATAGAGTTGAGATTTAAAGTTAGGGTCAAAATTAACTGGTTCAATTAATGGTTTTCTTGCAAATCTTAATTGATAAGTAATCGGAGTATTATGTTGTGCACAGGCAATATCATAACCACTACCTTTAAAGGTTTTTTCTAATAGTTTATAGGCATCAATATTTGCCCAATTAGCAATATTATTAATTAGAGTTGAAGATGTACCCAAACCCCAAAGTCGATTAAAATCTTGGTGTGTTGTAACGTTATAACCTTGTTCAGCATTTAAAAACTCTGAATTTAAACTATAAGTTTCCTGTATAATCTGAATTAATCGTTTTGAAACATCCGAATAATTTTTCGCTTTTACTCTAAGCCGAGCAGCTTTATCATTAATTAAAAACTCATCCTCAAACCAAACTTCGTCTAACTCATTACAGCTTTTCCAAACTATAGTATTTGTGTCATTCTCTTCTACAGTTAAACTTTGACCATATTTTGTTGGTAATGCCAAAGCTTTTGCTCCATCTAGAACGACATATTCGCCAGTTATTAATAGTTTACCGTTGCTTCTGAATGTTTTTGGTTGATTTTTCAAATTGAGTTTATGAGTTATTGTGTTGTTATTCGGTGGCTGAGCGTAGCCGAAGCCACAATGCATAATGACTATCATTCTTGCATTCTGATAATTTATTTAATTCTTCTAATTTATTTTGTATTAAAGCTTCTTTTTTTGCCCTACTCCAACCTTGAATTTGCTTTTCTCTATAAAAAGCATCATCGATTCTTTGATGTTCTTCAAGATAAACTAATTTAATTGGTAAACGTTTTTTTGTGTGATTTGCCCTTGTCCATTTTGATGTTTTGTTATGCGGTCATCAATATCTATAGTACTTCCTGTGTAATAGGAGCCATCTGAACATTCTAATATATATGTATATCCTATTGGCATTTTTGTTATGTGTGACTTCGACTACGCTCAGTCACCAGCGTAATTAACCTCTTATGTTTTCAATAGCTTCGGCTACGGCACTATGGGTTACAGTATTAGTTTTAAAATGCTCAACAAGTTTTGTTTTTTCCTCAGAAGTAGCTTCAAACTGATTTAGAATATTCATTAAATGCATTTTCATGTGTCCTTCCTGGATACCTGTGGTTGTTAGAGATTTTAGTGCACCAAAATTTTGTGCTAGTCCAGCAACAGCAACAATTTTCATGAGCTCTTTTGCCGTTGGGTTTTCTAATAACTCCAAGGAAAATTTAACCAGAGGATGTAAACTTGTTAAACCTCCAACTGTGCCTAAAGCCAGCGGAATTTCAATCCAAAACTTAAAAATACTATTATCAATAGTGCAATGCGTTAAGCTGGTATAAGTTCCGTCTTTTGAAGCATAAGCATGCACACCAGCTTCAACAGCTCTAAAATCATTGCCAGTAGCTAATATTACAGCGTCAATGCCATTCATGATACCTTTGTTATGGGTTACGGCACGATAAGGCTCAACTTCTGCAATATTAACAGCTTGTTTAAACTTTTTAGCAAACAACTCTGGGTTAGAAATGTCTTTGCTCTTTAAGTCTTCAACTTTACAGGACACTTCTGCTCTTACCAAGCAATTTGGTACATAATTAGACAAAATACACATCACAATATCTAAGTCTCCAACTAAAGCAGTTTTAGCTTCGGCCTTAAACGTCTTTGCAAACTGCTCTAGGCAAGAATTTATGAAATTTGCACCCATGGCATCAAGCGTTTCAAACGTGGCGTGCAATTGATAATAATTCTTTAATGCATTAGATTTGTTTCGCAGTTGTATATCCAAAATACCACCACCTCTGCGTTGCATATTTTTGGTGATGTCTTGAGTTTCGGAAATTAATTTAGGTTTTACAGTTTCAAAAAAACGGTTTAGCTCTTCAAAATTGCCATTGTATGTAAAATGTACTTGTCCAATTTTTTCAGTAGAAATAACTTCGGCTTTAAAACCGCCTCTATCCTTCCAAAACTTAGCCGCTTTACTTGCAGCTGCAACAACTGAACTTTCCTCAATAGCCATTGGTATAGTATAAAGCCTGTTGTTTATGGAAAAATTAGGAGCAACTCCTAGAGGCAAATAATAGTTAGTGATGGTGTTTTCTATAAACTCATCATGTAACTTCTGTAACTTATTATCAGTATTCCAATATTGCTTTACAAGCGTCCATGCCTTGTCTTTATCAGTAAAGTATGTATTTAAAAGCCATTCAATCTTTTCAGATTTAGAGAGCTTAGAAAAGCCAGAAATTGCGTTTGGCATGTTAAAATTGGTTTTAAAACACAAAGATACTTATCATTGGCATAAAATGTGTGCATAAACTACCATTATTGCCGATTTACTGTTAATAAAGGCGGATTTTTGCATATTTTTTAGTAAACTTGGCATTGCTTTATTGAAAAATAAAATATATGAATTTTAAACATTTTGTGGCCTTAATTGGTTTTATTACTACATCTTTAATTTATTCTCAGAATAAACAAATTACACTCAAAGATATTTGGAGTGGTACTTTTAGAACAGAAGGGATGCAAGCTTTGCATTCCATGAATAATGGAAAACAGTATTCAGTTTTAAATATCGATAGGCAGAATAGAACAGCGACAATAGATATATACGATTATAAAACTTTAGAGAAAGTAAAAACCTTGGTGTCATCTTCAGATATAGAAGAAATTCAAGGTTTTTTTGATTACAGTTTTAGTGAGGACGAATCTAAAATCATTCTTACAACCAATTCAAAACCAGTTTTTAGACGCTCTACTTTAGGCGAGTATTATATCTATGATATTGCTACAAAAAAAGTAACTAAAGTTTCTGATAACTTAGTGCAGGAGCCAACGTTATCTCCAGATGCAACAAAGATTGCTTATGGTTATGAAAACAATCTTTATGTCAAAGACTTAAAATCAGGACGTGTTGAGCAAATCACTACTGATGGTGAAAAGAATAAAATCATTAACGGTATTACGGATTGGGTTTACGAAGAGGAATTTAGTTTTGTTAGGGCTTTTGATTGGAATGCAAGTAGTAATCAAATAGTTTTTATTCGTTTTGATGAAACTGAAGTGCCTGAGTTTTCAATGGATGTTTATGGATCAGATTTGTACCAAACGCAGCAAGTATTTAAGTACCCAAAAGCTGGTGAAGCCAATTCTAAAGTATCATTGCATTTGTATGATTTAGGTTCGAAAAAAGTATCAGAAATTAAAGTCGATAAGTCTTATACGGATTTTTATATCCCAAGAATTAAATGGACTAAAGACGCTAATATTTTGAGCGCTCAGTATATGAATCGTCATCAAAATGAATTAGACCTTTGGATGATAAATACCAAGACTATGACATCGGATTTGGTAATGGCAGAAAAAGATAAAGCTTATATTGATGTAACGTTTAACCTAACGTTTTTAAAGGATAATAGTTTTATTTGGACCAGCGAAAAAGATGGCTACAATCATATTTACCATTATGCAAAAGATGGTACGTTAATCAACCAAGTTACTAATGGTAATTGGGAAGTGACAAACTACTATGGTTTTAACGAAAAAGAGAATACAATTTATTACCAATCTACTGAAAATGGGTCGATTAACAGAGATGTTTATTCCATTAAATTAAATGGTAAAAACAAAAAACGTCTTACTAAAACAGAGGGTACTAATAGTGCGTCGTTTAGTGCAGATTTCACGTATTTTATAAACACACATTCTAGCGCAACAACTCCACCTGAGTACACTTTAAATAGTGCTAAATCAGGTGACCTTGTAAAAGGAATTAAAGATAATGACAGACTTGCTCAAAAAGTCGGAGATTATGTGACTTCTAAAAAAGAATTTAGTACCATTAATGTTAATGGTAATGACCTAAATATGTGGATGATTAAGCCAGCAGATTTCGATGCTAACAAAAAATATCCACTGTTTATGTATCAGTATTCTGGTCCAGGATCACAGCAAGTGGCTAATCGTTGGAATGGTACAAACGATTATTGGTACCAAATGCTAGCGCAACAAGGTTATATTGTGGTTTGTGTAGATGGAAGAGGAACAGGTTACAAAGGAGCTGACTTTAAAAAAGTAACACAAAACGAATTAGGAAAATACGAAGTAGAAGATCAAATTGAAGCTGCAAAAAAGCTAGGAGCTTTACCATACATAGATGAAACCAGAATAGGAATTTGGGGCTGGAGCTATGGAGGTTTTATGAGTAGTAATGCGCTATTTAAAGGTAATGATGTCTTTAAAATGGCAATTGCTGTTGCACCAGTAACAAGCTGGAGGTTTTACGATACTATTTATACAGAACGTTACATGACTACTCCAGATGAAAACCCAAGTGGTTATGATGATAATTCGCCAATAAACCATGTAGATAAATTAGAAGGAGATTTCTTATTAATTCACGGTTCTGGTGATGACAATGTACATTTACAAAATACCATGCGAATGGTTGAAGCATTAATTCAGGCAGATAAACAATTTGAATGGATGATATACCCTGATAAAAATCATGGTATTTATGGAGGAAATACTCGTTTGCATCTTTACAAAAAGATGACCAACTTTATCCATAAAACTTTAGGTGATAAGATAGAAAAGAATGAAGAGGAAGAAGCAACATCATCTAAAATTAAAGGTTAAACTAACTAATACTAATTAATATAAATTTTATGTCAACAGCAATTAAACAACCGCATCAAAAAGAACTATTTGGACACCCAGTAGGTCTATTCATATTATTTTTTACCGAAATGTGGGAACGCTTTTCTTACTATGGAATGCGTGCAATTTTGGTACTATACCTTGTGGCACAGTCAAGTGGAGACAATGCAGGTCTTGGTTGGTCTAACGGTGAGGCACTTGCGCTTTATGGATGGTACACAATGCTGGTATATGTGGCCTCAATTCCTGGTGGATGGATAGCAGATAAATTTTTAGGACAAAAAAAATCGGTTTTATATGGAGGTATTCTCTTAGTAGCTGGTCATAGTATTTTGGCAATTGAAGAGATGTGGGCATTTTACTCTGGTTTAGGGCTTATAATAGCAGGTGTAGGAATGCTAAAACCTAATATTTCAACAATGGTTGGAGGTTTATATAAGCAAGGTGATATTCGAAGAGATAAAGGATTTACTATCTTTTATATAGGTATTAATATTGGTGCCTTTTTGTCGAGTTTAATCGTTGGCTATGTTGGTGAAGTACATGGTTGGCATTATGGTTTCGGACTTGCAGGAATAGGAATGGCTTTAGGATTAATCCAATATTTGGTAGGTCAAAAATATTTAAAAACAGTTGGTAATTTTACAGGCGATTCAGAAAATGAAGAAGAAAAAGCGGCCATGAAACGTCCTTTGACCAAAGTAGAAAAGGATCGTGTAGTAGTTCTATTTATTTCCTTTTTATTGGTTATTGTTTTTTGGGGAGCTTTTGAACAAGCTGGTGGATTGATGAATATTTATGCAATGGATAATACCAATAGAATGTTAATGGGATGGGAAGTTCCAGCATCATGGTTTCAATCTCTAAATGCTATGTTCATTATTTTCTTAGGAACCACAGTAGCAGCTTACTGGGCTAAGAGAAAACTAAAGGGTAAAGTAGCAACATCACTTTTTAAGATGATTGTTGGATTAATAATTATGGGAACTGGTTTCTTTTTTATGTCTGCTGCATCATCTCAGTTTGAAAGTTCTGGGTCATCAGCAATGTATTGGTTAGTATTGGCTTATTTATTCCATACTATAGGTGAGTTATGCATTTCACCAGTTGCGTTATCTTATATAACTAAATTAGCTCCTTTGAAGTACGCTTCGCTAATGATGGGTGTTTATTTTGCAATGACAGGTTTTGGTAACAAACTTGCAGGTTTGCTAGGTGAAGCTTCAGAAAGCTTGGGCGAGTTTACGATATTTACTGGTATTGCAGGTTTTTGTGTAGTATTTGGTTTATTGGTTATGGTTTTTAGAAAAAAGCTAGAAACACTTACTCATGGAGCAGAGGATAATGAAAGAGAAGTTCTTGAGACAGAAAAGTACGAATTGGCAGATCCAGACATTAATAACTAAAATAAACTTCTTTACCCTTTCATAAGATAATTTTATGGAAGGGTTTTTCTTTGACTAACTAAATAATCAATATATGAATACAGATATCGAAAATCTATTTAAAGACAAGGTCATAGGGCATCCAGCTGGACTATTTGTGCTGTTCTTTACAGAAATGTGGGAGCGTTTTTCTTATTATGGTATGCGAGCGCTATTAGTAATGTTTTTTACAGCATCTCTACTAGATGGTGGTTGGGGCTGGCCACGTGAACATGCGTTTGCAATTTTTGGTACCTATACCTCATTGGTATATCTTTCTACTTTGCTAGGTGGTTATATGGCAGATAAAAAAATAGGATATAGATGGGCAGTTGTAATAGGAGCTTTGCTTATGACATTAGGACATGCTTGTATGGCATTAGAAACCTCATTTTTCATCTATTTAGGACTCGCATTATTAGTATTTGGTAGTGGATTCTTTAAACCCAATATGACATCTATCATTTCAGAAATGTATGAGGGTAAAGAAGAGAAAAAGGATGGTGCGTACACAATATTTTACATGGGTGTCAATGCAGGTGCATTTTTAGGTATTTTGCTTTGCGGCTACTTGGGAGAAAAAGTAGGATGGTCATGGGGATTTGGTGTGGCTGGTATATTTATGTTTTTTGGTTTATTACAGTTTTGGTTTGCACAAGGTATTTTTGGTAAAATTGGTTTAAAGCCTGAAAACCAAATTGAAGAATTGGAAGAAGTGGCTGAAAATACTTCAGATAAGTTAAATCCATTCACAAGAACACAATTAGCAATTATCCTAATTGCGGCAATTTTAGGCTTAAGCTGGATTTTAAATGACCCTGTTTCCAAAATATCAGAAGGTGAGTACAATTTATTTGATTTCAACCTATTTGGTATTGCAGGAACAAATATTGTAATCCTTACTGCATTAATTCTATTTATAGTTCTGTTGGTGATTAGAATTCCAAAGTACTCTAAGATTACTCGAGATAGGATGTTGGCCGTTGTATTTTTTGCGTTTATAACCATTTTCTTTTGGGCTATTTTTGAGCAAGCTCCTGGCTCTTTAACTATTTTTGCTAGAGATTATACACAAAGGGTACTAACTGGTGATACAGCTTTAACTTTTAAAATAGTTAATTCTTTAATGACTATTATCCCTCTTGGGATTATTACATGGGTTTTGTGGTTGCTGTTCAAAAAGACATTTTCTAGATTTGCTTTATCAAACATTATCCTTAGCTTAAGTTTTGTGATTATATGGGCCATTGCTATTTGGATGTTGTATTCTGAATTTGTAAAGGACATTGCAGAAGTACCAGCGTCTTGGTTTGGTGTTCTAAACTCTTTGTTTATCATCACATTTGCGCCGTTATTTTCTAAATGGTGGGAAAGTAAATACAATCCTAACGCTAATATGAAATATGCTATTGGAATGATACTTTTAGGTATTGGAATGGCATGTGTGGCAATTGGAGCTTCAGATATTCCGGTAGGTGCTAAAACTGCGTCAGTGAGCATGATTTGGCTTATATTGGTGTATTTCTTTCATACTATGGGAGAATTGTGCGTGTCACCAGTTGCCTTGTCTTATGTAAGCAAGTTAGTACCTGGTAGAATGATTGCTATGATGTTTGGAATTTGGTATCTAGCAGTTGCCATAGGTATGAAACTAGCCGGTGTTTTTGGTGAGTCTTCAGAGGCGATTGCTCAATCAGAAGGTTTGAGTTATTTCTTTTGGTTGTTAACAGGTATTGCTGTTGGTTTAGGTCTATTGTCAGCTTTATTATATCCAGTAATTAAAAAACTAATGCACGGAGTACGCTAGTAAAACCGTTAAAATAACTTAAAATGCTCCTCATAAGGAGCATTTTTTGTAAGTTCGGTATAAGAATTGCAACAAATCAGGTATGAAAAAATTACAAATATTAATAACGTTTATAGCTTTTGGAACTCTATTATCTTTTCAAGAAGCTACCAAAACTACTGAAAACGAAATCAACTGGGTTACTATGGAAGAGGCGATTGCACTTCAAGAAAAAGAGCCTAGAAAAATATTTATGGATGTTTATACCAATTGGTGTGGTCCATGTAAAATGCTAGACAAAAATACATTTCATAATGAAGATGTTGTTAACTATATAAATGAACATTTTTACGCAGTTAAGTTTAATGGTGAAGGCAATGCATCTGTAACTTATAAGGATAAAACATTTGGTAACCCCAATTATGATCCTGCTAAAGCAAATAGACGTAATAGCGCGCATGAGTTTGCATCATATCTAAAAGTTAGAGCATACCCAACTATGGTGTTTTTTGATGAAGAAGCTAATTATATAACACCAGTAACAGGTTATTTAAAACCGCAGCAATTAGAATTGTACCTCAAGTTATTTCAAAGTGATAAATACAAAGAAATGACGACTCAAGAGCAGTTTAATGAATACTACAAATCGTTTAAACCTACATTCAAAGAGTAACTAAAGTATTTGTATGCTATATTTAGCTCACTTTCTACACAAACCAAAAAGCTATAATGAACATAAAAAACGCACAAAAAGAAGTTGATGAGTGGATTAATGCTCATGGAGTAAGATATTTTAATGAGCTTACCAATATGGCACAACTTACCGAAGAGGTAGGTGAAGTGGCTCGTATTATTGCAAGGCGTTATGGCGAGCAAAGTGAAAAGGAAAGTGATAAAGATAAAGATTTAGGAGAAGAGCTAGCAGATGTAATGTTTGTTGTGCTTTGCTTGGCTAATCAAACAGGAATAGACTTACAGCAAGCGTTTGATAAAAAAATGGAAAAAAAAGCAAAACGTGATCACGATAGGCATCATAATAACGAGAAATTAAAGTAGTTTTGTAGCTTCATTTTATTATCGATTCTCTCTTATGGACATTAGTATCCAAAAATCAAAACTTCTTAATCATCAAAGCATTCAAATAACTGGGTCAAAAAGTGAGTCTAACCGTTTGCTTTTACTCAAAGCGCTATATCCTCAAATTAATATAGAAAACCTTTCAAACTCTGATGATTCTGTTTTAATGCAAAAAGCATTGCAATCAGATGATAAGGTGGTTGATATTCATCATGCTGGTACAGCAATGCGTTTTTTAACAGCATATTTTTCAATACAAGAAGGACGCGAGGTTATTTTAACAGGTTCTTCAAGGATGAAAGAGCGACCAATAAGAATTCTGGTGGACGCCTTAAAAAGTTTAGGAGCAGACATCAGTTATGTGGAAAATGAAGGATTTCCACCTTTGAGAATCTGTGGGAAAAAGCTAACAGAACATAAAACTTTCCTTGAAGCCAATGTAAGTAGTCAATACATTTCGGCATTACTCTTAATAGCATCAAGTTTAGAAAATGGTTTGGAATTAAGCTTAAAGGGTAAAATCACATCTGTACCTTACATAAACATGACGCTGAGTTTATTGGATGAACTTGAAATTAAAACCGAGTTTAACGATAATGTTATTAAGGTAAAACCTAAAACCTCAGAACTAAAGCCTAAAACACTTGTGGTAGAATCCGATTGGTCATCAGCATCTTACTTTTATAGTGTGGTTGCGCTTAGTGAAGTAGGATCCAAACTTGAATTGGCATCTTATAAAGAAAACTCATTACAAGGGGATTCGGTACTGGCTGAAGTTTATAAAGATTTTGGTGTTGAAACGCATTTTAAAGGAAATTCAGTAACACTTACAAAATCATCCGACGTTAAAGAGCAAACATCCATTGATTTAGACTTGAGTAATGCACCAGACATTGCACAAACCATATCAGTAACTGCCTTTGGTTTGGGTATAGAGTCTAATTTAGTTGGGCTGCATACACTCAAAATTAAAGAGACTGACCGATTAGTAGCCTTAAAAGCAGAACTCGAAAAATTAGGTGCGGAAATTTCCATAACAGATGCATCATTGCATTTAAAGCCATCTAAAACTATTATAAGCAATGCATCCATTGCTACCTATAATGATCACAGAATGGCAATGGCATTTGCGCCTTTGGGTTTAAAAACAGCAATACATATTCAAAACGCAGATGTTGTAAGTAAATCCTACCCACAGTTTTGGGAAGACTTTAAGGCTATAGGATTCAATTTGAAATAAAACCTTCATTTACTTGACAAGGCCTATGTTGAGATTGTATATTTGCAAACTCAAAAAATAAATAAAATTATATGAAATTATCACACTTTAGTTTTGACCTTCCAGATGAATTATTAGCTGAACATCCTGCAGAACATAGGGATGAAGCAAGATTGATGGTTCTCAATAGAGAGAAACAAACTATAGAGCACAAACTTTTCAAGGATGTTATTGATTACTTTGATGAAGGTGACGTGATGATTTTAAATAACACCAAGGTTTTTCCAGCGAGATTATTTGGTAATAAAGAAAAAACAGGCGCTCGTATTGAAGTGTTTTTATTACGAGAGTTAAACCAAGAACAGCGTCTTTGGGATGTATTGGTAGATCCTGCACGTAAAATAAGAATCGGTAATAAACTTTATTTTGGCGATGACGAAACTTTAGTTGCAGAGGTAATAGATAACACCACTTCTAGAGGTCGTACCTTACGTTTTTTATATGACGGATCTTACACAGATTTTAGAAGAAAACTAACAGAATTAGGTGAAACCCCTCTTCCAAAGTATATTAAAAGAGATGTAGAACCAGAAGATGAAGAGCGTTACCAAACCATATTTGCTAAAAATGAAGGAGCAGTAGCAGCACCAACAGCAGGATTACATTTCTCTAAACACCTATTAAAACGTCTAGAGATTAAAGGTGTTGAAATGGCTGAAGTAACTTTGCACGTTGGTTTAGGAACATTTAATCCAGTAGAAGTAGAAGATTTATCTAAACACAAAATGGATAGCGAGGAGATTGTAATAACTCCTAGAGCTGCAGCTATTGTAAATAAGGGTATTGAAAACAAAAAACGTGTTTGCGCAGTAGGGACAACATCTATGCGTACTATTGAAAGTTCAGTGTCATCTAACGGTAGATTAAATGATTTTGATGGTTGGACTAACAAGTTTATTTTTCCTCCTTACGATTTTAGTATAGCTAATTGTATGATTACAAATTTCCATACACCAAAATCAACTTTATTAATGATGGTATCAGCATTTGCTGGTCATGATTTTATGAAGAAAGCTTACGAAGAAGCAGTAAAAGAAAAGTATAAATTCTATTCTTATGGTGATGCTATGTTAATCATTTAGTATATAATTATAAACAAAATAGGAAGCCTCTTAATTGAGGCTTTTTTTATGGGTAGTTAATACCATTTCAATTAAGTACTTTTGCATTAAATGGAAATAAAGAAGAAAGACATACGAGCACTTACCAAAGAGCAACTTAGAGAGTTCTTTGTAAAACAAGGAGATAAGGCGTTTAGAGGTAATCAGGTTTACGAATGGTTATGGCAAAAATCAGCACATAGTTTTGAGGATATGACAAATATATCATTAGACACAAGGCAGATGTTGCAAGACAATTTTGTTATTAACCACATTAAGGTAGACCAGATGCAACGCAGTTCTGATGGTACTATAAAAAATGCTGTGCGCTTACATGACGACTTAATTGTAGAGTCTGTATTGATTCCTACTGCAACACGTACAACGGCATGTGTGTCATCACAGGTCGGATGTAGTTTGGATTGTAAATTTTGTGCCACTGCGCGATTAAAACGAATGCGAAACCTTAATCCAGATGAAATTTATGATCAAGTAGTAGCGATAGATAATGAAAGTAGATTGTATCATAACAGACCTTTAAGTAATATCGTTTTTATGGGAATGGGAGAGCCGCTCATGAATTATAATAACGTGCTTAAAGCCATTGATAAAATTACATCTCCTGAAGGCTTAGGAATGTCTCCAAAGCGCATAGTAGTCTCTACTTCTGGTGTGCCAAAGATGATAAAGAAGATGGCTGATGATGAGGTGAAGTTTAAGTTGGCTGTATCCTTACACTCAGCAATTGATGAGGTAAGAACATCTATAATGCCTTTTAATGCAACGTTTCCGCTAAGTGATTTAAGAGAAGCTTTACAATATTGGTATGCAAAAACCAAAAATAGAATTACTTATGAGTATGTCGTTTGGGATGGTATTAATGACAAACGAAAAGATGTAGATGCTTTGGTAGAATTTTGCAAATTTGCACCAAGCAAGGTCAATCTAATTGAATACAATCCTATTGATGATGGTGAGTTTCAACAAGCCAATTCAAGGGCTTTAGATATGTATGTTGATGTTTTAGAAGCGAACAATATTACCGTAACCGTTAGACGCAGTAGAGGAAAGGATATTGATGCAGCCTGTGGACAATTGGCAAATAAAGGATAAGAATAAAAAAAGCGGCAATTTATTAATTGCCGCTTTTTATTTTTGTATATGATAATGGTTTAATTCTTTACAAACTTAATTGTCTTAGAATTTCCACCAATATTTACTTTAGCTAAATACACTCCATCGTTTAATGAAGAAACATTTATAGACTCTGAAGAAGTCGATAATGACTTAGAAATTACTTGTTGACCTAACAAAGAGTAAATTTCA
The DNA here is from genome assembly GCF_042434315.1 of Winogradskyella pulchriflava. Classification (NCBI taxonomy): domain Bacteria; kingdom Pseudomonadati; phylum Bacteroidota; class Flavobacteriia; order Flavobacteriales; family Flavobacteriaceae; genus Winogradskyella; species Winogradskyella pulchriflava. Next base: position 83,001 of record NZ_JBHLTQ010000001.1, on the reverse strand, counting down.
ATCCCGTCAAAAGGACTATTAGACGACTCAATGTTTAGTACTTCTAAATCTTTGTTATAATTGTAAGTAAAGTTATTTCTATCAAAATCGTTTACACTTAGTGTCTCTGTTATTTGTATACCTAATACAAAAAACACGTCACTATTTGCAGCACTTGTATTCGCATGTATACCAACATAGAAATCACCATCAGCAGGTGCAGTATATGTAGCTGTACTAGAATATGCTTGAGTAATTAAGTCATTACCTCCAGTGTCACCATACGCACCAGATTGAGTAATACCTGTATATGTGCCAATAGTAGATTGAGTTACAGCTGTTGACGAAGGTGTGTCTGCAATTACTAAATTAAAAGATTCATTTGCGGTACCATGAACATCAACACTATTATAAATAACGGTTACAGAATATTCTGCGCCCATTGTTCCACTAATAGCTGGAGTAAATAACCAGTCGTCTTTCGCTATACCTGCTCCACTAGGAAATACATTAGCAAAATTATCGAACGTACCATCGCCATCTAAATCATTTATTCCAGTGTTAAAAGACCAACTTTCATCATCTACATTACTGTCTTCAGTTGTATAACAAGAAAAGTATGCATTACTACTAGCCCAATCTTCTGAGTAAGGTAATCCGTAAGTAGAACAATCATAAGCAGATGTAAATGAAATAGGTCCAACCCACTGACTATCACCTTCAGATCCACCGCAATTTGTTCTTATATAAAAGTCATATGTCGTATTAGCTGTTAACGGAGAAAATGTATAAGTTGGAGAAGTTAATCCTGATACTGTTGTTCCGCCACCTTGTGTAAAACCATTTGCACCCCATTCAATCTCCCAAGTTGGTGTTCCAGGATTAATATCTGTCCAATTCAATTCAAATGAGGTAGTTGTAACTGATCCAGCAGTAAAGCCTTCAGGTACGTTGCAAGTTGGTGCTTCTTCAACTAGTATGTCATCAATGTCTAGAGAAGCGCCATCTGAGCCATAATAATTAAATAATAATTGAACATTACTATTCCCTGCATATGCAGAAAGGTCCAATGTTATTTCGTACCATTCATAACTAGTAAAGGTTCCTAAATCAGCTTCAGTCCATATTTGAGTTGTAGTAGTTCCATCGAAAACACTAACAATAGCATCGTAATTATCAAATGGCGTAACTCCCCAATAGTAGCTCATGTTTACATAAAAAACTAACTGTGGGTTAGTGGCACTAGACAAATCGATAACGGGAGAGGTTAATGTTTCATCTTGTAAACCAAGTGCGGCATCGTATGCAACTTGTGCAGAATTAGTGCCAGTATTAGGGTTGGTTGTACTAATAGTCCATGTCTCGTTTGCATTTGTTTGATTATGTGTCCATCCAGCAGGAGGTATAGTTCCGCTTTCGAACCCTTCAGTTAGGTATTGAGCCTGAGTGAAATAACCAAGACTGAGCGTTAAAATTAATAAAGTAATTTTTTTCATAAAGTTTGTTTTTTAGATTAATAGCGATAAAGTTACAAATAATTGTTTTTATGAGATGTTAAAAATCTATAATTCATATTTTAATAATAAAAGCTGTTGAGAATTTGTAATTTTACCAAAGTTTAAAGCTTTAAATGAAAATCACTGAACAAATAAAACAACCTATAGCTTATGAGATGGAACTTTTCGAACAAAAGTTTCAACTCTCTATGGCTAGTAAAGTAGCGTTGCTTAATAGAATTACCCATTATATTGTTAATAGAAAGGGTAAACAAATGCGACCAATGTTTGTGTTTTTGGTGGCTAAAATGATGAATAACGGTGAGGTAAGTGAACGTACTTACAGAGGAGCTTCGGTTATAGAATTGATACATACAGCGACTTTGGTTCATGATGATGTGGTGGATGACAGTAATAGACGGCGTGGTTTCTTTTCAATTAATGCACTTTGGAAAAATAAAATTGCTGTACTTATTGGTGATTACTTATTGTCTAAAGGTTTGTTGTTGTCTATAGATAATAATGATTTCGATTTGCTTAAAATCATTTCAGTTGCCGTCCGCGAAATGAGCGAAGGTGAATTACTTCAAATAGAAAAAGCCAGACAACTCGACATTACAGAAGATGTCTATTACGATATTATTCGTCAAAAAACAGCTACATTAATCGCAGCATGCTGTAGCCTTGGAGCAGCTTCTGTAAAACCAAATACACCAGAGGTAGAGACTATGCGTAAGTTTGGGGAATTAATAGGTATGGCATTTCAGATTAAAGATGATTTATTTGATTATGGTGAGGAAAAAATAGGAAAGCCAACAGGTATAGACATTAAAGAACAAAAAATGACCTTGCCATTAATTCATGTTTTAAACAACTGTTCTAAAAAAGAGAAATCTTGGTTGATCAATTCGATAAAAAATCATAATAAAGATAAACAACGTGTAAAGGAAGTTATCAATTTTGTTAAAGCAAATGGTGGATTGGAATATGCTATAACCAAAATGAAAGCATTTCAAAAAGAAGCACTAGATATATTAAATTCTTACCCAGAATCAGAATACAAATCGGCCTTAAATCTTATGGTGGATTATGTTATTGATAGAAAAAAATAGCCCTTTTAGAATAAGTTTAAGTTTGTGATATTGTCATCGTCCGGTAAGTAACCATAGCATCTCCAAAAAAGTTCGCCTTGCCCATTATATTTCCAAACAACCTCATTGTTTGGAGTTACCTCCCAAAAGCCATAGTCACCTTCGGCTATAAGAGTATTTCCGTTTTGCAAACGTACGGCTCCAGAGATTCGACCAAAGTAAAAATCTGGATCTGTAAAACTCCATACTATATTTGGCTCATTGTCCGTATTTGGTAGTAATGAAAAGTTTTCAGGCATATTTAACTCCATTACTGTAGATTGGTCAACGCCATTAACATATACCAATAGATTTCCTGCACCAGGTTCGTTTCCTTCTAGTAAGTTAGGAAAATGATTATTGTAAAAAAGGCGTTCTCCTTGAGTGTTTTGGTAGGCTCCTGGATTGCCAAATCTGTATAAAAGGTTACCTCCTTTATTATAATTTCCGCCAGAATTGGTTGTAGCTTCTGCAGTTGTTGTGCTATGATCTATTACCCAAACTTCATGATAATAATTGACGCTTAAATAAATAATATCTTTTTCTTCATCATAGTCAATACCATTAGCGTGCATTATGTCACCACTTTCTACAACATTGTAATTAGAATCTATTAGCTGAGGATTGTCACTTACATTTCCATAATTTGGTAATGTGTTAAAGCGGTCTTGAATAATATGATCAAAACTATGCCACTCCCAAACTATTTGGTTAGTATTAGGATTAACCTCAACTAAAACTTCAGGAAAGATATCAGTTGTAACAGTATCAACACCTGCCTGTGCTGCTTCACTGCTTGTAATTTTTTCCCAAGCAATAAATAAGACATTACCATTTGGTAACATTTCTACATCGTGATGCGCAATTACATTCTCAGACGAATAGTTATATTCCCAATCTGTGCTTCCGTCAGAATTAAGAATTTTTATAATACCTCCATATCCACCAAAAGAAAAACTAGGATTTTCTGCTTTAAACATGCCTAGTAATTTACCGTTTGGTAAAATTTCTAAATCATTACCTAAGTTATCTTCAAAAGTCCATTCGTGGACTTTAAAACCTTCTTTATTTAATAGATAGGAAGAGGTGCCACCATTTTCTACTGCCAGAACATATCCATTTTCAAGCTCATCCGCGTTGTAAACTTCAATATTTTCCGATAAAGTGACAGGTGGATTAGTTTGTTGATCATCATTATTATTGCAACTCATGAATAGAAGTGCAACAAGTACCAAAACATATTTCATAGCAGTTTTCTTGTAAAATTAACAGTAATAATGATAAGTACAATCAATAAGAAATATAATTTATTTATTGTCGATAAATGGTTTAAGCTAAACTTATCTTATTTTGCTTAATAAAATGTGATTAAAATTATTTTTGTAACTATTTAAAAATCAAATATTTATAATTTAATTGAAATATTTTTCACTTTCCAGACAACCCTTGGTAACAAAATTGCGTCTTTATAAATAGAAGCGCAATTGTAAATAATGAAATGAAAGTTATTCAACTTCATAAAAACGAAACTAAACTCATACAAAGAGCTGCTAAGCAAAATCGCGAAGCACAACATGTATTGTACGAGTTGCATGCGCCAAAAATGCTAAGTGTCTGTAGATACTATATAAAAGACGTACACCAAGCAGAAGAAGTAATGTTGAATGGTTTTTTTAAAGTGTTTAAACATTTAAAATCATTTAAAAATGAAGGTAGTTTTGAAGGCTGGGTAAGACGAATTATGGTAAGAGAGTCGATTTCTTATTTAAGACAAAAAAAGCAAATAGAATTTGCTACAGAAGACGAATATATTGAACATGACTATTCCAATAACATCAAAACCAATATTGAAGTCGCAGAGATTCAACAACTCATAGATAGCTTGCCAGAAGGGTATAGAATGGTGTTTGTAATGTATGCCATTGAAGGGTATAAACACAATGAAATTGCCGAGCTACTGAATATTACTGAAGGTACATCTAAGTCGCAATTGTTTAAAGCAAGACAAATGCTTCAGAAAAAAATTAAAGAATTAAATAACAACAGTTATGGCACCAATTAAATTTGAAGAACAATTAAAAGATAAGCTCGAAAAGCGAACCTTATCTCCATCAGCAGATGGTTGGGCTAAACTATCTGATAGATTAGATGCCGAAGAGAAAAAATCCAAAAGTCCATGGTTTTGGTGGGTGGGTATTGCCGCAGGTGTGCTTATTATGCTTGCCATCATAGTACAAGCTTCTGGCTCTAAAGGCATTCAGGATACTACGCCAAAGTTGGTAGAAGAAGAGAAAACAATCGAGCACAAAATAGACGATTTACAACCTAATCTTAATGAGGCGAATCCTACTGAACTAGCAATAGAAGATGAACAGATTGAAACTGAAGAAAACATAGAAGAAACTGTAAAAAAACCAGAAATTATTGATTACAAATCCGTAATTGATAAAAAGCCAAAAGCTAAAACACAATTAGTTGACCATAGTAAGTCTGAAGATGCTCAGGAAACAAATGAAGTCAATAAAGATCGACAAGCATTAATTAACCAAACGGAAATCAATAAAAATGCTGTGGTGCAAGCGATTAAGGATTTTAAAGCTGAAAACACAACAGTTACAGACAGAGAGGTAGATTCCTTATTAAAACTTGCGAGCAAAGAGCTTTTTAAGGCTAAGTTACAGAAAGAGACATCAAAAACGGTTGATGCAGACGACTTGCTCATGAGTGTGCAAGATGAAATGGGACAATCCTTTAGAAGCAAGGTTTATGAAGCGCTTAAAGATAGTTACGAAACCGTAAAAACAGCAGTTGCAGAACGTAATAACTAAAATCCCTTTGAAAAAAAAGGGATCTCATAAAAGAGAACTGAAAATTTTTATCAAATAAACATCAATAATCATTAATCAATTCACCTACGCCAAGGCCACGGTGAACAAAGAAAAACGAACAGTTATGAACACAATTACTAGAATAGCAGTGCATTTAGTCATATTACTAACATTTGCTATAACCCAAGGGCAAGAAACAAAAGTCGATAGTACACAAAAAGCATCGAATAGCTTAAAAATTGAAACACTTAAAAATTTAAAAAGCAAAATTGAAACTGAAGAGCGTGAGTTTCTAAAAGCCGAAATCGAAGCGATAAATCAACGCTTAGATGATGGTAAAATTACAGCAGCCGAAGCTGAAGACTTAAAGAAAGAAGCAGCTAAAAAAAGAGCATTAAATATAGAAAACCGACTTGCAATTATAGATAATAAAATTGCATTACTAGAGCGTAACAACACAGATTACAGCAATAACGATAATGATGGTTCTTATGTAATTAGCATTGGAGGCAATAATGAATATGGCGACGAATTTATTTTTATCGGCAATAAGAATAAAAGAAAACCGAAAAAGTACGACAGACGTACAACTACAGATATTGTATTTGCCTTTGGTTTTAACAATGCGTTGATAGAAGGTGAAAGTATTGACGATTCTCCATACAAAATAGGAGGCTCTGGTTTTGTAGAACTGGGTTATGCCTGGAAAACAAGAATTTTTGATAATACCAACTTTTGGAGATTAAAGTATGGGTTCTCTTTTCAATGGAATAAGCTGGATATAAAAGACAATAATTATCTGGTAAACACAGATGGAGATATCACCTTGGAAGAGTTTCCTTTAGATTTGAAAAAAGCAAAATTCAGAACGACAAACTTAGTGTTTCCTGTACATTTAGAATTTGGACCTTCTAAAAAAATAGAAAAGGAGAATTATTTTAGATATTCTACTTACAAAAAACTAAAAGTAGGGCTAGGTGGTTATGCAGGTCTTAATATTGGCAGCATGCAAAAACTAAAGTACAAGGAGGACGATAAACGCGTAAAAGATAAGCAACGAGGAGGTTATGAAGTTAGCGAGTTTGTGTATGGTGTTAGTGGCTACGTGGCATTAGGTGGAGTTGCACTCTATGTAAAGTACGATCTTAACCCATTGTTTAAAGACCAGGTTATTGACCAAAATAATATTTCAGTCGGAGTCCGTTTTGATATGGACTAAATCAATCAATTTTTGAGTGTTAAAAAAGCCTTGATCTAGAAATGGATTGAGGCTTTTGATTTTTAACTAGAAACTACTTTTAGTCCAACAATAGAAATAATTAAAGTAGAGATAAAAAATAAACGCCAAAAAGTAGCAGGTTCTTTGAAGAATAAAATTCCAATGAGGACTGTTCCTACTGCTCCAATACCTGTCCAAACAGCATAAGCAGTGCCAATAGGAAGCTCTTTGGTTACTTTTACAAGCAAAAGCATACTAATAGCCAAACAGATTAAAAACCCAATATACCAATATGTGGTTTCAATTCCGGTTGATTCTTTGGCTTTGCCAAGACAAGCCGCAAAAGCAACTTCAAATAAACCTGCAATAATTAGTAAAAACCAATTCATTTTAATTAGGGATGTTATTTGTTTTTATCAAGAGTTAAACGAAGTTCGATGAAAAACTTTAGAAAGTCAAATTACTTATGGTTATAAATTTTTAAAACAATTTCTTTGTCTTAAATTTACAGACTTGTCATTCCTGCGTAGGCAGGAATCCACAAAGAACTAATAAAGTTAATAAAATAGATTCCTGCCTTCGCAGGAATGACAGAAAATTTGATTTCACAAAACACCATAGCACAAGTATTTGAAACCGCTCGCGTAGAGGAGGTTATTGGTGATTTTGTACAGCTTAAAAAATCGGGCAGTAACTTTAAAGGCTTAAGTCCTTTTAGTGATGAGCGTTCTCCAAGTTTTATGGTATCTCCAGTTAAGCAAATCTGGAAAGATTTTTCGAGTGGTAAAGGAGGCAACGCTGTTACATTTTTAATGGAACACGAGCATTTTACTTATCCCGAAGCCATAAAATACTTGGCAAAAAAGTACAACATTGAAATTGAAGAAACCGAACGTACAGACGAAGAAAAGGCACAGCAAAATGCCAAGGAAAGTCTGTATTTGGTAAGTGAATATGCTAATGAGTATTTTCAGAAAATATTACACAAAACAGACCAAGGTAAAGCTATTGGTCTAAGCTATTTTAAAGAGCGTGGTTTTACAGAAGAAACTATTAAAAGGTTTCAATTAGGTTACTCTTTAGATGAATGGCAAGCCTTTACAGACGACGCTCTAGGTAAGGGTTATAACATCGATTTTCTTGAAGCTACGGGACTTACCATTGTAAAGGAAGAGAAACGTTTCGATAGGTTTAAAGGCAGAGTCATGTTCCCAATTCATAGTATGAGCGGTCGTATTCTTGGCTTTGGTGGACGTATTTTAACCAACGATAAAAAAGCTGCAAAATACCTTAACTCACCAGAAAGTGAAATCTACCATAAGAGTAAAATCCTCTATGGTTTGTATTTTGCAAAGCAAAGTATTGCTAAAGAAGATAATTGCTATTTGGTAGAGGGTTATACAGATGTTATTCAGTTTTACCAAACCGGAATTAAAAATGTGGTATCGTCTTCTGGTACAGCTTTATCAGCTGAGCAAATCCGTTTAATTAATCGACTTACCAATAATATTACAGTACTTTTTGATGGTGATGCTGCAGGTATTAGAGCATCCATTCGTGGTATAGATTTAATATTAGAGCAAGGAGTTAACGTTAAGGTTTGCACGTTTCCAGATGGTGAGGATCCAGACAGTTTTGCTAAATCCAATACTTTAGAAGAGCTTAACACTTATCTAAAGGAAAACGCTAAAGATTTTATTCAGTTTAAGGCATCGCTTTTGGTTAAAGAAGCAAATAACGATCCCATAAAAAAGGCTGAAACGATACGGGAAATTGTAAACAGTATTGCAAAAATACCAGATTCTATAAAGCGCGAAGTTTACATCCAAGAATGTGCACGCATTATGGATATAAGTGAAAATGTGCTGTTTAGCACACTAGCGCAAATAAGCAAGAAAGATTTTCAGGAAGCGAATAAAAATTTTAAACAAGAGCAAAAAGCTTTTGATGTGGTTAGAAATGAGCCGCAACCAAAGCGAAAAATAGATGTTCAGTTTGAGTTAGAACGAAAAATTATAGAAATCTTAATGCTTTATGGTGACAGAACAGAGCAATTTGAAGACTTAATCTTAAAGGAAGATGAAGTTTCAGGAGATTTAGTCTTAGAGCCTACAATGCATGAAGCTAAGGTTTTTGAAAAAATATACTTAGATCTTCAGGAGGACGAAATGCAGTTTACCAATGAGAAGTTTAAAGTATTGTATTATGCCATAATTGATAGGCTTAACCAGGACGAAAATTTTTCAACAAAAGATTTTATCAATAATCTAGACCAAGAGGCAGCTAGTACAGTTACCAGTATTTTAATGGAGGATGAAAAATACAATCTTCATGATTGGGAGCGTAATCAAATTATCCCTAAAGAAAAGGAACATTCAGTATCGCAATTGGTAAGTCAAACAATTTTAAGTTTACGTTGTTTTTTGATTGACCAAAAAGTAGCCGAATATAAAAATGAAACCTTAAGAGAATCATCCGATACTAGGGCTATAATTGAAGATGTAAAAGACTACGTAGGTCTTAAAATGTTATTGTCTCGTAAACTTGGAAAAGTCATAGGAGGCTAACAACTAAGTAAGGTTGTGATGCTTTGCTTGGTGAATTAAATCTACAATATTAGTAACGTTCAATTTCTTGAATAATCTCGCCTTATAGGTGCTCACCGTTTTTTCGTTAATATCTAGCTCTTCAGCAATTTCCTTATTTTTTCTACCAATAGAAAGTAGCTTTAAAACTTCAACCTCTCTTGTCGATAATTTTTTAAACAATCGGCTTCGACTTTTACGAGTGTCTTCATAACGTAGATGCTTATCCATCTTTTCGCTTAGTGAAATTTCACCATTGTTTATTTTTCTAACGGCAGCTTCAATTTCTTCTACACTTGCTGACTTGTTTAAGTAACCAGAAGCACCAGCTTTTAGTGTGCTTATAGCATAGATTTCCTCTGGTTGATGACTAAACATCAAAACATTTACAGACTTATTCTCTTTTTTTATAGCTCTTAAAGCTGTAATTCCATTAAGCTCTGGTAAATCAACCTCAGATATAATTACATCGACTTTATGCCGCCTTACAAATTCAAAAATTTCAATACCACTGTTTAATTTTCCAACAACTTTAAGATCTGGTTTACTATTTAAGAAAAGTTCTAGGCCAGTTCTTATAATAGGATGACTGTCAACAATCAAAATATGTATCATGACAATTGATTTTTTTGGTTAGGGTTAATTTGTACAATAGCAAAAACTAAGTCAAGAGTTCTGTGGAGATTTGTGTTGCAAAAGTAACCAAAAATTAAACAGACTCAGCAATTTATTCGATAAACGGCAAATTTTATCTTAAAATTTTAGGGATTTCGCAAATAGGTATTGGAACCATTTTGTGCTGATTTCTACTGTTATAGCCCATAAAAATTTTAAAAACCTCGTGTTTTCTACCTGTAAAATCATCAGCGGTTTTGCCTTCATCTTTCATCTGCATGGCCCATTCTAGTTCAGGGTAAGACGCTCCAATTTGATCTTCATCACTACGCGCATCACCAAATAAACCATCACTAGGTGCAGCTTTTATTATGGACTCTGGTACTTCCAAATACTTGCCAATTTCATAAACCTCAGACTTAAGTAAATCTGCAATTGGACTTAAATCTACACCACCATCTCCATACTTAGTATAAAAACCGACGCCAAAGTCTTCAACTTTGTTTCCGGTTCCTGCCACTAAAAGGCCTAATAAACCTGCATGGTAGTAAAGCGTGGTCATACGCAAACGTGCTCTTGTATTAGCTAAAGCCATATCTACAGTAGCTTGTTTTCCGTCTAAGCTAACTTCGGTTTTAAATTCTTCAAAAACTGGAGTTAAATCTACGCGTGTATCACTTACATTGGGAAAACGCCTTTTTAATTGTGCAATGTGCTCTTGTGCTCTAGTAACATGGCTTGCAGCTTGATGAATCGGCATTTCTATACATAAAAGGTCTAAACCTGTTTTTGCACAAAGTGTTGAGGTTACTGCAGAATCTATTCCTCCAGAAATTCCTATAACAAAACCATTAACTCTGGCTTTTGTAGCATAATCTTTTAACCAATCTACGATGTGATTTACAACCTTTTCTGTTTGCATAATGTTTAAAATTTAAATCAAAGAAGTGTACCTTTGCACAACAAAAATAACAGAAACGTGTTAGGATTAAAAATGTTTCGAAAAATGTTGACAAGAATTTACATTGTATTAATATTTGGTTTTGTTTTAGTGTCTTGTAATGAGGATTCTAAACTGGAAAATGAGATTTTAAAAATTGAAGCTAATTTTGTTGTAGAACGCTTTGATACGGCTTTTTTAAATGCGGAGCCAAGGGATTTGCCAAAATTGAAATCGGCTTATCCGTTTTTGTTTCCGCAACGTGTCCCAGATTCCATATGGGTAAAAAAGCTCAACGATACTTTAGAGAATGAAATTTTACAAGAAGTTAATAAAGCGTTTGGGAATTTTAAAGACACTAAGAGAGAAATAAAACAATTGTTTCAGCATATTAAGTACTACGATAAAGTGTTTTCATTGCCTAGAGTTGTAACATTGACAAATAATGTTCAGTATAGAGATAAAGTTATTGTAACGGATAGTATTGTTTTAGTAGCTCTGGATAATTATTTGGGAAAAGACCATAAGTTTTATGTAGATGGCGGCATACCTCAATATTTAGCTAAAAATTTTACTAAAGACCAAATAGTTGTCGATTTAGCGGAAGCCTATGCTAAGAAGTATGCTTACCAATCCAATAGAAAAACATTTTTGGATGAGATGATATACTATGGCAAATTGCTCTATTTTAAGGATAAGATCATTCCATTTAAAACTGATGCTGATAAAATTGGCTATACAGAAGATGAATTAAAATGGGCTGCAGCTAATGAGAGTCCAATATGGAGTTATTTTATAGAAAAGGAATTGTTATTTAGCACAGATAGTAAATTACCTAATCGTTTTATTGCAGATGCACCTTTCTCAAAATTTTATTTAGAATTAGACAATGAATCGCCAGGAAGATTGGGACAGTATATAGGCTGGCAAATTGTAAAAGCTTATGCAGATAGTACAGGCGAGGATATAATGACTATAATCCAAGAAGAACCAGAAGAAATTTTTAACAAAGCAAAATTTAAACCTAAGAAATAATGTCTAAAACCATAAAATCTAAGATAGAACTGAATGTAGAACTCGATGAAAATCGTGTGCCAGAAAAATTAAAGTGGTCTGCACAAGATGGTGGAGTTAACAATGAAGAAGCAAAAGCTATTATGCTTTCGGTTTGGGATAGTAATGCGCAGGAAACTTTAAAGATAGATTTATGGACTAAGGACATGCCAGTAGATGAAATGAAACTATTTTTTCATCAAACCTTAGTAACCATGAGCGATACATTTTTGCGTGCTACACAAGATGAAAAAATGACAGCTACAATGAAGGACTTCTGTGATTATTTTGCGGAGAAATTGGAGTTGAAGAAGTAATATAGCCTCACGCTATTCAAAACTTTATGATTTAGGGTATTGGTAATAACAAGGTTAAATCTATAGTGAGGAAATACTTTTTGTAGGAATCGTTGTGTAATAAGGTACAACATTAAAAAGGTGAGAAGAAGGTGAGTTGATGTACTCAGGGTTTTCAATCTGTTCTTCCATAAATTTAGCAGTGTCATAAACCTCCCAAGCAGTTAACTTGTTATACTTTCCGTTATTTGTTTTAGATTCAAGTTTGTTTTTTGAAATCAATTTATCGGCAACATCTCCTTTAACAAGTTTCATGGTTTTGTAAGAGCTATTTCCATTATTAATTTCCAAAGCTATCCAATAAAATCTTTCATTGAAGGTCTCCTTTTTTGGTTTCCAGTTTAACATGTTCGTTAAACTTGTTGAAGGTCTTTTTGTGTGCTCATTAGTGGTTTTAAGGACATCTGGACTGGTGTTTTCAGTTTCAACAACATCTTCGTTGAGGTCTTCATAAGCTAGTTGAGTCTCTTGTCTAAGCGGTATTGCTTTATATTTAACTTCAAAAGCGGTTGGTACTTCTAATAGGAAATTTACTTCAACTTCACTGTTGTTTATTGTGAGCTCTTTGATTACAGAAGCAATTTTGGTGTTGGGTCTAGGAATGGGTTTGGTTAGTTCCTCAGAACTTTCCTCGATATCTTCATGTCTCAGTAATGTCATTAATATGCGTTTGTCAATTAATTTGGCCTGAACAACCAATCTACCAAGAGGAGTTCCGTTGAGTGGAATTTTAGTTTGGTTTTCACCAACTTCAACAGTTTTTTCAAAATCCTGATTAAAAATTTCTACGCTATATATCGTTCTGTCACTTTCAAGCAGCAAACTGTCACCATCTTTATTTAAACTATGCTTTAGTTCCTTAGCCCTAAAGTTTATGTTTTGTAATAAAGTGGACTTTTGTCCGTATGTATATATAGACAAAAGTGTAAAAACTAATATGCAAAAGTTTTTAAACATTAAAATGGATTAATTAAATGTTGTTACATAAAATGAGGAATAACAACATTGTAATGCACTAAAATATTGAATATTGGTGTGTTGTCATTAAATTCAAGGTGCTTTGCATTTTTTATAGCTAATATGTTTAGGGCATCGGTATAATGCAAAAAAATGGGTTTTAAAAAGCTGTTATTTACTAAAGATTAATTAGCATTTTATTTAAATTAGCATATGCGAAAAATATTATTTGGAGTCATTGTTACATTAGGAATCTTATTCACTTTTAAATATTGTGGTGATAAAAAAGAGGATAAAATTGTACTTCAGGAAAACACGGCTTTAATACAAGAACAAATTAAAAATGTCGGTAAACTTGTGATTACCGAAGGTCATTTTAGTGAAGTGTTCACTTATAAAAATTCTAAAGCTGTTTTTGCAGATTTGTTAGAAGCCAAAAAACAAGCTATAGTTATTGTAAATGCGGATGTTACAATTGGCTACGATTTAAGTAAAATTGAATACGAAGTAGATGAGTTAACAAAAACGCTTAGAATAAAAAATATCCCTAAAGAAGAAATAAAAATAAGCCCAGATTTTGAGTATTATGATATTCAAGCAGATTTTTTAAATCAGTTTGAAGCCAAAGATTACAATGAAATTAAAGAAATAGTCAATAAATCTTTGATGAAAAAAATTGAAGCTTCAGATTTAAAGTTGAATGCACAAAATCGATTAATAAGCGAGCTTTCAAAATTCTTAATTCTAACCAATTCGTTAGGTTGGACACTAGAATACAATCAAACTCCTGTTGAGAGTCTTGAAGGTATTGGAGATTTAGGAAAGCTACAAGATTAATTATAACATTAGCATTGAATTAAGAAATAGCCAAAAAGTCATTTCCTCAGGAAAGCATTTAAGAAAGGCTTTTTTTTAAACTCACCCAACCACCACCATTAGTAGCGTCGATATTATGTAGATTTAAAAACTTTGCTGCTTTTGCAGAGCGTACTCCACTTGCGCAACATGCTATAACAGGTTTATTGAGTTTTTTAACTTCATCTACTCTGTTATTTAATTCGTCTAGTGGAATATGAATGGCATTTTCTATATGCCCATCATTCCATTCGCGTTGCGAACGTACATCCAAAATAACGGCTCCGTTCTTAATATAAGATTCAACTTGCCGTTTCTTAGTGCCAAAAATAAAATCTAAAAACCCCATAGTTTCTTTTTGTTTAAATTTACAAATATTAAAAGACTTTATTAAACATTGAAAGTAAATACACGTAAAGAAGAGATTGTAAAAACGGCAGCAAATCTCTTTAAAGATAAAGGATTTAGCGCAGTAACCATGAGAGATTTAGCTACTGCTATGGGCATTAAAGCGGCAAGCTTGTACAATCATATAAACTCAAAGCAAGAAATTTTAAAAATTATAATAATCTCATTAGCCGAAAACTTTACTGAAGGGATGCAGCATATTTTAAAATCCGATAATACAAGTATTGAAAAATTAGAACAAGTAGTAAAATTGCATGTAGATATTACCTCTAAAAACACCTTTGAAATGGCATCTCTAAATAATGATTGGATGCATCTTGAAGAAAAGTTAGAGTATTATCTCACTCTGCGTTCTGGCTATGAAAACGATTTTCGAAGTATAATTTTAGAAGGTGTTCAACGAGGTGAAATAAGGGATGTTAATGTAGATGTTGTGCTGTTTTCAATGCTATCCACGTTAAGATCATTGTACTTATGGATCCCTAAAAAGGAAGATTTAAATCCACATGAACTTTCAGATAATTTAAGTAATGTGCTCATTCACGGAATTAACAAATAATTTCATTTTTATTTCTTAACTTTGTCAAGTAAACTAACAATTGTTAGTTTGCGCAATTAAGAATAAATATGGTGCAATTTTATAAGCTTAAAATTCAAGATATATATAAGGAAACAGACGATTGTTCTGTGATTTCCTTTGCAGTTCCAGAGGAATTACAAGACGAGTTTAAATTTAGCCAAGGGCAACATTTAACCTTAAAGGCTGATATTAATGGTGAAGATGTGCGTCGTTCCTACTCGCTTTGTTCAAGTCCTTTGGATAACCAATGGAAAGTTGCCGTTAAGCAAATTGCTGGAGGTAAATTTTCAACCTATGTTAACGATGTGTTGCAAAGAGGTGATGAACTAGAAGTGATGCCTCCAAGTGGTACTTTTGGAGTGGCATGTAATTCTAAAAATTCTAAAAATTATCTCTTCTTTGCAGCTGGTAGTGGTATTACACCCATTTTGTCTATGATAAAGACGCATTTAGCAGCAGAGCCAAACGCAACTTGCAAGCTATTTTACGTAAATAAAACAGCAAAATCCATTATCTTTAAAGAGGAACTAGAGCAACTTAGAAACACGTATTTCGGAAGATTGGAAATCTATTATTTCTTAACCAAAGAACGAAGGGATATCGAATTGTTTAATGGACGTTTTGATGATGAAAAAATGAAAGTTTTGACAAAAACTTTCATTGATATTCCAGATACAAGTGAAGTGTTTCTGTGTGGACCAGAAAAAATGGTGAATTATGTAAGCAACTATTTAATAAACGCAGGTTTACCAAAAGAGCTCGTTCATTTTGAATTATTTGTAACCGGACTTTCAGACGAAGACATCAAAAGAGCTGAACGTTTAGCACAGCAAAATGTTGAAGGTACCCAAGTTACAATTGTAGATGGTGGAAAGGAATTTGCTTTCACTATGACCAAAGAATACGATAATATTCTTGATGCCGCTTTAGGAGCAGGAGCCGATTTACCGTTTGCATGCAAGGGTGGTGTTTGCAGTACTTGTAAATGCGAAGTAAAAGAAGGAAGCGTAGAAATGAAAATAAATTACGCGTTAGATGATAAAGAAGTGTCGCAAAACTTAGTGCTAAGTTGTCAAGCCGTACCAACATCAGATAAAGTAGTTGTCGATTTCGACGTATAACATTCCCACGAAAGTGGAAATCTCTAATTACTAAAAACTATTCACCAAATACTAAAAATTATGAGTGAAGAACAAATAAAAAACTTAGAAGCACAATTTGAAGCACGAATTGCTCGTGACGAAAAAATTGAGCCTAAAGACTGGATGCCAGAAAAATATCGCAAAACGCATATTCGTCAAATGTCGCAACACGCACATTCCGAAATTGTGGGCATGCTTCCTGAAGGCAATTGGATAACAAGGGCACCTTCGTTGAGACGTAAAGTAGCATTGTTAGCAAAAGTGCAAGACGAAGCTGGTCATGGATTATACTTATACTCAG
This sequence comes from Winogradskyella pulchriflava, assembly GCF_042434315.1. NCBI lineage: Bacteria > Pseudomonadati > Bacteroidota > Flavobacteriia > Flavobacteriales > Flavobacteriaceae > Winogradskyella > Winogradskyella pulchriflava. The sequence goes on along the minus strand of NZ_JBHLTQ010000001.1, from coordinate 66,557 downwards.
CGACCGAAACTTTAGGTATTTCTCGTGACGAAATGTATGAGCAATTGCATACAGGAAAAGCAAAATACTCTTCAATATTTAATTACCCAACAATCACTTGGGCAGATATGGGAGCAATAGGCTGGTTAGTTGATGGTGCAGCAATAATCAATCAAGTACCACTTTGTAATACGTCTTACGGACCTTACGCAAGAGCTATGATTCGTGTGTGTAAAGAAGAAAGTTTTCACCAACGTCAAGGTTATGAAATCATGATAAAGTTGGCAAACGGAACACCAGAACAAAAAGAAATGGCGCAAGATGCATTAAACCGTTGGTGGTGGCCAAGTCTTATGATGCTTGGGCCAACAGACGACGTTTCTGTGCATACAGAACAATCCATGAAATGGAAATTAAAGCGTAAATCTAATGACGATTTGCGTCAGCAATTTATAGATCAAACCGTGCCGCAAGCAGATTTAATCGGGCTTACAATTCCAGATCCAGATTTAAAATGGAATGAAGAACGAGGTAGTTACGATTTTGGTGAAATAGATTGGGACGAATTCTGGCAAGTAGTAAAAGGTCATGGGCCATGTAATAAAGTACGTATGAAAGCAAGAGTTGGTGCTTGGGAACGTGGCGAATGGGTTAGAGATGCTGCCATGGCTCATGCGGTAAAGAAACTAGAAAGAAAACAGAAAGAAGCAATTTAAATTTCATTGAAAACAAGATGAAACAAAACATATAAATTATGTCTGACAAAAAAAACTGGCCACTTTGGGAAATCTTCGTAAGAAGTAAAAACGGATTAGAACATAGACACTGTGGAAGTCTTCATGCTACAGATGCTGAAATGGCATTAGAAAATGCACGCGATGTTTATACGAGAAGAAATGAAGGAGTAAGTATTTGGGTTGTAGAATCTAAAAACATCACAGCTTCAAATCCGGAGAATAATGGTGAAATGTTCGAGCCTGCACAAGATAAAGTCTATCGTCATCCAACATTTTACGATTTACCAGACGAAGTAAAACACATGTAATAATTGTCATTCCTGCGAAGGCAGGAATCTCATGAGGAAAAACTATGAATAATAATTTATACAACTACATATTAGGAATAGCAGACAACAGTTTAATCCTAGGTCAAAGATTAGGTGAATTATGCGGTCATGGACCAAGCCTAGAAACAGACATCGCTTGTACTAATATCTCATTAGATTTATTCGGACAAGTCAGAAGCTATTTTCAGTATGCAGCCGAAATAGCTGGTGATGATAGAACAGAAGATGATATCGCAATGCTACGTAAAGAGCGAGAGTATAAAAACGTTTTGTTGGTTGAACAACCAAATACTGATTTTGCTTATACTATTGGTCGTCAGTTTTTATTCGATGTGTACCACTTAGCGTTTCTTTCAGAATTACAAAAAAGCACAGATTTAACATTGTCCGCAATTGCAAATAAATGCATCAAGGAAGTAAGTTACCATGAACGTTTTTCTTCAGATTGGGTAAAGCGTCTTGGAGATGGAACCGAAGAAAGCAATGAAAAAATGCAAGAAGCGATTGATGCTTTGTGGACCTATACAGACGAATTGTTTCATCAAACAGAAGCAGATAAAGCAATGGTTGAAGAAGGAATAGGTGTTGATGTTACAAAACTAAAAGAAGCTTATTACAAAAGAGTCAATGAACTTTTGGAGGAAGCAACACTTAAGGTTCCGGAATCAAAATGGTTTCAAAAAGGAGGAAAAGAAGGTGTGCATACAGAACATTTAGGGTATTTATTAAGTGACTTGCAATACATGCAACGTACCTATCCTAATATGGAATGGTGATAAATCTTTGATTTGTCATCCTGAACTGGTTTCAGGATCTCATCATGAAAACTATGACAACAACAGAACAAAACATAGATCAAATCTTAATTCCAATTCTGGAAAAAGTGTCTGACCCAGAAATTCCAGTATTATCCATCATGGACATGGGAGTGGTACGTACTGCTGTTATAGAAAATAATATAGTTAAAGTCGAAATCACACCAACTTACAGTGGTTGTCCAGCAATGGATGTCATTGGTGATGATATCAAAAAAGCATTAAAAAACGCAGGATACGAATCTAAAATAGAATTGATTCTGCATCCAGCTTGGACAACCGATTGGATTACACCAAGAGGTCTTAAAGCATTAGAAGATTACGGTATTGCAGCACCTTTAAACGCAGAAGCAGATAAGGATGTTTTGTTAAATGGAAAACGATTGGTAAAGTGTACCAATTGTGGATCAAAAAACACAAGATTAGTAAGTCAGTTTGGTTCAACAGCATGTAAAGCACAATTTCAGTGCGATGATTGCCAAGAACCATTCGACTATTTTAAATGTTTAAAATAATCTAAAAGTAAAAGTGTACTTTCCTGTAAGGTTTTTAAAACCTGATAGGTATTAAAAAAAATATGAACGAAAGCATACAACTTAAAATAGAAAACAAAGTAGCGTACATCACGCTTAACAGACCAGAAGTATTCAATAGTTTCAATCGTGAAATGGCATTTTTATTACACAATACATTAGACGCTTGCGAAAAAAACGATGAAGTAAGAGCAATTGTGCTTACAGGAAACGGAAAAGCATTTTGTGCTGGACAAGATTTAAAAGAAGTTACAGATCCAGATTTAAATCCAGGATTTAAAAAAATATTAGACGAGCATTACAATCCAATCATTACCAGAATTCGTTCTATTAAAAAACCAATTATTGGAGCAATTAATGGAGTCGCAGCAGGAGCAGGAGCAAATATAGCTTTAGCTTGCGATGTCGTTGTAGCACACGAAAAAGTAAGCTTCATTCAAGCATTTAGTTTAATCGGTTTAGTTCCTGACAGTGCAGGAACATTCTTTTTACCAAGATTAATAGGTTTTCAAAAAGCATTAGCATTAGCGATGTTAGGCGATAAAATTGGAGCAGAAGAAGCTGAAAAAATGGGAATGATTTACAAATGTGTTCCAACAGAAGAATTCGAAGAAACAATTAATAAGCTAGCTATAAAACTAGCAAATATGCCAACAAAAGCATTAGGTATGATTAAAGAATTGTTCAATAAATCCATGACAAATGATTTAGAAGGGCAATTAGCATTAGAATCTAAATTACAAATAGAAGCAGCACAAAGTGAAGATTATAAGGAGGGAGTTACTGCATTTATAGAAAAACGTCAACCAAACTTTAAAGGGAACTAATATTTTTTTGTCATCCTGAACTCGTTTCAGGATCTCATAATTATGGATAAACAAACCCTCATACAAACCCACAACCGAATAAAACCTTTTATTCACAAAACACCTGTGTTAACCTCACGGCTGTTAAATGAAAAGGCTGGCTGTAATTTGTTTTTTAAATGTGAGAATTTCCAAAAATTGGGAGCTTTCAAAATGCGTGGTGCTTCAAATGCTATTTTATCACTTTCTGAAGAGGAAAGACAGCGAGGAGTAGTAACACATTCGTCAGGTAATTTTGCGCAAGCCGTTTCATTGGCTGCTCAAAGATTGGGTGTTAAGGCGTATATCGTAATGCCAGAAAATGCTCCTCAAATAAAAAAGGATGGTGTAAAAACCTACAATGGTGAAATTATAGAATGTGAGTCTACACTTGAGGCAAGAGAAGCCACGGCCTTTAAAATAAGAGATGAAAAGGGTGCTTCATTTTTACACCCTTCTAATCAAGATGAGGTGATTTATGGAAATAGCACGGCAGCTATTGAACTTTTAGAAAAGCAACCAAATTTAGATATTATACTTACACCAGTAGGTGGAGGTGGACTTATTGCAGGTACAGCTTTAGCGGCTCATTTCTTTTCAGAAAAGTGTAAAGTGATTGGTGGTGAACCTGCTGTTGCAGATGATGCCTATCGTTCGTTGATTTCTGGTAAAATTGAGACGAATGGTAATTTTCATACTATTGCAGATGGTTTAAGAACGACCTTAGGAGAACGAAATTTTCCTATCATTCAAAAGTATGTCGATAAGATTATTCGTGTTGAGGAAAACGATATTATAACTGCGATGCAACTCATTTGGGAGCGTATGAAAATTATAATTGAGCCGTCAAGTGCGGTGGCATTTGCAGCAGTGTTGAAGAATAAAGAAGAATTTAAAAATAAAAACGTCGGAATAATTTTATCTGGCGGAAATGTAGATATAACAAATCTTCCCTTCTGATTAATTGAAGGATTGTCCCCTTGAGGGGACTTTAGGGGTGTTTAAAGAATTGAATAAAAAAATATGAACATAGGAATAATCGGTTCAGGAACAATGGGAAGCGGCATAGCACAAGTTGCTGCTACTGCTGGTTGCAAAGTAAAATTATACGATACCAATAAAACGGCTTTAAATAAAGCTAAAGACACATTAGAAAAAATCTTGTTGCGATTAATTGAAAAAGGTAGAATAGATACTGAAGAGAAAAATAGAATTCAAGGCAACATTTCTTATGTAGATAGTCTAAAAGACTTATCAGATTCGAACCTAACGATTGAAGCTATTATTGAAGATTTAAGTATCAAGAAAAAACTATTTATTGAATTAGAAAGCTATGTTACAGATGATTGTATCATCGCATCAAATACATCAAGCCTATCCATTGCTTCAATTGCTTCATCGTTAAATAAACCAGAGCGTTGTGTTGGTATTCACTTTTTCAATCCAGCACCTTTAATGAAATTGGTTGAGGTCATTCCAGCGATTCAAACATCAAGTGAAGTGCTTGAAAAGTCAATACAAGTTATTTCTGACTGGAAAAAAGTAGTAGCAGTAGCTAAAGATACACCAGGATTTATAGTCAACAGAGTCGCAAGACCTTTTTATGGCGAAGCATTAAGAATATATGAAGAAGGTATTGCAGATTTTGCAACTATTGATGATGCGATGAAAAGTATCGGTAAATTTAGAATGGGACCATTTGAGTTAATGGATTTTATAGGTAATGATGTTAACTACATTGTAACCGAAACCGTTTTTACAGCTTTCTATTTCGACCCAAGATACAAGCCAGCATTCACGCAAAAACGGTTTGCAGAAGCAGGTTATCTCGGACGTAAATCAGGAAAAGGCTATTATGATTATGATGAAAACGGTCGCATTGTCATTCCGAGCAAAGCGAAGGAATCTCATGATAATGAACTAGGACAAAAAATATTCGATCGTGTTTTAGTCATGCTAATAAACGAAGCAGCAGACGCACTATTTTTAAACATCGCTTCAGCTGAAGATATAGATAATGCAATGACTAAAGGAGTCAACTATCCTAAAGGATTATTGGCTTGGGCAGACGAAAAAGGTATTGATTGGTGTGTGTCTAAATTAGACGAATTATATAACGAATATCATGAAGACAGATATCGTTGTAGTCCATTATTACGAAAATTGAACAGAGAAGATAAAACGCTTTTTTAACTGAACGTCAGTTCGAGTGAAATTGCTTTTTTTGCAATTTTGTATCGAGAACAAGTGAAACTTCTCGATACAATTTGCTCGAAGCTCACAAATCACTCGAAGTGACGAAAGAATACATATGAAACCAGAACAAATTCCATATAAAATGTTATCTCAAGACGCTTACAGCACTTGGCTAGGAATTGAAATCCTAGAATGTGAAATCGGACGATGTAAAGTCGGAATGACCATTAGAAAAGAGATGCTAAACAGCATGAACAAAGCACATGGTGGAATCAGTTATTCATTAGCAGATACAGCATTCGGATTTGCAGCAAACACTCATGGTAAATATGCAGTTTCCATAGAAACAAGTATCAATCATATTGAGGCATTGAACGAAGGTGATTATTTAGTAGCAGAATCAGTCATAGAAAAAGTAAATAACAAGTTAGGCTTTAATATCATTGAAGTCAAACGAGGTGATGAACTTGTAGCACTTTTTAAAGGTGTGGTTTACAGAACAAGTAAATCTTGGGAAGAATAAATAGAAACTATTTGTCATTCCGCACTTGATGCGGAATCTATAAATTAATAAAAACAGTAAATAAAGAAGTTTGATTTCAATTTCGATTTCGGCTTCAATTTCAAAATAACATGGAAGCATACATAATAGACGGAATTAGAACACCAATAGGAAACTACAAAGGAACTTTATCTGCTGTTCGTACAGACGATTTAGGAGCATTAGTAATTCAAGAAATTGTAAAACGAAATCCAAACATCCCAAAAGAAGCTTATGACGATGTGATTATGGGTTGTGCAAATCAAGCGGGAGAAGACAATCGTAATGTTGCACGTATGTCGTCTCTTTTAGCTGGATTACCATATACCGTTCCGGGTGAAACAGTTAATAGATTATGCAGTTCAGGATTATCAGCAATAATTCATGCCAATCGTGCTATAAAAGCAGGAGATGGCGATGTGTTTATCTCTGGAGGCGTAGAAAATATGACACGCGGACCATACGTCATTGCAAAACCATCAAGTGCCTTCGGGAATGATTCTAAAATGTACGATTCAAGTTTTGGATGGCGATTTATCAATCCGAAAATGCAAAAAATGTACGGAACTGATGGTATGGGAAATACAGCTGAAAATCTTGTTGAGAAATATAATATATCAAGAGAAGATCAAGATAAATTCGCACTTTGGAGTCAGAAAAAGGCAACCAAAGCACAAGAAAACGGACGTTTAGCAAAAGAGATTGTAACGGTTGAAATTCCGCAGCGTAAAAAAGACCCAATTCAATTTTCAAAAGATGAGTTTGTAAAACCAAATACATCTTTAGAAGTATTAGCAAAATTAAGAGGTGCTTTTAAAGCAGAAGGAGGAAGCGTAACCGCAGGAAATTCTTCAGGATTAAATGATGGAGCTGCTGCTACCATTATTGCAAGTGAAGATGCCGTAAAAAAATACAACCTTAAACCATTAGCCAGAATTGTAAGTTCTGCAGTGGTTGGTGTCGAACCAAGAATCATGGGAATTGGTCCTGTGGAAGCTTCAAATAAAGCACTGGAAAAAGCAGGATTAACAATGGACGATATGGACATTATAGAACTAAACGAAGCCTTTGCAGCACAAGCTTTGGCGTGTACACGTGCTTGGGGATTGGCAGATAACGACCCAAGACTAAACCCAAATGGAGGCTCTATTGCCATAGGTCATCCACTTGGTGTAACAGGAGCAAGAATATCATATTCAGCTGCTTTAGAGTTGCAGGAACAAAACAAGCGCTATGCATTAATCACCATGTGTATTGGTGTAGGTCAAGGGTATGCTTGCGTGATTGAAAATGTGAATTTATAAAATAATTTGGGCGTTATCACAAGGGTTGCGCTTTCGGCAGTCGCTTTTTTTGAGAAAAACAAAAAAGAGCTTCACAAAGCCTCAATCGCTAACGCGTACTTACTCAGACGCAAACACCTCACAGGTTTTTAAAACCTGTGAGGTCTCAAAATAACGAGTTACATCCTGCAAGGTTTTTTAGAACCTTGTAGGTATTTAAATTAGAAAACTAACTAAAAGCCCTTTCCTTTGGAAAGGGTTGGGATAGGATTATGAATAAAATACAGCACTACGTCCAAGGAAACTGGACAACAGGAAAAGAAGAAGGAACACCAATTCTAGATGCAGTAACAGGCGAAGCCTTTACCAGCGTTGCAATTGAAGGTTTAGATATTCCAGAAATTCTTAACTATGGAAGAACAAAAGGAGGAGAAGTCCTTCGTAAAATGACCTTCCAAGAACGTGGAAACATGCTTAAAAGTTTAGCATTGTATCTTACCAAGAGAAAAGATGCATTTTACGATTTAAGTTACAGAACAGGTGCAACAAAAGTAGACAGCTGGATAGATATAGAAGGAGGTTTCGGAAATTTATTTGCTAATGCTTCACTTAGAAAATTATTTCCAAATCAATCCTATCATGTTGAAGGAGATGCTATAGATTTATCGCGTGGTGGACGCTTTATGGCACATCATATTATGGTTCCTAAGAAAGGAGTTGCAGTGCATATTAACGCATTTAATTTCCCGGTTTGGGGAATGTTAGAAAAATGTGCAGTAAACTGGATGGCTGGAGTTCCCGCAGTAGTCTTACCTGCACCTTCATCATCGTACTTAGCTGAAGCTGTTGCAAAAACAATTATTGATTCGGGTATTTTACCAGAAGGTGCATTACAAATCATCAACGGAACGGTTAAAACCATTTTAGATACCGTAGAATCTCAAGATGTAGTAACCTTTACAGGTTCTGCACAAACAGGAAGATTGCTAAAAGCACATCCAAGATTAATTCAAGAGTCAGTGCCATTTACTATGGAAGCCGATTCGTTAAATGCTTCTATTTTAGGAGAAGATGCAGTTCCTGGAACACCAGAATTCGACTTGTTTATAAACGAAGTCAGAAAAGAAATGACCGTAAAATGCGGACAAAAATGTACTGCAATACGTAGAATTATCGTTCCAGAAAATTTGGTTGAAGACGTTCAAATTCAGTTAGGAAAAGCACTAGATAAAGTCACCATTGGTGATCCAAGATTAAAAGAAGTTCGAATGGGATCATTGGTAAGTCGCCAACAAGTACAAGCGGTTCGCGATTCTGTTAATGATTTAGCCAAAGAAGCGCAAATCGTTTATGGTGATTTAGACAAAATTGAAACCATTGGTGCAGATGCTAAAAAAGGTGCTTTTATCAGTCCTATTTTATTAAGAGCAGACCATCCATTTCAAAATACCATTATTCACGAACGTGAAGCATTTGGACCTGTAAGTACCATTATGCCTTATAAAAATTTAGACGAAGCCATAACCTTGGCGCAAATGGGTAAAGGTTCGTTGGTGTCTTCTATTGCAACAAACGATGATAAAATAGCTAAAGATTATGTAGTGAATGCTGCTTCACATCATGGAAGAATTATGGTGATTAATCGCGATATGGCTAAAGAAAGTACAGGTCATGGTTCGCCATTACCTTATTTGGTTCATGGTGGTCCAGGACGTGCAGGTGGAGGCGAAGAAATGGGAGGTATGCGAGGCATAAAGCATTATTTACAACGCACAGCCATTCAAGGGTCGCCAACAACATTGACCGAAATTACAGGCATTTATCAGCAAAACGCAAATTATAAGGAAGCAGAACAACATCCGTTTAAATACCATTGGGAAGACATTCAACCAGGAATGTCCATGAAAACCCACAACCGTACCTTTACAGATACAGATATCATTAATTTTTCAAACCTTACTTGGGACCATTTCTATGCGCATACTGATATCACCTCTTTAGATGGAAGTATTTTCGAGAAAAGAACGGCTCATGGCTATTTCATTATCTCGGCAGCAGCAGGATTATTCGTGTATCCAAATAAAGGTCCTGTGTCCGCAAATTACGGATTGGAAGAATGTCGTTTCCTACGTCCATTATACCACAACGATACGATCTATGTGCGATTGACCTGTAAGCAAAAAGTAGATAGAGATGTAGCTTCAGCCGAACATCCTAGTGGTATTGTAAAATGGTACGCTGAAATTTTTGATGCCAACAATGATGAAAAAGTAGCATTTGCAACGGTGTTGACGATGGTTCAGAAAAAGCAAGAAACGTTTGTTGAAATGACTTCGGAAAAGATTGAAGAGTGTTTAAGTAAACTGAAAGAAGATACCAAGCCAAAATGGGGAATCATGACACCACAGCACATGATTGAGCATTTGGAATACACTTACAAAATTGCTTCGGGAGAAATTCAAGATTTTGAAATCGCTACGCCAGAAAAGATTTTGGAGAAGGTACACGCGAGTTTGTATAACTATGATAAATTTCCGAAGAACTCTCAATTCCCACAACTGGAAAAGGATAAGTTGGATGATTTAAGACATCCAGATTTACAAACAGCCATTGAAAAATTTAAAGCACAACGCGAAAAGTATTTAGAATATTTCAAAGAAAATCCAGATGCAAAATTAAAGAATTTGGTTTTCGGAGAATTAAACAAATATGAATCGTATTTATTAGAAAGAAAACACCTTAACCATCATTTTGAACAATTTGGATTAATATAATATATGGAACCATACGTAAAATTAAATAACAAAAACGGAGTAGGATACATCGAATTTTTCCATCCTGCACACAACTCATTGCCAGGAAATTTGCTTTCTGAATTGGCTAGAACAATTACCAATGCAGGTGAAGATGCCAGCATTAAAGTTCTTGTGCTAAAGAGTGGAGGCGATAGAACCTTTTGTGCTGGAGCAAGTTTCACCGAACTTATCGATATAAATGATGAGGAAACAGGAAAAGTTTTCTTTTCTGGTTTTGCAAACGTAATTAATGCCATGCGTAAATGCCCAAAATTTATAATTGGGCGCATTCAAGGCAAAACAGTTGGAGGAGGAGTAGGTTTGGCTTCTGCTACAGACTATTGTATGGCAACTAAGTTTGCCGCTATAAAATTAAGCGAATTGAATGTTGGTATTGGCCCTTTTGTAGTTGGTCCAGCGGTACAAAGAAAATTAGGGTTGGGTGCAATGTCTCAAATTGCCATAGATGCCAACACATTTTACTCTGCTGAATGGGCACAACAAAAAGGATTGTTTACCCAAGTGTATGAAACTGTTGAAGAATTAGATGAAGCTGTTAAAACCTTTGCTGAAAACCTTTGCAATTACAACCCAAAAGCCATGAGCGAAATGAAAACTATGTTTTGGAGAGGCACTGAAGATTGGGACCAATTGCTCATTCAACGCGCAAAAATTAGTGGAAGATTAGTTTTGTCAGAATTTACAAAAGAGAAATTAAAAACATATAAATAAAAGCCCATCCTAACCTTCCCAGAGGGAAGGAACTAATTATTCAGAGAAATGAGTAAGTATATAACAGTAAGAACACATGAGTATTTTTCCCTGCCGCCTGTATTGAGCGCAGTCGAAATAGGGAAATTAAAAGGAGCTGCTTTATGATATACAGTTTCAAAGGCTACACACCAGTCGTTCACGAATCCAGTTACGTGCATCCATTGGCTGCGGTAACAGGAAATGTCATCATTGGCAAAAACTGTTACATAGGTCCTGGAGCAGCCATTCGTGGAGATTGGGGACAAATTATTTTGGAAGATGGTGTCAATGTCCAAGAAAACTGTACGGTACACATGTTTCCAGGTAAGTCCATCACGCTCAAGGAAAGCGCGCACGTAGGTCACGGAGCAATTATCCACGGAGCCAATTTGGGTAAAAATTGCCTTATCGGAATGAATACCGTTATCATGGACGATGCAGAAATTGGTGACGAAAGTATCGTTGGTGCCATGGCATTTGTAAAAGCCGAAACCAAAATTCCGCCACGTAGTTTGGTGGTTGGTAATCCAGCAAAAGTCATCAAGCAGGTAAGCGACGAGATGATTGCTTGGAAAACTAAAGGAACCCAGTTGTATCAGCAGTTGCCACAAGATTGCCATAACAGTCTAAAAGCCGTTGAGCCATTACGCGAAGTTCCAGAAAATATGAAAATCCAAGAAGGTGCTTATGATACTTTAAGGGAACATTTCCTGCGCAGGCAGGAATCTAAAGATTAAATAACTTCAGCGTCACTTCGAGTGATTTTTGAGGAACGATAAAATTGTATCGAGAAGTTTTGAGTAATTATTATTAAAATAAGTTTACTCATTTAAAAATAAAAGTAAAAACTAACAAACGCTAGTTAATCAAATTCCTGCGAAGGCAGGAATCTAAAAGAAACGAAACCGAGTATTTTGAAAAATAAACTGAAATGAGTGATGAAAAGAGATTCCCGCTTACGCGAGAATTGTTAATGCCCAAAATGGGCGAAAGCATAACAGAAGGAACCATTATCAATTGGTTGATAAATGAAGGCGATTCATTTGATGAAGGGGAAATCATCCTAGAAGTTGCAACCGATAAAGTAGATAACGAAGTGCCTGCACCAGCTTCTGGCACATTGGTAAAAACATTGTTTCAAGCAAAGGATGTTGTACCTGTTGGAGAAGTAATTGCAGTACTGGAAGTTTCAGAAGATAAGAAAGTGAACTCGAATTCGAACATGAACTCGAAATCGAAAGAAGTTAAAGCTGTCAGTTCGAGCGCAGTCGAGAACAAAGCCAATAAAAAAACACCAAAACCAGTTGAAAAGGTTTCAAGTTCAACTTCATTTTCAGTTTCAAATTCAAATACCTTCTTTTCGCCATTAATCATAAAAATAGCCAAAGAACATCACATCAGTTTTGAAGAATTGGCAAGAATTCCAGCAACCGGAAACGAAGGTCGTTTAAGAAAAAGCGATGTGTTTCAATATATTGAAGACGGACGTCCATATAAGTTTGCACAACCAATTGCAGAAAAAGACCCAACAGCATACCGTATTCCACAATTAGAATTCGATAAAGGCAAAGGGAAAATCATAGAAATGGACAGAATGCGCCAAATGATTGCAGATCATATGGTGTATTCAAAACATACGTCACCTCACGTTACAGCTTATGTTGAAGCGGACTTAACCAATATGGTCAATTGGCGCAATGCAAACAAGGTGGCTTTTCAAGAAAAATATGGAGAGCGATTAACCTTTACACCATTATTTGTAGAAGCAGTTGCAAAAGCAGTCAAAGATTTTCCAAATATAAATGCATCAGTCGATGGTAATAACATCATCGTAAAAGACGATATTAATATTGGTATGGCTACGGCTTTACCTAGTGGGAATTTAATCGTTCCTGTGGTGAAAAACGCCGATACCAAAGACTTAAAAACCCTAGCCGAAAACGTAAATAAACTAGCTAATAAAGCTCGAGAAAACAAATTGGCTGGAGACGATATTAAAGGCAGTACGTTCACCATTTCTAACGTTGGGACTTTTGGTAGTGTCATGGGAACACCTATTATTAATCAACCAGAAGTAGCTATTCTTGCGCTAGGAATCATTAAAAAACGTGCTGAAGTCATCGAAACCGAAAAAGGAGATGAAATCGCAATTCGCAGTATGATGTACTTATCCTTGTCTTTCGACCACCGCGTTGTCGATGGCTTTTTAGGAGGAAGCTTCGTGCGTCGCGTAGCCGATTATTTTGAACAATTTGATATTAAAAGAACAATATAAACATTTTGAGATTCCTGCGTAGGCAGGGATTTCAAAAGAAATATAAATTAAAAATAGATTCTTGCCTTCGCAGGAATGACAGAGAATTATGAAACCTAACATTTCAATTAAAAGAGTAGAAAATTCAAAAGTTGAAACTATCGATTTCAACAACATACCATTAGGAACCACTTTCACAGATCACATGTTTATCTGTGATTATAAAAATGGTGAATGGCAAAATCCTAGAATTGAACCGTTGACTTTAATTCCAACGCATCCAGCAGCTATGGCTTTGCATTATGGTCAAGCTATTTTTGAGGGAATGAAAGCAACGGTAGATGCAGATGGGAATCCCATGTTATTTCGAGCAAACAAAAATGCTGAACGTTTAAACGCTAGTGCAGACCGTATGGGAATGCCTCATTTTCCAGAAGACTTATTTGTTGAAGGCTTAAAGCAACTGGTCGCTTTAGAGCATAATTGGATTCCACCAAAAGATGGAAGCGCTTTATACTTAAGACCATTTATGTATGCCGATGAGCCATTTATTGGAATGCGAGCCGCAACCAGTTATAAGTTTATCATTATGGCATCGCCTTCAGGACCGTTTTTTAGCAAACGCATTAAACTTTGGGCAGAAAAGAAATATGTAAGAGCTGTGGAAGGTGGAACAGGTGAAGCAAAAGCTGCAGGTAATTATGCAGCAGCCATTCGTCCTACCGAATTGGCTAAAGCAAAAGGTTATGATCAGGTGTTATGGTTAGATGCTGTAGAGCATAAGTACATTCAGGAAGTAGGTACCATGAACATCTTCTTTAAAATTGACGGAAAGTTTATCACGCCAAAACGCGATGGTGCTATTTTAGATGGTATTACACGAATGAGCGTTATAGATGTACTGCGTGATAAAGGATTTGAAGTAACCGAAAAACCAATCACAATAGATGAAATTAGAGAGGCTTCAAAAAACGGAACACTAGAAGAAGCCTTCGGAACCGGAACTGCAGTTGGTATTGCTTATATTCAAGAAATTGGAGTAGGAGAAGAAACCATTCATGTGTCTGATGAAAGTCCGGTGGGACTAGATGTCAATGACACATTAAATGCAATTAAAACAGGGAAAATAGAAGATAAATTCAATTGGATGATAAAAATTGAAAAGGAATTAGTTTAACATTTTGTCATTCCGCACTGTTCCACTTAGCATAGTCGAAGTGTGATGCGGAATCCATTATGATAGTATTGACAAATTTAAAATAGATTTCTGCTTATATAAGAATGAAAGGCATGGATAAAAAAATATTAGAAAAAGGATTCACCAATTTAGTAACGGCCAAAACCATGGCAGAATTATACGAAGCCAATTTTAAGTTGGTTTCAAAGTATGTGCATGCAACATCTCGTGGACATGAAGCTATACAAACGGCATTAGGCATGCAGTTATTACCTCAAGATTATGCTTTTCCATATTATCGTGATGATGCCATGCTATTGTCTTTTGGTTTGACACCTTACGACCTGATGTTACAAGTTTTGGCAAAAAAAGACGATCCATTTTCTGGCGGACGCACCTACTATTCGCATCCTAGTTTAAAAGATGCCGATAAGCCAAAAATTCCACATCAATCGTCTGCAACAGGTATGCAAGCCATTCCAGCCACAGGAGTTGCTATGGGAATGCAATATCTCGAAAAACAAGGGTTGGTAAACCCAAATGTAGTTCAGGGCAATAGCGAAGAATCTCTAAAACCCATAACTGTTTGTTCATTAGGCGACGCATCAGTTACCGAAGGCGAAATTGCTGAAGCCTTTCAAATGGCGGCTTTAAAGCAAATGCCTATTCTCTATTTGGTACAGGATAACGGTTGGGATATTAGTGCAAATGAAGCAGAAACCAGAGCTCAAAATGCCTATGAATATGCACAGGGCTTTCACGGTTTAGAAGCCATTTCAATAGACGGTGCCAACTTTATTGAAAGTTATGAAGCATTAGAAAAAGTTATAAAAACCATTCGTGAAGAACGTCGTCCGTTTTTGGTGCATGCTAAAGTCCCTTTGTTAAACCACCATACTTCTGGTGTCCGTATGGAATGGTATCGTGATGATTTGGACGAAGCGCGCTCACGAGACCCTTATCCTGTGTTAAAACAGCAATTGTTAGACAACGGTTTCACGGAAAAGGACATAAATGATATTGAATCTGAAGTAAAAACTTGGGTTGAAAATGATTTTCAAAAAGCTTTAAAAGCCGAAGATCCAAAACCAGAGGATTTATTTACACATGATTTTGCACCAACACCAATTACAGAAGAACAAGGAGAGCGTTCACCTGAAGGTGCTGAAAAAGTAGTGATGGTAGATTGTGCCTTATTCGCTGTTGAAGAGTTAATGCGCGAGCATAAAGAATGTTTGCTTTACGGACAAGATGTTGGCGGAAGACTTGGTGGTGTATTTAGAGAAGCGGCAACATTGGCTCAAAAATTTGGTGATGACCGTGTATTTAACACACCAATACAGGAAGCATTTATAGTTGGTTCTACTGTTGGTATGAGTGCAGTAGGTTTAAAGCCTATTGTTGAGGTTCAGTTTGCCGATTACATTTGGCCAGGACTCAATCAGCTATTTACTGAAGTAAGTAGAAGTTGTTATTTAAGTAACGGTAAATGGCCAGTGAGTATGATTTTGCGTGTGCCCATTGGTGCTTATGGTAGTGGTGGACCCTATCATTCATCTTCTGTGGAAAGTGTGGTAACAAATATTCGAGGTATAAAAATTGCATATCCAAGTAATGGTGCCGATTTAAAAGGCTTGATGAAAGCGGCATATCACGATCCGAATCCTGTTGTGATTTTTGAGCACAAAGGCTTGTATTGGTCAAAAGTACCAGGAACGCAAGGTGCAACATCTGTTGAGCCAGCTGAAGATTATGTGTTGCCTTTTGGTAAAGCTTGGTTGCTACAAGAAATCTGGAAGCAAGATGATGTGGAAACTTTAACGATCGTGACCTACGGCATGGGAGTACATTGGGCTTATAATGCATCTGGAGAGTTAGGAATGCGAGATCAAATAGAAATTATTGATTTACGTACGTTGTATCCATTAGATGAAGATACCATTATGAAATCAGTTAAAAAAACAGGAAAGTGTTTAGTGGTAACCGAAGAACCAAGTGATAACAGTTTTGCTAGAGCTTTGTCAGGAAAAATTCAGGAAGAATGCTTCAAATATTTAGATGCACCAGTAATGACTATTGGTAGTGAAAACATGCCTGCGATTCCTTTAAATTCAGTTTTAGAAGAGACTATGATTCCATCGGCTGAGAAAGTAAAAGCTAAAATTGAAGTATTATTGAACTATTAACGCTTGTAATACTTTCAATTTAAATAATTGACAACTGAACATAAAAAAAGCCTATCTTTTGGATAGGCTTTATTCTTAAAAAGATTTTTAAAGTATATAATTATATAACTTTTACATTTACTGCATTTAATCCCTTTTTTCCTTCGGTTAAATCGAATTCTACATTGTCACCTTCTCTTACTTCATCAACCAAACCAGAAATGTGTACAAAATGCTCTTTTCCGTTTCCTTCTTCTGTTATGAATCCAAAACCTTTAGAGTCATTAAAAAATTTTACTGTACCAGTACTCATATTAAAATATATTAAATTAAGCGACAAAGGTAGTCTAATTAGTTGAAAATCAATTATTTTAATCCAATTAATTTGAATTAATAGGGTAATGGTCTAATCCTTAGGGTATAGCAGAAAAATATTTTAATACTTACATGTTATATTCTGATAGAGGTTTTGTAAATTTCTCTGGATCAGCAGCTAAATGATAACGTGGGTCATCAATCGCTTCTATAATAACTTCTTCAAATTTAGGACTAGCCTTACGAAGTAGTATTTTGCAGTCTTCACTTAAGTGTTTCAGTTTTATAGATTTGCCTTCGGCTTCATATTTATTTACAAGATTAAAAATAGCTTCTAAAGCAGAATGGTCACTTACTCGAGATTCTACAAAATCAATTTCAACATTTTTAGGGTCATTTTTAACATCAAACTTGGCATTGAAGTTTTGAATAGAACCAAAGAATAAGGGTCCCCAAATTTCATAGGTTTTAGTTCCATTTGGCTGAATGCGTTTACGAGCTCTAATCATTGTAGCGTTTTTCCATGCGAAAACCAAAGCAGAAATAATAACACCTGCTATTACTGCAATAGCTAAATCTTTCCAAACCGTAATCGCAGAAACAGCAATTAAAACTATAGCATCTGATAAAGGAATTTTTCTGATGATTCTAAAGCTACTCCAGGCAAAGGTTCCGATAACTACCATAAACATTACGCCAACTAAGGCAGCAATTGGAATTTGTTCAATCAATGGTGCGCCAAAAAGGACAAAACATAAGAGAGCAACAGCAGCAATAGCACCAGATAATCGACCACGACCACCTGAGTCTACGTTGATGATTGATTGACCAATCATTGCACAGCCTCCCATACCTCCGAACAGTCCGTTGAGGGTATTAGCTGCTCCTTGTGCAATACATTCACGATTTCCGTTTCCTCTGGTTTCAGTCATTTCGTCAATAAGATTCAATGTCATTAACGACTCAATTAAGCCAACTGCGGCTAAAATAAACGCCGTTGAAAGAATTAAATCCCAGTGTCCAGCTAGAGTTCCAAATAAACCAAATATTTGATCTTGAAATGTGGGTAAACTACCTTCTAATCCTTTTCCTCCACCATCAGCTATAAAGGAACCAACAGTACTCATTTCTATTCCACCAAAAATTGTAATACAGGCTACAACTATTATCGCTATTAAAGCTGCGGGGATTTTTTTAGTAAGCTTAGGTAAACCATACATAATAGCCATGGTTAAACCAATAAAGCCCATCATTTTCCAAAATACAGTATTAGAAAATAATGCTGAAAACCAATCTGAAGTATTATCTAAAAAAGAAATATCTTTTGGAACTGCATTTGGAAATAGCCCTAATTGCGAAAGAAAAATGACTATTGCTAAACCATTTACAAAACCCATCATTACTGGGTGAGGTATTAGACGCACAAACTTACCGAGTTTAAAAACTCCGGCTAAAATTTGAATACCACCAACAAAAAGTAAAGTGATAAACAACCATTGTAAGCCTAAATTATCTATGGGTGTATCTAAAGTTAACCCAACTTCATTTCCTTTTTGAATGAGATGTACCATAACTACAGCCATTGCTCCGGTTGCACCTGAGATCATTCCTGGTCTTCCACCAAAAAGGGCAGTTACTATACCCATCATAAATGCTCCATATAAACCAACTAAAGGATCTACACCAGCAACAAATGCAAAGGCAACAGCTTCTGGTACTAATGCTAGCGCAACTGTTAGTCCAGATAGAATGTCGTCTTTTGGGTTTTGAGTAAAGTTTTTTCGAGTAGTTTGACCAAATATCATTGTTCTTTGCTTTAAAAGTGGGCAAAGATAGGCTATTTTAACAAATAAGAAATTAAACTTATATCAACAAAAAAAGCACCATTAACCAATAGTGCTTTAAAATTAATAAATGAATACTTTATTTTGAAGGTGGAAATTGTTCTAAAGTTTTAGCAACAAATTCCTTAATACGAGCTTCCTTCTTTTCTACATTTCTAGTAACTAAGTACCCAGTTCCAGAGCCTTGCCAAATGAGTTCCTTTTTATCAGCATTGATAAAATCTATAAATAACATACCTTCAGTTCTTGTTGATACACTATTTCTACCCCAACCAGGTCCCCAGCCCCAACCCCAACGGTTGAAACCTCCCCAGCCCCAAGCACCATAGCCCCAAGCATTATTATAAACATCAACACGTTGATTAGATTTTGTAAAAATACTCACTAACATATCTGGATTTTCTGACTTTGTCATTCCTTTTGCTAATAATTCTGCTTCAATAGCTCTAAGGATTCTTCTTTTGTCCAAATCACTGATTTCGGCTTTGTCAATACCAGGCTTAAAAAAAGCAAAGGTTTTGTATTGATTAAAATCTGCTTCTTTATCATAATCGGCAGCAACTCTAACTGAGCTACAAGATGATAAGACCACCAATAAAAGGAACATAGGAGTAAGTTTGAGTAGCTTTTTCATAATTACTTTTTTTTAAAGTTATAAATTGTTCAATAATTTGTCATCAACTAAGTTAGGTAAAGTCACTTTTAAATTAGGTTCTACATTCATAGCTCTTTTAATAGCGAAAATAGCACCTTCATTTCTGGCCCAACTTCGTCTTGAGATTCCGTTGTTGACATCCCAAAATAGCATTGACTGTAAGCGTCTTTTAGCTTCTTTAGTACCATCAAGAACCATACCAAAACCACCGTTAATAACTTCTCCCCAGCCAACTCCACCGCCATTGTGAATACTTACCCAAGTAGCACCTCTAAAACTATCTCCAATAACATTGTGTATTGCCATATCAGCTGTAAAACGAGAACCGTCATAGATATTACTGGTTTCACGGTATGGAGAATCTGTACCCGAAACATCATGGTGATCTCTTCCTAAAACTACATAACCAATTTCTCCTTTTGCAATAGCTTTATTAAAGGCTTGAGCAATTTTCATTCTGCCTTCAGCATCAGCGTATAGAATTCTGGCTTGTGAACCTACCACTAATTTATTTTCTTGAGCACCTTTTATCCATTGAATATTATCAGCCATTTGTTGCTGAATTTCCTTAGGTGAATTTTTCATGATGTCTTCTAAAACTTCACAAGCAATTGCATCAGTTTTGGCTAAATCTTCAGGTTTACCAGATGTGCAAACCCAACGAAAAGGACCAAAACCATAATCGAAACACATTGGTCCCATAATGTCCTGTACATAACTTGGATATTTAAATTCGCGACCAATTGTTGGATTTTTGGACATAACATCTGCGCCAGCACGAGAAGCTTCTAGCAAAAATGCATTTCCATAATCAAAGAAGTACGTGCCTTTTTCTGTGTGTTTATTAATGGCATCAGCATGACGACATAAACTCTCTTGCACTTTGGTTTTAAATAATTCAGGATTGTTTGACATCATTTCGTTGGCATCTTCAAAGGAAATCCCAACAGGATAATAACCACCAGCCCAAGGGTTATGCAGTGAGGTTTGGTCGCTTCCTAAATCGATATGGATATTGGCTTCATCGAATTTTTCCCAGACTTCAACAATGTTTCCTAAGTAAGCAATTGATATGGTTTCTTTGTTAGATTGCGCAGTTGTTACACGCTTTACCAATTTATCTAAATCAGTTATTTTTTCGTCTATCCATCCTTGGTCTAATCGAATCTGAGTTATTTTTGGGTTGACTTCCGCGCAAACGGTAATACAGCCAGCTATGTTTCCTGCTTTTGGTTGTGCTCCAGACATACCTCCTAAGCCAGAGGTAACAAAAATGTGTCCTTTAGGGGATTTATTAATTTTTCTAAAGCCGTTTAAAACTGTAATTGTTGTGCCATGAACAATACCTTGTGGACCAATGTACATGTAGCTTCCGGCAGTCATTTGCCCATATTGGGTAACACCTAAGGCGTTAAACTTTTCCCAGTCATCTGGTTTGGAATAGTTAGGAATCATCATACCATTGGTTACCACAACCCTTGGAGCATCTTTATGAGAAGGAAATAGTCCCATTGGATGTCCAGAATACATTACCAGAGTTTGTTCATCTGTCATAGTAGCCAAATACTGCATCGTTAACAGGTATTGTGCCCAATTAGAAAACACGGCTCCGTTACCACCATAGGTTATGAGCTCGTGTGGGTGCTGTGCAACGGCATAGTCGAGATTATTCTGAATCATAAGCATTATTGCAGCAGCTTGCTTTGATTGTGCAGGATAGTCATCTATAGGCCTTGCATACATTTTATAATCAGGTCGAAAACGATACATATAAATACGGCCGAATTTTTCAAGTTCTTCTTTAAATTCAGGTACAAGTATTGCATGATGTTGTGGTTCGAAATAGCGTAAGGCATTTTGAAGCGCTAGTTTTTTTTCTTCATCCGAAAGAATTTCCTTTCGTTTTGGGGCATGATTGATAGAACTGTCATAAGCTTTAGGCTGTGGCAGTGTTTTGGGAATTCCTTGTAGTATTTGTTCCTTAAATGATGTGTGTGTTGTTGTTGGCATTAGTTTTTTTTTAATGTCTTTTTATTAAATCCGTAAGGGCAATGTCTGCATCCACTCTCGCAACAATAGCCACGTTTTAAGTGGTATTGTTCGGTAAAACAGCGATAGCCTTCTGGTGTTAGGTAATAATCACCATCTTCTATTGGGACATATTTTTTCATATAAAACAAAGATAATGTAATTTGGATTGATTTTTGAAGTATACGGATTGTGATATTTGTTTCAAAATATATAGTTCCCAAAGGTTATGTTGGTATAACTATTTTTCCGTTTGTGTTTTTAAAGTATAAGACTTTAAAGGGAAATGAGGTGCTTTTAAATCATGAAAGAATTCATTTAAGACAGCAGTTAGAAATGCTGGTAGTGCCTTTTTATGTGTTTTATTGTTTTGAATTTTTTTTCAAACTTATTCAATACCGGAATTGGTATAAAGCCTATAGAAATATATCTTTTGAACGTGAAGCGTATAGAAATGAAAAAGACCTCAATTATTTAAAAAAGAGGCCTTTTTGGAGTTTTTTAAGTTATATCAAAAAATAATCTTAGCAACTTTTTCCTTACCGTCTATTAATCTAATTTTTAAGAATAACGTTGTGTTACTTGGACGAAGCGATCCAATGCTATAGCGATTAGAGTTAACTATTTTGTTTGTAAAAAGTGATCTTCCTAAAATGTCGTACACTTCAATAGACTGAATAGTTTCGTGGTCAGATTTTACGACAATCTTCTCGTTTTCTTCAAAAACTTGAATACCATTTAACGGGTTTAATTCCCCAATACCTAAAGTCACGTTAGTGTATCTTAAAATAAAGCGATCATTGAATGTTCCTGCATCAGAAGCAAAAGTGTATGGTGATACTCTTAGATCATGGATTGTATTAGTATAGGTGTCTTCTAAATAGATATCTTGGTTTTGGTATTCAAATAATCCATCGACACCATTAATTGCAATGATATAATTTCCTGTTTGAAGTATGTCAACTCCTAATGGGACTTGATCTTCAATTTCAAAAGGTAATTGACGACCTTGAATTACCATTCTATCATTATCAATCATTGAGTAAATACTCATTGTATTAGACTCAAAAGTGTAAGCATCATAAGATCTGTCTTTTGCTTGTGTAGCACCTTCAATATAACCCACCATAGTGCTAGAGGTTTGCTCGTTTTGATCACTTAAGTTGAGCCATATACGATGTCGTTCGAGAGTATTAGTTGTTGTTACAGGGTTAGGATTACTTCTTCTGTAAAAAGTGCTATTGTCATGAGATATATTCCTCATTGTATTACTAAATGTAACATCGTTAGTTCCGTTATCAAAATCTGCTAAGACAAAAAAGCCTTGACCCGATGCAATGTAATAATCTGAAGCCGAAGTCTCATTTGGATAGGTATTAGTACCTGAAAGATTATAGGTTAAATAATCATTAGGGTTATAATTTAATACAAAATCATCGTAAAATGGATCTGGATTAATGCCACTGGCATCAGTGCCATGTGTCCAGATATGTATAGCGCCTTCTATTAAAGTATTATCTCTAGTGCCATCATCATAATTTATAAATGCATTAGCACTAATAGCTGATGGATATGGGTTGCCAATGAGATTCCAGTTGTCGTCAAATGGTGTTACTGTTAGATTATTACCAGTAGGTGGATAGATATATGAGAAAGGACAGTTATTAGATAAATTGATACCACTTTCAATTGTTTGAGTAATTATACCATTGTTGGGTAAAGTTCCATAGATTGAAGTGGGATAATTAGTAGGAGTAGTACCTTGACTTGTAGGGCCATTAGAGATATAGCCTTTACCAATATCCATATTTCCTGAATAAGCTTCCCAATCACCATCGCAAATAGGAATGTTTATATTATTACAAGGGCCAGGAGGTGGGTTAGCAGTATTCCCAGTATCTATGGTAGGTATCCATTGATATGTTGCATTTGGTGTATCTCCACCATAAATATTAGATAAACTCATATCAGAAACAGGTGAAGACCAATAAACATAGTCTGTGTTACTGACATAAGGTGCTCTATCCATAATTAATGTGCCTGAGCCAATATTGTTGTTAGTATTGGCTGTTCCTTCATTTATTTGGATTAAGCTTGAGTTATTTAGAATATGTAGTACAGAATTGCCTTGTAAATCTATAAAATCGGTTATGGTTAAACTTCCATAATTGGTATCCGTATCATCATCATCTATTGTTAGGGTTGCATCAGCTTCAATCGTTAAATTGTAGCCTAGGCCATTTGATGTGCCGTCTATTATAGGGTCATTGCCTCCTGTATCTAAAATATATACGCAATTCGTTGCAGTTGGTACACCATTAGGAAACCAATTAGTAGCTGTATTCCAATCTGTATTGCCAGGTGTGCCATTCCAGACTTTGCGATTAAACGTTACAGTTACGTCTTCTGTACAGCCTACTGGATATTCAGCATTATATACTTGTGTACCATTAGGAGCAGCGTATACCGTTCCTGCATAATTACCTAAAACGTATGGCGTGGTTAATGCGGCATCAGTATATAGGCCATTTGCTGGTGACCAAGTCACTTGAGGTGGAGAAGGCGCTCCATCGGCTAAAATTTCAACGTTATCAATATTCCAATCCAAAAGACCAAACGATTCTCCGGCAAACCTATATCTTATATATAATGATGTATTACCGTCATGGCTAGAAATATCGTGATTCATCATTGTCGCTGAAATATTATTAGAAACATTTATTGAGGAATATCTAATTGTCCAATTTGTATTGTCTGTTGAAGTTTCAACATAAACAGAATAAGGGTAGGTCGCGCTCCAATGATCTAATTCTTGTCTATAATTTAATTGAAGATTTGTTTGACCAGTAATATCTATAAGTGGAGAAGTTAAAGACCAAGTTCCATTTTCGTATGCTGAAGACCAGTCTAGTTGAGCTTCATAAGCCGTTCCACCTGCATTTGAGCTATTCGATATAGTCCATATTGTTCCAGTTCCTCCATTTACAATGGTCCAACCAGCAGGAAAACTTGCGGCATTAAAGGTTTCGGAAAATATAGTATTGGTTGGTGGTGGAGTTGGTGCGTTGGTTGTAAGTTCAGTATAGTTGAGATTACAATCGTCTGCACCAATAGGGTAGTTAGTGTCTGTAATTATTAAGTTACATGTGCTGACACAAGTAATATCCGCAACCCATCCAGGATCTGTCACTGAACCATCACTCGTAAATACAAATGTTAAAGCACCACTTGCGTGTGAAGAAGTAACAGTACCAGGACTATTTGTGCCAGTGTAAGTTCCAATAAGAGGGAAAGTATTATTGGGACCATCATATATATATAGAAAATCAAAGGTGTCTTCAGTTTCGAAAGCTGTAAAAGTTGCAACTAAATTAGTACCAGGTACATCTGGTGTTAAGGTTGTGGTTATATTTTGGTTATTTGAATAATTACCACCAGCACCACCACTATCGGTAAATGTAGATCCACAGACTGTAGGTGGAACATAAGGTGCGCAAGTAATATCCGCCACCCATCCAGGATCTGTCACTGAACCATCACATGTAAATACAAATGTTAACGCACCACTTGCGTGTGAAGAAGTAACAGTACCAGGACTATTTGTACCAGTATAAGTTCCAATAAGAGGGAATGTATTATTGGGACCATCGTAAATATAGAGAAAATCATAAGTGTCTTCAGTATCAAAGAAAGTAAAAGTTGTTGTTACCACATCACCTGCAGTATCAGGAAAGATGGTTGTTGTGGTTGATTCGTCGTTAGAATAATTTCCAGATGGACCACCACTATCATAAAAGGTATCACCACATCCTGGCGGTGGTATTGGACAGTTTAAGGTAAAGTCAACATCACCTCCATTACTGTTTTCAGAATCGAGCATTATATAGTAAGTCGTTCCAGCCACCATATTAAAAGTGCCACTGGTTTCATTGTTGCCTGTTAAATCCTCAATACAAGTCCATCCTGTTGGAGTACAGCTCGTTTGATATAAATAATTAATATGGTCGAATGTTGAAATTTGTGTAATTGTATAATCGCCTGTTATTGTTGGTGTAAACGAAAAAATAGTTTCATCTCCAGGAACGTCAAAACAGGTTGAGTCATTAAAGGCACCAAAATTAGAAGCTATTGTGGCATTTATTGGTGTGGTGCCACATGTAGATATGTTAGTAATGTTATCGCAAGGGTTTTCAATCTCTGAAGCACAAATATTAAAAGTACCTTCATTGTTTCCTCCCCAATCCCAAACTCTTATATAAACTCTAGTATTTGGAGTAAGCGCATTAATAACACTGAAATTAGCTTCAAGACTACCAGTACCTGAATCATCACCTGAATCATCATCACATTCAACGATGGTTAAAGTTCCACCACAAGTGCCTGTATAAAGCGCGGCAACACCATCATTGAAACTAGAGGTTCCAATATGGGTTAAATCTATATTTATGCTCGTTGTAGTAGGTCCTAGATCTATATAAAACCAAACATCAGCACCATTATAGTTGGCACTTACTGGTTCACATCCGGAAGGAGGATCAATATTTGGGCTACTTGAATCTGTTGCCCCTGTATTATCTCCCATTACATATGTGCAAGAACCAACAGGGCTCAATGGTAACGGAAGTGCAGTACAAGGATCATCTTGGGAAAAAGAAAAACTAATATAAGAACAAAATAAAATTAAAAGTAATCGTTTTATCATAATCTACAATTTTGGGCAAAGTCAAAAAGATTGACATACCATGAACCATAGTTGGTGCTAAATAATAGATTATGAGGGGTAAGGAACTAAATGTATTAAAAATATAGTTATTTTAACATGTTTTTAGATGTTTTGTTTAAAAATCAGCCCATTTGTTAAAAAATATGAATTTAAAAAGTGTTCAAATTGATAGTCAGGTCTTTATAAAGCCAGAATATTTAATCCATCCTTTTATTTCAGGAAATAAATACAGAAAGCTTAAATACAATATTGAAACGTCAAAATCCCAAGGAAAATCGACACTTTTAACCTTTGGCGGAGCCTACTCTAATCATATAGCAGCAACAGCTTATGCAGGTAAGGTTTATAATTTTAAAACAATTGGCATTATTAGAGGAGAAGAACTAAGGTCTAAGATTACAACTAACCCAACTTTAAAATTTGCCCAATCTAACGGAATGCAGTTAGAATTTGTTTCTAGAGAGGCTTATAAAAATAAGTCAAAGGTTGAATTTCTAGAGGAGCTTCAATCTAAGTATGGTGATTTCTATTCAATTCCTGAAGGTGGTACTAATGCTTTAGCTGTAAAGGGCTGTGAGGAGATACTAGATAATGAAGATGCTAAATTTGACTTTATTTGTTGTAGTGTCGGTACTGGTGGCACGATTTCTGGGTTGATAAACGCATCAAAACCGCATCAAAAAATATTAGGGTTTCCTGCCTTAAAAGGTGATTTTTTAAAACAAGATATTTGTAAATTTGCAACGAAAGAAAATTGGGAGCTAATTACAGAGTATCATTTTGGTGGTTATGCCAAAATAAAGCCAGAGTTAATTACGTTTATCAATACCTTTAAGGCTAAATATAATATGCCGTTAGATCCTATTTATACTGGTAAGATGCTTTATGGAATTTTTGATTTGATAGAAAAAGGATTTTTTCCTGAAAACTCAAAAATATTAGCAATTCATACAGGTGGTTTGCAAGGAATTGAAGGAATGAATTTAAAATTAAAACAAAAAGGGTTGCCCTTAATAGAATGAACTTAAATCTTAAATATATTGTGCTAGTTTTGGTTGTAACAGCCTTTAGTTGTGGTCCAAAAAAAGGTATTGCAACTAAGAAAAAACATAGCAAGAACAAAACTGAAGAGGTGGTTGTTAATAAAACAGAAGAAGTTGATTCGGACAAAGTTGACAAAACAGTT
Organism: Winogradskyella pulchriflava; assembly: GCF_042434315.1. Lineage (NCBI taxonomy): Bacteria > Pseudomonadati > Bacteroidota > Flavobacteriia > Flavobacteriales > Flavobacteriaceae > Winogradskyella > Winogradskyella pulchriflava. The sequence goes on along the minus strand of NZ_JBHLTQ010000001.1, from coordinate 39,404 downwards.
ACAAAACTACCAACTTCGACCGAAAACTATATTGCTCAATATGTTGAAATAGCAAAAGTTGAAATGCGAAAATCTAAGATTCCTGCTAGTATTACATTGGCACAGGGAATTTTAGAGTCAGCTTCTGGTCGTGGGCGCTTGGCTGTTGAGGCAAATAATCATTTTGGGATTAAATGTCATGGCTGGCAAGGTGCTAAAATCTATCATGACGATGATGCTTCACAAGAATGTTTCAGAAAATATATAAAAGCAGAGTCGTCTTATGAGGATCATTCAGATTTTTTAACAGGACGCAAGCGTTATGCAAATCTTTTCAAACTAAAACCAGATGATTACAAAGGCTGGGCAAAGGGATTGAGAGCGGCTGGTTATGCTACAGATAGACAGTATCCACAAAAATTAATCAGTTTAATAGAACGCTATCAGTTGTATAAATACGACCAAGAAGTTTTGGGTAATAAGGATACTGAAGTTGAAATTGTAAGAGTAAACAGTGGAACAACAATACATATCGTTAGTAAAGGAGATACGCTTTACTCACTATCTAAACGCTATAGTACTACCGTTGATGCAATAAAGAGTTTAAATAGGCTCAACTCTAACGATCTTTCCATTGGTCAAGAATTAAAGATTCCAAATTAAATTATGTTATATCAAAGAAGTAGTGCCCTATTCAAAGAAGCACAACAAGTTATACCTGGTGGAGTAAATTCACCAGTAAGAGCATTTAATGCTGTAGGAGGCACTCCAATTTTTGCTAAATCTGCAAAAGGAGCTTATGTTTATGATGAAGATGGAAACCGGTTTATTGATTATATCAATTCTTGGGGACCAATGCTTTTGGGTCATGCTTTTCCTCCAGTAGTTGAAGCAGTGATTGAGAAAACCCAATCAGGAACCTCTTTTGGAATGCCAACAGCTATTGAAACAGAAATTGCAGAATTAGCCGTTTCTATGGTGCCAAATATTGATAAAATTCGTTTTGTTAATTCTGGTACAGAAGCTTGTATGAGCGCTATAAGATTGGCAAGAGGATTTACTAAAAAAGATAAAATTATCAAGTTTGCTGGTTGTTATCATGGTCATAGTGATTCGTTTTTAATAGCAGCAGGAAGTGGCGCTGTAACATTTGGTACTCCAAATAGTCCAGGTGTGACTCAAGGTACTGCAAAAGACACATTATTGGCAAGGTATAATGATATCGAAAATGTTAAACAACTAGTTGATGCAAATAAAGGTGAAATAGCTGCAATTATTATTGAGCCTGTAGCTGGTAATATGGGTTGTATTCCACCAAAGGAAGGATTTCTAGAAGGGTTAAGGTCAGTTTGTGATGCACATAATGTATTACTGATTTTTGATGAGGTAATGACCGGTTTTAGATTGGCCAAAGGTGGAGTGCAAGAGCTTAAAAGTATCGATGCAGATATAGTTTGTTTTGGTAAAGTTGTAGGTGGAGGACTGCCAGTTGGTGCATTTGCTGCGCGAAACGAAATAATGAATCATTTAGCACCTCTTGGTCCAGTTTATCAGGCAGGAACTTTAAGTGGGAATCCATTGGCAATGGCTGCTGGTTTAGCAATGCTAAAGGCTGTAAATAATGACAAGGGTTTAATGAATAGGCTAGAAGAGAAGACCAAGTATTTACATACAGGTATTGCTGATGCATTAAATAAAAATAATATTGTACACCAAATTAATAGAATAGGTTCAATGATTTCAGTGCATTTTTGTGATGATGCTGTTGTGGACTTTGAAAGTGCAGCCAAAGGGAATAATGAAACTTTTAAAAAGTTCTTTCACGGAATGCTAAACAAAGGCATCTATATAGCACCAAGTGCCTTTGAAACTTGGTTTATAACCGATGCGCTAACTTATCAAGATTTAAATGAAACTATTGCAGCAGTAGAGGAAGTTGCAAAAACCTTATAATAAAAAAAAGCTTCGCAATTGCGAAGCTTTTTTTATATGTAATGATAAAACCTATTGTTCAGTGAAGGTTTTGTAACGTTCGTATTGTTCTTCAGAAAGTATTGCTTGCATTTTAGTTTCTAGGTTGCTTTCAACTTTTTCTAAGGCAACTTGATCCATTTTAGTTGCTTTTTTTAAGTTTATTTTAGCTCTAGTGTACTCTTGAAGTGCTAAATATACCTGATCTCTCTGGTCATTATCAAACTTTATGAATTTTCTTAAAGCTTCAGTTTTTTCTGATGCTTGAGCGTTAACTTCAATTAAGTCTGCGTTTTGAGCAATTGCAGATTGAGTTCCTAAGAACATAGCAAAAGCAAAGGCACATAGTGTAAATATCTTTTTCATTATGGGTTATTTAGTTATTTCGGTTACTAAAATAATAATTTTATTTAAAACTGTTTATCAATTTATAAGTTACAAGAAAATTAATTTTTTCTTACTTCGACTTTTTGCTTAGCCTTTTGTTCTTTAGAGTTTATTTTATTATAAATCTCGTACTGTTCAGTTGTGAGGATTTCTTTAAGCTGACTGACTAGTTTTTCAGAGTGTTCTTGCCTATGCTTTTTTACTTTTGTTTTAATTTCCGCTTTGTTATCATCATTTTTAGAAGCGATTATTTTCTTTAGTTCTTGTTTTCTTTTTATTTCTTCGGTGAAATGTTCAAGCATTACAGTATAGACCTTTTCCTGCTGATCGGAAGTGAGGTTTAATTGTTTAATCAATTTTTGAGTTTCAATTTTTGCATGGACTTGAGCTGATTCCTGATGCTTTTCAATTTTTTGACCATTTTTATGGGTTGAAACTTTTACTTTTTGCTCTTGCGCTACAGCGTTCAATGTAAAAAAAGCAACAGCAATTAATACTAATTTTTTCATTTTTGTATATTTTATAATTTATATTGAAATAATCTTTTGCGAAGTTTAAAAATACTAAATTTTAAGCTGTATAGTAGGGTTTGTTAGTATTTTATGAGTTTTAGGGTTGTTTGGTATAGCTTGTCTTGTTCAACTTTATTTTTTAACCAAGCATAAAAACTAATAACAAAGATGTCTTCGAGTTCTACGTTAGTCCATTCAAAGGTTGTTTTGAGCTGTTCTGAGAATTTTTGGTCTTTTATTATTTCTGAATTTCTGTAAAATTGTTCAGCGTAATTTAAAAAAGTCAGTATTCGAGATTGATTAATTTCTTTTAGATATTTTGTGTAGCGACGCTTAAAGCTTTTTAATCTCGAGTAAAGCAAATCGTCTTCTTGCAATTCCATATATAGCAATAGTTCTGCAATGTTTTTCTTTATAACCCAATCGATTCCTGCCTTCTCTATATACCAATTATCTGTATGGTAGAATTTCGATAAAATTAATTTCGCTTTAAGGAAATCTTCTTTTTGAAAGTAAAACATTAAGAGCGAAAGATGTAGGTCTAGTAGTGATTCAATATCGTTGTGCTTTTTTTTAATAACAATTTCCACCTGTTGTATGGCTTTATCTTGGTTATTGAGATAGTTATTGTTTAGGGCTTCGACAAGGGTTTTCTTTAAAATAAATTCTTTCTGATAGATGCCTTTTTTTAACTTCATTAATTCATTCATCTCATCAATATACTTTAGTGAGGCTTCAAATTTTTTGTTTCTAAACAATGTATTGGCAATAATGTATACAATGTGAATTTGATAATAAAGCTGTTTGTTTGTTTCTTTTTTATCTTTTAGTATGCTGTAGCTTTTTAGTACAAAATCTTCAATTTCAAAATACTTGTTTGTTACTAATGCCGAAATATTAGCTATAGTCAAAATTTGGTATAAGGACTTAAACGAAAGGCTTTCGTTAAGCTCTATGTTAGAGGATTTTAATATGTCCTGCAGTTTGCTTTCAAAGTTAATGACCTTGCCTTCATAACTTATAGAATTTAAAACGGATTTTAGTTTGGCGTAAACAATATTCAGTTGGTCTTCTAGCTGATGTTTGTCCTGATTTTCTTTTTGTTTAATAATGAGGTTTTCAAGATTTGCTTTTGGAAAATTAGGTGCATATTGAATCTTGGTGTGATAAATTTCGTTTAGAATTGGGTACAGCAAATGTTCATCAGCCAGACGTTCGGCTTTATCCAGAATCTTATAAGCGATATCGTAGTTTTTTTGAAGCAAATAAGTGCGAGAAGCAAGAATGTATTTAATAATCTGAATATCAATTGAGTTCTCGTCGTCTAAGTTTTTATTCGCTGTAAAATCAATTAATGATTGAAAAAGTCGCTTTCTAAGCGCATGGTAGGCATTGCTTTTTTCTGTCTTATAAAGTTGTTTGCAAATGTCTTTGGAGCTTAATTCTGACTTAACCAATAACTTAAATAATTGAATGTTTTTAGTGTCTCTTCGTTTATTCTTTTGCTGAAGGTAAGCAATGAATTTTTGTTGATCTTCTGGGTTAAAAGTTTCAATTATAGATTTTAAAGCAATCATTTAATCGTCAGTAATATTATATAATAGATAATAAATATAGGTAATAAGTAATAACATAAATATAAAATGTCGTCAGTTTTTTAATAATATTAGTTTTCCTGTTATTGGCTTTTGTCGCAGATTTGCCTTGTAATCATTAAAACAAATTATTATGAATTATCAAACAACAGTATCCTTAAAGGATGAAGAAAAAGTAAAAGCAAAAAAGAAAGAAGACAAAGTTTATAATCAAAAACCAACTCCAGCTTTTATTGGTGCTTCGTGGACAGCATTACTAATAGGTATGGTCTCATATTGTGTTGGGTTATGGAATGCCACTATGGAGCTTAACGAAAAGGGCTATTATTTTACAATTCTGCTTTTTGGTTTGTTTTCGGTTATCTCTGTACAAAAGGCTGTGCGAGATAAATTAGAAGATATACAGGTTACGGAAATGTACTATGGCATCAGTTGGTTTACCTCAATTGCGGCAATAGTATTGTTGATTGTTGGACTATGGAATGCAGATTTGGAATTGAGTGAAAAAGGGTTTTATGGTATGTCGTTTACGCTGAGTCTTTTTGCTGCAATTGCAGTACAAAAAAACACAAGGGATGTGGCCTATATTGATAAAGAAATTGAAGCTAAAGAGGACTAAAATTAGTTTTAATGATGGTTAGTTAGTAACCCAAAACCTCGTAGATGATAAAGGCTGCGAGGTTTTAAACTTTTTTATCATGAAAAATAGATTGACAAGATACCTTTCGGAATTTTATAGTATAAAATTAACACGACCAATATCAGATAAAGTCAGAATACTGGAAATACTAGGAGTTGTCCTCACAGGTGTTGGAAAATTCATTTTTATGGATTATCTAAATTGGAGGTTGCCATTTGTAGTTGTTGCTATTTTAGCTTGGTCTTTTTATGTATTGTATCGCTACAAAAAGGATAAGAATGTACTAAAGGATTGGGGATTTAGATTTGATAACTTTAAGCATGTTTTAAAACTCATGTTACCGTTTGCAGTGATTTCGGTAGTTTCATTTTTTATTATTGGTTATTTTCAAGGTACAATTAACGTAACTTGGCATATTATACCCTTACTCATTACGTATCCTATTTGGGGAAGCATTCAACAATTTTTGACGATTGGTTTATTAGCAGGAAACTTAAAGGATTTTAAACACTTTAAACTGAGGAAGGCTACTATTATTCTTATAACGGCTTTGTTCTTTTCACTTGTGCATTATCCCTCAGTTTGGTTAATGATAGGTACATTTATCTTAGCCCTATTTTATGGTTATATTTACTTAAAAGCCAAGAATGTTTATGTACTTGGTTTGTTTCATGGCTGGCTTGGTGCTTTATTTTATTATACAGTTGTTAATCAAGACCCATTTGCGGATGTGTTTATGAAATATTTCTAGTACGCATTTTTTAGTATCTTGTTGAAAGTAATTTTACGATGTTATGTCTTATTGGGTCTCAACCTTATTATTAATCTTAGGAATATATATTGCCATAAGTATTGCACTATACTATTTGCAAGATTATATGCTCTTTAAACCAGAGAAATTGCCCAAGGATTTCCAGTTTGATTATGAAAACCAAATGACGAAAGAGTATAATCTCGAAACCAGAGATGGAGCTGTTATTAATGGTTTACGATTTTTTCCAAAAGGAGAAAGTAAAGGTGTGGTATTGTACCTAAAAGGAAACTCAAAAAGTATAAAAGGTTGGGGGAAGTTTGCCGTGGATTTTACAAGGCATGGCTATAATGTATTTATGGTAGATTATCGTGGTTTTGGGAAAAGCACAGGGAAACGTTCGCAGAAAGTCATAAAGCGGGATTTGCAATTGGTTTACAATAAAATTAAGGAACAAACTACAGAAGATAACATTATCCTTTATGGTCGTTCATTAGGTTCTGGATTTGCTGCAAAGCTTGCTTCGTTAAACAATCCTAAAATGCTTATCCTAGATGCTCCATATTACAGCTTAACCAAAGTCACAGCACGATATGCGCCATTTATGCCATTGTCTCTTTTAATGAAATATCCATTGCCTACTTACAAGTGGTTAAAGTATGTGCAATGTCCAATTCATATTATTCACGGTACGCACGATAAGTTAATTCCGTACAAGTCTAGTGTAAAACTGGCTCAGATTAACCCAAACCTTACTAAATTGCATACGGTTATAGGTGGAGGCCACAAGAATTTAAATAACTTTGAATCCTATCATAAAATGTTAGACGATATTCTTAATAGCCAAACTAAAACCATTGACTTAGAAACTACAAGTATTAATGTCATTCACACATCAAAAAGGACGAAAAAAAAAGCTTAAAGGACTTATAATTGTTCTTTTTAGTTTATATGTTATGATAGGATCTGTACTTTACTTTTTTCAAGAAAAAATATTGTTTTTACCAACAGTATTAGAACAAGATTTTCAGTACAATTTCAATACTTCATTTGAGGAATTATTTTTAAAAACTGAAGATAATGCCACCATAAATGCACTTCACTTTAAAGCTGAAAATGCTAAAGGTGTAGTCCTTTATTTTCATGGCAATGCTGGAGATTTAAGTCGTTGGGGAACAATTACCGAATATTTTGTCGAGAAAGACTATGATGTTTTGGTTATGGATTATAGAACCTATGGAAAAAGTGTTGGTAAATTAAGCGAAGATGCTTTATATAAAGACGCTCAGTATTGTTACGATTACCTATTGAAGCATTATACCGAAGACCAAATTACGTTGTATGGGAGGTCTTTAGGTACAGGAATAGCATCGTATCTAGCCTCAAAAAAACAACCAAAACAACTCATTTTAGAAACGCCTTACTTCAGTATTTTAGATGTTGCTAAACATCGTTTTCCTGTGTTACCTGTAAAGCAGTTATTAAAATATCAGTTCCCTACATATCAATATCTGCCTAAAGCTAATTGTCCTATTTTAATAATTCATGGCACTGAAGATACTGTTGTGCCTTACACCTCTGGTAAGAAACTTACAGAGTTAAATATTGAGGAGTTGGATTTTATTACGGTTGAAGGTGGAGGACATAATAATCTTATTGAGTTTGAAGCGTATCACAAAGCAATTGATAACGCCTTAAAATAAAAAAAGGCTTCAAGTTAACTTGAAGCCTTTTAATAAAATTATATCTCGTATTAGTCCTTTTTTATAATAACCTTAGGATCTAAAATATCATTGATACGCTCAATAGCATCTGCTATGTGAATTCTACTCATAGTATCTCCACCACGCGCAGAACGTAACTGACTACGTAAGGTTTTTAATTCTGCTCTTACAACTGCTCTAATATCAGATTGACTGGTATTAACAGGAGTCACTTTTACATAAGGGCTAAAACGTCTTCCGCTTTGGTTTTCAGCAGTCATTAAATATGCTAACCTATCTATGTGAGCACGTTGTAAATTACGTCTGTAAGTATCAATTTTATTACCTGTACGTAATTCACTCCAAACACCAGTACGAAGATCTTTCATCATATCTGGTAAGGAGTAAGCATTACTATCGTAAGTGTGCGCTTCGGTTAAACGTTGCATTTTACCTAGACTTAAGATGTTATTTATTGTTCTAGCTTGTAATGCTCTAACGCGTTCCACAGAACCTGTAAATTCAATTCTATCAAAAATTTCTTTATTTATTAACCATTCTGGTGTATTAAACAAGTTATCTTGAATAAATTGCATAGCTTTCTTCTGGTGCTCTTTTGGTACAGCAGTATAAACAGCACCTTCTTGTCCAGCAGCTTTGTAATGTTCGTAAACACCACCAATATTATTAGAAACATGTCCCATATAACGGTTAAACTGTGATATAACATGACCATACATTTCTTGTAAATCGTCATAATCTTCGCCAGTTTTTGTAGTCCACTCAATTAAGTTTGGTACAATACGCTTTAAATTCTTGATACCATATTCGCTGGCTAACATTGCATCATCTCCTAGGTCTTCAGTTTGAGAGCTAGGATCTACAACATCACCTGCTTGTTGATGACCAAAACGGTACATAGGGTCACCAGCATGCTCAGTTATCCAATCGTTTAAAATAGGCTTTTCTTCTTCAGCTGTTTTGTCTAAAATAGGTCTGTAACCCCAAGCAATAGCGTATTTATCATAAACACCAATGTTAGGCATTAAAGCCACACCTTCATCACCAGGTTGTGCAACGTAGTTAAAACGCGCATAATCCATAATAGAAGGAGCAGTACCAAACTTTTGGGTGAATTCAGCATCTCTTAGTTTCTCAACAGGATACGCAACACTACTACCCATATTGTGTGGTAAACCTAACGTATGTCCAACTTCGTGAGCAGATACAAAACGAATTAAACGTCCCATAACTTCATCTTTAAATTGTGGACTCTGTGCATCTGGGTTAATTGCTGCAGTTTGAACAAAGAACCAACCGCGTAGTAATGACATTACATTGTGGTACCAATTGATGTCACTTTCTAAAATTTCACCAGTTCTTGGGTCACTAACATGTGGTCCATTAGCATTAGGAATAGGAGAGGCTAAGTAACGCACAACAGAATAACGTGCATCTTCAGGACTCCATTCAGGATCTTCTTCAACAGAAGGAGGGTCTTTAGCAATAATTGCATCTTTAAAACCAGCTGCTTCAAAAGCTACTTGCCAATCTTCAATGCCTTGCTTAATGTATTTTCTCCATTTTACTGGAGTTGCTCTATCGATATAATAAACGATTTGTTTTTTAGGTACTACTAATTCACCTCGTTTAAATTTCTCAATATCTTCATCTTTTACTTCTAATCTCCAACGGTCTAAATACGTTAAAGATTTACTTTTTTGGTCCTCTTGTCCATAATCTGTAGTGCTACTAGTAAACCAGCCTACACGCTCATCAAAATAACGACGTTTCATTGGGTTGTCTGGTAGTAAAATCATTGAGTTATTGATCTCAATAGAAATAGTTCCTGTACTAGAGTTAGAAGGTGGACGACCAGCTGCGTAGGTTTTTACGTGGCGCGCTTCGATATTTCTAGGGTAACTTTTAATGCTTTCAATAAAAGACTTGTCTGCTTCTAAACGTGTTACTCTGTAAGGTGTTCTTCTAAATTGTGGAAGTCCAAGAGATTTTACATCTTTTTCAAACAAAGGAGAAGCATCAATAACTGTGCTTGTCGAGTCTTTGCTATAAGCTTTTATTGGGAATGTGTAAAGTACAGGCTCGAAATTAGAATTTTTAACAGCTTCGTTTACTGGTAATGAATCTGCTGCAGTAACATTGTATGATACAACACGTAAAACTACTTTTTTACCTTTTTTCTCCCAGCGTAACACTTGTTCGTTCTGCTTTCCGCCACCAAAACCTAAACCACTTGCAGTTTTAGAAATACGTGTTACCATGAGCATTTCTCTGTCAAAAAGAGAATCCGGAATCTCGTAATAAAATTTATCGTCTAAACTATGAACTGTAAATAGGCCTTTGTCACTTTTTGCGTCTTTAGTGATGACTTTGTTGTAAGGTTGTGGGTCGTTTTTTCCAGGTTTTTTAGCTGGTGGTTTTGCCATTGCAGTGGCATCTTTTTTTGATTTGCTGGCCTTTTTAGCTGTAGAACATGAAAATGCCAAAAAAGCAGAAACTACAAAAAGTAGTTTAATTGATAGTTGTTTCACTTTTGTCGGTTTTTAAAAAATTTCGATGAAAATACGGATTCCGTTAAGAATCTCTCTGTTGAAAAACCGATTTTAGTATTTATTTAACGTGCTTAATCTAGGGTATTTAAGTAGTCTTGTATAAGCTGAACGCCTTCTGTATGTAAAATTGTAGTTCCAATAAATGGCATACCTATACCATCAATATCAGTCGAAATTCTATAATCAATACTAAAGCTTCGTTCCACAATATTGCTGTCTTCTAAAGAGGTTTCAAAAGCGAGATCTAATGTTGATTCATTTTCGCAATGACCACCAGGAATATGACAGTGAGCACAGTTGATATCCATATAAGCTCTAGCTCTGTCTTCTAATGAAAGAGAGGTGTCTTCCCAATTAGGAAATCCTCTAACCGAAGAACTATTGTCTACACCAGTCAAGTATCCATTACTAATGAATTGATTTAATTGATTAACACCGTTTATATCAAAATTCATTGACCTTAATTTAGGTCCAATAGGAACTACATTGCCAAAAGAACTATGACAAGTAAAACAATCTGTATTTGATGGTATTTCGTAATTTATGGAATTGGTCGTTCCGCTTTCGTCAATCCATGTTACCGGAACCGTACTTCCCGTTAAATCTAACACAGCTTCTGTTTGTTCTGCATTCCATTTGTAGTCACCTGTTTCCCAAGTACCATTAATTTTTATAAGAATACGTGTTTCTAGGATAGTACGTCCTAAAGCTAAATCACGCTCATCAGCATTGTAATAAAATGTTTTAGCTATTACAGTATTGTCTGGAAAAATAGGTAAACCATCTCCATCAAATACTAAACTGGTATTTTCAGGTAATGCTATGATGCGTTGCTTATGTGCGTAATCGGTAAAAAGTTGCGTGCTTAGTTGATATTCAAAAGCTTTTGAACTTATGTTTAAATCACTTAGGTCACCAGAAAATAGGTTTAATTCAGATAGGTTTGGTCTAAACTCTGGAATTACTGGTAATGTTGCTGTTGTAAAACTAAGAACTTCAGAATATAAACTTGAGTTGTTTGAAGAACAATCTACTTGCACATATACATCGTAAGTTGTCTCTGGTGCCAGATTCAGTAATTCAGTAGAAGTTAGTGAAGCATTAACCGTAGTGCCTGAACCTACAGTAAAACCAGACAGACCGTATTCTATAGTATAAGAACCTGCCTCATTAGCATCATCCCAACTTATAGTTGCTGAAGTTGTTGTAATGTTATTTGCTCTTATGTTTGTTGCTTCAACACAAGCTTCAACTGTGTCGTCGTCGTCATTACTACAAGAAAACAATATAAAAACGAAGGCAAGCGCGAGATATTTTTTCATTGGGCTACTGATTTTTCTTTTTAAATGCAGTGTGAAAATACTAAAAATGAAGGAAATAGCAAGAATATGTTTTTTTGAACCACTTTTTTTTAAAAACAAAAGGAACTACCTCACGATAATTCCTTCTTAAAAATTAATATTTTGTAGTTGTTAAACGACCTCCACAAACAATCCTTCATCGGTTTTTTCAACCTTTGTTAAACCGTGTTTACCTAGACCTTTAAGACCTTTGTCCCAGCCTTTATTGCTTAAGCCAGATTGAGTTTTCAGTTCGTTTAAATCCATACGTTTTTGAGTTTTTAAAATCTCAAAAATAGCTTTTTCGTTATCGCTTAAATCTACTTTTTTCTTCTCTGGCCGCATCTGAGGGAAGAATAAAACTTCCTGAATACTCTGATTGTTGGTTAAAAACATAATTAACCTGTCCATACCAATTCCCATACCAGATGTTGGTGGCATACCATATTCTAACGCACGTAAAAAATCGTGATCTATAAACTCAGTAGCTTCATCATCACCTTTTTGAGCGAGTTTTAATTGGTGCTCAAAGCGTTCGCGTTGATCTATTGGGTCGTTAAGTTCTGAGTAGGCATTTGCAATTTCTTTACCACAAACCATTAGCTCAAAACGCTCTGTTAATTCTGGGTTTTCTCTATGCTCTTTGCATAGCGGACTCATTTCTTTTGGGTAGTCTGTAATGAATGTTGGTTGTATATAGTTGCCTTCACATTTCTCTCCGAAAATTTCATCTATCAACTTGCCTTTACCCATGGTTTCATCGACTTCGATATGCATGCCTTTTGCAGCAGCTCTAATTTCATCTTCAGATTTGTTATAAATATCAAAACCTGTAAATTCTAAAATAGAATCGCGCATGGTAATACGCTTATAAGGAGCTTTGAAATTAATTTTATGCTCACCAAAAGTAGCTTCGGAAGTACCGTTTACAGCAATAGCACAATGTTCTAATAATTGCTCACAGAAATCCATCATCCAGTTATAGTCTTTGTATGACACATAGATTTCCATAGCTGTAAATTCTGGATTATGCGTTCTGTCCATACCTTCGTTACGGAAGTTTTTAGAAAACTCATACACGCCATCAAAACCACCTACAATAAGACGTTTTAGGTACAATTCGTTTGCAATTCTCATATACAAAGGAATATCTAAACTATTGTGATGTGTAATAAATGGACGAGCAGCAGCTCCACCTGGAATTGGTTGTAATACTGGAGTTTCTACTTCAAAATAACCTGCATCATTAAAAAACTGACGCATCGCATTAAAAAGTTTTGTTCGTTTGATGAACACCTCTTTAACGTGTGGGTTTACCGCTAAATCTGCATAACGTTGTCTGTAACGTTGCTCTGGATCGGTAAATGCATCATAGGTTTTACCATCTTTAACCTTTGGTATTGGTAACGGTTTTAAGGCTTTGGATAATAACTTAAAGTTTTTAACCATAACGGTTTTTTCACCAACTTTAGTAGTGAAAAGTTCTCCTTCAATTCCAACAAAATCACCTAAATCTAGTAATTTTTTGAAGACATCATTGTAAAGTGTTTTGTCTTCACCTGGACAGATTTCATCTCTGTTAAAATAGACTTGTATGCGACCTTCGCTATCTTGCAATTGTGCAAAAGATGCTTTTCCTTGCACGTTTATAGCCATTAGACGACCAGCAATAACAACCTGTTTACCTTCCTTGTAATCCGATTTTATCTGTTTAGAAGTGTGGTTTACTGGGTATAAATTTGCTGGATAAGGATTAATCCCTAAAGCACGTAATTTTTTTAACTTTTCGCGTCGTACTAATTCTTGTTCTGAAAGTTGCATTCTTGTGATTTTAGAACTGCAAAATTACACTATTTCAAAAAATTAGAGAATTACTTTTTAATTAGTTTTTATCACCTCTAAATTTTCTTTTAAATCTTCATTTTCAGGATGAATTTTTAAAGCATCTTCAAGTATTTTAATGGCTTTCTCTTTTTGGTTGCTAACTCCCAATGTATTGGCTAAACTCATAAAAGTTCGCGGCTCGTCAGGGAATAATTTTGTATTGAACGTAAACACTTCTATAGCTTCTTCGATTCTATTGGTTCCATATAAGATTCTACCATAAGTGTTTAACTCAAACATACTTGTTACCTTGCCTTCAAACGTTTTTAAGAGTTTTTTGCTTTTTTTCTTTAAGCCTTTAACGCCTTTTTGTTTTAATACATTGTCAATAGCTGTTACAATTTGGTAATTGGATTTGTAGTCGTTAATGGTAATAATATTCTGAATATCTTCCTCAAACGTTTTTACAGGATGTTCCACTATTCGGTTAATTTCTTCACCATTTTTGTAGAAAATTATAGTAGGTACTCTGTGTATATTTAAGCCAGTTTCTTCGTGCTGAGGGCTTTGTTTGTACATGTTGGGTTCTCTACTCACAGCAATGACAGTAAGCTGATCCATTGGGAAATTACAAGCTTCTAAAACTTTATATAATTTTGGAACTTCCTGTTTGCTGTCACCACACCAAGTGCCCATAAAAAGTTTTATTTGGTAGGTTTTTAATTCTGATGCAATGGCTTTTGTTATAGCAGTGTTCGGTTGGTAATCTTCATGGTTTTTAGTAAACCAAATTGCATAATTTTCACCTTCTAAACCACTTTTGTCAATTTGTCCAAGTAGGTAAGGTGTTTTGCCTTCTTCAGCTATTTCTTTGTTTAAGCTTTGTGCGTTAAGTTGAATTGAAACTGTAAGTATGATTAATACTGTTAGAATGTTCGTTTTCATGATGATGATTTTTTGAGATTGAAATTTGAGATAGGTTGTCACCTTGCATGCAGTCGAATAGCTATTAGTTTTAAAGCACTTCGACTGCACTCAGTGTGACATTTGTGGGTTTAGCTTACTTAGCTGCCACAATATTTCCTTTTATTTTTAGGATTTTGTTTCCACCTTCTGCATTAGATGTAACAGTTACTGTCTTAGTAAAAGCACCAAGTTTTTTGGTATTGTACTTAATCTCTAATTCACCTGAATCTCCTGGTTGTATAGGCGCTTTAGAATAGCTTGGTACTGTGCAACCGCAGCTTGTTTTTACATTAGTAATTAGTAAAGGAGCATTGCCAGTATTGGTAAAAGTGAAGGTTCTTGTACCATCTGAATTTTGTTCTACCGTACCGTAATCGATAACTTCGGTTTTAAATTTTATGACAGCTATTTTGCTATCATATTTATCTAATTCTGCTGGTGCAGCATTAAATAAACCTAAAGTCAATGCTAATAGAATGACGATGTTTAATGTTCGTTTCATAATAAATTTGTTTTATAATTAATAATGAAACAAACATCAAGCTTATCGATGTAAAATTTGAAAAATTAAGGTTGGAAATCGGTACTAGTACCTAGGTTGAATTTTTTAACTATTTGATAAACAGTGATTTTGCGTCGTCTCTGGATTGCACGTTCAATTTCTTGTAGATGTTATTGGTGTGCGATTTTACAGTGCTAACACTCAAAAAAAGTGCTTCTGCAATATCTTTATTGGTTTTGTCTTTGAGTAAATGCTCTAAAACCACCTGTTCTTGTTTGGATAATTTGGCTTTTAAATCCTCAGTTTTCGATTGTTTTACTTTCCAGTTGCGATACAGTAAAAAGGCATTTAACAGAAATGAAAGTATTAAAATTAAGTAAAGATAAATGTTAGTATTTGAGCCTGAATTATTTCCACCAGAAGAAGCCAACATATAACGATCTGCAGCTAACTCGTTGATGTATTGCTTGGTGTAAGGAGCGTTTGGATAGGTGTCTTGAAGACGTTGCTTTAAATCATCATAGTAACTGTTATTCTTCAAGTCTTCAACATAATAGTTGTGCAAATCACTACTTCTATCCGATAAGTATGCAAAAATGGATAACTCTGCAATAGGTTCGTTTAGGGCTTCACCATAAGTTTGTAAGGCTTTAAACCATTTTTTGTTGTTCAGTTTTCGGTTGGCTTCACTTCTAAATTCACCATAAGCAAAACGCATATCATTTTTTAGTGAATCTATCCTTACAAATGCATTCGCCTTAGGGTTGTTAGATTCTATTGTGCAGAAGACTTGGTTTCCAAAGGAAAAGGGCAGTTTTAACGTGTCTGTGTTTTTGGCAATAAATAACAGTTCTTCACTATCGTTACAATGCCCATTAAAGTGGTTTGGTCCTTGTTGAGTTTCTGTACATTTATCTACATGAATACGATAAATCCTATTTTCGGCATCCAATATATTGCCTGTAAATTCGAAAAAACCAGTAGAATCTGCTGTAGTTTTGGCAATAATTTGTTCGGAATAAACGCCAGACATTTTTCGGTAATCTTCAACAATAGAAAGGTACACGTTATTATTCCATTCGTCTGGATTTACATAGCCAGAGAACGAATATTGTGCCTCACAAAAGAGTGAAATTGATAAAAACAGTATAAAAAATGGCAATCGCATAAAACGAAACTACAAAATTTTAAAAACAAAAGCCCCTTTTTATTTCCTCAGAGGGGAAAAACCCATTGCGCTCATACTCATGTTCTAAATTTGGGCTAAATAAGTGTAACAAATTTAGTAAAACGACGTCTTATTTGTACATCAATCAATCTTACTGAACTTGTTTTAGTATAAAAACGAAATTATGAGTATCTGGCGTGTTATACTGTCCATTATTTGCCCACCTTTAGCGGTTTTAGACAAAGGTTGTGGCTCAATCCTGATCACTTTTTTACTATGGCTTTGCGGTTGGGTTCCAGGCGTTATTGCTGCATTAGTGATCTTAAATAATCCTGAGCGATAAATAGCCCCTTTTAATTTAACTCAATATCCTATTTAAAATGATTGTATCGTTGAATCTTCGATTTCCCCAAAGGGGAAAAACGGCTATAAAATAATTTACAGAAGTTTGCCTATAGGTTTTTGCAACCTACTAAAAGCCTATTTTTTTGGTTATCTTTGTGGTTTATGAATCAATAATAAAATTCCTTCCCGTTGGGAAGGTTAGGATGGGAATGAAAAGATTATTACTATTGTTTGTTTTTGCTTGTTTTTTAACGAGTTGTAATGTTACTGAATCCATTGTTTTTAACAAAGATATGGGTGGTGAATATACATCGTCATTTGATTTGTCTCCGATGATGAACTATGCCAATTCTAACCGACCATCTTCTGTGGAACGACCAGCAAAAGAAAAAATAGATACCACCATTGTTTTCAATGATTTATTTGAAACACACAAGGATAGTATTGCTGCACTTTCAGCTGACCAACGCGAACGTATGGAAAAACTAAGAGGGATGGTTATGGATATGCATATGAATGAAGAAGAAGGTGTTTTTGAATTTCATATGACGAAGCCTTTTGTTGCTTTTGAGGAATTAAAAAGCATAACAGAACAGGTAGATGATGCCTTAGATGTTGCTAAAGGTGTAGGGAACTCTGATGGACAAGCTCCAGAAGGACAATTGGATGAATTAACCAAAACAGATAAGATTACATATTCTTTTGATAATAATACATTTAGCAGATATCATCCAGAATTGCCAGAAACAAGTGATTTGGAAGATGATATGGATGAGGAAGAAGATGGTTATGAAGAAGAGGAGAGTGATATGGCAAAGCAATTTGAAATGCAATTTGAAGAGATTTTTTCAACGGCATATTATACTTTGGTTTATAAATTTCCAAGAAAGGTAAAATCTGTCTCGCAAATAGGTGCGGTTATATCTGAAGATGGTAAAACAGTAACTTACAGAGTAGCTATGAGTGATATGCACAAGAATAATACACTCATGAATATAGATGTTGTTTTAGAAGATTAAGATTTGAATAAAACCGTAAAGCTCCAAGACTTAGGCTTAAAGGATTTTAAAGAGACTTGGGACTACCAAGAAACCCTTTTTAAAGCCATTTTAGATACCAAAATAAAGAATAGAAGAGAAGATGCAGGTTTAGAAACCGACAATCATTTCCTCTTTGTAGAGCATCCTCATGTTTATACTTTGGGCAAAAGTGGTGACATGTCTAATCTGTTGCTTTCTGAAGCCCAACTTACCGAAAAAGGAGCTACATTTTACAAAATAAATAGAGGGGGAGATATTACCTACCATGGTCCTGGGCAGATTGTAGGTTATCCAATTTTGGACTTAGATAACTTCTTTACAGACATACACAAGTACTTACGCTTTTTAGAAGAAATGATTATTCTCACTTTGGCAGAATACGGTTTAAAAGCCGAACGCAGTCCTGGTGAAACAGGTGTGTGGTTAGATGTTGGCACTCCGTTTGCGCGCAA
Organism: Winogradskyella pulchriflava; assembly: GCF_042434315.1. Classification (NCBI taxonomy): domain Bacteria; kingdom Pseudomonadati; phylum Bacteroidota; class Flavobacteriia; order Flavobacteriales; family Flavobacteriaceae; genus Winogradskyella; species Winogradskyella pulchriflava. The sequence continues at coordinate 21,656 of NZ_JBHLTQ010000001.1, read as the reverse complement.
AATCTGTGCTATGGGAGTGCGTGCCAGTCGTTGGGTAACCATGCATGGTTTTGCACTTAACATAAATGCTGATTTGGGTTATTTTGATAATATTATTCCTTGTGGAATTAGAGGGAAAGCGGTAACATCTTTAAATAACGAATTGGGTATGGATAGAGTAGATGAGGAAGCGGTTAAAGCTAAGCTTTTGAAGCATTTTGAGGAGCTTTTTGAGGCTGAACTCGTTTAACTTTTGATATATGTAGTTGCTAGGTTTAGCACTTAACTTCGCAAATATGTACTAAGTTGGAGATTCTGTTTTGGATTTCCAATTAGGTGAGAATAAACAATTACTTAAAGCTTTGGTTGATAGCTTGTTATTTTTTCCAAACAGGACTCTCATTTCTGCCATTTGTATTGGTTAATTGAATTCGTTCTTTTGTGCTAATGTTTATTTTCCAAATATTGTAATTTCCTTTACTTCCTGCTGTATAAACAAGCCATTGTCCATCTGTGGACCAATCTGGTGAATAACATTCAATACTGTCATTGGTAAGATTGTACAAATTTGTTCCATCAGAGTTCATTACAAATAAGTCCCAATTAGTACCATTGATTCCATAAAAAGCTATTTGTTTTCCGTTGGGAGAAAATTTAGCTCCAGAATCGTAACCAATTTTGTTAGTTAGTCGCCTGACATTTTTACTATTGGCATCCATTATATGTATTTCACCATTTGCAGCGTGTGAAGTGTCCGATGAATCACGTAATTGTCTGGTAAATATAATTTTTTGACCATCATTAGACCAACTAGGACTTTCTTCATAGAATCTATTTTGTGTTAATTGCCTAATATTTGAACCGTCTTTGTTCATGAGATATATGTTTCTAGAAAGAGAATCTCTTTCACTCATAAAGACAATTGTCTCTCCATCTGGTGATAATTCAGGAAGTACGTCAGATGTTGGATGATTTGTTAGTCGCTTTATATCAGACCCGTCAGATTTTAGAGAATATATTTCTGGGTTACCATCTCTTTTAGAATAGAAATAAAGCCTTTTCCCATCACCAGACCAAGAAGGACTAAAGTCGAGAGAATCATGATTTGTAATATTTCGCAGATTCTCCCCATTAATATCCATTACATATATTTCAGAGTTACCGTCTCTATCAGTCACAAAAGCAATTTCTTGGTTTAATGATAGTGTCTCATGGTTTAGTATTTCCTTTTTAACCTCTTTGCACGAGGTGAAAATTAAAAGAAACATCAAAAATTTAAATGTATCCATTAGTTTGTTTTGTTTACTGTAATATTAATAGTATGAGATAATTTCAATATATCAAATCAGACGTTACTGAAACAAGTTTAGCACAAGTAAACGAAGTTAGGCTTTAAAATTTATAAAGTCAAGCTAAGCCGTTGTATTAAAAAAGCATTTAGCTTTCCGTTAATTGAAGGATTTATTTTGCTTTAAAAGGTGTTATAGTATAACCAAGTTTTTGCAACTGGTTAATAAGTCCGCATTCAAACATTAAATGGCTTAGTCCAACAGCAATGAAGCAATTATTTAATTCAAGTTGTTGGCTTATAACTTTCATCCATTTGTTATTTCTGTCGGTTAATATCAGTGCGTTTTGGCAACGTTCATTGAGTTGGTATTCAATGTCCATTTGCTCGTACCAATCCGTTTCTTCGCAGTCAGTAGGTTGCCCAGCTTTAATACGTTTTATGAGGTTTGCAAATCTTTTTTTATGCACCTTTCTGGGCATTCCTTCTATGTCTTTATTGAGGAGTGCTATCTGTTCTTCTGTGGTTTCAAGACCTACTAGTTTTATGTTTAGCTGCTCCGCTTTTAGGCCTATATAGTCATCTAAGGAATTGGACGTATCGGTAGAATCCTTTGCTAAGCAAAATTGTGCTTTATAATACCGATTTAGAAAGGCATACATTTCTGGCGGAGTCATTTTTTTAAAATCGGTAGGACTGCTTGCAAATAAGTTTTCAATATAGGCTAGATTGTCTTTGCTTAGATACTTGTTCCATTTGGTTTGTTTGGTTCTTCTGTTTATAATGTCTTCTGCCATCTGCCCAGGAATATTTAGGTTTTCCTTTATTAAAACGTTGCAATTTCTGAGGCTTTTATTAGCATTGGTTAAGGAATCGAAAAACGTTTTTCCAAACGCATGATGCGTGCCAAATAAATATGAAGTGTAGTCTGAATTTGGCTTTTCTATTTTAAATAAAATGGTGTTAGTTGTACTAGATTCTTGAGCAGCTGAAAATTGAATCACCAAAAAGGTTAATAGCACCAATATTTTTGATATTCCATTCATGGTTTGCTCCAGATTTGATTTATACTATTCTCTTCATTAACCATTAATAGATTAGGTTGTGGTGTGCTTCCGTCAAATATTAAAAATGAAGAAAATAAGAGCAATTCATCTTTAAAAAACGCAACCCAATGTGGTACTGATGGAGCTGTTTGCTGAAGAATAGTTTTGTGGTCTCCGTTTTCATCAACACTATCAAACGACCTGTTGCCCCAATATGCTATAAGTAATTTTCCGTTACGATAGTCTGCATCAAAAAGTTGATTTCGGTTTAATGGCGCATTGTCAACCGTATTATCAATCAAATTATGCCATGATTTTAATACTTTACCGTTTTGCTCAACCAAATAACAAGTGTTATCATTTAGTAAGAGGATAAGGTTGTTATCTACGGCTCTAATTCTGTTTATATTCTGATCAAATTCAAAATATGTTTCAGGTTTTTTACCTTTTTCTAAACTATAAACTAGAGGGTAACTACCAAAAACAATGTGGTTGTCAGAAAGCATAAAAAAGCCACCTTCACCGATGCGCCAGTCGTCCTTAAACCAATCCCATATAACTGTTGGTGTACTGTCTATGGTGGTTTTTAAAATTCTTATTTTGAACTCTTGACGTTCATCGATATACCTTCTCTCTATGATGTAAATTTCTTTTTTATTACTGTATAATATATAGTCGCTTGCGGCATAATCGGATTGTATAAAGACTTTTGGATTAGTACCTTTTTTCCATAGCATTACACATGCTTTGTGGTTAGGGTCATCTATTGGATTTATGTAGGACCAAAGCACATTATCACCAACCGTTATCATATTACCTGTTGGATGAGCGTGTACTACTAATGTTACGACAAACATTAGTGCACAAATGAAGATGGTATATAAAGATTTATAATTCATTCTACCCAACTTAACAGGTAAACGAATTTAATTGAAAATTACTAAAAAATCAAACTAAGCCTCAGCATTAAAAAACACCTTATAAAAGTGCATTTTTTCATCGTCGTTATCACGTTCTAAGTATTCTGCAAAGGTTAATATTTAGATTGAAAAGTATTAATCGCCTTTTAACTTAACAATTAATCGCATGCTTTTTGCGTTTTTAACCTCTTCATTTAACAACTTCAATTCATTATAGTTTTCTTTCGGAATTATGCTTTTTATAATTATATAATTTGATTGTATTATTAGTTGGTTTTCCTTTCTCTTTTTTAGTTCGAAGAAGTATTCTCCAAAATCATTTTTAAAATCTATATTTCCATTTTCAAGCCCTAAAACCTCTATATTACTAGGGAAGTTTAAGTAGCATGTAAAACGATCAGAGTAACTGTAATCTAGATAATAATTAAGTTCTGAAGTGTTAGAGCTCGTTTCTATTTGATTATGCTGAATCAATTTGTCAATAGATAAACTTATTAAACTATCATTAATAAAGGTGACGACATTATTTAATACACCTTCTCCGCTCATATTATAAGCAAAAGGCTTATTACTATTTAGGTCTACACTTGTTACGGTGTCAATTTGCATTGTGTTATCGTTGCCTTCAAATTCTACTAAAGCATCATAAAAATTACTAGCTTCTTCATTTTTATTCAACATTTCAAAGAAGGCTCTTAATTCTGTAGATAATCCTCCAGATACTTTAAACCTATATTTAAAAGAGGTTTTCTTTTCTTCTACATCTACATCGCTAGATATTATTTGATTGATAAAATTATAATTAGAATCCATTCCTGGTAAACTAATTGCTGCTATAGAAACAGAATCGACAGTGGCAAGTTCTAGATCTCTATCTATAAACTTATCTTTTCTTCTCTTTTTTTCTTTTATAAAAGGTTTAACTAAAACAGCTTCTGTACTGTATAAGGATGTTGGAATTTCATCAATTTGATACTTATACATTTCATTATGAGGGTATAAAAAAGTAATTGATCCATTTTCATTTTCGTATGCAAAAAAGATATGGTCATACTCACCTTTTCTAATATAATTTGTGTCAATATTTCCTGAACGTTTGTTTCTGCCAAATACTGCCCAATATTCAATTTCTAAATCCTCTAAAATTTGCCTATAAAACCTTCTAATGCTAATTTCATCAAACCTTTTTTGTTTTAGAAAGTAACCATTGGATTTTATAAATTCATTTTCTTGAATAGGCTCTATCTTAAAATTATTTAATACCTCTGAATACAACAAGTTTAGTTTATAATACTTTGAGCTATCTTTTGCAACATCAATTACTCTACGCTTCCATCTTTTGTAATAGGACGAATTATCGTAGTCTAATGCCAATGGTTGTGTGAGGAAATTAAACTCTTCATTATAAACATCCTTCCAAGTTCTTACTTCGCTGTCCTTTTTTTCTAAAGAGTAGTACAAATACGGTTTTTCACAAGGAAGACAATTGTGCTCATTCACTTCTATTCCCTTTAAATTGTCCATGGAAAACTGTAAATAGATTTGTGAATCATTAGAGTTAACTCCTGGCTCAGGAAAGCCATTATAAGGTTTATACCTGACAGCTAAATCTGAACCAATTTTTATAGAGTATTGAGAATTTTTACTAGGTAAACTTGAGTGTAAGTTTACATAATCCATTAATTCAGATTCTTTTAAATTCTCATAATATACATAGTTTGTTTCAATCGTGTCACCTGGTTCTACAGCAGGAATAGGGTAACTAATAGGTCCAAATTTTTTATTTTTTGCAGTTCGCTCAAATACTAAACTAGAATCTAGCTCAACTATAGAGCCGTCTGCTTTTAGGGTTCTTATTTTAATCTTAATTAAATGGTTACTCTGATACTCACTTAAGTTTAAAAAGGCATAGTCTTCTACACCTTTATTAGAATTTACTACTAATTTATTATTAATTGAAACATACTTCTTGTAGCGTAACCAATTTTTAGAATATGAAACATCTATATAGGAATGAGTGTAATAGGCATCCGAATTTTTGCAAATCGCTAAAAAGGGATCGGTTATTTTGTCGTTAACAGTAGAGCTGAAGCTATAAAAAAGTATGCCTGCACAAATAGAAGCTAGGCTAATTTTTTTGTTTTTGGAGAACAACGGGTTCATTAATTATTTTTTTAAATGATTTTAAGATTTCATTTGTTTTACCAATGTTTTTCTGGTCTATAAATATATGCTCAAATATAAAATCATAACTGCATTCAATTTCTAAATTTGAGATTGCTTTTATTTTTATGTTAAGTGATATACCGTCTCCTTCGTAAACATGCTCAATAGTATTAAAAACTTCTATAGGCTCGTCCATTCTTATTTTTGCTCTTATTTTTTTGTAAAAAGGATTTCTTAAATAGGTGCCTTCAATTAATGTTTCTCTACTTTCCGTTTCTATAAGCCTAGGTAAAAAATCAATAAACAAATACTTATTAGAGCCGTCATTAAAAGTTTTGCCAGTAATTGAAATATCTCCTTCTAAATGTAGTTTTTTCAATTCATCCTTCAAAATCAAACCAGAGACAGATTGATTTCCGAAAATTTCTTCGTAGTGCGATTTTGCAAAATTTTTAAACTCTTTTTTACCTTCGCTATTAATAATGCGCTTTAAATAATTACTAGATATACCATTGTAATCAATATTAAATATACCATTTATGAGCATGTTATTAGAGTCTAATTTTAAATCCATTTGATAATAAATTTCATTTTGTTGAGGGCTAAATCGCTCTACTTCAAAAAATGAGCCTCCTTTAGAATTTACAATCAAAATAGTACGATCTTGTAAGCTTTGCACAGGTGTTCCTTCTATATGAATTGCATCTGTAGGGTCTAGTAATATCGTCTTGCCATTTATATATGCAATTCCAATAACATGATTAGCCGAACTTAAAGAGGGGAAATCACAATCACTAATGTGGTCAAAAGTAGCGGCTAAAGCAATATCACTCTCAATACCTTTGTATTTTAATGCTTCAGATAAAAAATTTGAAAGGTCTTTGCAATCACCTTGTTTGTTTAAAAAGACCTCATTAGCATGAGAAGGGATAAAAGCACCCATTCCAATTTCTATAGCTACATATTTAAAATTACTTTTTACGTAACTATAAATAATATTTACAATCTCTAATGGGTCTGAAACATTAGCTGTTAGTTCGTCAATTTTCTGTTTTACTGAAGCGTTTAATCCTTTTTTTGGAATTACATTTTTAAAATACCAATCATTCATATATTTGATTGGTTGGTCTTTCAGCGAATTTGGCATTATAAGAGTTCGCATTAACGGAACTTTCATATTCTTGTATATTCCAAAAAACTGAAGTGGATCTGGTTCTACTTTGTTTGGTGATACTTTAATATTCCATTGGTAGCCTGTGCTAGTTTTGGTAGAGTCTATAGCATAAAAGGATAATGAATCCTTATATATGGTATTATAGGCTAAGTCAAATTTTTTCGGAACTTTTATTTGGTATTTTAACGTGTCTATCTCGTCATAAGAAAAGAATTCTAATCTTGAAAAATACATTAACTCTTTGCACGATACCAAATATGTTAACTTTATTTCCTTATCTGCAGGAATTACTACAGATTTAATCTTCTTGCTTGTTATATAATCTAGCTTAACATCTTCTTCATAAATTTTTCTTATGGCTATTTTTTTAAAACGCTTTCCCTTTTTTTCAAAAAGCTGAATGTCAGCTATTTGTTCTAGTTCTGTATCATAGAAAATAGGGTATATACGCTGTGATTCGCTCTTTTTAAATATGATTGAGATTTCATTTACAAAAGAAGAGTCCTCTTTAACTTCAATTTTTTCCGATTTCGATAATAAATGGATGTTTTGGGCAGTTCCTTTTATATTGAAAAAGGCAAAAAATAAAAAAAATAATACTTTAATGAGGTTCTTCATAAGGAGGTGTTAAACGAAGTTACTTAAAATTCTGAAAAAATCAAACTAAGCCTCAGCATTAAAAAACACCTTATAAAAGTGCATTTTTTTCTCATCGTCGTAACCGCGTTCTAGATATTCTGCAGAAGCATCAGGTGCATCTACATCTAGTTTAATCTGTATGTTGGTGTCTAGTTTTATTTCTGTTTTAATCTTTTGTTTTTGCTTTTTTAAGGCAATTTCAGAGACGTCAAACTGATTGCGAATGAGCACTTTGTTTTCAGACTCGTAACTTTTTTTGTAGTCTTCAAAGAGTTGTATTTGGTCCTCTTCATCAAAAACTTCTTCTTTAAAGGTTTCAACATTCACAATTTCATTTTCTTTAAAAAAGTCAACTGTTTTAGCTAAGAAATTGCTTTGCTCTTGGCCACCAAAATTAGGTTGTAAAACTTCTTTAGAAAATTCCCTGCAAAGTTCAATGTAGTTCTTGGTATGTTGGTTGCTATCGTCCGGATATTTAATGTTAAGGAAGCTTTTAATCCAATATTGTGTGTCGTAAGTGTTGTTGTCTACGCTGAATACAATTTTGCCTTCTGTATCGGAAGTATTCAGGATTAAACAGCCTTTATCTACTTTCTTGGCTTGAATGCCCTTTTGCACTAATATATCGTAGTTGTTGCCTTCTAAATAAGTCTGAAAAAATTCTGTTTTATTTTCAATTTTAAAGATACCAATAGCATCTGTAAAATAGTCCTCGTATTGTACGTTTTCAAAATGGCAAATCAATACATCTCCTGTTTTTATTTGTGCAGAATTACTTTGCTCAAAAAGATGTGTAACAATATGTTGTGAGGTTTCTACAAAGTCTGCTTCTTCCTTAAAAAGTTGTTCTGAGTATGTGTTAATTTCGTTGAGACCAACATCGCTATGATGATGAAAACGATAGCTTTCTGCGACACTAACAAAAGGCTTTAAAAGGTAAGGCAGCATTAAGTTGTATGTGGCTTCATCAAAATCTACAGTTGCGTTAGAAAAGGCATTTTTTGTGCCGTTAAATTTGTTGCCGACTTTGTGGATAATACACTGTTTTAAAGCAGCTTTTTGACGTTTTATCATGTTGAATTCTTATCTATTTTTTCGTTTACAATACTACAAAATGAAACCCTTAAAACTAAAGAAACGCCAAAAATAAATTTGGCGTTTCAGACTCAGGGACTTCGAGATTTGGTTATCGTTATATTTTATACAAAGGCTTTTTGGTGCCTCTTGAAACAAATTATGAGTTAAGAGAAAGTGTTAGAAATTCAAGACTTATAAGTTGTTGATTAATAGCTGTCTAAAATTAAGAATAACTATTGATACAAAAAAATGAAATGTACTTTTAATGTAGTTTGTACACCACAATTGTTTTGCTATCGGTTTGCGTAATAAGCTCAAGCCCATTGTCTTTATCCAACTCTTGCAATTCTGCTGCCGAAGTTCCAAAAACAGGAAAGTTAGGAATGGCTTTTGCTTGGCTATCAAATAAGTACACTTTTTTAGATTGTAAATCTGTAGTCGTCACATAAATTTTATCATTGAGATAGTAGATTTTAGGATCTGTGTAGTCACCATAATCTAGATTAATGCTTCTGGATTTTATGTTCAGCTTGTTTTCGGTCATTGATACCAGAGTTTTGCTCGTAGTTTCAATTTTATGTTTGTTGGTGAGGTTTAAATTTTTTGTACTCAACTTTCCTTTAGTGTCAACCTGTACTAATTGCCCTAAATTATTTGTTGTTGTAAACTTGTTTTGATAGAGATATAGCTCATTTTCTGAAAAGGAAATTTTATCCTTAACATTTACTCTTATGCTGCCTTGGCGATTAAGGATTTTTAGATTTTCACCTGCTCCAAAAGCAATGTAATCCTTGCTTCCAATTCTAAAATGCTTAGGTTGGGTTGTAATATTAGAGCCGTTGTTTTGATATTTAAATCCATTTATAGATTTACCCTTGGCATCATACATCAATAACTCTTTCCCTTGCGTAACTAGTAGTCTGTAGTTTTTATTTTTATCATAATCAAAAACCGATAAAGGTTGTGTAATCTTATCATTGAACTTTAATGGAAATTGACCAACATCATTACCATTTCTATCCAGAACATAAAGTCTGTTACTAGTTGCAAATACCAGTTGTAGCCTACCGTTTTTATAGGTGTCTATTTGTTCTATCTTACCTAAAATCATGCCATGTAATTGTTTTTTCCAAAGCACACTGCCTGAGCTAGAGATAAGGTACAGTACATTGTTTACATCTTGCGCAGCAATATCGTAGGCTTTTGTAATATGATTTTTTACGGTTTGTGGTGCGGAAACGAGTTCTGCATCAAAACTTGTGGTAAATGCTTCGGTAATAGAGTTAGAAGGCCCTCTTTTTTTGAATTTTTGAATAACTCCATGAACATGAGCATAATTATCTTCGTATATATACTGAACAGCATTGGCATTATAACCTTTGACGTTTTTTTCTAAGGTGTTGGATAAACCTTCGGAGTTTTTGAATAAGAATAATGATGCTTCATCACTTAAGTTCTCACTAATATGTTTAAACGCATCCGTATTTGCTATGGTATTGTTGTTGAGCGCGTCGGTAAGTATTGACTTTAGTGTGTCTAAGGAGTTTGAAAAAATAATGAAGTTTTCAAAAATTGAAAAGTACTGAGCATTTTCCAGTTCCATAAAAGGCTTTAATCTAGATATAAAAAAATCTGGATTACCATACTCATAAATGTCTATGTCTCTAAAGGTCTCGAGATTTAATTTATTCTCAATAGTCTCTAAAACCATATCTGAATCCAAGGAATGAAGTATAATAGCATCCTTAATTAAAGCTATTTCATTAGTGAATTTTAAAAAGGTTTGGGTGCTATCAATTTCTAACCTATTTAATTGAGCAAGATTTCTGTTGAACACTGAAAAGTCATCAAACGCAATACTTAATAATTCATCTGTAGAGGAAGGGCTAATTTTTACAGTGTTTGTTTTTTGAGGAACGGTATTCTTAAAACAATCAATTTTAATTTCGGTAGAATCACTAGAAGTAATAATGCCATTATAACTTAGGTTGTTGTCAGAGTAATTTAAGTCTAGCACAGAATAGTTACGACTTGAACTTTCATCACGTTTGTAAAATAATAATTTTGAAAAGCTAGGCGAGTTGGATTTAAAGACAACAGATGCTACGGATTTGGGTTCTGTAGTTTCAAGTAAATTAGTGAAACCAGTATTCTTATGTTTGGTGTTTAAAGATTTTATAAGATCTATATTGTTAGATGCAGCAAATACATTACCCAAAATTTTGTGGTAGAAAACGGATGAGTCTATTTGAGTTTTTTGAATTTTAAATTCAGTTATGGTTTCGGAGATGTGGTTTTGAATAGAGTCTATTATAAACAAAGTAGAATCATTCTCTGTTAAAATGAGATAATCTGATTTACTTTCGTCAAAAAGCCCAATAAAAAGTTGCTTTGTTGTATTGAGATTTTCTAAAACAGCAGAGGTTGTTTTTAACTCCTTATTATAGACACCAGATAAAATGTCATGGTTTTCAATACTCTTTATAAAATCATTGAGCTCATTTACTACAATTATTGTATTCGTTTCTGATGGTAAGAATTTATAAGATAATTCAGTCTTGTTGTAGTCTTTTTGGCAAGACATAATGATAGAGAACAAAACCAATAAAAAAACAAGTCGCTTCATTGTAATAGTTAAATCACTGCAAATATAAAAAGTTATAAGTCCAAACGGTATTGCTCGGGCAATAATCTAAATGATTTTCTATGGTATTTAGTTACACCATATTTTTCAATTGCCGCTCTGTGTTCTTTTGTTGGGTATCCTTTGTTTTTTTTCCAGTTGTACATTGGGAATTCTTCATGTATTTTTTCCATGTAAGCATCTCTATATGTTTTTGCTAAGATGGAAGCAGCGGCAATGTTTAGGTACTTGCTGTCTCCTTTAACTATGGTTTTGTATGGAACAGATTTGTAAGGTTTAAATCTGTTGCCATCTACAATTATATAATTAGGAATAACATTTAGTTGAGAAATTGACCCATGCATTGCTTTTATCGATGCATTTAAGATATTAATACTGTCTATTTCGTTTTCAAAAACATGATGTACAGCAAAAGAAATAGCTTCAGATTCAATTAAAGGTTTTAATAAAACCCTTTTTTTTTCTGAAAGTTGTTTGGAGTCATTTAATATGGAGTTTTGAAATGTTGATGGCAGAATAACTGCCGATGCAGTCACAGGACCTGCTAGACAACCTCTGCCAGCCTCGTCTGTGCCACACTCCAAGTCAAAAGAAGATAACTGAATTTTTAAAGCCAAAATGTTAAAGTTTCAACAAAGTTAAAATTTTAACGCAACCCTTTTACAGTTTTTGTATCTAGTTAATGAGTTATATGTTTAAAACATTAAAAAAATGATTTAAGTGATATGTTGACAGATTAGCAAAAGCATTAACATTTTTTTGGCAAAAACACTTGCTTATTTAATATTTAATTAAGATGTTTGCAACTAGACTAACTCAAATAATTGTTTTATGAAATTAAAGTTAACATGGTTATTAACGCTTTTTATGGCGTTCGTGATGCAATTTTCTTTTGCACAAGAGAAAACTGTCACAGGTACAGTTACAACAGCAGACGATGGTTTACCCCTTCCAGGTGCTAGTGTAATTGTAAAAGGGACCTCTAGAGGTCAACAAACAGATTTTGATGGAAAATATTCTATCCAAGTCAGTCAAGGAGAGATTTTAGTAATCTCTTATGTAGGTATGAAGAATTCAGAGGTGCTAATTGGCTCTGGTAATACTTATGATGTAGCGTTAGAATTTGATAATGCTTTAGACGAAGTAATAGTTGTTGGTTATGGTACTACAACTAAAGAAGCTTATACTGGTACAGCTACAAAAATTGACACAGAGAATGTTGAGGCTAAAGCGGTTTCCAATGTATCTCAAGCTCTTAGAGGTGAGGTAGCTGGTGTAAATGTTATCACAACTTCTGGTGCTCCAGGTTCTGATGCAGCTGTGCGTATTCGTGGATTTGGTTCTGTTAATGGTAACCAAAGTCCTTTGTATATTGTAGATGGTGCTCCTTATGCGAGTGATCTTTCTTCTATTAACCCTGCTGATATTGAGAATATGACTGTTCTTAAGGATGCGGCTGCAACTTCTATCTACGGATCTAGAGGTGCAAATGGTGTAATTGTTATTACAACAAAGCAAGGGAAAATAGGTAAAACTGTTGTTTCTGTTGATTTTAAAACAAGTGTAAATACTTTGTTTTTACCACAATACGATATTATCGATACTCCAGAGGATTATATTGAATTGGCATGGCGTTCACTAAAGAATAAAGGATTATTGTTAGGTGAAGCTGATCCTGCAGCTTGGGCAAGTGCTAATTTGTATGGAACAGTAGAAGGTATTAATAATGCTTATAATATCTGGGATGCTGCTGGTTCAGATTTAATTAACCCTACTACAGGTGAGTTTAATTCAGGTATTAGTAGAAAATTCACGCCAACAAGGTGGTCTGATGCTGCTTTTAATACAGGTCTTAGAACTGAAGGTAATGTTCAGGTAAGAGGTGGTAACGAAAAAACACGTTTTTCAGCATCATTTGGGTACTTAGATGAAGAAGGTTATACTATAAAATCAAATTATACACGTTATACTACAAGATTAAATGTAGAGCATAAACCAGTTGATTGGTTGACTATAGGAAGTAATATTGCCTTTACTGGTGGTAGATATACTAACTCTTCAGGGAATGAAGGTGCGGCAGGTAGTTCAGGAAACATTTTTGCTTTAACTAATACTACACCTGCAATTTATGATATTTACCTTAGGGATCCTAATGGGGTTTTAATTGAAGATCCAATTTATGGTGGTTTTCAATATGATTATGGTAATGAGTATGGGCGTAGAGCTTGGAATGCTACAAATGGTATTGCTGATGCTATATATGATCTTGACAGAACTGATGTAACAACAGTGTTAGGAAACTTTAATGTAGGTATTGATATTACAGATTGGTTAAAGTTTGAGACGCGTTATAGCGGTCAGCTTAATACGTATAATGCTAGTTCTGTATCTAATCCATATTATGGAAGTGGATCTTCGAGCCAAGGGTTCTTATTCAAACAAGAGCAAACTAATATAAATCAAAACTTTTTACAGATGTTGCGTTTTTCTAAGCAATATGGTAATCATAGTGTTGATGCTTTTGTAGCACATGAATCTACGGTGAATAGATATGAGACGTTAAGTGCTTCTGCACAAACTGCAATTATTCCTCTTTCATTAAGTTTAGATCAATATACTACACCTTTTGGTCGTGCAAGTAATTCTACTACAAGAAGAAGTTTAGATAGTTACTTTGCGCAATTAAACTATAATTTCAATCAAAAGTATTTTGTAACAGGGTCGGTTAGACGTGATGGTTCTTCTCGATTCATTAAAGATAAATGGGGTACTTTTGGCTCTGTAGGTCTTGGATGGGTTGTGTCTAACGAAGACTTCTTTAATGTAGATTTCCTTGATTATTTAAAGCTTAAAGGAAGTTATGGAGTTATTGGTGATCAAGGTGTTAATACACTTTATGGATACCAGTTCTTTTCTATAAACAATACAGTTGATGGGTCAATATCTTATTCTCCAACTGGTGAAGCACCAAATGACGAGTTAACATGGGAGACATCAAAAATTATGCAAGTAGGTTTTGAAAGTACTTGGTTTAATGAATACTTAAGTTTAGATGTTGATTACTATGTGAAGAATACAACAAACCTTTTCTTTACACAAACTTTATCTCCATCACCTGGTGATACTTTCATCAGATATAACGATGGTAAATTAAGAAACAGTGGTTTGGAATTCAATGCTACAGTACAAGTGTTTAAACCACAAAATGATTTTAGATTATCATTTAATGTTAATGGTGAAATCTTTGACAATGAAATTGTGGAGATGCCAAGAGATTATTTTACAGGAGAGCCTAAGCCTCTTGATATAGCAAACGGACTTTATTCTTACTCTAAAGGACATTCTATATATGATTTTTATATGAGAGAATGGGCTGGAGTAGATCCTGCGACAGGAGCTGGTTTATGGTATTCTTACTTTAACGATGTTGATAATGATGGTATTTTTAATGAAGCAAATGGAGATGTGCGTATTTTAAATATGGTGAATTATCTTGATCAAAATGATGATGTAAATGTAGAGAGAACTACAACTAATGTGTATGCTGATGCAACTCAAAAGTATGTAGGTAAATCTGCTATACCTAAAATTAGAGGTAGTTTCCGTTTAAATACAGGATATAAGAATTTTGATTTATCAGCTCAATTTGGATATAGCGTAGGTGGTTATGTTTATGATAATGGTTATTCAAGATTAATGGAGAATAGAGATTTAATTGGTACTAGTAACTATCACTCAGATATGCAAGATGCTTGGACGCAGCCTGGTGATATAACTAATATCCCAAGACAGTCTGCAGGTTTTAATACTGATACTCAGTTCGCTTCTACTTCTTCACGTTTTTTAACTAAAGCGGATTACTTGTCATTGAATAACGTTAGGTTAGGTTATTCATTGCCAGCTGATGCTGTTGAAGCGTTAGGCTTATCTAGGTTTAATATTTTTGTTACAGGTGATAACTTAATGATGTTAAGCGCAAGAGATGGACTAAATCCAACTACTTTAATTGGGTCGTCAAACTCAGGTATCTATATGCCAACGACAACCTTTAGTGTTGGAGCAAAAATAGAATTTTAAAAAAAAAATGATGATTATGAAAAAAAAGTTAATTTACTCGATTATGTTCTGCTCAGTATTATTTCTGGGCTGTAACGAAGAATTTTTAGAAGGAGAACAGACTAATGTTCTAACTGCATCAGGTATTGCAGAACACTCAGATAACTATCCTCAACTTTTAGACGGTTCGTTGAATGGTATTACCAGTCTTATAATTGAACCATTTGGAATAACAGGTTCACGTCATTTTGATTTTGGACAAAAAATGGTTGATATCTGGACAGATATGATTTGTGGAGATATGGCGCTTTCTGGTAGTGCTTATGGATGGTATAACGATTCAGCAAACCTTATTAGTACAGTAGATTTTACTCAAGAAGAGAATGATATTACTTGGAAGTACTATTATAGAATTGTTAGTGTAGCTAATAATGTTATTAATAGTATTGGTGGTAACAATGCAGAACCTGAAACAGATGAAGGTAAGCGTATTTTAGGACAAGCAAAAATTTATCGTGCATATGCGTATTTTTATCTATTACAATTATATCAAGGAACTTATGATCCTAATCAAGAAGTATTGCCTTTCTATAATATAGATATTTATAGTTTAGCTAAGGTACCAGCTGGTGATATTTATGATCAAGTTGTTAGTGATTTAACACATGCTATTCAATTACTAGATGGTTATACTCGTGAGGCTAAAAATTTAGTAGATAAAACGGTAGCACAAGGATTTTTAGCTTATACTTACGGTGCAATGGGTGATTTTGCAAATGCAAAAATTCAAGCTGATGCTGTTATTGCTAGTGGTTATCCATTAACTACAGCAGGTCAATTAGCTTTCCCTGGTGCTGGATCTGGTTTCAATGATGTAAATACAGCTTCATGGATTTGGGGTTACGATCTTGTAGAAGATTTAGGTCACCAATTAATTGATTGGTGGGGACAAGTAGATTGCTTTACTTATAGTTATGCATGGGCTGGAGACCATAAATCTATAGATGATTTGTTATATTCTCAAATTCCAGCTAACGATGTTAGAAAGAATCAATTTGGTACAGGTACAGCACCTTTACAACCAATTAATAAATTCTTCGATCCGGGAAGAACTATCGGTGGTCAGTATATCATTACTACTGATTTAGTTCATATGAGAGTTGAAGAGTTTTATTTATTAAGTGCTGAATCTGCTGCTAGAACAGGAAATGAGCCTGCAGCAAAAGCTAGAATGATTGAACTTTTAAGCAGTCGTTTAGGTGCCGCTGAAGCAGCAGCTTATATCAACCCACTTTCTGGACAAGCTCTTCTTGATGCAATTTATTTGCAAACTAGAATTGAACTTTGGGGAGAAGGAAAGAGTTATTTTGCTATGAAGCGTAATCAAGCTACGGTAACTAGAGGTACTAACCACGTGTATCGTGCAGGAGAGTCGTTTAGTTATAATTCTGATGAAATGACTTTCCAAATTCCTGATACAGAAATAGAGAACAACCCTAGTATTACAGGGCAAAACAACTAAAATTATTATTTTATGAAAAAATATTATAGAGTTTTTGCAATATTAATTGCGTTAGTCTTATTTAACTGTGAGCATGATGATAGCTCGGATTTAAAAAACTATGTTGGTTTTGAACAAGGTCCAATAGCATTTACAGTAGATCAAGGTGCTACTCAAACATTTGATGTTAAAGTAGCGGCAAGTGAAACATCGAGCTCAGATCGTTCATTTACTGTAGTAGTTGATGATGCGTCTACTTTAGCATCACCATACACTGTACCAAGTACAGTTACTATACCTGGAGGTTCTAATGTTGGAACTCTTACTGTAACAGTAACAGACAACGATGATTTAGGGTTTGTTAACCAAACGTTGGTTTTAGATTTTCTTGATGAAGCTGGTATGGATTTTGGTAATGCTGTTACTTTAAACTTTACAGAAACTTGTTTAGATACTTTAGTAACGTTATTACTTACAACTGATGATTGGCCAGATGAAACAACATGGGAAATCTATGATTTATCAGGTACACCTACTGTAATCTATTCAGGCGGTCCATATAATAACCCAGCTGATGACTTTACAGATTTCACTTATGATTTTTGTTTACCAGCTGGTAACTACGGTGTAGTTGTCTATGACTCTTATGGAGATGGTGGAAGTACTTATTCTGTTACTTCAGGAGGTGCAACTTTAGTTGCTGAAACTACTTTAGCAGGTTTCAATTCATCAGCACAATTTACTGTAAATTAATATATAGTATTTATACTAATAGTAAAAGCCACCTTATTTAATAAGGTGGCTTTTTTTTAACATATAATTATTTAATAAATCATTATATTGCGTCAAAATTTTATTATGAGAAAAAGTTTACAATACTGTATTTTATTAATTGCTTTTTTTGTTTCTTCTAATATTGTTTCTTCACAAGAATTAAGTAGCAATGCTTCAGAAGCTAACAAAGAATTGTTTAATGAACTTAAACAACAAGAAAATGAGAGGTTAGAAAGAGTCAATACCTTTTTATTGAATAACCCAAATATAAAAAAGTCATTATCTGACGGCAATCATATAGAATATATTTATGATGTAATTGATGGTAAGCCCATCTATAGATCAACATATAATCTAAGCGCAGGTAGAGCAACAAAAATAAATCATTTGCAAGTTGGTGGAAGTCTTGGTTTAAATTTAGATGGGTCAGGTGTTACTGTTGGTGTTTGGGATGGCGGACCAGCTCAAGCTTCTCATCCAGAATTTGCAAATAGTACAGATACGGGTTCTCGAGTAACTATAATAGATAATGCAATTGTAGATGGTGATTCAGGTTCATTTAGTTTTCATGCTACTCATGTATCTGGTACTATTGGTGCCAAAGGGGTTAGTGCATCTGCTTTAGGTATGGCTCCAAATGTTAATATTAAAAGTTACAATTGGTCAAATGACGAAACAGAAATGATTTCAGCTGTTAATGCTGCAACTGATCCTATAATTATTTCTAATCATTCATATGGTGTACCAATAGTTAATAATAATGGTGATTACTTAGATGCATGGTGGATGGGAGCATATACTCAAGATGCAAGAGATATTGATAACATAGCTAGAAATAACCCAAAGTATTTAATAGTAGCTTCCGCAGGTAATTCGGGAACAACTTCTTATTCTGGAGGCTTATATGCTGGATATGATAAATTAACTACTGATAAAAACGCGAAAAATAGTTTAGTCATAGCAAATGCAAATCCAACTGTATCAGAACAACCCATTTTTAGCGGAAACTATGAAATTACTAATTTAGTAATTAACTCTGGGAGTAGTCAAGGACCTACGGATGATTTAAGAATAAAACCAGATTTGGCAGCAGATGGAACAAATTTAACGTCTTCCATTCCAACAGATGCTTATGCTACATATTCTGGCACATCAATGTCTGCACCAAATACATCAGGTTCCCTAGTACTTTTGCAGCAATATTATCATCAGCTTCATGGTGTATATATGAATTCATCTACGTTAAAAGGTTTAGTATGCCATACTGCTATTGATGATATTAATGTAGTAGGCCCAGATCCAAAATTTGGTTGGGGCTTTTTAAATGCCAAAGCCTCTGCTGAGACTATTCTTGAAGATCAAAACAGTCAGTCTGTAATTGATGAATTAACTTTAGACGAAGGCGGAACATATACATTTACTTTTTCAGCTCAAGCAGGTGAAAAATTAAAAGCAACCATATGTTGGACAGATATGCCTGGTAATATTGCAACTAATGGTGTAGCTAATGATCAAACACCTAGACTTGTAAATGATTTAGATTTAAGACTTGAAAAGGACGGAACAACATTTTTTCCTTGGAAGCTTGACTATTCTGCTTCAACTGGTTTTTCAAATTCTAAAGCAGATAATTCAGTGGATAACATTGAGGTAATTGAAATTGATGCACCAACAGCTGGTTCATATACATTAACTGTTACCCATAAAGGAACTTTACAAGGAAATGTAGGTGGTCCTTTTGACCCTCAAAGTCAAGATTTTTCATTAATTATTACAGGTAGTAACCTTACATTGGGAGTGGATGATAATAACTTGTTAGAAAACTTATCTGTTTATCCTAACCCTTCAAATGGTGAATTTACTATTAGTTTCCAATCTAACTTAAATAGTGTTGATAATAATGTTAAAGTTGAAGTTTATGACCTAAGAGGCAGAAAGGTTTATAATAATAGCTTTATAAACTCATCTTCAGTTTTTAAGGAGACAATATCTCTTAACGGTATTAAATCTGGTGTTTATTTGGTTAATATTTCAGAAGGAAATAAATCAACATCACATAAGCTTATTATTGAATAAGATTAAGATAATAACAAAAAAAAGACCAACAATACTATTTGTTGGTCTTTTTTATGTTAAGTAATTTGTAAATGTTATCAAAAAAAACAATAATTTATAGTTTACTTTGTTTGAAGTTTATATCTAATCAAATGCACATTAAATATTTTATAACCTTATGTTTCTTTTTAATTATATCAGAGATTTCTTCTCAGGTAAAGCTTAATAATGCAAATGTCCGAAATACAGGCAAAACTTTTGATGGAGATTCTTCTTTTACCAAACGTTCTAATGGTTATGATAAATTAGCTTCAATAGATATGTATTTGCAGTTTAATAATGAAAAAGATACAATATCTGTAGATACCACACTATCTATAAAAAAAGAATATAAGTTTAATTATCTTCAAAAAGATAATTTTGGTTTAATGCCATTTGCTAACATAGGGCAGACATACAATTCACTTAGTTTTGATGTTATAAAAAATGAAACAAACCCACTTTTTGGTGCAAGAGCTAGACATTTTAATTATATAGAGAGTGATGATATAAAATATTATGAAGTACCTACTCCATGGACACGGTTAACCTATAAAACAGCATTTGAACAAGGTCAAATGCTCGATGCATTTTTTGCAATAAACTTATCCAAACAAATTAATTTCTCAATAGCATATAAGGGGTTAAGATCTCTCGGAAACTATCAAAACGCTTTAACAAGCTCAGGTAATTTTCGCTTTACATCCAATTATAAGACTAAAAACGAGAGGTACAAAGCAAAAGGGCATATTGTAATGCAGGATTTGTTAAATCAAGAAAATGGAGGGATTTTGGATGAGGATATTGAGAATTTTGTATCTGGAGAGGAAGATTTTATTGATAGATCAGTTTTTGATATGAGTTTTGAAAATGGTGAAAGTATACTTATTGGTAAGCGTTTCTTTTTTAATCATTCTTATGATTTAATTAAGAAAAAGGATTCACTAAACAAGAACAGGCTTGCTATAATTAATGAAATTTCTTTTGAAGACAAGTATTATCAATATTGGCAAAGTTCACCCTCTAATAGTTATTTTGGGGATTCTTTTACAAATGATATAAATGATAAGGTTACACTAGAAGATTTTAAATCTAGTCTAGGGATAGAGTATTATAATAATATTTTAGGTAATTTAAAGTTTGAGTTAAGCTATACAGATATCAATTATGGTTATAACAGTTTGGTAATATTTCCTGATGAAACAGTACCAAACCGAATTAAGTCTAATTTCATAAGTGCTGACGCAGCATATTCTAAAACAATAAATTCTATTACCTTAAATTCTAAAGCTGGATTAAATTTATCTGATGAGTTTGTCGGTAGCTTTATTGATACTGATTTAAGCTTAAGACTAAACAAAGACATTCAATTAAGTGGTGGTCTCATAATTAACTCCAGACTCCCAAATTATAACTTCCTATTATACCAAAGTGACTATATTAATTATAACTGGTATAATTTTGAGGATTTTAGAAATATTAATATTCAGCAATTAAAATTTAAAATAAATTCAGATAAATATATTAATGCAACTATAGATATATCAAACATAGAAAACTATACGTACTTTAATTTAGATGAAAGAAATGCTGAAAACATCAAAATAATTAAACCAGAGCAGTATAATAATTCATTACAATATTTAAGACTCAAAGTACAAAAGGAGTTTCGTTTAGGACATTTTGCGCTAGACAATACGATTATGTATCAAAATGTTGTGAGTGACATAGATGTCCTTAATGTGCCAGCTATCATAACAAGAAATACACTTTACTATTCTAATCAAGTTTTTAAAAAGGCAATGAAATTGCAAACAGGCGTAACACTCAATTATTTTACTAAATATAATATGAATGGTTATGATCCTTTACTAGCTGAATTCTATACTCAAAATGAAACTGAATTAGGGGGATTCCCTAGATTAGATTTTTTTATTAATGCAAAGATCAGACAGACTCGTATATTCTTTAAAGCAGAGCACTTCAATTCTTCTTTTACTGGTTATGATTATTTTTCTGCACCTAATCACCCATACAGAGATTTTACCATCCGTTTTGGTTTGGTTTGGGATTTCTTCTTATAAGTAGATGCCTAAATCATTTGTAGTCATAATATATTTTAAATAATTACTCTTTACAATTCTCTGTAAATAAGCTTAGTAGAAAAAAGTAAAAAATAAATATAAAAAAGGTGTTGTGGGATTAAAAAAGGGTTTTATATTTGCACCCCGAAACAAAAACGAAAGTTTGGTTTTCGGTCGTTCATTTTCAAGGAATTTAGAGTTTCAAAAAAAGTAG